>CAVQUQ010000031.1:0-158580 GCA_963716835.1 uncultured Alphaproteobacteria bacterium | reverse complement strand
CGAAAGCGTGAAAACCCGCATGTCCTTTAGGCTCCGCCGAGGAGCCGAGTCAAGTGAGCCGTCCCTAGCTTCTCCGACGCCCGAGAGCACGCAATATCCGCCGTTTTTCTTCAGGTGCAGGCCGATCGTGCCAAGCTGCTTGGCTGAGCTCACTCGATCGCCTCACGCGTCGGGCCGTGCACTCTGAGCTCAATCCGACATGCACCGCTCGGACGTCATGACGTCGTCGTCTGGCGACGGCTGAGTGGCGGACGTTTTCTTATCGAGGCTGGCAGGCACAGATTAGGCCTCCGATCCTGTCCGGCCCATATGACGCAATGGGGGAGGGTGCGGCGCAAGTGAGGTCAGCCGCCCGAGCGACGGCGTCGGCCTTGATCGCCCACTCCTGGAAGAGGAGCAATCGCGATTGCGCCAAGGCGGGGTAGACGCAATACGTCCTGCTATCGAGCTTCATTTCGCGCATTTGCGCCGTGACGGCAGCGCTACGTTTGGCCACCAGCCATGTCGCCGCACCCGCAACGATTCCGGCGTTCAGAAGCATCACGATAACGATCGACCAGCCTAGGAAATGCTGCGAGCGGCTTGTCGCCGCAATTGCCGCGGCTGCCACACACCACGGCACCAGCCAAAAGTGCGGAACATAGCGAGCCCACCAATTCTGCGGCATCAGCGCGACTGAAACCAGGAGAGCGCCGCCGATGAAGAATAATCCCCAGATCGTGGGTGTTCTGGGGCGCTCCACCAGTTGCAGCGCACTCGATATGGTCGCAAGCGCGAGCACTCCGGAGAAAAGCGGGCCGAATCCTCCAATGCGGACGTCCACGCCGCCAGAACTGCGAATTTCCTCACTCGTCAGATAAAATGGCACTTTCAACGTCGACAACGTTTCATAACCCGAGTGGGTGTGGGCAAAAAGTGAAAAGAAAAAGCGCCCAATTCCTGAGAGGCCGCTCAAGACGGCAGGTGTATTCCCGTCCATTATATCGACAGCTTTCGCGCCCATAAGAGGATAGAAGACATGGCCGAAATTGAAATAGTTCAGCACGTAAGGTGACCATCCGAGGCCGACGATGCTCAGAGCAGCAACGGCGAGCAACAGGACCGAAGCGCGAGACGCCGGACGCCAGCCGGCGACCACGTACCACCCTAGGCACGCGAACGCGCAAAGGACGGCAAATATGAGTACGCCAGAGAATTTCAGATTGAGGCCGAACAGCATGGCGGCGACGCCCAGAAGCAAGGCGTTGCGATCATTTTTAGTTACCCAGCATGTAATTGAAACGGTGAAGATGGCGATACAGAAGAACAGCAAACCATCATTCATACCCGTATAAAGCTGGCCCAGAACAATCGGATTGAGGATAGCGGCGCCGCTCAACAGCAACGTGGATATCGGCGAAAAGCCGAAACGAAACAGGGCGCCGCTTAAAACGAGCGCGCCGCCAAAAAGGAACAGAAAATTCGCAACCTTAGTAGCGGCAAAAGGAAATCCGGCAGCGAGGAGCGTGGCAGAGAACGTCCAGGCACTCCGTGGGTAGTGGAAGACCCACAAGGCTGGAGGGTCAGCGATTGTTGGAGGGGGGCCGGTATCCCAGAAGGGGTTCCAGCCGTGTGCGAGCGCGTAGATGGCCTGAAAATGATAGTGCTGGCCGTCGATCGACGTATCGTGGAAGAGCTGCGACAGAAAAATGGCCAGGATTATGAGTGCCACGGATATGAGTGAGTTGAGGCGCCAATTTCCCTGAAATAGAACTTGCGTTACGGCAAGAGATGCAGCCGTTGCGATTGCCAGCACGAGGAGTGCGGCGGGACCGGATAATGACGCGCCTGCAATGAAAAGAACTGTTACGCTGCAAAAGACGAGTACGGGAAGAAGGATGAGCGGCGCGCCGACCTGCCATAGAGTCTGAGACAGCGCGTGTTGTCTTTCCTGTGGCGCGGTCATTTCAGAATCCCCCGAATTACTTTCATCTCAAGCAGGGGCGGCCGGGCGAGTTAAAAGGTGCGGCTTCATCGCAGCGATTGACGGGCATCTTCGCATGTCTATTTCTGCTCACTGGCTGCGGAAACTGTGATGTCGATGTCCGTAGAAGTTGCTGAGTGCGCCCGCGGCGATGCCGATCGCGTGCGCTATCGCCTCGGCGTGCCATGTGACGCCTATGAGGGGTAACACACGATCTTCGAATACGACAGCGACGAAGGTTACGATTCCCATGCTTACGAGGTTGATGAGGATGAAGTCGCGCAACTGATCGCCCAATGCACGCTGGGAGCCGGGAAACACGAGGTGCCGGTAGAGGACGAATCCGACGACCATGCCGATGGCGGTCGCGGTCGCCACGGCGGCGGCAAAGGGCAGGAAGAGGGACAGCGGGAAGCGGACGAGCCAATTGACCAGCGCGGCGAAGCCACCCACCAAGAGGAACCGGACGCCCTGGGGCAGGTCGTGGACGTGCCGCATGTAAAGTGGTCTCCCGCCAGAATTCATAGGGGTGCGCCGGCCCAGGCGAGAACGAAGGCGACGGCCATGACGGCGCCGAGGACAAGGCTCGGGCGATCCTTGAGGGCGAAAGCGACCGGATCGTCATTTAGCTCACCGCGCTGGCCCACGAGCCAGACGCGAGAGATCCAAAGAAACAATATGATGGGGAATAGCCAGAGCCAATGCGGGTTACCGTAGAAGTCGCGGCTGAAGGCATCAAAGATAAGGTAGAGCACCATGATGAGTACGGATGCCGTACCGGTCGCGAGCCCGAAGCCAAGCACGAGCGGCGCATCCACAGTGAGATAGCCGCGGCCGGCGACGGCGCTCTCGCCCTTGCTTGCGGTGCCCTGTATCTCCGTGAGGCGCTTAGCGGTCGACAGTGACGTGAACAGAAACATCGAGAAGACCAGCAGCCAAGGCGAGGCCACGACGTGGGCCGCTGCGATGCCGAGGGCAAGGCGCAGCGTGAATAGGCATGCCAGCGTGACGACATCCAGAATTGGCACGCGCTTGATGTGCATAGAGTAGGCGAGCGTGAGGGTGAGGTAGGCGGCGAGCACCAAGACCGCGCCGACCCCGATTGCCGCTCCGATTGCCATGCCGGACGCAATAGAGACCGCCGCGATGACGGCAGCCATGCCGATGGGTAGTTCTCCACTCGCGATGGGCCGGTGGCGCTTCGACCAATGCCGGCGATCGTGGGGAAGATCAAAAAGGTCGTTGATGAGATACGTGCCGAGGGCGACAAGACCGAGGGCTAAGAACGCAAGCGCGCACGAGACAGCCGTGTCAAAGTGGGCAATCTGGCCGCTTAATATCGCTGGCAGGAAGACGAGGGTGTTCTTGGCCCATTGGTGGAGCCGTGCCGCCCTGATCAGGGCGTGACTGCGCGGCGGCCGTGTGATCACCGAGGTGGGCTTGCGAAGATCATTCACGGCCTGCAGCAGGGCGTGGCTCGGTTCGACAACGATGACTTTGCGGGCGTGTTGCCAGACGTGGAGATCGACCGCGCTGTCGCCGATGTAATCGAAGCCTTTCGGGAACCGCTGGAGGATGGCTCGCGCCTTCTGCGCACCCTTCAAATTCGTTTCGCCGTCGCTGGCAATGACGCCAGAAAAAAATGAAAACCGAGCCGCGACCTTATCTGCGAGTCCCACATCCGTTGCCGTCACGAGAAATACGTGCCTGCCCTGGCGGCTTGCCTGGGTGGCCAGCATGGTCACTTCATCGTTGACGGGAATGAACTCGACGTCGAGATCAACTGCCTCTGCGAGCTTTCGCTTCAGATTGGCACGGCCCTTGAGGAGCCAGTATACGAGATGGAAAATGCGAAGCGGGTTGCCGCTCAGATAGGCCAATGTTGTCTCGAGGAGTAAGTCTGTCCGTAGCAGAGACCCATCGAGATCGACTAGAAGCGGGGGCTCGGAAGGCCCGGGCGAGTCGCGTTCCATGCCCTGATCTGTTGGGTCGCCGGGAATTGTCACCGAAGCTAGCTCGAGCTCTATTAAAGTGGACGCTTGATGGTTGAGATGGCCGACTGCGCACAGTACCCGAGTAATGCAATATTGGCTGCACACTTACAATATGCTGCCCCGTCGGCGTTCAGAAATATTAGTAAGCGTAAATTGTGACGTCGGTGTTGCCGGCTTCGATTGGTGGATATGCACGCACTTGGTGCTACATCGACATCAAGTATCGCCGGCCGCCATCTGCAATGGTGACGTGCCGGGATTTATGTTAAATTAGAATTGTGCTGCGAGACATGGACACACAAATAAAATACCCTCATGACTGATATCACGTTTATTGTTTGCACCCGCAATCGAAAGGGGTCTCTTGAGCGCTGCCTTGCTTCTATAGAGAGGGCGGCGACTGCTCGTCCAGACATCGAGACCGAGGTCGTCGTTGTGGACAATGGATCTAGCGATGGTACAGGCGATTTTCTTTGCGAGTGGGCAGGTCAAACATCGGTTCCCTTAAAATCCATCTACATTGAAGAACCCGGAGTCAGCCGGGCAAAGAATGAAGGGATTCGCGAGGCCTCGGGAAATATATTAGTTTTTACCGATGACGATTGTTGCGTTGCCGGCGACTTCGTTTCGAAATTGGTGCTTGCCTATTCTGAGGACAATCGTCCAGTTCTCAGGGGCGGACGTGTCGAGCTCGGTGATCCGCAGGATCTTCCATTCACCATAAAGACCGACATCGTTTCGCAGGAGTATCGCGAGCCAACTCATCCTGGCGGTTTCGCGCACGGCTGCAATCTCACAATCAGCCGGAGCGTCGTGGATCTTGTCGGGGGCTTTGATGTGCGGTTCGGACCGGGGAGCGCATCGGCGCGGCGGAAGATACGGAGTATGTCTATCGCGCCTATCTGGCGGGGGTGAAGATCCTCTATGATCCCGACATAGTCGTCTACCACTTTCACGGCAGGCGCCACCTCGACGATATTCGTAAATTGCACAACCAATACAATGTCGGGAATGGGGCCTTATACGCTAAGTACGCTTTCGCGTCGCCGATACTTTTACGCCATTTATATTGGGATTTTCGCAATGGCTTTTTCGAATATTTCGGCGGCCCGTTATTTAATGATGAGCTGAGATTGCGTCACCACGGAAAGATCCTGGGCAATATCCGGGGTGCAGTGCAGTATTGGTTCGGTAAGTCAGACGGAAGAAGATGTTGGCCGCGAGCAGGAAGCGCAATCCTCTGACGAAGGATGCACCCATTCCGCTCGGTCGAGCGCGCCTGCCGTTGCGCAAGACAAAGTCCATGAAATGATGCCGCATGTTGCGGCGGGAAGTTTAAGGTAGGTCAACTTCCTTCTGTGAGCGGGGTTGCCCGTCATTTCCGCTCGTTTGGGCCCCTTGATGGGCGCGATCACCGGTGGAGAGGTTCTGTCGGGGAACTGCGTGGCTGAGGAGGTGCCTGGTCGCGCCGTAAATCTTATGGGCTAGTGCAGCGGTCTGGCGTGTACGATAGACAACTGAAGGAGAATAGACGAAGGAGCTGCGCGTGCCACGCTCGGGCGCCCACTTCTTCTTGTATTCCGAACGGCCACCGAGGTCGAAGGCGGTGAGCCCGCGTTCCAACGAAAGGGCAAAGGCCAGATCGATAAGGCGTATTCCGGCGTTGTAGCGACGATATTCCGGCTCGAAATAGAGAACTCCCGCTACGAGGCACCCGCGGTCGACGAGATTGGTGGAGCCGCCTATCAGCTTGCCGTTGTCGAAAAGCGCGATCGTGTGGTGCAATCCTCTCGGCTCGAGAAATGCCGCGATTGCTTGTCTGTCGACAAGGCTCGGGTCAGCTCCTGGTTCCGTGCGCCATTTGGTGGACCAATTTTGGATGACCCAATCGGCGACTCCGGGACGGTCGATCTCGAACGTGAAGTTCTTGCAGCGATTGCGGGTGTTCTTGATGGTTTTGAGATAATCGGTTTCGCGCCAAAACTCCTCGTGATTATCGGTATTGAGCATAATATAGGTTGGCAGTGTCTCAAGCGCACGGATTGATGGGGAGGACGGAGGCGGATCAGCCATGCGCCACCATGCTATGGGTATTTCGAGTGACAGGGAGTCGAGGGCCGAAATAGGCGTTTCTTCTTTTGCCGTAAAAACAGGGCCCGGGAGGAGCCAACGATTTACTGGTTCCCAGACCAATCGGCTGAGACGCCGCAGGCCGGCGATTGCCACGGGGACTCCACGACGGGTTATGAGAGCGGTCTGTTTTTCAACCGTCCCGGGAGTCTGAATTACGTGGCGTAAGAGATCGTGGGGATAGCTGCTCGTCTGGGGCAATACGTTCAGTGCCTCATCGAGCGCGGGATGCCAGTGTTTGAACCAGCGGACGTTATAAGACTCGGTCATGTTTGCCACTGGCCTGCTGGGTTCCGTCAATGCAAAAAACCGCTATGTCTCGACCGGGGCCGAAGAATTTAAAATCGCGCAGCCATGTGAACTTTTCGTTTTGTTCCATGGTGGCGCGATGCGCTGGATTGCCATAAAGCAGCCAGAGCGGACGAGGATGTTTTTCGGCGGAGAGCGTAAGGCGTTGCAGAAACGCGGACGTCAACTCAGAATCGAACGGATTGTTCAGGAAGAATATATTCTGATCGGGCTCGATCTCGTACGTTATGGCGTCGCAGTGGATTACGGATATAGGAGCCGTACGGCCAGGCGTCTTAGACTTAAACACGGTCGCGTTGCGCCGCGCAATCTCGCAAAGGGCGCCGGAGAACTCAACCCCCACGGCGTGCTTTATAAAGTCGAGTGTCGACGCGAGAAGGAGGGGTTTCCCCTTGCCGCAACCTATATCGACAAAGACGCTACCTTCTGGAAACGGAAGCCCGCGCATTACCGTTCGGAAGTGTGCGGCATTCACTGCCTGATAACCCGTTCCGTGCGTGACATTCTCTCCAACCGGGGAGAGTTCTGCGACAGCGGCTTTGCCGCGGGTATCAGTACCGTACCGGAGATCGAAGAGGAGCGATTCCACCCGGTTATAGCGGATGCCGATCTGGCGTTTCGCTTGCCGAAGACTATTTGCCAATCGCATGGTGCCCATACAATCCAATCACAGTTCGATGGTGCAGTTCGTGGTCGGCGGATGATCCAAGGCGGGCATTGCACAGCACTGATGAGGGACGTCTAGCTCTATAATGCGATGCGGTTAAGTTAAAGGATCGGCCAAGTCGGCGTGAGGTGCAACTGCAATCATCCGAGGATTCCGGTCATCGTACTCAATATGGAGCTGCTCCCGTGCAACTGGGCGCTTTAATTAATTTGCCACGCGTGCCCTAAAGGCGAATGTAGCGTGGATGAGCAGGCCGGCACACAAGGCCGCGGCAGATCGTCCCGGATCACTGGAGCGAGAAGGCGTTGAAGAGGCACGGCAACGAGATGATCTGAACGTCCTTGACACCGATTTCATGATCGCGTCTATCGTCGGCACCTCCGAGCGCGTTGGATGATGGTCTTGCAGCGGTGAGCAGCGGATGTCGCCGGTAGTCTCCATTATTATTGCCAATTACAATGGAGGCAGGTTTGTTCGCGATTCGCTTCTCTCTGCTACGCGGCAGACTTTAAGAGATATAGAAATACTGTTCGTGGACGATGCGTCGACGGATGGCAGTTTGGCCCTCGCTCAATCGATTGCGAGGGAGGACGCGCGGATTCGCGTCATTGCTCTTGATCAGAGATCGGGGCCCGGCAACGCGCGCAACGCGGGACTCGCCGCCGCGAGCGGCAGGTGGATCAGCGTTCTCGACAGCGACGACATGATGCATCCGGAGCGGCTCGAGTCGCTGGTGGCCGAGATGCAGCGGTCGCAAGCGGAAATTTGCGCTGATGATCTTCTCGTCTTTCAGGACGGCAAAGCACCCAAGACGCTCCTGTCCAGGCCGGAACGAACACCGCGCTGGGTCACAACGAGCGAATTCATTTTATCGAATCGGCTGTTCTCGTCGTCTCCGCCCTTGGGCTACCTGAAACCGCTCTTCGACAGGGCATTTCTGCGCACGCATGCCATCCTCTACAATCCCACGCTGCCCATCGGTGAAGACTTCGATTTTGTCCTGCAACAGCTTCTCTGTGGTGCGCGCTATCGTCTCGTCGGCGCGCTCGGCTACTTCTATCGCAGGCACCAACTTTCGACGTCACATAGAATCTCTGCCGCCGATTTGGAACGCCTTCTCCTTGCCGACGACGCCATGGACGGGCGATTCGATGCGACTCAAGGAGCCATCACGCAGGCTCGGCAAAAGCGCCGCGCTTCGATCGAGCGCGCGCTTTCCTACACCCATATCATTTCAGCCTTGAAGTCGAGAGATTGGCTTGCGGCTGCGAAGCTTGCCGCAAGGCATCCGAATGCAATTCCTCTTCTCAGATTGCCGGTCATGGCCAGGCTTCGGCGGCTTGTGCCGGATGCCAGCGACGGGAGACAGTCCGTTGCCGAGAAGCAGGCTGTTTCCGAGAAGCGGGTGTGCTTGATCTCGCGACAGCGCATCATAGGCAACACGAACGGTAGCTCGGCCTATCTGCTCAGCATATGCAATGCGCTTCGCGCAAATGGCTTCAAGATAACCCTCATATCTCCCAACCCGGCCACGTTCGGGCGTTGGCCCTTCCTCTATTTTCGTTCGGAGATGGGCGTGTTCGATGAAGTTTCCATCAGGGGCTCGTGGCCAATAGGCAGGCGACTATTCCTCGCAACGAACCCGCGGATTTATCTGGCCGCGGCGTTTACGGTCGTGGAAATGCTGCTTATGCGTTTGGGTATCGTCCAACGTAGCCGGGTGAAGCCCGCGGCTTACGCCATCGCGGCGCCCTGGACGCGAGACGATCAGATCTTCATCGCCCGGCACGCACCACCCTCAAGCAGCGTCGTCATCGCCGATTATGCGTTCCTCACACCAGGTATCCCGTACGCCTTGTGCCCCGCAGCCCGCAGCCTCGTCGTCATGCACGATCTCTTTTGCAGCCGAGGCGGCAAATTTGAAGGTGTTAAGGCGTCCGACTCCGTTTCGGCATTGGACGAAGCCAGCGAAATCGCACTGCTTGGTCAAGCGGACGCCGTCGTCGCCATACAGGCCAAAGAGGCCAGCTTCGTCGCAGAGCGGCTTCCGCAACGTCGCGTCATCCTGGCGCCTATGGCTGTCACGACGACGGATGCGCCGCAACCCGGCGATAGCCGGACGGTTCTGTTTGTCGGCAGTAATACCGCGCCGAATGTGCTGGGCCTGCGCTGGTTCCTCGAACACGCATGGCCAGATGTGAGGCGCGCAATTCCAGGGTGCAGTCTGCTCGTCGCCGGCACCGTCCCGCGCGCCGTCTCCCACAGCATTGAAGGCGTTCGCCATCTCGGGTTGGTGCCCGATCTGCAGCCGCTCTATCGCATGGCGGGGGTCGTCATCTCTCCTTTGATCGTCGGCTCTGGGCTAAAGATCAAACTCATTGAGGCCCTCAGCAATGGAAAGGCCATCGTTGCAACCTCCGTGACAGTTGAAGGGGTGGAAGACGCGACCAGTCCGGCTGTGACGGTAACCGACGACGCGCACGACTTCGCTGACGCGATTGCACGGTTGCTCCGCGACGATGATCTGCGAAACCAAAAGTGCAGGGAGGCGCTTGCCGTTGCCAAAAGGCGGTTCTCTGCCGAGGCGTGCTATTCCGGCCTATTGGAATTCATTAGTCAGCCGCGATCAGTCAACGGGGATCAGATTTCAGCCACCGCCCGCTCTGGCAAAGCCACCAGCACCAACCGGTGAGCGGTGCCGCCGAGTAGAACCGACCATAAGCCCGTTGTGCGAGCTGGCGCTCCCCACTTCATCGCGATTCCCCGTTCGATGACTCCCCCTTCGATCCGTCCTGCCGGCAGACTATTGACGTCGGAAACTGGCAGGGCGAACCCATTGGTGTGAAGGCGACGAGCTCATACGCCGCGACAATTGGTTGACCCGGATATTCGAAGCGTCCCAACCAGGCTTCCTGATCCGGGCCGGTACCGTTCCAGATGCTGAGGATGATTTTCTGGGGCTGGGTCGGAAGCGGAGTATCTGGGGTATTTTTAACCTCACGGATCAGCGAGCCATTGGCAAACCACCGAATTGACTGGGGCGTCCACTCAAACGCGTAGTCATTTGGCGATGCCGTGGCATCGAAATCAAATTTGATGGTTTGCTCGTGGCCGCGGCCGCCAACAAAGTAGTTGAGAAAGACACCATTGCGGGTTTTTCCCAAAAATTCGAAGTCTATCTCGTTGTGCTCACGTCCTTGGCCGCTTGGCGGGGGGCCCGTATACGAGAAGAACGCGCTGACCGTTCCTGGGTTAGCCGCAGGGCGCATCCGCACTTCGTAGGTGCCATAGCTGTAGAATTCTCGCGACTGGAGCTCGGCGCACGTGAACGGCCGGTCCGAGCTACGACGATCGGTTAGCTGCAACTGAGCTGAGTTGCTCACCATCACGTTAGCCTGCGACCAAGTGCAATTCTGGTGAGGACCGTTCGACCATCCGCTCGAGATATACCAACGTTTGCGGTCGAGAATGTCGAAGCGTTCTACGAAACCTCCTGCCGACGCCTGAGGGTCTGGGCCACCAGCTTGAGACGGGCCCGCGGCTGGGAGCAAGGGCAAGAACAAGAGCAAGAACGACCACAGAAGGTTCCTCACACGCATTCTGACCCTCCTATTGGCAGACCTGCTTAGGGCTGCTCTCTGCCAAAACCCGGACATAAAACTCATCCCAAAACTCACTTGCCGAATGTCCGTCAAACATGCGTACGGCTGTCTCTCGCGCACGACGACGCATTTCCAGGAGGGCGTCCCTCTCCTTCACAGCCAGCACAATCTCTTCGAATGCCTGCTTGGCGAGACGGCTGACCTCTTCCGCAAAGATAGATTCGAAGCGCTTGTCGGCGCGATGGGGAGAGGAAGAGTGTACCCATTCACCCACCGGCGACGTGGGCAGATCCAACAGTATGCCATTCTCCCGATGTGAAATGAATTCGGTCAAGGCCCCCTGACGCGTTGCTATCACGGGCGTGCCATGTGCCAGCGACTCTATCGCCGTGTATCCAAATGTATCCCCAAACGTTGCAAGCAGGGAAAAATGGGAGCGGCGGAACAGTTCCAAGACGGCGGGATTGTCGAGCGTGCGATGCCAACGAACGTTGGGCAGGTCCAGCAAGGCAAAATAACGGTCGAAGAAGCTCTTGGAGACCGGGTCGGTCCAGATAGCGCCGCCGACCTCGAGCGAGGAGACGATCTCCACAATGAGGGGGAACCCGGCAGATAAGGCAAGTTGGGCGAGCTCGACCGCGACGCACCCTCCCTTGCGACCGAAATGATTGCCGACGAATGCAACGGTGATGTGCTCCGTGGTATTGCCGGCGAATGTGTGATGGGATTCCGGAATCGGCACATTCGGATATCTTAGCGTGAGTTTATTCAAGAGCTCGGCGCCGTATGGGCTGGACTGGTGCGTCTGTTTGAATATCTCTCGAGCATGCTCCGAGATGGCGACAATTGCGAGACATCGTGGACCGGCAAGAATTTTGCGCAGGTGTTGAAAGTAAGCTGTTTCCTCCAATCCATACGCTCTGGGCAAGTGCAACTCGAAACTGATTATGAATGGGTGCCGCTCCAGAGGGATGCGGTTGAAAGCGTGGGTGAGATCGAAACGCCTGAAGGGCAGCGGATTGAATATCGTTATGCCCTCGAGCTTCGTCGAGAAACGATTTAGCGGCAGGAAAGCTCTTCGTTCTATGATGTGACGGGAATGTCGCGGCCCATTGAATGTCCACGGATAGCGCTCAGGAGCTAGAATTTTCAGCCGCGTCATGAGTTCGTGCCCGTTCACTGGCAGGTCGGTGTCTAGCCCCAAGGCGGTGCAGCTCGTCCAAATATTCCAGCAGATCGCGCGTGTCGGTCTCATCGACAAAGACCGAGCGGCTCTTAGCTTCTACGACACGATGTGCGCCGTCAAAAGTTTCAGGATCGAGGTTGTCGAGAAACGCGGCGACGGTGTGGTTAAGGGGGTCCGAGAACGTCCAGCCCAGATTTTCACGCTCCACCATCCGGCCCGTTGCCGTATCTTTTCTGGCGAGGGCGAGAGATCCCATCAAGCCGCCTTCGTAAAGCCTGTTGGGCAGCAGCCAATCCGAATTGGTGCCGGCGTCGAGATAGTCAATGCACCATGTAAAGTGCACGGCACCGTAGAGAGCGGACAGGTCGCGTGGGGCGACATATGGTCCGCCGAACGTGAGATTTCTCCGCCGGGCGACCTCCTTCTCAACAACATCCGCCGTCAGGTCGTCCTTGGATAGTACGCCGCGGATGTGGATTTGCACACGGTCGCCAAGTGCATCTGCGATCTTGCCGAGAATTTCGAGGCTACGAACACAGCGCAAGACGCCAAACCACCCGATGACCCAAGGCGGACCGGGGGCCAGCTTGGCGGCGACCGCGCGGGGGCTGTTCGGGATCTGGCGTGCTGAAATCTTGTTCTCGAGCAGACGCCAGGGGCCCGTATAGTGCTGGCATGGCTCGAAGTAGTGCGAGATGAAGTCAGGTGAGCTCACGACCAATAGGTCACAGCGAGCGAGGAGCGCGCGCTCCATCCAACGGAAAAGCCTATTGATGAGCCGTTGACCGAGAAAGACGCGCTGCACATCGAGCACCTCGTATACGAGAACTGCCCTGCTCCTTGTCAGGAGTTTGGTCAGGGCGGCAATGAGCAGCATGTCGATGTTGCGCGCATAAAGGATGCGACACGCTCGGATGGCGGATCCGTGTTGCAGGATGGTCAAGAGGCCAGCAAACAGCCTGGGCAGGCGCGCCAGATAATTTCGTTCGATCGTCAATCCGAGATCGATGTTTTGCCATGACGGTGGCCGGTCGCCGCCTCTCTGACGCCTATACATGAAGCCAACAACGCGTGAGCCGTTGGCCTCGAAGGTCGTCACGCGCTTGATGATCGTGCTCTCGGTCGAATCGTGACCAAAAAAGGCGATTTCGCGGAGTGGCACAGAAGCTTCTCGTTTGCAGCCGTGGTCAATCACCTCGCACCTTCTATACCGTCGATCTCGTCTGATTGCGGGGCAATACGCCACTTGCTGGGCTCATGCGCGACTGCCCGCAGGTCGTCCTGCGCCGTTCGCGTCGCCGTCCCATCTTTCCGATCCGTTTGAGTCCGGAGCCGAAGGATCACCGCGAACAGTTGCTGCGACGGCCACGATGAGCAAGAACTGATGAAGGCTATGGTTCTGAAAGAGCGGGTTCTCGAAGCAGGCGAGGACTGTCACGAAAACGATGAAGAGCACAGGCCACAGCGACACGAACTGGTCGCTGGCTGCGAATTTCCTGCATGCTGCAAAGAAAGCAACACAAAGTCCGCCAGCCAGAACTATGGGACCTATCGTTCCGAAGGCGACTGCGGTATCGACGAAATTGTTGTGAAAGAACCAAAGATCCTGGCCGATAACAAAGCGCAGATATGCCGCGCCCGTGTTGGGGCTTTCCCAATAGCCCTTATAGCCAAATCCGAGCCAGGGGCGGCTATTGTATGCTTCGATTCCATAATCCCAGAGTATTGTGCGTCCCGTGAGTGTTGCGTCCTTGTTCATGCCGGTGAGAACGGTGTCGACCAGATCGACGTGGTTCACTTCGAGGGTGAAAAGGACAAGAGAGGGGATGATAAGCATCAGGCCGACAGCAATCATAAGCGGGAACCAGCCCCATCGGTAAGTTACGGCGAGTGGCAGGGGCACAAGGGCAATCAGTGCCGCAGCGAGGGCAGTTCCCGAACTCGACAGGATCAGCAGGGCTATTCCGAAGACGACACCGCCTGCACTCACAAAGGGACGCCAGCCCTGCAACAGGAGACAAACGCTGGTAATGATCAGAAGCGTCATCATATGGCCAAGCACATTCTTGTGCGGAAATACACCAAGCCATTCGCCGCCGCTTCCAATCGTCTTTCCGGGAATCAAGAATACTGCGCCGATCGACATGATTGCGGTCGCCAATAATGCTGTGAAAATCACCGGAAGAATGCGTTCGAGGCTCGCGTAGGTGCACCACAAAAGGCCGAGCATGATCGTCATAAGCAATTGAATGCCGTGGTAGAGGCTCACGGTAGGGCTCGTCGACCATAAACTGGATACGCAGGCGAGCAGCGGCCAGCTCATGAATACCCAGTGCCTCTGCGCGGCGCGAAGAAGTGGTTGGTGGCGACCAATGGCGAATGCCACGATCGCTAGATCAGCCGGAAGCCAGAAGTAGCGCTCGACGTCAGGAATGCGGAGGAAAAATAGTGCGGACGACGCACCAATGATGAAAACGATCCAGCAAGCGTCGATGAACAACTTCAACGAAGCGTGGTAGGCTGGCCGCTCAAGGCGGCCATAGTGGTCGATGCGCTGGAGGTGCTGAGTGGGAGGCAGAGCGCCGGCGTCGCTCATGCGAAGTCCTTTGATCAACGGTAACGGCAACAGCTACCAGCTTACCACTACTTGTTAATATATTGGTACAAGACGGGTTAATTGCGGCTCGGCCTGGCATCCGTCCAGCCGCAAGTCAGCTGGTTGGGCACGTCTTGACGTGCCGGGACGATCGCGAATGCGCGGGGCAGCGCCCGCTCGGAACGGGTCCTGATGCCGCCAATCCGTGGCCGCGGGACGATATGTGACGGCTGGACGACATGCAGCATTCCGCAGGAGGCCGCGGCCACCAAGAACGTTTTCAGATCAGGCAATCGGAAGGGTCGTCTCCTCGATCCGCTCGGGTAGCCTCAACGGCCGGCGACAGCCAAGGCAAGCCGACATCACACCCCTATTGCCTCTAGCTATCAAAAACCTTAAGGCCGGCTCTCAGCGCTCGCTCGTAGGCGTCCAAATATAATTTGTCGCGTTGGCTGTTGGCTTCACGTCCAATAGCTTATACTTGTTTCAAAAGTCGGCCGATAACCGCCGTAATTGAAGCGAGGCGTGCCTCTCGGCGGAACTCAGCCCGCTGGGGCAATCCTCAATTCCTACAACCGTCGACGTGCAGTACGAAACCAGTGTCGCCTATCATGTCGGCAAGACCAAGCAGCACATCGGCCTTTCAGCTCTTCAATGTCAGAGAGCACGCCGCGACGTATATGGCAATTCTTTGCGTTGCCATACTCATGATTGCCGCCGTGCTCAGGCTATCGCAGTACATGGCCAATAGATCCTTATGGCTTGATGAAGCCATGTTGGCGCTGAACATCGTCAATCGTTCCTTCATCGGACTTACACAACCGCTGGACTACGTGCAAGGTGCTCCGCTCGGGTTCCTGTTTCTTCAAAAACTGATGACGGTGCTTTTCGGGAACATGGACTACGTGCTGCGTATCGTCCCGCTTGTTTGCGGATTGACCTCGATCTGGCTGATGTACGCATTAGCGGAGCACGTATTCATCGAGCGCTTGTCGGTTGTCGCCGCCATCATCCTCTTCGCAGTCTCAGACCGTCTTATCTACTACACATCCGAGGTTAAGCAGTATTCCAGCGATGTGCTGATTTGCCTTGTGCTTCTCCTCACCATAGTACGCGGCCTCGACCGAAATCTCGGCCGCCGAGACTTCGCGTTGCTGGCAGCGTTGGGTGCCGGCGCACTCTGGTTCTCCCATCCCGCCGTGTTCACATTGGTTGGTGCGGGATCCGCGCTCGGTGTGCACTTCATTTTGAACCGCGATCGGCGCAGCATATTGATGCTGGCGTGTGTCGTTGGGTTTTGGCTTTTGAGCCTGGCTATCTTGTATTTTGTTTCTTTGCGCGAGCTGGCTGCCAACAGCTCATTGTTGGAATACTGGAATTAGAGCTTCATGCCATTTCCCCCCTGGCGGGATTGGGGGTGGTTCGATGGCACATGGCGGACAGTCATGGACGACCCTGTCGGCCTGCCACGTCGCGCGGCAATTCTTTTCGCAGTTGGCAGCATCTCCATCTTTCTGCGGCGATGGCAGCTCGGGCTGATGCTGCACCTGCCAATTCTCCTCACGCTCATGGCGTCGGCTCTTCACAAATATCCCTTTGCTGGGCGGCTGCTGCTGTTCCTTGTGCCCAACATTTCGTTAATTGTCGCGGAGTTTATCGGGCGAATCTATTCGCTTCTGCAAAGAAACAAGCGGTTGTCATGGATAGGGCTGCCAGTGGCGCTGGTGGTCTTTGCATGGGTGGTCCGTACCCCCGCATCGGAGGCGTGGCGACACTTGTCGCAGCCGCGCCTTGGGGAAGAGATGAAACCAGTAATGGCCTATCTCGGCGCCCAACGGCAGCAAAATGACGCGGTGTATGTCTACTACGGCGCCGCTCCGGCATTTCGATTTTACTCGCCGTTATACGATCTCAACAACGCTCGTTCGGTGTGGGGAACGCAAAATCGGCTGAATAGGGAAGGCTATATCCGGGAGCTCGATCAATTGAGGGGCAGAGGCCGCACGTGGGTCGTCATCTCGCATAATTGCGACTGGAACGGCTTCGATGAGAAAGCCCTCATCGTGGAGCATCTTGACCACATGGGGAGACGTTTGGACCAATTCATTGGGCAGAATTCATCTGCATATTTGTATGATCTCTGACCCTCAGGCCAAGCGAGCTCTGGCCGCGAGCAGGTCTGCCGGTAGCTAGGGGATCGAGGAGAGGACCCGCCATCGCCAAGATGCGGCAGCCGCAAGGACTTGCCCCCAAACCAGTTTGCGGGCCGTTCAGCTCGAGCCAGAACTAGATGGACCGAGCTAATGATCGAAGTCCGTCTTGGGTAAGGTCCAAGTCGATTTAAGCGAGAAAGGTTATTCCCGTAGCGGCACTGGACTCCAACGGTATTTCCTGCAAATTACTTGCGACGACCGCCGGGTCGGCTCTCAGGAGACATGTGATAGTTCGATATCGCAGGCCAAATGACTGTTACGCAGCAAAGTATTGTCATAATAATGCCTGTGTACGAGGATCGCGAGAGCGCAACTCAGCTCCTGCAGCATCTCGGAAGTCTCGGTTCGATTGGCCGTACGTGCTCGCGGTGGATGATGGTTCGACGCGCGATCCGCTGCCGATCGCGGCGATCAGGGATGCCGGTCTTTCGGGAGAAATAATTTATCTGGCGCGCAACCTGGGGCACCAGCGTGCCATTGCCACCGGAATTACTTATGTAGCCCAACATTTTCAAGCCGACGCCGTTGTCGTGATGGACTCCGATGGCGAGGATCGTCCGGACTTCTATTGCTCCGCTGATCGAGCGGCTGAGGGCACCCGGAGTTGATGCCGTCGTGGCTCAACGCCGCCGGCGATCTGAGACACTTGGTTTCCGAGCATTTTATGTATTCTATCGTTTCATTTTCAAAATTCTCACAGGTCGTACGATCCAGTTTGGGAACTTTACGGCTTTATCTGGCAGGGCCACACGTCGTCTTTCCGCCATGCAGGAGCTGTGGGTGCATTTCGCGGCTTCGCTCATGGTTTCGAAGTTGAGAATTGCTGCCATCGCTACGGACCGTGGCAAGCGGTATGCAGGGACATCGCAAATGAATCTCGTGGCGTTGGTCCTACACGGGCTGCGCTCGATGATGGTATTTGCCGAGGACGTATTGGTCCGGGTGGGGCTCTTCTGTACGGTTCTGGCCAGCTTATCGGTGGCTTTGCTCGGAACCTCAGTGGTCCTGAAGCTTATCGGATTTGCAACGCCGGGATGGTTCTCTGTTGCGGCCGGCATTCTAATCTTGATCGTGATGCAGGCTGGTGTACTCACCTTTGTCACGCTAATGGTCTCCGGCATAGTTCGGAGCGCGCCACCAATTACGCAAGCGCGTCTCGAACAGATCATCGATCGCATTGAAAAAACCGAAAGCACGGCGGAGTTGGCCAGGCTGCTCATGCCGGCCACCATCGAGCAGCCCGGTTTTGGGTCGAATGCTCTTTGATTTAACCATTGCCCGGTTCGTCGCTAACGGGATTGTTGCGACCGCGGTGCATTATTCGGTCTTGGCCGCGCTTCTAGAGCTGGCTCACATGAGATCTGCCGGGATCGCCAATGGCATTGCGGCGATCGTCGGGATCTGCGTGTCCTATGTCGGTAATCGGATATTTGTTTTTCGATCGAGGGACTCGATATTGCGGACATTCCCAAATTTTATTTTTGTCTATATCCTGGTCGCGTTGCTGCACGTTGCAGTGTTGGCGCTATGGACGGACTACGCGCACCTGCCATATTCGGTGGGCTTTCTGCTGGCCACGGGAGGGGCGTTCTCAATCACGTATCTCGGCAATCGTTACTTCGTATTTGCCCATTCCAAGTGAGACCTGGGTCCTCGAACCGCAATCAAGGATGGGGACCGCAACGGTACGAGACATCGTCGGTGGAATTGCGGAATGGATCCGTCAGGCTGTCGTTAAACTCGCCCATAATTTCGCGGTTCTTGGGCAATAGCCAAGCACGGTAGAGACGAGTAAAGGCAACTATATTCCGGCCTCGCGGCGTAAGAAGGACGCATCCGTCCTTGATGGTGATCGTCCCGGAGTTTAGCTGTTCTGTCAGACGAATATCCACGAGCTTATATTCCGGCATGTACTCGTTCTTGAAGACATCTGAAAGAGCATCACGACGAATTCCGCCGCCGCGTTGTGCGAGCTTTTCGAGGATGTATATGGAAAGCGAGCGATCAATGATGGTCGGCACGCTTATTGCGTAGAGGGACGATGCCAAGAAGCCGACGGCGAGCGATAAGAGCAATTCGTGTGAAGAAAGGGCCATTCGCAAGCTTGGGTACTGCCAAACCAATGCGCCTACTCCTAGGCCAGCCAGAACGACGTCGAGAAATGAGTTGTAGAGAACGACGTGGACAGGAAAATAGATAAAATGAACTATGTTGATCAAAGTCATGAGGAGAAAGTAGAGCGCTATAAGGCGCAACGTGGAAAAGGTTTTTGTGCTTGGCATGAGGGTGTTTATCGTGTGCCGTTCGTGAGTTCTGGATATCTGGTCTGACGTCATTCTGATTCCGGTTTTGGAGTGTTTCTTGTTATCGACGGGAAGCAGCGTTTCTTCTGAGCTTGCTTGATCCAGAGGCTGTTGTACCGGGTGCCCCCGCTGCCGTCTACTTCGAACGTCCCTAACGTAGCATCGAGTTGAGAAAGGGGATTTAGGCCGGAAGGTCGAGCGACAGGGCCAAGAACACTCCCAAGCCGTTGAATGTACGCTTGCCGGAAATGCCAGCACCTCTGTTCGTTTGCGCCGACGGAGTTGCGGGGAACTCTCATGAAGGACAGACTCATGCCTGACGTTTCGAGAGGCTGAGGTGGTTGCGGACTTCAGGTGGTCTGGGTCATAATGATCAGACTGTAACAGAATGCTGGTTTAACGCCATCATGCTTGCGGCCAAAAAGCCTTTCGTTAGCATTATTATGCCGGCCCTCAATGAGGAGCGGTACATCGTGACCGCAATTCAATCCATTATTCCTCGATTAGATCGTGTCGACTACGAGCTCTTGGTGGTCGACGGGGGAAGTACGGACCGCACGTGTGCAATCGTGCTGGATATTGCTGCCGCAAATGACCGCATTCGGTTGATTTCGAATGAGAGGAGAATCCAGGCTGCCGGAGTAAATAAGGGCGCCAGGATGACGAATCCGCAGGCCGACTATATCGTGCGTGCCGACTGTCACCTGCATTATCCGGAGGGATTTGTCGAACGATGCGTTGGTTGCCTGACGGAACGAAGGGTTGCGTCGGTGGTCGTACCAATGCACACCGTGGGTGGCACGTGCTTTCAGCAAGCCATTGCCGCTGCACAGAACAGCCGGCTCGGAAATGGTGGCTCGGCGCACCGTTTGCCCGGCCGCTCAGGCTTCGTCGACCATGGCCACCACGCAGCCTTCGATCGCCGGACGTTCCTCGATCTCGGTGGCTATGACGAGGAATTTTCGCACAATGAGGATGCCGAATTCGATAAGCGGATCATTCAATCTGGCGGGCGGATCTATTTGGATTCCGATGCCGCCATCACCTATTATCCTCGAGCCACTCTCCGCTCTTTGGCCCGGCAATATTTTCGGCACGGCTGGGGGCGGGCCAGCACGTTAGTCAAACACCGGACTCTTCCGAAGATACGGCAGACGTTGCCGCCGATCGTATTGCTGATCTGCCTTCTTGCAGTTGCAGTCGGCCTCGTGACTTTGAATACCGCGTGGCTTGCAGTTCCGCTCATCTATGCCATTGCGTGCATGGCTTGGGGCATGAACCTCGCTTTGCGGGAACGTAAGATTTGCGTGGCCTTGAGCGGCATTGCTGCGATGGCAATGCATATGAGCTGGGGCACCGGGTTCCTTCTCAAACTTGGACAATCCGCATTTCTCTCGTTCTTACGCACGAAAGACGCATGAGCGGGAGGGCGGGAAATGACGCCGCGGTCGAGAAACTTAGCGCCTTGTGTTGGGTGAGACCGCGGGGATTTGACTACAGTCTTAGGCGTCTCTTCAAGCCTCGTATGGCCACGCGGCTGGCAGCTCGGGCAAACGCCGACGGGACAAGCTTGATGTTCGCCGTATCGCGCAGGACCGATCGATGAAATTCGAGGTACTCTCTTCGATCTGGTCGTCGCCAAAGCGCAGTGACTAACGTTTCATAATATTCCCTGGTTAGCCGTGCACGAAGTTCGCCCACATCAGCGGGCGTGAAGAATTCGTCGCCGATCCGTTGAACCGTCATGTATCGGTACAACAAACTTATGTCATAAGAGGCGATGCGCCCAAATGTCGAGTTTGGATCGCGAGTTGTGTACGTCAGCAAATGCTGGCAAAAGGCGAAATCGGATTGCGCCAATAATTCGAACGCAGTGTCCGTGTCGTCGAAGAATGCCTTTGGATTGAAGAATTGCGGGCGTGCTCGGACAAGATCCGCTCGATACATCACGGAGCTCGGGCTTCCGAACGCAAAGATATTACCCCGCAATGTGGATCGACAGATGTCTTTGCCGGGCATGTATTCCGGAAGCAAATGGGCATTGGGGGGATCAGGTGCGTCGTTAACGCTGCGAATGGCTCCGACAATTCCGACCGAAGGATACCGTGTCGCGAGCTGGAGCATTTGCTCGACGCAGTCCTTCGAAATGGAATCGTCGGCCTGAAGGATTTTGCAATAGTGTGTGTGCGGCGCCATGTTCTGCAAGGCGCGGTTGTAGTTGGGTATTTGCGGAAGGTGCTCATCGAAGTACAAGTAGCGCAGGCGAGCGTCGGACGCAGCGTACTTGCGCGCAATTTCGCCGGAGCCGTCCGTGCTCTTGTTATCGGCGAGCACATATTCGAAATTGTGGAACGATTGTGCGAGGACGCTTTCGATGCAGCGTGCGAGGGTGTCGGCCGAATTGTAGAAGGGCGTGACTATGCTAACCAGCGGGAGATCGAGCTCTCGATCGGCAGTATTGTTTCGTTCCGTGACGATGGCCATACGGTGAGTCTACCCATTTCTAGTTCCCGCGGAGTGCGTGGCCGGCTCGGAGTTAGCGGCGTTGTGCACGGCGCCATTGTACGGATTTTTTGGCCACGCTAGTTGTTGGCAGTGGTGGGTGCGCATGTGACGGTGCTCATGTGGGATCCGGTGTCGAGATATGCCGTCCGTCGGTTTGCAGCTGATCGCTGATCTTACTTTGCGTATCAATTGGCGCGCCCGCAAACAGAGCCGTCCGCCTTCTCACGTACTCGTCCTGGAATCCGCGATACCAATTGTATTCCCATACCGCATCAAATCTTCGCCGCGGATCAAGGCGGCATGCCTTTAGGAGAAGAAGGGCGCGACTCCAGTAGCGCGACAAATTACCAACGGCATATTGAAAACGCGATCGGCGAACCTTGGGTATGAGTGCGCCGGATTCCCAGTTCAATTGTGCGGCTCCGCGGCCCAGACGATACGCTCTGGCGGTCCAAGATGGCCACGTCAGCTGTTGCGCGCGTACGATGTGCTGAATGGTGGGTTTGCTGGCGAACCACGCCTTGTGGCCAGTCTCGCTTGCGCGCACGCAAAATTCCGTCTCGCTGCCCATGGCGTAGTTTTTGTCTGACCAGTTGGGGCCGATGGTTTCGTTGAATTTTTGGCCAGCCTCCAATACGCGCCTGCGAACTGCCATGTTCGGGCCGAAGATCTGAATTGCGTCGATAGGCCCCTCTGGCAAGTGCCCGAGCGGCGAATAATTCGGCGAATTTGACTTCGCCCTTAATCATCCAGTCAGGGGCTGGAATTTCAAACAACGGCAGCACTGTTCCGCCGAACAGGTCGTATTCAGGTCTTTCTTTTAATGCATCCCGCCATAGAGACAGAAACTCAGGCTTAGGAACGGCGTCGTCATCCGTGAAGATGACGCATTCACCTTCGGCATAAGGCAGTGCGAGGTTTAAGGCCCTGTTCTTTCCCGGGCTTGGCTGATTTAAAATTGTGAGGGGAAGTTTATTCTCGTAACTTCTCAATATATCGGGTGTGGCTGTCCGTGCTGCCGTTGTCGACGACAACAAGCTTCCAGGCGAAGCTTTGTGGACCTAACGCATGGTAGCCGGCCAATGTCCTTTCCAGAACACTTGCGCCGTTTCGAGTGGCGAGGACAACGGTAACTTCGGCCATTGATATTTCTTTCAATAGCAATGCTCAGTCGCGCTTCGTCGTCTCGAGTGCCGTTGGGGGCACGGCCTCGGTATTCATCGCTCTCTGGCGCGGCCGGTCTGGTCTCAATATCGATAATGCGGTTTCGATTTCGTGTAGCAGGGGGTGCTTCGTCAACCAAATGCCTGCGAACCAGCCGCAGGCAAATAGCAGGAAGCCGACAAGCGTGGGGCCTATCGATAGATTGAAGTGGAGCGTGTCGCTTGCCGCAACAATCATTAGCGGCCCCAGTATGCTCATCACTGCGACAATGGCGCTCTTTCTCATGGCGCGGGCGAGCTCTCCAATGCTTATGACGATGTGCCTGCGTACGAAGTAGGTGGCCACGATTATGAAGAACGGATCCGTGACAAGCATGGTCATTGCGATCGCGTGCAGGCCATAGGGGGCGGCGAGCGACTGCGCGATGATGGTGATAGGGGTGGTAAGAAGAGCCAGTACGAACGCATCGCGAATGGCGCCGACGGCCATGAGTGTTGGATTTGTCAATCCGACCGGGAACCAAGTCAGTGCGGCAGCTGCCATGATGCGGACGATGGGAACAATGGATTCCCATTGTCGACCGAGCAGCAGCAGGACGAGGGGCTCAGCGAATACGATCAGCAGGAGTAGTGCGGGCCACATGAGGGCCGTGAGGTATTCAACGCCGCCGAGGTAGCTCTGTTTAAGTGTTTGGCCATCGCGTATGCGCTGCGCGAAGGCGGGCAGGACGACCGGGCCCAGACCGGCCAGGATGACCTTGGCAGGCATCCTCGCCACGCTCAGGGCGCGTTGATAGTAACCAACGGCTTCGGTGCCCAAGATGCGGCCGAATACAAGGAAGGGTATGGTCTCGACCAAGTAATTCAAAATATTCTTGGCGCTATCATAGACGCCGTATTCGGCGACATCACGCCACTCCGCAAATGATGGTTTGAAGATATAGAAATATGGTCGAAAAAATAATCCGAGCGCCATTCCGGCTGCGCCGGAAAAAATGCTTGCGTATGCAAAGCTCATATAGCTGAAGCCGAGGACCCCAAGCGTCATGGTGGTGGTCAGGTTTATGGCTAGTGTCGTCAAGTTGATGAAAGCCAAGGTGCCGAATGCCATGTCGCGTCGCAGCAGGGCATATATCGGTGTTACAAAAGGACCTGCGGCGAATGATATTGCGGTTATCAGAAGATAGGTGCGAAGACTTGGGAGGTTGTAGAATTGAGCAACCCATTCTGATGACAGGCAGATGATCGCGATGACTATTGCGGTCGCCAGAAAAGACAACGTAAATGCAGTGCGGGTCTTTTGTGGAGTTAATTCTCTTTGTTGGATCAGGTATGTGTTTACTCCAAAATCTCGCACAGGCTCGGCGATGGCCCAGATCGCCCCAGCCAACACCGTCAGTCCGAATTCCGCCGGCGTGAAGAGGCGAGCCATTACGGCGGTGGCGATGATATTAATGGGAAGTGAAATATAGCGCTCAGCGGAAGCCAATAATATGGCGCGCCTCATGGTCGTTTTTTTTACGAGCGGTATTTCTGTCGGCATTTGGCGCGTTTCTGAACCGGATTTTTGATTTAGGTGTGATAATTGGCAACGCAGGCGTGTGATCTTTGCGCAAGCGAGTTGAGATCAACTCGAAGTCTGCCACGAGGCGCGTCGTAGCACATGACGGAGGTCATCATAGATTAATTTAGGGGGTAACACGGTGGTCGGCGGCATCATGTTTGCTTACGGGACACGGGCGTTGCGGAATGTTCGTCCGTTGAGCTGTTGGTGATATATTGTGGAGCATACAGGGGTGTGGCGACATTCTTGGGAATGAGGCTGTCTGAACGGTGGCTGGGACGGGGTGGGCAGGTCAGCGTTACCGGAAATCGTTAATGCGGCGCCGCCTTTCCAACATGACGATGTTCTGACACGTTGGCCACAGATGTTGTCGCGGTAGAAGAGTGTCCGTAGTGTGTAGAATCGTAGTCTGTGACGCGGTTCTGTCAAAAAACGGTTACGCGCAAATTTGCTAAGTTATTGTGCATTGCGGATGGTGTTTCTCGCATCGATAGGGAGAAGTAGGTGACCACGCATGTAGTCGTCGACGGCAAGGCGAGTGCTGGACCGCGAAAATTTGACGCGTCTGACCGTCTGCGGAAGCGGGCCCATGAGCTCATCCCGGGAGGCGCGCACACCTACGCGAAGGGCGACGATCAATATCCGATCCTTGCGCCGGGCTTTCTTGTTCGGGGTGCCGGCTGCCGCGTCTGGGATCCGGACGGTAACCAATACATCGAATTTGGGATGGGCAATCGTGCAGTCGGCTTGGGTCACGCGTATCCCGAGGTCGTCGATGCGGTGCGCGCGGCTCTTGGACGCGGAGCGAACTTCGCGCGGCCGTCGCCGGACGAGGTGACATGCGCGGAGCAGTTCCTCCGTCTCATCGATTCCGCCGAAATGGTCAAATTCTGCAAGGATGGATCCGACGCGACGTCAGCAGCGGTGCGGCTCTCGCGCGCTTACACCGGCCGCGACTTGATCGCGTGTTGTGCCGATCATCCGTTTTTCTCGACGGATGACTGGTTCATCGGAACGACGCCGATGAACGCGGGTATTCCTGAGGCGATCCAGAGGCTGACCGTCACCTTCCGCTACAACGACCTGGAGAGTGCACGTGCCCTGTTCGCGGAGCATCCAGGGCAGATCGCAGCGCTCATTCTCGAGGCCGCCAAAGCGGACGAGCCGCAAGAGGGTTATTTGCAGGACTTGCAGCGCCTCTGTCACGCCGAAGGGGCGCTGCTCATCCTCGACGAGATGATCACCGGCTTCCGCTGGCATAAGAACGGCGCTCAGAAGTGCTACGGTGTCGTGCCCGACCTCAGCACCTTCGGCAAAGCGCTTGCCAACGGCTTCTCCGTCTCCGCTCTTGCCGGCAAGCGCGAGATCATGCGCCTCGGCGGAATCGAGCACCAGGATCGGCCGCGCGTCTTCCTGTTGTCGACCACCCACGGCGCCGAGATCCACGCTTTGGCCGCAGCCACGGCGACTATGCGCATCTACGAGCGCGAGCCGGTCATCGAGCACCTCTACCGTCAGGGAGAACGCCTGAAGCGCGGCGCCGAGCAGGCAATCGCCAAACATAGTCTTACGGGTTTCGTGAAGATAGTGGGCAGGCCCTGCTGTCTCGCCTTCGCTACGCTCGACAAGGATGGCAAGTCCTCTCAAACCATGCGCTCCCTGTTCCTGCAGGAAACGATCCGGCGCGGCATCATTGCCCCGTCGCTTGTCGTCAGCTATTCACACTCGGACGACGACATCGATCTCGCAATCGAGGCAATCGACGGCGCGCTCGACGTCTATCGCAGAGCGCTCGACGATACGCCTGACCGCTTCCTCGTCGGCAGGTCGTCACAGGTTGTGTTTCGGCGGCTCAACGATCCGCTTGCGACAAACGTGTCGTAAAGCGGCAAGACAGCGCAAATTGGCGGACGCAAAGGTCTGGTGAAAGTGACGTCGCCGCGGCGCGAGGCTCACCGAATAGCTCTCTTCGGCAATTTCGGGACCGGGAACCTCGGCAATGAGGGCTCGCTCGAGAGCCTGGTAGCGTGGCTGCGCCGCGCCGTGCCTGATGCCGAGCTCATATGCATCTGCAATCGGCCGGACGTCGTTGCCGGGAACACGGCCTCTCGTCCATGCCTGTGCGGGCAGGCCTGCCTGACGTGCCATGGCTGAGGATCGTCAATCGGCTCTTCTTGAAACTCCCTGCACTTCTCGCCGACGTCGTCTCGAGCGTGAGGCTTGCCCGGACATTCGACGCTATACTGGTCCCTGGCACAGGCATTTGCGACGACTTCGGCGAGCGGCCGCAGGCAATGCCGTACGCGCTGCTCAAGTGGGCATTGGCGGCCAGGTTGGCCGGCCGGCCGCTGAGCTTCGTCAGCATCGGGGCCGGTCCCGTCACTCATCCGGCCAGCCGCTGGCTGATGAAGTGGGCCGCACGCCTGGCGCGATATCGCTCGTATCGCGACGAGATATCGAAGGACTTCATGGAAAGCATTGGAGTCGACACGAGCAAGGACCGGGTCTTCCCCGATGTCGTCTTTTCCCTTCGGGCTGCGGAGAATATTGCTACACGTCCAGTCAATGGCCGGCTGACGGTCGGCGTCGGAGTGATGAACTACCGAGGTTGGAACAGAAGCGCGGAAGAAGGTCGGCAGATCCACGAGACCTACCGCGGCAAGATTGTGCAATTCGTGAGCCTGCTTCTGCAGCACGGCCATGACGTTCGATTGCTGATCGGAGCGGCATCCGATGTCGAAGTCGTCGATGATGTCTTGAAGCGCGTCGCAGCGATGCCGCAGCCATCATCGTATGGGCGCCTCGCGGCCGGCCCTGCGGCGTCGTTGCATGAGCTCATGAAGCAAATGGGAGAGACCGACGTCATGGTCGCGACGCGGTTTCACAATGTCGTGTGCGCCTTGATGATGGCAAAGCCCGTGATCTCGCTGGGCTATGCCAGGAAAAATGACGTGCTGCTCGAGGACATGGGCCTCGGAGATTTTTGCCAGGACGTCGAGACATTCGACAACGAACGCCTGATTGCGCAGCTTGATAAGCTTGTGGAGGGCCGTGAGCGATACGCGCACAAGATTCGCGAAAGGACATCAGTTTACCGGGAGCTTCTTGCGCGCCAGGAGGCAATCCTGAACGCGTACGTCACCCCATGACCTGCGCCGTCGGTCTCTGCTCCGGGGCGCAATTCCTATGATTTCCAGGTCTATTTCAATAATAACGTAATCTATTGAACGTACTTGATCCGCGTCGCGACGCATGCACTATTTCGCCCATAAAAAGCCAGCCTCCGCCATTTGTTCTCCGGATTTCAGCATGAGTGTAAGCGCGGTTAAGAACGTCCCGGGCCAAGTCACCGAGACGGCCTGCCGGTGCCGTTTGTGCGGCACGGGCCTCGAGCACACGTTCGTCGATCTCGGCATGTCGCCGCTGTGCGAGAGCTTCCTCGCGCCGCACGAGCTCGACGCGATGGAGCCGACCTATCCCCTCCACGTCCTCGTCTGCGGCGAATGCTTCCTGGTCCAGCTCAAAGAGTACGTCAGCCCGGAGCACATTTTCCGCGAGTATGCCTATTTCTCGTCGTACTCGACGACCTGGGTGGCGCACGCCAAAGCCTATTGCGAGATGATCACGAAGCGGCTCGGGCTCGGGCCTGAGCTCCCTGGCCGTCGAGCTCGCGAGCAACGACGGCTACCTGCTGCAGCACTTCCTGCCGCTCGGTGTGCCCGTGCTCGGCATCGAGCCGGCCGCCAACGTGGCCAAGGTCGCGCGTGGCGAAGGGCATCCCGACGCGCGTCGACTTCTTCGGGGTCAAGCTCGCGGACGCGCTGGTCGCGGAAGGCAAGCAGGCGGACCTCATCCTCGGCAACAACGTGCTGGCGCAGGTTCCCGACCTCAACGATTTCGTCGCCGGCATTCGGCGCCTGCTCAAGCCCGAGGGCGTCATCACGCTCGAGTTCCCGCATCTCGAGCGGCTGATGGCCGAGAACCAGTTCGACACGATCTATCACGAGCACTTTTCCTACTTCTCGTTCATCACCATCGATCGCATGGCGAAGCGGCATGGGTTGAAGCTCATCGACGTCGAGGAGCTGCCGACGCACGGCGGCTCGCTGCAGAGTCTACCTGGCGCATGCGTCGTCGGCGCGTCAGCCGTCAAAGGCGGTGGCCGATCTCCTGGATCGCGAGCAGCGTCTCGGATTCAATAGAATTGCGACCTACAGCGCGTTCGCCGAGCAGGTGCGGCGCACGAAGCGCAAGCTCTTGTCGCTGCTGATCGCGGCGAAGAACGAGGGCAAGACGATCTGCGGCTACGGCGCGCCGGGCAAAGGCAACACGCTGCTCAACTACTGCGGCATCGGTCCCGACTTTCTCGATTTCACCGTCGACCGCAATCCCTATAAGCACGGCCGCTTCACGCCGGGCATGCACATCCCGATCCGCCCTGTCGAGGCCATCGACGAGGTGAAGCCCGACTACGTGCTGATACTGCCCTGGAACCTCAAGGACGAGATCGTCCGCCAGATGCGCCACATCGGCACTTGGGGCGGCAAATTCATCGTCCCCATTCCCGAGGCTGCCGTTGTCGATCCTCCGGCCGGATCATGAAAGCCTTCAATCTTGCGGGACCCGGCGAGCGGCTGTCCGCCCTTTTCATTGGTGCCCATTCCGACGACATCGAGATCGGCGTCGGCGGGACGATCCTCGGCCTGATCGCGGCAGGAGTGCATCTCGAAGCTCATTGGTGCGTTTTGAGTGGCGCTGGTGAACGCGCCAAGGAGGCAGAGGCATCGGCGGCCGCGTTCCTCGCCGGCGCCGCCAGCGCCAAGGTCGAGCTCGGGCGGTTCAAGGACAGCTTCTTTCCCTATCAGGGGCAGGAGCTAAAGCCCTGGTTCGAGGACCTCAAGGCTCGCACCAAGCCGGACGTCATCTTCACGCACGGCGCGACGACGCGCACCAGGATCATCGCGAGGTCTGCCAGCTCACATGGAATACGTTTCGTGACCACCTGGTGCTCGAGTACGAGATCCCGAAGTGGGACGGCGATCTCGGGCAGCCGAACGTCTATGTGCCGCTAGGCTCGGCAACGCTTGAGCGCAAGATCGAGCTTCTCCTCGCCCACTTCGGCACCCAGCGGTCCAAGGACTGGTTCGACGCCGAGACGTTCCGCGGGCTGGCCCGCCTTCGCGGCATGGAATGCCGGGCGCCCGACGGTTACGCCGAGGCATTCGTCGCGCGCAAGATGCGGCTCGGCTAGCGTTCGTCGATCGCTCTTAACCATTGCCGCGGCAACTCTCTTCGCCAAAGGGCGTAGTCGGATTACTCCTCGCAGACGATTGTACCGGCTGCGAAATCTGGGTTAATGTGCGCCGCAGCATAAGAGCCGCCAGAGGCGACCGCCGGCTAACGGAGAGTTAGCGATCTTGCGGGGTTCGAAGTTGTGCTTTCCGGCCGTTTACCGGTATCGTCGGGCCCATCGGTTTCACAAAAGTAGCGCGAATGTTTCTGTAAAACTTGTGTCCGGGTGCCTGCGTTACGGTGCCCCAGTGCGGTGTGGAGTAGCGTAAACATGAAAGTTCTGGTCACCGGCCATCGCGGCTACATCGGGTCCGTGATGGTGCCGATGCTTCTCGAGGCCGGTCACAAGGTCAAAGGCTGCGACAGCGACCTCTATGAGCGTTGCACCTTTGCTGAAGGCGGACGCATCGCGCAGGTGCCGTGGCTTGCGCAAGGACGTGCGCGAAGTCACGGCTGCCGATCTCAAGGGCATTGACGCGATCATCCATCTCGCAGCCCTGTCGAACGATCCGCTCGGCAATCTCAACGAAGATCTCACCTACGACATCAATCATCGCGCGAGCGTCCGTCTCGCTCAGCTGGCCAAGAAGGCCGGCGTGAAGCGCTTCCTTCTCGCGTCCTCGTGCAGCAACTACGGGCTCGCCGACCAGGACATGATGGTCGAGGACAGCGCGCTCAATCCGGTCACCGCCTACGGCCGCTCGAAGGTGATGGCGGAGCGCGATATCGCGCCGCTCGCCGGCGACGGTTTCTGCCCGGTCTACATGCGCCCGGCGACCGCGTACGGCGTCTCGCCGCGGCTGCGGTTCGATATCGTTCTCAACAATCTCGTCGCCTGGGCCGTGACCAAGAAGCTCATCTACCTCAAGTCCGACGGCACGCCGTGGCGCCCGATCGTGCACATCGAGGACATCTCGCGCGCCTTCATCGCCGCGCTCGAGGCGCCCGAGGAGGCGGTCTTCAATCAGGCCTTCAACGTCGGCCACACGGACCACAACTACCGCATCCGCGACATCGCCGAGATCGTGGCCGATGTCGTTCCGGGCTGCCAGCTCGAGTATTCGCCCGACGCCGGCCCGGACACGCGCTCCTATCGCGTGAGCTTCGAGAAGATCGCGCGCACGCTGCCCGCCTTCAAGCCGCAGTGGGACGCGCGCAAGGGCGCAGAGCAGCTCTACGCCGCCTATCGACAGTCGGGCCTGACGCTCGAAGAGTTCGAGGGGCCGCGCTACCAGCGCATCAGCCACATCAAGAAGCTGATCGACGACGGGATCCTGGACGACAGTCTGCGTCACGTACACCGCGTGGCAGCCGAGTAGCGGCGCAACGGATTTCGATTGCGCACCAAGCCGGCGTGAGCTTTGAGCTGCACATGGACCAGCGGGTCACTCCACCCTCGGCAGGCCGATCAATCTCGCACCGGCGCAGGCGATCTACGAGCTCGCGGCCGAGTCTATTCCCGATCTGCCGCAGCATCACCGGCGACGGGTGTTCGCGAGACGCTCGCGATTCTCGGCCGGCACATTCCGCTCACCGTGCACGAGGTGCCGACCGGGCACGCGGGTCTTCGACTGGACCATTCCGCGCGAGTGGAACATTCGCGAGGCCTACATCGCGGACGCCAGCGGGCAAGCGCGTCGTCGACTTCCGCAATTCGAACCTGCACGTCGTGAGCTACAGCACGCCGGTGCGCACCGTCATGCCGCTCGCCGAGCTCAAGAAGCACATCTTCACCGCTTCCCGACCAGCCGGATCTCATTCCCTACCGGACGTCCTACTACGCGGAGACCTGGGGCTTCTGCATGGCGCACAACGCGCTCGTGGCGCTGCCCGAGGGCGACTACGAGGTCGTGATCGATTCGAGCCTCGAGCCCGGAAACCTGACCTACGGCGAGTTTCTGCCATCGCGGCGAGAGCGAGGACGAGGTTCTGCTCGCGGCGCACATCTGCCATCCCTCGCTCGCCAACGACAACTGCTCGGGTCTCGCGCTGCTCACGCATCTCGCGCGTGAGATTTCGGCGCGCAAGACGCGCTTGAGCTACCGGTTCATGTTCGCGCCCGGCACGATCGGGCCGATCACCTGGCTCGCCCGCAACGAGGCCTCAGCGCATCGCATCAAGCACGGCATCGTCGTCTCGTGCGTCGGCGACGGCGGCGGGCCGTTCTACAAGAAGAGCCGGCGCGGCGACGCGGCGATCGACCGCGCGGCGGCGCATGTGCTGAGGCACGCGGCGCCGGGCGCCGTCATCTGCGATTATTTCCCGTACGGCTATGACGAGCGGCAGTACTGCTCGCCCGGCTTCGATCTGCCGGTCGGGCTTTTTCAGCGCAGCCAGTTCGGCACCTTTCCCGAGTACCATACGTCGGCGGACAACCTCGACTTCATCCGCCCCGAGCATCTCGGTCTGTCACACCGCCTGGTCGCCTCCGTTCTCGACGTGATCGAGAATGACAGGCGGCTCTTCAGTCTCAACCCCAAGTGCGAACCGCAGCTTGGGCGCTGGGGACTCTACGGATCCAAGGGTGGAGAGAAAGGCATTCCCGACCAGAGCATGGCGATTCTCTGGGTGCTCGCCTACTCGGACGGAAAGCACTCGCTACTCGACATCGCCGAAAAGGCGAACATGCCGTTCGCGAACATCGCCGAGACAGCGCGGCTGCTCGAGGAGAAGGGGCTCGTGTCGGAGGAGATGCCGGCGGGGTGGCCCAACGTGGCGCCGCGCCAGGCCTAGATGCCCTTGCCGTCGTAGTCAGGCCACGCGCCGTCCTTTTCCGAAATCGATGCCAACGGCAGCGGCCAAGGGATAGCGAACGCAGGATCGTCGTAGCGCACGCCGCTTGACGCGCCGGGAACATAGAACTGCGAAATGAGGTAGCGGGCTTCCACGTCATCGGTCAGCGTTTGGAATCCGTGAGCAAAGCCCGCCGGAACGTAAAGGTGATGAGCGTTCTCCGCGCTGAGCTCGAAGCCCTGCCATTCTCCATGGGTGGGCGAATCCGCTCTGAGATCGATGATGACATCCCAAAGCGCGCCTTTGGCGCAGCTCACGAGCTTGACCTCGGTGTGGGGTGCCCGCTGGAAGTGCATGCCGCGAATACTTCCTTTGGCTTTCGTGAAGGACAGGCTGTGCTGGGGAAACGCGGCATCAAGGCCGTGATCAGCAAATTCCCGGGCGCAGAACGTGCGCATGAAGTGACCGCGGTTGTCTTTCAGGGGCTCCGGTTCGATGAGCCAAGCACCTGGAAGCTTTGTCTCATAAAATCGCATCCCACCCTCCGCCGACAGAAAAGCCCTCAGGCCCCGTCATACGGCGTCGACAATCGCCTGTCATTGTCGGGACGATGCAGTGGAGTGTGGGAAGGGCAGGCCGATCGGAAGTGCATGCAACTGTTACGGGGCGGTTGCAGACCTTGTGCGCTCGGGCTCAAACCTTCCAACCTTTTTACCAATACCGCTGATTAACTGCCGGCGGTTAGGCCTGCTGCAATAGTATTAGTTCCTTGTACGCCTTCTACTACCAATGAGACCATACACTCGGGAGCGCTCTTGGCAGATAATCCGGACTAGGAGGAAGCGCTCCCAGCGAAATTGCCGGGCTGGGAAGCACGGGGCGCGCTTCTCATCTGGCGAGCCGTCGAGTTCAGTCTTCAGGGGCCCTCCCCTTTATCGACAGTCAGGCCTGACCCTAAGGAGTGTTTGCGTATGAAGGTCGTGCTCTTTTGCGGGGGTCTTGGCACCCGTATCCGTGAGTATTCCGAGAGCATCCCCAAGCCGATGATCCCAGTCGGCCAGCAGCCGATCCTGTGGCACGTGATGAACTACTATAGCGGCTACGGGCATGACGATTTCGTCCTGTGCCTCGGCTACAAGGCCAACGTCGTGAAGAAATTCTTTCTCGACTACAAGCCACATGCCTTCTCCGACTGTGTCGTTTCGAATTACGGGACGAACGTCGAGCTCCTCGAATGCCCCGCGCAAAGACTGGCGAGTGACGCTCATCGACACGGGGACGTGGCGCAACATTGGCCAGCGTCTCTGGGCGGTGCGCGAGCACGTGCGCGGCGAGGAGTACTTCCTCGCCAATTACAGCGACGGTCTGACCAACGTCGATCTCGACGACATGATCGCCCGCTTCAAGGCGAGCGGTAAGATCGCCGCATTCCTCGCCGTGCGGCCTCCGCTCACCTATCATCTCGCCGAGATCGAGCCCGACGGGCGCGTCAGCAACTTCCGCTCGAGCGATCGGTCGGACATCTGGATCAACGGCGGCTACTTCATCTTCCGGCGCGAGATCTTCGACTACATGCGCGACGGCGAGGAGCTCGTCCTCGAGCCCTTCACCCGCCTGATCGCGGAAGACCAGCTCATGGCCTTCAAGCACGAGGGCTTCTGGCGCTCCATGGATACGCTCAAGGACCGCCAGGTCCTCGAGGACATGGTGGAGCAGGGCGACATGCCTTGGCGCGCGGAGCGGAGCCAGCCCAGCAACGCGGGAATCGCCGTCGCCGCCGAATAGCTCTCCCTCTTAGTTTGGTCCTAGAAGGTGGGGACGATTATTTCTTCGACGGCGTCGCCGCCGGGTTAGATGCGTCTCGCGCTCCGCTTTCTGCGGGCACTGCCGAGACCGACATGCCGAATAGCCGCCAGGCCCCGCTGACCTGCTGGAAGAGCATCTCGAATTTGATCTGAAAGGGCTGCGTCGGGAAAAATCCCAGGATCCGGAGGAGGCCCTGAGCCGTGATCTGAGGGGCCTCCGTGACCTGCGGCGTCACCACGGCGACAGGCGAAATGTCGAAATTCTGATTGCGAAGATTGGCGAAGCCGATGCCCAGCTGCGCGGCGGAGTTGCCTGCCTGAAAGGTTGGGGCGCCGAGGTCGTGCAGCACGGTATAGTTTCCCGTCTGGTTGGCCTGATTGAGCGCAATCAACGTCGTGCGGATAAGGATTAGGAGCGCTTCGGGCTCGGGAATAGTCTGCGCCGGCGACGGGGCTCCCGGCGTTGGCTGTGCCGGGCCCGCTGCTGGAGGGGCCGGGGTCTTCGCTTTGGGAGCTGCTTTTTCCTTTTCGGATTGCGGGCCCTTCTGCTGCGGAGCCTCTTGCGCGGCCGCCATGCCGGTGGTGACGAGGCTTGCAACCAGACAGGCGGTCAGCGCGAGTTTTCTTATCATGGGCGTCCGGCTAGAGCCCCCTATCACAAACGAAGAAGCGGGCAGCCCCCTTGTGGCCGCCCGCCTCAATCCATAGACCATTTGATCGCTTAAATCACTTTACCAGGCCGCCATGACGCCGACGCGACCACCAACCTTATTGTTTTCAAACCCGGCACCAACGCCGCCGTTCAGCGTAAAGGTCTGATCGAGGCGGATAGCCGTCTGAGCTGCGATCGCTTCCTTGCCATCATAGAAGCCGAGATTGGCGGCCACAGCGAAGTTCTTGCCTTGCGGGAGCGCAATGCCACCCAAAGCGATGGCGACGGCGATGCCTTCGGTGTTGTCGTCGATCTTCTTGAAGGCTTCGTTCAGGCCCGCGTCGACGTAAGCCTTGTTGGCGGCGTCGGTGCCTACGACCGGACCTGCGACGTCGTGCACGATGTTGTCGCCCATGCTGATCGCTGCACCCGTGGCCGCCTTGAAGGCCGTCGAAACATTGGCTGTGCCGATATTAGCCGTGCCAATGTTTCCGGTCGTCGCATTGAGAGTGGTGATGTTTCCAGTTGTGGAGTTGACGGTCGTGATATTGCCGTGGTCGCATTACTGTCGTCGAATTCACCGTCGTGATGTCGCCGGTCGTCGCGGTGACGTTTGTGAAATTACCGTTTGTCGCTGCGACGCTGGTAAAGCCGGAGATGGTGCTGCCTGCCGTGCCAGTGAGGTTCGTTACGCCTGAGATCGCGCCGGCCTGCGAAATGCCGCCGTTGTTGTTATTGATGCCGCCCTGAATATTGGCGCCGCCACTCGTCACCGTAAGCGTGTTGTTGAGGGTTGCTCCACCGCTGAAGGTGGCTAAGCCGGTGAAGTTGCTGGTTCCGGTCACCGCAAGATTGCCGTTGTTGGTGAGGAGGCCGTTGTTGGTTATGCCATTCGTCGTTGTGGCACCCACGACGTTGAGTGTGCCGGCGACGTTCGTATTGGTGCCAGCCGTGCCGAGCATGATCTGGTTGGCCGCCGTAGACGCCGCGCCGTTACCGATCGCCGTTGAATTTGTGAAGTTCGCCGTTGCGCCATTACCGATGGCGAGAGAATTGTCCTGCGTGGCCGTCGCGGTGTTGCCGATAGCGATAGCGTGCAGGCCCGAAAGGATCGACCCAGTCGCATCGCCTGCCGTTGCGGAATGGCCAATGGCGATTGCGTCCGGTCCGTAGGCTCCGCCAGTAACAGAATGATTGCCGATCCCAATGGCTTCTGGACCGGTCGCCCAGGCTCCCGATCCAAGAGCCGTGGCGTTTTGTCCGCCAGAGCCGACAATACTTCCCGCGAATGCTCCGGATCCAACGGCCGTCGAGCCGACACCTACGGTGCCACCAAATCCGGAGGGCGTGCCCGTGTTATTGCCGATCGCAATCGAACCAATGGCGCCGGTGGCGGCACCCAGTCCGCACGCCGTCGCCTGGGCATTCGTTGCTGTTCCAAAGGAACATTCCGCGCCTTGAGCGTGGGCCGTAGAAACAGAAATACTTGTCAGAGACACGCCCAGTGCGACTGCTGGAAGCAGCCGGTATACCCGCATACACCACATCTTACGCACCCACTTTACGCAACATTTCTACGTACTGACGCCCACGTACTCAGAACGAAACGCAAATTGCCCGGTGGTACCGACACACGTGATTCAAATTTGACGTGATTCAGATTTGGACTGGGACCCCCGTCTCACGCAGACTAGCAGCGAAGCGAATCGTGATGGTTGCAGAAAGGTTACGCGCAATAAGGATTCTCAGTCTAGTGAGGGATCGCCGTGGAATATCGATGCCTGTTGATTAGCGCGGCGGCTTTCTTAGCCTCTGAACGGTCAACACAAATTGCGAGGCAGCCTCTCGGCCGAGAACGGCACGCTTGCGCAGAAGACATTCCCCGTGAAGGTCGCAGCGCATGGAGGAGCAGCTTGGATTCGCGCGAGGCCAGACCAATACACTTCACGTTCGGAGCGTTCGGAGCGTTCGGAACGTTCGGAGCGTTCGGGACCGGGGCGAGTGTCGGCGGGGGCTCTTCGAGATTAATTAGCACGAGTTAGCTCCTCACCAGAAATGGGCATCCGCAATACTCCTTTGTTGTTAGTTTCGGGGACGGTGCAGCAGGTTCCCGGTTGGGCCCTGCAAATCCAGGCACGCTTTTCTTGGGCGAAGGCGTCGCACCCAGACGGCCGCGAACCGTCCCTGAAGTCCCGCCGTGGAGATCTGCCGTCGCTTGATGGATTACCCATGCTGCGTCGCTTAAGTACAGCGCACCAGGATCACATGCTATTCAACGCGATATGGCACACCTCAGCCATCGCATGGGAACGGCAGAACCCGCAGGCAGTACGGGCCCACATCACTGACGCCCAGGCCCACGCGGACTTTTCCATGCAGAGGTCGTGATGAACTTCAACTCGCTGGAATTCCTTGTCCTGTTTCTGCCGGCGACTTTTATCGCATTCTATACCGTGCCGGTGTGGATGCGGCTTTGGGTGCTCGTGGGCGCATCGCTGCTGTTCTACGGAGTTTCCGGGCTCGAGGTTCTCCTTGCTTTCGTCGTTGCGATCCTTTGGGGATACGGCACGGCCTTTCTATTTGCAAAATGGCCGAGACATCTAGCAATCGTCGTTGCCATATCCGTGCCGGCTTTTTTCTTGATCATGTTCAAGTACCTTGGCTTCATACTAAATATCGCGCAGGCCGGGCCGGAGATGCGCGACCACTTTTGGTTCTTCTCTAGCATCCTGCTGCCCGCCGGCATCAGCTTCTATACCTTCGAGCTTATTTCCTACTCTATCGATGTCTCGGACAAGAAAATTGAGCCGGAGCGCGACTTACTTCGCTTCATGGGCTTCGCGACATTTTTCGCGCATCTGATTGCTGGGCCCATTATGCGTTACGCAGAGCTGCGCGATCAGCTGCAGGCGCTTCAGGAAACGCGCGTCCTTCAGCCCAGGATTGTTACCGGCTTGAAGCTGCTGTCGGTTGGTCTCTTCTTTAAGATATTCGTTGCGGACCTCAGCGAGATGGCGGTTGCCAAAGCAAAGAGTGTTCCGCTCGAGCAGCTCACCGCGATCGATCAGCTCACCCAGATCGCGTTCTGGTCGATGCAGATCTACTATGATTTCTGGGCCTATTCGGTGATGGCGATCGGCCTCGGGCGCCTATTCTGTATCGAGCTGCCGGTCAATTTCCGCGAACCGTATCTTTCCGAAAATCCGCGCGACTTTTGGCGCCGCTGGCACGTGACGCTGTCGTATTGGCTGCGCGACTATGTGTACATCCGAATGGGCGGGCACGAGGATTATGTCCGCAACATACTGATCGTCTTCGCGCTCGTCGGGCTATGGCATGGCGCCGGCTGGAACTTCGTGGCGTGGGGCATATATCACGCCGCACTGGTCATACTTTATCATTTTACGCGACCGGCCTGGGATCGACTGCCAAGACCGGTCGCCATAGCCCTTACCTTCGTCCTCGTGAGCTTCGGCTGGCCGCTTTTCTTCATGAACCTCGACCAATACGCCGACATATCTCGCGCACCTTGCCTCGGCACATTGGCTCGGCTCGATCTACGGGCCTACGCAGTGGCTCTTCCTTGCCGCGATCGGGTTTGTGACCTTCGGCCTGCGCGAGCGTATGTGGCTGTACAATGACGAGGATGATCGGCACGTCATTTCCAATTCCCCAGTCGTCATGGCTTCGCTGATGTTTGCGGGGCTGATATTTATTTCCCTCAGCAGAACCTTCATCTACTTCCGGTTCTGACCATGCTGATCGAACCGAGGGAGCGACCGTGGCTTCGTGTGTTTGCGCTGACATTGACGGCGCTTGCCGGTCTGGCTCTATTGCTGACGCTAAGGCTACCGAGCTTTCGCGATCCACCATTTGATTTCTATGCCATGCGGCCCGACGAGAAATTCAATGTCTACGGCCTGACGCGTCGCCAGGAGGGGTCTCTTAAGCTCGGATTCGCCGAGGCTTACCCGCCGCCCGAGATTGGCGTCTACGGCAATCACATCATTCGCTACTTCGGCGCCGATGCATTCGGTCGGCCTGGCGATGCCACGGTACTTTTTCAATTATTGGTACGCAAATCTCTCGTTGCCCGAGCTCCACAGCTACTTGCGTCACGTGGAGAAAGCCGGGCATCTTCCCAAAAATCTGATCCTGGTGCAGATCACCCCTCCAAACGCGGACAATGGCGATTTCATCATCAATTGGGGAAATGAGCTGCCGCCGGACATCTTATGGGGCGACCTCACGCGTGCAGGCCTATTTGAGAACCTGCCGCGGCTTGCCGCCGTCGCGTGGCAAGTTATCGAAAACGGGCTGCATGAAGTTCTGAACTACAACACGTTCATTTTGGCAATGACTCCCGGAGGCGGGTTCAAAGATAGATTGATCAGCGACTCGGCATGCCAAAACGATGCCACCGCGTGGCTGCGTCGTCTGCCATATACGGTGCAAACGTTGATCGGCGCGGCAGGCGGGCCCAGTTACTACTGTCTCGAGCGTACGCAGTCGGGAGCCTTCAGGCGCGACGGCTCTGTAGACGCCGACCTAGGGAATGCCGCTCCGCCGATCCAAAACGAATATCCGCTCGTCGACGCCGAGAGGGCGCTCAAGGCGGGGGATGAAGCAGAAATCGCCAATCAGATGCGGGCAATCGATGCAATTGGCCGCCGCAACAACAAAAAAGTCGTGTTCCTCGTGCCGCCGGTCTATGAAAGTGATCGGGATGACAGCGTGGCAAACAAGGTGTTCAATCGCGCCCTTGCACTTGCTCCAGAATTAACGGTCATCGACAATCGAAATCTGCGGGGCGACGCATCATTATTCAAGAATTACCTTCACGCCTCGCCCGAGTATTTTCAAAGGGTGGTCGCGCAGCTCCGCGAACGACACCTCATCGACTGACGTCGCTCGTCGCATGGTCACGCCAGCTATCGGTGCTCATCCGCGTCCTCGGATGACCTTCCAGGTGATTTGAATGCAAACGCTTATTTCTGTTGGACGGAAGCTTGCCTCCGGAACCGCCAGAATTGCCGCATCCTAAAATTATCCCCTGGATTTCCGTCGTTCTTGTGCTCCCAGTCATAATAGAACTGCCCTGCCCCGGAGTTCAGATCGGCATCGAAATATCTAATGGTTTCGAATCCATTCTGCTCGGCGATCCGTTCGACATAGAACGGCGACGGGCGGCACCCGACACCTTCCAAGGCTTCCTCGTCGACGTGCGTGCGTTCGTCACAATAGATAATGCCTAGCGGATCAAGGGAATTGAGGACAACGGTTTCAAGGATCAAATCGTTGGTCATTCCAAAGCAGTTCTCGAGATGCTTATCTACGTTCTTCAAATGATAGAGGAGCCCGAAGTGAATGATCAAATCGAAGTGACCAAAAGATGAGAAGTCTTCCTCTAAATTGAACTCCACTATTTTAAGCGTGCGAAGTCGCCTATGCTTAAGCGACGCGAATTGCACATTCTGTGCCCTGCCCTCTAGGCAAAGCACGTCTGCGCCAATGTCTGCTAAGAAGGCCCCGATATCACAATGGCCTCCGGCCAGTTCGAGTACCTTCTTTCCCTTGAAATAGTCCAATCCATAGATTGCGAGTAGCTTGTTTATTCGTTTTAGCCTCCAATCTTCGTAAGTATGGTGGAATAGGCCGTAGTCATTCGCGAGATAGCTGAGGCATATGTATTTGTCGATCGGCGAAAGCGTTTGAGCTAGAGGTTCTAATGAGCTCTTTGCGGCTGCCGGCGCCCTCGTCCCGGACAATAGGTTCGATTAGCCATTTAAGCCTGGATTTTATAGCCGATTTCGCGGTGTGGAGCATTGGTGATCCCTCGCGTGATCTTTGTGGCAATTATAGAAGACCTCATCAAGGATGTGTTGCCAAGCGAAAATTGGGTGGTACCCTGAACAGGAGGTGGCGGGCGGTTGTCAACCGCTCTTCAAACAATTGCAACAGTGCGGCTTCCGCCGCCTCTCTCAGAAGTGGAAGGCGGAGTGGTACCAAGTGTGGTTCTGCGCGAGCATCCATGAAATTGCGGCATGGGCGGGTAGCGCCGGGGCTAGCTATGCCCGGCGGCGCCGCGGCTCATGAGATGGCGACCTGGAGGCAACCGATATTGCGGCACCCGAGCCGAGCACAAGCGCGGCGAGGACGGCAATTGCGGGTATTTGGACTGAGAAATCCACCAGCGAGTGCAGCGTTAGCAATAGGAGGATGCCGAGAGAAGCAAGGGGTACGAAGCGGAATCGCCGGCGTTGGCGGTACCCGAACACGTACGTCTTGATGAGTTGATAATAGATGATCACCAGGAGGATGAGAAAACCTGCGCCGAGGGAAAGCCACGCCTCGAGATATACTGAGTGGGCCATTTCCCAATATCCATCAAACCCGCACTCCGGCAAACGATACGCAGGAAACACATCCTGAAAGGATCCAAGTCCGGTTCCCAGCCAGAAATTATCTTGGATGGCCCGCCAGGTTGATCGATAGGTGCAGAGACGCGCGGTATCGACCAGGCCTTCTGTCTCGAGGCGGGAATGCAGCCGCTCGGCGAACAGCGAGATGACCCCGAGCGCGGCGGCAGCACAGAATGAGCTGATGATGGCAGCCCGTGTACGCAACATATTGGCGCGCAGGGCTGCGAAGGCGTATGCCCAGACTAAAACGGTCGCGCCGGCCAACGAGGACAGTATGCCAGCGCGTGATCTCGTCAACAGCAGGGCAACCGCGAATACGAACGTCCAGACGAAATAGACGACGAAGGTGCGCGCGCCCGAGGTCCAAAATCCCGCGCCGAGGAACTGTCGATAAAGCTGCGCTTCGCCGAGTTGGCGTAAGCAGATGGAGAGAGACAGCAGCAACATGATTCCAAAATATGTTGCTGCCGTATTTGGATTGACGAATGTGCCCGTGAAAGAATCCCGATAGTAAATTTTCGGCTGCAAGAGCAGCGTCTGTGGCGAGAGCATATATTCGATGATGCAGAATGTTGTTACGGCGAAGCCCGCTCCAAGCAAGATGTGCAGCAAGGCAATGTAGCGTGTGTCGTCGCGAACGTAGATGAGGGCGGACATGAAGGCGGCAATGGGGATCAGGACGTATCCAATAGAATGCAGCGGCTGAAGGTGCAGGGTCGGGCGCAGCGTTTCCTCACTTGGCTGGCCGGCTGCAACCGATATCGCAGACAGTGGGTCGATCGCGCGCCATTGCAGGGCTTGCATTGTTGTCCAAAGCATCAAGAGACCGGACAGCACCATGAGCAGGTTGAGAAGGCGGCGCACCCTGTCGTTGGCTGGTGGAACAAGTGGCGAGCCGATCAGGCAAATGGCCAGCAAAAGGCCGATGGCGCCGGCTGCGGTGGCGGTATTCGATCCAAGAGGAATCGGAGCGAGAACGCCGCAAATCGAAAGGAGATAGAACCCTGTCTTGTCCGCGACAGAGGCAGCGGCACTCATGCGGGGCCGGACCTCCTCCTTTGTGCGTTGCATGGTTAGCCTAAACTGCCAGGTGCCGTGAAGGTGGAGAAGAATGCGGAGCCCGTCGTTTCTTCCCAGATGTCGTTGCGCCGGACGAGGCGAGGCTTCGGGACCAAGCGGAGGCTACTTTCTTTTCTTCTTAAGATTTTGAGCAGCCGTTTGTGCCTAGGACGGTTAGGGTCGGACACTTTCGCGGTCAAGATCGGGATAGGCCCGTGGTTTAGAGCTTGAAGCCGCCAATTTCGCTCTCGGACGGCTCAATGCTGGTGTCTGCAACCTTACGGGGAATGGCCAGATCGTGATGAAGGAGCGCCGACCGGGGAGGCGCCTCACTCGGAATCGCAGGTCGGGAGTTGCAGGTCGGGCAATCGTTAGGGCGCCGTAAAGCTTCCTGCCATGTTTTGCGACTAAATGCTTGCTAGTACGCGATCCGGTCACGCTCTGTCTGGCATCTTCTTAAGTCTATTGTGCGTATTGGCGGTGTGGAGTCCGTTCGGGTAGTCTATGCTTTTGCGCGCAATACTGTGGATATGGGGAGCCACGTGCCTGCAACCGCTGGCGACCGCCGGTCGTCGGCAGTCGGTCGATAGTGAAGTGAGGTATCGTCTCGAGGGGGCCGTACTTAAGATCCGATGCGGTGTGATACGTTCGTTGCATCTCGACGTTACGCTTCACCGTGCGATCGTATGTCGGCGTGGCTGTAGAGTTCAATTCGAGTCATGCTGAAAATTGCTAGCCAGTCTGGTGATCGCTTTTCCTCCTTTGGCGCCGGCGTCGGCCGACATGGAGAGAGATCCGAGCTGGAACGTCTGCTTGCAGCGGCCCGGCGACAGGTCGGCGCGGTCATTGTCTGCGGCCTTCTCGGCCTCGCCGGGGGCATCGCCTACGTGGTGACGGCTGTCCCGCAATTTACGGCAACGGCGAGCCTCCTCCTCGACAACAAGCGGGTGCGTGCCGTCGAGGAGGCATTCGAGGTCACGTCGCTCGGTTTCGATGTTTCCGCGTCGGCGGTGGATAGTCAGGTCGAGGTCCTCAAGTCCGACAGCGTAGCGCTTTCGGTGGTCGACAAGCTCCAGCTCAACAAGGATCCGGAGTTCGTCCAGTCGCGCCCAAGCGTGTTGTCAAATTTGATAGCGCAGTTTTGGAAGCTGTTCAGCTTCGGTGAGAGAGAGACCCTTCCGCTCGCTCCCCCGACAGAGGAAGAGATACGCCGCGGCGTTGCCAATGTGCTGCGAAGCAACGTCGAGGTGCACCGCGTCCCGCGCACTCTCGTGCTCGAGATCAACTACACGTCTCCCGATCGAGTCAAAGCGGCCCGGATCGCCAACGGCTTTGCAGAAGCCTATCTCGTTGATCAGCTCGACGCGAAGTACGACTCGGCTCGCCGGGCGAGCGAGTGGCTGCAAGGTCGGATGACGGAGCTCAAACAGCAAGTGCTGGCCACGGATCTGGCGATACAGAAATTCAAGGCAGAGAACGATCTCATTTCGTCGGGCGGCAAGCTCGTGAGCGAGCAGCAGCTCACCGAAGTCAATACTCAGCTGGTGACGGCGCGTGCCGAGACGGCACGGGCGGAGGCGCGGTATGAGCGCATTAAGTCGATCGTCGATGGGCACCAGACAGATGCCGTGGTTACGGAGGCGATCGGCAACCAGGTCATCGAGCAGCTGCGTTCGAAGTTCGTCAATGCCGTCAAGCGGGAATCCGAGCTCTCCGCAAAGGTTGGGCCCGATCATGGATCCGTCATCAATCTGCGTCAGGAGATTCGTGAATACGAGCGCTTGATGTTCGAGGAGCTCAGCCGTCTGGCCGAGGTCTATCGCAGCGAGCTCGAGATTGCGAAATCGCGCGAGAAGACGCTCAAGGACAGCTTGTCGGAACTTGTCGGGACCACGGCGACCGCCAACGAGACGCTGGTCGCGTTGCGTGAATTGGAGCGCGAGGCCGAGACCTACAAGAACCTGTATCAATCATTCTTGAAGCGATATCAGGAGGTTGTCCAGCAGCAGTCGTTCCCGATCACGGAGGCGCGCGTCATCATGAATGCGCAGAAGCCGACTGTGCCGAGCCAGCCTCGCAAGTACCGCGTCATAGCGCTTGCGATCGTATTGGGTCTCGGCTTCGGGGTGTGCATCGGCGCGCTCAGGGAATTCAAGGAGCGGGCGTTCCGGACTGGGGACCAGGTGCGTGAGGAGCTGGGGCTCGAGTTCCTCGGCATGTTGCCGATGGTCAAGGCGGGCAAGGAGAGGAAAACGCCGTCGAAGATTGCCGTGCCGGCGATCTTGAAGGGCGGCGAGCCGGCCGCCGAGAAGGCAGATGCACTGGCGAAATTGCCAGGTACGATGCGCTATGTCCTCGACCATCCGCTGTCCGGCTTCGCCGAGACGCTGCGGGCGGTGAAGATCGCCATGGACCTTACGCTCCCAGATCGGGCAGTGAAGTTCATCGGCGTCGTCTCCGTGCTGCCGAACGAAGGCAAGTCCACAATATCGAAAAACCTCGGCTCATTGATGGCGCACCTCGATACCAAGACGCTGCTCATTGATGCCGACATCAGAAATCCTTCGTTGACGGCAAGCGTTGCGCCGAATGCGAAGCATGGGCTCATCGAAGCGGTCATCGAGGGCAGACCGATCAAGGACCTGCTGCTCTACGAACCTGAGTCTTCGCTTGCGTTCCTGCCCGCGATCGTTCGCACGCGGGTTACGCATACGTCGGAGCTCTTGTCGTCGCCGGGCATGAAGGCGGTGCTCAAGCAGGCGGCGCAGGAATTTTCCTGCATCCTGATCGATCTCCCGCCACTGGGCGCCGTCGTAGATGTGCGAGCTCTTGCACCCCAGATCGATGCATTTGTGCTGGTTGCGGAATGGGGCAAGACTGCCCGTGCGCTTGTGCGCTCAACGCTCGAGGCGGAGCATCAGGTTCGCGACAAGTGCCTTGGCGTGCTGCTTAACAAGGTGCACATGCGCGAACTCAAGCTCTACGAGAATTACGGTTTCAAGGACTATTATCACGGCAAGTACGGCAACTATTATTCGAACCCGGAAGCCGCTTGACGGCTGCGGCGCCGTAGAGGCGAGCCATTCCGGCAGCGGACCACCGCGTAAGAGTGGCGTTCCGGCTCTGCATCGCAATCTGCTCCGTATGCGGCCTCGCGACGGGTCCGTAGATTGCCTACGCGACAGGCGTGGCGGTCGCCGCGGGCTTCCTTCCATCCTCAAGACGTCGTTACCGCGTTCGCCATTCGTCGCTTCGGTGATCGAGCGCTTCTTGGGCGCCCGTCGCACCAAAATGCATGTTCACTGAGCGATTACATGACCGACTGCGCTCAAATGACCACACCGTTTGAGATTGTGTGGCAAACACCGCGATTAACCATGTGGGATGCGAATCGTTGGTGGTATATGCGATTAATAAAATGGGTGATTGCTTAGGCCTTATTTTTTGTTAAAGTTCCACAAAGTTGAGGCACCGTGTAACTATTTTGTAACCAGGTAGGTCTCGAGTAATGCGTACGTCTGGTGAAAACGCCGATTTTGCACTGTCGTCCGCCGCTAGTGGCACAGACAAAAGATCTATTGGGCCTGTCGGCACGTCAATAGCATCAGCCGGGTTGATGCCGGGGCTCAACGAGCCGGGCATTGTCCTCATCGAGCAGAGGATCTTCGCTCGAGATTGCCTAGCACGCTGCTTGAAGTCCGCGACAGGCCAAAATGTCCTCGCCTATGCGAGCGTCGAAGAATGGCTTGCAGGACGCCGAGACCGTATCGGCTTCCCTGATCGTCATGTGCATAGCCGGCGATCTCAAGGGTGCTCTTGCGCAGCGCGAGCTGGAGTTGCTGCCGACGGTAGCGCAGCGTGTGCCAACAGTCGTCTTGTCGGATTTCGACGATGTCGATCATGTCGTCGACGTGCTCGGTAGGGGTGCGCAGGGGTGCATTCCGACGAGTCTTCGCCTTCGACGTCGCTATCGAAGCGTTGCGGCTTGTCAGAGCGGGGGGCGCATTTGTCCCTGCCGGCAGCCTGATGGCGGCGCGGCGCTCTGCAGAAAGCGCAGGCAACCCGCGTCAGACGGCGGTCAGCATGTTTACCGCGCGCGAGACGGCCGTCGTCCATGCGCTGCGTCGAGGGCGCGCAAACAAAATGATCGCGCACGAGCTCAACATGCGTGAGAGCACGGTCAAGGTGCACGTCCGTCACATCATGAAGAAGCTCGGCGCCAAGAACCGTACCGAGGTGGCCTTAATGGCAGCCGGAATTCTCGACTCCAAGTAGGCTGGCGAGCGCCCGCTCCCACGCTGATCGTTATGTTGCCGTCCCTTGGGCTGCACGGGATCGGGCATGGCCGGTCGCCTTCCTCGCTCGCGCTGGAGCTCGCGTGGTGTTGCAGCTTGGGCTCAGGTCTAAGCGCAGTGCGCATCGGCGCACCTCCCGAGTTAGGTCGGTGCCGGGGCGGGGCTGCGATCGCCGACCCTATCTCACTTGTGTGTTGGCTCACTTCGATGTTGGAGCGGGGCGGCGGGTCAATCGCCAGGGCTTGGCTTCATGGAGCGGGCAGTCCCAGCCGCTCCTCGTGTCGAATTTTGATCGCGCCCCAGGTCTGATGGCGCGGCGGCCGACCGGCATAGCTAGCAACTAAGTATTACACCCAACATTGAGATTGATGATCGGCATACGTCTTTTGCCAGAATTGCTCCGAAGCCCCGGTGCTGAGAACGTGCGGCATTATACCAAAATACCGGCGGCGGCATATGCGGGAACACGTCTCCGATCACACGCAACCTTGCGCGCCCTTGAGCGACCAAGGCGGTATCGTGGCGTGCGCCGACCAATTGCCGGATGAGCATTTGGCGATCGGTGTCTCACACGGTGCCTTTCTCAATTCCGATACCCCGATTTGGCCTTTGAGCTCGCCTTCTAGCGCGCGCGGATGGCTATCGGAGATCAGTCGCGCGGCTAACCCGGGCCACAGCAGCGGCAATATCGGCGAACCCGTAGGCGGCGGCGCAAAGAGGGCCATGGATGTCGTCATCTCTGCAACCGCGCTGCTGCTGCTCTCGCCGTTGATGTTGATCGTTGCGATCCTCGTGGGCTTGTCGATGGGCTCGCCGGTCATTTTCTCGCAACGACGGGTCGGGTACGGCCGGAGGACGTTCGTCTGCTACAAATTCCGGACTATGGTCGTCGACGGCGACCGGGTGCTCCGCGAGCATCTGGCGCGAAATCCGGACGCGGCACGTGAGTGGCGTGAATCGCGAAAGTTGCGGCATGATCCCAGGGTCAGCTGCTTGGGCCACATTCTGCGCAAGTCCAGCCTGGACGAGCTGCCCCAGCTCTTCAACGTCTTGCGCGGAGACATGAGCTGCGTCGGGCCACGCCCGCTGGTCGAGGAAGAACTGCCCAACTACGGCGCCTATGGTCGCGAGTGTCTCAGCGCGAAGCCGGGGTTGACGGGAATCTGGCAGGTCAGTGGGCGGAGCTCATGCAGCTATTCCAGGCGCATCGCTCTCGATCGGGCCTACATTCGCAGGTGGTCGATTTGGCTTGATATCCTGATCTTGATTAAGACGGTCCCCGCAATTCTCAAGTTCGATGAAGCCGCCTGAGGCTATCGGCCGTTACGGGCTTGGAGCGGGCCAGCTGCTCGAGTGTCGCATCGGTAAGGTGAGGCCGCTTACGGGGCATACTCATCGGCCCATGGATCAGCTCTGATCAGAATGTCTCACCGGGCACACCTATAAAGTCCGGGCAGAGGTCAGGATCGCGCCGGAAGTCTCGTAGACCTTACCTGCCTGACGCGACCACAACCGATCGCTAGAACAAGGCCCAGCAAGTATGCTCCCTGCAAAACGCCGAGGAGGGCGATGGAGGACATCGCCGCTGTCATGAGGGAGTGTCCCGAGAGCGGCGCGAGACCGATCGTGGCGGCAACGGTGACAGCAGATGCGGCGAATATCGCGGCCACACGGAACCAGAAGCCGAAAACCAGCCCTATCATTCCGACTATTGCGAATGCCCAGATCAATTGAGCATCTCCAGCGTGTGCAGCGAGAAGCATGAGGAGAATCTCAAACACACGCTACTGACAAGCCGACTTGGGTGCCGTCACAAATGTGGGCTATTTCCACATCGAAGTACATGCAACTTCGAAACGCTTGATGGTTTCTTATTGTTCCTTATGCGGCAAAATGATGATGAAAAGTAAATATCGCTGTTCAAACTCCGCTCATGCGCCCTGAATGGCGGAATCATACGAAGCAATATTTAGTGGTACTTCCCGCTCTCGACTGCATTGAGGCCCTGATCGGTCCGCTCAATGCTGCTCGGCGCTCCGTGGAAGCCTTCGTTATTTGCTCGTCCAGGGCGGCGCGCGTGGCGTCGTTCGCGTTGACGTAGAATTCGGCTAGCTCATCGATGTGGCCGTGGTTCACCAAATTTTGGGCATCGGTCTCAATGACCCGCCGAATGCCCGGGGTCGTGGCCTCTCGAATTTGTGTGGCAAACGCCAATCGCGGCATCGCGATCCAAGATTCGCTCGGCGCGTTTGCGAGAGATTCCGTGAGCTGCTCTTCGACGGTGGTTGCTGCGCTCTTGGCAGCGTAGTTAACGATGGCCAACCTCAGCCAAAGGTTTCCGTCTCTTGGAAAGCACCGGAGCGCTCGTTCCAATGTCGCACGCGTACTGGCGAGACCTGCGGCAATGTCCGCCGGCCGCTTCTGATTGTAGGCGGAGTCGAGGGACGCCAGCTTGACGGTGACGGCACTCCGCACGATGTCGCGCGAACAAAGAGAGAGAACCCGATCGCCGCCCAGGCTTTGGTCGACGCGCTCGAAGAATGGCGCATCGGGAGTTTTGGCGCGCTTGGTCTCAAGCTGGCTCGGCAATGTCGCGGTAGGGCTGGGCGAAGAAGAGATCGAGAAGAATGGTCGCCGCCGACCACGACAACAGGATGAGCCCCACCGCAATGGTCATCGCTGTCCGCATCAAGGGAGGGCTCCGGCTCTGCTCCTGGGGCGCGGTGACGCTGTAGAGACTTGCGACCAAGGCGCGTCCCACTCCCTGACGGCGAGGCGAGCGATGCACTTGGCGTGCGATTTGTGCCAATGCAGCCGCCGGAAAGCATGCGCCTGCAATCATCGCGCCAATACGAACGGGATCAGTTGGGGGTGGGACGGGTCGGGCTGACGACATTTCCGGTCGTGGCGATGAGGCCGCCCCCTCCGAATGTCTGGGGCAGGGTTCGTCTGCCGCCCTGCGTGTCAGCCGCTCCGAAAGTGAACGGATAGAGGAACCCTGGTTGTCCAATCCCGAGCTCATCGGCGATGGATTGCTCTTCCGTCTTGGAGGGTGGAACGGTCGTTTCTTGGTCGCTCGTTGGCGTGGCCGTCATATCAGGCGGCTCGCCCATTGCGAATTCGCAGGACTTCGACGGCCCCTCCGGAGCCAACGCAAACAGGGACGACTCGGACGCAAAAGTCGCCGCGAGAGCGGGATTTCCTGACTCTGTGACGAGCTTCTTGATAGTCTTGGCGAGCTCTGGCTTTGTTTTGGTACAGATGGCCGCTGCCTGGGCTAGGCCGATGCCCAAAGCGACGATGTGTTCAGGCTTGGCTTTCTTTGCCAAATCAATGAGCTTGGGCGTGGTCCCCACATCGCTTGCGGCGAGGCGGCGCACTTCGGCCGACATTGGCGGACCGCCCGACTGGATGGCGTTCAGCGAGGCTGCTGGGCTGATCGTTGAAGGAGCTTATGGCCGCGTCAGAAAGCTTGGCCGGCGTCAGCACGCACGAGTCTTCGGCATATGCGCTGGACCCGATGAATGGGGCGAGCGCCATACCGATTGTGAGGGCTCCCACAAAACGCAGGGACAAGACGCGCACGATGGCCTCCAACGCTGAACAAGCGTCAAGGCTACACCAATGTTACAGGCGTTCCTATCCCCAATTCGACGGAGTGGCGGTAGCTCGTCGGGTCAACGTTAAGCGGCCGGCGAAGACATCAATCTTTACCAAGAATGTGACGGCCGGAGTACACGTCCACGGTGGTTGCGCCATCGACGGCCGTACCAGCTATGGTGGAGGTAATCGCGCTCACGTAGTTGAGGAATTTGACGAATTCGATCGAGTCCGCGTTGGCCACGTAGATCACGTCCTTGTGGCGCATCGGGAATTGCTGCGCGAAGAAGAAGCTCGACGGATCGCGGTAGTTTGCACGGTAAATAGTCGGGATGAGCCTCTGCTCGGGCGTGAACTTTTTGAGATCGACACCCATCTTCTCGAGCGATTCCCGGAATTCGAGCCGGTAGAGGAAGACTTGCCGCGGATCGGCCCGGACATCGAGCAAACCACCCGCCTTCGCCACGCCTTCGTTGAGGGAAAGCTTCTCCTGGTCGAAGGTGAACTGTCCGGCGAGGCCGAAAGCCTGGCCGGCAGTGCCGAGCGCGCCTACCGCGACATACTTCTGCTGCTCACGGTAAACGTAGATAGAGTCGCCCGGGGCGACGAAGATGTTCTCTGCCGGCGTCGAGATTAACCTCGGGAAATAGAGCGTCGCCTGCTTTCCCCTGCGTTGCAGGGTCACGAAGGATTCGTAGCCGGGGTACTTGATGCCGCCGGCGCGCGAAATCATGTCGAGAACGCGCTCGCCGCCGAGCCGGATTTTGAATTTGTTGGCCGCGTTGATGACGTCGCCGACGACGGCAACCTCGGTGGCATTCTGCTCGACGAAAGAGACGATGATCTGCGGCTCGATCGCGCGGTTGGCGAGCTTGGTCTCAATTTCGCGCTGAATTTCCTGCAGTGTGCGCTGTGCGGCGCGAATTTCGCCGGCGTAGGGCACGGTGATCGTTCCGTTCCGGTCGACGGTCTGGGCGGGAAGGGTGACGAAATTTCCAGGCCGAACGCCCGCCTCGGCCGGAATGAATAAGCCGCCGGCGCCGGATTCGAAGACGGTGACCTGGATGACGTCGCCGACGCCGACGCGGATCGTCGGGGCCGGACCTTTGCCACTGCCGAAGGTGCTGAAGAACGATCCAGGGCCAGCGGGGATGACATGCTCAAGGACGTTCTGATCGATGTCCAAAAGCACGTAATCAAGCGCGACCGCCCGCCGATCGCTCAGGATGGACGAGCTCGCCTCGCTGACGATGGTTCGCTGAGTTGGGCCAGCAAGAGGCAGCTGCGAACAGCCGGCAAGGGCTGCGCCCAAAAGCAAACACAGTGAACCGCCCGCACGCTTCATAAAATTAATCCACCCCGTTTCGAAGCAATGGACGTGCGCATGCCATAACTTTCTCGGGCCACAAACGTGCCCGTTCTAGTAACCCCATTCGCTGGATTCGAAGCTAGCAGATTCGTCGGCTTGACTGGTGTTGGATCGCCGTAGTGGCGCTGTAGCCACAGAAGCTCCACATGAATCTGCACTCCTGTGGAATAACAACTAAGGTCTGTAACCTCCTATAATTTCTTCTCTTTAGTCGATCCACCTCTCGCTTTTACTCAGCTTTGGCGTGCTTGAATCTCATCAGTATTCCCTGTGAGCGGGCGTTTCTGTTCGAACGTCCGTGTACTGGGTTGCCTGCGCTACTGTCGGTCTCGGGCGCCCATGTTCCGCATACCTACAGACGGTTCTCAGCCCATCTCCCGAGGACCAGCTGGGTGAAGCACAAATGGACGCTGTTCTTAATATTTGAGATTCCGCCGCAGCTTGGCCGGTACGAGCGCGCAATTTCCAGTCGGCTGGGGCCCTACGTCTTTCGGGTGCGTTGCCGCGCTCGCCCGGACCCCCTACGAATTCTTGAGCGGAATTAGGCACCTACGTTTGTTTGTGCGTGAGAAGACGGGGCAATGTCGCTCGAGCGTTTGCGTAGTCTTTCATTGAGCGTTGGTTCGGCTCTCGGCTGGCGCCGCAGTGCGCGGGCCGCCTTGGCGCCGTGGGGTGACGGCCTGGTCGAGCAGCCGCTCGCCGACGTCTGGTATCCAAGCCGCTGGGATGAGGTCGGCGCGGACGAGCTCGTTTTTCTCATTCCATCGCTCGCTGCTCAACGGTTGAAGCCTACGGTTGCGGCCGAGGCGGGGCCTCTCGCCATGGTGCGCCGCGCGCTGTGCGCCCGCGTCTATCACGCGGCGAGCTTTCTTCGCGGGCCGGCCCGCGATTCCGGCGATGGCTCTCTGGAAGCCCTTGATGTCATCGCGCTGAGCGGAGCGCTGACGACGATAGATCCGTTCGAAGCGTGGGCGGAGGGCCGCGCCGCCGCCGAAACGCCTCTCGGACAAGGCGCCGCGCCAAGCGAGCTATTCAGGTCCGTGAGCTCGACGAGCGCGCGGGACGCCTGCGTCTTCGAATTGGCGGTCGTCGCGTGTCTCGATGGCATGCACGGTGAGGCTCGAATTCACGCGGGGCATCGCGACAAGAAGGCGAGATCGCCGATTGCGCTGCCCGACGTGCTCGTGGCGTCGATCTACGCCACCTTCAATGCTGCCTATGTCTATCCGAAGTTCGGATGCGTACAGGAGTTCCTGTCCGTCGGGGCGTGGCTCGGCAATCTCGTCAAGGGCCGTCCCGCACTCATGCCGGTCTTCGTCGCAACGTACCTTACCGCGGAGCTCGATCCGAGGCGCGCCGGCGACGGGACCGAGGGCGGGTGCTGCACGAACATTCTGCGCTTCCATGCGGAGCAGGCCGTCGGAATCGCCAGGCTCTACGAGATCGCGCAGCGCGTGAAGGCCACTGGCCGTCCCATGCTGGTCAAGCCGCGGCCGATGCCGGCGTTCAGTTTTGCGCCGTACGCCTGGAACGGTCCGCTGTTCCAGCAGATCAACCAGCGTCTCGGTTCCGATCGATTGGCGGTCTGAAGACGTCCTAAGCTTTCGCTTCCTTGCCATGATCGTGTTTCGCGCGCGCGTCCCGCGTAGGCTGGCGCGCGCGTCTCACGCCTCCAGCGATTCCTGCTATATCGGGCCCTCGACGCATCTGCCGCGTTCGATTGCCGGGTAACGTCATCCCCATGAGGTCGCTTGCCGTGAAGGCGCTGCGCGCTGCAGCCTTCATTCGCCACGTGCCGCCACGGCGCATCGCTCGCCGCCTTTGGCTCGAGGCGAAACGACGCGTGTTGGCGGGTCGGTTGAAAAGCGGTCGCGCTTCCCGCTTCGGCGTCTGGAACACTCAAGGGCAGCGGCTACGAGCCGATCACCATAGATCGGGGCGGCTGCATCGACTTCGACGCCGACGGCTTCCGCTTCTCGTTTCTCGGCCGCATCGCTCGCGACCGGCAGGCGCGTCGATTGGCAGACACGCGCCGGGCCTGCAGCGGACCAGCTGTGGCGCATGAATCTCCATTACATGGAGTACCTGCGCGGCGTCGGCGACGACATCTTCGTCGAGCTCATCGAGCAATGGATCGCGGGAAACCGGCCATACGGGAGAGGCTATTGGCGTGACGCCTGGAATGCCTATGCGCTGTCGATACGCACGAGCGTGTGGATGGAGGAATTCGCGCGCCGGAAAGCGCGCCTCACGCCTGGCTTCGCCAACCGGCTGCGAGATTCTCTCCTGGAGCAGCTCACTTTTCTTGCCGGGAACCTCGAAACCGACATCGGCGGCAATCATTTGATCAAGAACATCCGGGCGCTCGCGACTGGAGCGCGGGTGCTGAGCCGGGCCGCACACGGTCACAATGCTAGACTGCGCAACTCGTCTGCTGTCGAGCGCGCTCGACGAGCAGTTGCTCGCCGATGGAGTCCACTTCGAGCGATCGCCCTCCTATCACAATCAGGTCTTCGGCGATCTGCTCGCCATCCGGCACGCGCTGGGCGAAGGTATTGCGCCTGCGGTCGCAGCCCGCCTCAACGCGGCGCTTGCTGCCATGGCCCAGGCGAGCGCCGACCTCGCGCACCCAGACGGGCGTGTGGCGATCTTCAATGACGCGGGATTGAGCATGGGGCCAGATCCGCGCGCACTCGCGGACGCCTACAGGCGCGTGATCGGTGATCCCCCGTCGCCGCGACGTCACTTCGCATTCCCCGAAGGCGGCTATTTCGGCTTTAGCGATGCCGCAGTTTATCTCGTGGCCGATTGCGGTCGGCTTGGGCCCGATCAGCTCATGGCGCACGCGCACGGCGACGCGCTGTCGTTCGAGCTCTCCGCTGCGGGCGAGCGCATCTTCGTCGATCAGGGCGTCTATGAGTACGTGGCTGGTCCGCGGCGCGAGGCGGCGCGTGCGGCAGGCTCTCACAACACGCTGGCCATTGCCGGACTGGATCAAGCCGATTTCTTCGGCGCATTCCGGTGCGGCGCGCGTCCCGAGGTTCGCGTCACCGAGTATCATGAAATGCCGAGCGGCTTCCGTCTCACAGGACACCACGACGGCTTCGCCCGGACGGGACGAGGGCCGATTCACCATCGCCGCTTTGATCTCGACGGCGGCCATCTGCAAATCCATGATTGGCTGGAAGGCCCCGTGCCGGGCGCAGTCACGACGGGTCTGCTCTTGCATCCTTCGTGCGGGGTGGCCGAGGAGGGCGGGGCGGCAGCGATCACGCGTGGTGCGGCGCGGGTGCGCGTCACGGGAACGGTGCCGTTCGTGCTCGCACCGGCCGTCTATTGGCCGGATATGGGGATAGAGGAGAAGACCGTACGTATCGTCTTTCGATGGCCTCGGGGCGTCACCGAGGCGACTATCCATGTCTCCGTGAATACGCACGGTCACGACGCGGCGCAGGCTGGATGAAATGAGCGGCGCAGGACGAAACGGAGCCGTGCTCGTAACCGGCGCCAGCGGCTATCTGGGGTACGCGACGGCCGTCGCGCTGGCCGAGGCGGGGGAGCGTGTCCGCTTCGGAGCGCGTGGCCCGGCGCAGGCGCGCGACACGTCGCATGAGTGGGCTTTCTACGGCGATCTTGCCGGCAACACGGAGCTGGATGCAGCGCTCTCGGGCTGCGAGATCGTCATGCATTTTGCGGGGCTTGCCCATTTGCCGGAGGGCCCCGGAGCGGAAGAGCGCGCGCGCCGCGTCAATGTCGAGGGTACGGCACGGTTGGCGGAGGCCGCCGCGCGGTGCGGGGTCAAGCGTTTCGTCCTCATCAGCTCGGCGCATGTGAACGGTCCGTCGAGCAGCGCGGGGCCGTTCCGGGAAAGCGATCCGCCCAAGCCCGACAATGTCTATGCGCGCTCCAAGCTCGAAGCGGAGCAGCGGCTCAAGGCGATTGCCGGCGCGGGCGCGATGGAGTGGGTCATCGTGCGGCCGCCCATGGTCTATGGACCAGGCGCGCCCGGGAACTTCCAGCGCCTGGTCAAGCTCGTGCGGATGGGCCTGCCCGTTCCGCTCGGCGGAGCGCAGGCGGCCAAGAGTTTTCTCTATGTCGGCAATCTTGCTTCCGCGATGGTGGCCGTCGCCGGAAGCTCGGCCGCCGCGAACAAGACGTTCCTGGTCAGCGACAGCGAGGTGACGTCGACCGCCGGCATACTGAAGCTGATTGCGGATGCGCTGGGTAAAAGGCTCATGCTTCTGGACGTTCCCGAAGCACCGCTCGCGCTCGCGGCGCGCCTCGTTGGGCGCGAGAAGGATGTGCGCAGGCTCTTCGATCCGCTCGAGATCGACAGCAGCCTCATTCGCACGACTATCGACTGGTCGCCGCCGTTCGCGCTTGCCGAGGGCGTGCGCCGGTCGGTCGTCACGTCGCCATGAAGCGATCGAATGCCCGCCAGCGCCTGTCGATCGTGTACATGAGCGCGATGTAGGCTGCGGCCCAGACAATGAGAAGCACGGTCACGCCGGCGTGTCCCCACTCACGGGCCATGAGTGCGCTCGCGGCGACGGCCAGCATCAAGGCGTACTCGCAAAGAGCGGTGCCGCGGTGACCGAGGCCCATGCGGTTGACGCGCTGGTAGTAGTGCGTCTTGTGGGCTTCGTGGAGCCTCTCGCCACGCAGGAAGCGCGCAAAGAGCGTCACCGTCGCGTCGACGATGAACGGCGAGAACACGAGCGCCGGAAACCACCACGGCCAGATCGCACGCTGCCAGCCGATCACGCCGATGGCGGCGGCGAGAAAGCCGAGAGGGATCGATCCGGTGTCACCCATGAAGATCCGCGCGGGCGGAAAATTCCAGAGGAGAAATCCGATTGCGGCGCCGGCGATGCTTGCCGAGAGGAGTGCCAGATCGTGAGCACCGGCGAAGCCGGACGCCAGCGCGTAGGTGCCGAATCCGATCGCCGTCATGCCGCCAGCAAGCCCATCGGAGCCATCCATGAAGTTATAGAGGTTGGTCATCCAGACGATGGCCGGAAGGAGAAGGATGAGTGCCGCCCAATGCGCGGATCCATAGTCGATGAGGAAGACGAGGGCGGCGATCGATTGCGCGACGAAGCGCACGCTGACGGGCAGGCTGCGGATGTCGTCGGCGAGCGAGAGCGCGGCGAGGGACGCCGCGATCACGACGAGGGGCGCAAGCTCCCAGCCGGACAATACGGCCCAGGTCGAGCCTGCCGCGAGGAGCAAGCCGATGCCGCCTGTGCGCGGCACCGGCGTCTCGTGCAGCGATCTCTCGTTGGGGACGTCGACGATACGCATCAGCAAGCGGTCAGTGGCGAGAATGCGCACCGCGATCGCCGCCAGGAGGAATGAGATCAGAGCAGCCAGAGTCATGTCGTCGTCTCGATCGACCTTGCGGGGCCAGTGAAGGTCCTTGCGCGCTGGGCATGGCGCAGCAACCGGCAGCGCCTAGCACGATCGCTCGTTGCGGGCCACCTCGGGCTTCCGTTTTCCAAGCTGCCGGTGGCTGAGAGACATGCTCTGGTAGTCTTGGGGGAGCCGCGATCCACCTGCCGCCTTCTAGTCCCGGCGATCCTTAAGGCGGAACTGAAGAACCTCCTGGTCGAGGCGTTTTTGCGCTGCCGCGACGTTACCGGCTTTGATTTCGGCAACGGAAACCTGAACACTGTGGCTGCGCGCGCGGGTTCCCGCCAAAACTATGCCGCCGCCATACTGATGGCCCGATGTCTGCTGGATCCCGAATTTCGGATTCACGCTGGCGCCGGCGGTGATATCGAAATCGACCTCGTAGGTCATCGCCGTCGGGGTTTCTTTCGCCTTGGCGAGGGCTTGCGTGGTCCGCAAGAGCCAATCGTAGAGACCAACCCCGCCCTCGATTCTCACCGGGACCGTCACGCCACCGTCCTGGGCCCGGCATTCCAGATTTGCGGTGTTGTAACTGACCGTGATGCTCGTGTCGCGCGTGGCTCTGGTCGACAGGCCCGCCGTGAATCCAACCGAAAAGGTTCCGTTCGTGATTGGCACGACGATGTTGGCGTCACCTGAGCCGTCGCCGCTCTCAGCGACCTTGAGACCATAGATGAGGGTTACCAACTGGTTTTTTGCATATGGGTAGTGACGGGACACATCCTCGACCGCCTCCTTCAATTCGCATTCGACCGAATAAAGAATGTCCTCGACCTTCACGTAATCGCGCTCGCTGATCGGCGGAACCGTGACGCATCCTTGGCCAACGAGTACGATCGCACAAACAAACCCACGCAAAACGCAACGCATGACCCTGCCCCCAGGCACGCTCAATACAACATGGAGTATGCGTTGAGTTTTGAGACGGCACCTGGCGCGGTGCAATGGGAAGCATGCGGAAAGGTGGCTGTTCGTCTGCCGTGCGTGGCAATTGGGCGACGCCACGGCGAGGGTGCACGCTCGTCAGAGCACGTTGCGGAGGGCTTGACGTCTCACGCTCAAGCTTGGGCCGGGATGCCGGCTAGGAGCGACGCGAGGCTCTTGGCGATGGCGCCGTTGCCGGCGAGCACGTCTCCAGTCTCGAGAATCTTGTCGCCGCCGCCGACGTCGGTCGCGATGCCGCCCGCCTCGCGGAGAATCACAAGTCCCGCCGCGAGATCCCACGGCTTGAGGTTTCGCTCCCAATAGCCGTCGAAGCGTCCGGCCGCCGTCCAAGCGAGGTCGAGGGCGGCCGAGCCCGTGCGACGGATGCCGGCGACCTCGCGCATCACGGTTTCGATCTCGCGCATGAAAGCGGGATGTCCCGGGCGGCCGCGGTGCGGGATGCCGGTCGCGACGACCGCGTCGGCGAGCGTCTTGCGCGCGGCGACGCGCAGGCGGCGGCGATCGTTCAGAAACGCGCCCTTGCCCTTCTCGGCCGTGAAGAGCTCGTCGCTTGCGGGATTGTAGATCACGCCGGCGACGAGCTGGCCGTCGCGCTCGAGTCCGATCGAAATGCAAAAGAGAGGTATGCCGTGGAGAAAGTTGGTTGTGCCGTCGAGAGGATCGACGATCCAGCGATGCGTCGCGTCGTCACCTTCGAGGAGGCCGCGCTCCTCCATCAGGAAGCCGTATCCGGGACGCGCCTTCGACAGCTCCTTCCAGATGATGTCCTCGGCCTTGTGGTCGGCCGCAGAGACGAAATTCGCCGGGCCCTTGACCGAGACCTGAAGCTGCTCGACCTCGCCGAAGTCGCGCACGAGCGAACGGCCCGCCTTGCGGGCCGCTGCGATCATCACGTTCATCAATGCGGAGGCGGGCATTCGATCCAACAGCGCGCAAGGCGCCGATAGAGGTTGCGATGACCTAACGGCTCGCGGCGGCTCTGGCAAGAGCGGGAGCCGCGGATAGGGATAATTGCTTACCGCGTCAGCTGCTTCTCTTGGCGCCAGTCGTAAGCTGCCTTCTCGGCTTTTGTGCGCTCTGCATCGGGAAGCGCCGCGACCATGAGATCGAGCTTGTCGTCGGTGACGCCGCTGGCTTTGGCGATGAGGCGCCACTTTGCGGCCTCGGTGGTGTTGCGATCGACACCGGCACCTTCGGCATAGACGTGTCCGAGACGGTTCTGAGCACCGGCGACGCCCTTTTCGGCCGCCGATTTCAGATAGAAGATCGCCTTCGGCTCGTCGGCCTTCAATCCGCGCCCCTGGAGCAGCATCACGGCATAGTCGTACTGGGCCGCAGGCAGGCCGCGCTCGGCCGCCCGTGCGCTCCAGCGCGCCGCTTCGAGCGCATCATTGGGTACGCCGTTGCCGAACTGATAGAGCGTGGCGAGGTCGTACTGCGCCTCGGGGATTCCCTTCTCGGCAGCGTAAGCAATATGCTGCGCCGCGCGGCGCGGGTTTTCGGGCTTGCCTTGGCCCTTGAGGAAAAGAAGCCCGAGATTGTAATTGGCGAGCGGGTCGCCGGTTAGGGCGGCGCGCTCGTACATATCGGCGGCGGCGGTAAGATCCTTTTCGACGCCGCGCCCCTCGGCCAGCATGCCGCCAAGCGCGATCATCGCATTGACGTCGCCGAGCTCGGCGCCACGAGCATACCAGCGCGCGGCAGTCACGACGTCCTGTCCCACTCCCAGTCCCTCCGCATAGATGCGCGCGATCAAGGTGTGCGCTTGCGGGTCGCCGCGTGAGGCGGCGGCCTCGGCGAGCGACAGGGCAGTCAGATACTGTCCCTGATCGAAGGCCGTGTACGGGGCGTCCTCGTTGGGCTCTGGCGAGAGCGCCAGGGTTTGAGCGGGGACATCGCTCGTCACCGCATCTGGTGTGGCCGGTGGTATGGCCGGCGTATCGGGCGCAGCGCTTCGGGCGCCGGAGAGCGAGGGGACGGCGATCGTACCCGTGCCGACGAGCGCCGCGCCGGCTCCGATCGCCAGTCCCACCGTCGCCAAGACGACCGCAACTCGGGGGTCAATTCCCTTCTTTCTCACGTGACGGGCTCCGACTTTGCGAGTGCAGCGGCGAAGTCGCCGAGCCAGCTCGTGAGGTCAGCGGTCGCAAGGTCGCCCGGGACGCGGACGGCGACGAAGTCGGCGCCGGCGCTTGCAAGGTCGGCGGCCTCGTCTGCGGTTGCCACGTCGAAGGCGACGACAGGCACCTCGAATATTTCAGCCCACCATTGAACGAGATCCAGACGGCGTGCGGCGGCCGTCTCCCGGTCGGTGACATGAGCCGGAATTCCAAAGCCCACGTAGTCGGCTCCCTGCTCGCCAAGCGACATGGCGTCGTGGCGCGAGCGGCCGGCATCGACGCCGACGATGCCGTCGGGTCCCAGGATCTCGCGCGCGTCTACGTAGGTAGCGGCCGGATCCTTGCTCCAAGGGAGATGGACCCCATCTGTGCCGAGGGCGCGCGCGAGGTGTGCGTCAGCTTCGATCAGCGCTGCGATACCGATTTCCTGGGCGATGGTGATGAGCGGTTTCACGGTCTCGGCATCAAGTGTGAGTCCAGGTCCGGGAGAAAGGATGAGCTGATGGCGGGGACGCGGCCGCGAGCGCCTTTTCCAGGCGTGCGCGCATGTCCGAATCGGGCTTAGGTTCAAGCACGAGACAGAGTCGGGGCGCCTCCCGGATTGGGGTCATCTACCCTCGCTGGCGAACAGGGATCAGGAGATTGCCTGGAGCGTATCGAGCGCGAATAGGGCGGAAAAGGGACGCTTCTCCGCCTGCCAAGGGTCTGCAAGCCAGGGTTTCGTGTTTAAAACTGCTCGGGCAAGCCCAATTATGCTGCTTGCGATGCCACGGTGTGGCAAGAAATCGCCACGTTTGGGGCGTGAGTTGTCATAAAGAGCGGGTGCGCGTCGCTGCCTACATTCTAGGCGCAAAAAAAAACGGGGAGCCTCACGCATGTTGAGAGACGTTCGAACGGCGGCCTTGAGGTCCGCGGCCGCGGCCGTGTTCGCAACTGTACTCACGCCGGCCCCACATTCCGCTCGTGCGGAAGATGCGGCCAGCACTCCTCAAACCGCTGCGCCCGCCACAGGCACCGCAAGCCAAGATCCCGCGCAGAAGCCCGCAACCACTCCCGAAGCGCCGAAGGCTGACGCTCAGAAGTCGCCGGACACCGCTGAGACCGCGGCACCCGACGCAGCGAAGAAGCCAGACGCGAGCACGACGGCAACACCCGCTGCGACGACACCCGCTACGACAACGCCGCCAGCGGGCGACGCTGCCGCACAAGCGCCTGCCGCCGTTCCCGCCGATCCGATCGTCACGGCTGCACGTCTCAAGCTCATCGACGCGTCGACGGTGGCCAAGGTCAACAAGGACGACATCGCGGCGATCGTGGCCTTCTACGCCGAGCGCGGCGGACCGATGTGGGTCGACAAGGACGGCTTCACCGCAAAAGCCAAGGCGGCGATGGACGAGGTCCGCAAAGCCGACGACTGGGGTCTTTCCGCATCGGCCTTCAACCTGCCGAGCTTGCCGGACGGCGAGAAGACGCCGGAAGCGCTGGGAGAGGCAGAGGCGAAGCTCAGCCTCGAGCTCCTGAAGTATGCGCGCTATGCGAAAGGCGGGCGCGTCAATCCGCAATCGCTTTCGCGCATCCTGGACCAGGTGCCGCCCGTCAAAGACCCGAAGGCGGTGCTCAATGAGCTCGCGCTCGCCGATGTGCCCGATGTCTATCTGCGCGGATTGCATCCTCACCACGAGCAATTCGAGCGATTGAGGCAAGTGCTGCTCAAGGCGCGCGGCGGACCGACCGTGCCGAAGGAAGACGCGGCTATCGACGAGGCTCTCAAGATCAAGCTTCCGCAAGGGAAGGTCGTGAAGCCCGGTGCGGAGCACGCCGACATCGCCCTTTTGCGCCAGCGCCTCAAGGTTCCTGCCGAGGCCGGCACCAAGGATACGCTCTTCGATCCCAAGCTCGCCGATGCCGTCAAGGCGTTCCAGACGCAAAAAGGGCTGCCGCCCTCCGGCAACCTCAACGGTGCAACGCGGTCGGCTCTCAACAGAGAAGGCGAGCCGAAGAAAGCTCCAAGTCCGCAAGCGAATGTGCAGCGTCTGCTTATCAATATGGAGCGCTGGCGCTGGATGCCGGAGTCGCTCGGGTCCCTCTACGTGTGGGACAACATCCCTGAGTTCTACGCACGCGTCATCAAGGACCGCGAAGTGATCTTCAAGGAGAAGATCATCGTCGGCCTGCCCGAGTGGGCGACGCCAGTGTTCTCGGCGGACATGCAATACATCGTCTTCAATCCGTCGTGGGGCGTGCCCGACGGCATCAAGATGCGCGAGCTCCTGCCGCGCCTGCGGGACGCCGGCGGTTTCTTTTTCTTCGGCGGTGGCGGCGGCTCGGTGCTCCGCGCCTACGGGCTCACGGCCTATCGCGGCGGCCGGGAGATCGATCCCGACAGCGTCGACTGGAGCAACGTCGATATCCGCAGCTACAGCTTCGTGCAGCCGCCGGGGGGCAAGAACCCGCTCGGCATCGTCAAATTCCGCTTCCCGAACAAGCATGACGTCTACATGCACGACACCGTGCAGCGCGAGCTCTTCGCCTCGTCGAACCGCGCGCTGTCGCACGGCTGCATTCGGGTCGAGAATCCACGCAAGCTCGCCGCGATCCTGCTCGCCGCAGACAAGGGATGGTCGCCCGACAAGGTCGCCAGTGCAATTTCCAGCGGCGGCGAGTTCACCCTCGACAAGCCGATACCAGTGCACCTCACCTATTTCACCGCCACGGTCGACGAGCACGGCAATGTGACGAGCTACGGCGACATCTACGGTCATGACAGCCGACTTTGGGCTGCGCTCACGGGTCAGACGCTGCGCCTCGATCCCGCGCTCGAAACGGCATCCGCCGACGACTACGACGAGCCCCTGACGTCCGCTCCTGATGCTCCCGGCAAGAAGGGCAAGAAGTCGCCGAATTTTTCGAAGTATTCCGGGCCGGCAACCCTCGAGGACGCGATCTCGGGTCTGTTGGGCAACTGAGGCGCGACGGCGCCCAAGCAGACAAGGCACAACGAGGGGGGCTCGCTGCGCCTTGCTGCTTCTACCTTCGGCCGGTCGTCCGAAGGTAAAGGAAGCTAAGAATTGCCTCCTGCCTTCGCCGCAAGATCGGCACTCTCGCGCGCGGATGCGCACAGGCGCGCCGCGGAAATTAAACGCCCGTCGGCATGAACTGGTTCCGCGATATCCGTGACGTGGCGAGCTATGCCGCCTTCTCGAGCTTGGCGTCCCATTTGCCGAGCGCGGCGAGACTATTCATGCGTGCGCGGTGAGCGAATGCACGCTGGCCGGCGGCGGTGTTCTCCGCCTTGCCGCCCCAGGCCTTGAGCGCGGCGGCTTGCAGCGCGCGGCCGTAGGAGAACGTCAGCGGCCAGGGCAGCGGCCCCATGGCGTTCATCAGCGACAAGTGCTGGGTTGCGGCCTCGTCCGACTGTCCGCCCGAGAGGAAGGCGATGCCCGGCACGGACGACGGCACGGTGGCCTTGAGGCACTTCAAGGTCTTCTCGGCGACCTCCTGCGGCGATGCCTGCTTGGCTGACTTCTGGCCGGCGATGACCATGTTCGGCTTCAGCACCATGCCCTCGAGGCTGACGCGTGCATCGTAGAGCTCGCGGAAGACCGTGCGCAAAACCCATTCCGTCACCCGGTAGCACTCGTCGATGTCGTGAGAGGAGTGCTCGCCGTCCATCAGCACCTCGGGCTCGACGATCGGCACGATCTTGGCTTCCTGGCAGAGCGCCGCATAACGGGCGAGGGCGTGGGCGTTGGCCTTGACGCAATTCCACGTCGGGCAGCCGTCGGCGATGGCGATCACGCCTCGCCACTTCGCGAAGCGGGCGCCGAGCTTGTAATACTCGGCAAGCCTTTCACGCAGGCCGTCGAGGCCCTCGGTGACGGTCTCGATCTTGGCTGTCGGACCAGCGAGCGGCTTTGCGCCCGTGTCGACCTTGATGCCGGGGATCGAGCCGGCCGCTTTCATGATGTCGACGAGGGGCGTGCCGTCCTTGGCCTTCTGGCGGATCGTCTCGTCGTAGAGGATGACGCCGGAGACATGGTTCTTCATGGCCTCAGTCGAGCGGAACAGCATCTCGCGATAGTCGCGCCGGCTGTCCTCGGAAGATGCGAAATTGATCTTGTCGAAGCGCTTCTTGATGGTGCCCGAGCTCTCGTCGGCGGCGAGGATGCCCTTGCCGGGGGCGACCATGGCGCGGGCGATATCTTCAAGGGTCTCGGTCATGACGTGTTCTCCGGTCATATCGTCTTAAAGCAACTTGCCCATTGCAACGGCCGTATCCGCCATTCGGTTCGAAAAGCCCCACTCATTATCGTACCAGGCGAGCACGCGCACCAGGCGGCCGTCCATGACCTTGGTCTGATCGAGGTGGAAGATCGACGAGTGGGGGTCGTGGTTGAAGTCGGACGAGACGTTGGGCTGATCGGTCACGGCAAGGATGCCCTTGAGCTCCTGGGCCGCGGCCTTCCTCACCGCCGCGTTGACCTCGTCCTTGGTCGTCTCCTGGCGCGAGACGAACTTGAAATCGACGACCGAGACATTGGCGACCGGCACGCGGATCGATGTTCCGTCGAGCCTGCCGTTGAGCTCCGGCAGCACGAGGCCCACGGCCTTGGCGGCGCCGGTCGAGGTCGGGATGAGCGAGAGCGCGGCGGCGCGCCCTCGGTAGAGATCCTTATGTAACGTGTCGAGTGTCGGCTGGTCGCCGGTGTAGGCGTGAATCGTGGTCATGAAGCCCTTGTCGATGCCGACGAGGTCGTGCAGCACCTTGGCGACGGGGGCGAGGCAATTCGTCGTGCAGGACGCATTCGAGACGACGACGTGGTCCTTCGTCAACTTGTCGTGGTTGACGCCGTAGACGACGGTCAAATCCGCGCCGTCGGCCGGTGCCGAGACGAGCACGCGCTTGGCGCCCGCCTGCAGATGTGCCGCGGCCTTCTCTCGCGACGTGAAAATTCCTGTGCATTCGAACGCGATGTCGACGCCCATCGCCTTGTGCGGCAGCTCGGCAGGGTTCTTGACGGCCGTGACCTTGATCGGGCCATTGCCGATGTCGATCGTATCGCCATTGACCTTGACCTCGCCGGGAAAGCGGCCATGCACGCTGTCAAAGCGGAGGAGATGGGCGTTCGTCTCGACAGGTCCGAGGTCGTTGATGGCAACGACCTCGATGTCGGTGCGCTTTGCTTCGTAGATTGCGCGCAGCACGTTGCGGCCAATGCGCCCAAACCCGTTGATCGCAACCTTGACGGCCATACTTCTCCTCCAGCGGTGTGGGATCGTTATCGGGCGGCCTCGACACGTCCCACGCCGGTCCAGCCTATTCGGGGACACGAGGCGGCGGCAGCGACGGTGTCGCGGGCATCATGCGCCTCGAGCGGGCGCCATTAAGTTTGCCTCGTGCTCCCGTGTCAATGCTTGCGCTTGAGGCAGCGTGAAGGGCGGTGTGGTGCACGCGACAAGATCCACTCATCATTTCGCCGCGCGGGGGGTGTCGTTTGTTGCGCGCCTCGCCCGTAAGACCTATGGTCGTTAAGCATAGTTGTGCGGGGCCGCGGAGGGCGAACGGCGGTTCCCAAAACCTCAAATGGACAAGTCCAATGTCCCAGCGGGAACGTGAAAAGCCAAAGCGGGCGACTGTCCGCCCCAAAGAGACGGCGCAGAGCTATTCCGAGGCCCTCCAGCGGCTTGAAAGCCGCGCGCGCGCCCTCGAACGGGAGCGGGACGGCATGAAGGCCGAGCTCGAAGCGGCGCGGGCCCGGATCGCCGCCCTCGAGGAGAGCCGCAGTCAGGTCGCCAATCGCATTGATTGGATTATCGATTCCCTGAACAGCCTGATGGATAAGAACGCCTGATCGCGTTTGCGGGCGTCATCTGGACCTCCCTGCGCGCGACAACGCTGGTCCGCGTCGACCGGGTCCGCGCTCTGCGGCATTGCGCCTTGAAATAAGGCGCGCGGTGCCCAACTCCTAGAGCAGCGGCAGCGGAAGCCGCGCGCCCCGAGTCACGACCAGCAGAGTTGCGCCCGGTTGCCTCAGGAACTGCAGCACGAAACGCCTGCGTGGATCCCTAAGGGATCAAACTACCCGGCCGCATCTCAGAAATAGGCGCTCTCCCGCGCCGCGACGCCGCGTTCCCGTGCGAACGATGGCGTCTGCGTTTGGCAACCTGAGGAGTGAGCCCCATGGCCAAAGTGGTCTGCGTTCTCTATGACGACCCGGTCGACGGATATCCAAAGAAATATGCCCGCGACGACATCCCCAAGATCACCAAATACCCGGACGGACAGACGGCGCCGACCCCGAGCGCCATAGACTTCAAGCCGGGCGAATTGCTCGGCAGCGTCTCTGGCGAGCTCGGCTTGCGCAAGTTCCTGGAGAAGGCCGGTCATAAGCTGGTCGTGACCTCGAGCAAGGACGGCAAGGATTCGGTTCTCGACAAGGAGCTAGCCGACGCCGAGATCGTGATCTCGCAGCCGTTCTGGCCCGCTTACATGACGCGCGAGCGGATCGAGAAGGCGAAGAAGCTCAAGCTCATCGTCACAGCCGGCATCGGCTCGGATCACACCGATCTGCAAGCCGCCATGGACAAGGGGATTACGGTCGCCGAGGTGACCTATTGCAACTCGATCAGCGTCGCCGAGCACATCGTGATGATGATCCTCGCGCTCGTGCGCAACTACATCCCCTCTTATGGATGGGTCGTGAGAGGCGGCTGGAACATCGCCGACTGCGTGGAGCGCTCGTACGATCTCGAAGGCATGAATATCGGCACGGTTGCAGCGGGGCGCATCGGCCTTGCTGCGCTCCGGCGGCTGAAGCCGTTCGACGTCAAACTCCACTATTACGACAAGCACCGGCTTCCCGAGGCGGTCGAGAAGGAGCTCGGACTCACCTTCCACCCGAATGTGGAGTCGCTCGTCAAGGTCTGCGATGTGGTCACGATCAACACGCCGCTGCATCCCGAGACGGAGCATATGTTCAACGACAAGCTCATCGCCAAGATGAAGCGCGGGAGCTACCTCGTGAACACCGCGCGCGGCAAGATCTGCGACCGTGATGCGATCGTGCGTGCGCTCGAGAGCGGCCAGCTCGCGGGCTATGCGGGCGACGTCTGGTTCCCGCAGCCGGCACCGAAGGATCATCCGTGGCGCACCATGCCGCATCACGGTATGACCCCGCACATCTCGGGGAGCTCGCTGTCTGCCCAGGCCCGCTACGCGGCGGGCACACGCGAAATCCTCGAATGCTATTTCGCGGGCAAGCCGATCCGTCAGGAATACCTGATCGTGGATAAGGGCAAGCTCGCCGGCGTCGGGGCGCACTCCTATACCGCGGGCGATGCCACGAAGGGCTCGGAGGAGGCGGCGCAGTACCAGAGAAAACGGGCCTCCTAAACCGGGCGCCAACGTTTACTTCGAGGCACGAGTTGCGCACAGCGGAGCGGAAAGGGATTTTGATCTTTCCGCTCCAGGCCTTATATTCGCTTTGCTGCGGGGTTCGTCAGGAACACATGAATCTCCAGGGCCTATAAGATCTGCCTGGGAGCTGTCCCTGGCCGGGACCGTGGTCCCGGACATATGGCGCCCACCTTACATTTGTAGGGACCCGGCGAGATCAACCGTTCCAACGGCCACCGCGGCACTTTCCTTCCTTCTCGCCGAACCGGGTATGGGTGCTCGCAAGGCTCGACCCGACCTTTGGATCGCTCTTGTCCAGCACCGCTCCGATCACCGACCCCATATCCGAGGCCAAGAAAGCCCTGCGCGCGGCGGCGCGGCGCGCCCGCGCGGCCGCGTTCAAGAGCGATGCGGGGCGTGCGGCTTCGGCAATCGCGGCGCAGCGGGCTGTCGTTCGCGGGCGTCGGCGCTCCCGCCTGGGTTTCTGCGTTCCTCCCCATCGGTGAGGAAATCGATCCGGCGCCGCTGATGACCCGGCTCATCGGCGAAGGCTATTCGCTCTGCCTCCCCGTCATGGAAGGGAAGGGAAAGCCGCTCCTCTTTCGCGCCTGGGCGCCCGGCGAGCCGCTGGCCGAGGTCATGTGGGGCATCCGCGAGCCGCTATCCACGGCGCCTGCGGTCGAGCCAGATATCGTGCTCGGGCCGCTGCTCGCGTTCGATACGCAGGGCTACCGGCTAGGCTACGGCGGCGGTTTCTACGACCGGACGCTTGCCAGACTGAGGGCGCTTAAACCAATCGTTGCCGTGGGCCTTGCCTACGACGCGCAAAGGGTCGACAGCGTTCCGCATCATGACTATGACCAACGCCTCGACTGGGTGCTCACCCCGTCCGGCCCGCTGCGCTGCTCTGGATCCTGAATGCGCCTTCTAATTCTCGGTGATGTCGTCGGCCGGTCGGGACGCAAGGCGGTCGTCGAAGCGCTGCCGGGCCTGCGCGAGCGCTTGAAGCTCGACTTCGTCGTCATCAACGGCGAGAACGCGGCGGGCGGGTTCGGCATCACAGAGTCCATTCTCGAAGAATTCCTGGACGCGGGCGCGGATGCGGTGACGCTCGGCAATCATGCCTTCGACCAAAAGGACGCTCTCGTCTTCATCACGCGCCAGGAGCGTCTCATCCGCCCCATCAACTTTCCACCCGGCACGCCCGGGCGCGGTTCGGCGCTCATTCGCGCCAAGAACGGGCAAGACGTGCTGGTCATCAACGCCATGGGCCGCATCTTCATGGCGGAGCTCGATTGTCCGTTCCGGGCCATCGACCGCGAGCTCACGGCCTGCCGGCTCAAGGCCGGGGCAGACGCAATCGTCATCGATTTCCACGCGGAAGCGACGAGCGAGAAGCAGGCGCTGGGACTTTTCGTCGACGGACGGGTGAGCGCCGTCGTCGGCACGCACACGCATGCGCCGACGGCCGATGAGCGCGTGCTGCCCGGCGGCACGGCGTTCATCTCAGATATCGGCATGTGCGGGGACTACAACTCGGTGCTCGGCATGGACCCCGCCGAGCCGATCAATCGCTTTCTGACCAAGATCCCGCGCGAGCGTCTCGAGCCGGCTATGGGCGTGGGGACTATCTCGGGTCTAGCCGTCGACATCGACGACAAGACCGGTCTTGCTATCCGCACAAAAGGTTTGCGGCTCGGTGGCGTCTTAGAGCCTACCGAGCCGCTGTTCTGGGTCGAGTGAGAGATTTATGGCAGTCCAATGAGGCCGGGCACCCCGCCCTCATCCGATGTGCAGACCGCTACTCATGGCCTGCAGTGGCCGCCCCCTGGGCAGGACGGGCGGCAATGTGAAGGCTTGAATTGCCTTCTCAAAGGTGAGCCTCGGCGCCATTGGTTAACAAATGGTTAATGCGCTGGGTGCGGTTGCTACAACTCATCGCGTCGCGAGGGGAGCGGGGCGTGTCCAGCCAGCCTTGACCTGGATCGCGGTGCTGGATCAAAAGAACAATCATCCTGCGCCGGGGCGCGGGGCGATCAATCACACGATAAACGCGAGACCGAGGCGCCCGATGGCCGGCCATTCAGCATACAAGAACATCATGCACAAGAAGGGCCGCAAGGACGCGGCCCGGGCCAAGATGTTCGCCAAGCTCGCGCGCGAGATCACTGTTGCCGCCAAGAGCGGTATGCCCGATCCCGACAAGAACCCGCGCCTCAGACTCGCCATCCAAGCCGCCCGTGCCGAAAACCTGCCCAAGGACAACATCGAGCGCGCGATCAAGAAGGCGATCGGCGGCGACACCGAATCCTACGAGGCGATCCGCTACGAAGGCTATGCACCGGGCGGCGTCGCGGTCATCGCCGAGGCCTTGACCGACAACCGCAACCGCACGGGCGGCGCGGTGCGCGCCGTGTTCACGAAGCACGGCGGCAACCTCGGGTCCACGGGGTCGGTCGCGCACATGTTCACGCACGTCGGTGAGATCGTCTACAAGCCGGCTGCGGGCTCGGCGGACGCGATCCTCGAGGCCGCGATCGAGGCAGGAGCGGACGATGCTACGTCCGACGCGAGCGGGCACATCGTGACGTGCGCGTTCGACAGCCTCGGCACCGTGGCGGGGGCGCTCGAAGCCAAGCTCGGCGAGGCGGAGAGCATCAAGGCGGTGTGGAAGCCGACGCTGACGACGAGCGTCGACGAGGCCAACGCAGAAGCGATCATGAAGCTCATCGCCGGGCTCGAGGACGACGACGACGTGCAGAACGTCTATGCGAACTTCGAGGTGTCGGAGGACGTCTTGAAGAAGCTCACGGCGGCGTAAGCTCTGCCGTTGATTGAACGGGAAGCCTGCCGAAACCGGCTCGTCAATCGAAGGCCGCGCCGATCACGTGCACGAGCACGACGACGGCAACCCCTACAGCAATAACCAAAGCGATCGTGATCATCCGAGCGACTCCGCGAAACTAGGTCGTCGCGAGATGCCTATTTAGGGCGATCGGGCCCGTGGCAAGGCTGGCAGCGGGTGCAAACCTGCCCTGCCACGGGTCCCAGTCATGAGCTGATATGCTCCCGGCCGTGAGGATGGCCAGAGCCCTCAGCGTCCTCCGTGGCCAGGAGCGCGAGGCATTTCTCCCCGTGCCCACTACGCCTTCCTCCGCATCAGATGGCGGCGAAACCCCAATGCGAGAGGAAGGTCGTCGCGGGCTTCTTGTCGAGGCCACGGCTGCGACTCATGATTGAAAACGTGTACGTCGCACATCCCCAGTTTGGGGGAGACCGTTCAATCCCCGTTCAGGGGATCAGGTGCTGGCGCATGGCCTCGGCGACGGCATGGGTGCGATCTTTCACGCCGAGTTTCGTCTGTGCCTTCTTCAAGTGGCTGCGCACGGTTTCTTCACCCAGCTCAAGGTGTTCGGCGATCTCCTGGGTCTTATTGCCGAAGGACAGGAGGCGAAGGACGGAAAGCTCGCGCGGTGTGAGGATCGGGATGTTCCCGACCCTGCGGGCGTCGGCACCGACGAGGCATTCCAGTCGGATCGCCGCCAGGCTCGCTGCCATGAACAAAAGGGCGCGCGCCTGCTCGGTGAATTTGGTGAGCACCTTGGGAGACCAGTAGGCAACGACCCACCGCGCGCCCACCGGGCACGTAAAGCCGTCGCGCATGCCGTACTTGAGGTTAAGCTCGTAGGGCAGGCGGTCGATGCCAAGGGGCTCCAGCATCTTCATGCTCTCGGTCCAGGTGTAGGGAGCAAGCGTCAGCCGGGCCATCATCATTCCGAGATCGAGCCGTTGGCGGGCGATGACGACGTAGGCGTCCCACCACCTCAGCGGGCACGCTGGGGTGTATGAAGACCTCCTTGCCTTTCTGAGCACCTTCCCAGTCGCCCCACTTGCGTGGGAGCCGCCCGGCTCCGAGAACGCGCACGCCGAGGTGCTTCAACGTGACATCGTGGAGACGGTCGAGAATTGCACTCGGATCGGAGAGCTCGTCGAAGGAAGCAGCACAGGCAAGAATATCGTTCTGAAATGCTGTGGTCGTCATGGGACCTCACGTCCAGAAGTATCCCGCCGCCGCGAGAGCGGCGCCGATGAAAATCATCAGCCACGCCGCGACGCCCAGCACCTGGGCGGCGAAATGGCCGATCACGGTGCCAGCCGCCCGCTTTGCCTTGCCAGTGACGGATGCTTCGCCGGCGATCTCTCCAAGGCGCTTCTCGATCTCGGTCGGGTTATCTGCGGTCCGCTTGCCACGCGCGACCTGCCAGGCGGAGTCGAACGCCGCGCCCTTCAAGTCGTAGCGCGACGTGCGCCACATTATAAGGACGGCGAGCAGAATAAGGCCTGCTCCCCAGATCATCATCCAGTCGTTGGCACTGAGCGACATGCAGTCCCCTCCAAAGGCCCGTGAAATAAGGTCAATGAGCGAGGAGCCGTATCATAAGTGCCCGCGGGCGCGAGAGCCACATGTTTTCTCGCGAATCGACGCGCATGGTATGCGTGGCCCCATGAGGGGCGAGGGGTCCATACGCATCATCGGCATCGATCCGGGCTTGCGGCGCACGGGGTGGGGCGTCATCGAGAGCGATGGCGTGCGGCTATCTTATGTGGCCTCGGGGCTCGTGACCTCGGCTGCCGACGAGGAGCTGGCGCACCGGCTGCGCGAGCTATACGAGGGGATTTCAAGCGTCATCGCGAGCTTCAAGCCGCGCGAGGCGGCGGTCGAGGAGACGTTCGTCAACGAAAATGCGCGCGCGACGCTCAAGCTCGGCCAGGCGAGAGGCATGGCGCTGCTCGCGCCCGCGATGGCCGGGCTCAGGGTTGCCGAGTACCCGCCCAATCTCATCAAGAAGGCTGTCGTCGGCGCGGGTCACGCCGAGAAGCAGCAGATCCAGGCCATGATCGGCTTTCTCTTGCCGAAGGCGAGGGTCGAAAGCGCGGACGAGGCGGATGCGCTTGCGATCGCCATCTGCCATGCCAATCATCGGCAGGCGCGGCGATTAGAGGCAATGGGCAGTCGGCAATAGGCAGTAGAAGGCCGACGCGGTACCTAACCCTGCCCACTGCCCTGGAGAACCAACATGATCGGCAAGCTCAGAGGCAAGGTCGACGCGATCGGCGAGAGCCACGCCATCATCGACGTCGGCGGCGTCGGCTACGAGGTGCAGCTGTCGTCGCGCACGCTGCGCAACCTGAAGCTCGGCGACGACGTCGTGCTCACCATCGACACGCATGTGCGCGAGGATGCGATCCGCCTGTTCGGATTTCAGAGCGAGGTCGAGCGGAGCTGGTTCCGCACGCTGCAGTCGATCCAGGGCGTGGGGTCAAAGGTCGCGCTCGGCGTGCTCGGCACGCTCGGGCCGCAAGACCTCGCGAATGCCATTGCGCTGCAGGATTGGGCCGCGGTCGCCGAGTCGCCGGGCGTCGGCAAGAAGCTCGCGCAGCGGATCACGTCGGAATTGAAGGACAAAGCTCCGGCGCTGTCGGTCGCGGGCCTCAACGTGCCGGCGTCGTCGATGGGGGCGGGCCGCGCGGAGGTCCCGGAAGGCCATGCCGCGGCCGAGGCGATCTCGGCGCTCACCAATCTCGGCTACAATCCTCAGCAGGCATCGGCCGCGGTGGCGGCGGCGATGAAGGATGTCGGCCAGGACGCGGATACGGCGAAGCTCATCCGGCGCGGATTGAAGGAGCTGGCGCGGTAGTGGCCGCGGGTGCAGGACGCGCATGTCATCACGGACGCTCGACTTCTGGTTCGAATTCGCGTCGACCTATTCCTATCCCGCGGCGATGAGGATCGGCAGGATTGCGCGCGACGCCGGCGTTGCGGTCCGCTTTCGTCCGTTTCTTCTTGGCCCCATCTTCAAGGCGCAAGGGTGGGATACGTCGCCGTTCAACATCTATGCCGCGAAAGGGCGGCTACATGTGGCGCGACCTCGAGCGCTTGTGCCAGGGGCTCGAGCTGCCGCTCGTGCGTCCCGATCCCTTTCCGCAGAACAGCCTGCTCGCGGCGCGGGTTGCCTTGGCCGCCGCGAGCGAGGCGTGGTTCGAGGCTTTCTGCCAGTCCGTGTACCGGGCAGAGTTCGGGCGCGGCCAGAACATCGCCGATGCGGCGGTGATCGCCGGAATTCTCGAGACGCTTGGTGTCGTACCCGCGCCTTATCTCGCTGCCGCGCAATCACCTGAAGTGAAAGAGCGTCTCAAGCGCGAGACGGAGGAAGCGCTGCGGCTCGGCATTTTTGGCGCGCCGTCCTTTACGACTCCGGACGGCGAGCTCTTCTGGGGCAACGACCGTCTCGAGACGGCCGTTGCATGGGCGTCGCGGCCGGCCGGCGCCTGAGACCGGCGTTCAGACATTGGATAGACGAATTGGCGAGAGTCATATTCCGTGGCGGGGCAACCCCGCGGGGGCAATTCAGAAGGCGGACCAATTGGTTGACGGCGGAGCGCTATCCGATGGCATTTTTGCAGTCTATTGCGAGCAAGGCGAAGCTTACGACGCTGATTGGAGCGTTGACGATCGGGGCCGTGCTGACGACGTCCGCATGCCTTCTGCTTCTCGTCCGTATTCAGCTCAAGGACGACGTTGCCAATAGATCCCTTCACAACCAGGAACTTTCTCTGGGTCTGGGCGCCACGATGCTCGCCGCTCAAGAGCCAGGGACAGAGGTGCGCTGGTCGGCGGACGGCAAGGTCCAACAAATTGTCGTAGAGCGGCTGCCCGATTTCTCGAACCATGCCCTTGTCGACAGCGTCTCGCGCGTGACGGGCGAGCCGGCGACGATCTTTGCCTATGACGCCAAGGCGGACGACTTCATCCGCCTCTCTACAACGGTCAAGAAGGATGACGGCTCGCGTGCCGTCGGGACCGCGTTGGGGAAGGCGAGCGCGGCGTATGAGCCGGTCAAGCGGGGCGAGAGCTACAGCGGGACAGCCAACATTCTCGGTGTCCCCTACTATACCGTCTATCAGCCGATCATGGACCGGTCGCAAAAGGTCGTCGGCATCCTGTTCGCGGGTGTAAAGCAGGAGACGATTGCGGCGTCGGCGCGCGAGCTCATCTGGAAGATTGCGATCGCGTCCGTCGTTCTCGTGGCCATCATGACGGCGGTATCGCTTTTTGCAGCACGCGCGCTCGTGCGCCCTGTACCGGTGCTCGCCGACGTGATGCGCCGTCTCGCAGCCAACGACGTCGAGTGCGATATCCCCTATGCGGACCGGGGGAACGAGATCGGCGAGATGTCGCGCGCCGTCGAGGTGTTTCGCGACAATCTCGTGGCGCAGGCCATGATGGAAACAGAGAAGGCGCGCGATACGTCACTGCGCGGCACGAGGCAGAAGAAGCTTGACGCGCTGATCGCGAAATTCCGCGAGGACGCCGAGCAGGCTCTCGCCAACGTGGCCTCGACCGCGGTCGAGATGCAGTCGACGGCGAAAGCACTGACGGAGATCGCGTCGGGGACCTCGGAGAAGGCAACTGCCGTGGCTGCGGCCTCCGAAGAGGCATCGAGCAACGTGGTGAGCGTCGCCGCCGCCGCCGAGGAGCTTTCGCGCTCGATCAGCGACATCAGCCAGCAAATCTCGGCGGCGTCAGATAGCATCGGCAAGGCGAGCGATCTGGCTTCGGCGACCAACTCGAAGGTGTCGGCGCTCGCCACCGCGGCGCACCAGATCGGCGAGGTGGTGACGCTCATCAATCAGATCGCGTCGCAGACGAACCTGCTCGCGCTCAATGCCACGATCGAGGCGGCGCGCGCGGGCGAGGCGGGCAAGGGCTTTGCGGTCGTCGCGGCCGAGGTCAAGGGCCTCGCCGATCAGACGGCCAAGGCCACGGACGCGATCTCGCGCCAGATCTCGACGGTCCAGGTTTCTACGGACGAGGCGGCGAATGCAATCGAGGAGATCTCGCGCAGCATGAGCGAGGTTTCCGTCATCACGACCTCGATCGCCGAGTCGGTCGGCCAGCAGGGACAGGCGACGTCGGAGATCAGCGGCAACGTGCAGCAGGCCGCCACCGGCACGAAGCACGTCACGGAGACGATTTTCGGCGTGACGACGGCGGCGAGCGCCACCACGACCTCGGCGCGCCAGGTCCTCGATGCGAGCAGCGCGGTCAGCGCCAAGACGCAAGATCTCAAGTCGAAGATCGAGAAGTTCCTGGCCGAAGTGGCGGCGGCGTGAGGCCAGCGTCCTGTTCGGCGGGCTCGCCAGGCTCGCCGATCAATGCCATGATCGGCGGCTGATCCTGGAGGCGGCGATGTGCGCGATCTTTTCGTTCCGGACGTGGTTCATCCTGTCCCTCATCTGGACGGGGGTGGTTTTCTATCTCGCGTACTCAACCTGGCCGCAGGTGCCGCTCGACATCTCGCCCATCGATCCGGCGACGGTTGAGGCGATGCGCGGGGCGCTGCTCAAGCACGCGCTCCTCTACGGACTTCTCGGCGCCGTGCCGCCGCTGATCGCGCTTTTCGTCGGCCGGCGCTTTTGTGCGCGGGCCTGATTCGATCGCTGATTTCCGGGGCAAGCGCGTCGGCGCGATCCTATTCCGGCATCACCGCGCGAGAAGAAACCCCCGCTCTCTTGGCCTGTGCGCCGATAAACGGCTGCGCCAGCTTGACGCCGGGCACGAAGCGCGCCAGGAACAAAGCATGACCGATCGCCTCGTCAGCGGCGCCAAGCGCGAGACCGATGCCTTCGAGGCGTCGATCCGCCCCCGATCGCTGGCCGAGTTCATCGGCCAGGAGCAGGCGCGCGCGAACCTCGGCGTGTTCATCGAGGCGGCGAAGTCGCGCGGCGACGCGCTCGACCACGTGCTGTTTGCGGGACCGCCGGGTCTCGGCAAGACGACGCTGGCGCAAATCGTCGCCAAGGAGCTTGGCGTAGGGTTCCGCGCGACTTCGGGCCCTGTCATCTCGAAGGCCGGCGATCTTGCGGCCCTGCTCACCAACCTCGAGGAGCGCGACGTTCTCTTCATCGACGAGATCCACCGGCTCAATCCGGCGGTGGAGGAGATACTCTACCCGGCGCTCGAGGACTTCCAGCTCGATCTCATCATCGGCGAAGGGCCGTCGGCGCGATCCGTGCGAATCGATCTTGCGAAATTCACGCTCGTCGGAGCGACGACGCGTCTCGGCCTGCTCACGACACCGCTGCGCGATCGCTTCGGCATTCCGATCCGTCTCAACTTCTACACTGTCGCGGAGCTCGAGCTGGTCGTGTCACGCGGTGCCCGCGTGCTCGGCGCACCACTGGCGCCCGATGGCGCGACGGAGATCGCGCGCCGCGCCCGGGGCACGCCGCGAATCGCCGGCCGCCTGCTCAGGCGCGTGCGCGACTTTGCCTTTGTGGCTGGCACCAAGGTGATCGACGCCAAGGCAGCGGACAAGGCGTTGCGTGAGCTCGAGGTGGATGATGCCGGTCTCGATGCGCTCGATCACCGCTATCTCAGCTGCATCGCGCGCAACTACGACGGCGGTCCAGTCGGCATCGAGACGCTCGCTGCCGCTCTCTCCGAGCCGCGCGATGCGCTCGAGGAGATCGTCGAGCCCTACTTGCTGCAGCAAGGATTCATCGGACGCACGCCGCGCGGACGGGTGCTCACTTTGAAGGCATTTCGTCACATCGGTCTCGCCGGCCCGCAGCGCCCCGCGGCGCCGGAACTGCCGCTCGGCGACGACGAAGGGGGCGAAGAATCCGGCGGCAAGGCGGGAATCGGTTAACGAATGCTCTCCCTTCGCGGCGAGCCATTTTTTGGCGCCGTTCTTGCTTAATCATCCGAGAACCAATGTCGTGCGAAAGAGTCTGTGGCGTGCCAATTATGTGCGCTCAGATCATTGCCAAGAGGGAAGCTTGCTCTCGCGCCGTCAAGTCTTGAAGGGCCTCGCCGTTATGTCGGTGGGGACGGTGGGCTCCGCCGGCTATGCCGCTGCGGAGCCGTTTCTGCTCAACGTCACGCGCTATCAGATTTCGCCGCCGCGCTGGCCCGAGGGGTTTGTGCTGCGCGTCGCGCTGATTGCCGACATCCACGCCTGCGATCCCTGGATGCCCGCTGATCGCATTCGTCACATCGTCGCCAAAACGAATGCGCTGGCACCCGATGCAACGCTTCTGCTCGGAGACTATGTCGTCGGGGAGAAGTTGAGCCGGTACGGCCGCAAGGTCCCTCACGAGGAGTGGGGCGGGGCGCTTGCAGGTCTCAAGGCGCCGCTCGGAGTGCACGCCGTGCTCGGCAATCACGACTGGTGGGAAGACACGAAGGTTCAGCGCACGCGGACCGGCACTATCAAAGTGCGGCGGACGCTGGAAGCCGGCGGCATCAAGGTCTACGAGAACGACGCTGTCCGGCTCGACAAAGAGGGGCAGCCTTTCTGGCTCGCCGGCCTCGGCGACCAATGGGCCTACTTTCCGCGCAACAGCCGTCACGGGCGGCGCGGCAAAAACTACTTACTACTCGGGCGTGGACGATCTGCCGAAGACCATGGAGCAAATCACCGACGACGCGCCGGTCGTGCTGATGGCGCACGAGCCCGATATCTTTCCCGAGGTGCCGGCGCGTGTCGCCTTGACGGTCGCCGGGCACACGCACGGCGGACAGGTGCGTCTCGCGGGATACGCCCCTTACGTGCCGTCGAAATACGGGCGGCGCTATGTCTATGGCCATATCGTCGAGGAGGGCCGCAACCTCGTCGTGTCGGGCGGGCTCGGCTGCTCGGGCGTGCCGCTCCGGTTCGGCTCGCCGCCCGAGATCGTGCTGGTCGAGATCGGTGGCGGACACAGCCCGGACATCGCCTGAGTGACGTGTTAGCGCTGAGACAACTCGCAGCGTGACAAAGCTCCGCCGTTCGGCTCATTTGCCCCCATGCAAAATGAGACCCATGATTGGCCGGATCTCGCCGGGCGGATCGTCGACGACGAGACGGGGCGGCGCCATGTGCTGCCTATCCGGGTCTATTTCGAAGATACGGACGCGGGCGGCATCGCCTATCACGCCTCCTTCATCCGCTGGTGCGAGCGCGGGCGCACGGATTTCCTGCGCCTTCTCGGGACGGATTCGCGACGGCTCATCGACGGCTCAGACAGCCATGAGCCGGCCGCCTTCGTCGTGCGGCGAATGAACTGCGACTTCCTGAGGCCCGTGCGCATGGACGAGGTGCTCGAGGTCGAGACGCGGGTCAAGGAGCTCGGCGGGGCGAGCGTGACGCTGCTGCAATCGGTTTCGAGCGCGGGGCGGCGCGTTTTCGAGGCCGAGGTGACGGTCGTGCTGGTCTCGGTCTCGGGGAAGCCGCTCAGGCTTTCGACGGCGGTCAGGTCCGCATTCGGCACGGTTCCGTCCACATAGACCGCCCGTCATTTGTCGGCCATCGAGGCCGCGTAGACAAACCGCTGCCTTCGAAAGAAGATGCCGTCCCAAGAGGAGAATTGTTCTCCGGGCAAACGGGGGGAACCACTATGACCACCGCGAAAGACGAGCGCGGCATCGATCTCGACATCAAGGATGCGATCGAGGGCTACGAACGGTTTCGCCTCGAATTCGAGCGCGACCGGTCGTTCTTCAAGAGCCTCGCCACGAAGAAGCAGAAGCCGCGCCTGCTCTGGATCGGGTGTTGCGACAGCCGCGTGGTTCCCTCGCAGATCACGTCGGCGGATCCCGGGGAGCTGTTCGAGGTGAGGAACATCGCCAACTGCGTTCCGCCGGCGGGCGCCGACGACGACGCGGTCGGCGCCGCGATCGAGTATGCGCTCGGTCCTCTCGGCATCGACGACATCGTGGTGTGCGGGCATTCGGGGTGCGGCGGCATTCAGGCGCTCGCCGAGCCTCTTCCCCCCAGCGGCGCTGCCCATCTCGGACGCTGGGTCGAGTACACGCGGCCTGCGCACGAGCTCGTCCGCGCGGCCGGTGTGCCGGATCAGGAAAAGATCCCGGCCACGATCAGAGCTCACATCCAGTTTCAGCTCGACAATCTCATGACCTACGAAATCGTTGCCAAGGGCGTGGCCGAGGGGCGGGTCAATATTCACGGCTGGCTCTACGACATGGAGCATGGCGAAATCCAGGCTTATGACCCGATAACGGGGGCGTGGCGCGGCCTGCTTGAGATGGCAGGAACGTAGGCGCGCCCCTCTGGCCAGCGATCCGGTTGCTGCAACAGCCTGGCAGTGCGCCCAATGCTTGGGCAATCCAGCCCCGACAAGAAAGGGGATATCGGTGAATTTCGCTAAGCTTCGGAGCCTCGGTTTGGTCATATTGCGCGGCAACATGCCGTGTTGGTGATCGGGAGCGGGGCGGGGCAGAAGTGTGCCAGCGGCAAAACGGCTGGTGCGACCTCGTGCAGCTCGTCCGCAAAGGCTACCTCCCGCTCAAATCGAGCGACGAACGGCGGATGAAAGAATGAATCCGGCAGATGTCTCGCAGACCGCACTCGCGCCCGCCGCGGGTGGCGTGTCCTTTATCGAACTCTTCCTGCAGGCGTCCCCGATCGTGCAGGTGGTCATGTTCGGCCTGCTGCTCTCCTCGATCTGGTCCTGGGCCATCATCATCGAGAAGCTGTTCGCATTCCGGCGCGCACGCGTCGAAGCCGACCGCTTCGAGCAGACGTTCTGGTCGGGGCAATCTCTCGACGAACTCTATACCGGCCTCTCGCGCGGAAAGACGATCGCGATCGCCGCGCTGTTCGTCGCCGCGATGCGCGAGTGGAAGCGATCCGTCGAGGGCAACATCCGGGCTCTCGGCGGCATTCAGCTACGCGTCGAGAAGGTGATGGACGTCACGATCAGCCGCGAGATGGAGCGCCTCGACCGGCGGCTCCTCTTCCTCGCGACGGTGGGCTCGACGGCGCCGTTCGTCGGGCTCTTCGGCACGGTGTGGGGCATCATGACGAGCTTCCAGGCGATCGCGGTGTCCAAGAACACCAATCTAGCGGTCGTGGCGCCCGGCATCGCGGAAGCGCTGTTCGCGACCGCCCTGGGTCTCATGGCCGCCATCCCGGCCGTCATCTTCTACAATAAGTTCTCGGCCGACTCGGCCCAGATCAGTCAGCGTCTCGAAGCGTTCGCGGACGAGTTCGCGGCGATCGTGTCGCGCCAGATCGACGTGCGGACCTGAAGTCTTGCCGGCGTCATGAGAGCATTGAGCCATGGGCGTTAGCCTCAAGCACGGCCAGGCGGGTGGCGGTCGGCGGCGCAGCCGGCGCGGCAAACGCCATGCGCCGATGAGCGAGATCAACGTCACGCCGATGGTCGACGTGATGCTCGTGCTGCTCATCATCTTCATGGTCGCCGCACCGCTGCTCACCGTCGGCGTGCCGATCGAGCTGCCGCAGGCAACCGGAAAGCAACTCGAATCGAATAAAGAGCCGCTTACGGTCTCAGTTCAGGCCAACGGCGATGTTTTCATCGGCGAGACGAAGGTTGCGCTCAACGAGATGGCCGAGAAGCTCAAGGCGATCGCGAAGAACGGCGTCGACGAGCAGATTTTCGTCCGCGGTGACAAGGGGATCGACTACGGGACGGTGATGAGGGTCATGGGCCGCATCAGCGCCGGCGGGTTCAAGAAGGTGTCGCTCGTGACCGAGGTGGAGGAAGGAGGCTAGACTTACTTGCAGCTCGGTCTCGCCATTTCGCTCCTGGTGCATGTGGGCCTCTTGGCGTGGGCCTACCTGGTGATGCTGTCGACGCCCGAGCTCAAGCCGCCCGAGCCCGAGCCCATCACGGTCGCGTTGATCACGCCGTCCGAACTCCTGCGCCTGAAGCAAGGCAGCGAGAGCGCCAAGGAGCTCGAGGCCAAGGCCAAGGACCAGCCGAAGCCCGAGATCTCGAAGAAGGAAGCGGAGAAACCCAAGCCTGTTACGGCACCGACGCCACCCGAGGAGCCTCCAGCTCCCAAAGTGGAAGAAGCCAAGCCCGCCGAGCCACCGCCGCCCGAGCCGCCGAAGCCAGATCCAATCGCCGAGAAGCTAGCCGCCTTGCCGGCACAGCCTCCTCCCGGCCCGACGCCGGACGAGATCGCCAAGAAGCTCGCCGACGAAAAGCAGGCCGAGGACGCGAAGCGGGCCGAAGAGCAGAGAAGGCCGAGGAGCACGCAAGGCCGAGGAAAAGAAGAAGGCAGAAGAAAAACGCAAGGCCGACGAGAAGAAGAAGGCGGAAGAGCTCAAGAAGAAGCAGGAAGAGAAGAAGAAGCTCGCAGAGGCCAAGAAAAAGGCCGAAGAGAAGAAGAAAAAGGCCGAGGCGGACCGGCTCGCGGCGCTGCTCGACAAGGACCCGACCAAGAAGGGCGCGCCGCTGTCAGCCCAGCCGCCGGAGAAGGAGACCGACTATACGGGGCCCACGGCGGGGGCCAGCGAAGGCAAGGACTCGGTGCTCTCGGCGCGCGAGGAGGACCTCCTCAAGGGCCTCATCATCTCTCAACTGCGCAATTGCTGGAAGCTGCCGGGCGGTGGCGGCGGGATCGAGACGACGGTGGTCACGCTCAAGTGGCATCTCCGGCTTGACGGCTCGCTCGATGGAGAGCCAGCCGTCGTGGAACCGCAATCCAGCGCCGTGTATCAAATCGCGGCTGAGGCCGCGATCCGGGCAGTGAAGACCTGCCAGCCGTTCAATCTGCCGGCCGACAAGTATGTGGCCTGGAAGACGATTATCTGGGGTTTCGATCCGCGGGATATGATGTGAGACCTGTCTGCCGCGCCCTGCGTATCGTGATCAAAAATGAAAGAGCTCGTTGAGCGCTAGACCCATGAGACATTTGTCGATTCGAACCTTGGTGCTCCTTGCGGCCCTGACCGCCGCCGCTGGAGGACCAGCCGGCGCCCAGAAGGGCGTCGACGACAGCTACAAGGGACCCTCCTCGGGCGGTGGTCTCGATGGCCAGCTCCGCCAGCAGCAGGGCTATGGGCCTGCTGGCCCCCAGGATGGCGCGTGCGCCCGGCCTTAGGGGCGGCGGCGCTTCGGGGGGCGGCGAGGGTCTGCGCGGCACGCAACGGCAGGGGACGATTGCGCCGATCCCGATCGCCATCCCAGCGTTTCTCGGCGACGATCCCAAGCTCGCGGCCGACGTTGCCCAGGTGATCGCCAATGATCTCGGGAATTCGGGCCTGTTCCAGCCACTCGATCCGGCGTCGTATCTCGAGCAGGTGCGCGACGTCAACGCCGTGCCGCGCTTTCCCGACTGGCGTCAGATCAGCGCAGATGCGCTCGCCATCGGGCGGGTGACCCGCGGACCCGATGGACGCCTCGCCTCCGAGTTCCGGCTCTGGGACGTGGCGAGCGGAAAACAGCTCTCCGGGCAACGATTTGCCACGGCGCCGCAGAATTGGCGCCGGGTCGGACACATCATTGCCGACCAAATCTACGAGAGGCTCACCGGCGAGAAGGGATATTTCGATACGCGCGTCGTGTTCGTCGATGAGACGGGACCGAAGATAAAACGGATCAAGCGCCTGGCGCTCATGGATCAGGATGGCGCCAATGTCCGCCTCTTGAGCCAGGGCCAAGAGATCGTGTTGACGCCGCGCTTCAATCCGACGACCAGCGAAATCGCCTACATGTCATATACGCGCGATCAACCGCGCGTATTCCTCATGAACCTCGAGACCGGTCAGCGCGAGATGGTCGGCGACTTCCCGGGCATGACGTTTGCTCCGCGCTTCTCGCCCGATGGGCAGCGCGTGATCATGAGCCTGCAGTCGGAAGGCGATTCGAGCATCTATGAGATGGATCTGAGGTCGCGGCAGACGCGGCGTCTCACATCGTCGGGCGCGCTCGATACCAGTCCCTGCTACTCGCCGGACGGGCGTGAGATCGTCTTCGAATCCGACCGCGAAGGTACGCAGCAGCTTTACGTGATGGGTGCCGACGGCTCCAACGTGCGCCGTGTCAGCTTGGGCGAAGGCCGCTACTCGACGCCGGTGTGGTCGCCGCGCGGCGACTACATCGCCTTTACCAAGCAGCTCGCCGGCAGGTTCCTCATCGGCGTCCTACGTCCCGACGGCTCGGGCGAGCGGGTGCTGACCGAAGGCTTTCACAACGAGGGGCCGACCTGGGCGCCGAACGGACGTGTGCTGATGTTCTTTCGGGAGAGCCAGGGCGAGACTGGGGGGCCGCGAATCTATTCGGTCGATCTCACGGGCTACAATGAGCGCGTCGTTGCCACGCCGTCGTTCGGGTCCGACCCGGCTTGGTCGCCGCTCCTGAATTGAGACGGCGCTTAACCCGCGATTAACGGAATCACTCGACAATCGCCGCAAAGCCTTCAAAGATTACTGAAGGCGATTCGCTGCGCGATTTCAGTTGCTTCTAGGTGTGGCGCCGTGAGGAGCCAAGAGTCAGAGGACGGCACACCACGGCGTTGCATTTTCGCATCTACAAGGGTGGAAAACGGTCCAGTAACGCCCTCAGTTCTTGATCAAAACGAGCTGGGCCGGTACCCCAATATTCGGCTAGTTGCCGAACAAGCATCAGGAGATAAGACCATGCAGGGTGTTAAGGGGCTGATTATTCTTTCGGCTGCCGTCGTCGCTGTTGCGCTCGGCGCTTGCCGTCGTGAAGAAGCGCCGATGAAGCTCGGTGCCGAGGTTCCGGCCGCCACGGATGTGGCTCGCTAACGTCCGAATTCAAGTTCAAGACACCAACACAGGAGAGAAGACAATGAAGGGCGCTATCGTTCTTGCTGCCGCTATCGTGGCCCTCAGCCTCGGCGCTTGCCGTCGCGAAGAAGCTCCGATGAAGCTCGGTGCGGATGTTCCGGCTGCTGCCGACGTTCGCTAAACCGGTATTCCGGATTTAACCCGCGGCGCTTGCCGCGTGGTTGAATGATTAGACCGAATTGCCGCTGCTAGCGCTGCGGCAATTCGGTTTTTTTATTATGGGGATTAGAGTGGCTACGCGCTTTCGTGCGTGTTCTGCGCCAAGTAGTTTCTCTTAACTCGTTTCTGGCACGCTCACTTTGGGCCTCCAACCGGGCATTCGGAATGAGCCCGAAATGGCCGCGGTGATCATAAGCCGGCAGATTTCCGGAAGAGGCCGGGTCTCGGCTGCCGCAGGATGCCCTCGAGAAGGTCGTGGAACGGCTTGGCCTTGGCCACATTTTGGTACGATGGCTCGGCTATCCGATGTGCAGTTAGTGGATTTGAAGAGGCTCCGGCCAGCTCCTCAGCGGACCGTCGAGCCAGGAAAGGAAAGAGGGATGGCGCCGGCGATTCGGGCCTCGAAGGTTCTCGCACTGTTACTGGTTGTCGGGGCAGCGGCGGGGATCGGCGGCTGCGCGACGAACGAAGCGGGCAACGGGGCGCAACTCGCGGGTGCAGACGGTAAGGGGCCGATCACTCCGGGAACGCAGCGCGACTTCAGCGTCAACATCGGCGATCTCGTCTATTTCTCGTCCGATAGCACCGACCTGACAGCTGAGGCCCAATCAACTCTGCAGAAGCAGGCGCAATGGCTGCGCCAGTATCCGCAGTTCACGATTACGATCGAGGGACATGCTGACGAACGCGGCACCCGCGAGTACAACATCGCGCTTGGTGCCCGTCGCGCGACGTCGGTCCGCAACTTCCTTGCTCAGAACGGCGTTCAAGCAAACCGCGTGAGGACGATCTCGTACGGCAAGGAACGCCCTGTCGCCGTATGCAACGACATCTCATGCTGGTCGCAGAACAGGCGCGCGCAGACGGTTCTCAACAACCGCGCCGCGTCCTGAGTGTTGCAGTGCGGCATGTTTCCAGCCTGCCCTGAGCCCCCCATCTCGACTTTGGTCTAGGTCTGATCAAGCAAAGTTCGGCCGTATTGCGGGCGCAGAATTTGTGCCTAGCGTCTAGGAGTTGCAAGGCGAGGATCGCGTCATGAATTGTCTTTGCGCGGCGGCCCAGCGGACCGGCAGTTGCGCTTTTGTCTTGATCGTTTTCGGTCTCGCTCAATCGGCCCTTTTCGTGCCCGCCGTCGCCGCCGAAGAATTGGGAGATGACGAGGTCTCGATCGGGACGTTCACGCTGAGCCCTCAGCAGACCAAGCCGCGCAGCGATGCACCGAGCGCGCTGCTTGAAGATTCGAATGCCAAACGCCCTGCTGTGTCCACGTCACCGGCGGCGCCCTCCGAATCAAGGACAGTCGCCCTTTTCGACGATGCCCTGGCGGCTTTGGACGCCGGCCGCAACGCCGACGCGCAGCGCCTCTTTGAACGAATCATTGCCGAGGCGCCGGACAGTGCGCTCGCCAAAGACGCCCGCGGGCACCTCGCCGAACTCTACAAGGGTGCGATGCGGAGCACGGCGGAGCGCAGAACGACGACAGCGGCGAGGGATGGCGATGCGTCGCGATTGCCGCCAGTCACCGAAATTCCAAGGCTCGGCGGTTCGGCGGTTCCCGATGAGCCTGATCGCAGCCAGGGTACCGAGGTCTCCGCGGCTATAGAGGAGCGGTTCATCGCCGAGGCCGGGGACCGGGTATTCTTCAGTGCCGGCAGCGCGGAACTCGGAAGCCGTGCGCGCGGCGTCCTTCAGGCTCAGGCCCGCTTCATCAAGCTTCGACCGGATCTTGCGGCGACGATCGAGGGACACGCCGACGATGGCGCGCTTTCCGCGGACGAGAACTTGAGACTTTCGGAGGCGCGAGCAGACGCAGTTCGCCAGCGTCTCATCGAAGAGGGGATCGAATCAAACAGGCTCTCGGTTAACTCGTGGGGCCGCGATAAAAGGGTCTCCGATTGCCCCGATCCCGCCTGCGCGGCGCAGAACCGCCGGGTTGTAACGGTGCTCGTGAGCGCGCCTGCGCGGCGCACCGACGGACCGGCTAGTGTCGGCCCGGGGGAGGCTGCGGTCGTCGCCCGGGATCAGTCGCTTCTCACACATTGAGAAAGTCCGCGTGCCGCGACGTTGACAAGGCGGGACAAAGCGCCGATGGCATAAATTGAGGTATTCTGTGGCCTTGCATCCGTTGAGATGGCAGCGGAGGCAGAGACGTGGCAATCGGAAAGCGTGGGCTCGTAGTGGAAGGCGCTTTGCAAATGGCAGCATCATCGCGTCGTGCGCTCGCGGCAGCCGCGTCGGCTCTCTTCATCTTCGGCGTGCCGTGCGCGATGGCCCAGGAGGCGCCGTGGACCGCGGAGCAGGCGCCGGCAGCGCAGGAGAAACCCGCCGCCGCGGCCGCCGCTAAGGCACAGCGCCCGGCAGGCGCCAAGACCGGGGCCGAAGGCGAAAGCGCGTCTCCCGAGCCGGGCGAGGCCAAGCTCAGACAACGCGTCGAGCAGCTCGAGGAGCAGCTCGTTGATATGCAGGTGGTCATCGGCACGCTCGAGACGCTGGCACGCGGCGGGGGCGCCAGGAGCCCGGATTCGAGCGGGACGGGAGCAGCAAGCTTCGCGGCGGGCGATCAGGCGCGCCTCGACGGCATGGAGACGCAGATCCGAGCGCTGACAGCGCAGGTCGAGCAGCTCGCGAACGAGATCAGGAGCCAGGGCGGCACGCCGCGCCGTTCGGACGCCGGCGCGCTGCCGCCGGATGACGGCGCTTCGGCCTCTCCGGCCGCAGCAGCAGGCACCGGTGCCAGCCGCTTCGGCTCGACCACGGTCACGTCGGGCACCGCAGACCCGATCGGGGATCTGGCAGCAGGCAGGCCCGGTGGCGTGGCAGTCACGCCTCTTCCGCCCGCCACTCCTGCGCCGCCGGCTTCGACGCCGGCGCAGGTGGCCACGGCCAGCCCGGAGGCGACCGCCGGGAACCCGAAACAGCTCTACGAGGCGGCCTACGGCTACCTTCTGCAGCAAGACTACGGCGCCGCCCAGGCGGGGTTCTCGGATTTCCTCAAGCGGTATCCCAAGGATTCGCTCGCACCGAACGCGCTCTACTGGCTCGGCGAGTCGCACTACGTGCAGAAAAACTACGCCGACGCGGCCGAGGCCTTCGATCTCGTGACCGCGTCGTTCGGATCGAGCGCCAAGGCGCCCGACGCGCAGCTCAAGCGGGGGATGGCGCTCGCCCAGCTGGGCAAGAAAAAGGATGCCTGCGTGGCGTTTCGCGACGTCAGCTCAAAGTTTCCGAGTGCGCCGGCGATCGTGAAGAGCAAGGCGGAGAGCGAGCGTCAGCGCGTCGGCTGCCCATGAGCCAAGGTCTACGAGCGTGACGGCCGGCAAGCCCGGCCAGGCGCGCGGCTCGAGGCGCGGGCAGAGCCCGTCGCCGACAGCGAGCTCGACCGGCTCTTTGGACACGCTCGCCTCGTTCGATCATGTCGTTCTGGCCGTTTCCGGGGGCGCCGACAGCATGGCGCTCATGTATCTCGCGTCACGCTGGCGGGCCCTGCATGAGGGCGACGACGCTGCCCGAGTTCGAGGTCGTGACGGTCGATCATGGCCTGCGTCGCAGAATCCGCGGCGGAGGCGCGCTGGGTCGGTGCGCGGGCGCGCGAATGCGGCTTGCGCCACAAGACGCTCGTCTGGAAGGGAGAGAAGCCCGTCGCGGGAATCGAAGAGGCGGCGCGCGAGGCGCGCTACCGGTTGCTTGCCAGCTACGCCGCGAGGCGTCGTGGCGGGGCCGTGGCCGTCGTCACGGCGCACACAGAAGACGACCAGGCCGAGACGTTTCTGATGCGGCTCGCACGCGGCAGCGGCATCGACGGGCTGTCCTCTATGCAATCGCAACGGCGGCTCGGCGAGGATGGCGATGTCGTGCTTCTCAGGCCGCTGCTTGCGATCGCCAAACGCAGGCTCGTGGCGACGCTCAAGGCGGCGGACATCGCGTGGGTCGAGGATCCGAGCAACGAGCGCCTGGACTTCGAGAGAGCCCGTTTGCGGGCAGCCCATGAGAGCCTCGCTGCTCTCGGCCTCACGAGCGACAAGCTGGCGCTCTCCGCACGCCGGCTGGCGCGCGCGCGCGCGGCTCTCGATCAGGCTCTCGAGCCGCTTGCCGCAACCGTCGACATCAACGGGGGCATCTTCGCCAGCATCGATCGGCGCATGTTCGCGGACGCAGCAGCGGAGCTGCGCATCCGGCTCCTCATGCGTGTGCTGGGGGCATTTGGCGGAGACGCAAAGCCGCCGCGCCTCGTCAAAGTCGAGGCGCTGGCGGAGGCGCTCTCGCCTGAAGGCGCAGATGCGGCGCACGTCGGGCTGACGCTCGGCGGCTGCATCATCCGGGCGAGCGGGCGATCGATCCGCGTGTATCGGGAAGGGGACCGAACCGATCTGCCTCAAATCGATGTCGAGCCCGGCCGCGACGCCCTCTGGGACGGGCGCTTTCGCGTCGGGGTTGCCTCGGCGAAGATGCTTAATGACGCAGGTGTGAGCACAAGGGTCGCCGTGCGCGCGCTCGGCGCCAACGCCTATGCAACCCTTCGCCCTCGCCTTACGAGGAAGCCGGTTGCACCAGCGCGAGCGCTGGCTGCGCTGCCGTCGTTTTGGTCGGGAGACCGGTTAATTGCCGTCCCGCAGCTCGATTTTGAAGCGCAGAGCGCCGCGGGAAAGGGCGCCGGGCGTGGCCATCTTTGCACGTCCAAGTTCGTGGGTTGGCAGCTACTTGGCACATGATCCGCACCCCAACTCGGCGCGCAATTCCGTGCAAGTACCCGTTGAGAGCCAGTCGGCGAGGGTTTCAAAACTTGGCAAACCCTCCCCCCACTCCTATCTTAGCTGCCAGTCAATCTTGTCAATGTAGGCTTGCCGCCCGGGCTGCAATGCCGCGGATGGCCGGGTAGGGCCAGCAGGGAACATGATGAACGCAAATTTCCAGAAGCTCGCGATTTGGGTAGCCGTGCTCGTACTCCTGGCCGCCCTATTCAATTTGTTCAACAATCCGGCACAAGGCCGGCGCGGGACGGAGATCAGCTATTCCGACTTCCTGTCCGCCGTCGACGCCGGCACGGTCGCGGAAGTGACGCTCGCGGGCAACCGCGTCTACGGCACCATGCGCGACAACGCGAGCCAATTCACGACGTATGCTCCCGAGGACAAGGGTCTCATCGAGCGTCTCGAGAAGAAGGGCGTCAAGTTCAAGGCGCGCCCGTCCGACGAGGACGTGCCGTCGATCATGAACGTGATCCTCAACTGGTTCCCCATGCTGCTGCTCATCGCCGTGTGGGTGTTCTTCATGCGCCAGATGCAGTCGGGCTCGGGGCGCGCCATGGGCTTCGGCAAGAGCCGGGCCAAGCTGCTCACCGAGCGGCAAGGGCGCGTGACGTTCGAGGACGTGGCGGGTGTCGACGAGGCCAAGGCCGACCTCGAGGAGATCGTCGAGTTCCTGCGCGATCCGCAAAAGTTCCAGCGGCTCGGTGGGCGCATTCCGCGCGGCGCGCTGCTCGTCGGGCCTCCGGGCACCGGCAAGACGCTGATCGCACGCGCCGTCGCGGGCGAAGCCAATGTGCCGTTCTTCACCATCTCGGGCTCCGACTTCGTCGAGATGTTCGTCGGCGTCGGTGCTTCGCGCGTGCGCGACATGTTCGAGCAGGCGAAGAAGAATGCGCCGTGCATCATCTTCATCGACGAAATCGATGCCGTCGGCCGTCACCGCGGCGCGGGTCTCGGCGGCGGCAACGATGAGCGTGAGCAGACGCTCAACCAGCTGCTCGTCGAGATGGACGGCTTCGAGGCCAACGAAGGCATCATCATCATCGCGGCCACCAACCGTCCGGACGTGCTCGACCCGGCGCTGCTGCGCCCGGGCCGCTTCGACCGGCAGATCGTCGTGCCGAACCCCGACATCTCGGGCCGCGAGAAGATCCTGAAAGTGCATATGCGCAAGGTGCCGGTGGCGCCCGACGTCGACGCCAAGACGATCGCGCGCGGCACGCCGGGCTTCTCGGGCGCGGATCTCGCCAACCTCGTCAACGAGGCGGCGCTGCTTGCGGCGCGCCGCAACAAGCGCCTCGTGACGCAGAGCGAGTTCGAGGACGCCAAGGACAAGGTCATGATGGGCGCCGAGCGGCGCTCCATGGTCATGAGCGAGGAAGAGAAACGCAACACGGCCTATCACGAGGCGGGCCACGCCATCGTGGGCCTGAGCGTGCCCTACGATCCCCTGCACAAGGTGACGATCATCCCGCGCGGGCGTGCGCTCGGCGTGACCATGAACCTGCCCGAGGGCGACCGCTACAGCCGCTCGCGGCAGTGGTGCGAGGCGCGTCTCGCCGTGCTCTTCGGCGGGCGCGAAGCCGAGATCATCCTCGGCGGCCCCGACAACGTGACGAATGGCGCCACGGGCGACATCCAGATGGCGACGCAGCTCGCGCGCGCCATGGTCACGGAGTGGGGCATGTCGGACAAGCTCGGGCGCGTGCGCTACAACGGCAACGAGCAGGAGATCTTCCTCGGCCATTCGGTGACGCAGACCAAGAACCTCTCCGATGAGACCGCCAAGCTCATCGACGAGGAGATTCGCGGGCTCATTCAGAACGGCGAGGCGACGGCGAAGCGCATCCTGACCGAGAAGATCGACGCGCTGCACGCGGTCGCGAAGGCCCTGCTCGAGTTCGAGACGCTCAACGGCGAAGAGGTGCAGGCCATCATTCGCGGCGACAAGATCATCCGCCGCTCCGACGACGACGGCACGAAGGGTCCGGTGGGCTCGGCGGTGCCGGCGGCCGGGCGGTCGCGTCCGCGCGAGGAGCCGGATGCGGGCGGCATGGAACCCCAGCCGCAGTCTTGATCGCCGGTTCCTAGACGAGGCAATAGTTGGGGCGGCCGCGAGCAATTCGCGGCCGCCGCCGTATTGAGGGAGCGCTCAGCCCGGATGCAACGGTCGATCTACATCCGCCCGATCGGGATCTTCGAGGCGCGCCGCGAGGCAGAGCCCGGAGAGGTCTGGGGCGGGCTGCCGCTTGCCGGAGGGCCGCTCTCCTTCTCGGCGATCGAGGTCATCGACCGGGGCTCGAAGACGGTCATCCGGCGCATCATCGGACTTGGCGACTTCATGGAGCGCGACTGGGGGCGGCACGCGCTCTCGGCGGCCGACATGTTCGAAGCCGTGCGGGCGTCGCGGCCGCGACTTGCCGGCCTCTCGCTCGACCGCCCGCGCATCATGGGGATCATCAACGTAACGCCGGACAGCTTCTCCGACGGCGGCAGCCTTGCCAATGTCAAGGCGGCTGTCGAGCACGGCTTGCGGCTCGTCGAGGAAGGCGCCGACATCCTCGATATCGGCGGGGAGTCGACACGGCCAGGCTCCGATCTGGTGCCAGTGGCGGAAGAGTTGCGCCGGGTCATTCCGGTGCTCGAGGGGCTACGCCTCAAGACGGACGCCCGGATCTCGGTCGACACCCGCAAGGCCGAGGTGATGCGCCAAGCCGCCGCGGCCGGCGCAGATATTCTCAACGATGTGTCGGCGCTTACTCACGATCCCGAGGCGCTCGGCGTCGCGGCCCAATCCGGGCTGCCCGTCATTCTCATGCACGCGCAGGGCGATCCAAAGACGATGAACGACAATCCGCAGTATGCCGATGTCGTGCTCGACGTATTCGATTTTCTCGAGAAGCGGATCGGCGTATGCGAGAAGGCCGGGATACCCAAAGCCAAGCTCGTCGCCGACCCGGGCATCGGGTTCGGCAAGCATCTGCCGCACAACATCGCCGTGCTCAGCGCCATGAGCCTCTATCACGGGCTCGGCGTTCCCGTGCTGCTCGGGGCGTCGCGCAAGAAGCTCATCGGGCAACTGTGCAATGTGGAGGCGCCCACGGATCGCGTGCCGGGCTCGATTGCCGCCGCACTCTCGGCCATCGCACAGGGCGTACAGATCGTGCGCGTGCACGACGTCGCGGCGACGCGTCAGGCAGTCTGCGTCTGGCAGGCGGCCATGCATGGGACAGAGGAAGGGCTCGTCTGAAGTCAATGGGTTCTTGAAGGGGGACGCGCATGACCGAGCTCGTCTACACGTTCGATCCGGCGCATCTCAAAATCTATCAGAAGCTGGCGTCCGACCGGGCATCGGGAGGACGGCACGCCGGATCATGGGACGTCGAAGGCGCGCGGCTAATTCTCGGCACGATGGCGGTGGCGGTTGCTCTCGCGGCCGCCGATCTGCTCATGCCTCTGATGACGGGCAGGCCATTCGTCTACGCCGAGTTCATCGTCGGGCTTCTCCTCGGGATCGGCATGATGATCGGAGCTCTCTGGTGGCGCTATGGGCAGATGAGGAAGCGGGCATTCCGGCCGGACGGTCCCACGATGTCGGAGCATCGCATGAGCCTCACGCCGGAGGGCGTGCGTACGACGAGCCCGCTCTTCGACAATCACTATCGGTGGGCGGGCTTGTACGAGGTCACAGTCCACAACGAGGTGATCGTGCTTTGGGTCGAGCCGGCAGCAGGCGCGCTCATCCCGCGTAGCGCTTTTTCCGATCGTGTGGCCGAGACCCAGTTCGTGGAAAGTGTCCGAGCCCGAATTACAGAGGCAAAACTGCCGCGGGCGGGCAGCTTCGCATGACCGGCAGCATATGGTTTACAAGGCGCCGAAAGCGGTTTGTAACCCGCGGACACATTATGTGAGGCCTTGGCGCGCCCCGGCGGTAGGCCTATTGGTTTACGAGGGGTAAATGGCGGCTGTGCGGATTTTGGAGGCGGCTCAACGCTGGCTTCGCGGGCGCATGATAGGGTCGACAGCAGGCGAAGCGGGTCGGAATGAGGGGTGAGATGACACGGCGCTATTTCGGGACCGATGGCATCCGGGGCCTGGCGAACCGTCATCCGATGACGTCGGAGGTGGCGCTCAAGGTCGGCATGGCGGCCGGCAAGGTCTTCCAAAGCGGATCGCGGCGCCATCGCGTCGTGATCGGCAAGGACACGAGACTCTCGGGCTACATGCTCGAGGCCGCTCTCATGTCGGGCTTCACCGCAGTCGGCATGGACGTGTTCCTGCTCGGGCCGATGCCGACACCTGCTGTCGCCATGCTCACGCGCTCGCTGCGCGCCGATCTCGGCGTCATGATCTCCGCCTCCCACAACCGCTACGACGACAACGGCATCAAGCTGTTCGATCCCGACGGCTACAAGCTCTCCGACGACATGGAGCGCGAGATCGAGCGGCTGATCGAAGCCGACTCCTCGGTGCTTCTCGCATCCGCGGACGGCATTGGACGCGCGACGCGGGTCGAGAGCGCGCAGGAGCGCTATATCGAATTCGCGAAGCGGACGCTGCCGAAAAATCTCAAGCTCACGGGCGTGCGCATCGTCATCGATTGCGCGCACGGGGCTGCCTACAAGGTGGCGCCCGAGGCGCTGTGGGAGCTCGGTGCCGAGGTGATCAAGATCGGCGTCGATCCCAATGGCCGCAATATCAACTACAAGTGCGGGTCGACGGCGCCGGATGCGCTGATCGACAAGGTGCGCGAGGTGAGGGCCGACATCGGCATCGCGCTTGACGGCGACGCGGATCGCGTCGTGATCGTCGATGAGAAGGGCTCGATCGTCGACGGCGACCAGCTCATGGCCGTCATCGCCGACAGCTGGCACAGGCGCGGCAAGCTGACGGCCGGCGGCATCGTTGCGACAGTCATGAGCAACCTTGGGCTCGAGCGCTATCTCAAAAGCAAGGGGCTGGCGCTCGCCCGCACGCCCGTGGGCGACCGCTATGTCGTCGAGCACATGAGGAAGCACGGCTACAACGTCGGCGGCGAGCAATCGGGCCATATCGTGCTGTCCGATTTCACGACCACGGGCGACGGCCTTGTCTCGGCGCTGCAGCTGCTCGCGTGCGTGGTGTCGACCGGCAATCCGGTGTCGGAGGTGTGCGCGCGATTCACGCCGTTGCCGCAAGTTTTGCAGAACGTGCGCTATGCCGACGGCAAGCCGCTCGAGGATAGCCGCGTCAGGAAGGCGATCGAGGGCGCCAAGGCGCGTCTCGGCGACGGCGGCCGCCTCGTCATCCGCCCGTCGGGCACGGAGCCCGTCATTCGCGTCATGGCAGAAGGCGACGACGAGAAGCTCGTGTCGACGGTCGTCGGTGACATCGTCGAGGCCGTGAAGGCCGCCGCGCAAGCGGCCTGAGCGGGTCCTTAATCGAGAGATACGCCTCAATATTTCGTGGCGGCGCCCGCGGCGTAGCCCGCGCGTGCGTGCCGTTTCAAAACGCCGTTTAAACTTCTCTTAAAGGTTATGACTCAGAGTTCGCATCGGACAGGTGCTGCGTTTGCGATCGCATGCTGGCTCGCACAGCCGGTCTGATGACGAAGGGGATAGTCATGACCACCTCGCGCGTTTCCATTCTCGTGGGAGCGGCAATAGGATTTGCAGCCCTTTTGGGGAGTGCCGCGCCGAGCCTTGCGGCCGACCTCGGCCTCAAAGACAGCTACGCGCCTCCGCCGCCGCAGCGCACGTGGTATCTCAAAGGCACCATCGGAATGCACAGCCAGGACGTCGGAAGCATCTGGACCGAGGCGTACGACGAAAATACGTTCTGGGTGAACCACAAGGACATGAAGAGCGCGCCGTTCTACGGGCTCGGCATCGGTGTCGACGCCGGACGCTGGCTTCGCTTCGATGTGACGGGTGAATACCGCGGCAAGTTTCTGTTTGTGGCGCAGGATGCCTATGCCGATCCGCCGGGACCAGCCACTGCGGGCGCCAATGAATACACGGCCGACATCGAAAGCTGGCTTGCCCTCGTCAACGCTTACGTCGATATCGGCTCGTGGTGCGGAGTCACGCCCTACGTCGGCGGCGGCATCGGCATGGCGTCGGTCTCGGTCTTGGGTTTGAGGGACACCAATCCGGTGCAGAACACGACCTACTACGGTGCGGACCACACCGAGTACAACTTTGCCTGGGCGCTCTACGCAGGCATGAGCTACGACGTCACGGATCGGGTCACCCTCGATTTCGGATACCGCTATTTGGATCTCGGCGATGCAAAGACCGGCACTGCAACGGACTATCTCGGCACATCGTCCTACGGTGGTGTTGAGATCCGGGACATAACCTCGCAGGATTTGATGTTCAGCGCCCGCTTCGCGCTCGATCGCCGGGAGCCCTACGCCGAGGTCATCAAGTAAGCGCGACGTGCTCTTTCCATTGGGGGCGTGGTCGGTCTGTCAAAAGATCGGCCACGCCTTTATTTTGGTGGCAATGCGCGACGCTCCGCCTCGACCGTTGGTCGCGGTTGACACCCTGCCGCGCGCCTCCTAGACCCTCGGACGGGCCACCCTTCCCCAACGAAGGGCATTCTATCTGGAAGGGTAGACATATGACCGTTGCCACTAAGCCGGTCGTGCGACCGGCCAACCCGCGCTTTTCGTCGGGTCCCTGTGCCAAGCACCCCGGCTGGTCGGTGCAATCCCTCGACGGCGCGTTTCTCGGACGCTCGCACAGGGCGAAAGAGGGCAAGGTGCTGCTCAAGCTCGCGATCGAGCGCACCAAGACGCTTCTCGGCCTGCCGAAGGACTTTCAGGTTGCCATCGTGCCGGGCTCCGACACGGGCGCCTTCGAGATGGCGATGTGGTCACTGCTCGGCGCCCGCGGCGTCGACGTGCTCGCCTGGGAGAGCTTCGGGAAGGTCTGGGTCGTCGATGTCGTCAAGGAGCTCAAGCTCGGCGACGCGCGCGTCATGGAGGGGGAGTTCGGCAAGCTCCCGGATCTGGGTGCGGACTTCAGCCGCGACGTCGTGTTCACAGCCAACGGCACGACTTCGGGCGTGCGCATTCCCAACTATGATTGGATCGCCGCCGATCGGCAGGGGCTCACACTGGTCGACGGCACGTCGGCGATCTTCGCGCAACCTATCGACTGGTCGAAGGTCGACGTGCTCACCTACTCCTGGCAGAAGGTGCTCGGCGGAGAGGCGGCACACGGCATGCTGATCATGGGGCCGCGTGCGGTCGAGCGCGTCGAGAGCTACAAGCCGCCGTGGCCGCTGCCGAAGCTCTTCCGCATGACGAAGAGTGGCAAGCTCGATCGCGCAATCTTCGAGGGCGAGACGATCAATACGCCATCGATGCTGTGCGTCGCGGATTACCTCGAAGCGCTTGACTGGGCCGAGAGCGTGGGCGGTCTCGCAGGATTGATGCGCCGCGCCGACGCCAATGCGAAAATACTCTTCGACTGGATCGCGCGCACGCCATGGGTGGAAAACCTCGCTCAGGACCCGGCGACGTGGTCGAACACTTCGGTATGTCTCAAGATCGTTGACGCAGGCGTGCGCGGGCTGCCGCTCGAGGAGCAGGCTGCGTTTGCGAAGAGGATCGCCGACCTCCTCGACAAGGAGGGCGTGGCGAAGGACATCGGGTCCTATCGTGATGCGCCGCCAGGCCTCAGGGTCTGGACCGGCGCGACCGTGGAGACGCGCGATGTGGAGGCGTTGGTGCCGTGGCTCGACTGGGCCTTTGCCGAGGCCAAGGCCGGGCTCGCGAAAGCTGCCTAAGTGAACAAGGATAGGCCATGGCGACAAAGGTCTTGATCTCCGACGAGCTGTCGCCTGCCGCGGTCGCGATCTTCGAGGAGCGCGGCATCGAAGCCGATGTCAGGGTCGGGCTCACCAAGGAGGAGCTTGAGGCCATCATCGGCGACTATGAAGGTCTCGCCGTGCGCTCGGCGACCAAGGTGACGGCGCCCGTCATTGCGTCGGCAAAGAAGCTCAAGGTCGTCGGGCGCGCCGGCATCGGCGTCGACAATGTCGACGTGAAGGCGGCGACGGCCCGCGGCATCATCGTCATGAACACGCCGTTCGGGAACGCGATCACGACGGCCGAGCATGCCATCTCGATGATGCTCGCTCTGGCGCGGCAGATTCCGGCGGCCGACCGCTCAACGCAGGCGGGGAAATGGGAGAAGTCGAAGTTCATCGGCGTCGAGCTCGCGGGGAAGACACTCGGCGTCGTCGGCTGCGGCAACATCGGGGCGATCGTCGCCGATCGGGCGATCGGCCTCAAGATGAGGGTGGTGGCGTTCGACCCGTTTCTCTCGGCGGAGCGGGCGATGCAGATCGGGGTCGAGAAGGTCGAACTCGACGCGCTTCTGCGCCGGAGCGATTTCATCACGCTGCACACCCCGCTCACGGACAAGACGCGCAACATCCTCTCCGCGGAGGCGCTCGCGAAATGCCGGCGCGGCGTGCGCGTCATCAACTGCGCGCGGGGCGGGCTCATCGACGAGAAGGCGATGGCCGAGGCCTTGAAGTCCGGACAGGTCGCGGGTGTCGCGCTCGACGTGTTCGAAGTGGAGCCGGCCAAGGAAAACGTTCTGTTCGGTCTCGATGGCGTCGTCTGCACGCCGCATCTCGGTGCGTCGACCACGGAAGCGCAAGAGAAAGTTGCGCTGCAGGTCGCCGAGCAGATGTCAGACTACCTCCTCAAGGGCGCGGTTTCGAACGCGGTGAACTTCCCCTCGATCTCGGCCGAGGAGGCTGGGCGCATTCTTCCCTTCATCAAGCTCGCCGAGCAGCTCGGGCTTTTCGCGGGCCAGCTCACCGAGACGAGCATCGCGTCGGTGCGCATCGAGTATTCGGGCGAGGTTGCCTCACACAACGTCAAGCCGATGACGGCAGCGGCGCTCGCGGGCGTGCTGCGACCGTTTCTCGTCGAGGTCAACATGGTGTCGGCCGGCGTGATCGCGAAAGAGCGCGGGATCGTCGTGGAGGAGGTCTCGCGCGACAGCGCGGGAATGTTCGAGAGCACGGTACGCGTCTGTATCAGAACGGCAGAGTTCGAGCGCTCGATCGCCGGCACCGTTGCTGCGGGCGGGCGGCCGCGGATCATCGAGGTGCGCGACATCCCGATGGACTTCGAGATCAGCCCGCACATGCTCTTCGTGCGCAACTCCGACAAGCCGGGCTTCATCGGCAAGCTCGGCACGCTGCTCGGGGAAGCCAATGTCAACATCGCCACCTTCAATCTTGGGCGTGAGCGGGCCGGCGGGGATGCCATCTGCGTTGTCGCCGTGGACGAGCCAGTGCCGGACCACCTGCTTGCGGCGGTCAAGGCTCTGCCGCACGTGGTCCGCGTGCGTCGGCTCGCATTCTAAGCCGGGATGTGCGCCGCCAGACGGTTAACCGCATCTGCTCGTAGACCGGATCAGCGGCGGGCCATAATTTAGTCGTGAAGCAGCCGCAAACGGGCTTCGCTCAGGCTCTACGTCAACCCCGTCGAAAGAGGTCTTTTATGCGCTTTCTGGCCGCTGCGGTTCTGTCGATGGGCCTTGCCGCGGGTGCGAGTGCTGCCGAGGTCGAGGCGGTCTCGCGCGTGGATGCCGTCACCGTCTTTCCCTCAGGCGCAGAGGTGACGCGCATCGCCAAGGTGAAGATCGAGAAAGGCGAGCACACGCTCGTCTTTCAGGACCTGCCTGCGACTGCGGTTCAAGGCTCCATCCGGGTCGAAGGCAATTCGACGGGCAAGCTCGAGATTGGCTCCGTCGACACGCGCCGTCTTTTCGTGCCGCGCGCCGATTCTCAGGCTGCCGAAACCGAGCGCCGCAAGATCGAGGACGAAGTCGAGGCCCTCAGAGACGAGAAGAGCACGCTCGAGGCCCAGGTCCAGGGGGCCGAGACACAGAAGTCGCTGATCGCCAACCTGACGCAGCTGCCGACGCGTCCGCCTTCTCCAGCGGGAGCCGCAGAGCGAGCGGAGGACTGGCCGGCGATCCTCGCTCTCATCGCGAGCGCGAACGCAGAGGCGCAGCGGGCATCTCTCGATGCGCACGTCAAGATCCGCGATGTCGATCGCAAGATCGAAGATCTCGAGAAGAAGCTCTCGTCGCTTGCGCCGGCGCGCGAGGAAAGGATCGAGGTCAAGGTCTTCGTGGCGAGTCAGGCGGAAGTCGAGGCGGACCTCGTCCTGCGCTACCAGGTCGGCCACGCGTCATGGACGCCCCTCTACGACGTGCGTCTCTCGACGGGCTCGAAGACGGTGGTGCCGAAGCTCGACCTCACGCGGCGTGCCGCGATTGCGCAGACCACGGGCGAGAGCTGGGACGACGTGGCCTTGACGCTCTCGACGACGCGACCTGCTGCGGGAGCGTCGGCGCCGGAACTCGCACCGATGACGGTCGACTTCGAACCCGAAGCGCCGCGCCCGATGGCTGCGCCCGTGGGTGGCGCGCTGCGATCTCTCGCCCCGCAAGATGGCGCCGCTCCGGCGCCGGCGGAGGAGGCGATGGCCGGAGAGAAGGACGACTTCGGGCGCCGGCAGGGCGAAGAAGGCCGAGATTGATCAGCGTCAAGCTGAGGTCGTCGTGGCGCCGTTCCATGCGCTCTACCCGGTTCTCGGCCGTCTCACCGTCGCCAACACGGGGGAGGCCAAACGCGTCCAGCTTATCGAAGAGTCGATGGAGCCGCAGGTGGCGGTCAGGACCGTCCCAAAGGAGGACGCCAAGGCCTACCTCTATGCCAGGCTCGTGCTGCCCAAGGGCTCGCCGCTCTTGCCCGGCGCCGTCTCTCTCTTCCGTGACGGGACGTTCGTCGGCACGAGCAATCTGCCGATCCTTTCGCCGGGCGAGGAGCATGAGCTCGGATTCGGTGTCGACGATCTCGTGCGCGTGCGGCACTCGATCTCGGAGGAGAAGCGCGGGGAAACCGGGCTCATCTCAACCTCGCGCACCGACAGCCGGAATTTCAAGATCTCGGTCAAGAGCATGCACGAGCGCGCCATCGCGCTCACCGTGTTCGACCAAATTCCGGCATCCGAAAATCAGGATATCAAGGTCGACCTCTTGGCCAGGACGGCTCCCACGAAGCAAAACGTCGATGACAAACGCGGCGTGCTGATGTGGGAATCGAAACTCGAGCCGGATCAGGAGCAGATCATCGAATTCGGCTATCGCGTTTCCTGGCCGTCCGGGAAGTCAATCGTTTACGGCCGCTGATTTCTCTCTCGGCTGACGGCTCGCGAGCCAAACCCCGCCCAGAATCAGGGCGAAGGCGGCCGCATGGTAGATGTGGGGCTCTTCGCCGAGCGCGATCATGCCCATGGCGCTCGCGAATACCGGAATGAGATGAATAAACGCGCCGGTGCGCGTGGCCCCGATAATGTCGACGCTGCGCGTGTAGAGGAAATAGGCAAGGCAGCTCGCAAAGGCGGCCGTGTAGACGATCGCGGCCAGCGCGGCTGAGCGACGGCACGAGGTGCTGGCCGGAGGCATGCTCATAGAGCGCAAGGGGCAGATTGACGGCGGCGGCAATGGCGTATGTGAGAGCGGCAAAGCTCAGCATGGTAATCGCCGGCCTCGACCTCAGCATGTTCGTGTAGGCGGCCCAGGTCAAAACACCGAGGAGCATGATCAGATCGCCGCGATTGAGCGATTGCAGCTCGCTCACTGACGGATCGCCGCGGAAGATGATGGTCAACACGCCCACGAGCGAGATGCAGAGGCCCATGATCTGCAAGGGCCGCAGACGATCACCGTAGGTTACAGCGCCAGCGGCGACGATAAGCAGAGGTCCCCAGGAATTGAGAATGGCGGCGTTGGTGATGCTCGTCTCGGTCAGAGCGAGATATTGGAGCGTGTTGTAAGCTCCGCTGCCGAGGAGGCCGAGGACAAAGATGCGGGGAAAGCTCGCGCGGATGGCGGGCCACTCGTCGCGGAGCGTGCTCCAGGCCAGCGGCAGCATGATCAGCGCTGGCGCCCGTCCATCTCAGGAATGCGAGCGTCATGGGCGGGATCTGACCGTTCGCCCATTTGCCGACGACATGGTTACCCGCCCACATCAGCATGGTGAGCACAAGAAAAGCGTAGGCATTGGCGGCCGTTGGGCGCGCAAGACGTTTCAGCATCAGGGAGGGCCGAATTGGGACGAGGTTAGGTGTTCAGCGCAGGTGCTCTAGCGTCTCAAGGGGCTTGCGTCAAAGGCGGGTATGCGGCTGCTTTGGCGCTTGCCCGAGCCCGATCGGCGGTATAATGGCCAGACGAGAGACTGATGGCCCTGGCTCTGATAGCCGGGGCCAAATCATGTGGTAGAGCGCAGATGGCAAACGTGGTCGTGGTTGGCGCCCAGTGGGGCGACGAGGGCAAGGGCAAGATCGTCGACTGGCTCTCGGAGCGCGCCGATGTCGTCGTCCGGTTCCAGGGCGGACACAACGCCGGCCACACGCTCGTCATCGGCAACAACACCTACAAGCTGTCGCTTCTGCCTTCGGGTGTCGTGCGGCCGGGCAAGCTCGGCGTCATCGGCAACGGCGTCGTCGTCGATCCGTGGGCGCTTTGCCAGGAAATCGAGAAGCTGCGCGGGCAGGGCGTCGCCGTCGGGCGCGAGAACCTGCGCCTCGCCGAGAATGCAACGCTGATCCTGCCGCTGCATCGCGAGCTCGACGTTATGCGCGAGGAGGCCGCGGGCTCTGGCAAGATCGGGACGACGGGCCGCGGCATCGGTCCCGCCTATGAGGACAAAGTCGGCCGGCGCGCAATCCGAGTTCAGGACCTGAAGAACCTCGCTGCGCTCGGACCCAAGGTCGATCGCATCCTCTCCCATCACAACGCGCTGCGGCGCGGGCTCGGCAAGGAGCAGATCGCCAAAGAAAAGCTGATGGCGGAACTCGCCGAGATCGCGCCCAAGGTTCTGCCGTACATGGACGTGACGTGGGATCTGCTCGACCGCGAGCGGCGTCTTGGGAAGCGCATTCTGTTCGAGGGTGCGCAGGGGGCGCTGCTCGACATCGATCACGGAACCTATCCCTATGTGACCTCCTCCAACACGGTTGCGGCGCAGGCGGCGACGGGGTCCGGCATGGGACCGCGCGCCGTGGGCTATGTGCTCGGCATCGCCAAGGCTTATACGACGCGGGTGGGGTCGGGACCGTTTCCGACGGAGCTCGTCGACGACATCGGCGAGCTGATCGGCGCGCGCGGCAACGAGTTCGGCACGGTCACCGGGAGAAAGCGTCGCTGCGGCTGGTTCGATGCCGTGCTGGTGCGCCAGGTGTGCAAGGTGTCCGGCATCGACGGAATAGCCTTGACGAAGCTCGACGTGCTCGATGGGTTTAAAGAGATCAAGGTCTGCGTCGGCTACACGCTCGACGGCGATCGGCTCGACCGTCTGCCGGCAGGGCAGGAGCAGCAGGCGCGCGTGGAGCCCATTTACGAGACGTTCGAGGGCTGGTCGCAATCGACGCGGGGAGCGCGCAGCTGGGCCGAGCTTCCGGCGCAAGCCGTGAAGTATGTGCGCCAGATCGAGGAGCTGATCGAGTGTCCGGTGTCGTTGCTGTCGACGTCGCCGGAGCGCGAAGACACGATCCTGATGAGAGATCCGTTCGCCGATTGAGGGTGCTCAGACTCCGGTGCGCGCGTCGCTCGGCTGACGCACTTTTGGGTTTCCAATTGCGCTTTGCGTGCCCTTCGCGTGCACGTGCTTGCGAATGGCCGCGTGGACGAAGGCGAGCTTGGCTCGTGCCGGCGCGGGGATAACGAACGGATAGAAATCGTTGTGTCCCATGCTGCGGTTTAGGCTGTTCAATGCGAGGGTCAGCGGGATCCAACGCTCCATCAAGGCGACAAACGTCTCGGCGCGATAGACATCGTAGGTCTTGAACGGCCACACCGTGCCGGTGACGAAGCCCGCGGCGCGGGGTTCCATGCCGTTGGCTTCGGCCGTGTCGAGCGCGTCGACCATATGCAGATAATGAGCCCAGGTTTCGGCCCAGTCTTCCCAGGGATGAGCCGAGGCGTAAGCCGAGACGTGGCGGGCCTGCCAATCGGAGGGCGCGCCCTGCGCATGATGGCGGGCGAGCGCCGCCTGGTAGTCCTGCCGCTCGTCGCCGAAGAGCTCGCGGAACTCGTCGAACCGGCCGCCGTTGGCGACGAGCAGCGTCCAGTAAAAGTGCCCGCTCTCATGGCGCAAGTGTCCGAGCAAGGAGCGATAGCGCTCATCGAACTGCTGACGCTGGCGCTCGCGCTCGACGGCGTCGGCTTCCTGCACGGCAATCGTAATGACGCCGTCCAAGTGGCCGGTGAGCGCATCGCGGACGAAATCGAAAGTGAGCCGGCCCATGCCGGCGGAGCTGCTCGTCCACGGGCAAGCCGAAACGCAGGAGCGAGTATATGAGCTTTTTCTTGGCCTGCTCGAACTCGGCCCACGCCGTGAGGTTTCCGGGCTCGGAAAGGTTCGGAATTGTCCGGTTAAGATCGCAGGCCTTGCAACGGTCGCTCACGCTGTCGGCGGGAATGAGCCAATTGCAGACGCCATGGGCCGAGTTGGCACAGAAGCGAAGTGCATCGCCTTTCCGGTCGCGGAACTTGCGAAACAAGCCGTCCCCTGCCGGCTCGAGAGCAACGATCTCGAGCGAGGTGGCATCGAAGCCGAGAGGGTAGCCGCACTGAAGGCATTGAACATTCGGAAAATAGACAGTCGAGCGGCACTTGGAGCAGGTAAACTTCTTCATCAACGCGCTCCCGAATTTGCGAAGGGCGGCTTTCCGGCACTCCAACGCGCAGCCCCCGCAACTGGTTGCGGCATTGCGCTCCTCCAGGCTCGATAATAGTCTAGTGCGTAGCGCGGCGTGTGCCAGCTCTCTTTCGTACGGGGTGCGCTTGACCCCCCGCAATGTTGGCTGCTACTAGCGTGCGAGCCCGGCTACGATCGGGGCGGCTCGTCCTTCGCGGCGCGCGCCCCTTGGTCAACCAGAGGACCCGGATACGGCGGTCCTTTCTAGCTCGGCCCCGTAGCTCAGTGGATAGAGCATCAGATTCCTAATCTGAGGGTCGCAGGTTCAAATCCTGCCGGGGTCGCCATTGGGGATCAACCACTTGGCAATGGTGCGGCGCCGCCGGCGCTTTCTCTCAATTGCTACGGCCGCATTTGAGAATGCCTCTTCTCATCATGAGCAATGTTGCCGTTTGCGGCCTATTCGAGGATTCCTCCGATCGCTCCAATTCCAAACGCTCAACTAATGGCTGTATCCACGGTCGCGCTCAGTTGACTGACAGAAAATGTCAAGTCCGATACCACTTCTGTCAACTTCGCCCTTTGCAAAATAGCATTGCAAGAGTTATCTCATGCCCCAGAGTGTTAATTGAGAAACCGACGCGACATTATGGTCGCCAAAGGGCATTGATTTTTCCGGGGCGATCTATAGTGGTGCGTATCATCAATGCAGGAATTAGTTTTCCTGAACAGGAGTGTACGAATGGCAAAAATCAACGGTCTCGAGAAGCTTTCCTACTCCGACCTCCTCGATCTTCAGAAGCGCGTCGAGGCTGCAATCGTGGAGCGTAAAGCGGCGGAAGCACGCGACATCAAACAGAAGCTCGAAGCGCTGGCTTCGCAGTCCGGGTTCAGCGTCGGCGAGTTGTTCGGCGGAAAGCGTGGTGGGCGCAAGGGCACCGTTGCGGTCAAGTATCGCAATCCCAAGGATGCGTCACAGACCTGGACGGGTCGCGGCCGCAAGCCGACCTGGCTGGTCGAGGCGCTCAAGAAGGGTGCCAAGATCGACGGCTTCCTGGTCAAGTCGGCGTAATAACGCCGGGAGCGCTCGGCTCGCGCCAGGGACCGGCATCGTCCGGTCAAATGCAAGCGGGGTCTCTGGCTTGCGCTTGGAGTTCGTGAACTCGGGTCAACAGGATGTGGCCCGAGCGCATGTCGCCGTGCGCAGAGGTCACGTGCGGGACCTCGGCTCGGTCGAAGTGCGCAGCTGGCTGTGGGCGAGGCTTGAGCCTGTCTGGACACGTTGTTTCCGCACTCGTCGTTCATGATACGATACGCGCCCATTCAGAATGGCGGCCGGCTCATGAACCAACTTGCGTGCTTCTCGATCCTCGTCGTCGCCGCGCTTGTCGGCGGTTGCCGGGAGCAGGAGGTCAAGGCGCCGGAGCTGAGGCCGGTCAGAACGCAGGTGGTCGATCCGAAGCCGGTCGAGGACGACCGTCATGCGGTTGGTGAGATACGCCCGCGCTATGAAAGCGATCTTTCGTTCCGGGTCGGCGGCAAGGTCGTCGAACGGCTGGTCGACGTGGGCGCCAGCGTCAAGAAGGGCGACGTTCTGGCCCGGCTCGACGAGCAGGACTATCGCAACAAGCTGCGTGCTGCGGAAGCCGAGCTGAGCTCGGCCGAGGCGGCGCTCGTCGAGGCAACGGGTGCCGAGGAACGGCACAAGACGCTGCTCACGACCGGGGCAACGACGCGGGCGCGCTACGACGAGACACTGCGCAACCTGCGCGGCGCCGAAGCGAACGTCACGTCTGCGAAAGCCAATCTCGACCTCGCCAAGGACCAGCTCGCTTACGCCGAGCTCAAGGCGGAGTTCGACGGCGTCGTGACGGCGGTCGGTGCGGAGCACGGCCAGGTGGTCAGCAGCGGCCAGATGGTCGTGCGCGTGGCGCAACCCGGCGACAAGGACGCCGTCTTCTCCATCTCGGAGACCGCTTTCAAGGGCCAGCCCGCCGAGCGCCCTGATGTCGTCGTCTGGATTCTGAGCAATCCGGACGTTACGGCGGAGGGCACCGTGCGCGAAATCTCCCCGGTCGCCGACCCGGTCACGCGCACATATACGGTGAAGGTCGGTCTCAAAGATCCGCCGCCACTCTTCCGCTTCGGAATGAGCATCGGAGGCAAGCTCAAGATCAATACGGCACCTGTCATCGTGCTGCCGCTCAGCGCGGTTTTCGACAAAGGCGGCGCGCCTGCCGTCTGGGTCTATGATCCGGGTACGAGCTCGGTGGGGCTCAAGCCCGTCAGCATCCTTCGCTACGAAGCCGACCACGTCGTCATCGGGGATGGACTCGAGAAAGGCGATATCGCGGTCACGGCCGGCATCAATACGCTGCGCGAAGGCCAGAAGGTCAGGCTCGCCGAGGGCGCATCGAAATGAAGGGCTTCAACCTTTCGCGGTGGGCGCTCGATCACAAGAGCTTCGTTTTCTATCTCATGGGTGTCGCGCTTCTGGCCGGCGCCTTCTACTACGGCAAGCTCGGCCGGGAGGAGGATCCGCCATTCACGATCAAGACCATGGTGGTGAAGACGCTGTGGCCCGGCGCGACAACCTCGGAAACCGTAAAACAAGTCACGGAGCGCATCGAGAAAAAGCTCGAGGAAACGCCGCACCTCGATTTTGTGCGCAGCTACACGAAGCCCGGAGAGTCCGTCGTCTTTGTCAACCTGAAGGATTCGACGCCGGCGGCCAGCGTGCCCGACCTCTGGTATCAGGTGCGCAAGAAGGTCGGCGACATAAAGCATACGCTTCCTTCGGGAGTGCAGGGCCCCTATTTCAACGACGAGTTCGGCGATACCTACTCGCTGATCTATGCCTTCACGTCCGACGGCTTCAGTCATCGTGAAATGCGCGACACCGTGGAGCGCGTCCGGGCGCGGCTCCTGCTCGTGCCGGACGTTGCAAAGATCGATCTCATCGGTGTCCAGGACGAGAAAATCTACATCGAGTTCTCGACCCAGCAGATGGCGGCGCTCGGTCTCGACGTCAATCAGCTGGTCGATATCCTGCAAGCGCAAAACGCCATCCAGCCGAGCGGCATCCTCAATGCGGCCTCCGAGAAGATAGCCTTCCGCGTCAGCGGCGAATTCGCCTCCGAGCGTGAGCCTCGAGAGCATCAATTTCAAGGTCAACGACCGCTATTTCCGCCTGAGCGACATCGGTAAGGTGCGGCGCGGCTACGCCGACCCGCCGTCGCCGATGTTCCGCTACAACGGCGAGCCGGCGATCGGGCTTGCCGTCTCGATGGTCAAGAACGGCGATGCGCTGGCGCTCGGCGAGAGGCTCGCGGAGCGCATGGCCGTGATCACGAACGATCTGCCGATCGGCATCGAGCCGCACCTCGTGGCCGATCAGCCGCATGTGGTCGAGGAGTTCGTCGGCGAATTCATCAAGACGCTGATCGAGGCCGTGGCGATCGTGCTCGGCGTGAGCTTTCTCAGCCTCGGCTTCCGGCCCGGCGTCGTGGTTGCGATCGCCATCCCGCTCGTTTTGGCGGCGACGTTCGTGGTCATGTACCTCTCGGGCATCAGCCTGCAGCGGATTTCGCTCGGCGCGCTCATCATCGCGCTCGGCCTTCTGGTGGACGACGCCATGATTGCCGTCGAGATGATGATCAAGAAGCTCGAGGAGGGGGCCGACAAAGTCACGGCGGCGACGTTCGCCTACGAGACGACAGCGTTCCCGATGCTGACCGGGACGCTGGTCACGATCTCGGGGTTCGTGCCGGTCGGCTTTGCGGCGAGCTCGGCAGGCGAATACTGCTTCACGCTGTTCGCCGTGGTGACCATCGCCCTTATCGTCTCCTGGATCGTCGCGGTGCTGTTCACGCCGCTGACCGGCGTTCTCATCCTGCCCAACGAAATGAAGGGGCATGGTCATGGTCCGTCAAAGTTCGCCAAGGCCTTTCATTCGCTCCTCGACCGCGTGCTGCGTGCCAAATATCTGGTCGTCGGGGTCACAGTCGGGCTCTTTGCCTTGTCGCTCGTCGGCATGCGCTTTGTGCAGCAGCAGTTCTTTCCGGCTTCCGACAGGCCGGAGCTGCTCGTCAACCTGACGCTGCCGCAGAGCACGTCGCTCTACGGCACGCGAGAGGCCGTTGACCGGCTGGAGAAGGTGTTCAAGGCCGATCCGGATATCGACCACTGGACATTCTACGTCGGCAGCGGCGCCATCCGCTTCTACCTGCCGCTCGACGCGCAGCTCGCCAACGATTTCTTTGCGCAAGCGGTGGTGGTGACGAAGGGCTTCAAGGAGCGCCCCGGCGTGCAGGCCAGGCTCGAGGCTGTCCTTGCCCGGGATTTCGATACGATCCTCACGCGCGTCAGCCCGCTCGAGCTCGGGCCGCCGGTCGGATGGCCGTTGAAATTCCGCATCGGGGGGCCGGACGCTACCGAGGCGCGGGCCCTGGCTCATAGCTTTGCCCAGCTGCTGGGCGAGAATCCAGACGTCCGCAACATCAACTACGACTGGAACGAGCCCTCCAAGGTGGTGCGCGTCGAGGTCGATCAGGACCGGGCGCGGGCGCTCGGCATCAGCTCGCAATCACTCGCCTCCAACATCAACGCCATCCTCAGCGGTACGGTAATCACGCAGGTGAGAGACGACATCTATCTCGTCGATGTCGTCGCCCGCGCCGTGCCCGAGGAGCGCGCCAAGCTCGAGACGCTGCGCAGCCTCATGATCGCCACGCCTGACGGGCGCAGCGTGCCGCTGTCGCAGGTGGCGACGTTGTCCTATCAACTCGAGCCGCCTCTGATCTGGAGCCGCCAGCGGCAACCAACGGTCACCGTGCAGGCGGATCTTCAGGCCGGGCATCGAGGCGGCGACGGTGGTGCGCGAGTTCGGGCCAAAGCTCGCCGAGTTCAGGGCCAAGCTGCCGCCCGGATACAGCGCGGTTGTCGGCGGCTCCGTCGAGGACAGCGCCAAGGCTCAGGCCAGCATCCTCGCGGTCTTTCCTCTCATGCTGATCATGATGATCACTATTCTCATGGTGCAGCTGCAAAGCTTCCAGAAGCTCATTCTCGTGCTCGCAACCGCACCGCTGGCGCTGATCGGCGTCGCGGGCTCGTTGCTGCTCTTTCGTGCGCCTATGGGCTTCGTGGCCATCCTCGGCGTGATCTCGCTCGCCGGCATGGTGATACGCAACTCGGTCATCCTGATCGATCAGATCGACAAGCAGATCGCCGAGGGGCAGGACCGCTGGCACGCCGTCATAACCGCGACGGAGCACCGATTCCGGCCCATCATGCTGACGGCGTCGGCCGCCATTCTCGGTATGATTCCGATCGCGCCGACGGTGTTCTGGGGGCCGATGGCGTACGCGGTGATGGGCGGCCTCATGGTGGCGACGCTGCTTACGCTCGTTTTCCTGCCGGCGCTTTATGCGGTTTGGTTCGGGATCAAGCCGCCTGAGGAGGAGCAGGCTGGCGGCACCGAGATCGGCGCGCGTCAATCGCGGCGGCTGGAAGCGGCGGTGGGTTAAGGCCAAAGAGCCGGCCCGCGATCGTCACATTCCCGTCATGCGTTTCGTCGCCCAAGGATGCGGTGTGAAGCGCGTTTTTCATCATGACTAGCAATGCGCTGCCCTGAGGCGGCATTGCCTCTTTACATACCCCCCCTTTGGCCCTAAATGGCAATTCACGCACGGCGACACATCTCGGTTCGCACGGCGCTTCTGGTCCAACCTTGTTGGTGGAGGTCCGTTCGAGATGGAAAAATTCGCTTCTGCCGCGCATCTCGTTGCAGCCCGCAAGCCCGAAAAGCCCGTTATCGCCGCGCGCCCTCATGCCGCCGGTCGCGCGGCGCGCTATTTCCTGGATAACTTTCCGGGCGACGTGGCCTATGCCTACAAGGCGAACAGCTCGCCGTTCCTGATCGGCGCTCTCTACGGCGCCGGCATCCGGCATTTCGACGTCGCGTCGATGCCCGAGCTCGAGGATGCCGCGACCATTCCGGGCGCGACGCTGCACTTCATGCATCCCGGTCAAGTCGCGGGCCGCGATCCATCGCGCCTACTTCGGCTTCGGCGTCAGGATGTTCGCTCTCGACAGCGAGGACGAGCTCAAGAAGATCGTCGAGGAGACGGCGGGCCCGTCGGGACCGGCGCGCGATCTCAAGCTTTATGTGCGCATTGCGGTCACCGCCATCAACAGCCGCATCCCGCTCGAGCGCAAGTTCGGCATCAGCGGGCAGAAGGCGGCGCGGCTGCTGGTCAAGGCGCGCCAGGTCGCGGCGGAGCTCGGCATCACGTTCCACGTCGGCTCGCAGACCGTGACGCCGGAGGCGTATGTGCGCGCTCTGCAGGAGGCGCATCAGCTCATCGTCAAGGCCGGCGTTGTCGTCGACCGGCTCGATGTCGGCGGCGGCTTTCCGTCTGCCTATCCTGATGCCCGGCCGGCGCCGCTCAAGAGCTTCATGGATGCCATCAAGCAGGGCGTCGATGCCTTGCCGGTGCGCGAGGACGTGCGCCTCATGTGCGAGCCCGGGCGCGCCCTCGTTGCTGAGGCCGAGAGCCTCATCGTGCGCGTCGAAGCCCGGCGCGGCAACGAGCTTTTCATCAATGACGGCGGCTATGGCGTGCTTTACGACGCGGCGCACTTGAACTGGGTGTTTCCGGCCCAGCTCGTCTCGCGCGAGGTTCAGCCGGGCGAGGCGATGATCCCGTTCGAGATGTGGGGGCCGACGTGCGACTCCATCGATCGCATGAAAGGGCCGTTCCTGCTGCCGTCCTCCATCAAGGAAGGCGACTACCTCGAGATCGGCAGCGTCGGCGCCTACGGCCGCGCGATCGCGGGCAGCTTCAACGGCTATGGCGCCTACGAGGATGTCATCCTGCTCGATGAGCCGATGCTGTCGATGTACGGCACGGACGCCGACCCGGCCCAGGTTTCTGCCCAGGGTAGGTCCTAGGGTTTCTGTTCAGGCAGGTGTCGGCGATCCTCCCTTCCTCGGGAGTGGTGGATCAGCGTAGCATTGCTGCGGTTTCGCAGCGCTTTGTCACGCTCTCATTTCGGAGACGGCGCGGACGGCCGCAACCGTGCGAGGGCTCCCATGACAAAGAAGCCGTCTCTCGACTACCTGCCTGCTGCGGAGAGCTTCCTCGATCCATCGCGCGAGGACGCGAACCGGCCGCATGACGCGCGCGCGGTCATCATTCCGTTCGGGCTCGAGGCGACGGTGACGTGGGGCCACGGCACCGCGAAGGGGCCGGCGGCAATCCTTGCGGCAAGCCGAGAACTCGAGCTCTTCGACGAGGAGCTTTGGCGCGAGCCGTACAAGGACTATGGGATTGCGGCGTTGCGCGAACCCCAGATCCAAGAGCCGGTCGAGGCTGCGCTAGCGCAGCTCTCGCGCCTCGTCGAAGCGGTGCTCGACGCGGGGAAATTCCCGTTCGTGCTCGGCGGGGAGCATTCGCTGACGGCGGGCGCCATCAATCCTTTCGCGGCGGCCTATCGTGATCTCGCAGTGCTTCAGCTCGACGCGCATCCGGACCTGCGCGACAGCTTTCGCGGCGAACGCCTCTCGCATGGAGCGGCGATGCGCCGCGTGCTGGATCATGATCATCTGCGGATCGTGTCCGTCGGGATCCGGTCGATCTCCGCCGAGGAGATCGCCTTCCTTGGGGAGAACCGTCATCGCGTTCATATGCACTTCGCCAAGGACAAGGCGCGCTGGGATGTCGATCAGATCGTCGCGCCGCTCAAGGGGCGGCCGGTCTACGTCACGTTCGACGTCGATGCGCTTGACGGCGCGATCATGCCGGCAACCGGAACGCCGGCGCCGGACGGGCTCAGCTACGCGCAGGCGCTCGACATACTCAGAGCCGCAGCGGAGGTATCGACGATCGTCGGCTGCGATCTGGTGGAGCTCGCGCCGACTGCGGGACTGCACGCTTGCGACTACACGGCGGCGCACCTCGCCTACAAGATGATGAGCTATGCGCTCTCGGGAACGCGACCGCGATCAGTGTCGTGATGAGTTGTCCACCGTCGCGGTGTCGTGTGCGCCGCGACAAAGGGAAGGGCCTGCCTCATTGCGGCTCGAATCGCGCTAGCAAATAAGCTTCTGGGGCCGATTGCACCTCGGCGTCGTCTCGAGTGTGCGCTCCGGGTCATTCACATCGTGCGTGTGCTCACTTTGAGCCGGTGCCCATCGCGCCGGCACTCTTGATTGTGTGGGAGCAAGAGCATGGATAGAGACATCGACTTCGAGCATCTTGCGCGCTCCGTCGAGCAGACCGGAGACGGTTTCGAGAGGGCAAGGGCAGAAAGAGAATCGAGCGAGACGCTGATCGCGAGCGCCGAATACGAGCTCGAGCAAGTGAAGAAGGCGTTCGCCGACAACCGGCTCGAGGTCGAGCCGCGTCCCGTGCCAATTCGCCGAGATCCTCCGCCAGCGATTTTCGCTTCCAAGCTGCGGAAGCCGGAAACGATCGGCAAGCGCAAGTGGCGGGCTGCGCTCGGCCTCAGCGACTGACGAGATGCCGCTCAGCGGCGCTTTTGCGCCCGCTCGATGACTGCTGCTTGTGGAAAAGTGGCACTTCTGTGGACAGGCTAGGCTTCTCCACAGGCGACCGCCGTGCGCCGCTCCTTGTGACCCCGGATTCGCCTTATCCCTATTCGGGCAATAGTTGCGGGGAGTTTTGTCATGAGGCGGAAAGAAGAATGGGCACGTCCGGAATGGACGCTCAAAGTCAATAAGGCGGTCGAGAAGGCAAGCGTCGAGCGGGATTCGTCGCGGACGCTCATCGGCAGTGCCGAGGATGAGCTCGAGCAGGTTCTCGAGCAGATGCGGGCGTTGGTGTCGAGCAAGGCGCGCGCGGCGGCCTGAGCCGCCTAGACCATTCCGGCTTATCCGGACGTCGCTGCATCGGCATCCCGAGAGCTGGAATGGTGGGCGGTACTGGGATTGAACCAGTGACCCCACGCGTGTGAAGCGTGTGCTCTACCGCTGAGCTAACCGCCCCTCAGCCATTCAGTTGCCACCTTATGGGAGGGGCCTGCCGTGCCTGTCAAGGCGGCCGCCCCGCAGCCCGAGTCTTCTCAGGCCGTCTTCAGAATCAAGAACCTGAAGACGCCGGCATTCGAGCTTTGCTCGAGCAGCGTGTTTCCGGTCGCGCGGCAGAAGGCCTCGAAATCGGCAGCGGAGCCCGGGTCGGTGGCCAGCACCTCGAGGGTTCCCCCCGCAGGAACCTCTCCCATGGCCTTCTTGGCCTTGAGGATGGGTAGCGGGCACAGTAGCCCCGTCGCGTCGAGCGTCTTTGGTGCCATTGCTGCCGTCTTAGCTCAGGTCGCCCCCCAGGGGGTTGGATCCCTCTCGGGGGCATCCTCGGGCACCTCAACCCACGGGCGCAAGACCCTCGCGCAACACCATTCCATCATTTGATAGGGTCCCATTCGGCCTCTTGCGGGGTCCGGGGTGCAAATGCGACGTTGCGGCGGGCCGAATCCGGGAACCAGCGACGATGTTCGGAGCTTTGCATCCCGGCAATCCAAAAGCGGTCTTAAGCGCCAGAAGAGCGCGGGGGAGACGGCAAGTGAGACATCGTAATGGGAAGTAGCGACGGGCCACTGCAAGCCTCGCGGGTGATTTTTGGCCTCGCGCGGCTGGGTCTCCTGCCCCTCAAATCACCCTCGTTCTCCACGCTCGTCATCCTGGCGGTGACGGCGTTTGCCGTGCTCGGCCTCTTCCGGCTCAAGGTCGACGACAGTCTGTCCGAGCTCTTTCGAACCGACACGAAGGAATTCCACCAGTACGAGGAAATCGATCGCCGCTTCCCGTCGAGCGAATACGACGTGCTGGTCGTCGTGGAGGGAAAAGATCTCCTCCAGAAGCCGCAGCTCGAAGCCTTCCGGAATGCGGTCGTCGATCTGCAGCTGACCGATGGCGTGGGTGGGCTCGTCTCGATGCTCTCGGCGCGTGGCAAGCCCGATGCGACGGGCTACGCGCCGCCGATCGTGCCCGACGATCTGCCAGAGGATCAGGCGGCTTACGACGCGGTCATAGAGACGTTGAAAGAGAATGACATCGTCAAGGGCAAGTTCCTGTCCGACGATGGTCACTTGGCGCTGATTGTCATTGCGCTTGATCGGGAGGCGGTGCGCGACAAGTCCGCCAAGGTCATTATCGGCGGCATCAAGGATACGGTCGATGCCGACCTCAAGGGTTCTGGGCTCACCTCCAAACTCACCGGCGCACCGGTCATGCAGCTCGAGATCCGCAATGCGGTCGAGCGCGACCAGATTGACCTACAACGTCGTCGGGCTGCTGTTTGGAGCCGCGATTGCCGCCATCTTCTTCCGCCGCGTTTCGCTGATGCTGGTCGCGGCGCTGCCGCCGGTGCTGGCGGTCGTCTGGTCGCTCGGGATGCTCGGCTGGATCGGGTTCCGGCTCAACCTCTTCCTCAACGTGATGACGCCGCTCGTCATGGTGATGGGGTTTGCGGATTCGATGCAGATGGTCTCGGCGATCCGTATCAGGTTGCGCGAGGGCGACACCAAATATGAGGCGGTAAAATTCGCCGTCCGTGTGGTGGGTCCCGCTTGTGTCGTTGCACACGGAGCCGCGTTGCTGTCGTTCCTGGCATTGCTGTTCTCGGAGTCGGCGCTGATCCGCACGTTCGGCATGGCGGGCGCGTCATCGACAATGATCTCCTTCGTCGCGGTCATCGTCGTCCTGCCCTTGCTCGCCGTCCTCCTCATCCGCAATGAGCGGGCTCTCGCCAAGGATCACACGCCCGCGGATGCCCTGATGGATGGGCTGGGCGAACTCGTCGGCGGGATTGTCGATCGGGTGGTGCGCCATCCGGGCCTCTACTCCTTCATCGGCTTTGCACTCTTCGCCCTGTTCACGTTCGCGCATACCAAGCTCGAGCCGCGCTATCGGCTCGCGGATCAAGTGCCGGATCGGGAGCAGGCGCTGGCGGCCACCGGCCGGCTGGACCAGAAGCTCACGGGCGCCAACCCGGTGCATGTGATGATCCAGTGGGATGGCAGCACGTCGCTTTACGAGCCGGGCACGCTGGCGGCGATTGCGGCCGCGCACGATGTGCTCGAGAAGGAGGCGGGTCTCGGCAACGTGTGGTCGCTCGAGAGCCTGAGACGGTGGCTCGCGGCAGCCGGCGACACGAGCATCGAGACGGTGAAGAAATACGTCGGCATCCTTCCCGAGCATCTCGTGCGCCGCTTCATCGCGGCGGACGAGAAGTCCGTGCTCGTCACGGCGCGACTTGCCGGACATGGACGCAAGCCAGATTCTCCCGGTCGTGGAGAAGATCGATCATGCGCTCGATCCCGTGCGCAAGGAGCATCCCGGCTACGAAATCTCGGTCACGGGCCTGCCAGCCATCGCCGCGCGCAACAGTGCGCGCATGATCGATCAGCTCGACGAGAGCATCCCGATCTGCGTCGGCGTCGCTGCGGTGCTCTTGGGGCTCGCCTTCCGTTCGTTCTTCGTCGGCCTGATCAGCATCCTGCCGGGACTGTTTCCCGTCATGGCGACCGGTGCCTTGCTGTGGCTTCTGGGCGGCGGGCTCGAATTCGCCTCGGTCGTGGCACTCATCGTCATATTCGGGCTGGGCATCGATGCTCTCGTGCATTTCCTGAACCGGTTGCGGCTCGAGGAGCAGAAGGGCGATGCGCCCGAGAACGCGATCCGCCGAGCGCGCGTGCTGGTCGGACCCGCGATCATTCTCACGACGATGGTGCTGGCATTTGGGCTCGGCGTGACGGTCTTCTCCGACTTGCCGTCGCTCAGAACATTCGGGCTCGTTTGCGGCGTTACCCTGCTCGCCTCCCTCATTGCCGATCTCGTGTTCCTGCCCGCGACAATATTGCTCTATCGGCGCTACGTCTCGAAGGGCGGCGGCGGGAGCGCGGCGGTTGACGCTGTCGAGGCCCGCACCTAGGGATAGGGGGCCGTCGTCGAGGGGAGCCGTCCGGGAAGCTTATGGCAGGGAGCGAAGAACCGCGACGGTCATTTCTATTCTCGTTTGGTCTCGACCGGCTCGGGCTGATCGCGCTCAAGGCGCCCTTTCTCTCCGCACTGCTCATCGCCGTGCTGACCGTGCTGGCGGTGATTGGCGTCATGCGGCTCAGGGTGGACGACAGCCTATCCGAGCTGTTCCGGACAAATACGAAGGAATTCCGTCAGTACGAGGAGATCGACCGGCGCTTTCCGTCGAGCGAATACGACGTGCTGGTGGTGGTTGAAGGGCCCGATCTGCTTAAGAGCTCAGCAGCTCGATGCTTTCCGCAATGCAGTCGTCGAGCTGCAATTGACTGAGGGCGTCGACGGCCTCGTTTCGATGCTTTCGGCGCGCGGCAAACCGGACGAGACCGGCTATGCGCCGCCTGTCGTGCCCGACGATCTGCCCGAGGACGCCGGCAGCTACGACGCCGTGATCTCGACGCTCCGAGCGAACGACATCGTCAAGGGAAAATTCCTCTCCGACGACGGACAACTGGCGCTGGTCGTGATCGCGCTGGACCGCGCCGTGGTGGAGGAGAAGACGGCAAGAGCCGTGATCGGTGGCATCAAGAACGCCGTCGACAAGGAGCTTCAGGGCTCGGGGCTCACATTCAAGCTCACCGGCGCGCCGGTGATGCAACTCGAGATCAAGAACGCGGTGGAGCGCGACCGATTCGTCTACAACGGCCTCGGGTTCGTGGCCGGCATGGGCATGGCCTATCTCTTCTTCCGCAGAGTGTCGCTGACGCTGATCGCGGTCGCGGGCCCTGTCATTGCCATAGTCTGGACGCTCGGCGTGCTCGGCGGGCTAGATTTCCGCCTGAACCTGTTCATCAACGTCATCACGCCGCTGATCCTCGTCTCCGGCTTCTCGGATTCGATGCATCTCGTGTTTGCGATCCGACGCGACATCGTTGCCGGCGTCGACCGGATCACAGCGGCGCGCAATGCCGTGCTCGACGTGGCGCCGGCCTGTCTGCTGACGGCAATGAACCAGGCCATCTCCATTGTGTCGTTTTCATTTGCCGAGTCGGCCCTGATCCGAACCTTCGGCATTGCGGCGCTGCTTGCCGTTTTCATCTCCTACACCGCGGTTGCCGTTGTCGTGCCCACGCTCGCGGCGCTGCTCGTGCGCAAGGAGGAGAGAAGCGTCGATAGCGAGGCGGAGGAGCAGGGCGGCGTCGGATTCCTGCATCGCGTTACGCATGCGATCGTCAAGTTCGTGATCGCGCGGCCGCTCGGGTTTTTCGTCGCCGGTCTCTTGGCGGTCCTCGTGACTGGCCACGCTTATATCAACCTCGTGCCGCAATACCGGCTCGCCGACCAGGTGCCAGACAAGGAGCAGGCGCTGGCGGCAACGGGGCGGCTCGACCAGAAGCTCACGGGCGCCAATCCCATGCACGTGATGATCCAGTGGAAGGGTGCGAAAGACGCGCCTCCGGGCCAGGCGATATCGCTCTACGACGCGAATACGCTGACCGTCATTGCGGAAGCGCACCACGTGCTCGAGAACCAAGCCGGCCTCGGCAACGTGTGGTCGCTCGACAGTCTCAGGCGCTGGCTCGCCGAGGCGGGCGATACGAGCATCGAGACCCTGAAGAAGTACGTTGGGATCCTGCCTGAGCATCTCGTGCGGCGGTTCATCTCGGCGGACGAGAATTCCGTGCTTGTCACCGCGCGCCTTCCTGACATTGACGCGAGCGAGATCCTGCCCAAGGTCGAGCTAATCGACCAGGCGCTCGAGCCATTGCGCAAGGCGTATCCGGCGTATGAGATCACGGTCACGGGCCTGCCGGCGATTGCGGCGCGCAACTCAGCCAAGCTCATCGGCGAGCTCAACTGGGGCCTGGTCGGCGACATCTTCCTCGTGTTCATCTTCCTCGGCGTGGCGTTGAGGTCGGTGCTCGCCGGCGTGGCCAGCATCCTGCCGTCCTTGTTCCCAATCTTCGCGACCGGTGCGCTGCTGGCGGCGACGGGGCAAGGGCTGCAGTTCGCATCGATCATCGCCATCACGGTCGCCTTCTCGCTCGCCATCGATTCGACCATTCATTTCCTCAACCGGTTCCGGCTCGAGGAAGACAAGCTCGGCGGCGGCGCCGGCACGGCGAATGAGGCGCTGATGCGGACCGTTCACCATATCGGCCCGGCGGTCGTGCTCACCACGATGGTGCTGGCGCTGGGGCTCGGCGTCACGATGCTGTCGCACCTGCCATCGCTGCGGCTCTTCGGACAATTGGCCGGCGCGTGCCTGTTCGCCTCGCTTGTTGCCCAGCTCGTGATCCTGCCGGCGACGATCGCGCTCTACCGGCGCTATATTCCGCGGCGCGCATAGGAGTCCTTCGGCAGCTCAAGGATTTGCGGCGTGGCCCGCGAGGCGATAACCTCGCTGCCACTGCAACCCATTGCCCGCCAACCATCGAAGGCGCTAACGCGTGACCAAGAAGCTGATGATCGTCATGGCGAACACCGATCCCCGCAACAGCGAGGAGCTCGGCGCGCCGATCTTCCAGGCCGCGCTTGCCGCCGCGATGGGCTACGAGGTCGAGGTCATGTGCACGGGGACCGCCGGCAAGCTCATGAAGAAGGGCGTTGCCGAGAAGCTCTTCCTGAAGCAAGGAGCGGCGAAGTCGATCTACGACTTCATCAAGGAGGCGCACGAGGGCGGAGTGAAGTTCCTGTGCTGCTCGCCGGCCCTCGATCTCTTCGAGATCCACAAGGAGGATCTCATCCCGGAGTGCGACCGCATCGTCGGTGGCGCTTTCCTCATCGAGGCGATCATGGAGAAGGACTGCAAGGTCCTGACCTACTGATCCAGGGCGGCGCCGCGTGCCCCGCCTCGCTCACCAGTTCTCACGCCAGAGCGGATAGGCCATGGCACCGCGCGGGATGGTGACGGTGCCGCCGCGGTCGACGCCGCCGCTGACGCCGAGCTCGGCGGCGAGCTTGTTGGCGATGTTCGCCTTGAGGCTCGCGCTCGCGTCGCTCTTGTAATCGATCTTGTATTCGAAGCGGCCGACCGCGAGACGGACGATCTGGAACTGGAAGCGGCCAGTGTCGCCCTTCGGATTCTTCGATCCGAGGCAGGATGTGCGGAGCTGCTCGAGCTTGGTCTCGGGGTACTCGTAGATGGTGCCGGTGAAGGTAAGACTGACGCCGTTGACGTAGGAGCCGTTGAAGGCCGCGTTCAAGATGTTCGCCCAGCCGCCGGAGAGCCCGAAGTTCATGCTGTCGTGGTTTGTGAAGCTCGCGCCTTCAAGGTTCTCCTCGAAGCCGTCCTTGTCGAAGGGCGCCCTGCAGCGGACGACATTGACCTTGAGAAGCTTTTCGCCCGTTCTCTCAAATGTACGTTTGTCGTAGTGGCCGCGGGCGATCGTGCCCGGCGTGTAGGAGGCGAGCGGCGGGCTCATCCTGACCACGTTGAGATTGTCGGAGATTGCGTCCGCCGACGCTTGACCCGAAAACAAAGCAACGCCCAGGCCGAAGCCTGCGCACAAAACTCGCGCTTTCATTGCATACCCCGCAAACGCCCTCTCGCGAGAATTCTCGCGCGAGCGGAGGATAGGCGGGTGTGCGCTGCGGGAGCAACGGGTCGCGCGGCATTTGAGGCGATTGTGCCGTTCGCGCAACATGCGCGGCAGGGCGGTTAGTTTGCTGCGCCTTCGCCGACGATGACGAAGGGGGCCCAATACGAAGGGTGGGCTTCGTATGGCGCGCCGTTGGCGATCAGTGCCGCCATAGAAAGGCGCAAGGCTTCGTCGCGCGCGAGCGTGGGTGTCGATTTCATCTCGGCGAAAGCGCGCGTCGTGAGCTTGACGGCTGCCTCGGAATTCACCTCCCAGTGGGAAACGAGCAGCGTGCGCGCGCCGGCGTAGAAGAAGGCCCGCGCCAGGCCGGAAAGCGCCTCGTTGCTTTCGGGGCCGGCCCCGGCGGCCGTGTTGCACGCGGACATGATGACCCAGTCGGCATTGAGCTTGAGCTCGGAGATCTCAGATGCGGTGAGCAGGCCGTCGTTCTCGGCGCTCGCCTCGAGCGGCGGAGTGAGCACGAGAGCTGGCTCGGCGCCAGTCTTGGCGAGCTGCTTCGTCTGTCCCGCGAGAAGGCCGTGGGTGGCGAAGTGGACGACGCGGTAACGGTCGAGCGGGGCGTGCTTGAGGGCCGCCTCCGATGCGGCGCTGCCGGTGAGCACCTGGTTCGTCGGCGCACCGAGGCTCTGCGCCACGCATTTAAGCTCGTGGGCCGTATCCGGCAGCGGACACAAGGCGCGGACGGCATCGACGTCGGCGAGACCCGAGCGGAACAACGACGCGAGAGAGGCTGCGGCATCGCTCGCGAGGCGGGTGAAGCTGGCCGTCAATCCCGCCGTACCCCTGTCTCCGGGCTGCGGGCAGGATGCCGGCACGGTGATCTTGGGGCAGCCCGGTCTGCCGGTGAGCGCGGGATCGCCCACTCCGAGATAGGCTTCGGGCGCAGGCTCGGGGCGGCTCGTGCGGCGCAAGGCGCGAAGGCTCGAGACGGAGGGCAACATCGTGATCGGCTGGCGCGCGCCGAGCCATGCCGCCTCGCGGTAGCCAGCCGGTGACGAGGGGATTGCGGCCACCGGCTTCTCGGTGACGAGAACGGAGAGCGGCAGCCTCGCCAGCGCGCCGTCGGGCACGACGATCAGGTGCTTGCTCCTGATCTCGCTCTCGAAGGGGGCGAGGATGGCGCCGTAGAGCGCGTTGGCGCGTGCCAGATCGAAGGGCAGCGGCTTGCGGCGCGCGCTGTCTGCCGTGACGAGATCGGCGTAGGTGTGGGTCACCCCCAGCAGTTGCTGGCATCGCTTCTCGCCGCTCGCGCCAGGCCGTGTAATCGAGACCGCAGCGCAGCGCCTCGACCTTATCGGTAATCTCTTCGGACGAGGGTGCGAGCGCGCGCCACTCGGCGCTGCTTCGCGTCAGCGCCCAGGCGAAGCTGTTTTGGCCCGCCAAGGCGACGACGATCATCGCTTCGTTGGGCGCGAGGAGCGCCTGCGTTTCCGCAACGCTCGAGGGCTGGGGGTTGGCAAGAGCGGCGTAGTTCGGGAAATCCGTCGCAAACAGCCGCTCCAATTCGCCGATGGCGAGGTTTGCGTCCGAGAGCGACTTGCGCTCGCCTGCGATGGCTTCCTTGTCAGGGGCTTCCGCGCGCAGCAGCGTGGCAAGCTGGCGCTCATGCCGGCCGCGCTTCTGCGTTTCATCCTGATACTGGCGGGCGAGCTCGGCGAGTGGGCCCTTTTTCTGCGCTTGGCGTGCCGCCATCTGCGTCAATGCCGCCGCCGCTTCGCCGAATTTGGCGCGCTGGGAAGCCTCGAAGGCTTCAGCGCTCAAGGCATCGCGCTCGCCAGGGGCTCGCGTTGCGCGCTCGTAGGCCACGGCCAGGAAGTCGTCGAAGGCGTAGTCGTCGCGGCCGCCGGGTGCCGTCAGAGCCGAGAGTTGCGGCACATTCTTGGCTTCCCGAAACGCGGCGAGCGATGCGTCGACATCGCCTTGCGCGTGTTTCACGCGGGCGAGCGAGTTCGAGCGCATAGACTGTGTCGCTCGGAGGCACGAAGTCCGACAGGCGGCCTGCAAGCGCAATGCTGCGGCGAAAGAGATCTTCCGCCTTCTCGAGCCGCCCGTTGCTCCATTCATGACGGGCATACTCGGAGAGGAGATTGACCGTGGCAGGGTGCTCGTAGCGCGTGCTGATGCGCAGCGCGCGCTCGAAAAGACGGTCCGCTTCCTCCACCTTTCTCCGCGCAGACGCGACTGTCGCCAAGCGGGCGAGGGACAGCGCCTCATTTTGATCGAGCGAAACTGGGCTGGTCGGGCTGCGATTTGCGATCCCGCGATAGGTCCAGCCAAAGGGCGTGGCGGTATTGCTCCTCTGCCTCGTCGAGGCCGGCCTTGAGCCTCGTATATCGCGCCGAGAAGATTGACGGTGGCGATGGCCGGGTCGGTTGTCGGGGGTGCGTCTTTCGTCAGCAGGGCAAGGAGCCGCTTTGCCTCCGTCTCGGCTTCGGCGAAGCGACCCGCCTTCAAAAGCTCATGAGCGCGATCCTCGAGTGCCAAGCGCTCGTCGAGCTCGCCGCGCACGCCCGGAACGAACGAGACGGCGCGCTCCGTTCGGCCGGCCGCGGCTTCGGTTTCGGGAGCGGACGGTGTCGCGGCGGTCCCCGGCGTCTCGATATCGGGCCCAGGGGGAGGTGGAATAGAGATAGCCCCGGTCTCGGTTGCCGCTGAAGTTTCGATCGGCTGGCCCACAGGCTTCTCGCCGGGGTGCGCCGGCGGGTTGAGCAGTGCGTTGAATTTTGCATCATCAGGGCCCGTCAGTGCCTCAAGCACGTCCGCGAGCTTGGCATCAGCGCGCTTGGCGGGGACCTCTGGCTTCGTGGGCGTCGCGGTCCGTGGAGGGGCTGCGTCTGGCGGGGGTGGAGTAGCTTGAGGTGCGGCCGGTGCACGCTCTCCCGCCGTTTCGGTGTCGTCAGGTGTTGCGGCCGGCGCGGATGGCGGCTCGGGTGTCTTGTCAGTATCACCGGGTGACGGTGGCTGTGTGGGCGCGGCGGGTGGTGTCACCGGCGATGGCGCTGTCGCGGGCGTGCTTTGTGGCGCGGCGGCTGGTGCGCCGGGGGCCGCTGTGCCAGGCGTCGTTGCTGCGGCCGGATCCGGCGCCTTCGGCGCCGCCGGGCGCGCCTTCTTGCGGCGCGGCTTGTCATGCTCGAGATAGTAGAAGTCGTTGAGCTGTGCCGCGGCAGGCGTGCCGACAGCAGCAGACGCGACAACGGCGATCGCAAGCGCGACCGCCGTTTCAAACCAACGTCTCTTCCGCCGCCTCAACGGGCAATCCCTCTTCTGTTTCTCTCAGTTCACCCGTGTCACTTCGACCAGGTTATCTGAGAAAGTCGGCGCCCGGCCGAGTCCGCTCCAGGCATCCGACGAGATCGAGTTTACCGAGCCGTCTGACCGATTGAGCGAGCGCCAGTAGCCGAGTGTCGCCACCACGATGCCCGGGTTGACGTCCTCCGAGACGCGGGCAACCCCTTCGAAGGCGCCGCGCGCGTTCTGGACCCGCACAGGATCGCCCTCGCGGATGTTGCGAGGCTCGGCGTCAGCCTTGTTGATCATCACGAACTGCTCGCCCTGGCCGCGGATCTTGTGCGGCTCGTTGGCGTAGCAGGAGTTGAGGAACCCGTGGCTCTTCGGCGAGATGATGTTGAGCGGATAGGTCTTGGCGAGTTCCGGGTTCGTCTCCGGGCTCTCGCGCACCGGCACGTAGCCCGGCAGCGGATCGATGGGCGCGCCATCCTGCTCGCCGTCATACATGGCACGGAACGGCCCAGCGACGAAGTTCTTGTGGTCGGGAAGCAGGAACTCGACCTTGCCCGAGGGCGTCGGGAACTTGCCCTCGGCGTGCGGCGCGCGGGTGTCCTTCGAGCCGACGTCGATCCTGTAGAAGCCGTGCTTTTTGAAATACTCCATGTCGATGCCGCCCATCTTCGGGTCGTCCCAGTTGATGTAGGCGGCGCAGAGCTCGCTGTCGGTCATTTTGAAGACCGGATCGTCGAAGCCCATTTCCTTGGCCAAGAGGCGCCACATCTCGCTCGTCGGCTTGCATTCGCCGGGCGGATCGACGGCCTTCTGATTATAGGTGAAGTAGAACGTGCCCCACGACCACATCATGTCCTCGGCTTCGCCAGCCATAGCGGAGGGGAGGATGATGTCGGCATATTTCGCCGTGTCGGTGATGAAGTGCTCGGCGACGACCGTGAACAGGTCTTCGCGCTTCAGGCCCTCGACGATCTTGTTGGTCTCCGGAGACTGGCTGACCGGGTTGGTGCAGAACACGAACATGCTCATGATCGGCGGGTCGAGCTTCATCTCGCCTGTGAGCGCCTGGCCGAGTCTCAGGTTGTTGACGACGCGTGTGCCCGGTTTGATGAAATCGGGGCGTGCCGCCTTGACCCAGTCAACCGGGAAATCCCACAGCGGCAGCTGCAGCATGCCGCCGCCAACGTGGCGCCACGAGCCGGCCACTGCGGGAATTGCGTAGACGGCGCGCGCCGCCTGGGCACCGCCCGCGGAGCGCTCGATGGCGACGCCGATGCGGATGGCGGAGGGCTGGGAGGTCGCGAACTCGCGCGCGAACTTGGCGATGTCCGCGGCCTTCACGCCGGTGATCTTCTCCGCGTAGTCGAGCGGGAACTCTGCTGCGCGCGCTTTGAGCTCCGGCCAGCCCAGCGTGTGCTTGTCGACGTAGTCCTGATCGACCAGCCCCTGCTCGGCCATGGAGTTGATGACGGCCAGCGCCAGCGCACCGTCTGTGCCGGGCTTCGGGCAGATGTGCCAGTCGCCGGCCTTGGCCGTGCGCGAGCGATAGCTGTCGACCACCACCACCTTGGCGCCGCGCTTCTGCGCCTCGAGCACGAACGGCCAGTGGTGCAGGTTGGTCGAGATCGTGTTGCAGGCCCAGATGACGATGTACTTGCAGTGCACGAAGCTCTCGGGATCGACGCCGCCGGTCGGCCCGTGCGTCAGCAGCCACGCCGTCGAAGAGCCCGAGGTGCAGTAGGTCTTCTCGTTCACGGTCGAGCCGAGCCGGTTGAAGAAAGGGTCGCCCGAGTTGATGCCCTGCACGAGGCCCATGTTGCCGAGATAGCTTTGCGGCATGATTGCCTGGCTGCCATATTTGGCAATGATCTCGCGCCAGCGCTTGCCGATCTCGGAGATGGCCTCGTCCCAGGTGATGCGCTCGAACGTGTTGCCGCCGTTCGGGCCAGAACCCTTGGGCCCGACGCGCCGCAGCGGGAACATGAGCCGGTCGGGATTGTGGTGGTGGTCGTGGAAGTCCTTGAGCTTCACGCAGAGGCCGCCGCGCGTAAACGGATGGTCCTTCTTGCCGCGCACCTCGACCAGCTTGCCGTCGCGCACTAGGTAGTCCATCCCGCAGGTGTCGGGGCAGTCGTGCGGACAGGCGCCGTGGAACGTCTCAGGCTTCAGTTGCTCGTTCATTCCGCTTCCTCCCGGTTTTCGCTTTGTCCTCCCCCTGGGACACGCAGATGGTGCTGCGGGGCGGGTGAGACTGCGTCTTTTTGATGCATTAGTTTCGCATCAAGCGGATAGGCGGGCAAGGGAGTTGGGGTGCGCCCATCCCTCTGTCAGCATAGCAACCGGGGAAAATTCGTGGCGCAGGAGACCTAACCTGCGCGTGCAATGACGGGGATAAGGACCGAGAGCAGAACTGTGGTGATAAAAACGAGGCAGAGCCCGGCGGCGAGCAGATCCCAAATGGAGCCGCGGGTGCGCAACGCCGCGGCTTGGGAAGCCATCGGCGGACGTTTGCCGCTAGTGCTTGCGTCGGTCGGGGGGACGGTTGTCAAGGGAAAGCCTTCCTGGAATGACGTGTACTCACGTTCTGGTGCAGCTCTTGGGCGAAGAATACCAAGCCAGTATGACGGCAGCGGTTCCTCCGGGAACTGATGTACCGGTGGAGAGAACCGGCGCCACTTCATCGGGCCCGCGGGTTGGCGGCCAGCTCATCCGGTGCTGAGGCGCAGCAATCCTCATAGGCATGTGGCGAGCCCAAGGCATCGCGGACGGTGAAGGTGCCTGCCGCCTCATCCGAGATATGTGCGGTATCGATCGGCACCTTGCCATGACCGCCGGGGATGTCGAGCACGTAAGTCGGCAGCGCAAGGCCCGAGAGGCGGCGGCGCAATTCGCGCATCAACGCCTGTCCTTCGCCGATCGTCGTGCGGAAGTGCGCGGTGCCGGGCGCGAGATCGCCGTGGTGAAGGTAGTAAGGCTTGACGCGCGCCTCGACGAACGCGCGCATCAGCGCTTCGAGCGTGGCGACGTCGTCATTGACGCCCTTGAGCAGCACGGTCTGGCTGACGAGAGGAATTCCCGCATCGGCGATGAGTGCAATCGCATCGCGAGCGCGCGAGGTGAGCTCGCGCGGATGATTGGCATGGAGCGCGACGTAGACGGTCTGGCGCTGCGGATCTCAGCGCCTGCGACCAGATCGGCCGTCACGCGCTCGGGCGCGACGACGGGGACGCGCGTATGCCAGCGCAGGATTTTGACGTGTGCGATCTCACCGAGCCTCGCCGTGATGTCGGCGATGCGGCGCGGCGAGAGCACGAGCGGGTCGCCGCCGGTGAGGATCACCTCCCAGATTCCGGGATGCGCGCGAATGTAGTCGAGCGCGGCATCGAGATCGACATCGGAAAGCGGCTGACCGTTGTCGGGGCCGACCATCTCGCGGCGGAAGCAGAAGCGGCAATAGACCGGACAGACGGCGGCTACCTTGAGGAGCACGCGGTCGGGATAGCGATGCACGAGACCGGCGAGCGGGCTCTTCGGATGGTCGCCGATGGGGTCTTCGCGCTCGGAGGCGTGCCGGTCGAGCTCGCGGATGTCGGGAATGAACTGGCGCGCGATCGGGTCGTCGGGATCTCTCGCATCGATCAGCTCGGCCATGGCCGGGGAGATCGCGACGGCGTAGCGCTCGGCGACGCGCGCCACGTCGCCGGCGCGGCTGCGCGAGACAAGGCCCGTCTCGACGAGGTCGGCGGCCGTTCTCAAGGTCTGGCGGAGCTTGGTCATGCGTAGCGGACTCCCGCGGCCCGGCGATCGCTGCGGCGGACCGGCCGTCAGACGAGCTCCCAGGCGATCGGCAGGATAGACGCCATCAGCAGCGATGCCATCAAGATATTGAAGATGCGCACGTTGCGCGGGGCTTCGAGCACGCTGCGCAGGGCAATGCCGAACGCCGTCCATGTGGTGACGCTCGGCACGTTGGCGGCCGTGAAGACTGCGGCAACGACCAGAAGACTTTGAAGATAGTTGTTCGGATTGGTGAAGGCCGTGATGGCGGTCAGAGCCGCGGCCCAGCCCTTCGGGTTGAGCCACTGAAACAAGGCGGCCTCGATAAACGAGATCGGCTTGGCCGGCGGGCCGTCATCGGATGCCGTGACGGGACCGCTCCCCGCAATTTTCCACGCAAGCCAGGCCATGTAGGCAAGGCTTGCGTACTTGAGCGCGGTGTAGATCGTCGGGTTGGCCTGGAGCAGCTGGCCGATGCCGAGGCCGACGAGAAGCAGCATGAAGATGAAGCCGCACGCCGACGCCGAGCATGTGTGGCACCGTGCGCCGGAAGCCGAAGTTCACGCCCGATGCGAGGAGCATGAGGTTGTTCGGGCCCGGCGTGATCGACATCACGAAGGCATAGCTCGTCAGAGCCAGCAGCAGCTCGGCCGTCATTGACACTTTCCACATTATGTCAGGAGTGCTGACCTATCATAGGGTGCGTGCGCGAGCAATCCCATCCGTAATTGACATGCGCTCAAGCCTCCGGCAGCGGCGTCCAAATCACCTGCTCGATGCGCTCGGCGCCGGTGGCGAGCATGACGAGGCGGTCGAAGCCGAGGGCGCAGCCCGAAGCCGGCGGCATGTGGGAGAGTGCCGCGAGGAAATCCTCGTCAAGCGGATAGCGATCGCCGTAGACGCGCTCCTTCTCGTCCATCTGCGCCTCGAGGCGGCGGCGCTGCTCGGCTGCGTCGGTGAGCTCGCCGAAGCCGTTCGCCAGCTCGACGCCGCAGCAATAGAGCTCGAAGCGCTCGGCAACGCGCGGGTCGCCCTCCTTGGCGCGGGCGAGTGCGGCCTCGCTTCTGCGGATATTCGGTGAGGAGGGTCGCGCGTCCGTTGCCGAGCTTCGGCTCGACGAGTGCGGTCAGCGCCTTTGGCGAAGAGATCGGACCACGTGTCGTCGGCGCGCGCGGTGATGCCTTGGCCATCGAGCATGGCGGCGAGGCGATCGCGATCGTTGCCGTGCGGGCCAAGCGTGGAGAGGAGATCGATCCCGGCGTGGCGGCTCATCGCGTCGGCGACCGTCAAGAGCTCCGGCTCGGCGCGGGGGTTCGACGTGCGGCCGCGAAACGAGAAGAAACGATTGTCTGCTGTCTCGGCCGCGAGCTTCAAGAGTGCCGCGGCGTCGGCCATGACCTCGGCATAGGGCGCGCGGGCCCGATACCACTCGAGCATCGTGAACTCGGGATGGTGGAGCGCGCCACGCTCGCGATTGCGAAACACGGGGGCGAACGTGAAGATCCTCTCCTCGCCGGCCGCGAGGAGCTTCTTCATGGCGAACTCGGGCGAGGTGTGGAGATAGAGCGTGCGGCGCTCGAGCGCCGGGTCCGATCAGCTCGGTCTCGAAGGCCTGAAGATGGGTCTCGTTGCCCGGCGAGACCTGCAGGCACGCCGTGTCCACCTCGGTGAAGCCTCGGGCCTCGAACCAGGCGCGGATCGCGGATTTGATGCGCGCCCGGCTCAGGAGGAACGGTTGCCGGTCGGCGTGGCGCTCGGGGTGCCACCAGGGGGAAGACGCAGGCATGTCGTTGGCCGTCGGGCTCTCTCCGTCATCCGGCTCTGAATCCGGCCGTGACCTGCATGTCACTCTATGGGGCTAACGCAGCGGATGGCCAGCAACAAAGTTGCCGGTGATCCGACCGCGGATTTAAGGTCGCGTCAGTCCAGGCTCAAGGGGAGCATGCCATGGAAGCCGTGCAGCATGAGACGCAGGCCTTCGACGGGCCCACGATCAGCGCCGCCCTCACGACACTCGTCTTTGCGCTCTTGGCGGGCATTCTGCTCAGCTACGTGCCGAACACGGGTGGCCTCGGCGGCGCACTCGATGCGCTCAAGAATGTCGTCTATGTGCTCACCGTGCCCTTCTTCGATATCGCGCGGCGCCTCTTCTCGCGCTGGAAGAATGCACCGCAGTCCGCGGCGCAAGATTCGGGGCCCAATCTTCTGGCAGTGGCGTTCGTGAGCGCGCTGGTACTCTTCATCATCATCGAGGCGCTCAGCGCACTGATGGGATTTGGCGTCGGCAGCATCTGCGGGGCCATCGGGCAAGCCTCGCAGGAGGTGCCGGTCGCGAATTGCTTTCATCTCGGCGTCAACATGATGTCGATCTCGATGCTGATGCCGATCTTCGTGGCGCTGGGCCTGGGCTGCGGCTGGATCTGGCAGCGATATCTGGGCCACGATCTCTGGAAGACGCTGCTCTTGTTCGTGATTGTCCTTCTCGTGCTGTTCGGGCTCGACTTTTTCCTGGTTCTCGAAAGCGCCGAAAGCGAAGGAACCAGGCTGTACGTGCAGCAGCTGCGCGACAGCCCGGTGCTGGCGATCGGCGGCAAGGCCATCATTCTCGCCCCGAGCATCCTGATCGGATACGGAGCGGCCAAGGGGTGGTACGGTCTTGCACGGGCGTTCGGGTAGTCGCGAAAAGGCCGCGCCCGCCCAAAATGCTGGCTTATGAGGCAGCCTGAAACGCGCGCCAAACTTGGCCTTCGGCGCCGGGGCACTTGGCCTTCGGCGCCAGACAGAGTATGAGATCGCCGAGATTCCCCGCCCTCACGGCTCGCTGGCAGGTGCGTTTATCCGCATTGCACGGGCCGCTGTGCCGGGCGCTCGACTTTTATGGAGATGAACGTGGTTAAGGTAATCGCTAGCTCGGTGCGCAAAGGCAACGTCCTCGATCTCGACGGCAAGCTGGCCGTCGTCATGACGGCCGAGAACATCCATCCCGGCAAGGGCACGCCGGTGACGCACCTCGAGATGCGCCGCATTGCCGACGGCGTGAAGGTGACCGAGCGCTACCGCACCACCGACCAGGTCGAGCGCGCCTACCTCGAGGAGAAGGACTACAATTATCTCTACGAGGACGACATGGGCTTCAACTTCATGCAGCCCGAGACCTTCGACCAGATCACCATCTCGAAGGACGTGGTCGGCGACCAGGCCAGTGGCTGCAGGAGGGGATGACGTGCTCCGTCAGCCTGTTCGAAGGCAACCCGATCGCGATCGAGCTGCCGGCCCGCGTCACGCTCGAGATCGTCGAGGCCGATCCCGTGGTCAAGGGGCAGACGGCGTCCTCGTCGTACAAGCCCGCCAAGCTGTCGAACGGCGCGCGGATCATGGTGCCGCCGCACATCGGCTCGGGTACGCGCGTCGTCGTCATGACCGCCGACGGCTCCTACGTCGAGCGCGCGAAGGATTGAGACGCCGCTCTAACCTGAGCTGCTTGAACGAGACGCAAGGCTCCTCACGCGGGGAGCCTTTCGCTTTTCGAGGGCTAGGTTCGCCTACAACTTCTCGACCAGCGCCGACGGCTTGATGCCGTTCGCGGCGCGGTCAGCGGCGGCGATGACGGCCGGCACGATCATCTCGGCCTCATCGACGACGGTGAAGCTCACCTCGAGCCCGTTGCGGATGAACGCGTCCTCGCGCATGTGCTGGAGCAGGCTAAGGAAGGGCGTCCAGAAGCTCTTGATGTTGGCGACCACGATGGGCTTCGTGTGCTGGCCGAGCTGGTACCAGGTCAGCTGCTCGACGAGCTCCTCGAGCGTGCCGATGCCGCCGGGCAGGGCGACGAAGGCATCCGACTTCTCGAACATGAGCTGCTTGCGCTCGTGCATGTTGGCCGTGATGACGAGCTCATCGGCATCGAGGAGCATGTGCTCGCGCTCGGTCAGGAAGCCGGGGATGATGCCGGTCACGCGGCCGCCGGCGTCGAGCGTTGAGCGCGCGACCTCGCCCATGAGGCCCATGCCGCCGCCGCCGTAGACGAGGCCGATGCCGTGCTCGGCGAGCGAATGGCCGAGCGTGCGCGCCGCCTCGGCATAGGCTGGATTGTTGCCTTTGCCCGAGCCGCAATAGACGCAGATGTTGTGCACATCATGCGTGTGCTTCTTCGACTTGGCTCGGTCTTTCTGCATGGGAGGATTTCTTGGTGCCCCGTTCTCGGCGGCAAGTCTTCTGATTTTTGTCACAGGTTTCCTATTCTATTTATATCTTATTTGTATCAGCTCCCCTGGCATCCGCGGATGTTAGCGAATGCCTCCGGTTAAAATGGGGCGCCGAGGTGCCTACGTTAAGGGTGGCGCGAGGCCAAATATGCCAACGAGCTCCTGTTGGCCCGCAGGTTGTCCTCGCATAAGATTGCGGGCGCCTGCCGGTTAGGGCTCAGAAATTGCCGTAACCATAAGAAACAGGGGCATGTTGCAGGACGTTGACGGTTGGTAGGGAGCCCGTCGCATGAAAGTTAGTCGCGTAAACCCCTGGCTCCTCGCTGCCGTGGCATTGGCAACTGTGGCCTTACCCGTGAGCGCGGCGGTGACGCCGAAGCCCGCGGTGCATGAGGCGGGCGCCTTCAACGAGAGCGTACGCGAGCGGGCGGAGCAGCTTGCGGAGGCGGCGACGGGGCGCTTCTCGACGCTCATGGAGGAGCCGCGTGAGCCGGCCGAGCGTGCCGCCGTTGAGGGCGAGGGCGGCATCATTTCGGCGGTCGTGGACTGGCTGGAACGGGCCGCCCGCGATTATCAGAGCCGCGTCATCGACAAACTCTCGGTATCCGCTGACGCCGGTGCAGGTGGAGAGTCGGGGGACGGCCCTGGAATCGGGATCGGTGCCTGGCTCAAGGACACGGTGCGCTCGGCATTCGGCTGGCTACAAGGCTGGGTGAGCGCAGGCGACGACGGCTCCGAGGACGAGAAGGCTCGGCCCAAAGCGCTGAGCGCGCCCGCCGAGTCGACCCGCGACGCAGAGGCGAAAAAAGATCCGCAGCAGGTCGCGTCCAACGATCGCACCGACGCCGATGCGCGGGATTTCGTCGAGGCGCGCCGCAAAGCCGACGAGGAACGCAAGGAAGCGCAAAGGCTGGCAGAGGTGCGCGAAAAGACGGCGGAAGAGAAACGCCGCGCCGAGGCCGATGAGGCACGGCGCAAGGAGGAGGCCGGGCTCAAGGCGCGCGAGGACGCGCGCAAGGCGGATCTCGCTCGTAAACACGAAGAGAACCAGCGGCGCATCAACGAAAGCCTGAGGAAGCTCGACGAGGCACATGCAGCCGCCGAGGCCAAGCGGCGCGAGGCGGAACGGGCCAAGGAAGATGAGGCCAAGAAGGCTGCCGATAGACGCGCGGCGCTCGCGGCTGAAAAGGCGGCCGAAGAAAAGCGTGTGGCCGATGAGACGAGCCGGAAGAGCCGCGGAAGAGCAGCGCATGCTGGCGCTGACAGCGCCTCCGGCGAAGGGTACACCCGAGGGCGCGGCTGCTCCTAACACGGGTGCTGCTCCCGCGGCACCGCCGGTTCGCGCTAACGTCTTTCCCGAGCTCCGACTGCCGTCTCCACTCAAAGAAACGGGCAAGGAGGGGACGACGCCGGTGCCGGTCGGCGCGAGCGAGAAGAGTGCCGCAGGAGCAAAGACGGCGGCCAACGAGCCTCCCGCCGCTGCTCACTCGAAAGCTAACGAGAGCGTGGCCAGCGACACCAAACCGAAAGTGGAGCGGAGCAAATCGGCGGAGCGGCGGGCGACGAAACGTGCCAAGGCGCAGCGGCGGACGCGCGAAGCCAAGGTGCTACGACGGAAGTCTAAGCTCGTCTATGTCGTGAAGCCTGGAGATACGCTCACGGCCATCGCCAAGCGGTACCTTGGCGACCGCAGGCACTACGACGTCATCTATCGTGCGAACCGCCACAAAATCAAAAATCCCGACGTTATCCAGGCCTATCAGCGCATCATCGTGCCGCTGCGCAAGGCGTGATGCGGCCGGTTGAGCGGCGAGTTTAGCTCTGGCCGGGGCGGGCGTTTTCGTGCAATCAGACACGCCATGACGCTCCCCGACCCTGCACCTACGGCCGCCAAGCAAAGCGAGCGGCCGGATTTCCTGTCACTCTCCGCGCGCTCGGATCACTGGACGGTGCTGCGCGGTCTCCTGCCGTTCGTGTGGCCCAAGGGACGTCCTGATCTGCACCTCGAGGTTACGGTCGCGTGCTTCGTCCTTCTGTTCGCGAAGCTCGTCACCATTGTCGTGCCGATCCTGTTCAAGGAGATCACCGATGGGTTCGCAGCCGCGCACCGCGTTGCGGGCGAGACCGGCGCGCGAGATATCGCACTCGGCATGACGGCGCTGATCGCGGCTTACGGCGTCGCGCGCGTGCTGACGATGATCCTCAACCAGGTGCGCGACGTGCTGTTCACGAGGGTCGGCCAGCATGCGGTGCGCGAGCTCAATAATCGCACGTTCCGGCACTTGCACAGGCTGTCGCTGCGGTTCCACCTCGAGCGGCGCACGGGCGGCCTGTCGCGCGTCATCGAGCGCGGCACGCGCGGCATCGATCTCATCTTGCGCATGGGCGTCATGCAGCTCGTGCCGACGGCGATCGAGCTTGTGCTCGTGTGCGCGATCCTCGTCTACTACTTCAACTGGATCTACGTTGCGATCGTGCTCATGACGGTCGCGCTCTACATGTGGTTTACGTTCGCGGCCTCCGAGCGGCGCATCGAGATCCGCCGCGAGATGAACGAGAGCGACACCGACGCCAACACGAAGGCGATCGACAGCCTCCTGAATTTCGAAACCGTGAAGTACTTCGGCAACGAGGAGGTCGAGGCGAAGCGCTTCGACGCCTCGATGGCGCGCTACGAGCGCGCGGCTGTCAAGACCTACTATTCGCTGGGCGTACTCAACTCGGGCCAGTCGCTGATCTTCACGGCGGGGATGACGATCGTCATGTGGCTCGCGGCGCGCGGCGTTCTTGCCGGCACGCATACGGTCGGCGATTTCGTCATGATCAACGCCATGATGATCCAGCTCTATATGCCCTTGAACTTCATGGGCATGATCTATCGCGAGATCAAACAGGGGCTCGTCGATCTCGAGACGATGTTTGCGCTTCTTGCGGAGTCGCCGGAGATCGAGGACGCGCCGGGCGCGAAGCCGCTCGTCGTAACGGACGGCACGATCCGCTTCGAGAATGTCTCGTTCTCCTACGATCCGGACCGCCGAATTCTCGACAACGTCTCGTTCGAGGTGCCGGCGGGGCAGATGGTGGCCATCGTCGGGCCGTCGGGGGCGGGCAAGTCGACGATCTCGCGCATCCTGTTCCGCTTCTACGACATCGACGCAGGCCGGGTGACCATCGACGGCCAGGACATCCGCGACGTGACACAGAAATCGCTGCGCGCAGCGATCGGCGTCGTGCCGCAGGATACCGTGCTCTTCAACGACACCGTTCTCTACAACATCCGCTACGGGCGTGTGGATGCAAGCGAAGCAGAGATCAAAGAGGCGGCGGAGCTGGCACAGATCGACGACTTCATCCGCACGCTGCCCGCGGGCTATCAAACGATGGTCGGCGAGCGGGGCCTCAAGCTTTCGGGGGGCGAGAAACAGCGCGTCGCCATTGCGCGGACGATCCTCAAGGGTCCGCCGATCCTGATGCTCGACGAGGCGACGAGCGCGCTCGACAGCCACACCGAGAAGGAGATCCAGGACGCGCTCGACCGCGTGGCGCGGGACCGCACGACGCTCGTCATCGCGCACCGGCTGTCGACGATCGTGCATGCCGACAACATCATCGTGCTCGAGCGCGGGCGGCTCGTCGAGCAGGGCACGCACGCGGAGCTGATCGCCAAGGGCGGTCTCTACGCAAGCCTCTGGAACCGGCAGCGCCAAGCCGAGAAGGCGCGCGAGGAGCTGGCACAAGCGCTCGAGGAAGCCGAGCGCACGGGCGCGCTCAGGCCGCGCGACGCCAGGCTTCCGGAGGGCGTGTGAAGGCGGCTCTGCGGCCTAGGGCTTCACCTGGGCCTTGAGCTCGAGGAAGCGTTTTTCGGCCGGTCCGGCCGGCTTGTAGCTGTCGAGCTGCGCGGCATTGGCCGGCTCGCCGGCTACGATCAGCGCCATCATGCCCATCGGATAATGCGGCAGGCACTTGATGCCGTAGACGCCGGCCTTGTCGAGGGTCAGCACGACCTCCTGGTTGAGCTCGCCTTTCACTTCGGCGGCGCCCTCAGGCCAGATCTCGGGCATCGTCTCGGCATTGTGGCCCTTGTCCATGGGCACAAACTTCACGGTGTCGCCGACGGCCGCCTTCACGACGTCGGGCTCGAAGAGCATGAACTTCCCCTTGCCGTTGTTGTTGCGCATCTTGACGACGTGCTCTTCGGCGGATGCGCCGGGGCTATTGAGAGCGACGACGGCGAGCGCGAAAGCAGCGAAGCAGGCAAACTTCGAGTGCATATTTCCCCCAGATCGGAACATCGGCTTATTCTTTACATTAGAAGTATAGAATATATCAGTGTGTGTCAACGACCGGCTCTCTGGTGGGGCGGTGGCTGAGCATGGAGTGGGCTCGCGCCAATGAGCGGTACAAAAAAGGGGGAGAGCGCACGGAAGCGGTCCCATGCGGTCTCCCCCGACCTGAGGTATATCGCCCGGCAATGTCGACGCACGGGAGGGCGCGTTGGCAGTTGCGTGTTTGGGCGGCATACCCAGGTGGCTCAGATGCCGTTGCCGCGTTTCGCAGGACAAGTGCGAGCGGTCAGCGGCATATCATGACGATCAAAGTATAGATAATTGGCCGCGCGTCAAGTCTTCGGCGAAAGGGCGCGCGCTAATATCGCAGGGCAGGGCCGGCCTCATGCCGATCGCCGCCTCAATGGGGGTTGAGCCTCAGGTAACCCGAGCGCGTGTAAGCTCGGGGCTCGCGCTTCCGCCACGGGAGCGGGGAGTGTGAGGATGCCGGAGCAACTCTCGAGCAAGCTTGAAGCCATGGCGCGGCAGGCCATGTCTACTGCCGCCGGGTTTGCGCGTGCGTTGTGGCAGGCGGTGCGCGGGCCGCTCATCCTCGTGCTGCAGTTCGCCGCCGCGTTGATCCTGCTCTTCGAGGAGTGGGGGTGGCGGCCGCTCGTCGATCTGCTCGGCCGTCTTTCGCGCTTTGCGCCCTGGGCGCGCCTCGAGCGCTTCATCGCCGGTCTGCCGCCCTATGGCGCGCTTGCCGTGCTGGCGCTGCCGACGACGATCCTGCTGCCCCTGAAGTTCGTCGCCGTCTATCTGCTGGCGCAGGGCCACGCCTTCAGCGCGGCCGTGCTGTTCGTTGCGGCCAAGATCTCGTCCACGGCGCTCATTGCGCGCATCTTCATCCTGACCAAGCCGGCGCTGATGCGGATCGGATGGTTCCAGCGCGCCCACGACTGGCTGATGCCGTGGAAGGAGCATCTGTTCGCGATCATCCGCGCGTCGTGGGCGTGGCGGTATGGACGCATGGTCAAGACGCGCGTGCGTCTCGAGGCGAAGCAGGCATGGCTGCGATTGCAACCCCGCCTGGTGGCTTCGTGGGCCGAATTGAAGCCGCGGGTCGAAACAGCGTGGTCCCGTGCCCGATTCCATGCGAGGGCAGCCTGGGCGCGGCTTCGGCCGCGGATCAAGTCAGAGGTGGTGCGCATCAGGATCGCTGCGCGGCGCGTGTGGGGCAGGCTATCGGGGGCATGAGGCGGCGTTGGGCCAGAGCGTCTTCCCCGTGTCTTGTCGGACCGTGAAATCTGTGTCGAATTCGTTGCTTGGCGCCTGCGACACACCTTCGCCGTGAAGCTGTTACAATTGATCAAGTAGGATGTCTGCGGCAAGGGGACGAGCATGAGGGGTCCGGCTTACATGGCTTTTCGGGAGGGCCCGTTCTCCGGCCGTGTTTACTGGCGTGAGTTGAGCCCATAGCCTTAGGTCCTGGGCGTCGCATGGTTCGTTCGCAGTAATGTCTCAAGCCGCAATCTCCTCCGCACCTCAAAACGTGCCCGCTTCGCATCCAGCAGAGCGACTGCGTCCCGCGCTTCTTTCGGTGATCGTGCCGACATTCAATGAGCGCGACAACATTCGTGAAACCGTCGCTCAATTGGGTGTCGCGCTCTCTGGCCTCGACTGGGAGGTCGTTTTCGTAGACGACGACTCGACCGATGGGACCCTGCAAATCTTGCGGAGCCTCGCACGGGCCGATGCGCGCGTGCGGTATTTGCATCGGATCGGCCGCCGCGGTCTGGCTTCCGCCGTCGTCGAAGGCATCCAATCGACGGGCGCTCCCTACGTCGCAGTCATGGATGCGGACCTACAGCACGACGCCAACTTGCTGCCGCGCATGCTGGGCCGGCTGCAAGCGTCGGATTTTGACGTGATTGTCGGCTCGCGGTACCTCGAGGACGGCGGGGTCGACAACTGGGACAAGAAGCGCCAGCTCATGAGCCGCGTCGCTACCCGGCTCGCTCAAGGTCTCACGCGGGCTCGTCTCACGGATCCCATGAGCGGCTTCTTCATGGCGAAGCGGGACGCCTTCGATCAGGCCGTGCGACGGCTCTCGAGCCTTGGCTACAAGATCCTGCTCGACGTCCTCATGTCGGCAAGGCCGGCTCTGAACGTGACTGAGATCCCGTATGTTTTCGGCAATCGCGTGCACGGAGAAAGCAAGCTCGATTCGGCCGTAACGTGGGAATACTTGATGCTGCTGCTGGACAAGACCGTCGGCCAGTATGTGCCGATCCGGTTTGTCATGTTCGCGCTTGTCGGCGGCCTCGGTGTTTTCGTGCACATGTTTGCACTCACTGTACTTCACGAGGCGCTGAATCTGACCTTCGTGCCGAGCCAGTCGGTTGCCGCGTTCACGGCCATGACATTCAATTTTTTCGCGAACAACGCTCTCACGTATCGGGACAAGCGTCTCAAGGGGACGGCCCAAATTCTGGGCGGACTGCTCACCTTCTACGGCGTCTGCGGGATCGGGGCGGTATCAAATGTCGGAATTGCGTCGGTCATGTTCTTACGCGACTATTCGTGGTGGCTCTCGGGGTTGGCCGGAATTCTGATCGGTGCCGTCTGGAACTACGCGGCGAGCTCCGTCTTTACATGGCGGAAATGACGGCGCGGAATCGGCCGTGCGGCTACTTGCGCAAGACACGTCAATGCAGCTCGCGGTCCGCAACGCGCACCGCGAGCTAGCTTGTCGGGCAATCCGAGCGGCTTGCGCATCGGCGCGGCGCCTCGCTCGTGGCGACGGCTTCGTCACAAACGGCACTGACGCGAAACTGCTGACCGTCGCTCGTCGTGACTGTCGAGACGATGGCCCAGCCGCTGCGCACGGCTTCACGATATTTGGAGCCGGGCTTGCAGTAAGCGGAGGACCAGCGCGCCTGCAGCCGTTCGCGCCAGCCGCCCTTGAGCTTCTCCTGCGGGGCCAAGACTGATTGCTTGAAGTCGATGGTCTTCTCGGGACAGCGAACGTCGATCCCAGCAAAAGCCGTGAGGCGATTGATGTGCTCGCCCTCACTGTCTTTCATCTCGTCGCGGGTGTCTTGAAAGAGCCGGCAGAATTGATCGGCATCATCTGCGGCGGGTGCAGGTCGGGGGAGCCCGCAGATCAAGAGCACGGTCAGGATTGCAGACGCAGATGTGAAGCTATTGAGATTCATGACGCAACTCACAGGACTCGCAAACACAATAGACAATGTGGGTCATAACTCGGGCGGCCCCGAGCGCCGCTCGAGACTGCCGATCATTACCAATCGTTTCTTAAGAAGGCATAATTGCGGAGGGCGAGCGATCTCTGCAGTCCACGCGCTCTTCAAGCAGCTGGGCGTCGTCAAGTGGCCGGCGGAAGGCGCAGCCTAGAGGCCGCCGATGTTCCAGCGGCTACCGTTCCGCGGTGCTTGGGCTATCTTGCAACCGTCACCGGGCAATGCGCACGGAAGACGACATCGCGCGATACGGACCCCAGCATGAGACGCGAAGCGGCATTCTTTCCGCCCGTGCCCACCACGATGTGATCGGCGCCGTTGTCCTCGGCATACATGGCGATCGCGCGCGGCACATCGCGGCTCTTGACGCTTGCAGTCTTGGCGCCGGAAGCACCGGCCTTCTTCGCCTCGTTCGCGGCGCTCTCCAGCACGCGGTTGAGCTCGGCATTGTCCCAAATGTACGAGGCTGTACCTCCCTTGGTGCCGGCCATAAGCTCATTCACCGCGAGAAGCGTCAGATCTGCACCGGTTGCCTTTGCCATCTCGGCGGCCAGCGCGACCGCGCTCTTGGTGTGCTCGCTGTCGTCAACTGCACAAACGATCTTCTTGGTCATGTGATGCTCCTTGGAGTCACGGCCCTCAGCGACATCAAATGGAGAGCCGATGCGGGCGGGTAGACGCCCTTCCACGACTTCGCGGCAATGACCGCATGCCGCTGGCCGTTGTTCCTTGACGCAAATCAACGCCGCAAGTCCGACAGACGCGCTCGATTGACATCAGGCTGCAAACTCGTCCTTCGTGTAGCCCTGCAGATAGAGAAGTGCCGTGAGGTCGCCGTGGACGATGGAAGCCCGGGCCTCGGCGGCGACGATGGGCTTGGCGCGGTAGGCGACGCCGAGGCCGGCGGCGCGGATCATGGCAAGGTCGTTGGCGCCGTCTCCCACGGCGAGCGTGTGGGTGAGGTCGAGGCCGCGCTCGGCGGCAAGGCGCTCGAGCGCGGCGCGCTTGGCTTCGCGGCCGAGGATCGGCTCGGCGACGGTCCCCTTGAGCTTGCCGTTCTCGATCTCGAGCGAGTTGGCCTGGTGGACGTCGAAGCCCAGGCGCTTGGCGATGCGCTCGGTGAAGACGGTGAAACCTCCCGAGACGAGAGCGCAGACGGCGCCGTGCTTCTGCATCGTCCTCACGAGCGTCTCGGCGCCGGGGTTCAGCGTCGCGCGTGCGTAGACCTCCTCGAGGATCGCGGCATCGAGCCCCTTGAAGCGGGCGACGCGCTCGCGAAGCGCCGCCTCGAACTCGATCTCGCCGCGCATGGCGCGCGCGGTGATCTCAGAGATCTCGGCGCCGATGCCGGCGTAGTCGGCAAGCTCGTCGATGAACTCCTGGCCGACGATCGTGCTCTCCATGTCGGCGACGAGCAGCTTTTTGCGACGTTCCACCGCGCCCGCCGGTACGACATTGATGTCGACGGGGAGGCGGTTCAGGATTTCGCGCGCAGCGCTCTTGGCGGCACCTGCGGCCGTCGCCTCGGCGTTGGCGATGATCGACCTCCCAGGCCTCGCCCTCGGCGAGCCATCTCGGGCGCGCGCCGGCCGGGAGCCGTTCAAGAAGCGCGTTCGCGTGCGCGGCGGCGATGACCGGAGAGCCAGGTGCAGCGGTGAGGACGAGCGCAATTTCCGACACGTGCAATGCGGCCTCCGCGCTGGCAATGCGACGGGGGCGTCGCTTGCGACATGTCCGCCCGGGGCTTGGCCTCGGGATCCAGGAGCCTTGGCGCTCCGGAGCTTGCCCATAGCCGGGTCCCGGCAATAAATGCCGGGATGACAGCGGGAGCAAGCCGCTCAGTTGCGGGCGTCTCAAGAGCCAAGCAGAGACCATGAACGAGAAGCGCGCCATTCTTATCGCCGGGCCGACCGCCTCGGGCAAGTCGGCGTTCGCGCTCGATCTCGCGGAGAAGAAGGGCGGCGTCGTCATCAACGCGGATTCGATGCAGGTCTATCGCGACCTCAGGATCCTCACGGCGCGGCCGACGCCTGAGGACGAGGCGCGTGCGCCGCACCGGCTCTACGGTCATGTGCCGGGGAGCGAGGCCTATTCCGCCGCCCGGTTCGCGGACGAGGCGTCGCGGGCGATCGCGGACGTCCGTGCGCTGGGTCGAGTGCCCATCATCGTCGGCGGGACGGGGCTCTATTTCAAAGCGCTGCTCGAGGGCCTGTCGCCGGTGCCGCCGGTACCGGACGACGTGCGTGCGCATTGGCGCGGCGAGGCGGACCGCCTCGGCGCCGCCGCGCTGCACGCGGTTCTCGCCCACCGCGATCCCGTGATGGCGGGGCGCCTCAAGGCGACAGATCCACAGCGCATGGTGCGAGCCCTGGAAGTGCTCGAGGCGACGGGGCGCTCGCTCGCGGACTGGCACGAGACGCCGGGTCAGCCGGTCCTCCAGGAGGCCGAAACCGAGCGTTTCGTGCTGATGCCGGAGCGCGATGAGCTTTACCGGCGCTGCGACGCCAGATTCGAGGCCATGATGGCGGCGGGCGCGGATCGAGGAGGCGCGCGCGTTGGGACGCCAGGGGCTCGATCCGGGCCTCCCCGTCATGCGGGCGCTCGGGGTCGCGCCGCTCCTCGATTTCATCGCCGGGAAGGTGACACGGGCAGAGGCGATGGAGCAGGCCAAGGCCGAGACGCGCCAGTACGCGAAACGGCAGGTCACGTGGCTGCGTGGTAATATGAGTTCGTGGATAGCTATATATACGTAATAAATGGAATGTTTATGTGCGACTTATTCTTCGTTTTATTAATTCTAAACCTTGACCCTGCAAGCTGTGCCACCTAGGTTGCGCTGCGTCCGCGGGCGGGAGCGAAAGGGCTCGCCGGCGCCGCTCGAAATCTTGCTCAACTGGGGTTCTGACGATGGCACGTACGATGACCGGGCGCCGAAATCGTGATGAAGGCGCTCCAGGACCAGGGCGTCGAGCACATTTTCGGCTATCCGGGCGGCGCGGTGCTGCCGATCTACGACGAGCTGTTCCAGCAAGATAAGGTGCGCCACATCCTGGTGCGCCAGGAGGGCGGCGCGCTCCATGCCGCCGAGGGCTATGCGCGCTCGACGGGCAAGGTCGGCGTGGCGCTCGTCACGTCGGGCCCCGGCGCGACCAACGCCGTCACGGGGCTCACCGACGCGCTCATGGATTCAATTCCCGTCGTCTGCATCACGGGCCAGGTGCCGACGCATCTGATCGGCAACGACGCCTTCCAGGAGTGCGACACGGTCGGCATCACGCGGCCCTGCACAAAGCACAACTGGCTGGTCAAGAACGTCAACGATCTGGCGCGCGTCCTGCACGAAGCCTTCTACATCGCCAAGGCCGGCCGCCCGGGCCCGGTCGTGGTCGACGTCCCGAAGGACATCCAGTTCGCGACCGGCAACTACGTCGGCCCGTCGAACATCGCGCACAAGACCTACAAGCCCCGCGTGAAGCCCGAGCAGACGGCGGTGCGCGACGCCGTCGAGCTGATGGCTGGGGCGAAGAAGCCGCTCTTCTATACCGGCGGCGGTGTGATCAACTCGGGGCCCAAGGCGAGCCAGCTTCTGCGTGAGCTCGTTCGCCTGTCCGGTTTTCCCGATCACGTCGACGCTGATGGGGCTCGGCGCCTATCCGGCGTCCGACAAGCAGTGGCTCGGCATGCTCGGCATGCACGGCACGTATGAAGCCAATTGGGCGATGCACGACTGCGACGTCATGGTGTGCATCGGCGCACGCTTCGACGACCGCATCACGGGGCGGCTCGATGCCTTCTCGCCGGGCTCGAAGAAGATCCATGTCGATATCGACGCCTCGTCGATCAATAAGAACGTGCGCGTCGACATTCCGATCATCGGCGACGTCGCCTATGTGCTCGAGGACATGCTCCGCATCTGGAAGGCGAGAGCGCCGCAGCTCGACAAGGCGGCGCACAAGGCGTGGTGGAAGCAGATCGACGACTGGCGGAAGAAGAAGTCGCTCTCCTACAAGGCTCGCGCGACGTGATCATGCCGCAGTACGCGGTCGAGCGGCTTTATGCGCTGACCAAGGATCGCGACACCTACATCACGACCGAGGTCGGCCAGCACCAGATGTGGGCGGCGCAGTTCTATCATTTCGAGGAGCCGAACCGGTGGATGACGTCGGGCGGCCTCGGCACGATGGGCTACGGGCTTCCGGCCGCGATCGGCGTGCAGCTCGCACACCCGAAGTCGCTCGTCATCGACATCGCCGGCGACGCCTCGATCCTGATGAACATCCAGGAGGCCTCGACGGCGGTGCAGTTCGACCTGCCGGTCAAGGTGTTCATCCTGAACAACCAGTACATGGGCATGGTCCGGCAGTGGCAGCAGCTGCTGCACGGCAACCGCCTGTCGCACAGCTACACCGACAGCTTGCCGGACTTCGTGAAGCTCGCGGAAGCCTACGGTTGGACCGGCATGCGCTGCGACAAGCCCGCCGATCTCGACCAGGCGATCAAGCGCATGATCGACACCAAGGGGCCCGTGATCTTCGATTGCCGCGTCGCGGCGCTCGCCAATTGCTTCCCGATGATTCCGTCGGGCAAGGCGCACAACGAGATGCTGCTCGGCGAGGACGTCTCGGACGAGGACGTCGGCAACGCGATCAGCGAAGAAGGCAAGGTGCTGGTGTGATTCAGATCGAGAAATTCGCTCAGAGATGGGCCGCAAGAGCAGGCGAACTTCGGAATCGGGACACTAGTTTGATGGCAACTTTGCCATTTTCGGCAGGCACAAACGTTTCAGGGAACCGGGGGGTGCTCGAACGCGAAGGAGTGCGTCCTCTGATGAAAGCCCTTGCCTCAGTGCCGCTGGCCGCCACGATCGCGCTTTTTCTCGCGACAGGCCAAGCCCATGCCGCCGCCGATTTCCAGCCCTCCTGGGATCAGGTCGCCAACATCAAGGATGCCGCCGAGCGGATCGGCAAGCTGCACCGGGCGCGGGGCGTGAAGGCCGCCTACGAGTTCATCGATGCCTGCTACCGTACGCACAGCCTGGCCGAGAACTATGGACAGGCGTTCGAGAGCTGCATCGCGCAGGACTATCTCGAGACGACAATGCTGGCTCAGGTCTATTCGCGCCTGCCACCGGACGCGCTGACCAAGATGGGGGCGCCGACTGCGGCGCAGATCGCAGACGCGATGGGCCGGCGTGTCGTGGCCGCCTTCGCCCAATACAAGATGCCGGCCGCCTACGGCGACGATTTGAGGAAGCTGGTCGATGAGCACGGGGTGCCCGTGTTCCTCAAGATCGTCTTCCCCGAGGCCGTCAAGGAAATTCAACAGAGACCGCCCAAGGAGCAAGAGAAGCAAGTGCCATGATCAATCCCTCCCCGCAAAGTCACTACGTGGGACCCGGCATCGCGCAGGAGGTCGTGACGCGGACGCTCTCGGTGCTGGTCGACAACGAGCCGGGCGTGCTGGCGCGCGTCATCGGCCTCTTCTCGGGGCGCGGCTACAACATCGACAGCTTGACCGTGACGGAGACGGAGCACGAAAAGCATCTGTCGCGCATCACCATCATCACGCGCGGCACGCCGGCGGTGATCGAGCAGATCAAGCATCAGCTCGAGCGCCTCGTTCCCGTGCACCGGGTGCGCGACCTCACGATCGAGGGCGCGTCGGTGGAGCGCGAACTGGCGCTCGTCAAAGTCGCCGGCAAGGGCGAGAAGCGCATCGAGGCCTTGCGCATGGCGGAAATCTTCCGCGCCCAGGTGGTCGATACGTCGATCGAGCATTTCGTGTTCGAGGTCACGGGCAAGCCGGGCAAGATCGAGACCTTCATCCAGCTCATGACGGAGCTGGGTCTGGTCGAGGTCTCGCGAACCGGCATCGCCGCCATCGGCCGCGGGGCGGTAGCGATGTGAGCCGGGGCCGCGCACGGTCGGCGGATTAACCCTTTGCCGCCCCGTGCAGCCGCGGTATTCGCCGTTGAAAGGGCGGCGAGCGAAGGAGTAACGTCCGCGCGCTTGACAGGGGCCCTTCGCCCCAGGGCTCGGCCCGCCTCGGGCGCGCCAGTCTTAACAACCCACAGAAACGAGAGAGCAATGCGCGTCTATTACGATCGTGATGCCGACATCAACCTCATCAAGTCGAAGAAGGTCGCCGTCGTCGGCTACGGCAGCCAGGGCCACGCGCACGCTCTCAATCTCGGGACTCGGGTGTGAAAGACGTCGCCATCGCGCTGCGCAAGGGCTCGGGCTCGGCGAAGAAGGCCGAGGGCGAGAAGCTCCGGGTGATGGAGGTCGCGGACGCCGCCAAGTGGGCCGACGTCATCATGATGCTGACGCCGGACGAGCTGCAGGCCGACATCTACAAGGATCATCTCGCGGCCAACATGAAGCCCGGCTCGGCGCTGATGTTCGCGCACGGGCTCAACATCCATTTCAACCTGATCGAGCCTCGGACCGACATCGACGTCGGCATGGTGGCGCCCAAGGGACCGGGGCACACGGTGCGCGGCGAGTACCAGAAGGGCGGCGGCGTGCCGTGCCTGATCGCGGTGCACCAGGACAAGAGCGGCAACGCCCACGAGGTGTTCCTGTCCTACGCCTCGGCCATCGGCGGCGGGCGCTCGGGCATCATCGAGACGACCTTCAAGGAGGAGTGCGAGACCGATCTCTTCGGCGAGCAGGTCGTGCTGTGCGGCGGTCTCGTCGAGCTCATCCGTGCCGGCTTCGAGACACTGGTGGACGCGGGCTACGCGCCCGAGATGGCCTATTTCGAGTGCCTGCACGAGGTGAAGCTGATCGTCGATCTCATCTACGAGGGCGGCATCGCCAACATGAACTACTCGATCTCGAACACTGCCGAGTTCGGCGAGTATGTGACCGGCCCGCGCATCATCACGGACCGCACCAAGCAGGAGATGCGCAAGGTGCTCAAGGACATCCAGAGCGGCGCCTTCACGAGCGAGTGGATCCGCGAATGCAAGGCCGGGCAGCCCAAATTCAAGGCCACGCGGCGCATGAACGATGCTCACGCGATCGAAGAGGTGGGGACGAAGCTGCGCGCCATGATGCCGTGGATCAAGGCCAAGGCGCTCGTCGATAAGAGCCGGAACTGAGGCCCGTCTGCCATAGCGGAAACGGGCGTTTTAGGCGCATTCTCCCTCTGCGGTGAACACGTTCAGGGAGTTTCGTCATGAAGCGCGTATTCGTGTCTCTCGTGATTGCGGCGGCGCTCGCCGTTGCCGGTACGATGGCCTTCGATACGATCAGGGGGCCCCAGTCCACTGCGGCGGCCGCTGCGGCGACCAAGGTCTGCAAGGCCAAGACGCCGGCCGGCAAGACCAAGACGTGGCGGTGCGGCGCCGATCAGGCCTGCTGCGTCAACAAGACCTTGGGCAGCTACGTCTGCGGTATCCCGGGCCTCGGCTGCCTATAGAGGCTCAAGCGAACGAGCCGGAAACGGCGTCTGGTTGCCATTGTGCGGCCGCTGCCGCCGCTTCCGGTTTTTCTTGTCGCTAAAGCTCGAGCCGGTCGAAGATGTCGGCTCGACGTTGCCTGTTGCCGGCATTGCCGGATCGCGGCTCCGTGAAGCCGCCTCCGCTCGCGCCGTCGAGAAGTCTCCCAAATCCGCGCAAAGACGAGAGCGGGCTCGAGGTAGAGCGCTGTGTGTCAGACGTGATGGCAAGCAGAGACGCGAGCGCAGACGCGCGCGAGCGCAAGATGGGCGGCATGGCATTTGTCCTTACGCGGTTACAAGATAGGACATGCTCGATGCTGGTCCCGAGAGACCGGCTCGCCTTTGTCGCGCAGAATGGGTTAAGAGCGCGTTAACCTAGACCGGAGTGAATCGCGCGCGGACGTGACTTACGGGGCGGGATCGCGTGGGCTACGCTCGCGCTCGGATGATGAGCGGGAACGTGGAACAGCGAAGTCAAAGCGCAGCGGGCTCCGACGCGGGCGGGAGCGTGGTCCGCATCGATCGCTGCAATCTCAAAGTCACGACCGGGCGCTGGGCGTTCGCGGATCAGCACCGCGCCGAGATCGATGCCCATTGGAAGCAGCGAAAGTCTGACAATCCCGCCTTCTTCAACGGCGCGCTTCATCTCATGACACGGCACGATCTCAAGGACGGCGCCTTGCGTGCGGATTTCGTGCGCACCGACTTCAAGAGCTTCCTCTATTGGCGCGAGACGGGCGCGCCCGACCGAAGCGTGACGGACGCGTTCGGCTCGGCACTTCTGAGATCGGCCGAGGGGCACATCCTGCTCGGCCGGCAGCGGCCTGGAAACATCAACGGCGGGCTTGCCTATCTGCCCGGCGGCTTCATCGACGCGCGAGACGTGACGGCGGACGGCTCGATCGACATCGAGGCGAGCATCGCGCGCGAGCTTGCCGAGGAGACAGGACAAGCGCGGGCGGCGCTCCAGCGCAGTGCCGGGGTTCATCCTCACCTTCATGGGGCCCATGGTGTCGATCGCAGCGGAGTATCGCTCGGCGCTTCCGGCGGAGGAGCTCCGCGCCGCGATCAACGAGCATATCGCGGCGGAGCCCGATCCCGAGCTTGACGAGATGGTCATCGTGCGCTCGGCGCGGGATCTCGATGGGCTGGGTATGCCGGCCTATGCGAGCGTGCTGCTCGGGGACCTGTTTCAGGGTGGTTGAAAGTCCTGAACTGTGGCCGCTCTCGCCTTGGAGCGGGCCGCGGATTAGGGCAGTGTGCGCGGGCCAATCGAGCATTTTCCGACTGTCGAGAGCCCTTTATCTTCCCGTTTACGTAGCCGTGCGCTTGTCGAAGGGCGAGAGAACAGCCAAAACGCAGCCTCACGGTCAGCCTGTCGAACCATGAGGCTCGCGGACGACGTCAACGGGACCGCCAACCGAGTAAACGATGCAACTCAACTTTCATACACTCGATGTCTTTACCGAGCAGCGTTACGGCGGCAATCCGCTCGCGGTCGTGCATGACGCTGACGCGCTCACCTCCGAGCAGATGCAGAAGATCGCCGGCGAGTTCAATCTCTCGGAGACGGTGTTCGTGCTCAAATCCGAGAACCCGGCGCATTCGGCGCGCGTGCGGATCTTCACGCCGCAGAAGGAGCTACCCTTCGCGGGCCATCCGACGATCGGAGCCGCCGCGCTGCTCGCCGAGCTCAGGACGCCGGAGCTCAACGGCGAGCGCGACGCGCTGATCGTGCTCGAGCAGAGCATCGGTACGGTGAGGGTCGGAGTGCGCACTAAGGACAGGTGCGGCGTTCGCGGAGTTCGATGCGCCGAAGCTGCCGGCGGAGGCGGGAGCCTTGCCGGCGACCGAAGCTGCTCGCGGCGGGCTTGGGTCTCGCCCCGAACGAGATCGGATTCGAGAACCACAAGCCGCTCTGCTATGCGGCGGGCTCTACATTCGCGTTCGTGCCGATCTCGACGCTCGATGCGATCAGGCGGGCGCGCATCAACGGGCCGCACTGGGCGCGGGCGTTCGAGGAGCAGGGCGTGATCGGCGCCTACATCTATACGCGCCAGTGCGAGCACACGACGTCGGCCTTCCATGTGCGCATGTTCGCGCCGGGCGTCGGCGTCGCCGAGGATCCGGCCACAGGCTCGGCCGCCGTCTGCTTTGCCGGGGTCGTCCACCAATTCGACGGCCTGCAGGACGGCACGCACAAGCGCACGATCGAGCAGGGCTACGAGATGGGGCGCCCGAGCCAGATCAATCTGTCGCTCGTGGTCGAGAATGCCCGGCTCACGACCGTGCGCATCGGCGGGTCGGCGGTGCGCGTCTCGGAGGGGACGCTCACGGTCTAGGCGACGCAGTTCACGCCGATCGGTCTGGCAGCATGCGGATGAGCGTGTTGTCCCTCGTCACATAGTGGTGAAAGAGCGCTGCCGCAGCGTGACCGCCGATCAGGAAATAGCCGACGTTGCCGATTGTCTCGTGAACCTCCTCTACCTGCTCGGCCAGCGTCTTGTCGGGCGAGGTGAGCGGCGGGAGCTCGAGGCCCCAGAACGGGATCGGGTCTCCCTCGGCGCTCAGGATCAGCCAGCCAAGGACCGGCATCGCGACCATGAAGCCAACAAGGGCGAGATGGACGAGGCGGGCGGCGATCTCCTGCCAGTGAGGCGGCGTCGGTAGGATCTTCGGCGTTGAAGACAGGAACCGCGCGGCGATCCGGGCGACGACCAGCGCCAGGACCGTGAGCCCGATCATGAAATGCAGGCTCTTCATGGCTTCGCGCGGCGCGCTGCCCTTGGGAAAGAACTCGCGCAGCTCGATCGAGGCGTAGGAGACGACGATCAGCAGGAATATCAGCCAGTGGAGGGCGATCACGGGCGTTGCGTAGCGGTCGGACGCGGGGCTCGATGTCATCGGGGCTCCTGAGCGCGGACGCCAATTGGGGCACCGCATGCGTTTCTTGGTTGGCAGCCCGTAAACCCTAAACGACGTCATCGGGCGCAGCTTTGTTCTCGATCAAGATGGGCTCTGGCGACCGCCTGCCCGGGGCCGCGGCGGCGGCGCCCCTTGCAATTCGTCAATCGATTTGTCTTATTGTCCCTTCCGATGACCGATTTGGCTTGCGCGAGACGCCAATTTCCCATGCGCCACAAGGCCAACAGTGCTGGCATTGCTTCCGGTAGCGCCCTGCGTCTGCCGGCGCTGACGCGCGCGCGCGGCCTCCTGACCCTCCTCCTTATCAGCCCCTGAGGACCGGGGCCCGGATCGACCGGGACGGGTGCTCAGGGGATGCCGCTCAAGAGCTGATGGGTCAACGCCAGCTCCCGATGTGAGCTGGGATGGGACGAAGGACAGAATTCAATGACTGATCATAGCGGAAATAGCCCCCAAGGCGCCGCGGCCGGTGCGGCGGCAAAGGACCGCGTCGTCATATTCGACACGACGCTGCGCGACGGCGAGCAGTGTCCCGGCGCCACGATGACGTTCGAGGAGAAGCTCGAGGTCGCGGACTGCCTCGACGCCATGGGCGTCGACATCATCGAGGCCGGTTTCCCGATCGCCTCCGAGGGCGACTTCGAGGCCGTCACAGCGATCGCCAAGCGCGTCAAGAACGCGACGGTGGCCGGGCTTGCCCGCGCCATCAACGCCGACATCGACCGGGCCGGCGAGGCCGTGCGCCACGCCAAGCGCGGGCGCATTCACACCTTCGTCTCGACCTCGCCCATCCACCTGGCGCACCAGATGCGCAAGACGGAAGCTGAGGTGCTCGAGATCATCACCGCGACAGTCACGCGGGCGCGCAATCTGGTCGAGGATGTCGAGTGGAGCGCGATGGACGCGACGCGCACGCCGATCGACTATCTCTGCCAGTGCGTCGACGCGGCCATCAAGGCCGGGGCCACGACCATCAACCTGCCCGATACCGTCGGCTACGCGACGCCGGAAGAGTACTACGAGATGTTCCGTGCCGTCCGCGAGCGGGTGGCGAATTCCGACAAGGCGATCTTCTCGACGCATTGCCACAACGATCTCGGGCTTGCGGTCGCCAACTCGCTGGCCGCCATGAAGGCGGGCGCGCGTCAGATCGAATGCACGATCAACGGCATCGGCGAGCGGGCGGGCAATGCCGCGCTCGAGGAGGTCGTCATGGCGATGCGCACGCGTCGCGACGTGCTGCCCTACGATACGCGGATCGACTCGACGATGCTGTCGCGGGCCTCGAAGCTCGTCTCGGCGGTGACCAACTTCCCGGTGCAGTACAACAAGGCGATCGTCGGCCGGAATGCGTTCGCGCACGAGAGCGGCATCCATCAGGACGGCATCCTCAAGTACCAGCAGACCTACGAGATCATGACGCCGGAGTCGGTCGGCGTCGGCAAGACGTCGCTGGTCATGGGCAAGCACTCGGGGCGGAACGCTTTCCGCACCAAGCTCAAGGAGCTCGGCTACGAGCTCGGCGAGAATGCGTTCGAGGACGCCTTCAACCGCTTCAAGGCGCTCGCCGACCGCAAGAAGCACGTCTACGACGAGGACATCGAGGCGCTCGTCGACGAGGAGATCGCGCACGCGCACGACCGCATGCGCGTTTCCGCCTTGCAGGTCATCGCCGGCACGACGGGTCCGCAGTCGGCGACGCTGACGCTCGACATCGACGGGGCGCCGCACACAGTGCACGCGACCGGGAACGGACCTGTCGATGCAACCTTCGCCGCCATCCGCATGCTCGTTCCGCACACGGCAAAGCTCGAGCTCTACCAGGTGCACGCCGTGACCGAAGGCACGGACGCGCAAGCCGAGGTCTCGGTGCGCCTTGCCGAGGACGGGCGCGTGGTGACGGGGCGGGGCGCCGACACCGATACGATGGTGGCCTCCGCCAAGGCCTACGTCGCCGCGCTCAACAAGCTCATGGTCAAGCGGCAGAAGACGGCCAAGGCGCAGCAGGTCTAATCCCGCGCCACCCTCTCCCCATTGAGGTGGGGAGAGGGAGAAGTTTGGATGGCCCACCAGCCTCTTCAGCCTCGCGGAACTTGCGCTATGCTGCCCTGCCGCCCGGTCGCCGAGCGGCCGCAAGCGGCGGTGCATGAGATGCGCGTCTCTGACATCTTCTCGGACGATATCGCGATCGATCTCGGCACGGCGAACACGCTCGTACACGCGGTCGGGCGCGGCATCATCATCGATGAGCCGTCGGCGGTCGCCGTGCGCGCGCGGGGCCTCACGCGCGAGATCATGGCGGTCGGGCACAGCGCGAAGACGCTCGCGGCGCGTGAGCCCGCGAACATCGAGCTCATCCGGCCGCTGCGCGACGGGGTCGTCGCCGATTTCATCGCCACCGAGGAGATGCTGCGCCAGTTCATCCGGCGCTCCAAGTCCATGCTCGGCTTCCGCCGTCCGCGCATCCTGATCTGCGTGCCCGCAGGCGCGACGCCCGTCGAGCGGCGCACGGTCGAGGAGGCGGCGCGCGGCGTCGGCGCGCGCCAGGTCTACATCGTCGAGGAGCCTGTGGCCGCGGCGCTGGGGGCCGGCATCTCTCTCGACGAGACGCGCGGCGCGATGGTGGTCGACATCGGCGGCGGCACGACGGACATCGCCGTGCTCTCCGAAGGCACCGTGACGGAAGCCCGGAGCCTGCGCTGCGCCGGCAACGCCATGGACGAGGCCATCATCCGATTCGTGCGCCGGCAGCATCAGCTCGTGATCGGAGAGGCGAATGGCGAGCGGATCAAGATCGAGGCGGGCTCGGCCTCGCGCGGACAGAACGGCGCCGATGTCGAAGTCCACATCCGCGGGCAGGACGTCGAGACCGGGCGCTGGAAGTCGGTCGTGCTCGGGCCGGACGACGTTGCGGCGGCGCTCGAGGCGCCGATCGGGGAGATCGGCGATTTCGTGCGGCGCGTGCTGGAAGACCTCGAGCCGGAGATCGTGACCAGCGTCGTCGAGCGCGGCATCACTCTCACCGGAGGCGGCGCGCTCCTCGACAGGCTCGATCTCGAGCTCGGCGCGGCGCGTCGGTGTCAAATTCCACGTTCCCGCCAATCCCATGCACTGCGTGGTCAAGGGCTCGGCCGCCATGCTCGAGCGGCTTTCGGAGCATGGGCACCTGCTCATCGGCGGCTTAACGGGCTGAGATTCGCCTCGAACGGGGCGCAATTGGGCCTCGCCGCTCGGCGGGGTGCGGCCGGCCAAGCCGCGACTGGACAAACGGGGACGATGGGTGGTAGACGACGCGCCTGGGGCCCGGACGGGCCCCTTTGCCGTCATGGCGCACGCAGGCGCGGGCGCGAGACGGCGGCGGGTGTATAGCTCAGTTGGTAGAGCAGCTGACTCTTAATCAGCGGGCCGAAGGTTCGAGTCCTTCTACACCCACCAATTTTTTCAGATGGTTCGCTCGCAGCCGTCAAATCTGCGGTTCTGGCGTGTGCACGCGATGTGCACACATCGCGCCGTCCTTGGTCAACCCCATACCCCGGCAAGCGGAAGTAGCCGCAGTCGCCACAATGGCCTGGATTTCCTGCATGAGGGCCACCGTCCACGGGTTCTTATTAAGCCATGCGGGATGATTGCTCTGCGCGACACCTGTTCGAAGATGCGATTTCGATCGCCAAGTCGCTATTTTTAGAAAGGCGCCGACGCCTCATTTCATTCTCTCTGACTTACGACCCAGCTTCGTCTGGCGGCTCCTCTATGGGCGGTTGCAATGGCGTCGCCGAGGCGCAGGTCCACGACTAAGCCCGTTCCACGAGAATCGACACTCTCACGGACGATTTGCAGACTGTATCTTCCAGTATTTTCCGGCTGCGTCCTCGACGGCAATCAGATGAGTGCGGTCGGCCGGATTGCGTCGCCCCGCGATGATTTCCAGAATATCGTCGATCATCAAGCTCGAGTCGGCAAAATACGAATGTCCGAGGAAATCAGTCTGGACGGCCGACGAGTCGATCGTCACGAGGCCCGGAGCAACCGTAAGCCTGTCGCCGCTCTCGCCCGCGCGAGGATATCCATGAAACGCTTGCGATACCCTAAGCGCCAAGTCGTTTGACGAGGCGTAAAGCGTCACGCTTCGATCGGGACCAACGATCGCCGGTGCGATCTCACGCTTGAAGAGGTCCGCGTCAATGTCCGGTGCGGCGAGAATTACCTCTGCGATTTTGGCTCGCGCCTCGGGGCTTTCGCGAAGGAGATCGGCCACGGCGCTCACAAGCGCTCGGTTTCCCAAGCTGTGTGCCACGAGATAGATCTTATCGGCCGGAGATGTTTGAGCAAATTCCTTGAGAAACTTTTTGAGGTCGGATCGCGCATAGTCGACGTTCGATTCATCGAAAACATAGCCCATGTATTTGCCCTGGGAGGGCCAACTAAAAAAAATCGGCACACCGGCGTACTTCAGGTCATGCGCCATCTGCGCCGTCCGCAGCGCGGCGTTCTTGAATGTCACGTTGTAGCCATGGACAAAAACGAGAGCGCTCTTTTCGCCGCTCGCAGTCATCTTGGCACCGATCTCCTGATAGAACTCCGGAGCCGACTGCTCCTTAGCGGTGGCGAGGACGATATGCTTCGCCGGATCCTCACTGAATTCCACCCGCAACAGTGAGGGTGTTTCCAATTCGCCGATCTGGTGGATCTTCGGTATCGTGACATCGCACGCGCCGTAAACAAGACTGCCGCGGTCAGAGCCGTACATCTGGCCAGGATCCGACGAATTCGTGCGATTGCGATCGGTTGCGTAGTAGACTCTCACTGCAACATAGGCACTCTCGCCCGCGTTGCCTCCCCGGCTCCGAGATTGGTCGTCTACCGCCTCGCGCTTGGTGCTGCGCTTCTCCAAGGACCGCTTCGTCTTTTGCGGGCGACTCTCGCTCCCGGATTGTTCCGGTGCCGCATTGCCGGCAAGTACGACAAATATAGTTGCCTCGTCCGTCGCTCCCCGCACGCGAACCAGCGAGACCTTTTCGCCGGCTTCGAACCGCTCCAATACGCGAAAGAACTCGTCGACGTCCGGGATCGGTGTGTCGCCGACCGCAACGATGATGTCGCCCGCCCGAAGGCCTGCTGCAAATGCCGGACTTCTCGGGAGTGGCTTCAAGCACCAGGACGCCGGTCGGCGCAGCGAGGCCTTTGGATTGCATGAGCTGGGCATTCATCGACTCGAGCTTGGTGCCGAGCCACATTTTTTCGTCAGCTATCGCCTCATGCGGCCGTGTCGCGAGAAGCGCGAGGACAAATACCAGAATGCATGTCGCGATGCGCATTAGATCCCCCCTGCAAAAGGACGATACTCATCGGCCGATTTCATAGTGCCCCTATCCATGCCGGAGGACAAGCAGGGGCTAGACGTGCACCCCTTATAGAGCGCCTTCGTGAAGCTTCGTCTCCGCGCCGTAGCGTGCTTGGCACGGCTCGCGCCGGTGCGAATTGTGCGCAACGCATCGGCCACTGTGTATTGGAAGCTGCACAAATCTTAGGTTGAGATCTTCCGTCTGCAGACATACTAGTCTAATGTTGCCTCATGTCGCGCCACATTCATTGGCGCGCGTCGATCGTTTTCCCTGATGAGTTGCTTTCGAGGTTGGCTGCATGTTCCGATTGGCAATCATTTTCTTGCTATCGCTCGTCCTCCCCGCCTCGGCGCAACAAGCCAACATTTCGAACGACTATGGCCGTCTCAACTCGGACGCCGAAAGCGCTTTCCGGACCGGCAACTATGAAGAGGCACTCCGCCTGTCCGAGTCGGCTCGCGCCATCGCCGAGAAGTCCTTCGGCATCAACGCCGAACAGACCTACGAGCAGTACGCGCGCCTCGGCGCCTCCGCTGAGATGCTCGGCAACTACGAGGATGCGGCGGCGCACTATCGCAAGCTGCTCGCGATCTTCGATGCGATGTACGGCGTGAAGGGCATCAATTCGGCATTCGCAATGGAAATGCTCGGCCGAGTGCTCTGCAAGCTGAAGCAGGCCGACGAAGCCGAGAGGTTTTTCAAGTCCGTTATCGAAATCCGCAAGGTCATGATCATCGCGGGAACGAACTCCTTCAAGGACGTCAACACGCTCAACCTCGCCACGCTCGATCTGGCGCGCGGGCGCTGGCAGGAGGCGCTGGCCCGCTACCGCGCCGCGATCGACAGCATCGTCAAGCAGGGGCCGGTCTCGACAGAGGACAGCGCCATCGTGAATACCGACCCGACGAATTCGGCGACGTTCGTCGGTCTCGCGAATGCGGCCTGGGAGATCGCGAGAAGCGATCCGAGCGCGGCGCCGGCCATGCTGAACGAGGCGTTCATCGGCGCGCAATGGAAGTGGCGCACCTCGGCTTCGATGGCTCTTGCGAAGGCCGCGGCCCGCGGCGGCGGCGGTCCGCGCGCCGAGCAGGTTCGCAAGGTTCAGGACATCAAGGCCCAAATTCAGGCGCATGACGTAGAGTTCCAGAAGCTGGAGGAGGGCTGGCTGGCGAAGCTCGAGAATGATCCCGTCTACAGCGAGCTCGAAAGGAAGTATCGCGCGGCGGTGCCGAGAACCGACGACCTCGCGGGGGGAATGCAGCAGATGATGGCGAACAGCCACAAGGCCGAAGAGCTGTCGGAAAAGTATGCCAAGCTTCTCGAGAAATGCGGCTACACGCCGGAGTGTTCCGAGAAGTACAAGGGCATGCAGCAGGAGATCGAGGCGCTCGTCGGGCAGGTGGGCAGCCTTGCGAGCGCCGACGTCGATCTCGCGGCGTCGGAGCGGATCAAGGCGCAGATGGACGCGCGAGAGAAGCAGATCGAAGGTTACGGCGTGCTGCCTAAGGCAAGGGAGCCGTACTACACGCGCAAGGCACAGCTCGAGGGCGTGCTGGCGAGAGAGGAAGCCGTTCTCGCGGGCATGAAGGAGACGGTGCGTACCATCGAGGACGCGAAGCCGAACACGGTCGCGGAAGTCCAAGTCTCGCTCGCCGACAACGAGGCGCTGCTCTACTACCTGATCGGCAAGGACGGAAGCTTTCTCTGGGTCGTCACGAAGGGCGACGCTCAATGGGTCCGCCTCGGGCTCAATGCCCCGGCGCTCAAGCGGGAGGTCGTGGCGCTCCGGCGCGGGCTCGATTTCGACGAGCCGGTGCCGTTCGACCGCGAGCGCGCGTATGCGCTTTACCAGGCGCTGCTCGGCCAGGTGGAGAAAATCATCGGCAACAAGAGCCTGCTCATCGTTGCCTCAGGGCCGCTGTCGCAACTTCCCTTCCAGGTGCTGGTCGCCGCGAAGCCCGAGCCGGCCGCGGCCGGAGGCACGGCGAACAAAACAACGAAGTGGCTGGTGCGGGATCACGCGCTCGCCGTGCTGCCGTCGGTTGCCTCGCTCAAGACGCTGCGCCAGGTCGGCAAGGACAGTCAGGCCAGCCGTCCCATGGTCGGGTTCGGCAATCCGCTTCTCAACGGCCCCGATGCCAGCACGGCCGAAGCGGCAAAAGATGCGAAAGCGAAGTCGGTGTGCCCCAGCGTGCCGGTCCAGCAGGTGGCGATGTCAGCCGAACATCGCGGCGTGCGCGCGCTCGACCTGCGCGGCGGGCTGGCCGACGTCAACGGGATCCTGGCCGCGGTGCCGCTGCCGGAGACGGCAGGCGAATTGTGCAAGGTCGCGCACGATGCCGGCGCCAAGCCCGAGGATGTGCACCTCGCCGACCGGGCCACGGAGGGCGAGATCAAGCGCCTGAGCGCGGCGGGCGAGCTTGCGAAATACCATGTCGTCCATTTCGCAACCCACGGCGCGCTTGCGGGCGAGGTGAGCGGCAACGACGAGCCGGGACTGCTTCTCACGCCGCCGCCCAAGGCCACGACGGTCGACGACGGATATCTGACGGCTAGCGAGATCGCCGTTCTCAAGCTCGATGCGGACTGGGTGATCCTGTCCGCCTGCAACACGGCAGCGGGCGGGGCGGAAGGCGGCGAGGAGCTGTCTGGCATGGCGCAGGCGTTCTTCTACGCGGGCGCTCGGGCCTTGCTGGTGTCGCACTGGTCCGTCTACTCAGACGCGACCGTGAAGCTCATCACCAAGGCGCTCGGCGAGATGACGGCAGACAGGAGCGTCGGCCGGGCCGAGGCGATGCGGCGGTCGATGCTCGCATTGATCGACGGCGGCAACCCCGACGAGGCGCATCCGGCCTTCTGGGCTCCCTTCGTCGTCGTTGGAGAAGGAGCCGTACACGCGCCGTGATGTTTCGCGCTTTGGGAGCGCGCTCAGCGGGTCGCCCTCGGCGCTTTGGCGCAAGGTCGCGCCAAAGTGGCCTGATTTCGACCTCGGTGCGATCGCGCGCGTTGAAAACGATGATCAAACCGGCAATGTACGGATGAAGGTTCGCCACGTTGGGCAGGTGCGACAGCATGAGCCTCGATTCGGTTGGAAGATCGACGCGTCGAAGACTGCGAGTGCCACGACCCACTCGATGACGATGTGCGACACGCGTGGCATGGCCCAGTGTGATATCCGAGGTCGTAGCATCAATAGTCAGGCGTTGATTCAACAGGCTGCGAGAGTGCTCGATGTGCCAAAGCCTTTTGCGATCTGCGGAGGCACTCCCCAAGAGTGGTCCCTCCTGCATCTACTCGAGGCTGGTCGTTATTCTAGGGCTATCTGGCCTGGCCGGGCTACTAGCACTAGCCGCCACGACGCATGTGCCGCTTGTCTACGATGAGGCGCCGTATCTTGGGCCGGTGGCACTGCTTCACCAGCACGGGCTCTCGCTCCAATTCATCAAAGAGTATCCTCTGCCCGCGGGACTCTTGCACAATGTCCTTCACTGGACGCTCGAGCCGATAACAGGCCTCAGCCCACCCCTCGTGCGTTTGGTCAATCCAGCGCTGCTTGTCCTCGCGGTTCTCTTCAATTTTCTCACACTGCGCCTCGCAGGGGCAACGCAGCCTTTGGCGTCGAGCCTGAGCGTGGTGGGGATACCCTTCATCTGGATCTTCTCGGGCCTTGCGCTCACGGAAATGCTGTCAATAACGCTGACGGCGTCGAGCGTTCTTCTGCTTGTGAGTGCGAGCAAGAGCCAGGCTGATCGACCAACCTTTGCTCTGACGACCGCACTTGCGGGGGGGGCCGCGCTCGGGTTTGCGTCTCTAAACCGCGCCATGGTCCTGATCGTCCTCGGTGCGGTGCCTTGCTTGCTTGTAGCCGACTTGCGGCGTTCGTTGCCGGTCGTCGCGGCGTTCGTCGTCGGAGCATTGGCCGTTGCGGGCCCGATGTTTGTCCTCTGGGGCGGACTTGTCTCCTTGCACTCCCGAGTGCCGGTCAGCACAACAAGCTTCTCAGCCTACAATATGACGCTGTCGATTGCTTATGCTGCTACCGTGATGATGATCCTCGCGCCACGCTGGTACAACCTGAATGTGCGATGGGCGCTCGGGATCTTCGTCGCGATCTTCGCACTGAATGCAGTGTCGGGCTTCATCGAAATCTCGGTCTCGCGCACGGCCGTCGCCGGGATAGCTCCAAGTCTCGCAGCGTCTGTGCCGAGACTGGCGGGAAGCACCATGCTCGCGCTGGCTGCCCTCTTTCTGATCTGCTCCGTGAGGAACATTTACGCGCGTAGGGGCGATCCGATTTGGCTGTTCTTTTGCGTCTCGATGCTGCTTCTGATCCTGTCCCCCGGGAAAATTGTTCATCAGTTCTCGAGCCGGTACACAGGGATGGCGAGCGGTATGATTATACTCGCGGGTGAGCCCTTCGCGGCGCCCGGCCTGTGGCGGGCGCTCGGTGTGGGATGCGGCATGCTGATTGGACTGTCGAGCCTGCTCTCCTACTATCAGCTTGCAAAGTAACGGCTCGCGCGTCGCAGAGCGCAATTGAGAAAGCCTGGGACACGATGGGTGACGGCAGCAGCACCACCGAAGCGCTTCGTGACCTTGGCCTGACCGTGATCGTGCTCGGCGTCGTCGTTGCCGGGCTCGTCTATGGACGCTCGTTCCTCGTCCCGCTCGCCGTCGCGATTTTTGTATGGAACCTGCTCGAAGCGATGATCCAGGGATTCGCGCGCATCGAGCTCGGCGGCACCAAGCTACCGCGATGGCTCGCAACCGTACTCGGGGTCGCGGCGGTACTGCTCGGCTTCTATCTCGTCACGTCCGTTCTGCTGGGGCAGGCCGATGCCGTGGCCGCCGCGTGGCCGCGCTACGTCGCCCGCTTCGAGACGATCGTCAGCGATCTCACGCAATGGCTCGGGCCCGAGTGGTCGGCCAAGCTCAAGGAGGCAATGGCGGCGATCGATCTCACACGGCAGAT
>CAVQUQ010000030.1:0-27005 GCA_963716835.1 uncultured Alphaproteobacteria bacterium | reverse complement strand
TCACCCGTCCGGAAATCGCTTCATCAGTGACGACATCTCGGCTCGTGACAATGGCGTCTCGAACGCCCCTTGCCCGAACCGGCCCCGCATTGCGGCCTCGAGCTCGGCTGGCGTCATGGACCAGAAGGCCGCCGGCGCAAAGTCCGAGCAGCCCGAGCCCCATCGCCATTACATCGCGCCAGGGAAAGGGCCCGAGGCGCGCGCCCCCGCCGGCGCGCCGCCTTCGGATCCAGTGTTCGAGAATGTCGCCGCAAGCAGCGCCGCGACGATTGCGACAAAACCTGCCGCCCCACGCTCGGCCTGCATCGCCCCCACTTCCTCGTCGGTAATCTCGTAGCCCGCACCGCGCAAACCCGCGCCTATGATGCGCTGACGAGTCGCGCGCCGAGATGCGACCCGTCTCGAAGCGCGTCGCCAGCGCCAGCATGTCCGCGTCGCCGAACGCACTTTCGAGCTCGGCCAGCGCGCCGAGCGTGAGGCACAAACGAAACATCTTGCCGTCGAGATGGGCGTCGATCTCCGCCACGGTGATTGTTAGCCATGATCGATCCTGATAGAGATGCGCCCGCTCGGCACTCCTCCATTCCTCAATCTCAAAAAAATGTGATGGCCCAAATGACAGACCTCCGCGCCTGCTTCGCGCTCGTTCTGTTGCTCTCCACGCTCCGCTCGCCCCGACAAGTGGTCAGGCGGCCGAGCCGACCTGTGCCAGGATCACAGAGGACGCAGCGCTCCGGCAGACGCCAAATGGAGAGCCGGAGCAAACATTGGGGTTTCAGAAAGGCGATACCGTCGAAGTGATTCAGAGCGATACCGATTGGACGTTCGTTCGCATCGATAAGGTCTTGGGCTGGGTGGAAAGCCGTTCCTCGAACCGGCGGACTGCGCCGGCAACTAATCTGCGGCAAACGTCAGCTCGCCGCCGCTCTCGAGCGCGATCTCGAACGCGACCTCGCCGTCGTGGCGCCCCGTGAGCTCGAAGGTCGAGATCTGGAACGGGCCCTCGACGGTGCCGAAGTCCGGGATCACGACCTGCCAGTCGCGGATCGTGCCGTTGAAAACGTAGCTGCGCACGAGAGCGTCCGACGCCGCGTCCTTGAAGATGCCGGCCCCCGTCACGCGCGCCTGCTTGACGCCCGCGCCCGCAAGCAGCTCCCGCCACTGCCCGGCCGACTCCTGGTGCGTGATGTCGACTGCTTCCGCATTGAACGCGATTGCGCGCGTTCTCAGGCCCGCCACCGTTGTGAAAGTCCCCGCCCCGTCGCTGTCGACCTTGAGAAGCAGGTCCTTGCCCTTCTGTGCCGCCATTTTGGATTCCTACTGCCTCTTGCCCGCTGCCTGCTGCCTACGTGGGCTCCAGCACGGCACGGAAACGGATGCTGCCGCGATAGGTCTCGCCATCGGCATCGCGCGACGCCTCCGACACTTCATGGCGAATGTTGATCAGCCGGTGCCCGGCCACTGCGATCTCGGCTTCGTCGAGCGCTTCGCGCCCCGCGCTCATGATGAGGTGCGCCTCCCGCTCCCCCGCATGCCGCGACCAGACATTGAGCGTCACCATGTGCTCACTGCCCGCCTCGCTGCCCGTGCTCCAGTCGCGCGCCGTGCTGGCCCCAAACGTCGCATAGGGAAGCTCGGCGCCGCGCGGCACGTCGTCGTAGACGCGCGCGCCCCCGAGCAGCGCGATGACCTCCCCGTCGCTCGTCAGCGCGCCATGTATGGCCTTCTGCAGCTCCCAGGCCGGGCTTGCCATGACTTACCTCGCCGGCTGTGGAGGCTGCTTCCCGGCATCATCGATGACATCCCGTGCGACATTCCCGCGCCCGCCGTTTCCCCGAAGCGTCCGCGCTTGAATTTCGCGCAGCACGCGATCGCGAAGCCCCGCCAACAGCGTTGCGGCACTGTTGTTGCCGATGCCGGCAATCGCTACGCTGATCTTCATGCCACCCGCTCCTCGACCAGGCATTTGAGAAAGCGGTGCCGCCAACCGTGCGCAATGACGGCGCGGATGTCGAAGACCCGCGGGCCGAGGACGAAGCGCGTGTCGGCCTGCATGCCCTCGCGGTAGCGAACCCGAGAATCTCGTGCGCGAGCCGGCCGCGAACGCCATCGGCCTCGACGCCTTCGCCGCCCGCCACCGCCCGCAGTGCGCCCCACACTTCGGCGATGAGCCCCCAGGTCACGGCCGCGCCGCCCCCGCCGTCATCAGTCCTGATGGGAGCCTGCAGCGCGAAACGCAGGGACAGGGCGCCCATCGAAATCTCGCTCATAGATGCGCCTCCCGGTAGGGCGCGAGCAGCTCCGACACGCCCGAGGGAATGGTAATGACCGTCGAGCCGATCTCGATTGGGTCGCGATGCTCGTACCAGTGCGCGACAAGCATGAGGAGCGCCTGGCGGATCGGCGCCGGCACGTCGCTCGCCTCCGCGCCATAACCGGCCGTGAATGCGATCTCGATTCCCCCCGCGACGCGGCCAGGCGCCGGCCAGCTCACGCCCGTGCGGATGAGACGCGGCGGCCATCCGTGCTGATCGAGGATGTATCCCGACGCAGCCATTGTCTCCGCCGCGCCGTCGGCCGCGAGCACGTTGACCGATGTCATGCTCTGAATTGGGCGCAGCGGCATCGGAACCTCGGGCCAGCTCGGCCAGCGGTCGAGGATGAGCTGCCAGCTCTGCGTGATGAGTGCCAGACCTATCGCCGCCTCGATATGCAGCCGGGACGTGAGAATGAGGCTCGCGATCAGAAGATCCTCGGCGTCGCCGTCGAGGCGCAGATGAGCCTTCGCCTCGGCGACCGTCACCGGCTCCGACGCGGGCCCGCTCGTGAGGACGAGGGCCATCCGTTACCTCTGCTCGCTTTTTGAGAAATGCGGACGGGGCCGCCGGGGGGAACGCCAGCAGCCCCGTCCTTGGCCGCGCGGGAGGGAGGGGAACCCGCGCGGTTAGTTTGCTCACGGGCGCTGTTCCACGCTGACGCGCGGGCGCCCTCCGCAGGGGCGCCGCACTAGCGGCGGGTCGCCTTGCTCCCCGGCGGCTGACGCCGCCGAAGGATGAACCTCGCGCTGACGCGGCCGCAAAGCGGCCCAGCGCGCAAGGCGCGCCGGGCCCAGTGGCCCGCCCATGCGGAGCGCCAGCGCGCCGGACGGCGCGCGACGCGGCGCGTGAGCTAAATCAAGCCGCGAACTTCAAAAGCTTGATCGCGTCGAAGTCCTGCACGCCGCCGCCGACGACGCGCTTCGTCGTGTAGAAGAGCACGTAGGGCTTCGAGCTGTAGGGATCGCGCAGTACGCGTATGCCGACCCGGTCGACGATCAGATAGCCGCGCCGGAAATCGCCGAACGCCACCGAGGTGCTGTCGGTCGCGATCGCCGGCACGTCCTCGGATTCGACGACCGGATACCCGAGGAGCAAGGACGGCTCGCCGGCCTTGGCCGCGGGCTGCCAGACATAGTTGCCCTCGGCATCCTTCATCTTGCGCACCACGGCCTGCGTCGCGCGATTGAACACGAACGTGCCGTTGCCGCGGTATTGCGATTTCACCGTGTAGGCGAGGTCGATCAGCTTGTCGCACGGGTTGACGGTCGCCGACGCAGTCGGGAAGGCGCCGTTCACGCCCGTCTTAATGAAGCCGATGTTGCCCCAGCTCCACGAGGCGTTGTCGACTTTCGTGTAGTTGAGGAAGCCCCTGGGCTTGGCGGTGCCGTTGCCGGTGACGAACGCCGTGCCCTCCTGCTGGGCGAACGCGTCGCGCACCTCCTCGGCGATCCACTCGTCGATGTTGACCGCCGAGTCCTCGAGCAGCGCCGCCGTCGCCGCCGGCATGGCGTAGAGCTCCATCGTCGGGAAGCTCATTTCCGAGAGTGCCGCAAGCACCGGGCTGTCGGTCTCGGGCCGGGCCGCGGTCTCGGCCACCCATCCGGTCTCCGCCCCGCTGACGGCGAACGGCTTGCGATAGACCGAGCCCGACACCTGGCGAATGCTGGCGAGAGCGCGGATCGGCGACACGTCCTTGACCGCACGGTTCACGGCGCGCTCGATCTCGTCGGGCACGAGGTAGCCCCCGTCTGTCCCGGTGCCCACCGAGAGCGCCTTCTGCTCGAGAGCGCGCAGACTGCCGTCTTCGCCGTTGCGGACGTAAGTCTCGAATGCGGCCTTGTGCTCGCGAACCGCCGGTGCGCTCGTCGCGCCGCCGCCGAGCCTCGGCCGCGCCGCCTTGATTGCCAGCTCGTCGGCGGTGCGCTTGGCTTCATCGAGCGTCCGATCGATGCGCGTGGGCTTCTCGTCGGTCAGCGGGTCCGCCGCCGAGCGCCGCTCGAGCGAGACGAGCCGCTCGTCGTTCGTCTCGCGGAAGGCCTCGAAGGCGCGCATGAAATCTTCAAAAGCCGAGCCGACGTCGTGCGCCTGCGCTTTCGTCTCGAGCGTGTCTTTTTCCAGCATGGGGTATGTCCTCTGTTCAGGTGCCCAACCGCAGCACACGCGCTGCATCTCTAATCCTCGAGGCGAGCCCCGCCTCTTGTGTTTTCCCCTTGCCGCCATCCCGCAAAGCCTTGAGGCCGAGAAAACCCGCGCCCATGAAGGCGCGCGCTTCGCTCCGCGTCAGCCCCGCTTCGCGCGTGAGCCAGCGTTCGAAGTCCCGCGCCGCCGGCTGCGCTTCCTCGAAGGGACGCGACTTCACCGCCGCGACGCGCGCCTCCGGCAGCAGCGGAAACGTCACGATCGAGATCTCCCAGAGATCGACCTTCTCCGGCCGGCGCACACCGGTTGTGCGATCTCGCCGCCCTTTCACCGTGCGAAAGCCGATGGAGAGGCCGTCGAGGGCGCCGGCGCGCATGAGAGAATGCACCTCGCGCGCCTTCGCCACGTCGCGCATCAGCCGCCCGCGCGCGAAGAGCCCTCGGCTGTTCTCCTCGAGCGAGGTCCACACGCCGATCGGCTGATCGGCATCGTGCTGGAACAGGAGCTTGATGCCGAGCGAGCCGCGCGCAGCAAGGCTGTCGCGGAACGCGCCGGGCAACACGATATCGTGCCCCATGTCCTCGCGGTTGAAGATCGAGGCGTAGCCTTCGAAGGTGCCGTCCGCCTCCACCGCCTTGCAGTCGAGCGGCGTGAACTTGACCTCGTGCGCGGCCTCAGCCCGCCACGTCTCACACGCAGCCATGCGTCTTGCTCCGAATATTAGCTGTGATCGTAGGTTGGGTTAGGCAGTACGGGTTCTACCGCGCGCCCCCGTCCTCGGCAGGCCCGTACCCCACCGCCGCGCGCTTCTCGTCGACGCTGAGGAAGCTCGCCTTGTCGACCCGCGACCACAGAGACTTGCGCTCGGCAGACAGCGCTTCGACCTGATCGAGATCGGGCTTGAGCGCGAGTCCGCCGCCGAAGCTTGGCGCGAGCCACGCCGAAATCGCCTGCGCCGTCCGATTGACCAGCGGCAGCACCGTCTGCCGCCAGAAGCTCCGCGTCGCCTCTTGATAATTGGAGTAGGTATTGTCGCCCGGGATGCCGAGCAGCATCGGCGGCACGCCGAGTGCCAGCGCGATCTCGCGCGCCGCGGCATTCTTCGCTTCGACGAAATCCATGTCCTTGGGCGACAGGCTGAGCGGCTTCCAGTCGAGCCCGCCTTCGAGGAGCAGCGGCCGCCCCGCCTGCTTGGCGCCCTGGAAGCCCTGCTCGAGCTCAGCTTTCAGGCGTTGGAACTGCTCGGCCGTCATCCGCCCCTCGCCCGCCGAATAGACGAGCGAGATCGCCGCCCTGGTTGACCTCGGCGACGACGCGGTCGGCCATGAACTCCTGATAGGCCGCAATCACCGCCCGCGCCCAAACCTGAGGCTCACGCCCCTGGAGCGAGCGGTCGGCCGCCACATACGCCCGCCCGTCGGCGCCGAGCCCCGCCACTACGATCCCGCACGCGTCGGAATTGGCAGTCGCCGTCACCGGCGGATCGACGGCCACCACGACGGAGCGCAACGCGGGGCACGCGCCGACGCGGTGCTCCTCGATCCACGCCCGCCGCCACAGGCTCGCTGCCATATCGTCGACGATCTCGCCCATGAGCTCCTGGCGCCCGAGCGCGCTCCCGCCGTAGCGCCGCTCCATCTCGGCGATGAAGCCCGGTGCGAGATGCGCCGCGTTCGCCGCCGTCGCCGCCCGCGACACCACCGTCACCGCATCGCTCAAAAGTTTCTTCAACAGTGGGATCGGCCTCGGCGTCGTCGTCACCGCGACCTGCGGCGCGCGACCCAGACGCAGCCCGAACTGCAGCATGTCCCACGCCTCCTCGACGAGCCGCCACTTCGCGATCTCGTCGCACCAGGCGGCCGCGAACTGCGGGCCGCGCAAGCTGTCGGGATCCTCGGCCGAGAACGCCTCGGCAATCGCCCCGTTCGGCCACACGAGTTGCATCTTCGAGGCCTCGAAGCGCGGCCGCTCATGCGGCGCGTGCACGGCGAGCAGCCCCGACACGCCCTCGATCATCACCCGGCGCACCTCGCCCAGCGTTTCGCCGACGAGCGCGATCCGCGCCGCAGGCTCCGCGACCGGCGCCAGACCCAAGGCCTTGGCACGCACCCACTCGGCGCCTGTCCGCGTCTTCCCCGCGCCGCGCCCGCCGAGCACGAGCCAATGGCGCCACGGGTTCCCCGAGGCGAGCGCAGCCGGCGGCAGCTGATCCTCGCGCGCCCAGACGAGCCATTCGTAGTAGAGGCGCGCGACGTCGTGATCGGAAAGCTCAGCCAGAGCGCGGCTGGGCCAGCCATTGCGCATTGAGACGCTCAAGGCGCTCCGCAATCTCGCGGCGGAGCCGCTCGGCCTCGAGACGCCGGCCTTCGAGGCCTCCGCCGTCGAGGTGTCCGTTTCCGGCTGCGTCGTGTCCCCCTTCGCGGAAGATGTCAGCGGCGGCCTCCGTCACTTTTTCGAGATTGCCGGCGATGGCGCCGAACGCGCGCGCCTGGCGCTCCTCGTCCTGCGTCGTCATGGGCTGGCCCGAGGTCATGCGGCTCTCCATTTGGTCGAGTTGCAGATCGATGATGCCGAGCATGCGCATTATCCGCGCGTCAGCCGTGTCCGGAGCGCGCGCCACATCTCGTGCATCCATCGCGTGACGGCCGGGCTTTGGAACGGGCTCCAGAGGAGGAGGTGCCCACACGTGCTCGCCCGGCGGCGGCCGGTCCGGCCAGCTTTCCCGCAATGCCCGATTGCTTATCGTCGAGTGCGAGATGCCGTAACGTGCCGCGATGCGTCGGATAGGCTCGGCGGTTTCGGCATACGCCTTGCGTATCTCCGCCCACGTCTCCGGGTCGAGGATCCGCATGCGCTTCCGAAGGTCGGTGATGATTGCGAGGGAGCGAGAGGCACGGGGCCGGTTACGCGGCAGCGGCGCACTCTCTGCACCATACCCAAACACTAGCGAATGACCGTTGCGCTGTCAACAAATTTTTTCATTAAAATCAACGCGTTACGACGTTTCTAGACCGCAACACGCCAGAATATCATGCGCGCGAAAGGCGAGGATAACTTCGGCATCTCGCGTCGCTCGCACTCGATGAGCGGACCCGGCGCGCTCTACCTGCGCTCGCCCTCGTTTGACGCTAAGCGGACATCACCGCCAGCTGTCGCCCGCCGGCATGCGTTCACTTCTGGACAACCCTGACGATCGTCAGAGATCGCGGCAGGCGGTCCCCCATTCAGGGGACTATCAAGCACAGATTACCGGCGTAGCGTAGGCAGCTCCGGGCTCCGAAATTGCCTCGCGTCCGGAGCTGAAAGGGCGAGGGGAGACCTCGGAAGAAAAGCCAACGCTGAGCGTGACACCGGGGAGCTACCAGGGAGAGAGCGTCATGAAGACGACCGCACTGGCCTTGTCCGTTTCCATCGCCACCCTGACCGTCCTAGCCGACCCTCCAGCATCAGCCCAGCAAATCACCGGCACTCCGGGCTCGCCGGGCGCCACGACCTCCATCAGTGGAGAGCAGCTCCCTCCCGCCGATCCAAAGTTCGGCGGCGTGATCAAGGACGACGCGCTGCAGTCCAAGCCCTGGTGGGCTCCGCGCGTCGTGCCGCCAAAGGGTGCACCCAACATCCTGCTCATCATCACCGACGACGCCGGCTTCGGCGTGCCGAGCACTTTCGGCGGCGTCATCCCGACGCCGACCATGGACCGCATCGCCAACGCGGGCCTGCGCTTCAACCGCGTGTTCTCAACCGCGCTCTGCTCGCCGACGCGTGCCGCCCTGATCACCGGGCGGAACCATCACTCGGCCGGCTTCGGCGTCATCTCCGAGCAGTCGACCGGCTTCCCCGGCTACAACAGCATCATCGCCAAGGATAAGGCAACGATCGGACGAATCCTGCTCGACAACGGCTACTCTACGTCCTGGTTCGGCAAAGACCACAACACGCCGGCCTTCACGGCTAGTCAGGTCGGGCCCTTCGACCAGTGGCCGACCGGCATGGGCTTTGAGTACTTCTACGGTTTCGTCGGCGGCGACGCCAACCAGTGGCAGCCGAACCTCTTCCGCAACACGACGCAGATTTATCCCTTCGCGGGCAAACCGGATTGGAATCTGATCACCGGCATGGCCGACGACGCCATCGACTGGATGACGCGGATACACCAGACCGATCCCTCGAAGCCGATCTTCATCAAGTACGCGCCGGGCGCCACGCATGCGCCGCACCACCCGACCAAGGAATGGGTCGACAAGATTAGCGCCATGCACCTCTTCGACGACGGCTATAACAAGGTGCGCGAGCGCATCTTCGAGAACCAGAAAAAGCTCGGCGTGATCCCGCAGGACACCAAGCTGACGCCTTGGCCAAAGGACGTGCTGAAGGAATGGGACCAGCTTGCGGCGGAAGAAAAGAAGCTCTTCATCCGCCAAGTCGAGATCTTCGCCGCCTACGCAGCCTACAATGACCACGAGATCGGGCGCGTCATTCAGGCCTTCGAGGACTTGGGCAAGCTCGACAACACGCTGATCATCTACATCAACGGCGACAACGGCACGAGCGCCGAGGGTGGCCCGCTTGGCACGCCGAACGAGGTCGCCTTCTTCAACGGCGTCAATATGATGCCGGTGGCGGAGCAGATGAAGTGGTACGATGTGTGGGGCACCGAGCACACCTACAACCACATGTCGGCAGGATGGTCGTGGTGCTTCGACACGCCGTTCCGCTGGTTCAAGCAAAACGCCTCCCAGCTCGGCGGCACCAACCAGAACATGGTCGTATCGTGGCCGGCGCGCATCAAGGACAAGGGCGCCTTGCGCGAGCAGTTCGTTCACGTGATCGACGTCGTCCCCACCATCCTCGAGGTTGCCGGCATCAGCGCGCCGGAGGTGGTCGACGGCATCAAGCAGGCGCCGATCGAAGGCATGAGCTTCGCCTACACCTTCGACCCGGCCAACGCCAAAGCGCCGTCGCACCACACGACCCAGTACTTCGAGATGATGGGCCAGTGGGCGCTCTATAAGGACGGCTGGTTCCTCAGCACCAAGGTCAACCGCGCGCCCTGGGAGGCCTTCGGCCCGGCCAACCCGGATCCACTCAACAACCAGGTGCTCGAGCTCTACGACCTGAACAAGGATTTCAGCCAGAGCGAGGACGTTGCCGCGAAGTATCCGGACAAGGTGAAGGAGATGAAGGACGAGTTCATCGACGAGGCCAGGAAGTACCAGGTCTTCCCGCTGGATGCGTCCGTGGCGGCGCGCATCGTTGCGCCGCGGCCGAACATCACCGCGGGCCGCTCCGAGTTCGTCTACACGCGGCCGCTGGTCGGCCTGCCACAGGGCGACTTTCCGCTCCTGCTCAACACGTCCTACACGGTCACCGCCGACATCGATGTACCGGAGGGCGGTGCCGAGGGCATGATGCTGACCTCGGGCGGGCGGTTCGCCGGCTACGGCTTCTACCTGCTCAAGGGCAAGCCGGTGTGGCTCTGGAACCTGATCGATATGGAGCGCATCAAGTGGGAGGGCCCCGACGCGCTCACGCCCGGCAAGCACACGGTCGAGTTCGATTTCAAGTACGACGGCCTGGGTCCGGGCACGCTCGCCTTCAATAATTTCAGCGGCGTCGGCCGCCCTGGCACAGGCGCGCTCAAGGTTGATGGCAAGGTCGTCGACACCCAGCAGATGCCAAAGACGCTGCCGATGATTCTGCAGTGGGACGAGAGCTTCGACATCGGCTCCGACACGCTGACCGGAGTCAACGACGCCGACTACAAGCCGCCGTTCCCCTTCACCGGCAAGCTCAACAAGCTGACAGTCAAAGTCGATCGACCGAAGCTCTCGCCCGAAGACGAAAAGCGGCTCAGCGAAGCCATGAGGAACAACAAGTCGAGCGAATGAGCCGCAAGGAAAGAGAGTGCTGAGACTTTGAGTTGAGGAGTAAGCGTCATGAAGGCGCCCCTGCTGACATTCTCCATTTCGGTCGCGGCCTTGATTGCCCTGGCCGGCATGCCGGCGATAGCTCAGGAGATCACCGGCACGCCAGGCTCGCCCGGCGCCACCACCACCATCGACGGCAAGCAGCTTCCACCGCCCGACCCGAAGTTCGGCGGTGTCATTAAAGAGAAGGCCTCGGAATCGACGCCGTGGTGGGCGCCGCGCGTCGTCCCGCCGAAGGGCGCGCCCAACATATTGCTGATCATGACGGATGATCAGGGTTTCGGGGCGCCGGGCACCTTCGGTGGTGTCGTGCCCACTCCTAACATGGATCGCATCGCAAGGGCTGGCCTGCGCTACACGAACTTCCATTCAACGTCGCTGTGCTCACCGACGCGGGCGGCGATCATCACGGGCCGCAACCATCACTCGGTTGGTTTCGGCGTGGTCGGCGAAATAGCGACGGGGTTCCCGGGCTACAACTCGATCATCCCGATTGAGAAGGGCACGATCGGTACGATCCTGAAGGACAACGGCTACGCCACCTCGTGGTTCGGCAAGGACCACAACACGCCTTCTTTCCAGGCGAGCCAAGCCGGGCCCTTCAATCAATGGCCGAACGGAATGGGCTTCGATTATTTTTATGGCTTCGTCGGCGGCGACGCCAGCCAGTGGCAGCCGAACCTCTTTCGCAATACGACGGCGATCTTCCCCTTCCAGGGCAATCCCGGCTGGAATTTGGAGACCGCGATGGCCGATGAAGCCATCCATTACATCAAGCAGCTCAAGGAGATCGCGCCCGGTAAGCCGTGGCTTGTCTATTACGTGCCGGGCGCCACCCATGCGCCGCATCATCCCACGCCCGAGTGGGTGAAGAAGATCAGCGATATGCATCTCTTCGACGAGGGCTGGAACAAGGTTCGAGAGAAAATCTTCGCCAACCAAAAGCGTCTGGGCATAATGCCCGCCAACGCGCAACTGACGCCGTGGCCGAAAGGACTACCAGAGTGGGATTCCCTGAGTTTGGAGGATCGGAAGCTCTTCATCCGGCAAGCGGACGTCTATGGGGCCTACCTGGCCTACGCCGACCACGAGATCGGACGCGTCATCCAGTCCGTCGAAGACGCGGGCGAGCTCGACAACACCTTGATCATCTACATCGGCGGCGACAACGGCGCGAGCGCCGAGGGCATGATCAACGGCACACCGAATGAGTTCACGACCTTCAACGGCGTTCCAGTGCCGGTCAAGGATCAGTATCTCTGGTATCCGTTCTGGGGATCGGAACGCACGTTCCCGCATTTCGCGGCCGGCTGGGCGTGGGCGATGGACACACCCTTCAAGTGGGTGAAGCAGGTGCCGTCGCACTTTGGCGGCACGGCGCAGGGCGTGGCCATGTCATGGCCCGGCCATATCAATGATGTGGGCGGCATCCGTCGTCAGTTCCACCACGTCATCGACATCGTGCCGACCATCCTCGAGGCAGCCGGCATCCCGCCGCCCGATACGATCGACGGCATCAAGCAGCGCCCGATCGAAGGCGTGAGCATGGTCTACACCTGGGACAAGGCGACCGCCGACGCGCCCACCCGGCACACGACACAATACTTCGAGATGCTCGGCAACCGCGCCATCTATCACGACGGCTGGGTCGCGTGCACGACACCGGCGACCCTCCCGTGGGAGCTGAGCACCGCCACACCCCCTGACGTGATCACCGGGTACAATTGGGAGCTTTATAACGTCCAGGAGGACCCGACCCAGTTCAACGACCTAGCGGCGACGATGCCGGACAAGCTCAAGCAGATGCAGGACCTCTTCTACTCCGAGGCCGAAGAAGTACGACGTGCTGCCGCTCGACAACTCGACGCTCGCACGCTGGAACACGCCGCGCCCGAGCCTCACGGCGGGGCGGACGGAGTTCACGTATTCCGGGGAGCTCAGCGGCGTGCCGATAAGCGCCGCCCCGAGCATCCTGAACAAGTCCTACACCATCACGGCGGAGGTCGAAATCCCAGAGGGCGGCGCGGAAGGCATGATCGTCACGGAAGGCGGACGCTTCGGCGGCTACGGTCTGTTCCTGAGCAAGGGCGAGTTCGGCGTCGGCCGGGGCAAGGTTGTGTTCCTCTACAATCTGCTCGACCTCAAGCGCACGATGTGGGAGGGGCCTGAGCTGGAAGCCGGCAAGCACAGCATTGTCTTCGACTACAAGTTGGACGGTGAGGGCCTGGGCAAGGGTGGCACGGGCGTGCTGTCGGTGGACGGCAAGGAAGTGGCCAGAAATTCACTGGAGCACGGCACCCCGATCACGTTCCCGGAGGACGAGACCTTCGACATCGGCGAGGACACGCGCACCGGCGTCGCGTTGCTGGAATATCGTTACGACACTCCCTTCAAGTTCACCGGCAAGATCGACAAGCTGACGTTCAATCTCAAGCCGGAGCAGCACACGCAATCAAATCCCTGAGCACGACCGGACGCGCCTCCGGTTCGGTCTGGCTAAAGACGAGGGACAACCGGCGCGATGAAAAAGGCGCTGATTTTCGCCGCTGTCGCCGAAGCAGCTACCGGACTGGCGCTGGTGCTTGTCCCGTCGCTCGTCGGGCATTTGCTGCTCGGCGCGGAGCTGGCCGGCGCCGCCCTCCCCGTCGCGCGCGTGACCGGCATTGCTCTGATTGCATTGGGGGTGGCCTGCTGGCCGGGCCCGCCGCTCATCGGCATGCTGATCTACACCACGCTCGTCATGGCGTATCTCGCTTACATCGGAATCCGCGGCGAATGGGGCGGCGCGCTGTTGTGGCCGGCCGTCGCCGTGCATGCCGTGCTCGCCCTGCTCCTTGCCAGGGACTTATTGGCGGGAAACCGTCAACGAACCTGAATGGCGGCAGGGCGGCGCAGAAGCCAGCACCCAACCTGCTTTGCCGCACGTCATGAAGAAATGCTCTCCCTCTGACCCATTCAATATTATGGGCATGAACAGCCGGACGGCGATGTCTTGAGTGCGCTCGTCCTATCAGTCATGGCGCTCTTAATTTTTGTAAAACGTAATTCGGCAAAACTCTCCTGATCGTAGGCAAAGCTTTCGCCTTCATGCAGAAACAGCTTCAGTGCCTAGGGCAAAACAAACGCATTGATTCATGTCATTGTCCAACACCGGCGAGCGCCGGACCATTATTCCAAATTAGAAAATGAAAGGGAGTGAAGTCTATGTCAGCCAAGATCATCAGTTTTGCCGTCATGTCGGGCCTCCTCCTCGCGGTTGCCGCTCCTGTAATTGCCATCGCAGGCGAACCCCCCAAGACGAAGGCCGATTGCGAGAAGGCGAAGGACATGCAGTGGGACGAGAAGACCGGCACCTGCATCAAAAAGTAAGCTGACGGAAGCGAATCTCAAATCGGCAGCGGGTCTGAGCCCGCTGCCTTCGCCTTTCTGTTTTGGCGAAGCCGGCGATTGATCCAACGCCGAGCGGCGTCGCCGCGTTCATAATCTAGAAACTGGAATCCTCATGCGGAACCGCAATGGAGGACAGAACATGACAATCGCGACAAAACCCATGGTCGTCGCCACCATCGCCGCTTTTCTCGGGGTGATCTCGATCGCTTTGCCGGCGGACGCGCGCAGGGTTATCGGCGTGCGCGCCTACCCGCACGCCTACGCCTATCGCCCCGGCCGCTGGGTGAATGGAGTGTGGCTCGTCAACGGCGTCGCGGCCAGCGTGGCCGTTGGCACCGCGAGCAACTGCCCCTACTACGGGCGCAGATTGAGGGAAACCGGCAGGACCTATTGGCGCGAGCGCTACAACGAGATGTGCAACTGACCTCGGCGCCAAGTACTTGCGTCCATATCCAACGGCCGCATCCCCTTGCTCACTCCGGCAACGCCGCCGGATCGTCCGCGAACGCGCACATACAGGCGATCACGTTGGCGATTGTCGCATTCTCCGCGATGCCGCGAAACGCCATGCTCGTGCCCGGCGGACATGAACCTTCCGCCGGACGCGTAGCAGGATATGCGTCAGTGGTGATGGGCCGAGACGCTCTTGACCCATTCACTGAGCAGATCGCGGGGCGCAGACTGACCGAGGTCACCCAGGCTCAGGATGCCGACCATCCGCTTGCTCTTGTTGATGACCGGCAGCCTGCGGACCTTGAGCCCCTCCATGTGCTCCAAGGCCTTGCCGAGGTCATCATCCTCCCGGCAGCAGTGGATCCCCGCAGTCATGACATCGCGCGCCGTGGCGCGCCGCGCTTCGAAGCTGTCCTGCGCCAATCCCTTGCAGACGATATCACGGTCGGTCACCATGCCGACCAGCTTGTCGTTCTCGCCGATTGGAATGGCGCCGATGTCGTGCTTGCGCATCAATTTCGCGAGCTCGATGACCGGGGTGTCCGGACTGACCCACTCGACGCCCTTGTGCATGACTTCTTTGACCTTCATGGCGGATCTCCGTTGCTGTTGCGTGCACGCAATGAACTTGCTGCACCGATCCCACCGACCCCTTCCATACAATTATAGTACGTCGTGGTCTGTTTTCCGAATTTCAATCTCCTGTATCGAAATCCAAATCCAGGGAGTGCCGTGGCTATGAGCTCAATCCGGCAGCGGCGCTGGATTATCCGACAGCATGCGCAGGTAGGCGATCACGTTGGCGATCATCGCATTCTCCGCGATGCCCCGGAACGCCATGCTCGTGCCCGGCGCGAAGGCCCGCGGATCGTGGATCATCGCCGCGAGAGCCGGGCCAGACGTGCTTCAAGATTGCTTATCCGCATTTGACCCAAAGCGGACAACGTCCCCGGTGTTGAGCGGCTGTCGTTAAGTGTAGTCGGCGGGAAGGTACGTACCATTCGCCCGCTTTTCGAGCGCCTTGCGGTCGACAATCACAATGGTCCCCCGCCGTCTTGCGACCAGACCCTCGCACTCTAGTTCCTGTACCGCGATGGTCACGCCCGGTCGCCGAACACCCAACATCATAGCCAGGAATTCATGCGTCAAAGGCAACTCATCTCCATCGATGCGGTCGTCGGCCATGAGCAGCCAGCGCGCAAGCCGCTCCTCGATCTTGCTGCGCCCATTGGCAAGGGCTGTCCGCGTCGTCTGATTGAGGAACGAATGAGCGTAGCGGAGAAGCGAGCGGTGCAGTGACGTGCTGCGATCGATCCCTTCTCGAAGCGCGGCTGCTTTCATGCATTTGCCGTGCCCGGCGACCTGAATATAGGTCTCGTTGTCAGGACGGTCGTTTCCCAACACCACGGCGAGACCGCTCATGCCTTCGCGTCCGATCAGACCGACTTCGATTGGTCTCTTGTCGGACCCGTTGGCTACGACCGAAGCAATGCCGCTCTCAGGGAAATAGACGCTACTGATCTTCCGGTGGGGTCGTTCCAGCATCTTGCGAACAGGAAGCCTGACCGTCTCAAGATGCGACTCCAGGAGCGAAAATTCGTCGTCCGCAAGTCGCGAGAGAATAAGATTTGCGCTGCGAGATTGGTTCTCGGCCATCGCTCTAACCCTGACATTGGGCAAGAGCGCTTGGCATCTCTCAGCCGTCCGCGCCCGGGGCGCCAGCGGACGATAATAAATTCTACACCCGTTTGGCCAGACGACCTAATCGAAGCGAATTGTACTATTTTAGACATTTCTTGGAACTCAATGCTTTCTCAGCGTATTGACTCACCTAGAGCCCCTCCGTCCGACCAAGCAATAGCTACAAAAAACGTCCCGGAACCGGCCAGTTCACCCCAATTCCAGACAACGGGAGGCACCGATGCGTGCCCGGCCGACCACTCATATCGTCCTCATCGTGGAAGATGAGCCCATCGTTCGCAGTAGCATTGTCGGTGAATTCGAAGCCCAAGGCTGGTCTGTGGTCGATACTGCAAGTGCTGAGGCGGCGCTCGTGCTCGCGGCAGAGCACGACATCGACGTGCTTTTCACTGATATCCAGCTCGCAGGCCCTTTGAACGGGTGGGATCTCGCTGAAAAGATGCGCGCCAACCGGCCCGACATGCCGATCGTCTATACGTCTGCGAATGCTCCCGACCGCGCCCGGCGGCTGCCGGGAAGCCTCTTCTTTGGCAAGCCCTACAATTCCGTCGATGTCACAGAAGCCTGCGCGAGCCTCGCATGAAGCGTGAGGACCTGCGCCGAGCTGGTCAAAATCCGAGCAGGGCCACGATCGCTCCGAGATATCCGTTGAAAATTGCGACAATCATGCAAGCCATGCCGTCGCTCATGGGCGCGAAGTCGTCTTCGCCTCGGATCGTCTCGTCGATCTTCGGCAAAGCGACGCTGCATATGTAGTTGTAGATACCGATGCCTATCATTTGGCGGTTGCCGCATTTCGAAGCCAGGCCCCGACAACGCTAGCGGGCGGCACTCCCTTAAAGCGCCCCCGTCATTCGCGAGGGCGGAGTGGATTGGCGAGGGCGTCGATGTTGCCACCGGGGTGACAGCAGCGGCGTGAGGGACACGGCCGGTCCGACGCCCTCTCACTGCCTGCGCGTAGACGGGGGGAGTTTTCACGTCGGCAGCTACCCTAACTTGCACTTCTCCGGACACCTGCCATACCCCCCATTTGGGGGAATGTCCTATCGTGCGATTTCGTACAATAGTGCTGACGGCGGCGGCCACAATATATGGATGATCTGCACATGTTTGCTGATCTCGATATTTTCGTGCGTGTCGCCAAGGCCGGGAATATGTCGGCCGTCGCGCGTGACATGCGGACTTCCCCCGCTGCCATCTCCAAGAGGATGGGACTTCTCGAATCGTCCCTCGGCACACGTCTCTTCGAGAGATCGACGCGCCGCTTTGCGCTCACCGAAACCGGTGAAAGATACTTGCTGCGCGCTAAAGAAATCCTGGAGCGGACCGCCGAAGCCGAGAAATTCGTCCGCTCGTGCACTGATAAGCCGTCCGGCTTGCTGAGGGTGACGGTGCCAACGACCTTTAGCCGTCTCTACCTTGCCTCCCGCCTGCCACGCTTCTTAGAATGTTATCCGGATATAACGCTCGAGCTTCTTGTCACTGACGATGTCGTCGATCTCATCCATGAGGGCTTTGACGTCGCGATCCGCATTGGCGAGCTAGGCGATTCCTCGCTCGTCGCCCGAAAATTGTCGTCTGACAGACGGATCATTTGCGCGGCACCCTCTTACCTGGAAAGAGTGGGCGTGCCGAAGTCCCTTAAGGAGCTTGCGAGGCACAATTGTCTTTCGTCGGACGCGCAGGAGGCATGGCGGCTCGAGGGGCCGAGCGGGAAAACTCAGCTTCGCGTTAAGGGCAATATTCATTCAAATTCGGTCGAGATCATTCGCGAGGCGCTGATGTCCGGCCTCGGCATTGGGCTCCGAAGCATCTGGGAGATCGGACCGGATCTTGTAAGTGGGGCCCTGACGGTCGTGCTACCTCAATACCGGGGTTCATCGAGGTCAGCCATATACGCTGTACACCCAAGCCGTGAGTTCAGGTCCGCGAAAGCACACGCCTTCAGTGAATTTGTGGCAAAGGAATTTGGACCTGGGTTTTACGACGAGATCTTCGACGAGGTGGTCGAACGACAAGAGCCAAGCCGTTCCGACGTCGCTTCAGGCGTGGCGTCGTGCGCAGCCTGAACCTCAGCTCAAGTCTCCTCATCCTGACAGTACATCGAACTCATCTGCTTTGGCGTTCACTGCGTTGAGCTCCTATCGACGATTCTGTGGACCATTCTCGCCTTGGAGTGCCGGCGATGACAGAACCTTCAAAGGGACCTCTTCCCCCGCAACCGTCTGGTCGAAAGATTTGGTTCACGATGGGCGTAATGTTTTCCATCCTGCTCGGCGCTCTGCTGTTGGTTCACTACCTGCAGCTCGCGGGATGAGAGACCACGGGTTCGTCCCGATCGCCAACTGGACAGAACAGTCGGTCGTGCATGGGATGATCTGGGATGACTACAGATCCCGGCATGCGGCAGCGTCCCTCAAGTCCATGCGAACCCACCCTCTGAAGAGCCAAGCCTCTCCTTTCGAGAGCGCTCTCAAGCCACGCCTCGTCAGCTCGGGTTCTCAAGACTGAAGACCTGAGCCGTCTCATCGTAAGCAAAAAGCTCACCGTAGCGGCTCCAGTTAGTGACGGCGCGTAGAGTTGTCTCGGCGGCTTTGTCGCTCATGTAGTCTTCAAGTTCCTGCATGAAGCGGTCGGCTGGAGCCCGGTGAGCGGTTCGCTCGTCGAGGACGCGGCGGATGCGCGCCGCGAGCGGGACGTAGGCGAGCAGGTGGTCCCCGAAGAGCTTCTTGCGGGCGTCGACCCCGGCTTCGGCGAATCTCTTGCCGGCCGGCGTCAGCTTGATGTCGCCAGCCTCGACTTCTGCGAACCGCAGCAGCTGCAACGTTTCGGCAGCGGGAAAGAGTTCGTCGATCTCCATTTGCAGCGTGCCGGCGACGTCTGGCAAATCCGCCTTGCCGCCGAAGGGAGGCGCCGCCAAGGCTTCCATGAGACCCGCAAGCGTGTTCGTCGAAACCCGAGGCAAGATCATGCCGAAGCCCAGGCCCGGGAAACTCCCGTCGCGGCTCGGCTGTTCCGCGCCGACGCGCTGTGTCATGCGCGCGTAGATCATGTCGACGAGCTGGCGAAACTCGGGATCGAGCCGGTTGCGCGGATGCTTGAGGGAAACCTTGATTTCAGCGGCTATGCGGCCGGGGTTGGACGACAGCACGAGGATGCGGTCGCACATGAGAACCGCTTCCTCGATGTTGTGCGTGACCATGAGGATCGACTTGATCGGCATCCGGCCCTCGCACCAGAGATCGAGAAGGTCGGTCCTGAGCGTTTCGGCAGTGAGCACGTCGAGCGCGGAGAACGGCTCGTCCATCAGCAGAATGCTCGGATTGACGACGAGGGCGCGCGCGAATCCGACGCGCTGGCGCATGCCGCCCGATAGCTCTTTCGGGTAGGCGGATTCAAAGCCGTCGAGGCCGATGAGGTCGATTGCCGCCAGCGCTCGGCGATGCGCCTCATCCTCCTGTACCGACATGGCGCGCAGCCCAAATTCGACGTTCTCGAGCACCGAGAGCCACGGGAAGAGCGCGAAGGTCTGGAATACCATGGCAATGCCGTGTGGAGGGCCGGAGATCTGCTGCCCTCCATAGATCACCTCGCCGTCACTCGGATGCATGAGACCCGAGACGATCCGCAGCAACGATGACTTGCCGCAGCCCGACCGTCCAAGCAGTCCGACGATTTCGCCCTCCTGCAAAGACAAGCTCACATCGTCGAGGATTGGCACGCCTTCGTCGCCCGAACCCGTACGATAGCGCTGCCCGACGTGGCGAATCTCGAGCAACGGTGGAGCGGAGGTAGCGAGCATCGCGAGACTCCATCAGCTCAGGCGCAGCCGGCGCTCGGCATAACCGAAGAGCGGGCGCCAGAGGAGGCGATTGAACAGAATGACAAACACGGACATGACCGCAACGCCGAGAACGATCCGGGGATAGTCGCCGGCTTCTGTCGCCTGCGCGATATAGGAACCGATGCCGTGCGCCACCACCTTGTCGTCACCCCATCTGACGTATTCGGCGACGATGCTGGCGTTCCAGGACCCCCCCGATGCAGTAAGTGCGCCCGTGACGTAGTAGGGAAACACCCCCGGCAGAATGACGCTTCGCCACCACAGCCAGCCCTTGGCTCCGAATGTCGATGCGGCCTCCTTGAGATCGTTTGGAAACGCAGAGGCCCCCGCTATCACATTGAAGACGATGTACCACTGCGTACCGAGAATTATGAGCGGGCTGAGCCAGATGTCGGGGTTAAGGCCAAAATGAAGAATGGCAAGGACGGCGACGGGAAATATGACGTTGGCGGGGAATGCGGCGAGAAACTGGGCCAGTGGCTGGACGCGCTCGGCGACGCGCGGACGCAGACCAATCCAGACGCTGACCGGAACCCAGAAAAGTGTAGCAAGCGCGAGCAGTACGATGACCCGTGTCATCGTCAACAATGTCAGGCCCACGGCCTGAACCAGCTCACCCCATGACAACTCGGTCGTAACGAATGAAAAGATCTTCCACACCGACCATGCCGTGATGAGGCCAATACATGCAAACCATGCGACATCGAGTGCCCGCGACAGGCGCTTGTCGTTGGTCCCTGTCCACGACGTGGCAAGCGGAATGCTGAAGCGCCAATAGACGAGCCGCATGAACATCCGTCCCCCGAGATCGGCGACGGTGCGCAGCCATCGCGTGCGCTGGAAGAGCCTCAGCACCCAGGATTCTTCTGTCACCTGCCCGGCCGACAACTCGACACGAAACTTGCCCGCCCACGCGATCACGGGGCGGAACAGAAGCTGGTCGTAGGCGAGTATGACAACGAACATCGCCACAACCGCCGCGGCCACGGCATCGATCCGGCGCTGCTCGATGGCGAGCGCGAGATAGGAGCCGATTCCGGGCAGTTTGATCGTCGTATCGCCGACTGAAATCGCTTCCGAGGCAACGACAAAGAACCAGCCGCCCGACATCGACATCATCGTGTTCCAAAGCAATCCTGGTACGGCGAAGGGCGCTTCGAGGAACCAGAAACGCTGCCAGGCGCTGAGCCGGAAGCCACGCGTCACCTCTTCGAGGTCAGATGGCACGGTGCGCAGTGACTGATAGAACGAGAAGGCCATGTTCCAGGCCTGGCTCGTGAAGATGGCGAAGATGGCCGCGCATTCCGCGCCGAGTGTGCTGCCCGGAAAAAGGCCGAGGAAGAACGTCACCGTGAACGACAGGAAGCCGAGCACGGGAACCGATTGCAAGACGTCGAGGATGGGGATGAGCACCATCTCGGCGCGGCGGCTCTTGGCGGCGAGCGTAGCGTAGGTGAGCGTGAAGACAAACGAGAAGCCGAGCGCTGCGAACATGCGTAACGTCGTGCGCAGCGCGTAGTAGGGCAGGTTCCAATAGTCGAGCGTTATGCTTTCGGTATCCGGAGCCACCAACGGCGCCGTCATGCCGCGCGCCCCTTCCGCAACCGCGACAAAGATCGCGATGATCATCGCCAGCGCAATGATGTCCCAAAAGTTCGGGGCCGCGCGGCGGCTGATGGCTGGAAAATCGATCCACTTCAATGCCATGAGGGCGCGTACCCGCTGCTGATGACGGCGTATCATGCCTGCCAGATCTGCAGCACGCGCGCATCAACAATTCATCGGCTCTATGAAGGCGGGTGGCAGCCTTCTGCACGCGCGTTATTTTTGAAGTCTTACGCTCGTCGTATGGCAGGGCACGCCCAGCTTATGTCGGCTTTTGGCCGTTGCCCGACATCATCGGCCGCCGACGTTGCGTCTGCTTCTGAGTTGGTGGCAGCCACGCCGGCCCCTTCGTGAGGACCCGCCTCGTGCTGCCGGCTCGAATCGCGGTGCCGATGAAGCCTTACGCTCGTGGTATGGCAGGGCACCCACAGCTTATGTCGGCATCTGGCCCTTGCCGAACCTCATCGACCACCGACATTGCGTCTGCTTCTGGGTCACTAGCGGCCGCGCCGACCTCGCTGCGCGCGGCCGGCTCGCCATGCCAGCTCGGATCGATGGTCATACCTTCTCTCGCGCGGGGTCCTGAAGAAACAGCGTGCCCATGTACCCCCCCCGGCATGCGTTCACTTCTGGACAACCCTGACGATCGTCAGAGATCGTGGCAGGCGGTCCCCCATTCAGGGGACTATCAAGCACAGATTACCGGCGTAGCGTAGGCAGCTCCGGGCTCCGAAATTGCCTCGCGTCCGGAGCTGAGAGGGCGAGGGGAGACTTCGGCAGAAGACACGCACTGAATGTGTCACCAGAGAGAGCGCGTCATGAAGACGACCGCACTGGCCTTGTCCGTTTCCATCGCCACCCTGACCGTCCTTGCCCACGCTCCAGCATTAGCCCAGCAAGTCACCGGGACGCCGGGCTCGCCCGGCGCCACCACCACCATCGACGGCAAGCAACTTCCACCGCCCGACCCGAAGTTCGGCGGTGTCATTAAAGAGAAGGCCTCGGATTCGACGCCGTGGTGGGCGCCGCGCGTCGTGCCGCCGAAGGGCGCGCCCAACATATTGCTGATCATGACCGACGATGCCGGCTTCGGCGCGCCGGGCACTTTCGGCGGCGTCGTTCCGACCCCGGCGCTCGATCGCATTGCTGCAAACGGACTGCGATATACGAACTTTCACTCGACATCGCTGTGCTCCCCGACGCGGGCGGCATTGATCACGGGCCGCAATCATCACGTGGCTGGCTTCGGCGTGGTGGGCGAAGCCGCGACGGGCTTCCCGGGCTACAACTCGATCATCCGTAAGGAGAACGGCACCATCGGCACCATTTTGAGGGATAACGGCTACGCGACCTCTTGGTTCGGCAAGGATCACAACACGCCGTTCTATCAGGCGACCCAGGCCGGGCCCTTCGACCAATGGCCGAACGGTATGGGCTTCGAGTACTTCTATGGCTTCGTCGGCGGCGACGCCAGTCAGTGGCAACCGAACCTCTTTCGCAATACGACGGCGATCTTCCCCTTCGAGGGCAAACCCGGTTGGAATTTGGAGACCGCGATGGCCGATGAGGCCATCGGGTACATCAAGCAGCTCAAGGAGATCGCGCCGGGCAAGCCTTGGCTCGTCTATTACGTGCCGGGGGCTACCCATGCGCCGCACCACCCGACGCCCGAGTGGATCAAGAAGATCAGCGACATGCACTTGTTCGACGAGGGATGGAACAAAGTGCGCGAGACCATCTTCGCCAACCAGAAGCGGCTCGGCATCATGCCCGAGAACGCCAAGCTGACACCTTGGCCGAAAGAGCTTCCGGAGTGGGAGTCCTTGAACCTTGAGGAGAAGCAGCTCTTCATCCGGCAAGCGGACGTCTATGGGGCGTATCTCGCGTACGCCGACCATGAAATCGGCCGGGTCATCCAGGCGTCGAAGACCTGGGCGAGCTCGATAACACCCTGATCATCTACATCAGCGGCGACAACGGCGCGAGCGCGGAGGGTATGATCAACGGCACGCCGAACGAGTTCACGTTCTTCAATGGCGTTCAAGTGCCCGTCAAGGATCAGTATCTCTGGTACCCGTTCTGGGGATCGGAACGGACCTTCCCTCACTTCGCGGCAGGCTGGGCGTGGGCGATGGACACGCCGTTCAAGTGGGTGAAGCAGGTGCCGTCGCACTTCGGCGGCACGGCCCAGGGCGTGGCCATGTCGTGGCCCGGCCATATCAATGATGTGGGCGGCATCCGCCGTCAGTTCCACCATGTCATCGACATCGTGCCGACCTTGCTCGAAGTGACCGGCATTCCGGCACCCGATACGATCGACGGCATCAAGCAGCGCCCAATCGAAGGCGTGAGCATGGCCTACACGTGGGACAAGGCGAACGCCAATGCGCCCACCCGGCACACGACGCAATACTTCGAGATGCTCGGCAATCGCGCCATCTATCACGACGGGTGGGTGGCGCGCCACGATCCCGGCCAATCTCCCATGGGCGGCAAGCACCGCCACGCCGCCGGACGTGATCACCGGGTACAAGTGGGAGCTCTACAACGTCATGGAGGATCCCACCCAGTCCAACGACCTTGCCGCGGCGATGCCGGACAAGCTGAAGCAGATGCAGGACCTCTTCTATTCCGAGGCCGCGAAGTACGACGTGCTGCCCCTCGACAACTCGACGCTTGCGCGCTTTACGACGCCGCGCCCGAGCCTGACGGCGGGACGGACGGTGTTCACCTATACGGGAGGACTGTCCGGCGTGCCCAACAGCGGCGCTCCGAGCATCCTGAACAAGTCGTACACGATCACTGCCGAGGTCGAGATCCCGAAGGCGGAGCTGAAGGCATGATCGTCACCGACGGCGGGCGCTTCGGCGGCTACGGCCTGTTCCTGAGCAAGGGCGAATTCGGAGTGGGCCGCGGCAAGGTGGTGTTCCTCTATAATCTGCTCGACCTCAAGCGCACGATGTGGGAGGGGCCTGAGCTGGAAGCCGGCAAGCACACCATCGTCTTCGATTACAAGTTGGACGGTGAGGGACTGGGCAAGGGTGGCACGGGCGTGCTGTCGGTGGACGGCAAGGAAGTGGCCAGGAATTCACTGGAGCACGGCACCCCGATCACGTTCCCGGAGGACGAGACCTTCGACATCGGCGAGGACACGCGCACCGGGTCGCGTTGCTGGAATATCGCTACGACACTCCCTTCAAGTTCACCGGCAAGATCGACAAGCTGACGTTCAATCTCGAGCCGGAGCAGCACGCGGAAGCGAATCCCTAAGCACGACCGGACGCGCCACCGGTGCGGTCTGGCTAGAGACGAGGGACAACCAGCGCGATGAAAAAGGCGCTGATTTTCGCCGCTGTCGCCGAAGTAGCTACCGGACTGGCGCTGCGTGATTGTTCCGTCGCTTGTCGGCCAGCTGCTGCTCGGCGCGGAGCTGACCGGCGTCGCCGTCTCCGTCGCGCGCGTGGCCGGCATTGCGCTGATCGCGTTGGGGATCGCCTGCTGGCCGGGCCCGCCGCTGGTCGGCATGCTGGTCTACACCACGCTTGTCATGGCGTATCTCGCCTACGTCGGCCTCCGCGGCGAATGGGCCGGGCCGCTGTTGTGGCCGGCCGTCGCCGTGCATGCCGTGCTCGCGCTGCTGCTTGCCAGGGACTGGCTGCGGGGACTTCGTCGAAAGAACCTGAATGGTGCGGAAGGGAGGCGCTTTCTCCCCAACTTCACGGAACGCCGTCACCCTTCGCTCACTCCCGCAACGCCGCCGGCTCGTCCGCGAGTGTGCCCATATAGGTGATCAGCTCCGCGAACGACCACATGCCGCCCTCTGCCTTAAGCGCCACCGCGCTCGCACGTGCTGCTGGCCGGCAGCCGCGCCGGCCCCTTCGTGACGACCCGCCTCACCCTGCCGGCTCGGATCGGCGGTCATGCCTTCTCTCGCATGGGGTCCCCCGAAACAGCGTGCCCATGAAACCGGCATCATCACCAAGATCATGATCGCTCGAGAGTGGCGGCGATCGCCGCTCGCACTCTTGCCTGCTCTCACTTCAGAACCGGACCAGACGTACTTCAAGATTGCTTGTCCGCATTTGACCCGCTCCTGACATTAGGCGCGGCGGAGGCTCCTCCGCCGCGTCGTAATCAGCTCGATTCAGATCGTCGCCGCCTTGAGATGCTGGCGAAGGCCCTCGTTGATCTGCTCGATCGCCGCTTCGGTGGAGGGCACGTGGCGCAGTGCGTTCAGCAGCACGAAATCATGGATCGTGCCGTTGTAGCGAACGGCATCGACCTCCACGCCCGCTTCTTTCAACTTTCGAGCATAGGCCTCACCTTCGTCGCGCAGCGGACAGTTCTCAGCTGTGATGACGAGCGCAGGCGGCAGCCCCTTCAGCTGTTCCGTGCTCGCCCGGAGCGGCGACACGTAAGGATTTTGACGCGTCTTCGCATCCGGAGCGTAGAGGTCCCAGCCATACTTCATGAAGGCGCGCGAGAGGAAGCGGCCGGTTCCATAGTCGTGATAGGACTCCGTATCGACGCTCGCATCGGTCGCCGGAATCATGAGCACCTGATAGCTGATCTTGGGTCCGTTACGGTCCTTCGCCATGAGCGCCAGCGCCGCGGTCATGTTGCCGCCGACCGAGTTGCCGGCGACTGCGATGCGGCTACCGTCCGCGCCGAACTCGCCGGCGTGCTCTGCCACCCACTTGAGTGCGGCATAGGATTCCTCCAACTGCGTCGGAAATTTCGCAGCCGGCAAAGGAGTATATTCGACGAACACGCCGACTTGCCCCGAGCCGACGACGAGATCGCGCAACAGGCGCTGATGGTTTTGGAAATTGCCGACGATCCAGACGCCGCCATGAATGAAGAGCAGCACGCCCGGCTTCCCGCTCACATGCTCGGGCTTCATAATGTACAGCTTCACGGTGCGCCCATCTTGCGTGATCGTTTGCTCCGTCGTCGTGACGCCCGACATATCGACGACCGTTTTTGACTGGAGGCCCGTGAGAATTTCCTGCGGCTTCGGCTGCGGCAGCTCCCAGAACGGGCTGCTGTCCTTGTTGATCTCGGCCAGGAAGGACCGAACCTGCGGATCGATCCGCGGGTCGGTTGCGGCATTCGGGGCTGCTACGGCAATTTTGGTCATCTGGCTCATGAGGATTGCTCCGATGATTAAGGCTGCGAGTTTGGGGATGCGTTTCATGGAAATGGTCCAGCTGTTGGTTTGGCGCTATTGCGCTACAATCGCCAACCTTCCGGCCGGCGCCCAAACGCTATCGAACCTTTTTGCCTCGCCGTGAACCGCTCGCGGGCCTAACAGCCAATTTGCCCAAGCCAAACTAACGTGCCGCAGCGCGACGCTAAACGGCCTCCACCGAAACGCCGGGTGGTGTCGGCATCTGGCCCTTTGCCGACATCATCGACCGACGACGTTCGTCTGCTTGCTGAGTTACCAGCAGCCGCGCCGACCTCGCTGCGCGCGGCCGGCTCGCCCTGCTGGCTCGGATCGGCGGTCATGCCTTCCCTCGCATGGGTCCCGCGGCAACAGCGCGCCCATGAAACCGGCATCATCACCATGAACATCTGCTCACTCGAGAGCGGCGGAGCTCGCGGTCCATTCGATCCGCGAGGATG
>CAVQUQ010000029.1:0-83403 GCA_963716835.1 uncultured Alphaproteobacteria bacterium | reverse complement strand
AAGAAGATCAGCGACATGCACTTGTTCGACGAGGGATGGAACAAAGTGCGCGAGACCATCTTCGCCAACCAGAAGCGGCTCGGCATCATGCCCGAGAACGCCAAGCTGACGCCTGGCCGAAAGAGCTTCCGGAGTGGGAGTCCTTGAACCTTGAGGAGAAGCAGCTCTTCATCCGGCAAGCGGACGTCTATGGGGCGTATCTCGCGTACGCCGACCATGAAATCGGCCGGGTGATCCAGAGCGTCGAGGACCTCGGCGAGCTCGATAACACCCTGATCATCTACATCAGCGGCGACAACGGCGCGAGCGCCGAGGGTATGATCAACGGCACGCCAAATGAGTTCACGTTCTTCAATGGCGTTCAAGTGCCCGTCAAGGATCAGTATCTCTGGTACCCGTTCTGGGGATCGGAACGGACCTTCCCTCACTTCGCGGCAGGCTGGGCGTGGGCAATGGACACGCCGTTCAAGTGGGTGAAGCAGGTGCCGTCGCACTTCGGCGGCACGGCCCAGGGCGTGGCCATGTCGTGGCCCGGCCACATCAATGATGTGGGCGGCATCCGCCGTCAGTTCCACCACGTCATCGACATCGTGCCGACCTTGCTCGAAGTGACCGGCATTCCGGCACCCGACACGATCGACGGCATCAAGCAGCGCCCAATCGAAGGCGTGAGCATGGCCTACACGTGGAACAAGGCGAACGCCAATGCGCCCACCCGGCACACGACGCAATACTTCGAGATGCTCGGCAATCGCGCCATCTATAACGACGGGTGGGTGGCCGCCACGATCCCGGCCAATCTCCCTTGGGCGGCAAGCACCGCCACGCCACCGGACGTGATCACCGGGTACAAGTGGGAGCTCTACAACGTCATGGAGGATCCCACCGAGTCGAACGACCTGGCGGCGGCGATGCCGGACAAGCTCAAGCAGATGCAGGACCTCTTCTATTCCGAGGCGGCGAAGTACGACGTGCTGCCCCTCGACAACTCGACGCTTGCGCGCTTTTTCGACGCCGCGCCCGAGCCTGACGGCGGGACGAACGGTCTTCACCTACACGGGAGCACTGTCCCGGCGTGCCCAACAGCGGCGCCCCGAGCATCCTGAACAAGTCGTACACGATCACCGCCGAGGTCGAAATTCCAGAAGGCGGAGCTGAAGGCATGATCGTCACCGACGGCGGGCGCTTCGGCGGCTACGGCCTGTTCCTGAGCAAGGGCGAATTCGGATAGGCCGCGGCAAGGCGGTGTTCCTCTACAATCTGCTCGATCTCAAGCGCACGATGTGGGAGGGGCCTGAGCTGGAAGCCGGCAAGCACACCATCGTCTTCGACTACAAGTTGGACGGCGAGGGCCTGGGCAAGGGTGGCACGGGCGTGCTGTCGGTGGACGGCAAGGAAGTGGCCAGGAATTCACTGGAGCACGGCACACCCATCACGTTCCCGGAGGACGAGACCTTCGACATCGGCGAGGACACGCGCACCGGGGTTGCGTTGCTGGAATATCGCTACGACACGCCCTTCAAGTTCACCGGCAAGATCGACAAGCTGACGTTCAATCTCAAGCCGGAGCGGCACACGGAAACAAATCCCTAAGCACGACCGGACGCGCCACCGGTGCGGTCTGGCTAGAGACGAGGGACAACCGGCGCGATGAAAAAGGCGCTGATTTTCGCCGCTGTCGCCGAAGCAGCTACCGGACTGGCGCTGGTGCTTGTCCCGTCGCTCGTCGGCCAGTTGCTGCTCGGCGCGGAGCTGACCGGCGCCGCCCTCCCCGTCGCGCGCGTCACCGGCATTGCGCTGATTGCATTGGGGGTGGCCTGCTGGCCGGGCCCGCCGCTGGCCGGCATGCTGGTCTACACCGCGTTCGTCATGGCGTATCTCGCCTACGTCGGCTTCGGCGGCGAATGGGCGGCGCGCTGTTGTGGCCGGCCGTCGCCGTGCATGCCGTGCTCGCCCTGCTGCTTGCCAGGGACTGGCTGCGGGAACCCGTCAAAGAACCTGAATGGTGCGGAAGGGAGGCGCTTTCTCCCAACTTCACGGAACGCCGTCACCCTTCGCTCACTCCCGCAACGCCGCCGGCTCGTCCGCGAGTGTGCCCATATAGGTGATCAGCTCCGCGAACGACCACATGCCGCCCTCTGCCTTAAGCGCCACCGCGCTCGCACGTGCTGCTGGCCGGCGCCGCGCCGGCCCCTTCGTGACGACCCGCCTAACCCTGCCGGCTCGGATCGATGGTCATGCCTTCTCTCGCATGGCGCCCCGAAACAGCGTGCCCATGAAACCGGCATCATCACCAAGATCATGAGTCGCTCGAGAATGGCGGCGATCGCCGCTCGCACTCTTGCCTGCTCTCACTTCAGAACCGGACCAGACGTACTTCAAGATTGCTTGTCCGCATTTGACCCGCTCCTGACATTAGGCGCGGCGGAGGCTCCTCCGCCGCGTCGTAATCAGCTCGATTCAGATCGTCGCCGCCTTGAGATGCAGGCGAAGGCCCTCGTTGATCTGCTCGATCGCCGCTTCGGTGGAGGGCACGTGGCGCAGTGCGTTCAGCAGCACGAAATCATGGATGGTGCCGTTGTAGCGCACGGCATCGACCTCCACGCCCGCTTCTTTCAACTTTCGGGCGTAAGCCTCACCTTCGTCGCGCAGCGGACAGTTCTCAGCTGTGATGACGAGCGCAGGCGCGGCAGCCCCTTCAACTGTTCCGTGCTCGCCCGGAGCGGCGACACGTAAGGATTTTGACGCGTCTTCGCATCCGGAGCGTAGAGGTCCCAGCCATACTTCATAAAGGCGCGCGAGAGGAAGCGGCCGGTTCCATAGTCGTGATAGGACTCCGTATCGACGCTCGCATCGGTCGCCGGAATCTGAGCACCTGATAGCTGATCTTGGGTCCGTCTACGTTCCTTCGCCATGAGCGCCAGCGCCGCGGTCATGTTGCCGCCGACCGAGTTGCCGGCGACTGCGATGCGGCTACCGTCCGCGCCAAACTCGCCGGCGTGCTCTGCCACCCACTTGAGTGCGGCATACCGGATTCCTCCAACTGCGTCGGAAATTTCGCAGCCGGCAATGGAGTATATTCGACGAACACGCCGACTTGCCCTGAGCCGACGACGAGATCGCGCAAAAGGCGCTGATGGTTTTGGAAATTGCCGACGATCCAGACGCCGCCATGAATGAAGAGCAGCACGCCCGGCTTCGCGCTCACATGCTCGGGCTTCATGATGTACAGCTTCACGGTGCGCCCATCTTGCGTGATCGTTTGCTCCGTCGTCGTGACGCCCGACATATCGACGACCGTTTTTGACTGGAGGCCCGTGAGAATTTCCTGCGGCTTCGGCTGTGGCAGCTCCCAGAACGGGCTGCTGTCCTTGTTGATCTCGGCCAGGAAGGACCGAACCTGCGGATCGATCCGCGGGTCGGTTGCGGCATTCGGGGCCGCTACGGCAATTTTGGTCATCTGGCTCATGAGGATTGCTCCAATTATTAAGGCTGCGAGTTTGGGGATGCGTTTCATGGAACCCGCTCGCCATCCCTCGTCAATGGTCCCGCTGTTGTTTTGGCGCTATTGCGCTACAAAGCTTTCCCGCTCGAGCGCCTGCAGCTCCTGAACCTTTTCGCCGTCTCGCCGCCAGCTCGCCCCGGAGCGACAAGACCTATCGTCGTACTACCCGCCTTCCCAGTTTTTGCCGAAGGGCGTTCCGCCGTGAACCGCTCGCCGGGCCTACCGCCAATTTCGCCGACGCCAAACTACCGTGCCGAGCGCGACGGTTCTAAACGGCCACGCCGACAACGCCGGCGCAACGCTCTGTCTCGCGTGCAAACCAACCGCTGGTCCCAGCTACCTGTTAAGCCAGTGCTTCGGCGCCGCTATGAACCCCACCTGTCCGGCTGTGCAGCTCTGCCCGAAGTCGAGTCGCGCCTTTTTGCGCGATCGACGTTCGAGCCGCTCGGCGAGCCTCACCATGCCGTAGTCTAGGCTCACGTCAGCCGTGCGCCCGCTGTCCCCCCGCCGTGGTGTCGGCATCTGGCCCTTTGCCGACATCATAGACCGCCGACGTTTCGTCTGCTTCTGAGTTACTAGCAGCCGCGCCGACCTCGCTGCGCGCGGCCGGCTCGCCCTGCCGGCTCGGATCGGCGGTCATCCTTCCCTCGCATGGGTCCCGCGGCAACAGCGTGCCCGTGAAACCGGCTTCATCACCATGATCATCTGCTCACTCGAGAGCGGCGGAGCTCGCGGTCCATTCGATCCGCGAGGATGCACGCGACCGATTGCGCCGCTGACGTAGGGCGCCGTCCGTGCGTAACGTAGCGGCCGCCGCCCAGGCGTGACCAATTCCGCCGAGACCAATTCCCCGCGAGATGAGCCGCCCCGTGTCCGACCTTGACCGCGCCGTGCAAGAGATCGCCGACGAGATGCGCGCAGCGCCCCGACCGCGGCGAGGTCGCGACCTATATTCCCGAGCTCGCCCGCGTCGACCCGAAGCCGTTCGGCCTCGTCGTCGTCGACGCCGATGGCAACGTCGCCGCGGCCGGCGACAGCGACGTGCCGTTCTCGATCCAGAGCATCTCGAAGGTGTTCACGCTGACGCTGGCGCTCGGCAAGGTCGGCGACCGGCTGTGGCGGCGCGTCGGCCGCGAGCCGTCGGGCAGCCCGTTCAACTCCATCGTCCAGCTCGAGCGCGAGCGCGGCATCCCGCGCAACCCCTTCATCAATGCCGGCGCCATCGCCGTCACCGACCTGATCCTGTCGGGGCATCAGCCGCGCGAGGCGCTGGGCGAGATCCTGCGCTTCATGCGCTTTCTCGCCGACGATCCGACGATCGCGATCGACGAGGCGGTGGCGGCCTCCGAGCAGCGCACCGGCTTTCGCAACGTCGCGCTCGCCAACTACATGAAGTCCTTCGGCGTGCTCGAGAACCCGGTCGATTTCACGCTCGGCGTCTACTTCCACCATTGCGCGATTGCCATGTCGTGCCGGCAGCTCGCCATGGCCGGGCGCTTCCTTGCGCACGTCGGGCGCCAATCCGACGACCGGGCATCTCGGTCGTCCCGCCCGAGCGCGCGCGGCGCATCAACGCGGTGATGCTGACCTGCGGCCACTACGACGGCTCGGGCGAGTTCGCCTATCGCGTCGGCCTGCCGGGCAAGAGCGGCGTCGGCGGCGGCATTCTGGCGATCGCGCCGGGCAAGGCGTCGATCGCCGTCTGGTCGCCGGGGCTCGACGCCAACGGCAACTCGCATCTCGGCCGCATCGCGCTCGAGGCGCTGACCAAGCGGCTGGGCTGGTCGATCTTCGGAGCGTGACGCGCGCGAACGCGGGCGATGCTAGCGCTTGCGGCGCTCAGCTCGGCGCGTTCCGCGGCATCGGCGATGCGCTCGTGATACCAGCCTGCGTCAGCTCGCTCAACGGCGACATCTCGTGATACCAGCTCGCGCCGGCATCGACATCCACGGTCGCGCGGCACGGATGCGCTGCGCGACGCGCGCGCGACGCGGCAAGCACGCGCGCCCGCCAGCGGGGAACTGAAAGATCTGCGCCGACTTGCGCTGAATATCTTCGCTCATGGTCGTCTCTCTCTTCTCTGCGCGCCTCCGCGATGCTCTGCGTCGGCGCCGTGAAGCACGAACGCGACTATAGCACATTCGTTGCAGCCCGAAGCCTAAATGCCTAAAAAATAACGCGAATTGCCTACATTATGGGCATGCTTGTCTTTGCTTATTTCGCTAGCATTTTCCCTCGGAGGCTAGGTGTCGTTGCCTTCGCCGTGTCCGTCGGTTCGCTTGACGCTCGCGATCGTTTGCTGCGGGGCAGACTTCAGCCGTCGCCAGCCGAGCACGCTCAGGAATTCCTCGGACTTCGCGTCATCAATTGAGGAGCTAACGAATGACGAAGTACAAGCTCGAGTACATCTGGCTCGACGGCTACACGCCGGTGCCGAATCTGCGCGGCAAGACGCAGATCAAGGAATACAGCGCGTTTCCCGACCTCGAGCAGCTGCCGCTCTGGGGCTTCGACGGCTAGCTCGACCATGCAGGCCGAAGGCCACAGCTCCGACTGCGTGCTGAAGCCGGTCGCGCGTCTATCCCGGACGCCGCGCGCAAGAACGGCGTGCTCGTCATGTGCGAAGTCATGATGCCGGACGGCAAGACCCCGCATCGCCTCGAACAAGCGCGCCACCATCCTCGACGATCGCGGGCGCCTGGTTCGGCTTCGAGCAGGAATACTTCTTCTACAAGGACGGCCGCCCGCTCGGCTTCCCCGAAGCCGGCTATCCGGCGCCGCAGGGCCCCTACTACACCGGCGTCGGCTACAAGAACGTCGGCGCGTCGCCCGCGAGATCGTCGAGGAGCATCTCGACCTCTGCCTCGCCGCCGGCATCAACCACGAAGGCATCAACGCCGAGGTGGCGAAGGGCCAGTGGGAATTCCAGATCTTCGGCAAGGGCTCCAAGAAGGCCGCCGACGAGATGTGGATGGCCCGCTACCTGATGCTGCGCCTCACCGAGAAGTACGGCATCGACATCGAGTTCCACTGCAAGCCGCTCGGCGACACCGACTGGAACGGCTCGGGCATGCACGCCAACTTCTCGACCACCTACCTGCGCGAGGTCGGCGGCAAGGACTACTTCGAGGCGCTGATGAAGGCGTTCGAGAAGAACCTGCGACGACCACATCGCCGTCTACGGTCCGGACAACGACAAGCGCCTGACCGGCAAGCACGAGACCGCGCCGTGGAACAAGTTCAGCTACGGCGTCGCCGACCGCGGCGCCTCGATCCGCGTGCCGCACTCGCTTCGTCAACAACGGCTACAAGGGCTATCTCGAGGATCGCCGTCCGAACTCGCAGGGCGACCCCTACCAGATCGCCTCGCAGATCCTGAAGACGATCTCGGCCGTGCCGGTAAAGGCTGTCGCCAAGGCCGCCTGATACGCCGTACGACCTATCAACAAATCACGGCGCCGGTCGCGGGATCGGCGCCGTGTTTCTTTGAGCTGCGGACCGCTGCTAGCGTGCCCGTGCAAGCTGGTCGCCTCACGCGGCCCGGATCGTCGACACGAAGCCTTCCGCCACCTTGCGCAGCTCGTCGGCCTGATTGCCGAGGCTTTTCGCCGACGTCATGACCTGGCTCGCCGCCGAGCCGGTCGATACGGCCGCCTGGCTCAGCCCCGTGGTGTTCGATGACACTTCCGCCGTCCCCTGCGCCGCCTCCTGCACGTTGCGGGCGATCTCGACGGTCGCCGCCCCCTGCTCCTCGACCGCGGCCGCGATCGCGGTCGCGATCTGATTGATCGACTGGATCACATCGCTGATGGTGCCGATCGAGGTCACGGCTTCGGCGGTCGAGTTCTGAATATCGCCGATCTGCGCCCCGATCTCCGCCGTTGCCTTCGCCGTCTGGCTGGCGAGCGACTTCACCTCCTGGGCCACGACCGCGAAGCCTTTGCCCGCTTCGCCGGCCCGCGCCGCCTCGATCGTCGCGTTGAGCGCCAGCAGGTTGGTCTGGCGCGCGATGTTGCTGATCAGCTCGACGACATTGCCGATCCTCTCCGAGGCGCGCGTCAGCTCGCGCACCTTCTCCGAGGTCTGGTCTGCGGTCTTGACCGCTTTGCCCGCCATGTCGGTCGACGTCGAGACCTGCCGGCCGATCTCCTTGACCGAGGCCGTCAGCTCGTCGGCCGCCGAGGCCACCGTACGCACGTTGGCGGAGGCTTCCTCGGCTGCGGCCGCGACCGCCGTCGACTGATCCGCCGTTTTCTGCGCCGCACTCGACATCGAATCGGCCGCCGCCTGCAGCTCTTTCGCCGTCGACCCGACCGAGCTGATGACGCTGGTGACGGCCTGATCGAACTCGTTCGCCAGGCGGTCGAGCGTCGCCCGCCTGTCACGCCGCCCGGCCTCGAGGTAGACCGAGATGGCCAGATCCATATCCACCATCGCCGCCTTGACGACCGCGTCTTGCAGCGCCGTCTTGCGGTCGATGCCGCGCTCCTTTGTCATGCGGTCGATCTGCGGGTTCGAGCTGCGCGATGACGGAAGCTTGCGGGCAATGACCGCGAGCAGCCCTGTGACCAGTCCGCTGTAGCCGCCGATGTACCAGCGCGGATCGAGGCCGATCCTGTTGTGCGTTTCGCCGATCTTGGTGATCGAGGCTTCGTAGCTCTCGTCGAAGCGGCCATCCATGATCATCGCCCAGTGGCGCAGCTGGGCCTGTTTCGCCCCCATCATGTGCTCGCGGCTCTTGAAGAAGGCCGCCGTCTCCTGGAAGCTGCTGACGTGATCGTAGAAGTGATCGAGCACGCCCGGCAGCTCGGCCATGACGAAGTCCTTGTACTCGCGCATGATCGCGCCCGTGGCTTCGTCGATTGCGTTGTACGCCAGGCGCGCCCTGATTGTGCTGTTGCTCATGTTGATCTCTCCCGCTTTTAGGATCGGTCGCGCGTTGCCGCCTCGACACTGTTATCGAACGCGATCATGTGCTTGACGACTGCGGACCGCCCCGCTCCCGATCGACGTCGAGCGCTGCTCCGCCACCAACACTGAACTGAGACGCGCTCTCATTATCCGCCGCGAGACTATGGCGGGGTCGGCATGCGCACACGCACGCAACCGTCGTGAAAAAATGAAATACAAAAACAAAACTCGTGCGCCGACTGACGGCTTTTTTTGACGCAACCGAAGGTTTTAGACGTGAACGCACATTCCCTTTTTTGCGTTTTAATTCTGGCGCTTGTGGATTGTTTTTTCCATTAATCAACTCATCAGCACCAAAACTTTATTCTCCCGCGCATGGCTGCCAAGTAGACCCATGCGGCTTCAAAACTAGACTGACGGGGCAAGCCTGATCCAGGTCAGCATTGATGCACTATCACTCGACTGATGAAGTGCATCCTCGTGACCGGATCGCCTACTGGCGGGAGGTCGCGACAAGAGCCTTTGTCAGGCACGACTTCCGCTCCGGCCTGGGCACCTCATTCAGCGCCAGCATCCAATCCGGTCAGCTCGCCGATCTGGGAGTTGCGGCATTCGAATGTAATCCTTGCCTCGTTGGCCGGACGACGCGGGATGCGGCGCGAGATTCCGACGAGAACATCCACCTGCTCCTCAACCTCGAGGGAAAATACATCGCCGAGCAGGACGGCCGCGAAGCCGTCAACGAAACCCCCGCCTTCATGTTCCTCGACATGCGGCGACCGTTCAACGTCGTCTTCGATTCCGCCAGCAAGGCAAATACGTTCGTCATTCCGCGGCGCCTCTTGAAAGCCCGCCTCGGTCGCACCGCGGCATTCACCGCGCGCTCAATCGATCTCAACACTCCCCTGGCCAAGATGGCGGCGAGTTATCTTGCCATGCTGCCCGAGTGCGTCGATACGCTCGACACGGCGGCAGCTTCCAAGGTTGCCGAGCAGGCCCTCGATCTCGTCGCCCTTGCCTATTCGGCGTCGGGCCAGAGCGACGGGGTTACTCTATCCTCCGCCAAGTCGACCGCCCTCGTTCGGCTTAAGGCGGCCATCAACGCGCAACTGACCAATCCGGAGCTCGCACCGGCGATGGCTGCAGCCGCGGCCGGGGTCAGCGTGAGATATGCCAACACCTTGCTGGCTGAGGAAGGCACGTCTCTCGAACGCTACATCATCGCCTTGCGCCTCGATCGATGCCGGCGCGCACTTGAGGATCCCGCGCAGGGGCACCGCATGATCGCCGACATCGCTTTTGGCTGGGGCTTCTGGGACCTTTCCCATTTTTGCCGCCGCTTCAAAGCCCAATTCGGCTTCTCGCCGAGAGACTACCGGTGCAACGCAAAGAAACCGCCGGCATCGGATCGAGCCGCGCCTCTCGCACTGCCTGCTCGCTGAGCATGGCCCCCGGGCCGCGCCCACTAAAACGTCGCAGCGGCGCCCTTCGCGACCGGTGCTCTCGGGATGCATACAAATCGCCGCTAATTTGCTGGCTGATCTAGAGGGGCGCGTAAGAGGCGGGGTCGAGAGTGGAACACGCGGCACGAGGGCGTGCGCGATCCGCAGCGCCCAACGCAGATGCCGCAAGGAGCGTCTTAGGCGCCGGCTGCATCGAGAGAGGCTGCAGCCCTTGCCCCGGCGCAAGATGAGTGTGGGAGTAATCGATGAGCGAAAGGTCACTGACAACTGCATCGGCAGCGCGCCTCGAGTCCGCCGCGCGAGAGCTGTCCGGGCAGGCCGAGGCACTGGCAACCTTCAGCAAGCGCTTTGGCGCCTCCATGCAGGCGGCAATTGCGGAATTGCCGAAACACGCCGAGAGCGCACGCACCGCCATGCGCGCATTTCTCGACGGCATTCGCGCCGTGTCCCGTAACGGCCGCTGACACATGCCCCGAACGCGAGGGCCTGAAGCTCTTCCACCTTGACCGCGCCGGCACCGGCGGCGCGGTCGGCGCCGCCGCGTCATGCGAGCACGCTTGGACCGCTTCCGCCTCGCGACCGACCTCGACAGCATGACATGTGGTCATGCTGCGTCACCCGCTCCCCGCCGCCTGCCGATAGTAGACGCGCTTTACCACCTCGACGAGCAGGAGGTAGGCCGCAACCGCAATCACGAGAAACACGTAGAAGCCCGCCGGTGGGAGCACGAAGCCGAACAGCGGGCCGAGCGGCGACAAGGGTATCATGACGCCCACCAAGACCACGCCGACCGACAGCGCCGCGAGCAGCGGGTGCGGCCGGGTTTTCCATGGCCGCCCGCGCGTCCTGATGATGAAGATGACGAGCGTCTGTGTGGCAAGCGACTCGATGAACCAGCCCGTTTGAAACATCGCTTCGCCGGCGCCGAACAGGCTCAAGAGCGCATAGAAGGTGAGGAAGTCGAACAGCGAGCTCACCGGTCCGAGCACCAGAAGGAAGCGCTCGATGAACTTGATGTCCCAGCGCGCCGGGCGGCGCAGCGCTTCGGCGTCCACGTTGTCGAAGGGGACGCCGATCTCCGAGCAATCATAAAGCAGGTTGTTGAGCAGGACCTGCGTCGGCAGCATCGGCAGGAAGGGCAGGAACAATGCGGCGCCGGCCATGCTGAACATGTTGCCGAGGTTCGACGAAGAGCCCATCAGAATGTACTTGGCGACGTTTTCGACTGTGCGCCGCCCCTCGATGACACCGTCGTGCACGACGCCGAGATCGTGCTCGAGCAGCACCAGATCGGCTGCTTCCTTGGCGACGTCCGCGGCCGTGTCGACCGAGATGCCGACGTCCGCCGCGTGGAGTGCCGAGGCGTCGTTGATGCCGTCGCCGAGAAAGCCCACCGTGCAGCCCGCACGCTTGAGCGCCATCAGGATGCGCTCCTTCTGCTGCGGCGTCACCCGGCAGAAGAGGTTGACCGAGGGCAGCCGCGCCCGCAGAGCCTCCTGGCTCAAGAGGGCAAGCTCCTGCCCGGAGATAATGCCCTTGATCGCCAGGCCCAGCTCGCGGCAGACGTGCTGCGTGACACGCTCGTTGTCTCCGGTCAGGATCTTGACGTCGACGCCCGCGGCGGCAAGTGCCCGGACGGCTTCCGCCGCGTCTGACTTCGGCGGATCGACGAATGCGGCAAAGCCGGCAAACATCAGCTCGGCCTCGTCGCCGATGACGGCGCTCTCGTGGCTGCGGTCGATGGCGCGCCTCGCAACGCCCAGCACGCGGTATCCCTCATCGCCGAGGCGCTCGAACTGCTGCAGCAGCTTTGTTCGTGCCGCTTCGTCCAGCGCCAGCGTCAGGCCACCCGCTTCGTAGGTCGCCGAGAGCCCGATGACATCCTCCGGCGCACCCTTGACGACAAGCAGCCGCGTCGCGCCGTCATCGATTAGCACCGAGACACGCCGGCGCTCGAAATCGAAGGGTACCTCATCGATCTTGCGCCAGCCGCCAACGTCGAGTGTGCGATAGGTGAGGACCGCCTCGTCGAGCGGGCTTTTGATGCCGCTCTCGAAGGCGCTGTTGAGATACGCGAGACGGAAAACGTCATCGCTCGCTTGCCCGCCCGCGTCCAGATGGTGAACCAGCTTGATGCGCGATTCCGTCAGCGTCCCCGTCTTGTCGGTGCAGAGCACGTCCATGGCGCCGAGATCGTGGATGGCCGCGAGCCGCTTGACGATCACGCGCCGCGCCGCGAGGCGGCGCGCCCCGTTGGCGAGCGTCACGGTGACGACCATCGGCAGTAGCTCGGGCGTGAGCCCCACCGCAAGCGCCAGCGCAAACAGAAGCGACTCGAGCCATGGCCGCTGAAACAGCGTGTTCGCCGCGAGCACGAACAAAACGAGGAAGATCGTGAACCGCAGCATCAAGAGGCCGAACTGATTGATTCCCCGCTCGAAGGCGTCAGGCGGCCGTTGCGTGGCGAGCGTGCCGGCAAGCCCGCCGAACTCCGTTTCGCGTCCCGTCTTGCACACGAGCGCGGTCGCCGTGCCGCTGATCGACGACGTGCCCATGAAGAGCGTGTTCGCGGCTTGCGCGATGTCGTCGGCCGGCCCTTGAAGGTCGCCGGCATGCTTCTCGACAGGGTAGGGCTCGCCCGTCAGCAGCGCTTGGTTGACGAAGAAATCACGCGCCGCGAGCAGTCGGCAGTCGGCGGGCACGATGTCGCCGGCCTTGAGGCGCACGACATCGCCCGGCACGAGCAGCTCGACGGCGACGCTCTGCTGCCGCCCGTCACGCAGCGCCTCGGCTTTCAGCCCCACGGACCGCCGCAGCGCCTCGACCGCATGCTCGGCGCGCCACTGCTGCGCGACGTCGAGGACGACACTCAGAAGAATGATCACAACAATGATGATGCAGCTCGCGACCTCTCCCGTCCATGCCGAGAGGCCGCTCGCAAACAGGAGGATCAGAACGAGCGGATTGGCAAAGCGATCGAGGATTTGCTTCCACAGGGCCCGGCGCCTGCGGTCGAGCGCGTCGTTCGGCCCGAACTCGGCGAGACGGCGCGCCGCCTCTGCGCTCGCGAGCCCGTCCTGCGTCGCGCGCAGCTCGCTCGTCAATTGCGCGAGCGGCGCCCCCCAGAGTCTGCCGGTGGCCATCTGCTAGATCACCAAAGAGCGTCGCGGGCCGGCGGAGGGACCCATCGGCCGGGCCGCGCGCCCGATGGCGTCCTCTACGGCCACCGCATAATTGAGCCACGCAAAGTGCGCCCGCGCGACGAGCACCTCATCGGCGCCAAGGCTTTGCTCGAGGTCTCCCATTCTTTGCCCGGCCATGCTGGTGCTTGTCGCGTGCGCAGCGATAGGGAGCCCTTGGCGCCACCCGGCACATTGCGCTTGGTCAAATGGGCGCTCTTTTGCTCAGGGCCGCCTGACGCCGAAAGGCTACTTTCCTTGTCGGCGGTATTCTCTGGGAGAGAAGCCGAACTCGGCTTTGAAGCGCCGGCAGAAGTGAGTCAGATCGGAGAAGCCCCAGCTGTAGGCTATGTCGCCGATCATTCGGTGTGCCTGCGCGGGATCCTCAAGAGAGCGGCGGCAACGGTCCAAGCGGCGAGCGACGATATAGCGCTGAATAGAGGTGCCTTCCTCGGCGAGCAGCAAATTGGCGTATCTGACGCTCAGGCCCGCTGCCGCGGCGGCAAGCGCCGGGCCGAGCTCCGGATCGGACAAGCGGGCATCGATGACGGACTTGAGCCGCATAAGTGCGATGGTCTTGGCCGAAGACAAAGTGAAGCCACCGTATTGAGTGGCCATGGAAAATGTCAGCGCGAGCAAGTCGAGCGCCTGCTCGGTGATCTTTGACGCGGCAGCGACATCGATCCCGTCAATGCAAGCGGGAAGCATGGCAAAGAAGGCGGCCGTGATTTTGGCCAGAGGATTATGCATATCGATGGCCCGCGCCGTGAATGATGAGGCGTTGCCCAAACGGGCCTCCAAAAGACGGCGCGGAATCGTGAACCCGTTAGATTTGGTCTTTGCTTCAAAGACGGCCGCGAACGGTCGCCGCGTCTCGAGCAATATCAGGCTGCCCGCTGCATTGACGGCCTCACGGCCGTTCTGCTCGACGATCGATTTTCCGGTGAGGTTGAAACAGATGTGAATGTCGTCGGCGTCGTCACGTGACGCGTCACGGGCAGTCCGCTCGACCCGGCATGGATCGCACTCGAAGGTCGAAACACCCATGTCCGTGAGCAAGCCCGCCCGGATAGTCCCCGCAAAAGAGGTGCCGAGTCCCGAGCTGAATTGGTGCCTAACGTAAGCCTTGGTGCAAACCTCCCTCCAGAAGGCGACCCGCTCGCGCGGATGGACTTCATCTGTCGAGTGATCAATCAGCATCGCCAGCGCGTCCCTATCAGCCTTAGCAGTCAAGTTTTTGTGCTGCGGTAGCCGAGTCCCGAATGAGGCACCGCGTTTCTATACGAACTCAATGCTGATGAGTTGCCTGCGCGTCGATGAAGAGCATCGCGAATCCACAGTCGCCAAAGAGCGGCAATCTGCTTCGCTTTTGTTGAACGGCAATTTCACAGGCGGCGATTGTTTTCGTCGCGTTTTTTCTGCCGTTCGTGTGTGCCCGCTGCACGTTCACGCAACCAATTCAACCGATCATCGATCAGATGCTGAAAAACTGAGGCTCAGCGGTGAACGAGAGCTATCTCCACCTATCCTTGCTGAAAGGCTCGCGACATGAACCTTAGATTCGGTGCAGGCAAATCGCTGATCTCGACTTTCAATAACTTGAAGGTCAGTGCCAAAATCACGCTTGGCTTCGCCATTGTGATTCTCGCGCTGATGTTTGTGGGCTTTACGGGCTATCAGGGTATTTCGCACGTCGGCGACGACTTCGAGGGCTATGCGGGCCAGGTCACAGTCGCCGACGACGTCTCCGACATCGACCGCCACTTCCAGAACTACCGCCGCCTCGCCGGCGAGGTGTCGACACATGACGATGCCGAACTCGCCAAGATGGCCCACGAAGCGGAGGCAGGCGTCAAGGAAGCGATTGAACGCGGCACCAAGCAGGCCAAGGATTCCGAAGAGCGGGCAAAGATTGAAGAGCTCTCAAAGCAATTCGAGCAGTATGCCGAACTCGCTCACAAGAGCGAGAAGCTGCACGGCGAGAAGGCGAAAATCACCCATGAGATCCTTGATTCCTCCGACGATGAGCTTATCGCCAACTTCGATGAGCTCATCGCGTCGAGCGCATCTGGCGGCAATCCCGATGCCGTCACCCTAGCCAACCAAGGATTGAAGCAGCTCTTGCTCGCCAACAAGAATGTCGACCGCATGTTGGCGATCGAGGACAGGGGCGCGCGCGCGGTTGCCGACAGCGCATTCGCCAGCATGAAAGACGTGCTGGCAAAGCTCGACAAGGTGATCACCTCGTCCGCGGGTCGCAAGGACTATGAGGAACTCGTCAAGCTGGCCGAGAAGTACCATGCGGGCTACGAGCGCGCGGCAGGCATTGACCATGAGCTTGACGAATTGCTTGCCAGCGAGATGCCAAAGCTCGCGACCGCGATCGCGGGTGACACCAAGACCGTGGATGATGAGGTAAGCGCCGAGGAAACGAAGCTTGAGACCGATGCCATGAAACTCATCGGCAGCACCGAGCAGTCGATGCTCTGGTCTGCGATCGGTGGCACGATTTTCGGCGCCGTAATGGCTTGGATCATCGGCCGGGGAATCTCAAAGCCAATCCGCGCCATTGCCGACGTGCTCTTGGCCCTTGCCAACGGCAACAAGGCTGTGGAGGTACCGTACGCGGACCGCGGCGACGAGGTGGGCGAGAACGCGCGCGCGGCGCAAATCTTCAAAGAGAATTTGTTGCGGCTTGAAAAGATGGAGGCAGAACAGAGGAACGTCGACCAGCGCGTCGCCGAGGAACGCAAGGCGGCAATGCGCCGGCTGGCAGACGAGTTCCAGAAGGCAGTCGGCGGTATCATTGACACCGTTTCCTCGGCCTCGAGCCAGCTTAAATCAGCGGCCGCGTCATTGACCGGCACGGCGGCATCGACACAGGAGCTGTCGGGAGCGGTGGCAGCGGCTTCGGAGGAGACTTCTGCCAACGTTCAGGGCGTTGCGGCGGCATCGGAACAACTTTCCTCGACAGTCACCGAGATTAGTCGCCAGGTCCAGGAGAGCAGCGCTATCGCCAGCTCTGCCGTGCAGCAGGCCGGGAAGACGAACGCCAGCGTCAACGAGCTGTCGCAGTCCGCTGAGCGGATCGGCGACGTGATCGGTCTGATCAACACCATCGCCAGCCAGACCAACTTGCTCGCGTTGAATGCCACGATCGAGGCCGCGCGCGCCGGTGACGCGGGGAAGGGCTTTGCGGTCGTCGCTCAGGAGGTCAAGGCGCTCGCAGCGCAGACCGCCAAGGCTACGAGCGAGATAGGAGCGCAAATTGCGGGCATGCAAACAGCGACCCAAGATGCCGTGAGCGCCATCGAGGAGATTACGAGCACCATAAACAAAATGTCCGAGATCTCCGGCGCCATCGCGGCTGCGGTTGAAGAGCAGGGTGCCACAACCAAGGAGATCACCCGCAATGTTACGGAGGCTGCTAAGGGAACGTCTGAGGTCGCTTCCAATATCACCGCAGTGAGCAGGGGTGCAGGCGAAACCGGCTCGGCATCTTCCCAGGTGCTCTCGTCCGCTAAGGCTCTCTCGAGCGAGAGCCATCACCTCAAGACTGAGGTCGAGAAGTTCCTGGCGACCGTGCGCGCTGCCTAGGGTCAGGACCCATAAACTGAACGAAAAACCCGGATGACGACTTCGAGCCGGACCTCAATCAGCCGGTCGGTTGCTTGCCGGTGTTAACCGCCAATTGAGCGTCGAAGGCACGCTTGTAGGCGGGCCGCGCTTCGCCGCGGGCCACATAGGCGGAGAGGTTCGGATATTCGTCCAGCATACCCGACGCTTTCAACCTGAGCAGCACCGACACCATCATCAGGTCGCCCGCGCTGAACGCGCCATCGAGCCAGTCGGCATCGCCAAGGCGACGGGAAAGTTGGCCCAGCCGGTTACGGACGCGATCCTCGACGAGAGGCATGCGTTGCGCGGACCAGGACTTGTCGCCCTCAAGGAGCCTGGCGGTTCCGAGTTCAAGGATCGGCGGCTCCACCGTGCTGAGCGCGGCGAACATCCATGTGATCGCGCGCGCCCGGGCATTCGCATCGTCCGGCAGCAGGCCCGCATGGCGCTCCGCGATATGGAACACGATCGCCCCCGTCTCGAACAAGCCGAGATCGCCTTCTTCGTAGGTCGGAATCTGCCCGAAAGGATGAAGCGCCAGATGTGCGGGTTCCTTCATCGCCCTGAACGAAACAAGACGAACCTCGTAAGGTTGGCCCACTTCCTCCAGCGCCCAGCGAACGCGCGTATCACGCGCCAGTCCCTTGCCGCCATCGGGTGACCGTTCAAAGGCGGTAATGGTGATGGTCATCGTGAGACAGCCCCTTGGCGAAATCATCGGCTCTGGCAAGCTGTCAGGATTTGCTTGCCGGATTTCCCGCCGGCTTCGCCTTTGCAACACGCAGCCGCAGCCATACGCGCTCGATCGCGTAACCGAGAGCGACAAGGAAAGCGAGAAACGCTAGGTCGCTCAACAGCACCATGGCGGGGCTTCCGACGACTCACTATCTGGCTAGGGCCCTATGGCTGTCTGCGGCGCGGCGGAGCCTTGAACCCACAATGAAAAGACACCTACCACCGCAGAGGCGCGCGGCTGTCTCCTGCTTGGCGGCAGTGCTTGGAGCGGCTCAATCGAGCCGGCGGTAGCGGCCTGTGAGCACATCGGCCATGACGGCAGCCAGGAATCCCGCAACAAGCGCAGTGAAGATCATCTCGTCCCCTTCTCGTCCCCTTTTGTCCCCGCACCGTCACGATAACGATGGCCGGGCGCGGTTAGTTCCCGCACTGCACCAAAATTTGGTCAACGAGATGGCGGTTGCGAAGGAACAACCCACAGAAAGCGAACTAACGCCCGCCGGCCCCTACCCCTCCCTTCGATCCACACCCCTCCCCAGCCCCTTGGCGCGGGTGGGAATTTGCCGCAATCTGATGCTCGATTGAGTCCCCTCACGCGGCGCGGCGCCGTGGGAGGGAGATCGTGTGCGCCCGGGCCCTGAGCCGGCCGGCGGCCGCCACATCCACACCTGCTGCAAATTTCGCGAGGCAAATGCTTTGAGCGACTGGTTTTTTGGTCCCGGCAAGCGCGACTGGAGCATCAACTGGCTCAACCTCAACTCGTGGATCGATTCCTCGCTCGCCGAGACCTGGTCCAAGTTCAAAGACTACTGGAACGCCGGCTCGAGCTTCTTCGCCCGCTTCCGCATCACCGGCTGGCGCCGCCTCCTGAATGAGTTCGCCTCCGAGGCCGTCTCGATGGCGACCGGCGGCATCATCGGTCATGTATGCGCTGGCGCTGCCCGCCTTCCTCGAGTTCGACGAAGGCCGCTTCCTGACCGGCCGCTATGCCGTCAAGTTCCTCGACAAGCAGGGCAACGAGATCGGCCAGCGCGGCATTCTCCATAACGACGCCGTGCCGCTCGAGGAGATCCCCGACGCCGTCATCAAGGCGACGCTCGCCACCGAGGACCGCCGTTTCTTCGAGCACTACGGCATCGACGTTCTCGGCACGTCGCGCGCTTTGATCGAGAACCTGCGGGCCAACGAGGTCGTCCAGGGCGGATCCTCGCTCACCCAGCAGCTCGCCAAGAACCTGTTCCTCTCGTCCGAGCGTTCGATGCAGAGAAAGATCAAGGAGGTGTTCCTCGCCTTCCTGCTCGAGACGCGCTTTACCAAGCGCCAGATCCTGAAGATGTATCTCGACCGCGCCTACATGGGCGGCGGCGCCTTCGGCGTCGAGGCGGCGTCTCAGTATTATTTCGGCAAGTCCGTGCGCGAGGTGAACCTCGCCGAGGCGGCGCTGCTCGCGGGCCTTTACAAGGCGCCGACGAAATACGCGCCCCACGTCAACATGCCGGCGTCCCGCGCCCGCACCAACGAGGTGCTGCAGAACCTGGTCGAGGCGGGCTTCTATACTCCGGCGCAGGTGCACGAGGCGCGCCTCCACCCGGCCAAGATCGTCGAGACGCGCGAGACCACGAGCCCCGACTGGTTCCTCGACTGGGCCTTCGAGGAGGTGCAGCGCATCGCCGAGGGCAAGAACCAGTACGTGCTGACCGCGCGCACCACCGTCGATCTCACGCTCCAGAAGCAGACCGAGGACGCCGTTATTCCCTACATCCGCCAGCAGGGCCGCAGCCTGCGCTTCAATTCCGGCGCCATGGTCGTCATGGAGACGGACGGCGCCGTGCGCGCCCTCGTCGGCGGACCGGACTACGGCGAAAACCAATTCAACCGCGCGACCCATGCCAAGCGCCAGCCGGGCTCCTCGTTCAAGGTCTACGTCTATGCCACCGCCGTCGAGAACGGCTATAAGCCCGACACCATGGTGCGCGACGCCTCGCGCTGGCTGCGGCAACTGGCATCCGTCGAACTACGGTGGCGGCGGCGGCAGCGGAGCGCGCCTGCCGCTCTGGATGGCGCTTGCGAAATCGCTCAACACCGTGGCCGCCGAGCTTTCGTTCGCGGTCGGGCGCGAGAAGGTGATCGAGATGACGCGGCGTCTCGGCGTCAAGGGCATCAGGAAATCGTGCTCCATGGCCCTCGGCGATTACGGCATCACGCCGCTCGAGCACACCGGCGGCGTCGCGACCTTCGCCAATGGCGGCAAGAGCGCGAAGCCTTACGGCATCCTCGAGCTCGTCAACTCCAAGGGCGAGCTCATCTATAGCCGCGAGCGCGACGAGGGCGAGCCGCCGCAGCTCGTCACGCGCGACGTCGCCGAGAAGATGAACCAGATGCTGCAGAAGGTCATAACCGACGGCACCGGCGCGGCGGCCGCCCTCGACTTCACCAACGTGGCCGGCAAGACCGGCACCAGCACCGGTCCCAACGACGTCTGGTTCGTGGGCTTCACCGGCAAATACGTCGGCGGCGTCTGGCTCGGCAACGACGACAACCGCCCCATGTCCTCCGGCAACACCGGCGGCCACTTGGCGGCGCCGCTCTGGCATTCGGTCATGGCTGTGGCTCACACCGACATGAACATCCCGACCATTCCGGGCCTGCAGCCTCACCCGGTGCAGGTCGCCGAGCAGCAGCGCATCGCCGAGCTCAAGAGATCTGACCCCGCCCTGGCCGCGCAGCTTGAGGGCGCTGCCGAGGCCAGCCAGAAATCGACGAGCCTGATGCCCGAGCCGACACGCGACACGCTGAAACGTATTTCGTCTGCGATGCGCAAGGCCTCGGGCGCCGCCGAGCCCGAGGCAACGCCCGGCAGCACGCCCGCGCCGCCCGGCGCGGCGCCGCCGACGCCGCCGAAACCTGCTATTCGCGACGGCCGGGCGGAGCCCGATCCCGGCCGCAGCGCATTGCCCCGCAATGCTTCCGTCGCAACTCCTGCCCTACCGCGCGAAGAACCCCAGCGCCTGACACCCTAGCTGCCGAGCATCGCCACGATGAGCTTCGCGCTTCACAGACTGAGAAAACGCCTCTGGGCCGGCATTGGCCATACGGCCGACTGGGCGCTTTTCATCGGCATCGTGCTGATCGGCGGCTTCGGCTCGAGCTGGTACATGGTCGAGGCCGGATCGCTGCTGACGACGGTGCGTGTCGGCCCATGGGTCACCTGGACCGCGGCCGCGCGCACCGACGCCGATCCCTACACGCGCGCCCACTACGCCCGCCTCGGCGTGCTGCCGCTCAGCGCCGAATATTCGCAGACCTACATCGCCCGCACCGACAGCGACGGCCGCAGCCTCCATTCCTCCTGCGATTACGAGATCGAGGGCCACGAGATCCCGACCCATTGGTGGAGCATGACTGTGTTCGATGCCAAGGGCCGCCTCATCCAGAACGCCTCCGAACGCTATACCTACACGAGCGACACCGTCGCCCTCGAGCCGGACGGAACTTTCATTGCAACGCTCGCCCGCGATGCGCGTCCCGGCAACTGGATCCCGGTCGGCGGCGCCGGCCGCCTCGCCATTGCCTTCAGCGTCGTCGATCTCGGCATCCGCGCCGTTGCCCGCGAAGGCGAGATCGAGGAGCTGCTGCCCGTCATCAAGCGGAAGAAATGCTGATGCGCAAGTATCTCGACATGCTCCCGCGCATCAACCTGCGGCTCGCCGCAGCGGCATTCTGCGCGGTCGCCATCCTGCACATCCTGGCGACGCTTGCAGCTCCCGAGCTCGCGCCCTCTCACGCCTACGAGACGATCTCGCAAGAGCTGCCGCTCAACACCATGCAGATCTTGCCCCCGGTCACGCCCTCGACGCAGCCCTTGCCCTTCATGGCCCCCGACGCGCGCTATGCGCTCTGCCGCTTCGACACCAAGGACGGCGCTGTCGCCCTGACCGCCACGCTTCCCGGTCCCGGCTGGGTCGTCGCGCTCTATTCGACTGCAGGCGACAATTTCTTTACGACCGTTGCTCAACCCGGACGGCGGACGGAGGTGTCGCTGCTCCTTGTCCCCTCTGACGATCGCTTCAGGGGGCTCACTCCGGAGGCGAAGGGAGCGACGTCGGGGCCGGAGGATCCGATGCTGACGGTGCCGGCTCAAAACGGCATCGCGTTGGTGCGCGCTCCCGAGCAGGGTCAAGCCTACCGCGCGCGCAATCTTGCCGAGCTCAAGCGGGCGCGTTGCGCGTTCCGCTCTCTTTGAATCTGCCGAAAATGCCCTGACGCTTGCCTGGCCGGCTATTCTTCGAGCTCGAGGCGATCGCGCTGACGAGTGCGACGGCCGCGCGGCTTGGCCGGCGCTGCATCGGGTTGCGCGTCCCGCTCGTAGCGAACGCCGGGAAAGATCACGACCTCCGCCGAGCGTGTGCGGTCGCGCTGTTCGGTGAACTCCGGATATCTTGCAACTTGGGCACGGAACTCGAGTATCGTCGCCATTTCGGGTCCCCCGTGGACGATGGCCTTGCCTTGGCGTTCCTCTCGGCGGACCTCGTTATCGTTTGTCGCGCCGGTCCAGGCGCCACCTTTTTGCACACTCCGATTTCAAATCTGAGCCGGTTAACGGCGCGTTAACATCGAGCGCAGCAAAACGCCAAACGCGCGAGCGGGGCTCGGAAGCCACATATTTCTTGCACCGAACACCTCCGGCCTCTCATCCGGCGACGAAGCATGCCGGAGATTGGCACGCCGAAGGCTGTGCGAAGCTTACATGGCAAGCTTATAGAAGCGCGGCGATCGCCAGCACGACGGAGTTGAGCAGCGCCACCTCCATCAGCGCGTCGCTATCCGAGATCAACCCTGCGAAGCCCGTCGATATGACGAGGAGAGGCAGGATGATCTTCGACGCTACGAATGCCGTGACCGCAATCGACATCGGACGCGAAAAGAGGCGCTCGCGCTCGGCAAAGGCCCGCAGGAGAAGCAGAACCGCAAGCACCAGCGACAGGGCAAGCACCCATTGCCATGCATGCGGGTAGGGATGCCAGGATGCAAATCCGCTGAGCCCGAGAATTGCGAGCGGCGCCCACTTCGTTTCGATCGCGGTCGTTTGCATGGTCGAGGTCCTTGGCGTGCTGCCGGAGCTTGGCGGGCTTCAAATCCCAAGTCTCCTTATTCTGCCAGCGTCATACAGCCGAACTCGGCAACCGGAAAGTCCCGCCGGGGACATCGCAAACGACGCAGTCGCGCTGGTGCAGCCATCGCGCGGCAGCGAGCCCGCTACATCAGCCAGTCGTCGAGCAGATGCACCCCATCGCGCGTTTCGACCTCGACGATCCAGAGATCGGAATCGAACTCGGCTTCGCGCGTGAGGTAGGCCTCGACCGCGGCGTCCGTGGCGCCGCTCTCAGAGAGGCACGGCACCCAGAGCCGGTCCTCCTCTGCGCCGCTGAGACCGGCCGGTGACGGGCCGAAAAGCACCGACGTGCCGTCGAGCCGGTTGATGCGGATGAAGATTGCGCCGGCGTCGTTGTCTCCGTGCCGCGCAACGACCGCCGAAAGTCCGGCCCCCGCGCAGCGGCGGATATAGGCTTTGACCCAGATTTCTGATTTGAGCCGCATGCATCCTCAGCCGGCTTGCGGAATGGCGTCGCGCTTTGACGCTCGGCTTGGCGGACCTCGCCGGCGCGAGGCGCTCAGCTCGATCCCGCGAGGCCTGCGAGCCTGGCGGCGAGCGGCCCCGAGATGCGCCCGGTTTCCTTCATGCCCTGGGCGCTCTCGAATTTGCGGATCGCACGGATCGTCTCCTCGCTCAAGCGGCCATCGGCCGCGCCGGGCGCATATCCGAGCTTCGAGAGCGAGCCCTGCACGGCGCGCACCACGCCTGCGCCTCCGGGCCGATCCCTGCCGAGCCCTGAGATCCACCCGAGGGGTCGCCCATGGCCCCGCCGAGGATGATGTGTTGTAGCAGCGCCTGGCGCGGCTCGGCCGTGAGCGTCAGGCCATGATCGGCTTCGTAGGCCATGATCGCGGCGCGCGTCACGAGACCGGCGACGCCGTCGACCGCCCCCGTCTCGTACCCCTTGGCCTTGAGTTCGCGCTGCACCGCGCGCGTGAGCTCGATGCTGTCGCCGGACGCCGGCTCGAGCCCCGCGTTGATCGCCTGCGTTTCGCCGCGAGATGCAAGTTGCAGCGACCACGCAGAGGTGGAGGCTCCATCACCGGCTGCACGGGAGCCTGCTCCTAGGCCCGCAACGGACGCCCGCCCCATGCCGGCGGGCTGCAGAAAGAAAATGTTAATCGCGAACGCGCCCGAGAGAGCGACGAATACCGCAAGCGCCAGCCGTACCCAGCCCGGTGTCATCTCTCGACCCAGTTCACACGCCCCGGCCCGCAAGGGCTCATGGCGCCCATTATGGGAATGTCCCGTTAAGCGGGCCTTAACCGGCCGCCCGTCCCGGGACGAGCGCCGGCGGCGCCGGTCGATAAAATTCGCGAGAGTTTTTGCGAAAACTCGATTTAATCTCGCAGAAAATTCAATGGCTTCCGGCCGCACTTCCTTGAAGTCTCTCCGCTAGGCTCCGCCGTGAGATCGTATTGGAAGGCTACGCAAAGACCTCGGAGTTTGCGAGTAATGTCCCTGTTTCGAATAGCGATGGTGCTGTCGCTCGGCATCGCCATCATGCCGGCCGACGAGGCCCAGCAGGAGCGCCTCTATGAGCGCGCGGCGAGCGCCGCCTATTGGACCGCGACCTTCTGCGACCGCAACGCCCAGACCTGCGAGAATACCGCGGCGGCCTGGGAGACGTTCGTGAAGAAGGCGCAGTTCGCGGGCAAGCTCGCCTACGACGTCGCCCAGCGGTACACGAGCGAGCAGTCGAACGATGTGGCGCCGGCCTCATACAAGGCCAGCCAGCCGGGCACGCTGCGTCCGGACGACATGGCACCGACCTGGCGCGGCAACACGCCCCGCCAGGGCATCTGACGCCCCCGCCGCCTGCCTGCTCCAATTGGCCCCGCCGGACACCCATGTCCGGCGGTTTTACGTTGCCCGGCGCACTTGCACCGCCGGCCCCGCCGGGCCTATGTGTCAGGTGTGGGCCGCGGAAACACCCAACTCCGCGCCACGTGGAGACAGTGACACTTGGCTTCGCTCGACGACATCCGCGCCAACTTCGAAGTCCTCGACGACTGGGAGGACCGCTATCGCTACATCATAGAGCTCGGCCGCGCCCTTCCCCCGATGGCATCCGCGCTCAAGACGGAGGCGAGCAAGGTGCGCGGCTGCGCGAGCCAGGTGTGGCTGGTGAGTAATGCGCGCAGCGAAGGCCCGGGCCGCCCGCCGGCGCTCTCCTTCGTGGGCGACAGCGACGCCCACATAGTCCGCGGGTTGATCGCCATCCTGTTCGCGATCTACGACGGCAAGCCGGCAGCGGAGATCTTGGCCACCGATCCCACCGCCGTCTTCGACGACCTGGGCCTCAAGGAGCATCTGACGCCGCAGCGCTCGAACGGGCTCGCCTCCATGGTCGAGCGCATCCGCGCCGACGCGCACTCCGCCGCGTCCGAGAACGCGACCGTCAACTAAGGTCGATGAACGATGGCGGAAAGCGAGCCCGCGCTAAGCCGCGTCGGCCAGTTTTTCGAGCCCGCGCATGTTGATGATGCGCACGCCCGCCGACGACGCGCGTATCAGCCCGCGATCCTCGAGCTCCGAGAGTACGTTGACGACGCCGTCGCGGGTCATATGCAGCCGCTCCGCGACCGCATCCGACGCGATCTCATCGGTGATGAGCGTCGGATCGCGCCCTTCCGGCACACCGAGGTGCGAGAGTGCCGTGAGAAGGGAGGCGACCCGCTCGACCGGTTTGTTCTCGCCTGACTTGAGCGCCCGGCCGCGCGCATAGGTGAACTCGCGGTCGTCCGCAACGGCGACACGCGCCGCGAGCTGGGCGTCCGCTTCGAGCGCAGCCGCAAAGTCGTCCGCCGAAACCGCGGTGACCTCGGTCTCGACCACGGCTTGCGACGTGCTGATGTGCGCGTCGAGGTGACCGAAGCCGATGAGGTCGCCGGGGAAGGCAAACTCGATGATCTCGTGATGGCCGTCGTCCCAGACGATGTAGTGGCAAAGCGCTCCGCTCTCCACCCGATAGACATCGCCGCGTGCCTCGCCGCCCCGGAACAGAGACTCGTTCGCGGCCAGCGTGCGCTTGGCCCCCGCGACCGACGCCGGACGCGCCTCGCGTCGCGTGGCAACAGACGCGGCCGGACCGCGCGGATTGACCCTTTCGGGGCAGGCTTCCGTCAACATGACGCACTACTCACTCAAATCGGCTCCGGGCGCCTTTATTTCGCCACATTGGAGCCATTTTTCGCCGTAATTGCAGCGCCTTACGGCGCGCAGTTGATATACTAAAACTCACATGGGGACTTACAGTTCCCCAGGGAACACCACCAGGACGAAAAGTCGCTTGCGTTACTAAATTGTATACGCAGCCGAAGTGTTCCCGGTTTTCCCGCTTGCGACGCCGAGCCGTCCGCAGGCGACCGCGAGTGTCGCAAACAGCAGCATTTTCGGCCAGATGGCGAAAGATATACTCAATACTATATTAAAGATGCTATGTGCGGACGCATCACCCAGAAAAGTGATCCTCGTCGGCTGGGCCTTGGCCTGACGACGACCACCCTCATCGAGCCGCTGACGGTTCCGCGGCGCTACAACGGCTCGCCCGGCCAGGAGCATTGGGTGATCCGCCAGCACCCCGAGACCGGCGAGCGCACCCTCGACCGGCTCTGGTGGGGTCTCATCCCGCATTGGACGAAGGATGAGACCGGCGGCCACCGCCCCATCAATGCCAAGGGCGAGACGATCGCCTCCCTCCCCTCCTTCCGCGATGCCTATAAGCGCCGGCGATGCCTGGTGCCCGTGGACAATTTCTTCGAGTGGAAGGCGATCAAGGGCGCGACCGCCAAGCAGCCCTACGCCATCGGCATGAAGAGCGGCGAGCCGTTTGCGCTCGCGGGCATCTGGGAAAACTGGAAGCGTCCCGGCACCGACGATTGGGTGCGCACGTTTGCCGTCGTCACCACGACCGCCAACGATCTCATGCAGAGCATTCACGACCGCATGCCGGTGATCGTCGCGCCGATCAACTACGATCGCTGGCTTTCGGCGATCGAGCCCGACCCGCGCGACCTCCTCGTCCCCTTCCCCTCCGATCCGATGCTCATCTGGCCGATCTCGACGCGCGTCAACAAGCCGGCCAACGACGACGCCGAGATCCTCGAGCCGATGGCCATCTGAGCTCGGCGCCTTGCGTCAGTATCCTGGGCCTTGCGTCAGGATCCTGGCTGGTACTTGCGCCAGAGCCAGAGTCCGAAGAGCACGAGCAGCGATCCGATCACCGCCGAGACGACGTCGCGCAGCGAGATCGAAATTCTGTCGAGGTCGGACAGGAATCCGAAGAGGCGGAACAAGAGCCCGCCGACGAATGCCCCGGCCAGACCAAGGCCGAGGTTCGTCATCATCCCGAACCCCTCGCGATCGCGCTTGACGAGCAGGCCCGTGAGGCTCCCGCCGATGAGACCGATGATGATCCAGACGATGATCTGCTCCAGCGTAATCGGCATCGCGGCCTCCCGGCGCTCAATCCTTCACAGTCACAAGTAAGAGTACGCCGGGAGGCCGATGCCGCTGCAGTCCCCCGTTTGGGGGACACGGGGATCGGCTACAGTCATTCACCAATAGCCGGCCGCTACCCCTCCGGATTATGCAGCGGCCCCAACGATTGGAGATAGACCGTCTTCTCGCGCGCAGACTGTGCCAAGTTGTTCGCCAATCGTCTTGAACTCTAGGCCCCGTGACCTGATCTCAGGCGCGATCAGCCTCACGCATTCTGCCGCGGCAGCACCGGCCGCCGCCGATAGCTGCGCGTCGCGGCTAGCCAAACCATCATGAAGCAGGATGATCGACCCCGGCCGAACTGACGCCAGAATATGATCCGCCAATCTGAAGGGATCCGTCTCGTTCCATGGGGGCGCAACATCCCACTTGATCAGATGTTTTATCCCGGTCGTCCCGGCAAATCGCAAATCCCATCTGAAGTGGCCGTAAGGCGCTCTGAAAAGCGTAGCCGGCCCCACTATTGACTCTAGCGTCTCCTGGCATGCCAGGAGCTCGTTCCGCAGGCGCCGCGGACTGACGCGGTAAAGATCCGGATGCGTCATGGAATGATTGCCGAGCGTGTGGCCTGCTCTTGCGATCGATTGCACAAGTGCGGGCCATCGGCGCGCGTTCCTGCCGATGCAGAAAAAGGTCCCTTTGACACATTCGCGCTGAAGGGCGTGCAACAACCTCGATGTCGTATTCGGGTTCGGACCATCATCGAAGGTGAGGTACACCGCGTCCGAATTCTCGAACCGGCAATTTATCTTGCACCCGATGGACATCAGGTCATCGAAATCCTTGCCGATCGTGCGCCGGCCCAGCGCATCAATCGCTCGTGCCGTGAATTGCCACGCGCGGTTAGCAAGTTTTGCTTGAAGCATGTGCTGCGCCTCCGCGAAGAGAGCGCACCTTAGCCGCCATCTCCACGAGTCTCGCCGCGGCTAATCTATTTTTGCGCTTACAAATCCGTAAAGCCCTGGCACCATTTTCGGCCTCCCGCGCGCTTTGAATCGTGCCTCTTGAAGTGCACGCTCAGTCGGCGAACGTCAGGTCTCCGCTATCCGCGACTTATCGCCGGCCGGTAGTCCTCCGCGCCCCAATGACGGACCCGGCCTCCACCCGGCTGCGCGTCACCGCCGTCAGAGCGCAACAAGCCGTAATGGCGCGCGAGGCTTCTCAGCGCGAACTGCAGCACGATCTTGGCCGACCGCTGCGGCCAGCGCGAACGCCGCTCGACCTCCTCGAGACCTTTCAGGTGACAGCACACGTCGATCAGAACGCCGGCAAGCTCCGGCCCCACCGCAGCAAGCGCGCGCCTCACCCGCTCCGCCGCTGCAATCACGCTGTCTTGCATATCGCTCCCGGTCCCAGGCGCACCGCGTCGCTGCGACGAGCTGGAGGCATTCGCGTCCCAGTTCGCCGTCACGCGCGGCGTCATTTGCGCGAACCAGAAGTCGGCGCGCAGCCGCTCACCGGCGTTGAACTCTTCCTCCGAGATCAGCGGTTGGCCGTCCTTGTCGCGCCGCCGCGCCAGCCATCCGATCGGGCTCTCGGCGAGATTGACGTCGGGTCGCGTCTGAGACGGCACCTCCCGCAACTTCGCTGCGGCAGCGCCCTTACGTGGCCTCGATGTCATCGCCCGCGTCCTCACGCAAAGAACGCCGGCGCGGCCCGGCGCGGAGCGGCAAGCGTCGGCACGACCCATTCGAGCAGCTCGAGCGCGCGGTCGAACACGGGATCGTCGCGCCGGTCCTCGATGACGCGGCAGGCATGCGCAACGGTCGTGCGATCGCGAGAGAAAAGGAGGCCGACGTCGGTGAAGCTCAGGCCGCAGGCGACATGCGCGAGATACATGGCGACCTGACGTGCGAGCGCCACGCGTGCCTTGCCCCGCGTTGCCCGAAAGAGCTCCGCATGCCGGATGCCGAATACCTGCGCAACCGCGCCCTCGATCGCCGTTCTGAGGCGCGAACCACTCTCGACGCCGCCCGCCCGAGCGAGGCCGCCGAGACATCGCCCGCTGTGGGGCGAGTTGCATGAGCCCTGAGAGAAGTAGGCAACAGAACCAATGCTCATGAGACACCGATCGAGATCGAGCCAAGTGCGGTATCAAAGTTCGGACGGCACTATAGGAGAGCGACGCGCCGCCTCGATCCTCAACTTAGCGGAGCGGTGAATGGCGAGGATAACTTGGCTTGCGCGCGCCGCCCGCGCTGCAGTCGAACAAGCCTGCCCGAGTTCATCCCCGCCGCCCGCGTGCATGTGATGCTTTCGGCTCCCTGAGCCGGAGCACCGCATGCGCAACACGCCCAAATGCCAATCGCCCGCCGCGGCGCATTCGAGGCACGCGAAAAGTTCCGCACCCAGCCCCGACCGGCAAAAATCCAGCGCCGCTCAAGACGTCACGGATGCCGACCTCGCGCGCTGCCGCGCCGAGATCGCCAAATTGCTTCCGCTCTGGCCACGTGAGCTCGCTGATATGTCGCCTGCGGGCCGGACGCATGTCGTCGCCGCCCTCGAGCGGGCGCTGCGTGCCGAGCGCCGTCGCGGCCTCGCCGGTCACTGGACATACAATCTTGCGCGCCACGTGCAGCTCTTGCGAGCCTACCGTGCCGAGATGGCGGCCGCGCGCGCACACCGCGAGCCGCACCAAGCAGCGGGCTCCCGAAGGCACCGGCAAGTTCTGAAATGAAACGGTGGCCGCCAGCAAAGGGACGCTGGACGATAGAGGCCTTCCCGCAGGCCAATCCCTCCTGCGCGAGAGACTACTTCTCGCGCCGCGTGCCCAGACCCATCTTCTTGGCGAGGTCCGAGCGCGCCCGGGCATAGTTCGGAGCCACCATCGGATAGTCGTGCGGCAGGCCCCACTTCTCCCGGTACTCCTCGGGAGACAGGTTGTAGTGGGTGCGCAAATGCCGTTTGAGCGACTTGAACTTCTTCCCGTCCTCGAGGCAGACGATGTGATCGGGCATCACGGATTTCTTGACTGGAACCTTCGGCTTTAGCTCTTCGCGCTCGGGAAGCGAGTGGTTTCCGGTCGCCCGGCTGAGCGCGGCATGAGTTTCATTGATGAGCTGCGGTATATCGCTGGCGACGATCGTGTTGTTGCTGACATAGGCCGACACGATCTTTGCCGTCAGCTCGACCAGCTCGGGTTCGCCACGATCTTCCATGTGTTTAGTCCTTTCACGCGCAGTCAGCCGACTGCCTACGGGGCCGAGATTCTTGCGGTCATCAAGTCAATCTGAATTTTAGTGTAGTTAACGCGGCGCTCATCCAAGCTAAGCCTAGCATGACGGCGCTCTTATCGTTTGGGCGTCAGAGTTCAGGTATGCGACATCTTTGGACAACATTCGACGCGCGGTGTCAACGATGTCCAAGCAAATGTTCGCTCATTCCCTAATCGTGGCGCAAGGTGTGCGGGATGGCCGGCGTATATTTCGCGCCACGGTTACATTTACGCCCCTAAGTCTGTGAAGCTTAGCCGGATTTTCCATTTGCTGGGAGCCAATAGAGGCCTCCCCGAGGGACCCTCTAGACACGAAATGTTCCTTAAGAGCACGAACAAGACCCGAACTTGCACGGTCCTTGCAGTGCCCAATACGCACCAACGCCTAACTTTCACTGCCGCTCACTCCCATATTCAACGCCTGGAAGGAGGTTAATCTCGCGGTCCGCCGTTTGACAAAGCGCTCGCCATCCGGCGAACTCAAGGGCGCGCCCCGGCGCGCACTCCAGACCACCCGACACCTAAGAAATAGCGTCCTGACGGCATTCACTGCCGCAATGAGGTTTGTTCCATGCACGGTCCTGCCCACCGCCTCGCCCTCGCCAAGCCCCCGGCCGCCGCGCGCCGCCCGCGTGTCGTCCCGCCACCACGGCACCGAGCTCAGCGACGACTTCGCGTGGCTCAGAGCCGACAACTGGCAGGACGTCATGCGCGATCCGGCCGTGCTCGATCCCGAGATCCGCTCGTATCTCGAGGCCGAGAACGCCTACATGGAGACCCAGCTCGCCGACACGCGTCCCCTCCAGGAGACGCTGTTTGCGGAGATGAAGGCGCGCCTGAAGCAGGACGACAGCTCCGTTCCGGCGCCCGACGGCTCCTTCGACTACTATTCGACCTTCGTTGCCGGCGGCCAGTATCCCCGCCTTTGCCGCCGGCCGCGCGGCGGCGGTGCGGAGACCCTGCTCCTCGACGGCAACGCCGAGGCGAAGGGCAAGCCCTACTGGGACCTCGGCGCGACCTCACACAGCCCCGATCACAAGCTCCTCGCCTACGCCACCGACGACAAGGGCTCGGAGCTCTTCACCATCCGCATCCGCGATCTCGCGACCGGCCAGGACCTCCCCGAGCAGATCCCCGATACGCGCGGCGAGATCGTCTGGGCCAACGACGGGCGCACGCTCTTCTACATTCGCGTCGATGACGACCAGCGCCCGCTTCTTGTCTATCGGCACCACGTCGGCACGCCGGCTTCGGCGGATGAGCTCGTCTACGCCGAGAAGGATCGCCGGCTACTACGTGGCCCTCAACAAGACCCAGTCCTCCCGGTTCATCCTGATCGACGCCCACGATCACCAGTCGAACGAGGTCTATCTCATCGAGGCCGACGCCCCGCTGACCGCGATGCGCCAGGTCGCCCCCCGCGAGCATGGGCACGAGTACCAGGTCGAGCACCACGGGGAGCGCCTGATCATCACCACGAACTCGGGCGGCGCCGTGGACTTCCGCATTTGCGAGGCCCCGGTCGCGGCACCAGGCCGTGAGAACTGGCGTGAGATCGAGCCGCACAAGCCCGGCCGCCTGATCATCGATACGGTCGTCTTCAACAGACCACATGGCGCGTCTCGAGCGCGAGGACAGCTTGCCGCGCATCACGGTCCGCAGCCTCGCCGACGGCGCCGAGCACGCCATCGCCTTCGATGAGGAAGCCTATTCGCTCGGCATGTCGTCCGGCTACGAGTTCGACACGACTGACCTTGCGCTTCACCTACTCGTCGATGACGACGCCGGCCGAGACCTACGACTACGACATGGCGACGCGCACGCGCGTTCTCCGCAAGCGCCAGGAGATCCCCTCCGGCCACAACCCGGCCGACTACGTGACGCGCCGCCTGTTCGCGCCCGCGCCCGACGGCGAGACGGTGCCCGTCTCCATCCTCTATCGCCGCGACACGCCCCTCGACGGCTCCGCGCCGCTGTTCCTCTACGGCTACGGCGCCTACGGCATCTCGATTCCGGCGTCCTTCTCGACCACGCGTCTGTCGCTCGTCGATCGCGGCGTCATCTACGCCATTGCCCACATCCGCGGCGGCAAGGACAAGGGCTACCGCTGGTACACGGAAGGCAAGCTCGAGCAGAAGGTGAACACCTTCACCGACTTCATCGCCGCCGGCGAGCATCTTGGTCGCCAAGGGCTATACGCGGCGCGGCCGCATCGTCGCCAACGGCGGTTCCGCGGGTGGCATGCTGATGGGTGTCGTCGCCAACATGGCTCCCGATCTCTTCCTCGGCATCATTGCCGACGTGCCCTTCGTCGACGTCCTGAACACGATGCTCGACAAGGACCTGCCCGCTCACGCCGCCCGAGTGGCCCGAGTGGGGCAACCCCATCGAGAGCAAGCGCGAGTTCGAGATCATCAAGTCCTACAGCCCCTACGACAACGTGCGGGCCATGGCCTATCCGCACATCTTCGCCTATGGCGGCCTGACCGATCCGCGCGTCACCTATTGGGAGCCGGCCAAGTGGATCGCCAAGCTGCGCGCCAAGAGCACGAGCGACAACCTGATCCTCTTGAAGACCAACATGGAGGCGGGCCACGGCGGCGCCTCCGGCCGCTTCGAGCAGCTGCGCGAGATCGCCATCGACTACGCCTTCGCGCTCAAGATCGCGGCGAAGGCCAACGCCTGAAACGCGTTCGGGGGCGCCAGCCTAGGCGCCCCCGAAAAACGCTAAGGCCCGCTTTCGTGGCCCTCCCTTCTGGACGGACAGCCGAGACCAAGGCGAGCGCCGCCTCCTGTTAACGCCGGCTGATAACGATATTGCCAACCCTCAATTGCATCGGAGCCATTTTAGGCAGAAGGGAAATTGGGACCTCGCCTTGGGCCTGGTAAAGCATCTCGGTATTTCCGATGCCAAAATTCCCGCTGTTCCCTAGAACCCGATTTCTCCTGTTATCGGTCTTCGTCTCACTCCTCCTCTCGAGCGCCGCCCAGGCCCGAGAAGGCGTTGGTCTGCTCCTCAGCGTCACGACCTTGTTCCCATGTGCGGACAAGGACATGAGCAAAGAGGACGGCACCTGCAGAAAGGCCGCCGACCAGGATAGCGTCGTCGTCGGTTCGGTGAATGTCACGGCAATCGCCTGCAAGAGCCCGGCGGACTTGGCAGGGGTAAAGCTCGCCGACGTGATCGTCTCGATCAACGGCGTCACCATCAACGGTCTCTCCGAGGACGCCTACGAGGACCTTCTCGAAATGGCGACGACCGCCAAGGCCTCATGGGTCATCCTGCGCAAATCCTTCGGCCATTGGGAGAAGAAGGAGCTGATGCTCCTGCCTGCGGAGCTCGGTGACGATTTCTCGTGCGGAACGCCACCTTCCGAAACGTTGCTTCGACATGGGCAAGAGCCGCCGAGGGATGTCGGCTGGCTAGTCGCACGCCCCACACCCCCTTCACCACCGCTCTAACATTGCCGCGGTCTATCCCCCAAACGGGGGACTGTTTTCGCCGTGCAGTTGGGCGACCATTAGCGTGCATATCGCTCGCTTGGCGCCGGCTGCGTCTAGGCGGGGAGCGCACCTTTACGTGGCCACTCTGGCAGACGCCCACATCCGGCGACCGTCGCCAAATTCTACAAGAAGCCAGGCTACTCCCCTTATGCCGGTCGCAACTATCCGGCGCGCGTCTACTGGGGCGACACGCATTTGCATACGGCATGGTCGGCCGACGCAGGCATGTCGGGGGCAACGTTGACGCCCGAGGATGCCGTGCGCTTTGCACGCGGCGAAGAGGTCGTCTCCAATACTGGGCAGCCCGTCAAGCTATCGCGGCCTCTCGATTGGATCGCCGTCACCGATCATTCCGACGGCATGGGCGTCATTTCCGAGCTCAAGGTCGGTAACCCGGAGCTGATGGCCGATCCCGTAATGAAGCGCTGGAATCAAATGATGGCAGCGGGCCCGGAACAAGCTGCCGCCGCAACCATGGAGCTCATCAACGCGCAATCCAACAAGCGGCTGCCGCCCGCGGTCATGGACCCTAAGTTCGCGACGTCGGTCTGGCAGAAGAACAACGCAATCATGGAGAAGTACAACGAGCCTGGCCGCTTCACCGCCTTCATCGCCTACGAGTGGACCTCGAACGCAGGCGGCGGCGACAACCTGCATCGCAACGTCATCTACAGGGACGGCAAGGACAAGGCGGACCAGGTCCTCCCCATGACCACCTTCCAGACGGAAAACCCGGAAGACCTCTGGAAGTGGATGGAGAACTGGGAGCAAAAGACCGGCGGCTCCATGCTCGCCATTCCGCACAACGGCAACCTCTCGAACGGGCGCATGTTCGAGCTCACGACCTTTGATGGGAAGGATCCCACCAAGGAATGGGCGGAAGCGCGCGCCCGCTGGGAGCCTCTGTTCGAGGCCATCCAGACCAAGGGTCAGAGCGAATCTCACCCCTCGCTCTCACCTAATGACGAATTCGCGGTCGGCTACGAGATCTGGGACCGAGGCAATCTCAACCTCGTCCCGAAGAAACCCGGCATGATCGCGCACGAGTATGTGCGCGAGGCTTTGAAGAACGGCTTGCTGCTCGAGCAGCAGCTCGGCGCCAATCCGTTCAAGTACGGCCTGGTTTCCGGCAGCGACGCTCACACCGGTCTCGCCGCCATGGAGGAGGACAATTTCTATCTGCAAATTCGTGAGCTGCGAGCCGCGGCCCGAGCGCTGGAGCGAGGACGCGATGAAATTCGGCGACCGGGTCGTCAAGGGCTGGGAGATTACCGCGGCCGGCTATGCCGGTGTGTGGGCTACGGAGAACACGCGCGAGGCGCTGTGGGACGCGATGAAGCGCAAGGAGGTCTATTCGAGCAGCGGTCCGCGCATGATGGTGCGCCTTTTCGGCGGCTTCGACTTCGATGCCAAGGATGCAGTGACGCGCGCTCCGGCGGAGGTCGGCTACGCCAAGGGCGTACCCATGGGCGGGGACTTGAAAGCGGCGCCGCAGGGCAAGTCTCCAACGTTCTTAGTCGCGGCGCTCAAGGACCCCATCGGAGCCAACCTCGACCGCATCCAGATCATCAAGGGCTGGCTCGACAAGGGCGGAAAGACCCAAGAGAAGATTTACGACGTGGTCTGGGGCGACGCGGATAAGCGCAAACCTGCCGCCGACGGCAAGGTGCCGGCGGTCGGCAACACCGTGGATCTGCCGAGTGCGACCTGGACGAACACGATCGGCGATCCCGAGCTGATCACGGTCTGGAAGGATCCCGATTTCGATCCAGCGCTCAGGGCTTTCTACTACGCGCGCGTATTGGAGATACCAACTCCTCGCTGGACCGCCTACGACGCCAAGCGCTTCGGCGTGAAGATGGCCGACAACGTTCCGATGATCACCCAGGAGCGCGCCTTCACATCGCCCATCTGGTACACGCCGTAGTTGGGAGTTAGCCCATGACCAGGCTCATTGCCGTATTCTTGCTAGGGTCGTCCATAACCGCCGCCAGCGGCGCACTCGCTCAGAACACCACAGAGCAAGCGCAGGATTCCCCGCCGCCACGGCAAATCGATAAGTCGAAATACTCTCCGTACCCCGAGCAGAACTTTCCCAACCAGGTCTTCTTCGGCGACACGCATCTGCACACGAGCTACTCGACTGACGCCGGCATGATCGGCAACACGCTCGGGCCCGAGGACGCGTATCGCTTCGCACGTGGCGAAACCGTCACCTCCAGCACAGGGCTACCAGCGCGGCTCAATCGTCCGCTTGACTTCCTGGTGGTGTCTGACCACGCGGAGAACCTCGGCCTGGCCCCCGCGATCGCTGAGTCGAACCCCGAACTGCTCAAAAGCGAATGGGGCAAGATGGAGCACGACCTAGTGAAACAGGGCACGGAAGGCGGGATCAAGGCCTACGACAACTGGATGGCCGTCATGGGAGCGCGCAATGATCCGCTCAAGCAGATGACGGGTCTGGCCAAGTCGATGTGGCAGAATGTGACCACGGCAGCCGAGAAGTACAACGAGCCAGGCCGGTTCACCGCCTTCATCGGCTACGAATGGACGTCGAACCCTGACGGAAATAACTTGCACCGCAACGTCATCTTCCGCGATGGCAAGGACAAGGCCGACCAGATTGTTCCCTTCTCCCAGTACGACAGCATCGATCCCGAGGATCTCTGGAACTGGATGGCCGCCTACGAGAAGAAAACCGGCGGCCGGCTCCTTGCGATCCCGCACAACGGCAATCTTTCCAACGCCCTGATGTTCGACGACGTGACGCTAACCACCAAGAAGCCGCTTGATCGGGATTATGCCGAGCGCCGGGCGAAGTGGGAGCCGCTCTACGAAGTCACCCAGATGAAAGGCACCGGCGAAGCGCACCCCGCATTGTCGCCGAACGACGAATTTGCCAATTTCGAGATCTGGGACAAGGCGAGCTTCGGCCCTGTTCCCACGACGCCGGACATGTTCCCCCGCGAATACGCGCGCGAGGCGTACAAACGGGGGCTGGCCTACGAGGCCAAGCTCGGCGCCAACCCGTTCAAGTTCGGCATGGTGGGGTCGACCGATGCCCACACTTCGCTCTCCACCACGCAGGAAGATAACTTCTTTGGCAAGGTCGTTATCCTGGAGCCCTCGGCTGATCCCATCCGATTCGAGGAAGTGATCGCCGGCAGGCCCGCACCCAAGGGACACCAGATTTATGCGCGCCAGACGAGTGCGTCCGGCTTGGCTGCCGTCTGGGCGCGCGAGAACACGCGCGAAGCTTTGTGGGACGCGATGTCCCGCAAGGAGGTGTTCGCGACCACGGGCACGAGGTTGCGTGTGCGGGTCTTCAGCGGTTGGGATTTCGCCGCAAAGTGATCTCGATCGCTCCGACTTTGCCAAGCACGGCTATGACAAGGGCGTGCCCATGGGCGGCGATCTCAAGGCGGCGCCCGATGGCAAATCACCGACCTTCCTCATTCGCGCCCTCCGCGATGTGGATGGCGCCAATCTCGACCGCATCCAGATCATCAAGGGCTGGCTCGGCAAGGATGGCAAGACGCAAGAGAAAATCTACGACGTCGCGTGGGCGGGAGATCGCAAGCCGGGCGGCGACGGCAAGCTGCCGCCGGTCGGAAATACGGTGGACGTCAAGGAGGCGACCTACACCAACGCGATAGGATCGGTTGCTCTCGAAGCCTATTGGAAAGACCCGGACTTCGATGCAGCCGAGCGCGCCTTCTACTACGTTCGCGTGCTCGAGATCCCGACACCGCGCTGGACGACCTTCGACGCCAAAATCTTCGGCGTAAAGTTGCCTGATGATGTTCCGGCTTCGATCCAGGAGCGCGCCTATACCTCGCCAATCTGGTACACGCCCAAGGGATAAGCGTGGATGCTATGAAGGGCGCGAATGCATCGACATCAAGACAGCGTTTCCACAGGAGGCGGTGCGCGCTTGCGGTCGGTCTGGCGCTGGCCGGTGCAAGCCCATTCGCGACATCGGCTTACCCGTGCGGCTATCATAGCCCCGAGGACGTGGCTCTCGGGGCGTTGAATTGGATATTCCCCAAGGCCCTCTACGTACGCACGGCCGTATGGCAGGCCGAGGATGCAGGCATCCTTCCCGCCCGCACAGCTAGTCCGGCTCCAGCGATAGACCTGGTCGCGTTCCACAGGATCTCGGCCGATCTGAAGAACTTCGGCGAGCGCATGAACGGAGCGGGTATCGCCGATGATCACTCCCCCAACATTGCAATCGTGCTCATTGATACCGTTCTGTGGACGCGTTTCGCCCGGGGTGCCGGTGGGTACGCTGTCGAGGTCCACGCCAAAGGACCGGCCTCGGGAGATGTGGTCCTGGTCTCCCACGGCAAGGTCGTCCAAGCGATCGCTGCTCGGTCGATAACGCCGCGCGCGGCGCTCGAGAATGGCTTGATCCGAACCTACGGACCTCCCGATAACATCGCCAAAGCCGATGAATTGCTCAATCGCATGTCGGTGCCCGATCAGACCACGAAGGCAACATTATTCAGCGGAGACGACTGATGCAGAAGGCCGAGGGATCAAGTCGCATGATGACGGCAGCGTTGATTGCCGCGCTGCTGGCCGCCAGCACGGTCACCGCGAACGCGCACACAGGTCAGGGCGTGGCCGGCGGATTCGCCACAGGCTTCTTGCACCCGATTTTCGGACTGGACCACGTCGTGGCCATGGTCGCCGTCGGCCTGTGGGGCGCGTTTCTCGGCATGCCTGCCATATGGCTCCTGCCGATCGTGTTCCCGCTCGTCATGGCGTTCGGCGGCGCGCTTGGTGTGATTGGCGTGCCCTTGCCCGGGGTCGAGACCTGGATTGCGGCGTCCGCCGTCGTACTCGGTCTCTGCGTCGCCTTGGCGTTGAAGCCCCCACTTTGGATCGCCGCGCTCATCGTCGGAGCGTTCGCGATCTTTCACGGTCACGCGCACGGGACCGAGCTGCCGGAAGCCGCCAACCCGATCGCGTATGCGATCGGCTTCGTCATCGCCACTGGTCTCCTTCATCTCTGCGGCATCGGTTTCGGCCTGCTCTCGCGATCGAGCACAGGGCGCTATGCCGTCCAGGCGGCGGGTGCCGCGATCGCCGCCGTGGGCCTTGCATTTCTCACGGGATACGCATGAGGCCAGCCGTCTGGAGAGCGTGCGTTGTTATCGCAGCCTTCTGGCCGGCCGTGGCCGAGGCACATAGCCCGATCAAAGGCCTCGGCACGTTCTACAACTACATGCTGCATCCGCTGCTCGTCCCGGCGCATGCTCTGCTTCTGATCGCGATCGCGCTCATGCTCGGCCAGCAAGGGCGTGACAGAGCGGGCACTGGAATCATTCTGTTTGCGCTGAGCCTTGTCGCCGGTCTCTCGGTCTCCGGCGCAGGCATTGACGCGAGCTTGGGCGAGCCGGTTCTGCTCGCCGGCTCACTAATCGTCGGAGGCACGGTGAGCCTGGGCCGTCGACTGCCACGCATAGCGGTATTAGCCGCAGCCGCCATCGCTGGACTCGTCATCGGCCTCGATTCGGCGGCGGAATCGTCAGGCATGCGCGATACGGTCCTCGCCTACGCGGGCTTGACCACGGGCATTCTCTATTTCGCAATCGTCGTCTGCGGATTGACGGTCGGGTTGCTTGAACACTGGCAGCGCATTGCGGTGCGAATTGCCGGCTCGTGGATCGTGGCTGCCTCCGTGATGGTGCTGGCTCTCATGCTTGCCGGGCCCGCAGATCATAACACCGCAGCCATCCCTGCATTGGAAGAGGCGAGACAGTGTTGAGAAAGGTCCTCAGAGAACCGCTCGTACATTTCCTGGCGTTGGGTCTGCTGATTTTCGCTGTCTATGGCGTCGTCAATAGATCCGACGTCCAGAAGCCAGATCAGATCGTCGTCTCGCAGGCCAAGATCGAGCAGATCGCCGGGCTCTTTGCCAGAACCTGGCAGCGGCCGCCGACGCTTCCCGAACTCAAGGGCCTCATCGACGATTACGTGAAGGAGGAGGTCTACAATCGCGAGGCCCTCGCACTGGGACTCGACAAGGACGACACGGTGATCCGCCGCCGGCTTCGCCAGAAGTTCGAGTTTCTGGGCGACGCAGAGATCGAGGCGCTCAATCCGACCGACGCCGAGCTTGAGCAATACCTGCAAGCAAACGCCGCCAAATTCGCGATCGATCCTGCGATTGCCTTCCGGCAGATCTATCTCAACCCGGAGCGGCGTGGAGAGAAGACTGCCGATGACGCGGCGGCCATTCTCGAGTCTCTGCGCTCCAATCCGTCGCTGGATCCTGTCTCGCTCGGCGACGCGACATTGCTTCCCACCGGGCTGAGCTCGGCGAGCAAGGCCTCGATCAGCCAGACGTTCGGTCCCGAGTTTGCGGAGGCGATTGCCAAGGCAACGCCTGGCACATGGTCGGGGCCGATCAAATCCGGCTTTGGACTCCACATCGTCCGCGTCAGTGAAATGAACCCGGGCCGCACGCCGACACTGGCAGAGGTGCGCGACGCCGTGGCGCGCGAGTGGACCAACGACAAGCGCAAGGCACTCGCCGATGCCCGCTTTGCAAAGCTCCTGAAGCGCTACGAGGTCACGATCGAGGCCGGGCCGAAGAGCCCGGCGCAGGCGGCAGCGAGCCCATGACCCGCCTCCTCCTCATTCTCGCGTGTCTCGTTCAGGTTATTGCAGCCCTGCCGGCAACGGCGCACGAGCTGCGCCCTGCCTACCTCGACATGCGGGAGACGGCGGCCGACGAGTTCGCAGTCGTGTGGAAGGTGCCAGCGCTCGGCGAAATGCGGCTCGGCCTCTATGTCCGCCTCCCCGAGACATGCAAGCCGAAGGCCGAGCCTATCGGTTCGATCGAGGCGGGAGCCTTCTTCGAAAGATGGAGCGTGATGTGCGCCGGCGGCATCAAGGGGCGCGAGATCGTCGTCGATGGTTTGCGTTCGACGCTGACTGATGTCCTTGCGCGTATTGAATATTTGGGAGGCTCGACGCAGGTCGTCCGACTAACGCCCGAGACACCACAATTCGTCCCTTCCGGCGTCCAGAACGGATTTGAGGTTGCTCGAACCTACTTTCTGCTCGGCGTCGATCACATCCTCGGCGGCATCGATCACCTGCTGTTCGTGCTCGCGCTCATCCTCCTGATCCGAGACCGGTGGATGCTCGTGAAAACAATCACGGCCTTTACGGTCGCGCACAGCATCACGCTTGCGGGCGCATCGCTCGGTTACCTCAGTCTGCCGCAGGCGCCCGTGGAAGCGACCATTGCGCTCAGTATCGCATTCGTGGCGAGCGAGCTCGTCAAGGCCCAACCAGGCGAGCGGAGATTATCCGAAAGCTATCCGTGGATCGTCGCATTTGCGTTCGGCCTGCTTCACGGTTTCGGTTTCGCTGGCGCTCTGAAGGAAATCGGATTGCCACAAACGGACATCCCCCTTGCGCTGCTCATGTTCAATCTCGGAGTCGAGGCCGGTCAGCTCATGTTCGTTGCCGCCGTCCTCATCGGCTACAAGGCCATCAAGGCGCTTCTAGACGTCCCCGTAGCGCCCGCACGCATGGCCGCCGCCTACGTTATCGGCACTATCTCGACCTTCTGGCTCGTCTCGCGCGTCAGCAGCTTTTGGACCTAGTGCGTGGGGACCACTACTTTTACAACCATTGGTACCTCGCAGCGCGCTGAGAGGTCCGCTTCTGGCCCATAACTGCCGTCCCCACCGTGAGACCGGCCGCTTCTCGCCACACCGGACCGCGCCCACGATGCCGCCTCTGAAACACACACGCGGCGCGCCTTCCCGAGCGCGCCACAAAAGAAAAGGGCCGCTTTCGCGGCCCTCCCTGTTGGTCATTTGCCTAGTGTTAGGCGGCCTCGGCCCTTAAGGCCGGCAGCTTCTTATCCTCCTCAAGCTCGAGATCGGATTTCAAAGCGATTCCGACGTATCTCACGCCGTCCTTCTTCTTCACTTTCTGAATACCGAACTCTGCTATTTCCCGGCCGAATGTCGGCAGGGCGAGTGGCTCCTTCTGTCTTTCTTCACACCAAACACAATAGGCTTCGTAGAGTGCAGTCGCCGAGACGGTATGACCGTCCTGCGATTCGACGTTCTCCTTGTAGAAGCGCTGTACGTCCGTTTCCGGAACGAGCAGCTTTTGAGGCGGCAACGTCTTGTTGTCGTTGGCGCCAAAACGCGGCTTCTTGACAGCCACGGCCTGAGGGGCCGCCACCGCTGCCGCAGCGGTGCTGACCGACGCCATCTTCGGCGCGGCCGGGGCTTCACGGTCGTAGAGACGCCACTGGCTGAAGGCGATGTACATGCCGAAGCCCGATCCGACCTCGAGCAGAAGCGCGATGAAGATCGTCAGCGCCATCTGCACTTTGTCGATATCGAGGCCCGACAGCTTCGCCAGCACGGTTGCCTGCGGATCTGCCTCTGAGAGCGCCGTAGTGCCCTTCGTTTGGCCGAGCTTGCTTTGGATCTCGGCCACACGCACTTCGAGCGCATCCGCCTGCTGGGCTGACGCCTGCTCGGCCGTTAGCGCATGGTACTTCTGACAGAAATCCCGGCCTTGCTTGCCGGTTACATCTTTGCAGCCGCTGGTCCAATCCCACTGCCGCTGATTTTTTAGGCCGTCAATATCACCCTGAACAGTGGCGGCTGGACGATGTTGCGGGATCCAGGAAAGCTGATCCTCGGCCCGCTTCAAGTCGCCCCTCAGATCCTGGTAGGACTGAGCTTCCATCGTGCGATGGCCGGCCGTATCGAGCCGGTTCAACGCGGCATGACCGAGAGCGGACGTCAGCGAGTAGCCGGTGACGACAACACCGACAACCAGTGACGCGACCGCTTGCGACCACATCCGGTTTCTCAGAGCGGCAAAAAAGAAGAAAGGAACGAGCGCCTTGAGGCAATCTGCTGCGGCGCTTGCTGCGCCGTAGATCTCCCCGTCGAGCTCGGTTCGCCCGAGACTTACACCGAAACGCCAGTTCATGGCGGCAGAAACGGCCAAGAGAACACCGGCCGCGACTACCCCCAACACGCCTAGAACGTGTCTCATTTCCCTCTCCATCGAAAGGGCCAGTCAGTGAGCCGGATTCCAGACACGTTACAAACCAGAGTCGCGACCAACGCGGCACAAGCAAAGACCGGCCGTGCGGTCTTGCAGATCCAACCAGGGCGAATGTTGGGAGAAACGTTAGACCTGACCAGCTCCGACTTTGAACGGGCTGCACGACATACTGCGACGCACCAATTGTCCGTGAGCATGTGGTCGCCTCCCCAAGGCGACCGGCGGAAAACGGTGCACCGCGGCAATCGCCGCAGCCAGAGCTGGAGCCGCTCATGATGAGCTGTTATGCACAGACTGAATCGCCGCTCGATCCGGCATGTGCAAAACTCTACTCAAGAGAGCGGATCACCAAGAAAACCACGCAGTACACGCCCCTCAACGAAGAACGCTACGCGATTCGAATATAGCCATCCACCTTTTGTTAAGAGAATCAGTCTCCTAGGAATATCGGCCCCGAACTGGGTGTTTGCCTGCATCAGCTGTGGCCTCGATTGCATGCGCCGAGCTGCCCACAGCCCGTACAAGAATATGCACAGTTCATCCCCCGCTTGTGCCGCTCATCCACAATCGCGGCTCTCACATCGCCGAGCGTCGCGCAGGTGCCAAAAGCACGATCCCCGGATGCTCTGGCAGGTACACGCGGCCGGCGCCATTCAACCGGTCGCAGAAACTGTTTGATGCTCACTCTTGCTTTCACCCCACTGACGTATCAGCTAGTATAACGTTGGTTTCCTGGAGCGGTCGGCGGAATTCTCCCCGCGAGACCCGAACCAATCGGCAATTTCCGCATTTGACGCTCCAGCGGCGGTCACGCTGCGTGAGTGGCACGCGTGTGTTGAGGAGTGGCGTCGCATGCTGAAAGCGTTGGGCTACCCCACCCTCGCCGTTGGTCTGGTCATGGGCGCCCAGACCTTGATACCGACCGCACCCGCGCCCTTCGTGCCCGCCCCCGTCGATAAGTCGATTGCCGTCCTTCCGCTCAAGGCAGCGACACCTGCGCCCCGGAAAGAGGCCGCGATCGTTCCGCCCAAGCCGGTGTTGGTGACGCGCTCGAAGCCGATCACGGAGACCAAAGGCAGCGAGGCGACGTCGGCTGCAACGGTCACCGTCTCGCCCTGGCGCACCGCTGTCGTCAGCTTCGAGGGCACCGACGGCGCGCCGTCCTCGGCAACGTCTGCGACTGCCGCCAGCACCGCCGACCGCTATGAGCTGGCGCGCAGCATTCAGCGCGAGCTCAAGCGCGTTGGTTGTTACTATGGCGAGATCGACGGCAGCTGGGGCTTGGGCTCGAAGCGTGCCCTCGCCGCCTTCATGGATCGCGTCAATGCTTCGCTGCCGTATAGAGAGCCGGACTACATTCTTCTCGCGCTGATCAGAGCCCAGCCGGCGGCAGCCTGCGCCGCTCCCTGCCCGCAGGGCCAAGCCTACGCCAGCGACGGTCGCTGTGTTCCCAATGCGATCCTGGCTCGGGCCATGAAGAAGAACGGCGCGCCCGATACGCGCGTGGCAACTGCGCCGCCTGCTAACGCCCAAGTCGCTTGGACGGCCGAGTTGATCCCAAGCGTCGGCAGCGCACCCAATCTACCCCCGCCCGCTCCTCTGATTGGCCGAATGTCCGTCGGCGGCCCGCGGCCCGACTCTGGCTTCGGCGCCGGCATAGCCGTGAACGATCGCGCTCGGATGGCGGCCATCGGCGACCCGGCGGCGACCGGCTTTGCTGACACGCCGCAAGGCAGCGCGACGTACACAAGCGCATCGCTGAACGGGGCCGACAATCCGTCAGCGGAAATCGACGCGGCGAATTTGCGCGCCGCCGGCAGTCGTTCCCGCTGCTCCGCGCGTCAAGGCATCGAAGCCTGCCCGCCGCGACGTCAACCGCACGCGCTCGGTAGAGCAGATCTTCATGCACCCGCTCGGGCGGATGTGAGCAGCCCTTTTCTGCAGACGACGGCCGCCTCGCGTCACCGATCGCCGCCAGCCGCCGTTTGCTCCATGATCCAGCCGATGAAATCCTGCGAGCCGCCTTCCGCCGGCAGCACGATCAGTGCGGGATTGTCATAGGAATGCCGGCTTCGCACGTCGGCCATGACACGCTCCGCTAACCTTGCGCGTGTCTTAATGATCATCACGACTTCGCTGTCCCGATGACGCTCGCCTTGCCAGCGGTAGATTGATGTCATCCCCGGTATAACGTTAACGCAAGCCGCAAGTCCGGCGTCGACCAGGTATCCCCCTATACTTTCCGCAAGCTCCTGCGAGGGGTAGGTCGAATAGATGAGAACGGCCTTGTCGTTTTGCTGCAACTGAGCGAGCCTCCCGTCTCCCGGCATTGCCGGCCTCGCCAACCCGATCCCCGCGAGCGGGGTCCAGAGCACCCCACCATGGCAAAGCCGAAGCAAAAATACGAGAAGATTGCCTTTGTCGCGAGCGAGGTTCCCGAGGCCCAGGAGGCCTTCCGGCGGCTCAGAGAGCGCTACGGAAGCACGCCCCCCGCAGAGGCCGACGCCATCGTCGCGCTCGGCGGCGACGGGCTTATGCTCCAGACGCTTCACCGTTTCCTCAACGACCGCATACCCATTTACGGCATGAACCGCGGCTCGGTCGGCTTCCTCATGAATGAGTATCACGAGGATGATTTGAAGGAGCGCCTCGCGCAGGCTGAGGTCAGCCGCGTGCACCCGCTCTCGATGGTCGCCTACGACACGCTCGGCAAAGCCAGCAAGGCTCTTGCCATCAACGAGGTGTCGATGTTCCGCGAGACCTTCCAGGCTGCGAAGCTGCGCATTTCCATCGACGGCAAGGTGCGCATGGAGGAGCTCATCTGCGACGGCGTGCTCGTCGCAACGCCGGCCGGCTCGACCGCATATAACTTGTCCGCCTATGGTCCCATTCTGCCGATCAATGCGCCGCTGCTCGCATTGACGCCGATCAGCCCGTTCCGCCCGCGCCGCTGGCGTGGTGCGCTGCTCCCCAACAAGGCTCACATCACCATCGTCGCGATCGAGGAAGACAAGCGCCCCGTAAGCGCGGTGGCCGACCACGTCGAGATGCGCAATGTCGTGCGCGTCGAGATAGAGCAGGCCCGCCAGATCGATCTCTTCATGATGTTCGATCCGGGGCATAGCCTCGACGAGCGTATCCTCGCCGAGCAATTCCGCTACTGACAGCCGCGCTCAGGCTAGGCTTGCCAGCGCGTGACGATGTCGGAAAGGTTCGGCCGATCGCGGTCGGCGGGTTTCTCCTTCGGTGTCCCGATGTAGACGAAGCCGGCGATGCGCTCGCTCTCCGCAAGGCCAAGCGCCGCCCGCACACGCGGGCTGTAGGCGATCCACTCCGTGATCCAGGACGTCCCGAAGCCCAGTGCGTTCGCCGCAACGCAGAGCGCGAAGGCTGCTGCGCCCGCCGACAGGATCTGCTCCCACTCCGGGGCACCCGGTCGCGGCACGACCCGCGACACGACCGCGACCACGACAGGTGCGCGCACGAACCGACCGCGTTCCATGTCGAGCCGGGCGGCGGACGGCGGCTCCTTTTCCTCTGCCTTGCAGGCTTCCGCGAACACCTCCCCCATCCGCGCGCGCCTCTCGCCTTCGAACACGACGAAGCGCCAGGGGACGAGCTTCTTGTGATCGGGCACGCGCGCTGCGATCGTGAGAATCGTGTCGAGCTCTTCAGGAGATGGCCCCGGCGCGAGAAGCATGTCGGGTTTCACGGATCTGCGTGCTTGAAGGAGCGCAAGCGCCTCGGTGTTCATCGGCTTTTTTCCATGGCTCATGTCTTTCCGCCCCTCGCTAATCTAAACGGGCGTCTGATACAATGCGGCCAGTCGTAACCGAAGGGCGCCGATTCGAATGCGCTTACCGCTCACCTTTGCCTTCCTCGCGCTCGCGCTTGCCGTTGTCGGGCCAAGCTCCGCGTCCGCCCAATCTCCGACCGTCCTGATCGTCGATGGATCGGGATCGATGTGGGGCGGCCTCGCCAACGAGCGCACTGCGAAATTCGATCTCTCGCGCGCGGCGCTCCGGCTCGCTCTCGCGAAGTCGGCGCCGAGCGTCAGGCTCGGCTTGGTATCGTTCGGCCACCGCCGCAAGGCCGATTGCAGCGACGTGGAGACGATTGCGTTGCCACAAGCGGGACCTGCCGAGACGGTGCTTTCTGCGGTCGACAAGCTCAACCCGAAGGGAAAGGGGCCGCTCGCCCTCGCGCTCAAGGAAGCGGCGAAGCTGGTCGAGCCGGGTTCGCCTGGAAACATCATCCTCATCCATGACGGCCCGGACAATTGCCAGCAGGATCCCTGCGCAGCGGCCATGGAGATCGCCAAGGCGAATCCGCTTCTCGCCATCCACGTCATCGGACTTGCTCTCGAGAAGGCCGATGCCCAGCGCATGAGCTGCGTCGCCACCGCGACCAAGGGAAAGATGTTCGATGTCCGCGATGCAGTATCCCTCAACACGTCGATTGCCGAGGCTGTGAGGCTCGCCAATTTGGATCAGGGGACGCCGTCAGCTATGCCCCAGGCGCAAAATGATGCGACCGCCGCGCAAGCGCCGGAAGCGCCTGCCGGTGCCCCGGGCCTGAGGCTCTCCGCGGCGCTTGCTGAAAACGGCGCCGCTCTGACCCGTCCCCTTGCCTGGCGCATCGCCAAGAACGAGACGCCGGCCGAGACGCTTCTGCAGCGGTCCGCCGCCGAAATCGCCGAGGATTTGACGCCAGGAAAGTACATCGTCGACGCCAGCGTCGGCGCGGTAAAGGCGCAACAGATCATCGAAGTCGGCAGGGAGGGGCCGACGAGCGTCCGTCTCAACCTCAATGCCGGCACCGTGAAGCTCATGGCGCGCGCGACCAAGGCCGGCGATCCCATCGCCAATCCCATTCTCTCGATTGCCGCAGCCCCTGAGGCACCCGATGTGCGGCGCGTGCGTGAGCCGATCTGGATCGGTCGCACTCCCGATGCGGAGATCGTCGTGCCTGCCGGCAACTACGTTGCGCGCGTTGAGGACGGCCTCGCCAGCCGCGAGGCCGCCGTGACCGTCGCGCCCGGAAGCCTCAGCGATGCGCAGCTTGTGCTGGGTGCCGGCCGGCTCGAGCTCACCGCCATCACCCAGGCCGGAGGAGCCTTTCTGGACAAGGTCACGTTCGCGATTTCCGAGGACGACCCCGAGGCTCCCGGCGGCCGGCGCGAGGTTGCGCGCTCGGCCGCTCCGCAGGCAACCTTCGTCCTTCCGGCCGGCACATACTATGTTGCAGCCACCTCCGGGGCCGCCGAAGCCCGCGACCGCTTCGCCATCGGCGCTGGCGACGACGTCAAGCACACGGTCGTTCTCAATGTGGGCCGCGCGATCCTCTCCGCCCAGCTCGACGGCGCCACTCCGCCGAAGGACGAAGAGATCTTCTTCCGCGTGCTCCGCATCGACGACCAGGCTCGCGAGGTCGCGCGCAGCTCGAACGCGACGCCCGATTTCGTGCTCTCGCCGGGACGCTACCGCTTCGAGGCGCAGCTCGCCGGCGAGAACGTCAGGGCGGCAGCCGACGTCGACATTGCGACCGGCAAGGAGTTCAAGATCACGCTCAAGCTCGAATTGGCCCAGCTCACGGTCAGGCCGGCCGGCACCTCCGCGGCGAGTGTATGGGAAATTAAGGATGGGGCCGGGCGAACGGTCCTGCGCTCCGGCGTCGGCGGCGTCAAGACGGCGCGATTGGCGCCGGGCCGCTATATTCTCCGCTCGGGCGCCGGCGACAACGACCGCCCCTTCGAGCTAAAGCCTGGCGCGCCGCAGACGATCGACCTGGCAACCCACTGAAGGGTGTGCCTCACCAAACCAAGGGAAATGTGGCTGTCTCGCCATACTTCAACCAATCTGGGCATGTGAGAATTCCGAGAACCGTGTGCTTCTCCTGCCAGAAGGCCACAACAAACCCGACCCCGATGCAGGCTGCTAACAGCGCTCAAATTCGTCTCCGCCGCACGACCGCGCCTCTCATTTGCGCGGCGGCGTTTGCCTATGCTTTTGCCGCCGCCGCGCCGCCGCCCAGGAGGCGCCGGCCGCCCCTCCTGCGCCGGGGATCGAAGTGCCCGCCGACAACGTCACGGTTGTCCCGCGTTCGGTCCCGCCCGCACCGTCTTCTGCCCAGGACGGCGAGATCTCACAGGTACGCCTCGTGGCCCAGCTCACGGCCGACGGCCAGCATATCGACCAAGGATTGGTCTGGCGCGTGTTTCAAGAGCACGGCGAGACTGACGGCAAGAGCAAGCTCTTGAGCACCCACCGCGACGCGAGCCCGACCATCAAGCTCGCTCCCGGCAAGTACATCGTCAACGCCGCATTCGGACGCGCGCACCTGACGCGGACCATCACCGTGAAGGCGGGCTCAGGGGCGCCAGCCGTCGAGCAATTCGTGCTCAATGCCGGCGGCCTGCGGGTCTCAGCACTCGTCGGCAAGGCGCAAGCCCCGCAAAACTCCACGAGTTTCAGCATCTACTCGGATCGCGATCAGTCGGACAACCGCAAGCTCATCATGAGCGCGGTAAAGCCCGGCGTCGTCATTCGCCTCAATGCCGGCATCTACCACGTCGTGTCGACGTACGGAGATTCGAACGCCACCGTGCGCAGCGACGTCACCGTGGAAGCCGGCAAGCTCACCGAAACCACCATCACGCATGCGGCAGCCAAGGCGACGTTCAAGCTTGTCAACCGCGCCGGCGGCGAGGCGCTCCCCGACACGCAATGGAGCATCGAGACGCCTCAGGGCGCCGCGGTGAAGGAAAGCGTCGGCGCCCTCCCGACACACATCCTCGCGCCCGGAAACTACATCGTCATCGCCAAATCGCAAGGCAAGGCGTTTCAGCGCGAGTTCACGCTCGCCGACGGCGAGACGACTCAGGTCGAAGTGATCATCAAATAGCGCGCGCCGGCGATCGCGCTCTAGAAATCGTTGAGCACCCAATCGGTCGGGCATCCATGCTCGCGCATCAGCGTATCCGCCTTGTCGCGCCCTTTCGCATGCTTGACATCTGTGAAGAGCCCCCGCGCGATCTGCCAATGCTCGCACGCCGTGGTCAAATCACCCTCGGCGCGTGCAATCTCGGCGAGCTCGAGACGCGCTTCGGCGTGCGTCTCCTTCTTGCCGATCCGCGAGGCGACTCTAATCGATTTGCGCAGTTGATCGGCCGCCTCCTCGACGCGACCTGCTGCGAGCTTTTCGCGCCCGAGCGCGAGATGAAGGTCCGCAAGCTCGCTCTCATCGCCCTTGGCTTGCGCACGCTCGACAGCGCCTGACAGCCCACCAGTCGCAGCCTCCCCCTCGCGCCTCATCTTAACTTCTTGCTCCACCGCGGGCCCTGCCGCAGGGGCCTGCCGTGGACTGAGCGCAGCGCCGTAACGGCCGCGCGCCGCGCCGCGCGGCGCTTCCGTTGCCGGGTGCACGCGCTTCCACACTGCAAAGACGATTGCCGCCGCCAAGACGGCATACGGCAGCAACAGTACTATCCACGCCGCGAGCCCCGTTATCTCCGGCCCTTGCGCCATGGCCGTTTCCCCCTTCGCACTCCGCCTCGTCTCAACGCAGGCGGTAGCCTCCTGACACTAAGTCAGCGCAGCGGAATAGCATACATGAGACCGCCCCCGGTCCAGAGACCGTTCACGCCGCGGTCGAGCGCGAGCGGCGATTTGGCGCCGACGTTGCGGGCATAGATCTCGCCGTAGTTGCCGACCTCCTTGACGACCCGATACGCCCAGTCGGGCTCGAGACCCAAGCCTTGACCGAGGTTGGAATCGAGCCCGAGAAAGCGCCGGATATCCGAAAGCGTCGACGTGCGCTGGTCGTCGACATTCTCGCTCGTAAGCCCAAGCTCCTCTGCCGCGATCAGCGCCTGCAGCGTCCACTTGACGATCCCGAACCACTGCTCGTCGCCCTGGCGAACGGCCGGACCTGAGGGCTGCTTGGTGATCAGCTCCGGCAGCAGCATGTGGTCGCCCGGCTTGGCGAGGCGGCTGCGCTCGAGCGCCAGCACCGACACGTCGCCGCTGAGGAGCGTGCACGTGCCGGCAACATAGGCCTTGACGAGGTCGACCCACCGCTCGGCGACGACGAGCTGATAGCGCATCTGCCGCGTGCGGAAGTAATCGACCACCCCCTGCTCGGCGCTGGTGCCGCCGAGAACGCACACCGAGGCCCCCGAAAGCTCGAGCACGCTCGCAACCGCCGCGCCCCGCCGCACGAGAAAGCCTTGGCCGTCATGGAAGAGGGTGCCGGCGTAGCGCAGGCCGAGCTCGGTATCGCGCGAGAGCGTCCATGTCGTTGCCCGTGACAAGAGATCGATCTCGTTGCCGCGCAGCACCTGGAAGCCGTTCGCCGCCGAGAGCGGCCTGAACTTGACCGCGTCCTTGCGCCCGAAAACAGCCGCGGCGACGGCACCGCAGAAGTCCACGTCGAGACCCGACCACACGCCACGCTCGTCCACATGCGAAAATCCGGCGACCCCATCGCCGACCCCGCAGATCAGATGTCCTCTGGCCCGCACATCATCGAGCGTCGCACTGCTCGCAGGGGACACCGAGAGCGCAAGAGCCGCAAGGCACGCGCCCGCGACGGCGGCGCCGAGCGCCCAAAAGCGGCTTGAGTAGCGAGCTGCCTTCACGAGTAGGGATGCCTCCAATGAGCACGGGAGCAATGCCCCGCGCCCGCTGGCGCCTGGGTTCAATTGCGGAGCGCGGCAGACTTCCCGCTTTACCCAGGTTGGGTCAAGACCTTGACCGCCGGCCAAACTTAGGCCAAAGGGCGCGATCCGAGCCGAGCAGGATGAATACGATGACGAAATCCGGAAAGGGCCCGCGCCGTCCGCGGCACCCTGCGACCGACATCGTCCATAGTGGCCGCGACCCCGAGAGCCAGTATGGGTTCGTCAACCCGCCGGTTTACCGGGGCTCGACCGTCCTGTTTCCGACCGTCGAAAAGCTCGAGGCCTACGACCAGCAGCCTTACAAGTACGGACGCTACGCAACACCGACGGTCACCGCGCTCGAGGACAGCATCCGCACTCTCGAAGGCGGCGCGCGAACCATCCTGACCGCCTCCGGCTACCAGGCCGTCTCGACCTCGATCCTCGCCTTCGTCGAGACCGGCGACCACATCCTCATGGTCGACAGCGTCTACCAGCCCACCCGAAAGTTCTGCGACTTCATGCTGGCCAAGCTCGGCGTGACGACGACCTACTACGACCCGCTCATCGGCGGGGCCATCGGCGATCTCGTGCAGCCGAAGACGCGTCTCATCTACACCGAGAGCCCTGGCTCGCAGACGTTCGAGATGCAGGACATTCCGGCCATCGCCGCCGTGGCCAAGGCGCGCAATCTCTGGCTTCTCATGGACAACACATGGGCAACGCCGCTTTTCTACCGCCCGCTCGCGCACGGCGTCGACGTCTCGATACAGGCCGGTACCAAGTATATCGTCGGCCACGCCGACGCGATGCTCGGCGCCGTGACGGCGAACGAGCGTGCCGAGCGCCATATCGATCGCGCGCGGGTCGTGCTCGGCGTCTGCCCCGGCTCCGAGGAGACGTACCTGGGCCTCAGAGGCATGCGCACCCTCGACGTTCGGCTCGACCGCCACCAGCGCTCGGGGCTCGAGGTGGCACGCTGGCTCGAGAGCCGGCCGGAGGTCGCACGCGTGCTGCACCCTGCCCTCCCCTCCGATCCCGGTCACGCGCTGTGGAAGCGCGACTTCGCCGGCGCCTCGGGCCTCTTCACGATCATCTTGAAGCCGGTTCCCAAGAAGGCCGTCACCGCCATGCTCGACGGCCTCGAGCTTTTCGGCATGGGTTATTCCTGGGGCGGCTACGAGAGCCTGATCATTCCATTCGATCCTGCGTCCTATCGCACGGCGACGCGCTGGCAGGCCGAAGGCCCGGCCTTGAGGCTCCATGTCGGCCTCGAGGACGTAGGCGACCTGATTGCAGACTTGGAAGCGGGCTTCGCACGCCTCAAGGCGGCAAGCTGACGGGCCGGGCCTGCCGCGCTCATCTTATGCCGCCCATGAGGCGCTTGACCCACGGCGTGAGCGCAAGAAGGAGCAGTGTCGCCACGGCAACGAGCGCCGCCTGCCAGAGGAAATAGGCGGCGAGCGCTGCGCCGTCGGTCGCCGTGAACTCGCTTCCGAGCACGCCCGCGAGCTTGTTGCCCCACGCTGCGGCGAGAAACCAGACGCCGAGAATGAGGGCGACGAGGCGCGCCGGCGCGAGCTTGGTCATCGTGCTCAAGCCCACTGGACTGAGGCAAAGCTCGCCCACCGTCTGCAGGAAGAAGAGCCCCACGAGCCACAGTGGGCTGACCTTGCCTTCGACAGTGAGCACTGCCGCCGGCACCATGAGCAGATACGAGGCGGCGAGAAAGCCGAGTCCGAGCGCGAACTTCACCGGGCTCGACGGTTGCCGCGGCCCGAGGCTTGTCCACGCCCAGGCGAAAACCGGCGCCAGCGCGATGACAAAGAATGAATTGAGCGATTGCACCCACGCGGAAGGAAAGGAGAACCCGAAAAGCTCCGCCCGCATGAGCTGATCGGCGAAAAGAGCGATCGTGACGCCCGCTTGCTCGAAGATCGCGAAAAAGATCATCGCTGCCGTGAAGAACACGAACACGGCGCCAATCCGCTTTCGCTCGACGCTATCTGAAAGCCCGAGCCCGATCGCCGCCGCGATCGGGAGTGCAAGGAACAGATACCTGAGCCACTCGAAGCCAGGCCGGTCGGAGAGGAGCGTCAAGGCCATCAGCAATCCGGTGCCGACGAGCACGGCCGCGCCGTGGCGCCAGAGGCCAGGATCGATCCGTGCCGGTGCGCCGCCGGTCTCTTTGAGGTCCCTTCCCTGCAGCACGAAATGGAGCAGCCCCAGGCACATGCCGACACCGGCTGCGCCGAAGCCCCAGTGCCAGCTCATGTTGGGATCGATCCCCCAGCCCTCGAGCCATGATTTCATGAGCGCGCTTTGGGCAAGGAAGCCGGTCACCAAAGGCGCAAAGAAGCCGCCGATATTGATGCCCATGTAGAAGAGCGAAAAACCCGCGTCGCGCCGCTCGTCCCCCGCCGCATAGAGCCCGCCCACGAGCGCGCTGATGCTGGGCTTTAAGAGCCCCGTCCCGACAACAATGAAGAAAAGACCCAGGTAGAACGTCGCCGACCCCGGCACCGCCAGCATGAAATGGCCGAGCGCGATGATCGTGCCGCCGATCAGCACCGCCCGGCGCGGTCCGATGAGGTTGTCGGCGACGAACCCGCCGGGGATCGACAGCATGTATACGGCCATCGTATAGTTACCATAGATCATGGCCGCGTCGGCCGTGGTGAGCCCGAGCCCCCCGGCGGTCGCCGGCGCAACCATGAACAGCGTCAACAGCGCTCGCATCCCGTAGTAGGAGAAGCGCTCCCAAAGCTCGGTGAAAAAGAGAGGTGTGAGACCTGCGGGATGGCGGCTCAGGAACCGGCGCTGAGGCCCTTGCTTTGCCGCTTTTCGGGCGCCCAAGTCGTGTGAGTCTGCCATGAGCACAAAAATGACCCGCAAATCCAAACGCGGGCAAGGACCTGGGATCATATTCCCGCTTTTAGAGAGACATCTGTGACAAGCACGGCTTGATCTCGATCAAGTCATGCGCATCGCCTCAGACCATTGGGCAATAGACGATCGGGGGCCCGCTAATTAAAAGGTGCCTGGGCCAACCAGAAACGAATGAACGAAGAGCGCAACCCGCGCTGTGATGTAGTGCGACCCGTGAGGAGGACGCCATGATTCAACAAGCACTGAACGAGCTTTCCCAGCAAATCCGCATACGCCCCCGCTACGACAACTTCATTGGCGGCCAGTGGGTGGCACCCGTCAAAGGCCAATACTTCACGAACCTTACGCCCGTCACCGGCAAGCCGCTTGTGCGATGTCGCCCGCTCGTCCGCCGAGGACATCGAGCTCGCGCTCGACGCGGCGCACAAGGTCAAGGACGCTTGGGGCAAGACGCCGCCCGCGGAGCGCGCCCGTCTTCTGCACAAGATCGCCGACAAGATGGAGAGCAATCTCAAGCTGCTCGCCATGGTCGAGACGCTCGACAACGGCAAGCCGATCCGCGAGACGACGGCTGCCGATCTACCGCTCGCCGTCGATCATTTCCGCTATTTCGCCAGCTGCCTCAGGGCCCAGGAAGGCTCGATCGCCGAGATCGATCACGACACGATCGCCTATCACTTCCACGAGCCGCTCGGCGTCGTCGGCCAGATCATTCCGTGGAACTTCCCGCTCCTCATGGCCTGCTGGAAGCTCGCCCCGGCGCTCGCGGCTGGCAACTGCGTCGTCCTGAAGCCTGCCGAGCAGACCCCCATGGCCATCATGGTGCTCATGGACCTGATCGGTGACATCCTGCCCGCCGGCGTCTTGAACGTCGTCAACGGCTTCGGCATCGAGGCCGGCAAGCCGCTGGCGCAGAACAAGCGCATCAATAAGGTGGCATTCACCGGTGAGACGACGACGGGCCGCCTCATCATGCAGTACGCCTCCGAGAACATCATTCCCTGCACGCTCGAGCTCGGCGGCAAGTCTCCCAACATCTTCTTCGCCGACGTCATGGACGCCGACGATGACTACTTCGACAAATGCCTCGAAGGCTTCACGATGTTCGCGTTGAACCAGGGCGAGGTTTGCACGTGCCCCTCGCGCGCGCTCGTGCACGAGAAGATCTACGACAAGTTCATGGCGCGCGCCATCGAGCGCACCAACAAGGTGAAGCAAGGCCATCCCCTGGACCCGAGCACCATGATCGGCGCCCAGGCATCGAACGACCAGCTCGAGAAGATCCTCTCCTACATCAAGATCGGCAAGGACGAGGGCGCCCGCGTTCTGGCCGGAGGCGAGCGTAGCATCCTCGAGGGAGAGCTTGCCGACGGTTATTACGTCAAGCCGACCATCCTCGAAGGCAACAACAAGATGCGCGTCTTCCAGGAGGAGATCTTCGGACCGGTCGTCTCCGTCACACGCTTCAAGGACGATGCCGAGGCGCTCGCCATCGCCAACGACACGCTCTACGGCCTCGGTTCCGGCGTGTGGACGCGGAACGGCAACCGCGCCTATCACTTCGGCCGCGCCATCCAGGCCGGCCGCGTCTGGACCAACTGCTACCACCTCTATCCCGCGCACGCGGCGTTCGGTGGCTACAAGCAGTCCGGCATCGGCCGCGAGACGCACAAGATGATGCTCGACCACTACCAGCAGACCAAGAACATGCTGGTCTCCTACAGCCCGAAGGCTCTGGGCTTCTTCTAAGTCGAGCACGTCAAACACGCCGCCGGGGACGATCCGTCTCCGGCGGCAATTTTGTCGGAACCTCAAATCCCGGAGACTCTCATGGTGAGCCCGACGCTGCGATCGCTTCTCGCCATGCCGGAAACGCCTGCGCCGCTCAGCAAATCCGCCCTCGTTCTGATTGATTGTCAGAACACGTATCGCGAAGGCGTGATGCAGCTCGAAGGCGTCGAGCCCGCGCTCGCCGAATGCGCGAAGCTCCTAGAGCGCGCCCGCAAGGCCGGAACGCCCGTCATCCACATCCAGCATCACGACGGCCCCGGCTCGCCCTACGATACCAATGCGCACATTGGCCGCATCGCCGACATCGTCGCGCCACAGGCGGGCGAGAAGGTCATCACCAAGACCTACCCGAGCTCCTTCGAGCAGACGGATCTCGATGCCGAATTGAAGCGCCTCGGCGTCACCGACCTCGTGCTCGCGGGCTTCATGACCCACGTCTGCGTCAACTCCACCGCCCGCGTCGCCTTCAACCACGGCTACCGGCCCACCGTCGTCGCCAGCGCCACTGCGACCCGCTCCCTGCCGAGCCCCGTCGGTGGAACGCTATCCGCGGAGCAGGTCCACGTCGGTGCCTTGACCGCTCTCGCCGACATCTTCGCCATCGTCGTCCCCGACGAGAAGGGCGTGCCGGCCTAGCCCCAGGCGCAGGTTGCGACTCACCGCCATCTGCGCATAGTCTCGCCTTGTGCGCGCAAGAGGCCGGACCGGCCGGGCGGAGGTCACACCATGACGGACACGGCAGCCATCATTACGGCGAGCCGGCCTGCGCGGGGCCTCTTGGAGCGCATGCAAGCCCAGCACGGCGATCTCACGCTCCACGTCTCGGGAAGCTACGGAGTTTCCGTCGTCTGCCTGCCGCGCGCCGAGCTGCGTCTCGGCAGCCGCGACGTTCTGATCGGCCGCGTAGACGGCGTGCCGGTCTACATGCTCTCGAGCGAAACCAAATACTGGCGCGGGATCGAGATCACGCTCGACGTCTCCGTGGGCCGCGCGGCGGGCTTCTCGCTTGAGGCGCCCGAGGGCCTGCACTTCACGCTGAGGAAGCGCGAATGCCCCGTTGCGAAGCTCAAGGAAGCCGTCGGCGCGAGCCCCACTTAGCGCCGTTTACGCGCACGCCCCCTATTGGTCCAATGGCATTCGCCACCAAATAGTGGTTGTATCCAGCCAACGCGATGGAGTTTGAGTGCCATGCCCAGCAACGTGCCGGAGCGCGTCTCCGCGACGCCCGCAACGCTCGCCTTGCTCGAGCGCCTCGTCAAAATTCACGGGCCCTTGCTCTTCCATCAGTCCGGCGGCTGCTGCGACGGCAGCGCACCCATGTGCTACCCGCGCGCCGAGTTCAAGGTCGGCGCCCAGGATGTCTATCTCGGCGAGATCGGCGGCCACCCGTTTTACATGGGCGCCGCCCAGTTCGATTACTGGCAGCACACCCATCTCATCATCGACGTCGTACCCGGCCGCGGCTCGGGCTTCTCCGTCGAGGCTCCCGAGGGCGTTCGCTTTCTCACCCGCTCGCGCGTCTACACCGACGCCGAGTACGACGCCCTCGACGCGGCCGGCCCTCCCCCGACCGGCGCCGAGCAGCCGGCGGCTTGACCCTCAAATTACTGAAAGAATGCCCGCCTAGCGCTTTGCTGCGGCCTTGGCCTTCGGCTGCTGCGACGCCTGCGCGACCTGCTTGGCCTCGCTCTCTGCCGCGGCCTTCGCTTCCGCCATCGTCGACTTGCCGTGCATGGCAGCCTTCAAGTTCTGCAGCGCCTTGAGCGTCAGCGGATCGAGGCCCGCGCCACCCTCGTCGAGGTGCGCGAAGATCTGCGCCTTCATGCGCGGTTCCCAGAACTTCTTGACGTGATCGGCAATTCCCGCGACGGCGCGCTCCTCGCCCTGGACCTTGAAGAACTTCTCGATGTCGTTCGCCATACGGACGAGCGTGCTAATGTTGGAGTGCATTTACGTGAACCTCGGAGCGGGTGCCGTCGCCGCGCTCGGCGGCGAGCGATATGCGGTGCGGATGCGTGAAGATCTCGAAAGCGTCTGGCCGCGCGATGGCGACCAGCGTGATACCGGCCGCCTCGGCGACGCTGAGTGCTAGCGCGGTTGGCGCCGAGACCGCAACTATGATCTCCGCGCCGAGGGCGGCTGCCTTCTGCACCATCTCGACCGACACCCGGCTGGTCAGCACGACGAACCCGCGCGCCGGGTCGAGCCCGGCCGTCGTGACCGCGCCGACGAGCTTGTCGAGCGCGTTGTGGCGGCCGACGTCCTCGCGCACCAACGCAATCCCGCCTGCCGCACGTCCCAGAACGCCGCGGCGTGGACGGCGCGGGTCGCCGCATTGAGCGTCTGCTCGGCCGGCATGGCGGCGAGCGCCTTCTGAATGTCGTCGGGAGTGGTCCTTGCCGCGTCGCCGACGCGCTCGAGCCTCCGGCACCGCCGCATCGAGGCTCTCGACGCCGCACAGACCGCAGGCGGTCGGACCGACGATGCGGCGGCGGCGCTCGACGTGCGCGCGCCCGCTCGCCGGGACGAGCCACATGCGGGCTTCGAGACCCTTGTCATGCTCGACGACCTCGAGCTCGCGGATCTCGCCGCGCGATGCGATGATACCCTCGGTGAGGCTGAAGCCGACGGCGAAATCCTCGAGGTCGGCCGGCGTCGCCATCATGACGGCATGCGTCGAGCCGTCGTAGACGAGCGCCACCGGCACTTCCTCGGGGATGAGCCTGCTCGTGTCCTCCACGCCCGTCTTCGAGACCCGCAAGGACGGCACACGAGTGGACGCCTTCGGCATCGAAGACTACTCCGCAGCCTCGGCAGGCGCGATGCGCCGGCTCAACTCGGAGAACTCCTCGTACTCCTCCTGGTATTGCGTCGGGCCGTTCGAGCGCGACACCTCGACCGCCGTCACCTTGTACTCGGGGCAGTTGGTCGCCCAGTCCGAGAAGTCGGTGGTGATGACGTTGGCCTGCGTCAGCGGATGGTGGAACGTGGTGTAGACCACGCCCGCCGCCACCCGGTCGGTGAGCACGGCGCGCAGAGCCGTCTCGCCGGCGCGGCTGCGTCACGGCAACCCAGTCGCCGTCCTTGATCCCGCGGTGCTCGGCATCGAACGGATTGATCTCGAGCACGTCCTCCGCATGCCACATGACGTTGGCCGTGCGCCGCGTCTGGGCGCCGACGTTGTACTGCGAGAGGATGCGCCCCGTGGTGAGGATGAGCGGGTAGCGCGCGCCGGTCCGCTCGTCGGTCGGCACGTACTCGGTCATCATGAACTTGCCCTTGCCGCGCACGAACTCGCCGACGTGCATGATCGGCGTGCCCTCGGGATGCTCGTCGTTGCAGGGCCACTGGATCGAGCCGAGCTTCTCGATCTTCTCGAACGACACGCCCTTGAACGTCGGCGTGAGCCGCGCGATCTCGTCCATGATCTCGGAGGGATGCGTGTAGTTCCAGCCCATGCCGAGCTTCTGGGCGATCATTTGCGTGATCTCCCAATCGCCGTAGCCGTTGAGCGGCCGCATGACCTTGGACACGCGCTGGATGCGCCGCTCGGCATTCGTGAACGTGCCGTCCTTCTCGAGGAAGGTGCAGCCCGGCAGGAACACGTGCGCGTAGTTGGCGGTCTCGTTCAGGAACAGGTCCTGCACGACCACGCACTCCATGGCCGCGAGGCCCGATGCGACGTGGTGCGTGTTGGGGTCGGACTGGAGAATGTCCTCGCCCTGGATGTAGATGGCCTTGAACGTGCCCTCGACGGCGGCGTCGAGCATGTTCGGGATGCGCAGGCCGGGCTCGGGATCGAGCGTGCAGTTCCACTCCTTCTCGAAGGCGGCGCGCGTCACGGCGTCGGAGATGTGGCGATAGCCGGTCAGCTCGTGCGGGAACGAGGCCATGTCGCAGGAGCCCTGCACGTTGTTCTGGCCGCGCAGCGGGTTCACGCCGACGCCCGGACGGCGCAGGTTGCCGGTCGCCATGGCGAGGTTCGCGATCGCCATGACGGTCGTCGAGCCCTGGCTGTGCTCGGTGACGCCGAGGCCGTAGTAGATGGCGGCGTTGCCGCCCGTCGCATAGAGGCGCGCCGCGCCGCGGATGAGCTCAGCCTTGACGCCCGTGTACTTTTCCATCGCCTCGGGCGAGTTGACCTCGCGCGAGACGAACTCGGCCCATTCCTTGTACTCGTTCAAGTCGCAACGCTCGCGCACGAACTTTTCGTTGACGAGGCCTTCGGTCACGATCACGTGCGCCATCGCTGTGCAAACCGCGACGTTCGTGCCGGGCTGCAGCGCCAGGTGATAGTCGGCCGCGACGTGCGGCGAGCTGACGAGATCGGTGCGGCGCGGATCGACGACGATGAGCTTGGCGCCGTCGCGCAGCCGCTTCTTCATGCGGCTCGCAAACACCGGATGCCCGTCCGTCGGATTGGCACCGATGACGAGAATGACGTCGGAGTGCTCGACCGAGTCGAAGTCCTGCGTACCCGAGCTTTCGCCGAACGCCGTCTTCAGGCCGTAGCCGGTCGGCGAGTGGCAGACGCGCGCGCAGGTGTCGACGTTGTTCACGCCGAAGCCGGCGCGGATGATCTTCTGCACGAGGTAGGCTTCCTCGTTCGTGCAGCGCGACGAGGTGATGCCGCCGACGGCCGCGCGGCCGTACTGCTTCTGGATGCGGCGGAAATCGGAAGCGACGCGATCGATCGCCTCTTCCCACGTCGTCTCGCGCCACGGATCGGTGATCTTGTCGCGCACCATCGGCTTCATGATGCGGTCCTGATGCGTTGCATAGCCGTAGGCGAAGCGGCCCTTGACGCACGAATGCCCGCGGTTGGCCTTGCCGTCCTTCCACGGCACCATGCGCACGACTTCCTCGCCGCGCATCTCCGCCTTGAACGAGCAGCCGACGCCGCAATAGGCGCACGTCGTGATGGCCGAGTGCTCGGGCTGGCCGATGTCGATCACGCCCTTCTCGGTGAGCGTCGCGGTCGGGCAGGCCTGGACGCAGGCGCCGCACGACACGCACTCCGACTTGAGGAAATCCTCGTTCATGCCGGCCGACACGCGGCTATCGAAGCCGCGGCCCGAGATGGTCAGCGCGAAGGTGCCCTGCACCTCTTCGCACGCGCGCACGCAGCGGTTGCAGACGATGCACTTCGACGGATCGTAGGTGAAATACGGATTGGTCTCGTCCTTGGCGAGCCACAGGTCGTTGGCGGCCCCTTCCATCTTGGCGAAGACATGGTTCTCGCCCTCGTAGCCATAGCGCACGTCGCGCAGACCGACGGCGCCGGCCATGTCCTGAAGCTCGCAATCGCCGTTGGCGGCGCACGTCAGGCAGTCGAGCGGATGGTCGGAGATATAGAGCTCCATCACGCCCTTGCGGATCGCCTTGAGCCGCGGCGTCTGCGTCTTGACGGAGATGCCCGGCGCGACCGGCGTCGTGCACGAGGCCGGCGTCCCGTTGCGGCCCTCGATCTCGACCAGGCAGAGCCGGCACGAGCCGAAGCTCTCGAGCATATCCGTCGCGCAGAGCTTCGGGATGGCAGTTCCCATCTCCATCGCGGCGCGCATGATCGAGGTGCCCTCGGGCACGGTCACTTCCACGTCGTCGATGGTGAGCGTCACCATCTTCTCGGACCTGGATGCGGGCGTCCCGAAATCCGTTTCCTTGATCAGAGACATCTCTCTACTCCGCTGCCTCGGCCATCTTCTTCGCCGGCCGGCCGAAATCCTGGGGGAAATGCGTCAACGCGCTCATCACTGGATATGGGGTGAACCCGCCCAATGCACAAAGGGAGCCGAACTTCATCGTGTTGCAGAGGTCCTCGATGACAGCGAGATTGTCGGCCCGGTTCTCGCCGGCCATCACCTTGTCCATCGTCTCTTTTCCGCGCGTCGAGCCGATACGGCAGGGCGTGCACTTGCCGCAACTCTCGATAGCGCAGAAATCGAAAGCAAATCGCGCTTGCTTGGCCATGTTGGCAGTGTCGTCGAACACTACGACGCCAGCGTGTCCGATGAGACCGTCCCGGGCGGCAAACGCCTCGTAGTCGAAAGGCGTGTCGAAGAGCGCGCGCGGGAAATAGGCCCCGAGCGGACCGCCGACCTGCACCGCCTTCACGGGGCGGCCCGACAGCGTGCCGCCGCCGACGTCGTCGACGAGATCGCCGAGCGTGATGCCGAAGGCGGTCTCGAACAGGCCGCCGTACTTGATGTTGCCGGCAAGCTGGATCGGCATCGTGCCGCGAGAGCGGCCCATGCCGAAGTCGAAATAGGTCTTCGCGCCCTCGGAGAGGATGAACGGCACCGCCGCCAGCGAGAGCACGTTGTTGATGACGGTCGGGCAGCCGAACAGGCCCTTGTGCGCCGGAAGCGGCGGCTTGGCGCGCACGAGGCCGCGCTTGCCCTCGAGGCTCTCGAGCAGCGCCGTTTCCTCGCCGCAGACGTAGGCGCCGGCACCCATGCGCACTTCGAGGTCGAATGCATACCGCGAGCCGGCGATCTTCGGCCCGAGCAGATCGGCCTTGCGTGCGGCGGCAATGGCCGCATTGAGCGCCACCTCGGCGTGCGGATATTCCGAGCGCAGATAGATGTAGCCCTTGGTCGCCCCGACGGCGATACCGGCAATCGTCATGCCCTCGATGAGCACGAACGGATCGCCTTCCATGATCATGCGGTCGGCAAACGTGCCGCTGTCGCCCTCGTCCGCATTGCAGACGATGTACTTCTGCGGGCCCGACGTATCGTGCACCGTCTTCCACTTGATCCCGGTCGGGAAGCCGGCGCCGCCGCGCCCGCGGAGGCCCGACTTCGTGACCTCTTCGACGATCTCGATCGGCTTGATGGAGATTGCCTTCTCGAGACCCTTGTAGCCGCCGTGCGCGCGGTAATCCTCGAGCGAGATCGGATCCGTGATCCCGCAGCGAGCGAAGGTAAGGCGTGTCTGCCGCTTGAAATAGTTGATCTTCTCGACCGGCCCCAGCGCGAGCGGATGCTTGACCGCCGCGAGCGGCTTGCCGTTGAAAAGGCCCGCCTTGACCAGGCCTTCGATGTCGCCGGCACCAACCGGCCCGAAACCGTAGCGGACGCCGCGCTCCTCGATCTCGACGAGCGGCTCGAGCCACAGCATGCCGCGCGAGCCGTTGCGCACGATTTCCACCGAAACCGCGGCCTTCTTGGCCGTCGCTGCCAGGAGGCTGGGCGATGTCGTCGGCACCAACGGCGACCGCAGCCGCGTCGCGGGGCACGAACACGCGTAACGTCATGCCGTGGCCTCTTTCAGGAGTTGGTCGAGCTTCTTGGCGTCGAGCCGTCCCGACGAGCCGGCCGTCGATCATCGCCGAGGGCGCCGTCGCACAAAGGCCGAGGCAGTAGATGGGTTCGAACGTGACGCGCCCGTCAGCGCTCGTCCCGCCGCATTCGACGCCAAGCCGGTCCTCTGCCTGCTCGACGAGGGCTTCGCAGCCCATGGACTGGCAGGCTTCGGCCCGGCACATCTTGAGGATGTGCTTGCCGGGCAGCTCGCGCCGGAAGTCATGATAGAAGGTCACAACCCCGTGAACTTCCGCGCGCGACAGGTTGAGCTCGCGCGCAAGCACCGGAACCGCCTCTTCGGGCACATACCCGAAGGACTCCTGAACGGCGTGCAGAATGGGCATCAGCGGCCCTTCCAGGGCCTTGTGATCGGCAACGATCTCGACCGTTCGCTCCTCGCTCCATGGCTCGAAGCGGCTCATCGGCGGTCCTCCAGTTTATAGTTATTCGAATCTAGAATGACGCAGCGCCTTCGAAGTTCAATAAGCGTGTTTCGTGTGACGATAGATGGCGTCTATCGCTTCACCGATTTTGCCCATGGAACGGCTGCTTCATGGGGCGCATGCGCAACAATGCACGCGCGCTCCTTAAGGCGTCGTTTAAGATATGTCTAGGCTGAGACCGCCCGCGTCGGATTGGCGATCCGCTTCGCGTGGGCGAGGAAGGCCGCGACCAGCGGTGAGTGGGGCTCACGCTTAGTGGCGATCAGGCCGATCTTGTGCGTCACCGCAGGTTGTACGAGCGAGATCGGCTTGAGCCGGCTCGGCCGGTCGAGCGTCTCGGCGAGGCGCGCCGGCAGAATGCTGACCCATTCGCCCGTGCGCACATGACCGTAGAGCACGAGCAGCGAGTTGGATTCGAGCGTCGGTGTATGCTTGACGCCGGCGTCGGCGATGTGCCGGTCGATCAGCCGGCGGTTCTGCATATCGGGCGTAAGGAGGCAGAGGGGCAGCTTGCCCGCCTCCGCCCAGGTGACTTGCTCGCGCTTTGCAAGCGGGCTGTCGTGCGCCACGAGCAGCACGTATTGCTCCTCATAGAGAAAGACCGCCTCGAACTTCGCCGATGGTTCGGTGTCGACGTAGGAGATTCCGACATCGACTTCCAAGTTCTCGAGCTTCTGGAGAAGCGCATCCGCATTCATCGACAGGATGGTGAAGCGCACCGCCGGGTAGCGCAGATGCATCGGCGTCGTGAGGTCGGTCACGAACGGGAGCGCGGTCGGGATGACCGCAAGTCGCAAGTGGCCCGTGAGACCCTTCTTGAGCGCATCGATCTCCTGGCGCATGGCGCGCGCGTCGCCGACGATGCGCCGCGCCCAGTCGAGCACCCGCTCGCCCTCGGGCGTGAAGCAGCGGAACCGCGAGCCGCGCTCGACGATCAGCACCCCGAACTGATCCTCCAGGCTTTTCAACGCTGACGAGAGCGTCGGCTGCGTGACGCCGGCCGCGTCCGCCGCCCGGCCGAAATGCCGTTCGCGCGCCAGAGCCAGAAGCAGTTCGAGCTTGTCGATCATATGATCGATGGCCATTTTTCCGCGGCGATGGCGGCTGGTTTGAATTTGCACTGCCGGTATGAACAAAGGCTCGAACCGCCTGCCGGCCTCGCCTTCTTATATAGCGCAGCTCCGCTGCGGTGCACACGGTCAGGGGACGGAACTCCCCCTGAATTCTTAACGGAGGGATAGCAACGCCTGCTGCTTTAACGGAAATAGAACGAAAACGAGAAGCTCAGTGAGCCCCCTGTTGGCGTCGGCCCAAAGGGCCCCGACCGGCGCACGGCCGCCACTGCCGCGCTGTCGAGAGCCGAGGAGCCCGACGACCGGCTGAGCCGGGCGTAAGTCAGGCCACCCGAGCCTGAAACGCCAAAGGACACCGTCGCCGTCCCGCGCCCTCCCGACCCGCCTGGCTTGTTTCCGGCCACGCGCGCATTGACCCGCTGTTTATAGCTAATGAGATTGCCCGTGCTCGCCGAGACGCGTCCCGACGAGGCGACGCTTCCCGAGCGAGCCTTCGCCGTGACACCCCCCTCTTGAAGCGCGGCGGTTCGCTGCTTGTCCTTGCTTTGCGAGCGCTCCGGCTTTGGCGGCTTAACCGTCTCGCGCTCGGTCTTTGCTTCCTCGCGCTCTTCCTTGTTCGCCTTGGGCGGCGCGGTCGGCTGAGGGTCACCGTTGGTCCGACCGGCTGCCTCCCCGCCGTCATGGCTACCCTCGATCACCTCGAGCCCCTCAGGCGGCGGAACCGCGACGGCCTCGGGCTCGACCACGGCGACCTCCGCCACTGGCGGCGGTCTGCTCTCGATTTCAGGGGCCGGAATGGCCTCGACGCTCTCGACGGCCGCCGAATTCCCCTGCTTCTGCGCCGCCGACGCGTCGGATGCGGCCGTATCCGGAATTGGACTGTCGTCCGCCGACTCGAGCACCGAAGTCAGAGCCATCTCGATGCTGATCGCCTCGGACAGCTCCTTGACGGCGCCTGAGTCCGACTTTGCCCACGCCAGTCCCGCCGCCAGCACCCCGCCGTGGAAGGCGAGCGACAGAGCGACGCTCGCGAACGACGACAACCGGCGCCATGCCCGCCGCTCAACCGGAGCCTCGAAGCCGCGCGCGGTCCCCGCACACGGCGGCTCAGGCGCGCACGCGCCGGGCGCGGCCTCGTCCACCGTGTCGGATGCTGCAGCAATTATGTCCTGCGGCTCGTGCACGTGCAGGGTCCAATCGAAATCGCCGCGTCACTCGGCGGCCGCGAGACGCGCCCGGTACCTCTCGCGCAAGGCGTCGAACATCGCCACCTGCTCGCGCGATGAGGTTGCGCTCCGCGTCGCGCCTGACGAAGATCTTGAACATCGCGCTCGCCGTCGCCGTTGAAGAACTGGATCGAGCGCGAGGCGCGGCCCATGAAGGGGCGCGCGACGAAGGCGATGTGGCGGCAGTTCTCGGCTTTGATGTGCCCGCCGATGGGACTGTCGCCATGCAGATTGAAGTAGCCCCGCCCGAATGTGCCGGGCGGCAGCTTGCCCTCGCACTCGAGCACGATGTCGGGCGTATGCACGATGAAGAGCACATCGCCCCAGCCCGTCAGCGCCTCCATGATGTCGCCGAAGTGCTCGCCGGGAACGACACTCGCGTGATCGCCCGGCAGATTGCGCACGACCTCGAACGTGCTGACGCCGTACTCCTGCGCGATCTGCTCGAGGATGCCGTCCGAATTGGCGGCAAGCCGCGCGGCGAGCGAAGGCCGTTCCGTGGTCTGGGTCTCGGCAAGTGCTGTCATCCTTTGAACCTCCTAGGATTTGCTGGACCTGCACTCACTCGGCGGCGACGAGCTTCGAGCCGTCGGCCTTGACCGTCTGCAGCACGTGGAAGCCTTCGAACTCGGGATGGCCTTGATAGAGCGGCGCATTGCCGCCGGCTCCCGCGTGCGCCTTGCGGAACTGCTCGGACTTGGTCCACGCCTCGAACTCGGCGAACGAGCGCCACACCGTGTGCGACGAATAGAGGACGTGATCCTCGCGCTCGGGACCCTTGAGCAGGTGGAACTCGATGAAACCGGGCAGCTCGTTGAGATGCGTCTCGCGGCTGAGCCAGACGTTCTCGAACGCCTTCTCCGAGCCCTTGAGCACCTTGAACCTGTTCATGGCGATAAACATTGCCGTCTCCTTCTGCGTTCTTGGCCGCTTCTCATGCTTCGACAAAAACCCACGAGCGCCAACAGCCCTCCTCGCCCGGAAGCCGGGCGGGAGAGCCGTTGTCGCTCAAATTCGGGGCCCCAGACGCAGGTCGTCAGTTGGCCCCAAGTCTCATCGTCAGCCCGACGCGGGCGCTGAAGCCCGGGCTGTTGGTTAGATCGAGATACTGGCGGTAGGTTTCATCGAAGAGATTGTCGATATTCAGATTGAGCGTGGCCTGCTCCGAAACCACGTACTGGGCAAACAGATCGACAGTCGTATAGGCATCGGTTGCGAGCAGCTCACGGCTCACCGTGGGATTATTCGGATCGAGGGTGCTTGTATCGATCGGCGGCGTGCGGTCTTGGGCCGCGACGAAGTGAGCTCGTGCGCCGGCAACCAGCTTGTCGCCGAAGGCGCGGAAACCTGCAGTAACGGTGACCTGATCGGCTGGGATCGTCAGCAACGGATTATCCGTTTCGTCATTCGTCCCCCGAATGCGGGCCGCGTTGACGCCGACGAACCATGCATGAGCATCATAGACACTTTCGAACTCCAACCCCTCGAGCGTCGCGTTCGCGATGTTTTGGTACTGGAAGGCGAAGAAAGCGGGCGGCCCAGCAGGGACGATCACGCCGTCGATGTAGTCGTCGACCTTGTTCTGGAACGCGACGAATTTCGCCCGAAGCTTGTCGCTCGATGTGGCCAGGCCGTCAAATTTCAGGTTGACGCCGCCTTCCACGTTGTGAGCGGTCTCAGGCGTCAGGTCAGGATTGGGCAGCAAGCTGAACGGGGGTGCTGGCGGCGGGTGGACGCCGGTGATGAAGGCTTCCGAGATTGCCGGCGCGCGATATCCCTCGGCGTAGGTCGCAAAGAGTGTGATGCCCTTGAGCGGCGTCACGCCAGCAGTAATCTTCGGCGAAACTCGCTCTCCATCCGAGCTGTTGTCTGCCGCCTTCGAGCTCGTAGCCGTCGTAGCGCAACGCGGCGATGATATCGACCGTGTCATAGAAGGTCGTCTGGCTTTGAACGAATGCGCCGTAGACTGACCGCTCGCCCGTGGGCGTGAAATTGTCGCCGTTACCTCCGAGCGAGTCGACAGTGTGCACCTCGTCCTTGAAACCGTCGCCGCCGTAGGTCAGGGCCGTTCTTACGTTGCTGAATGTCCAGCGCGACGTGTTGAAGACATCGAAGCCTTCCGTTTCGATGTGGAAACTCACGCGTCGCCCCGGCTTGTTCGCAGGGGTTGGCAGGATTGGGGCAAGGATTGTGGGGAAAGTTTATGGGCGGAATGCCGGGCGTCAGACGAACCTGATCCAGATCCGTCGTGTTGCGATAGATCTTGGCGCTGAAATCGAGGAGCGGCGTATCCGGACGTGCGAATGTGTATCCCAGACTGTACTGCGTGTTGTCGACTTCGGTATCACGCTCGACGAAGCTGCTGACGAGGCCACTGTTCAGGCCAACCGAATCCGTCTGGTCGACAAACTCAGAGTGGTAGTCGATGAACGTCGCCGTGAACTGATGGCCCTCTGCCGGCCGCCAGCGCGCCTTGCCGAGATAGGACCGCGTTTCGTCGCCTGAGTTCGAAACCTCGTTACCGTCCCCGTCCTCGTAGTCGTCGGACCACCGGCCGTTCGCCTGACCGAGAATGTCGAAATTGCCGACCTTCACCGCGCCGGTCTCGCTTGCGAGCTTGCTGTTGCCGTTTGAGCCGTAGCCCACCCGCGTGCGCCCGGCCGCATACTCGCCGGGCTTGAGGATGTCTTCCACATCGAGCGTCCGGAAGTTCGCGACGCCGCCGATGGCACCGGAGCCGTAGATGGTCGCCGTCGGTCCGCGCGTGATGTCGATGCCTTGGATCATCTCCGGCTCGATATAGACGACACCGTCGGCACCGTGGCCGCTGCGCTGGAAGTTCTGGCGCATGCCGTCGATCATCACGTTGACGCGGCCGAAGTCCTGAAGACCGCGAATATTGACGGATTGGGCGGTGTCGCGACCGTTCTCCTGCGAGGTGACGCCCGGAAGAGTTTCCAGCACCTCAGAGATTTTGGTCGGCTGGAACTGCTCGTCGAGCACGTCCTTGGTCACGGCGCTGGACCCCGACAACGCATCGATCGCGCTCTCGGAGGTTTTCGTCGATGTCACGACGACACCGTCGAGAACGATCTCCTGTGTGAACCCCGACCCGGTGCTCGAAATAAGAATTGCCGCTGCTGCGAGCAGCCCTCGCCCAAAACGCCTGCACATGTACGCCAGCCCCTACTCACTACTTACCCCTGGCTGGCTGGCTTGGACGCTAGTTGCGCCCTTTGGCTGGCTTGCCGACAGCGTGCCGCAAGCGCTCTCCCCGCACCCCGCACGCGCCCGGCAAATGACGCACCGGACTTGCGCAGGATATGAAATCATGATTATCACAGTCAATAATAATCTAAGCCTCGAACCAGCGAGACGCCAAACCGAATGTTGCTCGATGAAGATCCGAATTTTGCTCGGTCAATGAGGGGACACCTGCACAACATGATCGGAGCGTCCGAGCCTCCTGAAGAGACAAATTCGCCACACTCCCCCGACGCTGGGTCGGGAAGCGTACGCCGCTATGCGGTTGCCGATCTGCTGCAGGGGGCACGCGAGCTCATCCTCGTCCACGGCGGGTCCGAATACCGCCTGCGCATCACTGGAAACGGCAAGCTTATCCTGACCAAATAGGAGCACGACCTCATGCGTCTCGCCCCATCACGAGCCGCGCTTGCTGGCGCCGGGCTTCTCTGCTTCGCGATCTCCTGTGCCGTGCTCCTCGTGGCGCCGCCAGGCGCCGCCGCCGACGACAAGCCGCATGACATCTCACGCATCGTCTCGATCGGCGGCGACGTGACGGAGGTTCTCTACGCGCTCGGCATGGCGGCGAACGTCGTCGCCGTCGACACGACGAGCGAGTATCCGCGCGAGGCGCTCGCCGAGAAGAAGAGCGTCGGCTACATGCGCGCGCTCTCGAGCGAGGGTGTCCTGTCGGTCAACCCGACCGTCATCATCGCCTCGGCGGGCGCCGGTCCGCCCGAGGTCGTCGCCGCACTCAAGGCGTCGAACATCCCCTATGTCGAGGTCAGGTGCGAGGATTCGCCTGATGGCGTGGTCAAGAAGGTGAAGCTCATCGCCGGCATCGTCGGCGCCGAGGAGAAGGGCGATGCGCTGGCCGCTGGCATCGAGGCGGACTTCAAAAAGCTCGATGACGAGAGGAGCAAGATCACGAAGCCGGCACGCGCGCTCTACATCATCGCGGTCCAGAACGGCCGCGCCATTGTCGGCGGCAAGCATACCGGCGCCGACGCGATCATCCGCTTGGCAGGCGGCGAGAACGCGGCCGCCGAGATCGACGGCTACAAGCCCCTCTCCGACGAGGCGTCGCTCTCGCTCGCACCCGATGTCATCGTCACCATGCCCGCGCGCGAAGGCGATCGCAGGGCCGAGATCGCGGCGATGCCGGGCTTGAGCGCCACGCCGGCCGCCAAGGCGGGCCGCATCCTGGAGCTTGGCGGCAGCTATATCCTGCAGTTCGGCCCGCGCGCGGCAGCCGCTGCCCGCGAGCTGATGCAGACCTTTGCGGCGGCATCGGCTCCCGGCAAACCGTAAGACGATGCAGTATGTGGCTCAGACCTCGTCGGCCCGATCCGCGCGGCTCAGAACGCGGCGCGAGCACATTGCGCCTCGCCTCCTGATCGCCTCGGCATTGCTGCTCGCCCTGGCCGTGGTCCTTTCGATCTCGATCGGCGCCACCGGGGCGGCATTTGACGCCGTGCCGAAGCTCCTCACCGCGCTCGTCAGCCACGCCTCCGATCCGGCGTCGGCCCGCGAGGAGCTGATCCTCCTCAACATCCGTCTTCCGCGCACCATCCTGGCCATGTTCGTCGGCGCGTCGCTCGCGGTCTCCGGCGCCATGATGCAGGGGCTCTTCCGCAATCCACTGGCCGATCCGGCGATCATCGGCGTCTCGGCCGGTGCGGCGCTCGGCGCGGTGTCGATCATCGCCCTCGGCCACAGTTTCGCTGGCCCGTGGATCGAGCTGCTTGGGATCTACGCCGTCCCCGCCGCGGCCTTTGTCGGCGGCGTCGGCGCCACCTTGGTCCTCGTCGCCGTCGCCCAGCGCCGCGGCCAGCTCATGGTCGGCACGCTGCTCCTCGCGGGGCTCGCGGTCGCAGCCATGGCGGAAGCCTCGATGGGCCTCATCTCCTATTTGAGCGACGACCGCGCGCTGCGCGACCTCACGCTGTGGCGTCTCGGCAGCCTCGCCGGCGCGAGCTGGGCCAAGGTCGCGGGCATCATACCGTTCGCGATCTTCATCGCCGTCGTCATCCCCTATCTCGTGCGCGGCTTGAACGGGCTCTTGTTCGGCGAGGCCGAGGCGTTTCACCTCGGCATCAATGTCGAGCGCATCAAGCGTCTCGTCGTCATCACGACTGCGGCCTCCGTCGGCGCCGCCGTCGCCGTCGCCGGCATCGTCGTCTTTGTCGGCATCGTCGTCCCGCATTTCGTGCGCCTCATCGCCGGCCCCGATCACCGCATTGTTTTGCCGGCAAGCGCACTTCTCGGCGCCGTCCTCGCCCTTGCGGGCGATATCGTCGCCCGCACGCTCGTCGCCCCCGCCGAGTTGCCGATCGGCATCGTCATGGCCGTCATCGGCGGCCCGGTGTTCCTGCACCTCGTCTTGAAGCGCGGCGTCGGCGGCCTGGAGGGACGCTGATGCTCGAGGCCGTAGACGCGACGTTTGAGATCAAGCGCCACCGCCTCGTCGATGGCGTGAGCCTCGAGCTGCGCGCAGGCCGCATCGTGGCGCTCGTCGGACCGAACGGCGCCGGCAAGTCAACGCTCCTGCGCCTCCTCGCCGGAGAGCTGATGACAACGTCAGGCGCCGTGCGCATCGACGGCCGCGACCTGAGGCAGATAACGTCGGCAGAGCTCGCGCGCCGCCGCGCCGTCGTCCCGCAGCATGCGATGCTGTCGTTTCCGTTCACGGTGCTCGAGGTCGTGCTTCTCGGCGCGACAGTGCCCGGCTTCGAGATCGACGATCCCGTGACCGAGCGCTCGGCCTTGGCGGCGATCGATGCGGTCGGCCTCGAAGGCTTCGAGGAGCGCCTCTTCACCGAGCTGTCGGGCGGCGAGCGCCAGCGCGTCCAGGTTGCGCGCGCGCTCTGCCAGCTCGCGACGTCGAACCGCCCGCGCGGCGAGACCTCCGTTCTCCTGCTCGACGAGCCGACCTCAAGTCTCGATTTCGCGCACCAGAGCATCGTGCTGGGCGAGGTGCGCCGCCAGGCCGAGGCCGGACGCACGGTGCTGGTGGTCCTGCACGACCTCAATCTCGCCGCGACCTATGCCGACGAGATCGTGCTCATGAGCAAGGGACGCGTCGCCGCCGCCGGCCCGCCCCAGGACGTACTCACGGATGACCTGCTTTCCGAGATCTACCGCCACCCCGTGCGCACGAACACGCCGCCGCCCAGGGGCCGCCCCTTCGTATTGCCCCAGATTTGAGAACTCGGTCGGGCGGGCTACTTGGGCCAAATGCGCATCGCGAGATCGACAACCCGATTGAGGTCCTTGCGGCTCGCCCCCGACACGGCCTGCACCGCCATGCCTTGGACAACCGTCGAGACGAAGCGCGCCAGATCGGCGGCGTCGATGCCTGCGGGCAGGTCACCCTCCGCCCTTGCCAGCTCGAAGCGCTCGCGTATCGACTTCTGAAACGCGGCGCGCCGCTTGTTGAGCTCCTGGCGGATCGGATCGGCCGTATCGCCGCACGACAGCGCCGCCTGCACCATGAGACACCCGCGCGGATTGTGCTTGTCGGACAGGAAATCCACCGTCCCGCGGAGCATCCGCTCCATTGCCCCGCGTGCCGTCGGTGCGCGCGCAGCCTCGCTCCAGAATGCGCGCCGCTCCTCATGGTAACGATCGAGCGCCTGCAGAAACAATCCTTCCTTGTTGCCGAAGGCGGCATAGAGGCTCGGCGGATTTATGCCCATGGCTTCGGTCAGGTCGCACAGCGACGCACCCTCGTAACCCTTGCGCCAGAACACTTCCAGCGCGCGCTCGAGCGCCTGCTCCGTATCGAAGGTCCGCGGCCGCCCCATTTCGCCTTCTCGCACTCCGCAAATTTTTTTATAGCACCCACTATGTAATTCTCTTGACGCCGCTCGTCTAGATCGCATCCGAAAGAGAAAGCGCCCGGAAAGTTTCCGGGCGCCAGGAGTTTCATCTCTTTTCTTTGATTATCTTTCGTGTGCTACGCAGCCATATCGAACAGGAGCACGTCTGCGTTCTTCGACGCACCGGTGAGCTTGAGCTCGCCCGCGGCCTCGACCGCCAAACCGTCTCCGGCGCGCAGCGCTTCGCCGTTGACCGTCACCGATCCGCGCGCGACCTGCACCCAGCCGACGCGGCCCTTGGCGATGGTATGGCTCACGGCATCGCCCTCATCGAGCACCGCCGCGTAGAGCGACACATCCTGATGGATGGTCACCGACCCGTCGCGCCCGTCGCGCGACCCGACGAGCCGCAGCTTGCCGCGCTTCTCCGCATCGGAAAACGACTTCTGCTCGTAGCTCGGCGCAATGCCCCGCTTCTCCGGAATGATCCAGATCTGCAGGAAATGCACGGGCGCCGTCTCGGAAGCATTGAACTCGCTGTGCCGGATGCCGCTGCCCGCCGACATGCGCTGCACGTCGCCGGGGCGGATCACCGATCCGGTGCCGAGGCTGTCCTTGTGCTCGAGCGCGCCGTCAAGCACGTACGAGATGATCTCCATGTCGCTGTGCGGATGGGTCGGAAAGCCGCCGCCCGGCGCCACGCGGTCCTCGTTGATCACGCGCAGGGGGCCGAACCCCATGTGCCGGGGATCGTGGTAGTGGCCGAAGGAAAAACTGTGCCGGCTGTCGAGCCAACCGAAGTTGGCCTTGCCGCGCTCCTCTGCTCTGCGAAGGGTCAACATGTCCGTCTCCTATCTCCTGCCTGGCAGGAAGTTGCTTGGTTGACGGAGAGTATGGGTTGTTGACCATTTTAGCTCAATAAGCCAAAAAATAGTCCAGTCTGGTTCCAATTTGGATACAAATACTCCAGGAAAACCGGAATGGACAAGCTCGATGCCATGAACGCCTTCGCCAAGGTCGTGGCGACCGGCGGCTTTGCCGAAGCCGGGCGCCGCCTCGGCATCACACGCTCTGCCGTGAGCAAGGCCGTGATGGAGCTCGAGCAGCTCTTGGGTGCGCGGCTCCTCGACCGCACGACGCGGCGCGTGACGCCGACGGAAGCGGGCCGCGCCTACTACGAGCGCTGTGTTGCCATCCTGGCCCAAGTCGAGGAGACGGAGATTCAGATCTCGCGGCTCCACGACGAGCCCAAGGGCATCCTCAAGGTCAACGCGCCGATGTCCTTCGGCACGCTCTATCTCGGCGCGGCGGTTGCCGACTTCATGACCGACCACGACGATCTCAAGGTCGAGCTGACCCTCAACGACCGCTTCATCGACCCTCTCGAGGAAGGCGTCGACGTGACCATCCGCATCGGCGCCCTCGCCGACTCGAGCCTGATCGCGCGTCGTCTCGCTCCCTCCCGCCGCGTGCTCGCCGCCTCGCCCGATTATCTCCGCCTGCATGGCATGCCGAAGTCGCCTGCCGATCTCGCCCAGCATCGCTGCCTCGTCTATGGCCACATGGCGGCAACCCATCGCTGGCAGCTCACACGGGATGGTGAGACGATCGCGGTCGAGGTCCCATCCTCGCTTTGCTCCAACAATGGCGAGATCCTGCTCGCGGCTGCCCTGCAGGGCATCGGCATCACCGACCTTCCGACATTCATCGTGGGACCGCACGTCGAGGCTGGCCGGCTGAAGGTGGTCCTGCCGAAGAACCCGCCGCCCGAGCTCGCGATCCACGCCCTCTACGCGCCGAACCGCTACCTCGCAGCGAAGACGCGCGTCTTCATCGACTTCCTCGCCGCGCGTTTCGGCCGCGAGCCGTCTTGGGATGCTTTCCTGACGAAGCGTCAGCGTTGATCGCCGGCAATCCGCGCCCGCGCCACCGCGAGATCGTCCGGCGTGTCGACGTCGCCGAAGAGAAGCTCGTCGCTGATCGTCATCCGCCTGCTTGAGGCCGCGAGCTTCGCGAGCAGCTTCTTCGCTCCCTCGGCGCCGTCGAGCGCGGCCAGCTCGGAGAAGTACTTGCGCGGCCACAGGACGGGATTGCGCTGCTCCCGTCGCGTGGTGACCGGCACGACGATCGACCCGCCGCCCACCTCCTCGAACACGTCGAAGAGCTTGCCGATAAGGTTCGGTGAAAGCAGCGCCATGTCGCCGGGAATGACAAAGGAGCCATCGACGTCGATGCCCAGCGCCGCCACTCCGGCCGCAATCGACGTGCCCATGCCGCGCTCCCAATTCGCGTTGTATTGGAATTGCACCGGGAGATCGTGAAGCGCTTTCTCGATGGCTCCCGCATCGTGCCCGGTGACGACGACGATCTCGGATATGCCGCCCTGCTTGACCGCGTCCACGACCCGGCGCACGAGAGGGGCCCCGCCGACGTCGGCGAGTAGCTTGTTCTCCGGCCCGAAGCGCCGCGACTCGCCTGCCGCCAGGACCACCGCCGCGACGCGCTGCATCATCTCGGCCCGCGCATGCGTGTCATGACGCCGGACACGCCGCACCGGTCTCGGCCCAGGCGCGGATCAGCCCGCCGAACTCCTTCTGCGTGCCAGGTGCGGGCTCGCGATCCCCGCCCGGCGTCCAGCCCCAGCCGACAAGCGTATCCTCCGACATATGGTGGATGAGCTCCTCCATCGACTTGCCGCCGTTGCGCTTCGGATCCTTGATCTGCTCGCAGATCTCGCCGAGCGATTTGCCGACCCACGCCATCTCGATCGGCGCCACATGCCACATCGGATGTCCCGGCACGCCGCCCGGATTGAAGTTCGCCGGCCCGTGACAAGTCGTGCACCGCATGCCGATGGCGCCGAGCCCGTCGGCGCCGCGCACGACGAGCGGCTGGTGGGGATGACTGTCGTTGCCCTGCATCGGCCGATCTCCCGCCGGATGGCAATTGACGCAGCGTGGATGCGTGATGACCTTGCCCGCTTCCGCGAACAGCGCGACCGATCGCTCTTTCTTGTCGGCGATGCTCTCGAAATCGCTCGCCGCCTTGAGCGTCGCACCGCCCTCGGGCTGCGCTGCGGACACCGTTATGCCCGCTGCGACGACGGCCAGCGCACCGGCGAGACTTGCAGCAAAAACTCTCATAGCTTGCTCCTTACGCCTTGGCAGCATGGCGCGAGAACGGCAGCGCGTAAATGCGCTGACCCGTAAGCTTCGCCCACGCATTCGCGACCGCCGGTCCGATCGGCGGCACGCCGGGCTCGCCGATCCCGGTCGGGCTTCTCGGTGGACGCAACGATGTGCACCTCGATTGGCGGCATCTCGTTGATCCTGAGCACGCGGTAGTCGTTGAAGTTCGATTGCACGACCCGCCCGTCCTCGAGATCGATGGCGCCGTAGAGGATTGCCGAGAGGCCGTAGCCCGCGCCGCCCTCGAGCTGTGCCCTGATCACGTCGGGGTTGATCGGGATGCCGCAATCGACCGCGCACACGACGCGCTCGACCTTGGGCAGCCCATCGTCGCCGATCGACACCTCGACCACGTGAGCCACGAAGGACTTGAAGGACTCGTGCACGGCAAGGCCCCGCGCACGGCCTTTCGCGACCGGCGTGCTCCCAGCCCGCCTTCTCCGCAGCGAGATTGAGCACGGCGAGATGCCGCGGATGCTTGGCCAGCAGCTTTTGGCGGATCGCCAGCGGATCGACGCCAGCCGCTTCCGCGAGCTGATCGAGGAACGTCTCCGTCGAATACGCTGTGTGCGTCGAGCCGACGCTGCGCCACCACAGCGTCGTGACGCCCGCTTCGACGATATGCCCCGACACGCGCAGGTTCGGAACCTGATACGGCAGCGTGCTGGCACCCTCGACCATCGTCTGGTCGACGCCGTCCTTGACCATCATCGCTTCGAACGGCGAGCCCTTCATGAACGACTGGCCGACGATCGACTGGTCCCACGCGACGATATTGCCCTTGTCGTCGAGCCCGCCGCGCACGCGGTGCACGAAGATCGGCCGGTAGCGTCCGCCCTTGATGTCGTCCTCGCGCGTCCAGATGACCTTGATCGGCCCCTGGTGCTTCGCTGCCTTGAGCACGCTCGCTGCCTCGGCCGCCATGTCGCCCTGCAGGCGTCGCGCGGCGTCCGAAGCTGCCGCCCGCGAGCAGCGTCTTGATCTTCACCTGCTCGGGCTTCAAGCCCAGCACGGCCGCGGCGACAGCCTGATCGACGGTCTGCAACTGCGAGCCGAACAGGAGCTCGGCGCCGCCGTCATCTGTGCGCCGGATAACGCAATCGTTGGGCTCGAGCGGCGCATGCGCGAGATAGGGAAACACATACGTCGCTTCGACCACCTTGGCCGCACCCTTGAGGGCCGCCTCCGCATCGCCGTCGTTGCGCGCGACCGCTCCCGTCGTGTTGGCGAGCTCGGTGTAGGATTTCACGAGTTCCGCGCTGCTGCGTGCTTCTGTCTCCATCTCATCCCAGTCGATCTTGAGCGCATCGCGCCCCTTCTTCGCCGCCCAGAATCCGTCCGCCAGCACGGCGACGCCCTGCGGGACCACGAACACCTCCTTCACGCCCGCGATCGCAAGCGCCGGCGCCGGATCGAACGACTTGGCCTTGGCACCGAAGCGGCTCGGGCGCGCGATGAGGCAGGTCGCCGTGTTGTCGAGCTTGACGTCGATGGTGAACATCGCCGTGCCGTTCGTCTTCGGCGCAGTGTCGATCTTGCCCGTGACGTGCTTGCCGATCAGCTTCCAGTCGGCAGGCGCCTTGGGCTTCGCCTCGGCCGCGAGCGTGATCGATTGCGCCCGGCTCGCGAGTTCGCCGAATGTCGCCGTCTTGCCCGACGGATGTTTGATGACGCCCTTCTCGATGGTGATCCCGTCCGTGGACGTGCCCCACGCCTCCGCCGCGGCAGCGATGAGGCGCGCCCGCGCCTCCGCGCCCGCCTTCCTCAGCTGCTCCCAGGAATTGGCCATAGCCGTCGAGCCGCCGGTCCCCTGCGCGCCGAAGGCGAGGTTCGCGTAGCGTGTGTGGTCGGCCGGCGCCGACTCGGCGCGCATCTGCGACCAGTCGGCGTCGAGCTCGTCGGCGAGAATGGTCGCGATCCCGGTGTAGGGACCCTGGCCGAACTCGATGTGCTTGCTGATGACGGTGACCGTGCTGTCGGGCGCGATGCGAATGAAAGCGTTCGGCACGAACTCCGAAGGCGCGGCCGCAGCCGCCCGCTTCGCGATTGGGATATTGAAGCCGATCACCAGACCCGCGGCCAGCGAGCTCTTGAGAAACGTCCGGCGGTCGCTCGTGAGTGCTGCTGTCATGGCTCAAGCCTCCAGACGGTGCGCGGCGTCATGCACGGCAGCGCGGATACGATGATAGGTGCAGCAGCGGCAGATGTTGCCGTTCATGGCGAGGTCGATGTCCTCGTCCGTGGGCTTGCGGTTCTGAGACAAGAGGCCGACCGCCGACATGATCTGTCCCGACTGGCAGTACCCGCACTGGGGCACATCGAGCGCCACCCACGCCGCCTGCACCGCCTTGGCGACCGGGTCGGCGGCGCCCTCGATGGTCATGACGTCTGCCCCGTCGAGCGTGCCGACCGGCGTCACGCACGCGCGCCGCGGCTCGCTGTTCACATGCACCGTACACGCCCCGCACTGCGCGACCCCGCAGCCGAACTTGGTACCGGTCAATCCTTGAACGTCCCTGAGAAACCAGAGGAGCGGCATCGACGGATCGCCGTCGAAACGCACCTCGTCGCCGTTCAACGTCAGTGTGATCATCGGCTGCCTCGTATTTGTGCAGTTGGGGGCGGCTTGAGCGCGGGTGATTTTGCTAGGATTAGAATGATCCTAGAAGCCACATGATCGTTTTGAGCTTTGAATTCAAGAACCACCCGCGTCACCGCCACTCGGTTCCGCCAACGCGCGGCTAGAGGCTGTGCGTTCCGCGTCACGCCTCCGGCATCCGTCACGGACCAGTCACGAATGATCGAAGCTGATGATCTCGAGCGATCGCTGACCTTCGTCCGTGAACGCGCGGCCGGTCCGCGAGAAGGCATCTTCGGGCCTCAATCGGTCACGTGGCGTGTCAACCGCGAGGCCGCCGTCTTCCTCGGCGCTGGCCGTGCGCTCCTGCTTCAGCTTGCCCATCCCTGGGTCGCGGCTGCTATATCCGAGCACTCGAACACGCTTGCCGATCCGATTGGCCGCTTCCACCGCACATTTGGCGTGATGTATGCGATGGCCTTCGGTACGCTGGATCAGGCGCTCGGCGCAGCACGCCGGCTGCATCGCCGTCACGCGACCGTCACAGGCGTGCTCGCCGAGAGCGCGGGACCGTTCGCCGCAGGCTCGGCCTATGCTGCCAACGAGGTGTCAGCCCTGCACTGGGTCCACGCCACCCTCGTCGACACGGCCCTCGAAGCCTACAACCTTGTCCTTCCGCCACTCTCTGACGACGAGCGCGAGCGCTACTACGCGGAGAACCGAGTCTTCGCGGCTCTCTTCGGAATTCAAGACGAGGCCCTGCCCCAAACATGGAAGGACTTTGCTGCCTATAACGCCGCGATGCACGCGTCGGGCACGTTGACGGTGACGCCTGAGGCCCGCGCGATCGCCACAAAGATCTTGAACGGAGCCGGACTTCTGGCTGCGCCCGCCCCCTTGGTATCGCGCGCTCACCGCACATATGCTGCCGCCGCGACTACGCGCGGACTTCGGGCTCGACTATTCGGATGCTGAGCATCGCCGCGCGACGTCCGCGTTGGCATGGATCCGGCGCGTCTATCCAGCGCTTCCGCAGAGCCTCCGTTACGTCGGGCCCTACCAGGAGGCGACCGGCCGGCTGCGCGGTCGCGCGCAACCCGACCTCCTCACCCAATGCTCCAACCGCGTATGGATCGGGCGCCGCAGTATCGCCGCTGAGCAACGCAAGCATAACTCGCGCCACATGGGCGTTACCGCCGTCCTTTGACAACCCAAGGTGCTCCGCCGTAGCATCGGTGCCGCAGTTCGCCGTGCATATGCGGCCGGGCGCCTTCCTTTGGCCCCAAGTCGCGCCGATTTATTGCAGACTCGCTGCTGCTCTGGCTGGGGGGCCAATGAACAGGTTGATTTTGTTTGTCACCGCGATTGGAGTTTCGGCACTCGCGGTCTATGCGGTAGCGACTTCCGATTCCGGCGAAGAGATTGCTGTCGCCTCCGTAAGACAGGGCCCGGCCGAGCCGTCTCCCGCCCTCGTCGCACTGCCCCAGCCGGTCAAGAAGGCGATGCCGACGGACTTTCCCTCCCTCGCGCGCGAGATCCAGCGCGAGCTGCGCCGCGTCGGCTGCTATCGCGGCGAGGTCAACGGCCTTTGGACGGCACAAACGCGCGTAGCCATGAAGGCGTTCGTCGACGACGCCAACGCAGTCTTGCCCGTCGACAAGCCCGATCAGGTCCTCTTGAGCCTGCTGCAGGGAGAGCGCGACACCGCTTGCGGCTCGTCCTGCCCGCCCGGCCAGCAGCAGACGCAGGACGGAGCCTGCGTCGCGAGCACCGTTGCAAGCAATTCCGCGACGATCACCGGATCGATTGATCGCAAGGAGAGCGCGGCGGCGCAAAGCGAGCGCATCGCAGCTCCTGTGGCCCCGGCCGACGTTGCTCCCGCCGACCCTGCACCCGCGCCGGCTCTCGCCGCTCGTGCGCCTGATACCAACACCACTGCGCGCCCGAGTGACGCGTCGCCGCCGCTCGAGACCGCCGCGCTCGACGACCCCTCGTCGCCATCGGCCACGGAGAGCAATCTCGCGTCGCCGCCAGCCGTCTATCCTGCGAAGCCGCGGCGCTCCGCACGCTACCCCGGAAACCGCCCGCCAAAGTTCGTCCGATCGCTCGTCCGCAGCATCAAGCGCAGTCTCGCCCCGCTCGGCTTCTAGGTTCTTGGCGCGTCCTCCGGCAGCGGGATGAACTCCTCCGCGTCGCTCGGCACTGGCGCAAACCGCTTGGCTTTCCAGTCGGCCTTCGCCGCGTCGATGCGGTCCTTCGACGACGACACGAAATTCCACCAGATGTGGCGCGGCCCGTCCATCGGCTCGCCGCCGAGCAGCATGAGGCGCGCCTGCGAGAGCGCCAGGATAGAGATCCGGTCGCCCGGCCGGAACACGAGCAGCCGTCCCGCACCGAAAGTCTGCCCGGTGACGTCGATCTCGCCCGAGACGACGTAGACGGCGCGCTCGTCATAATCGGGGTCGAGCGGCAGCACCGCGCCCGGTGCCAGCACGGCCTCGGCATAGAAGCACGCGTGCGGAAACACCGCCGGCGATGTCTCACCGTAGAGGCTGCCCATGACGACGCGCACCGTCTTGCCGTCGCCGCTGATGCGCGGCAGCTCTCCCGTACCGTGATGGACGAAAGCGGGTGCACCCTCCTCGTGCGACTTGGGCAGCGCGGCCCAGGCCTGGATGCCGAACAGCCGCGGCCCCTTGGCGCGCTCGGCCGCGCTGGTGCGCTCCGAATGTACGATTCCGCTGCCCGGCCGTCATTAAGTTCAGCTCGCCGGGCCGGATCGGAAGCTCCGTGCCGAGGCTGTCACGGTGCAGGATCTCGCCGTCGAAGAGATAGGTGACGGTCGCGAGCCCGATATGGGGATGCGGGCGCACGTCGATCCCCGTGCCGATCAGAAATTCTGCGGGGCCCATCTGATCGAAGAAGATGAACGGCCCGACCATCTGCTTGCCCGCGGCCGGCAGGGCGCGGCGCACCTCGAACCCGCCGAGATCGCGGGCGCGCGGCACGATCACCTGCTCGACGGCGTCGCAAGATTGAGCGTCGCCCGGCTTGGGATCGTTCGAAGGCTGCCAGCTCATGATGTCGATCCGACTGGAGAGCGGCCCGCGGCCGCACGCACATCCAGCGGAATACATATGCCGCCAGCCCACCCGTGACCAGACGGCGAGGGCCTGCGAAATCCTTGTCTTCACCGCGCCGTCGTCCGGGGCACTGCGCTAGGAATTCTGGACCGGTACCGCCGGTGATCCCTGCCCGCTTGCCGCAACTTTTCTTCGCCCAGGTCGTCTATCGCGCTTTGTCGGCGCGTCGGCGGCCGCGGCCCTCCGCCCGCTCTCGAGCGCGTCAATGACGGTCACGAGGCTTTCGATGAACTGCTTGCGGCCACGTTGCGGAAGGACGGAGAGAAGCTCTTCCCCGGCCATAGCTGCAACCGGCGCAACGGCGGTTATCGCCGCCTTACCATTGTTCGTCAGCTCGATGGCGTTCGTTCGCATGTCCCGCCTGGTTCGCGCGCGGCGCACGAGTCCTTTCTTCACCAGCCGCTTCACGACATCGCCCATGGTCGAGCGATCGACGCCTGTCGCGTCGCAGAGCTGCGTCTGGCTCAAGCCGGCGCGCGCCTCGAGCGCCGAAAGTATCGCGATCTGGGTGGGTGTGAGCCCATGATCGAGCGTTCGATTCTGCAGCAGAATAATCGCACACTGCTCTGCCCGGTGAATCAAGTGAATGACGGTGTCCTCGTCCATCATGTGCGCTCCGCTGCTACGCTTACGGAAATTCAGCCATGCGAAGTGTGGACAGGGAGCGGATAATTGACCACTGTCCAATCGGACAGTGCGAAGAGCGCGCGTCGCGCTGGAACCGATTCCCTCTAGAAGTTGATCTGCTGTCCAATGAGTTAACCGCAGGTGGTCTTAGTCCCTTGCTGAAGACCGCGCGCATGTCACGGCGCTGCGCCTATTGGAGCGGAACATAGCCGTTCGCTTCGCAGTAGATTCGGTACCAGCGATCCCATCGCCGCCACTCGCGTTCCACGCGTGCGTCCGGGTAGACCCGATGCGCGGCGAGCGCTGCGTCCAGGCGCTTCCTTGCCTCGAAGGCAAATCTCGTCAGGATGTCGGCCGCGTCGCCCATTCCGGATCTCCGATCCGGAACGTGATTTGATTCGTCTGCTTACGCACTTTTGCCGTTATTCCGCGCCGGCCTGTGTGGTGCATCCAACGCATGCATTTGCGCCACATCGCTTTTTCGGGCGGCGGAAACTTTCGCGGTTATGGGGCTTTGAGTTGCTTGGCGATCCCGGCAGGATTTGAACCTGCGACCGCCTGCTTA
>CAVQUQ010000028.1:0-75955 GCA_963716835.1 uncultured Alphaproteobacteria bacterium | reverse complement strand
GTCTGGCCCGCCGCGACATTGACCGCCCGCCCATGGGCAATCTCGCTGCCATCGAGATGTGCCGGCATCGCCGCGCCCATGAGGCAGATGACGGCCGCGGAGTTGAACGTGAGCGATGGCCCCGAGAGCGTCATCTCGAGGCCCGCCGCGCCGTCCGGATTGCCAACCGCGCGATTCGCGAGCCGAACGACCGTGTCCATTGGACCCGACGGCGGCACGCCCACGTCCCAGACCCAAGCCGCCCCGGATAGTCCTGAATTGTAGTTACATTGCCCGGCTCAACACTTCGAACGTCCTCGGCCGGACGGTAATGTCACGCGACTTCTGGTCAGCATCTCACCCATGGCAAACACCTCGGACGAGGCGTGATCGCGCACGTAGAGGAGATTTGTCTCGACGCCTGCCGAACTCGACTCCGCGCAGTGCCGCCTCGAGCGTGTCAACGCCTCCGCCCAGTCTACCTTCAGCGATGATCTTGGCGAGCATCGGATCGTAGAACGGCGACACCTCCGCCCCGCTCTCCACCCACGTCTCGACACGGGCGTCTGCGGGCCAGTCGACATGCCGTCAACATCCCCGCGCTCGGACGAAAATCGTGGGCCGGATCTTCCGCATAGAGGCGAACCTGAATCGACGCGCCCTTTGGCCGGAGCAGACTGCAGCGGCAGTGCAAGCTCGCCCGCGGCAAGGCGCACCATCCACTCGACGAGATCGATGCCTGATACCTCCTCTGTGACCCCGTGCTCGACCTGAAGCCGTGTATTCACCTCGAGAAAAAAAAACTCGCTCGAGTCGAGTCGTTAGAGAAATTCGACCGTGCCTGCGCTCTCGAGCCGACGGACCGGCCGAGGCGACCGCGGTCTCCCACAGTTCGGCGTGCTTCTTGCTCAAATAGGCCCGGCGCCGGCGTCTCTTCGATAACTTTCTGATTGCGACGCTGCGCCGAGCAGTCGCGTTCGCCGAGCGCTAGGACTCCGCGCCGTCGCCGAAGATCTGCACCTCGATATGCCGCCCGTTTGCGACATAATGTTCAAGATAGATTTCCGCCAGCCTGGAAATTGTTGCGCGCCTGACGCGCGACGGCTCGAAATTGGAGCGAATTCGGTTCGACGCCGACGACCCGCATTCCGATACCGCCGCCTCCCGCCGTGCTCTTCAACATGACCGGAAAGCCGAAGCGATCCGCCTCGTTGGCGCGTGCGCGATGTCGGACAGGAGCCCCGTGCCCGGCCGGAGTCGGGATGCCCGCCTTGAACGCCATCTCGCGAGCTGTGTGCTTGAGTCCTAACGCTCGCATCTGCTCCGCACTTGGACCGAGAAACGACTCCGGCCTTCTCGCAAGCTTCTGCAAAGTCCGCATTCTCGCACAGAAAGCCATACCCCGGATGAATCGCCTCAGCTCCCGTATTGCGTGCCGCCTCGACGATGCTTCCACCTTGAAATAGCTCTGCGTCGCCGTGCCGGACCTAGCGCCACCGCCGCGTCAGCCTGAGGTACATGCGCCGAGTGGCGATCCGCTTCCGAATACACCGCGACCCGCGAGATCCCCATGCGTCCAGTGTGCGAATGATGCGCGTCGCGATGGCGCCGCGATTGGCGACGAAGACCCTGTCGAACATGCCCCTCAGGTCCCTTGGTTCCAAATCAGAACCCGAGCGGCGTCGGGTTATACGCATTGCAGGGATTGTTGAATTGCGGGCAATTCGTGATCATGACCACCACGTCCATCAGCGCGTCCATCTCGACGTATTTTCCGGGCGCCGACACCCCGTCCTCGAATGTTAGCCCCCCGTCCGACGTGACCGGCACGTTCATGAAGAAGTTGATGTTGTGGGCGATGTCGCGTTTCGTGAGGCCAGCTGCGCGATCCCCGTGATCGTGGACACGACTGTGTCCCGGCATGAGTGACATGTACCGCTTCTCGATTGCGTACCGCACCGTATTGGTCTCCGTGGCGCATGCGCCGCCGAATGTGTCGTGGCGCCCGACCGTGTCGGCCGTGATCTTGAGCATCGGCCGACAGAGATCGGAGCGGATCGTCGTTCCCACGCTGAGGTAGACGTTCCCCTGCTCACGGATGGTATCCATCGCGGAATAGCGCTCGTGCGCATCATCGGCGTTGAAAAAAAGCGTGTCTGCGGCCTGATTTCCCTCGACGTCGACGATCCGCACCGTCTCGCCCTGCTTGACCACATGCAGGAAATATTCGCCGGCCGGAACGACCTTTCGAAAACTAGCCCGTGCGGGATCGAGATGGCTTTCTTTGAGCATCGCAAATCCCTCTCAATGCCCGCAGCCTATGTGGAAGAGACGGTTGTCTGAACCCGCGCCCATTCTCCGGCGCCGAGTTGAGGCAGGCGTCGCCTGCGGAGACCGGCTCTGCCACCCCGATCTCGTAGGTCACCGGCTTCCTCGGGTAGGTCGGCGACGGATCGAGCGGATGCGGGCAGGTGTGAAAGAGCACGAGCGTGTCCATCTCGAAGCGGAGCACGACGGCGGCGCCCGCTCGTGCCGCGCCCGCATCGAAGAACATGCTCCCGTCCTCGGCCGTGCTGACCTTGCTGAACCAATTGACGTTGGCCGCGAGATCCCGCCGCCCGAGTTCATACTTGCCGGCCTCAACCAGGAAGCTATCGGCGGCCGTTCTGCTGCCAGTCGTTGCGATACGCTTGGAAGCTCGCCCCACCCCAGCGCGCCGTGACCATCGCCTTTGTCGTGTTGCCGCAAACCGTGTCGTGCCAGCCGCACGTGTCCGCGATGACCGAGCAGAAGATGCGCCCCATGTCCGAGTACAGGCACCGCCCCTGGGTGAGCTGAAGCGTGTGCTGCGCACTTCAAGGTGTCGGGCACGTTGTAGCGTTCGAGCAGTTCGCCGGGTTGTAGAAGAGCATGCCGACGTTGGCGCCGCCCTCGACGTCGACAAGCTTGAGCACCGTGCCGCGCCGCATCGTGAGCGACCAATGCTTCCCGCCCGGAAGCGTATCCTTGTAGAAGAATTCGGACATGCGACCCCCTTTCTCGGCACCATTCATGCGGCGGCCCCGAGCGGCGCAATCAGCGTATCCGCCTCGCCGTCGAGCCATTTGAAGCTCTCGGGCTCGGCCGGCGTCGCAAGCGGAAATTGGACTGCGCTCTCGAGACTGTCGATCCGCCACAGTCGCGACACGATGCCGGGCTCGCCCTTCACCCGCTCGACGAGCACATCCGGGTCCTGCGACCGCTCGAAGCAGGACGTGATCTCGAGCTTTCGCCCCTCGCGCCAGGGATCGGTCGAGGCGGCGATGTGAAAGCCGTGGCCATGATCGGTTGCGTAATCGACCGTGCACTCGAGAACCTGACGCGCTGCGGCGAGCGGATCATTGCTGGTTTTGACGAATTTTTGTGCCGGTACTCTATCCGGCAGCGGCGTGCGCCGCCCGAGAACGAGCACCGCGTGCTGGCCGGCGAACACAAACCCGCCGTTGCGAGCCCGCGTCGTCCCCGTATCGTCGATCTCGGCGATCAGCTTAAGAGCTCCCATCAGACCGGCGGCCGAAAGCATATATCGCCAATCCTCGACATAGATTCCGGACGGCGCGAACTCGATCATGCAATCGCCCGTGCGGCGAAGGATGCCGGGCTCCGGATACTTGTTGTAGGGCTGCAGGCCGATCCAGTTTTCCCACGACATCACGCCGTCGGCCCACGCCGTCTCCGCGACCCCGCCCTCGACGCTGGCGAGAATTTCCAGCGTCGCGCGGTCCATGTCCTCGAGGCGGTCGCTGGCCGTGATCTTCTGGCCGGCCCGGGTGAATGCGGATGTCGCCAGTCGCGCGATGCGATTGCACCCAGACGACGAATGTGCGCGTATCCTCGAGGCCGGTCGCGAAGGTGATCGACCGGCGCTTGAAGGCGCCGTGCACCCATGTGGGAACACTTGTGGGCACTTTCGGCCCGACGGCCTCGGCGATGTCCTGAAGCGTCATTGGCACGGCACGTCCGCCCGCGAGTTGAGCGTTATTCTCCAACCTCATTTTAGCTCGCCTTCCGATTGAGCGCTTCCTGCCCGAAGCTCGAGAGATCGAGCGAGCTCTCCGGGAAGCTTGAGTGTGCCTGCCTCGATCCGCTTCTTGAGATAGGAGAACGTCTGCGCCGTCTGCGCGAACAGGTGATCCCCCGACACGAGCGGCTTGAATTTCGCCGGCCTTTCGGCCGTCACGAACTGCGGCAGCGGCGAAACGATGGTGTGATAGTCGCAGGTCGCGAAGTACGGGAACGAGTAGCGCTCCTCTTTGACCTTGCGCACGCGATGCGACGTTGCCACGAACGTCCCGTTCGACCAGGCTTCGAGCATGTCGCCGATGTTGATGACGAACGCGCCTTCGATCGGCGGCGCATCGATCCACGCGCCCTCCCCGTTCATCACCTCGAGACCCGGCGCTGTCGGCAGCAGGATCGTGAAGCATTCGTAGTCGGTATGTGCGCCGATGCCAGGTTCATCCGCTGGCGCGTCCGCGGCGTAGGGATAGTGAATGAGCCTGAGCTGGCTTGGCGGCATCGAGAGGTATTTATCGAACCAGGTCTCCGGAAGGTCGAGGGCCAGCGCGAAGCCACTGAAGAGACGCCGCGCCAGGTCTGAGACCGCGCCATAATAGGCAGCGACGTGCTCCTTGAACGCGGGGTCGTCCGGCCACTGCACAGCACCGAGAAACGGGCTCTTGCCCGCCAACACATCCGGGTCATCCGCCGGCACGTCGATCGGGACGTCGAACGCTTCCTTGCGATCAGGCTTCTGCCCGTAGAAGACCTCCTCGCCCGGCGGCACATAACCTGAATGATTGCATGAGTTCCCGATGTACCAGGTGATCTTCTTCTCGGGCGGCAACGCGAAGAACGATTTCGCGACCTCGATCAGCGGCCCGCGCAGCTCCGGCCCGATCGGATGGCCGGCGACGTAGAAGAAGCCCAGGAGTTGCGCGAGGCGGCTTCCCAATCTCCGCGGCCACGGCTTGACGGTCCGCGAGACTGTCGGAGTAGAGGCGGCCGACATCGATGATCGGCAGGCTTTTGAAGGCAGAAGGCATACATGGTCTCCAGAGAATGCGGTTGAAAGCGCCCCGTCTACGCGATGCGCCGCTTGCGCTTCTCTTCGGGGAAAGGATGCAGCGGCGGAATGAGCGCTGCAATGAGCTGCAGATTGCCGGAGACAACTCCGCGCCGCGTGATCATGACGTCGGCGATCTCTTGCAGCATGTGCGCCGGGCCCTGAACGAGGATGACCTCCATCGTCTGATTGTGCATGAGGTGCACGTGGAGCGAGCTGATCACCTCGTCGATATGGCGCGCCTGCAGGTCCGCGAGCGTCTTTTGCAGCCCCGGCACCGCGTTGTTGTAGAGGAGCGTTACGATCCCGACCATGACATCCTCGCCGCGCTCGCGCTTGTGCTCGACGAGCGACTTGTGAAGCATGTCGTTGATCGCCTGCGAGCGGCTCGCGAAACCGCGATCGCCGACCATGGCATCGAGCTCAGTCAGAAGCTCCTCCGGCAGCGAGATGCTGATGCGGCTGACCGGCCGGCCCTGGATCGTATCCTCGGAAAACATTGGTTGGCCTTTTCTTGTTTCAGAAGAGATGGCTGTAGCGTTCGACCTCCCACGGGCTGATGGCCAGGTGATACGCTTCCCATTCGTTGGTCTTGTAGAGAATGAACTCGTCGCGCAGCTCGCGTCCGAGCGTCGCCTCGACCAAGGGATCGCCGGCGAATGCCGCCACGGCTTCGCTGAGCGTCTGCGGCAGGAAATCGATGCCGCGTGCGCGCCGCTCTGCTTCCGTCATGGCGTAGAGGTTGTCCTCGTTCGGCTGGCCCGGATCGATTTTGTTGCGCACGCCGTCGAGTCCCGCCGCGAGCGCGAGCGCCGCCGCGAGGTAGGGATTGCAGGCGCCGTCGGCGTTGCGCGATTCACAGCGCCCCCCGCCCGCCGGCACCCGCACCGAATTCGTGCGGTTGTTCGAGCCATAGGAGTTGAACACCGGCGCCCACGAGAAGAAGGCCATGCCGCCCTGCCGCACGAGGCGCTTGTAGCTGTTGACCGTCGGCGCGAACGCCGCGCACAGCGCCCGCCCGTGCTTCAGAATCCCGCCGATGAAATGGTAGCCCGTCTCCGTGAGACCGAGACCGCGCGGGTCCTGCGCTGGATCGATCGCGAACGCGTTCTTCTTGGTCGCGAGATCATAGAGCGACATGTTGAAGTGCGCGCCCGTACCCGTCCGGTTTGCGAACGGCTTCGGCATCATCGTCGCGACGAGCCCCTGCTCGCGCGCGTAATGCTTGGCCATGAAACGGAAGAACGTCACCCGGTCGCACGTCGTCAGCGCATCGGAATAGGCGAAATCGAATTCGTACTGGCCGTTCGCGTCCTCGTGATCGAACGAGTAGAGGTCCCAGCCGAGACCGTTGATCGCCGACGCCATCTTGTCGAGCCAGGTGAAATTGTCGATGAACCCCGCGAGGTCGTAGCAGGGCTTGATGAGCTTGTCGTTCGGATTGGGAATCGAGAGCGAGCCGTCGGCATTCTGCTTCAGCACAAAGACTTCACACTCGACGCCGAGATTGAAGCCGAAGCCGAGTGCTGCCGCGTCCTCCAGCACCTTTTTCAGCACCACGCGCGTATTGAGCGGATAGGGCTTACCCTGGAAGGCATTGTCCGCAGGCATCCAGGCAATCTTCGGCTCCCACGGCAGCTGGATGACGTGATTGAGATCGGGAACCGACGTGATCTCGTCGTCGTGGGGCGCCTGCCCCAGACCGTCGAGCGCATAGCCGGTGTAGCGCTCCGAGCCCTCCGCCATGTGGCCCAAGTGCTCGATCGGCACCACCTTGCCCTTGGGCACGCCATGAATGTCGACATAGGCGCCGATGCAATACCTGACACCCTGCTCCTTCAAGCGGGCCTTGAGAACCTCGACCTGTTCCGATTGGCTCATGGCTAAAATGCTCGTCTCCGATGGGTTTCAGTTCTTGATCTGCGAAAAATACGAATGGCCGAGCGGCGGCTCCTCGCGCAGGCCCCGCTCGACGAGCGCTGAGAGATCTTCGACCATCCATTGAAAAAGCTCGTTGCCCTTTTCCGTGCTGCCCCGGCTTGGCGCTCCGGTGACGCCATTGACGCTGGTGCGGTTGACGGGGTGGGCAAAGATAAGCCCGTCAGTGCGGTCGGGGTCGTCGGCACTGGCCGCGAGCTCTGGACGCACGATCTCCGGCGCCACCGCGAGCATGAGCGAGGTCTCGGCGGCATTCGCGTGCCAGTCGTCGCCGTCGGCGAAATGCGCCTCCCGCACCCGCTGGCTGATGGCCGCCGAGTTGAGGACCGCGATCATCATGTCGTCGTGCTCGGCGCGCAGCATCTCGAGCGCACAACGCAGCGGCGCGGCATTGGTGACGTGCGTATTGACGATAAACAGCCGGCGCACGCCGCTGTGGTAGGCCCAGTCGCCGATCTCCTTGACGACATGGATCAGCGTCACCGGCTCAAGAGCGATCGTGCCAGGCCAACGGCGGCTGTGCCCGAGCGAGCAGCCATAGGGCAGCGTCGGCAGCATCGGCACGCCGGTTTGCCGCGCAACCGCCGTGCATAGGCGCTCGGCGAGCACGGCATCCATGCCCGTTCCCAGATGCGGCCCATGCTGCTCGGTCGCGCCGACAGGCAGGATCGCCGAATGCCGCGCGGCATCGAGATCGGCGGGTAGCTCCGGCCATGTGCGTTGCGACCATAGCATCGCCGCCCGCTCCCTATTCGACGTTGTCCGTGACGTCCGTCAGACGCGCGAGCGCGGGATAGAGATCCACGTCCTCATCGCCCTCGGCCTCGTCGTGCTTCGGCCGCGCCTGATGAATGAGCTCCTCGAGCCGCTCCCTCGTGGCGATGAAGGCGTCCGAGGTGCACTGGTCGAGCCTGCGCGGGCGGGGCACGGGCACCTCGATCAGCTCCAGCACCTCTCCCGGATGCGGCTTGAGAACGAGGATCCTATCGGCGAGGAAGATCGCCTCGTCGAGATCATGCGTGATGAAGACGATCGTGATGTCGATCTTGCGCCAGATCTCGAGCAGGTGCGCCTGCATGCGCGCGCGCGTCTGCGCGTCGAGCGCCCCGAACGGCTCGTCCATGAGCAGGATGCGCGGCTGATTTGCGAGCGCGCGGACGATCGCGACGCGCTGCTTCATGCCGCCCGAGAGCTGATGCGGATAGGCGTCGGCGAACTTCTCGAGCCCGACGAGATCGAGCCATTGCCGCGCCTGCGCCTCGGCGTCCGTCGTGCCGTCGTTGTTGACCTCGAGCCCGAACATCACGTTCTTCTTCACCGTGAGCCACGGGAAGAGCGTGTAGCCCTGAAACACCATGCCGCGGTCGCGCCCGGGCCCGGTGACGGGCTTGCCCTCGAGCAGCACGTCTCCCGTGGTCTGCTCGTCGAGCCCCGCGAGAATGCGAATGAGGGTCGACTTGCCGCAACCCGAGGGCCCGACCACGCACAGGAACTCGCGCCGGTGCGTCGCAAAGCTCACGTCGCGCAGCGCCACCGTCTCGCGGTTGCGGGCCGTGTACACCTTGCCCAGGTTGCGCACGGTCAGAATGACGTCGCGCGCTTTGAGCCGGTCGAAGCGCTCGCGCACGGCCTGCGACTGATCGAGGTAGGACGGTCTCTGCACCCTGCTGTCCATCGAGGCTAGCTCTCGGCCTCCGTTCGATCCCAGGGAAATAACCGCTTGCCCAGCAATGCCAGCAGCATGTCCGTTCCCAGGCCAAGAAGTCCGATCATGAAGATGGCCGCGTAGACATTGGCGAAATGCTGGTATCGCGCCTGCTGCGTGATGAACCACGTGATGCCGGTCGAGGTGCCGATCAGCTCGGCGACGATCAGGTAGGTCCACGCCCAGCCGAGCAAGATCCGCTGATCACGGTAGAGGTTCGGCAGCACGCCCGGGATGACGACGCGCGGCAGCATCTGGCGCCGCTTCGTGCCGAGCGTCAGCGCCGCCTCGACGAGCGCGAAGTCGAGCTGCCGCGTCGTATTGGCGATGATCAGGATTTGCTGGAACAGCGTGCCGATGACGATGATGGCGATCTTGGGCCCGTCGTAGATGCCGAGGATCGCCACCGCGAGCGCCCCGAACGCGGGCGCCGGCAGATAGCGGAAGAATTCGGTGAACGGCTCCGTCATCCGCGCAACGGCGGGATAGGCGCCGGACAATATGCCGAGCGGCACGCCGATCAGCGACGAGATCAAAAAGCCCCAGAAGATGACCTGGATGCTGTGCCACAAGCTCTCGTGCAGCCACACACCGTCGCGCGTCTCGGGCGCCGCCGTAAACGAGGTGTAGAACGCTACCGCGACCTCGTGCGGCGCCGGAAGGTAGACGGGATTGGCCGGATACCCTACGGGAACCGCCGCCCCGCTCGCTTCTGCGGTTTGCACCTCTCTCGCGAATACCTCGCGGTCGACCGCGCATCCCCGGCTTCAGGTAGCCGACGCTCCCGGGATTTGTGACGATCACAAGCGGGTGCCAGATCCATGGCACGTAGCTGACGAGGCCCCAGATCGTGAGCGGCACGACGAAGGAAAGTATGCCGATCATCGATCTGGACACCGGTGACAAAGGCGCCCTGACTTGAAACCATTTGGTCCGTCTCATGGGCACCTCGGCGCGTTGGCCGCGTCAACGTGCAAGGACGCTACTTGGGTGCCAGCTCGTTTGTGAGCGACGGGTCGTTATAGGAGTCGACGTCCTGCTTTTCCTTGTAGACCTCGTATTTGACGTTGAAGGCATCGGCGATGGCGGACGACCCATAGACCGACTTGAAGCCCTCGGCTTTCACGAAGGCCTTCTTGCCCTCCGTGAGGTCCAAGAGCTTGGTGCCCTTCACCAGCGGTTTGTATTCCTCGGGCTTGAGGCCCACCTTGGCCGCCCATGATCTTCACCGCGTCATCGGCAGTCTTCGGATCGTTGATGTAGGTGACAACACGCTGCCAGAGCTTGACCAGCTTGGCCCAGTCCGCCCGGCGGCTGGCGAGGCTCGCCGGACTGACGGCCAGGACGTCGTAGATGAGGCCCGGCTCGTCAGCCGACGTGTAGATCGGTGCCGCGCCGGCGACGGCCTTCATGGCCTGTCCCGAGCTCGGCTGCCAGGCGGCGATGGCATCGACGTCGCCAGAGGCCAGCACCTGCGGAGTTTCATTGGTTTTCGTGTTGACGAGCGTCACGTCGGATTCCTTCATCCCGGCCTTCTCGAGACCGTTGAGCAGCAGAAGGTGGTCGACGAAGCCAACCTCGACGCCGATCTTTTTGCCCTTGAGTTCCTTGAGCGATTTGATCCCGGGCTTGGCGACGACCATGTCGTTGCCGTCCGAGTAATCGGTCAGCAGGATCGTCGTGCTCTTGGCGCCGCTGCTACCGATGACCAGTGCGTCACCATTGGTGACGAAGACGCCGTCGAGCTTCCCGGCACTGTAGGCATCCATCGAGGGCACGTAGTCGAACCACTCGAACTCGACGTCGACGCCGTCCTCCTTGAGCCACCCCTTCTCGATGGCGACCTGCCATGCGAGCCAGCCCGGCCAGTCGCTGTAGCCCACCTTGAGCGCAGCTGCCCATGCGGCAGGCGCCGAGCCGAGTGCAAGTGTGATGGCAAGTCCAAGCGTTGCCCCAAGGCTAGCTTTGCGCCCCATTTTCATCCTCCTTCGCAGAAGCCAGTATTACGAAACGCGCAGTTCGTAATATTCAAAGGCAAGCGGCGTGCCAGCTTCCGAAAGGCCGATTTTCCGGGATTTGAAGAGACACGCCCACCCGGACGGGGCTGTGTACTGCCCAATCGGCAATCTCGAACACGACGAAGCGAGCAAGAAATGAGCAACCGGTGGGAGAGAGCGCCACAGAGGCCGCTGGCGCTGCTCGAGCCCTTGATCTGGATGGCGATCCTCGCTCCCCTTGAATCATGCCACCTCGCAGCCCGTTCAATTGCAGAGCTTGGCGCTCTGCGGGGCCTCAGGTCGTTGATTGCCCGCGAGTTTCTTCCGCTCCTCGCGCCGCCGCACTGCGGCCACCCTACGCGGGCATACAGGTTGCCTGGCATGAGGCGACTTGGCTGTCTCGCCTCCGCAGGATTTGCCCAGAGGCTGCCGCATTCTCGCGCGACGGGTCTCTGACTACCGAGAGGGCGTTCGAAGTTTCCTTTGGGGGGAATTCTAACTCATGCCCAAGCTTGGTCTTTTTGCGCGCCGGCTGCCGACGGCCGCCGCCCTCCTCTGCTCGACGCTCATTCTTCTGCCGGCAACGGCCAACGCCCAGGACCTTCTCTCGTTTCTCTGGGGCGGAGGATCGCGCGAGGTCGTGAGGTTTAATCCAAGCTATGCACCGGCTCAGATCATCGTCTCCTTCGGCGACCGGCGGCTGTACTGGATACAGCGCAAGGGCGAGGCGATCAGCTACCCGATCGCAATCCCGCGCGAGCAGGACCGCTGGGCAGGCGTGACATCCGTATCGCACAAAGCGGTCAACCCCGCCTGGACGCCCACCCCCACCATGCTGCGCGAAAATCCAAATCTGCCGAGTTGGGTGCCGGGCGGCCATCCCATGAACCCGCTCGGCGTGCGCGCGCTCTATCTCGGCGCGTCGAGCTATCGGATTTACGGCACCGATGCGCCGTGGACGATTGGCACGGCAGCCTCGAAGGGCTGCATCCGCATGTACAATGAGGATGTCCTCGACCTTTACCCGCGCGTGCCGACCGGCACCAAGGTGACCGTCACCTGGAAGCAGTTCTCGTAATCTTCGAGCCCCGGGGCACGTGATCATCCTGCCGGGGGTGACCATCGCCTCCAAATCTGGCAGTCTCGGGCGCGATATGCGAATTCTGGTTGCCGGCTGGCAGGGACAGATAGCGCGGGCGTTCGTCGAGGCGGCGCCGCGCTCGCCCGACATTACGGCCTGCGCCGTCGGCCGTCCCGCGCTTGACATTTGCGAGCCGCGCACGATTGAGCGCTCGCTCTCCGACGCCGGCCCCGACATCGTCATCAACGCCGCCGCCTATACCGCCGTCGACAAGGCCGAGACCGAGCCCGAGCGCGCCTTCGCTTTGAACCGTGACGGCGCGCGCCTTCTCGCGCTTGCTGCGGCACGCCGCGGCGTCCCCATCATCCACATCTCAACCGATCACGTTTTCGACGGCCGCAAGATGGCGCCCTACATCGAGACCGATACCCCCGCGCCGCTCAGCGTCTACGGCCGTTCGAAGCTCGAAGGCGAGGCCGCCGTCCGAGAGGCAAACCCCATGCATATCATCTTGCGGACCGCCTGGGTCTACAGCGCCATGGGACGCAATTTCGTCAAGACGATCCTCGATCAGGCGCAATCGCGCGCGCGGCTCCGCGTCGTCGACGATCAGCGCGGCAACCCGACCTATGCCCCGCACCTGGTGGACGCCATCATCGCCATCGCTCTGCAGATGAAGGGCCGGGACGCCGCTGACAAACGCTGGGGCATCTATCATGCCGCAGGCTCGGGCGGCGCGACATGGTGGGAGCTCGCGAGCGAGGTCATGCGCGCTTCCACCGAGCTCAAGGGCCCGTCCGTCGCCGTCGACGCCATCACGACTGCGGACTATCCCGTCGCTTCTCCCCGCCCGATGAATTCGGAGCTCGACTGCAACAAGCTCGAGCAGGCCTTTGGGCTGAGGCTTCCTCCATGGCGGGACGGCGTCGCCGCCTGCGTCGGCCGGCTGCTGGCGCCGCAGGAAATCTGACTCTGATCCGAGAGGTTCTTGCGTCGCTCAGTGCAGCAGGCCCGTGCCGCCGTAGCGCTTCGGCGCCATCTCGGCGGCAGCAGCCACCGGACGGCTCCGTCCCGAAAGCAGGATTTGACCGAGCGCGTCGAACGCGCCGCCGAGATCGGCGAGAGAGACGAGAGCCGAGCGCGCCATGCGGTAGTCGACATCCTTGGCGGGCTCGCGCAATCCCCAGTGCGCTAGCTCGATCCGCAGGAGCGCCGTGAGATCGGCCGCGAGCAGGCGTGCAAACCGCTGGCCCGCCGCCGCGCGAAGCGGCCAGCCGACGGCCCCTTGGCTACCGGATGACACCACCGCCCGCGACGACGTCTGATGCCTGACGGCGCCTGGCCGGGCCTGCTCGACGGCCGCGGCGAACTCCCTGAGAAGGCTTTCGATGACGGCGGCGAGGCTGATCGATCCATGCCCGAGGTCGTCCAGAAGCTTGGCCGAGCGCGCCTCCCAGTCCTTGAGCTGATTGGCCGCTTCCGTCTTGAGCTCCGCCGCGGCGAGATGATGGAAGGTCAATCGTGCCAGGCGGCGTATGATCTTCTCCGCCTTATGCGCGCGCCGCTCGGTTATCTCGTCGGCCAGCGCCTCGACGTGCTCAATGAGCGCACCTGCCCCGCCGTCGCGCGCAAAGCTGTCTCCGGTTGAGCCTTGCTGAGCCGCGTCAGCAGCCGAGACGAGCAGAACGTCGCGGAACATCGGCGCGGTTACGACGCGCAGTCTCTGCTCGATTTTCATCACGTCCAGGACGTCCTGCAGGGCGTCCTTGTGGGTCGCGACGAGCAAGCCGTTGCGCCAGCACCGCTGCGGCAGCCCCGACCAGACCGCACGCTCGCTCTCCGTCCACGCGCGCGTAGCGACCGTGCACCAGATGAGGATCTCGCCGTCCTTGGCGACCTCGGCCGCGTCGGAGAGGCTCGGCGTATCCAGGATCTGAAAATTGAGGAGCCGGTCGCTCGGCAGCCCAATCTCGACCGCCCGGAGCTCGAGCCCGCTCGGCAGTGCGTCAGGCCCGTAGTCCGTCAGGCGGTGGCGCCCGTTCTGCGTGATGGCAAAGACCGACAGTGCGTCCGCGTACCTGATCAGCACCGGCACCTGCGTGTTTGCAACGACGCTCGTCGGCAAGAGACCGGCCCCGAGCAGGAGATCGGCAACCGACGTCTTGCCGGAGTTGACCTCGCCGAGAATGGCGACACGCGGCGCGCGCGCCAGAACGCGCTCCATTCGCTCCAAGCCGGCAATGCAATACCTGACAGCCTTGTCGGGGAGCTTTGCCGCAACCAGCTGGCCGCGGGCATTTTCGATACGAGCGAGAAGCTTTACCGCGGCGTCATTCATGTCGCGACCTCCTGCGCATGATAGAAGCCCCTGGTGATTTCGCCGAGGATCCCCTCGAGCTGATGGTTCAAGTTCGCGCAGAGTTGAACGCGCTCGGTCAGCATCCTCATCTGGCCCGGTTGCTCTGGCGAGGCTGCGCCGGCCTCTCCCTTGAGTGAGTGGTAGGTTCTGGCAAGCTGCTCCCGCCGCCGCTCCAGCGCTTGAACGATGTTGATGCAGATGCCGAAGGACCATTTAGTCGTCGTCGCGCAATAGCCGCTCAAGGCCCACTCCGCCGACCGCACCAGATCGTCGACCACAGGCTGAAACTCGGACCTGATGAGCGCCTCGATCTTTTTCCCGCACGCCGTCGGCGACGGCCGCCCTCTGAGAAACGCCACCCACCATGAGCCGTCGAGATCGAGCGCGACGAAGCGGCTCAACGGCGACACGTTCGGCATCGGAATCTCGGGCATGCGCCTTTCTGGCACCGTCGGCATCGGCGCACCGGGCGCGACCAGGCGCAAGACCTGGTGTAGCTCCGGGGCGATACGCGTCTGGAACTCGAGGACACGCGCCGCAGCGCGCTCGAAGCCGACCATGAACACGTCCGCCAGCCGCCGCCTAAGATCGACCCCTTCGTGCGTCCAGATCTTCGGCGCCCGGCCCCGCTGGAGCGTATCTATCAAAACATCGCTCTCCATCGATGCGTGCCTCTTGACGGCCCACTCGAGTCCGGAGCGCAGCTGATCCATCTCCTCGTGGATGATGCCGGCGAGCTGCGCCTCGATGTTCTTGCCCGACTCTCCGATCTGTAGGCCCACGGCATTCAAGAGTTGGGCCTCCTGCTCAAGCTGCAGGAGTTGATCCTGCGATCGCGGCGAGGCTGTGGCCGCTGTGCGGCGGGCCTCTGTCAGGCCTTCGAGCTCGCTGCGCGTAGCCCCCTCGCTCGCATTGGCAATCTCCGCGAAGCATCTCGCGATCTGCCCAAGGCACTGCGCCGCCTGGCTCGACCCCATGAGATCGGTGACCGCGCGGTGCATGGCCGGCAAGCCCGAGGTCGCAATCAGCGCTTGGCGAAGCCGCTCCCGATGCGCCGCATACTCCATCGCGCCACGCGCCAGCTCTTCGCGCGGGACGAACCCCCGCTCCGCGATGTAGCCGAGCGACCGGCGCTCGAACAGCCGGTCGAGCGCCATCCCGTCGAGATTGAGGGCAGAACTCGCCCATAAGGCGCTGCCGGCGACAATCGGTATGTGCGCACCCGGAAACTCGTCCTTGAGCTTCCTCTCGACGAAGGAGAGCACTTGCCCGAGCTCCCGGCCGACATCGGCGAGGTCGTCGATCCGATTGACGAATACGACTATGCGCTCCCGGTTGAGGCCGTGCATGAGCCGGAGGAGAGAGACGTCGGACTCCGAGAGCGGCTGGCGTGCCGTCAGAACCACGATGTAGAGGTCGGCGGATTCTAGGCTGCGGCGCGTGATCTCGTCGCGAATGAGAAACGGATCGTTGGTGCCGGGCGTATCGGTCAGCGTTACCGGGTAGTCGAAGGGCCCGTGTCCGCAATAGAGATCCGCAGTCTTCGTGATGTCGGAGTACTTGCCGAGAGGCACCTCGGTGGCATGCGTTGCGAAATCTCCCGAGCACACGTAGTGACGCAGTAGGTCCGTCTCGATCCTGGGGAAATAGTGCGCGCGACCGAGCAGTTGGCCGAATTCCGATCCGAGCCGCGCTCCGGCCCGCCGCCTGAGCGCCTCGACGTGCTGGCGCAAGAGCTCCGGCTCGAAGCCCGGAACCAGCCGCTCGGTGAGCTCGCGGATGCGGCCGCCGCCCTCGGCCAGGGCCTGCCATTCGGCTTCCGAGAAGAACTGGAACACCGCCGCGTGATTGCCGGGCGCGGCTTGCCCGAAGTGCAGGTTCGTGACTGCGGTCGTCCATGGCGTGACATCGGTCGGCAAGCAGGACCGGATTCTGCACCAGAGCATTGATGAACGAGCTCTTGCCGGATTTGATCTGCCCCACCACCGCGATCCGGCACACCTGCTGTTCGAGAATGCGCGAGGCTTCCTTGACCAGTGCCTGTCCGGCGGGCTCGAGAACGGTTGCGAGCGATTGCCCGCACGCCAGCAGCTGCGCTCGCAGCCCCTGCAGCGGCGCGCCTATTCCACCGAGCCTAGTCGCCTGAGACACGGCCCCCCCGAGGCCAAGGCTCGCGCTGCCGTTGGCGGCGAGCGCAGCACCCTGGTGAAATTCCCCCATACGCAAAACTCCGACTGTCGGCGGAATTCGACATCTGCCCCGTGAACGTGGCAGATCGGCGTCAAAACGAAATGCTGGATTGATGTATAAGGCGGCCTATTTCTTGGCGAGCTCGGTAATACGGGCTGTCGCCTCGATCGCGCCGAGCGCCCGGGCCCGCTCATACCACGCCCGCGCCAGAATTGGATCCGCCCTTGCGCCGAGCCCGCCGAATTCGGCGATGCGCGCCGGATCGTAGGTCGCGCCGAGCATCAACGCCGCCGTCCCCGACCCCAATGCCGCTGCCCGCTCCAGGTGGTGGCGGGCGCTCACGAGGTTTCCGCCCTGGATCAGGAGCTCCGCGCGCTTCTGGAGCGCGCCGGCGTCGAGGGTCTCCGCCACGTCCGAGGTTTGCGGAGCGGTCGGCGTGGGAGGAGGTGTCGCCGGGGCTCCGGCGCGACCGTCCTCCGCCTGCACGGGATCAGGCGCGGCCGCCGGCGTATAGATCGAAGAAGCCGCACCCGCCTGCGACGTTCCCAAGGGGGCACCCAGTGCCGGAAGCTTCGCCGGCGTCTGCGGCAGGCGCGTATCGGGTCCCATTTTCGGACCCTGCACTCCTGTCCAGAGCAGCAGGGCGACAGCGGCGAGCGAGGACACGATGGCCGCCGTCGCGGCCCCGATCACGATCGAGGCCGTGCCCGACGAGCGCGGCTTGCCGCCTGACTGCCTTGGCGTCTCTGAGGCATAGGAATATGCGCCGGGATGGCTGCGAGACCGATTTTCCTCGAGCTCGTCGACCGCGGCAACCGGTGCGCCGCGCAGCGCTCCGACATAGCCCCCCGGCTGTGATGCGAGATCATGTTGCGAGCTGGCACCACCGCCGAGCGCCGAGTCGACCTCGATATTCTCGAGGCGCCTCAGAAGCTTTTTAAGGTCGTCCAACTTCGGTTCGTCACGGCGGCCCATACCGTTCGTCCCGTCACTGTGTCACCACGCACTACACGCGTTGCGCGAAATCCTCGTTCAGCGCGGCCGCGTTGTGCGGCCCCAAAATCTCTTCGCAACTGCAAAATAGTAGTAATCTCACATTGTGACCGTCACAAGATCGTCGTTTGGCCTTGAATGAGGCAGCGTGCCTGAATCATTGGCAGAAGTGCCTCGAGCGACGTGTCACGGACGAGCAAGAGCGCTCCGGAAAGCGCCATCACCCGAACACGTGGAAAACGGCATATCAGCTGCATGCAAATTGCATGCAGCTCGAGTTCGCGCCGGGTAGGGCGCCGGGGGAATTTTTGGGAGGGGGAGAGATGACGCTCAGACAACGTTTGGCGCAAGCACTCATGGCGAGCACAGCGGCCCTCGCCGCGGCCACTCCGGCCATGGCCGCCCCCGACAAGGGCGACACGGCATTCTTGATGCTCTCGACCGTCCTCGTGCTCCTTATGACCGTACCGGGGCTCGCGCTCTTCTATTGCGGCCTCGTGCGCACCAAGAACTCGATCAACATGCTGATGCAGGTGTTCGTCATCGTCTGCATCGTCTGCGTGATCTGGATGCTCTACGGCTACAGCCTCTCCTTCTCCAACGGCGGCGCCTACAACGACTGGATCGGCGGTTTCTCCAAGGCGTTTCTCGCCGGCATCACACCGAATACAGAGGCCGCGACATTCTCCAATAACGTCCACGTCCCCGAATACGCCTACATCTGGTTTCAGATGACCTTCGCCGCCATCACTCCGGCCTTGATCGTCGGCGCATTCGCCGAGCGCATGAGGTTCTCGGCCCTCATCCTTTTCATGATCCTCTGGGTGACGTTCGTATATTTCCCGATCGCCCACATGGTTTGGTACTGGGCAGGGCCCGACGCGATCGCCGCCGCAGCCCGGGCCGTGGCCGAGGCGAGCGGCGATGCCAAGGCCGCCGCCCAGGCCGAGCTCGACGCCGTCCTCAAGGACGCGGGGCTCGCCTTTCAATGGGGCGCGATCGATTTTGCCGGCGGCACCGTCGTGCACACGAACGCCGGCATCGCCGGGCTCGTCGGCGCGCTCATCCTCGGCCGCCGCACCGGCTACGGTCGCGAGCCGATGCCGCCGCACTCCCTCACTCTGGCTATGGTCGGCGCTTCGCTACTGTGGGTCGGCTGGTTCGGCTTCAATTGCGGCTCGAACCTCGAGGCGAACGGCACCGCCGCGCTCGCCATGGGCAACACGTTCGGCGCCACCGCAACGGCGGCGCTCGGCTGGATGTTCACCGAATGGGCCACCAAAGGAAAGCCGACGCTCCTCGGCGTGACGACCGGCGCCGTCGCCGGCCTGGTCGCGGTCACGCCCGCGTCCGGCTTCGCCGGGCCCATGGGCGCGCTTGTCTTGGGCGTCGTCGCCGGCGTCGTCTGCTTTACCTTCTGCACCCTCGTCAAAAGCGCGCTCGGCTATGACGACAGCCTCGACGTCTTCGGCGTGCACTGCATCGGCGGCATGATCGGCGCGCTCGGCACCGGCGTGCTCGTCAATCCGCAGCTCGGCGGCACAGGTGTGGCCGACTATGTGTCGAGGCCCGGCGAGGCGGTCGCAGTCTACGACATGGCAGCGCAGATGATCGCCCAATCGAAAGCCGTCGGCCTCACGCTGGCCTGGTCCGGAATTATCTCCGCCTTCCTCTTCTGGATCGTCGACATCGTGGTCGGTTTGCGGCCGACCACGGATGGCGAGCGCAGAGGCCTCGACATCACCGAGCACGGCGAGCGCGGCTACAATTATTGAGCTGCGCGGCCGTACTAGCGGCCTCGCCACAGATAGATGGTGACGGCTGCGCCGAGCACGGCCGCGAGATAGAGGAGAATGCTCGGCAGCAGCCCCAGTATGACGCCGATGTGGAATCCCATGAACGAGCCGGCGATGCCGACCAGGCTGTACGTCACGTCGCCGGCGCCCGTGGCGTCCGCGACCTGACGGCCGAGCCAGCTGCGCCCGCGCCGGTTGAAGAGCAGTCCGACGAGGATGCCGATGACCACGAGGATCAGAAACGTAGAGATCGCGGTGGTGATGATCGGCATGGAACACTCCTTGTCCTGGAGCGCTTAACGCGCGCCGCGACAATCAAGTTCCACGCGATCAATTCCAAAGAAGAGAGAACGAGTTCGCGATTGAGCGTTGAAGCAACGCCGGAACCAATCGCCCCCGAAGGCATTGAGAGCCCGAGCCGAAAAAGGAGATCTCGATGGCACAGTCATATGGGGCGACCAGCTTCCGCACCGACGAGTTTGGCCGCGCACGCGCCAACGCCGAGGACAAGGCACGCGACTTCCGCTCCCAGATCGAGGAGACGGCCGAAAGCGCGCTCGACAACGCGTCCAAGGCCGCGCAAGCGGTGGAGAAGCGCGCCGAGAGCGCGTTCGCCGCAACGAAGCAGTTCGTGCAGGACCAGCCCTTCGTTGCGCTGGCCGGCGTGGCCGCGTTCGGATTGGCGCTTGGCGCCTTGTGGAAGCTCGCGCCGTCGCGCCGGTCACAGGCGGCCGATGTCCTTGATCGCTTGAGCGACGCGATCCAGCCGCACTACCAGGCCCTCCGCCGCCGCTGGTAGGCGGCGCCAGAAGCCCAGCTTTGCTCTACCGCAAGCGCTTGCTGCGATTTGCAGCGGGCGCTTGCGGCTTTTCTCGGTGCCCGCTCTACTGGCGAAGCACGCCTCGAATGCCCATTTTCAGGCGATGCATCCCGGAGATTTTTGATGGCGGCCACCGGCATCGATCGCTGGCTCTATCCCACCACTGGTGGCCTCTATTGCGAGCCCGGAGACTTCTTCATCGATCCGGCGCGCGCCGTCGATCGCGCGGTCATCACCCACGGCCACGGCGACCACGCGCGCCCCGGTCATGGCGCAGTCCTCGCCACCCCCGAAACCGTCGAGATCATGAAGGTCCGCCTCGGCGCCCGCAGTGCAGGCACTTTCGAGGCGCAGGCGGAGGGCGTCGCGCGCGAGATCGGCGGCGTCGGCGTTCGCCTCGTCCCGGCAGGCCATATCCTGGGCTCGGCCCAGGTCGTGCTCGAATGGCAAGGGCAGCGGGCCGTCGTCTCCGGCGACTATAAGCGCAGCCCCGATCCGACCTGCCGCCCCTTCGAGCTCGTTCCCTGCGACGTGTTCGTCACCGAGGCGACCTTCGCGCTCCCCGTATTCCGTCACGAGCCGGCTGCCGGCGAGGTCGCGCGCCTCCTCGCCTCGATCAGGCGCAATCCCGACCGCGCGCACCTCGTCGGCGTCTACGGCCTCGGCAAGTGCCAACGCGTGATCAAGCTATGCCGGGAGGCGGGCTACGACGCGCCGATCTATCTGCATGGAGCGCTCGTCGAGCTGACGAGCCTCTACCAGCGCCTCGGCGTCGATCTCGGCGACGTCCGCCATGTCGGCGCCGACGACACCACGAGCTTCGCAGGCGCGCTTGTCCTCTGCCCACCCTCCGCGGCCGATGACCGCTGGTCGCGCCGCTTCCCCGACCCTGTCACGTCCTTCGCCTCCGGCTGGATGCGGATCAAGGGCCGCGTCAGGCAGGCGGGCGTCGAGCTGCCGCTCGTCATTTCGGATCATGCCGACTGGCCCGAGCTTCTCGATACGATCGTCGCGACCGGCGCCGAGGAGGTGTGGGTGACGCACGGCCGCGAGGACGCGCTCGTCTATCAGCTGGGCAAGATGGGACGCAAAGCGCGCGCGCTCGCACTCGTCGGCTTCGAAGACGAGGCGGAGTGAGGCCTCCCCGTGCAACGCTTCGCAACGCTCCTCGATAGTCTGACGACGACTCCGGCCCGCAATGGCAAGCTGGCGCTGCTCGTCGACTACTTCCGTTCCGCCCCTGATCCGGATCGCGGCTTTGCGCTCGGCGCTTTAACCGACGGCTTGTTCGCACGGCTACCGCTGCGGCGCACGCTCACCGACCTCATGGCAGCCAAGATCGATCCGGTTCTCTATCAGATGTCGCGCGACTACGTCGGCGACACGGCCGAGACCGTGTCCCTCCTCTGGCCGGACAATCATGGACCCGAGCCCGCGCCGCGGCTCGCCGAGGTCGTCGCCGCCATCGAGGCGAGCGAGCGCAACGCGCTCACGCCTGTGATCGGCGCCTTTCTCGATCGGCTCGACGTCCGCGGCCGCTGGGCGCTGCTGAAACTCCTCGGCGGCGCGCCGCGCGTCGGCGTCTCCGCGCGGCTCGCCAAGACGGCGCTTGCCGAAATGAGTGGCCACGACGTCTCCGAGATCGAGGAGATCTGGCACGCCCTCGCCCCACCCTTTACCGAGCTCTTTCTCTGGCTCGAGGGCCGCGGTCCGCGCCCCAGCGCCGAAGGCAAGGCCGTGTTTCGCCCCCTCATGCTCGCGCATCCGATCGAGGACGCGGACTGGGCCGGCCTCGTGGCGGACGAGATTGCGGCCGAGTGGAAATGGGACGGCGTCCGCGTGCAGATCGCCGCGGGCCGGGACGACGCGCGCATATTCTCGCGCGCCGGCGACGACATCTCGGCCGCGTTTCCCGAGATCGTCTCGGCTTTCCGGAGCCACGACGCGGTGCTCGACGGCGAGTTGCTCGTCGTCCGCGACGGCGTCGTCGCGCCCTTCAACGATCTTCAGCAGCGCCTGAACCGCAAGGCCGTGACGACGCGCATGATGAAGGACTACCCGCCCTTCGTCAGGGTCTACGACCTGCTGTTCGAAAATAGCGAGGACCTGCGCCCGCTGCCGTTCCTCGCCCGGCGTGCACGTCTCGAGAGCTGGCACGCGCGCGAGCGCCCGCCGCTCTCGGACGTCAGCGGTCTCGTCGGCTTCCGCCACTTCGACGATCTCAATGCCATCTGGAGCACAACGCGCGAGGCCGGCATCGAGGGCTTGATGCTCAAGCGCAAGTCGAGCCCCTATCTCGCCGGCCGCCCGAAAGGACATTGGTGGAAGTGGAAGCGCGCCGCCCTCACCCTCGATTGCGTGCTGATGTACGCCCAGCGCGGCTCCGGCAAGCGATCGTCCTACTATTCCGACTACACCTTCGGCGTCTGGCGCCAGGCATCGGGCGAGGCAGCACCCGCTGGCGACGCGCGCGAGCTGGTGCCGGTCGGGAAGGCGTATTCAGGGTTCACCGACGACGAGCTGCGCCACCTCGACCGCTTCGTGCGCACGCACACGACGGAGCAGTTCGGCCCCGTGCGCGCAGTCGAGCCCAAGCTCGTGCTCGAAGTGGCCTTCGACGCCGTATTTCCGTCGAGCCGGCACAAATCCGGCGTCGCCATGCGTTTTCCGCGCATCCACCGCATCCGCTGGGACAAGCCCGCGGGCGAGGCCGACACAATTGAAACGGTCCGCGGCCTCCTCCCCGCCCCTGGCTAGCAACGCGCCTATTGCAGGATCGGGCGCGCGACTCTAATTAGGCAGAAATCCTGCCGCTCTCGCGCCCCGCATGGCCCGCGAGGTCCTGCGCCGAGAGTGTGCTAATACGTTTCCCGCAAACCCGGTCGGCAACGGCGCTGCGAAGAACGGCAAGTCTACCCGTGCCGCAAAGGAATTATCCCCCTGGAACCCGGACCCTGAGGCGCCCACAAAGGCGATGACGGCATGCCACCGCGAAGGGTTCAAGGTGAGATGATCAGGGTTCGCGTATGAGACGCTTTGGCAGCCTCCTCTGCGGTCTACTCGTCCTCGCGCACGTGGCGAGCGGGCGAGCGATTGCAGGCGACGCGCCGCGCCTCTTCGTCTTGAGCCAGGACGCCAATGAGCTTGCCGTCATCGATACGGCGACCGACACGGTCGTGAAGACGACTGACGCTCGAGGCGGGACCAGCGAGCCTCGCCCTTTCGAGCGACGGCCGGCGCGCATACGTCACCCATCCCGAGGCCCAGAAGATCTCGGTCGTCGACCTGACGCAGCTCACCGTCCTCGAGGTCCTCCCCCACCCCGGCACGCCCTTCGGCATCGCCACCGACACCCGCGGCCGCCTCTACATCGGCGATTGGAATCGCGACGTGCTCTCCTACGTCGACGGCACGCTCCACGACCGCGCCGGCGAGATCGTGATCGGCCGCTCGCCCGCGGGCGTCGCCTTGAGCCCCGACGGCAAGCTCGCCTTCGCCGCCAACCGCGAAAGCGATACCGTCAGCATCGTCACGACCAACGACTGGACCGTGGCGGCAACAGTGCCGGTCGGGCGCGCGCCATTCGCGTTGGCCGTCTCCCCCGATGGCTCGCGCGTCTACGTCGCCAACGTGCAGGGCGGAACCCTGTCCGTGATCGACGTCAAGCGCCGCGAGACGACCGCCACCATCAAGGTCGGCGCGATGCCCTATGGCGTCGCCCCCACCGCCGACGGCTCGAAGATCTTGGTCGCCAATCAGCAGTCCGGCACCGTCTCGGTCGATCGACAGAAAGCGCGGGCAGGTCGTCGCCACCGTCAAGGTCGGCCGCTACCCGGAGGGCATCGCGGTCCTCCCCGGCGAGAGCAAGGCCTACGTCGCGAACTGGTTCTCGGGCTACGTCTCCGTCATCGACATTGCGAGCGCCCGTGAGGTGAAGCGCATTCCCTGCGGATCGGGGCCGCGCGCCATGGCGATTGCCGCCGGCGTGCCGTGATGCATGGCCCCGCGACGTCGCGCATCACTTCTGCCATGACGGCGAGGAGACATGCGGCGGTGCAACATGCACCGTTGCCAAGTCGCTGAAGCATGAGGCAGCCGCAATCACGGTGCATGTGGTAAGCTACCACATCAAGGAATCGATCGGATCTGATGGCATCTTCGAATCGAGATGCCTCGCCGACGAAACCGGCGGCCTTTATATTTCGACGGAGACGACAGACGAGCTGATCGCTGCACTCGAGAGAACGCTCGGCTGCCCGCTCGTTACCGAGGCGCGCTGAAGCCGCCTACGAAGACCGCGAGCGCCGCTAATGAACTCAGCATCCACTCGGATCGGGTGAAGCCATTGGATTGAAACTACTGACACGAGTTTCCGTTAGCCTGACGCAAGAGATTGCCCATGGACGAAATCCTGACGCTCCCTTCGCGATTTGCGCTCGCTCTTGGCGCCCTTTGTCTTTTTGCGGGGCCCGCCTCGGCGCTGGATCCGGTGCTGGCGAAGATCTGCCGCGAGAAGGCGATCGAAGCCCACCCCACCAAACCGGCCGGCAGCTCGACGGGCCACGCAAAGGCGCAGCGGGAATATTACAATCAGTGCATTGCGAACGAGGGCAAGATGGACCCCGCGCCGCACCCCGATGCCGATAAGCCCGGCAACTCGGCGAGCACGCCCTCTCCCCCGCCTTCGCCGTAGCCGTATCGCTCAGGTTCTCAGTGCCCTGCGCGCCCGAGCGGGATGGTGACGTTGAGGAAGCCCGCGTCGCCTTCCGCGCGGTTCACAACGTCGAACTCGTGCGTCCACTCGAGCTGCGTGCTGACAGGTGTCTTCCCGCATATGAAGGTGTAGGTCATGACGGGCCCGAGCGCCGTGACGCGCCCTTCGAAGTCACCAAGCGTTGCGCCCCGCCCGCTGTCGCCGCTGACCTGCTGATAGTGATAGCCCCCGACACCTAGCGAGAATGTCTTCGAGAAGTGATGCATCAGCGCCCACTCGACATGGAACTCGGTCCCGGTCGTGTAATCGGTTGCCGGGTTCTCCCAGTTGAACGTGAAGCCCGCCGCGACCGAAACTTCATGCCCGCGCGCCGGATCGAGCCACGTGACGGCCCCGGTCGTATCCAGGCCCCAATGATGGAAGGAAATGTTGGTGATGCTGTCCGTATCCCATTGCCCGATCGGGACATTGATCAAGGATCCGACAGTCCAATGCCAGTTCCCTTCGTGCCAGCCGATGAGCGGATTGAGAACGGGATCGCCGAACTTCATCGAGTTTTCATCGAATGTCGAAATGACTGCCGGGACCGACGATCGTACGGTTGGGCAAATTGATCGTCACACGGGTGTCGATGCCGACATCCACCTTCTTCCAGCCCACCGGCACCATCAATCCCAGCCCGACATTGCCGCCAAGAACCTTCTCCGGGGCGATCCAGGTGACTATGGGCGCCGTAATGAACGCACTGGCGTCGACGCTGACGTCCGCGTCGATATTGAGGGTGACCCCGGTCTCCCTGAAGGCAATGCCCTTAGCCGCGTCACCGCTCGCATTGCCCGTATAGTCGTAGTTAAGTTCGGTAACGTAGGTGCCGGGCGGCGGCACATAGCCGGCCATAGCGGTCTTTCCGCCCAGGAGATAGAAGCCGGCGGCGTTCTCGGCGGCGCGCGCGTCATCTTGGACGCAGCTCACCGCGGCAATCGCAATCGAAGTAAGGAGCGCAGCTTTTCTTCGCATGGCGGCCCCAACCCTCCCGAATTTCTTCTTCCGAATACGCCACCCTCCAACGGAAACGCCGCCCGACTCAGCCGCCGGTCGGGAACAGGAATGTCAGAATGGCGCGTGCGCCCCAGCCCTCGGGACCGCTGTCGGGGCTTTCCGCCCAATAGCGGACGCCACCGCCGAGGCTGATGGCTGGTGCCCGATCTTGGTGAGCTTAGTTGCCGTGAAGTTGATCGGCACTGACCATGCCTCGGCGGTCCAGTCGTAGGTCGAACTCGCTGTTGAGCGAGATCGGTCCCAGCATCCTTCGTGTTGTAGGTGATGACGGCCCGGATGAATGTCGATGCCTTCGCGCGGCTGCAACCCAGTCGGCTGCGACCACATTGGCCATGGCACCAAGACACATCGCACTCGAACAATGAAATAAGCGCACGGCAAAGCCTCCACGGCGCTTGCACGGAAAATATGCAGCGAGAGGCTAAGCCTGTTCGCCGGGAGAAGCTGTGATTCCGTTGTTCTGCCCATAGAAAACAACAAAAAAGCAACGATCAATTCGGTTAAGTATCATGACCGCAACAGACTGAACGCAGATTAGGCCAAACGGCCTCCCCCGACCCGTTTCGCCGCAGTCCCCCAATCGGGGGACAGATTTAATCACGCCTTAAGCATAGCCTTCCACCGAGTGGAGCCTTTCACGAGCTGGGAGAAGAGTTATGGCCTTTGTTGCGTCGGCCCCCCCGATTCATGAGACGAAGTCAGATCTGGATTTCGCGAACCACGCCGAGACCCGGCCTCAACCCGTCGAATTCGCATTCCCTCGCCCTTTCAACGAGCGAGATCCTGTTCCGGCCTGGCGACCTGAAAACGCATTTCTACCGCGTCGAGAGCGGCGTCGTTTGTGTCTACCAGAGCCCCTGGGAAGGCCACCGCGCCACCGTCGAATTCTGCTTCCCCGGCGACCTCGTCGGCCTGGGATTCCTCGAGCGCCACACCTCGACCGCACGCGCGGCAGTCGAGACCGTCGTCTCCTGCCTCCCCCTCGACGCGATGAACGACATTATCGCTTGCGACCCGCTCGCGAGCGCCCGTCTGGCCCGCGCCGTCGACAAGGAGTTCGACAGCGTCCGCAGCCAGCATCTGAGCCTTCCCCTGGCGCCCATCGAGCGCGTCTCGTCGCTCCTGATTGCACTGTCTCGCGCCAACTCGCAGGAGGGACGCGACCCGAACAGCATCACCGACTCTCTCAAGTGCGGCGTCATCGCCGACTATCTCGCAATGAGCGTCGACGAGCTGGCCGGCATCCTGGTCGAGCTCGAGAAGCGCGGCTTTATCGAGCGCTGGCCGTCCGGCGTGCTGCGCCTGACGGACATGGATGCCCTCGACCGGCTCGCTGATGGCGGTAACCACGAGGAATACGCCGACGAAATCACCGAGGACGAGCTGACCGACGAGGTCCTTGGCGCGCCACCGGCGTTTCTGCGCCGCGACATGCCGGCCAGATAGGCCGAAGCCGGAGCACTGGTCGCCCTATTATACGAAAGCTTCCGCACGGCCGCCGCCCGCCGCGCACGGGCAAGCATCGGCCTTATGATGCGATAGGACCCTCAACTGACCCACCGCGCAAGAGGCCGAGACTTTGGGCGCGCACGACGGCTTGGGCGCGCGTCTCCGCCGACAATTTCACGAAGATACGCTTGATGTGGGTCTTGATCGTCTCGGGAGCGACACCGAGCGCGCGCGCGATCTCCTTGTTCGACTGGCCGCCGGCGATAAAGGCGATGATCCTGCACTCGCGATCGGTGAGGCTCTGACGAGCGGGCCTCGAGGCGCTCGCCGGGCGCAACGCATCATGCTGGTGGACCCGCGTCAGAAGATCGGCAGCGAATATGCGCAGCGGCCCGTGCGCCTCAGAGTCGTCGCTGTCGATCCATGCCGCGATCAATTGGCTGAGTTGGGGCTCCCGATCGAGAGCGAAGCTCATCATGTTGGAACGCGCCGCCGACGCAAGAATCTGCCGCAGCACGTCGAAGGCGTTCAGCACGTTGCCGGAGCGATGGTAAGCAATCGCCAGCTCCGCACCCACGCGAAGAATGGCGAGCCGATTGCTTGTCGAGAGCAGCTGCTGGTACGCGCCGGCCAGTAGCTCAACAGCAGCATCCGAGCGGCCTGCAGCATCGGCCACGAGGCCATTTGCGATCGCACAGTAAGTGCGGATCTCGGCCCATGAGCACCGCGCCAAGGACGCCGGGTGATCCGTTACAAGCGCTTCCAGCGGCTGCAGCAGCGATTGGGCTTCATCGAAGCGCTTTTCGGCAAGAAGCAGCCGCACTCGCTCGACCAGGAGGGCCGCAACCACGCGCGGCCAGCCGCGCTCCCATGCCAGCCGCTCGGCGCGATTGAGCAAGCTGATTGCATGCTGCACCTCGCCGCGCGCCCGCGATGCCCGCACGAGCACCAGGTAGGCCCTGAGGAAAGCCTCGTGGAACGCCGCCGTCTCGATGAGATCGAGATCGTCCATGATGGCGATCTCCGCCCCGCAGATATCGCCCTGCTCGTGGACGACCTCGGCGATCAGGCAGGTCACGCAGGCCGACGTCACGGACTTCGCACCGGCATATTTCTCCGCAACCTGCTTCGCGTCGGCGTAGTAGCCCAGCGCCTCCTCGCAGCGCAGCTGCTGCACGGCGGCCATGCCGTAGAGACAAAGGCGATAGCTCTCGGCGAGCACGTAGGAGTCTTCATCTTCTAGAAGCTCCGGTTTCGGCACCGAGTAGAATTCGGCCCACTCGCCGGCCTTCAGATAGCCGAAGCGCACGGCGTTCTGCAGGTTGTTCTGGTTGAACGGATTATAGGCGGCGCTCCGGAGGCACTCCATTGCGTCCTCTCGCGCACGCTCGCTGTTGTCGGTCAGCGAAAGAAGCACGGCACGCGCTGCCCGGCATTTCCACCAGAGCTCGCTCATCGGATCCGCTCGCGCAACCGACTCCACTTGCGAAAGCAGTGCGTCGGCTTCCGCGAAGCGGGTCACGAGCGCCATCCCCCAGGCGAGCGCGAGCTTCGTATGAAGCTGCCCGCGGATCAGCTCTGCCGGGAGCTGCTGCTCCCAGCCGAGCAGCGTCAGCAGGTCGCCACGCATGACGAGATTCATTGCGCAGTGCTCGATGAACTTGACCGCCTGATCGAGATCCTTGGCCGCGATGGCGTGATGAACGGCCTGTGTCCACATTTGCCGTGACGCATACCAGGCATAGGCGCGCCGATGCAGCTTGCCGACACGCTCGCTCATCCGCGTGTGGAGGCGATCGCTCAGAAACTCACTCATCAGGCGGTGGTAGCGGTACCAGCCTCCCGCACCTTCGAGCGGGAAGAGGAGCAGCTGCTCGCGCTCGAGGCCGGCCAGCAGGTCCGCGCTTTGGGGCAGCTTGGTGACGGCCTGGCACAGCTCGCCGTTGAACTGGTCGAGGATAGACGTCTGCAGGAGAAATTCGACGATCTCCGGCGGCTGCGCCGCGAGCGTGTCGTCGAGAAAGGAGGCGATGTTGCGCGAGGTGCCCGACAAGCCCCGAACGTGAGCGGCCGGATCGTCGCAATTGCGCAGCACGATGCACGCCAGTTGAACGGCCGCCGGCCAGCCTTCCGTCGCATCGTAGAGCTTCGATACGCCCGAGGGGCGAAGGCTTCGGGTGAGCTTCGCGCCGAGCAGAAGCTTGGTCTCCTCGAGCGTGAAGCGGATCTCCGCCGCGTCGACCTCGGCGATGTCGCCTTCGAGGCGAAGCTTTGAAAGCGGCAGCCGCAGCTCGGAGCGCGACAAGACCACGAGATGCAGATTGGATGACGCATAGCGCAGAAGAAACGTCGTCAGCTCGAGGCAGCGGGGGTCGGTGATCAGATGGAAATCGTCGAGCACGAGGAAGATCTCGGCATCGATCTCTGTGGCGGCGTTAACCAGGCTCGAGAGAACGACCCTCGGGTTGATGAGGCTCGACTGCTGGAGCAGATCGATCGCCGGCTGTGCGAACGCCGATGCCGCGCGGTCGGCCGCCGCCGCGACGTGGCAGGCGAAGGTGCCGGGAACGTTGTCATCCGCGTCCAAGCTGAGCCAGGCGACAATCGCGCCCGACTGACGCAGATGCTGGCACCATTCGACTGCAAGCGTGGTCTTGCCGTATCCCGCCGGTGCCTTGAGGACGATGACCCGGCACGTCGCCGCCTTCTCGAGACGGGCAAGAAGACGCGGCCTCTCGACCGCAAATTTCTTGATCCCTGGCGGTGTCGTTCTCGTCACCGCAATGCGCGGCACGTCTCCGGCAAACGGCGGCACGTTACACGGTACCAAATCAATTTGGTTCATCATATGAGCGCAGTCCCTCAGAATAGAAGGATGCCCCGCTGTTGAAGACGCTAGTCCGCAGTGTCTGCCGCCGCAATAGGTACCTTTGTAGAAAGCACGCGCAACGCCCTGAAACAACGTACAATATTAATAGTTTACCATCCTGGCATTGATTCTGTCATTTCGCTAAACGCCCTAATTCGAATTCGGCAATGGACCCGATCCCCCATTTTCAGAATGACTATTCCCCCGTTTGGGGGACTGCGGCAGGCCTGTGGCCGCAATAGGTTTTTTCGGGACGGGTTCCGTAAGCGTCACCTTCAGAGTGGGTCACGATGGTCACTACATTCGCAATATCCGTGCTTTTCGCAGTCCTGGGTCCGGCAGTCGGCATCGCTCTTTTCATGCTCATGAACGCCGGTTAGCCGCTGAGGGAGGCTCGTGATGCCAGGAGTTCGGTTTGAGGGGGCAGCCGGAAAGTCCGAGCGCGCCGAGTTCTGCCGAAGCCGCCCCTCCGGTGCGTTGATCGGCCTCGCCCTCTCCCTCGCGGCCGGCGGTTGCGCCGATCAGGTGGCCCAGTATCAGCCGCCTCTTTTCATCAACAGCGGAGCCCCCGTCGCGACTGTCGCCGCCAATGCCGCAACAGCTGACGGGGCGGACGCGAACGCAGCGGCCGTGAGCGAAGACACTGCCGCCTCCGACTGGACGAAGCGAACCTACGTCTACCGCGGCGGGCGTGACCCCAAGACCGGGCTCGCACGCAGCCAGCTCTAATTCACGATGACGTCCGGATCGCCATTCTCGGCCCGCACACAAAAGAACGCACGCAAGAGCAAAAAAAGCGCCTTCGGAAGACTGATGCCGTGAGACCCGGCATGCGGCGGGCAGGCATCTTCACGCTGGCCCCTACCTCTAGCTCAAGGAGGAGGACGCACTGCCTCAGAATGCGCGACGGCGGCACCGCCGCAGATATTACCGGAAAGCTGTCAGCGGACGACGCGGTCCGTTAGAGACCGATTGTGGTCGAACCCCCCGTCGACGCCAAGTCGCCGCTGACAGCTCCCCTACCTTCAAAATGAACGGCGCGCGCCCGCGCGCTCAAGAAGATCATGTCGAGGAGACAGCGGATGACGCTTGAGCTCGACGTACCCCCAACGCCCGGCATGCCTGCGCGCGCGGCGAGCCACCCCGGCATGCGCTTCATTCCCGGCGGCACCTTCGCCATGGGGTCCGACAAGCACTATCCCGAGGAGGCGCCCGTCCATCGCGTCACCGTCGACGGCTTCTGGATCGATGAGACACCGGTCACCAACGCCGAGTTCCGCCGCTTCGTCGACGAGACCGGCCACGTCACCTTCGCCGAGATCCCGCCCCGCGCCGAGGACTATCCTGGCGCGCTCCCCCACATGCTGAAGGCGGGCTCGCTGGTCTTCCGTCCGCCGCCGGGACCAGTCGATCTGCAAGAACTGGAGCCAGTGGTGGGAGTTCCGTTTCGGCGCCAACTGGCGCCACCCCTACGGCCGCGGCACTTGGATCAAGGGGCTCGACGATCACCCGGTCGTCCACGTCGCCTACACGGATGCCGAGGCCTACGCGAAATGGGCCGGGAAGGAGCTTCCGACCGAGGCCGAATGGGAGTTTGCCGCCCGCGGCGGGCTCGATGGTGCCGAGTTCGCCTGGGGTGACGAGCTCACGCCTGGCGGCCGTCACCTGGCCAACACGTGGCAGGGCAACTTTCCGCACGAGAACCTGAACGCTGACGGCTGGGAGCGCACCTCCCCTGTCCGGGCCTTCCCGCCGAACGGCTACGGCCTTCACGACATGATCGGCAACGTCTGGGAATGGACGACCGACTGGTATGTGCCCAAGCACCCGGCTGATGCGCCCAAAGCCTGCTGCATTCCCGAGAACCCGCGCGGCCCCCGCAAGGAGGAAAGCTACGACCCCTGCCAGCCGCAGATCAAAATTCCACGCAAGGTGCTGAAAGGCGGCTCGCACCTCTGCGCGCCGAACTATTGCCGCCGCTACCGTCCGGCCGCCCGCCATCCCGAGCCCATCGATACCTCGACGAGCCACGTCGGCTTCCGGTGTGTCGTCCGTGAAAGAACCTAGAGACGCCATGAGCAAGCAGCACGCGGGAAGAGCGAGACGATGACCTAGAAAGGATCACGCCATGCCCAAGGGAGAGAAAGACGCCCAAGCGAATCCGCAAGCGGATCTCGCACTCGATCGCAGGAACATACTTCTGAGCAGCGGCTCGCTGCTCGCGCTTGCCGCCACCGGAGCGGCCACCGCTGAGGCCCAGGAGACAAAGCCTGCCGCACCTGCCGCGGCGCCGGCCGCCGGCGGCAAGCCGAATATCGTCGTCATCATGGGCGACGACATCGGCATGTGGAACATCGGCGCCTACCACCGCGGCATGATGGCGGGGCGAACGCCGAACCTCGACAAGCTCGCCGACGAAGGCATGCTCTTCACCGACTACTACGCGGAAGCGAGCTGCACGGCGGGCCGCGCCAACTTCATCACCGGCGAGCTTCCGATCCGCACCGGCATGACCACGGTCGGCCAGGCCGGCTCGCCCGTCGGCATCCCCGCGCAGGCGGTGACCATTGCCACGGCGCTCAAGGGCATGGGCTATGCCACCGGCCAGTTCGGCAAGAACCACCTTGGCGATCTCAACGAGTTCCTGCCGACCGTGCACGGCTTCGACGAGTTCTTCGGCTACCTCTATCACCTCGACGCGATGGAGGACCCCGCGCACCCGGCCTATCCGCAGGAGCTGCTGGACAGAGTCGGCCCGCGCAACATGGTCCACAGCTGGGCCACCGATACCGACGATCCGACCGTCATGCCGCGGTGGGGCAAGATCGGCAAGCAGAAGATCGAGGACGCCGGCACGCTCTATCCCAAGCGGATGGAGACCGTGGACGACGAGATACGCGACCTCGCCTTCAAGTTCATCGACAAGGCCAAGGCCGACGGCAAGCCGTTCTTCCTCTGGCTCAACCCGACGCGCATGCACATCGTCACGCACCTATCGCCGAAGTATGAGGCCCTGCGCAATTCGAAGAATGGCTGGACCATTCACGAAGCCGGCATGGCCCAGCTCGACGACATCGTCGGCGCCACCATGCAGAAGCTCAAGGACATGGGCGTCGACGAAAACACCATCGTCGTCTTCACCACCGACAACGGCACCGAAGTCTTCACCTGGCCCGACGGCGGACAGACGCCCGTTCGCGCAAAGCAAAGGCACGGTCATGGAGGGCGGCTTCCGCGTGCCGTGCATCCTCCGCTGGCCCGGCCACGTCCCCGCCGGCACGGTCGAGAACGGCCTCATCTCCGGCCTCGACTGGTTCCCGACCTTCCTCGCTGCCGCCGGCGATCCGAACATTGTCGAGGATCTGAAGAAGGGCAAGAAGATCGGCGACACCACCTACAAGGTCCATCTCGACGGTTACGACCAGACGGCCCTGATCACCGGCAAAGGACCGTCGACCCGCCACGAGATTTTCTATTTCGGTGAAAGCAGTCTAGGCGCGGTGCGCATCGACGACTTCAAATATCGCTTCATCGACCAGCCTGGCGGGTGGGTGGGTGAGAAGACTCATCCGGACATCCCTTACCTGACCAATCTCCGCCTCGATCCGTTCGAGCGCACCGGCTGGCCGGAAAACGGGACGAAAGACGGAGCACAGCAGTACTTCGACTGGTTCAAGTATGAGTTCTGGCGTTTCGTGTTCGTGCAGCAGGAAGTGGCGAAGTTGGCACAAACTGCGATCGAGTTCCCGCCCATGCAAAAGGGTGCGAGCTTCAACCTCGACGCGGTGAAGGCGAAAATCGAGGCTGCTCAGGCGGCAATGGCCAAGTGATGGGATGACCTATGACGGGAGGCTCGCAAGGGCCGCCCGTCATCGCGAACCAGGCGACACGCAGCGAACTAGGTCGGGATCGAATGCGTCGTCCGAGACCAGAAGTACGGGGACATTGTGAGCAAGCAGCAACGGGGGAGAGCAGGTCAATGACATAGACAAGGAGAATTTGATGCCTAAGGGAGAGAGAGACGCCCAAGCGAATCCGCAATCCGATCTCGCGCTCGACCGCAGAAACATTCTTCTGAGCAGCGGCTCGCTGCTCGCACTTGCCGCGACGGGAACAACAACGGCGCAGGCACAGGATACGAAGCCTGCGACGCCCGCCGCAGCGCCGGCCGGCGGCGGCAAGCCGAACATCCTCGTCATCTGGGGCGACGACGTCGGCATCGCCAACGTCAGCGCCTACTCCAATGGCCTGATGGGCTACGAGACCCCGAACATCGACCGCATCGCCAAGGAAGGCATCAAATTCCAGCACTACTACGGCGAGCAATCCTGCACGGCCGGCCGCTCGGCGTTCCTCACCGGCCAGCACATCATGCGAAGCGGACTGAGCAAGGTCGGCTTCCCCGGTGCGCCGATGGGCATGAGCCAGCTCGATCCCTCGATCGGCGGCCTGCTCAAGAACCTCGGCTATGTCACCGGCCAGTTCGGCAAGAACCACGTCGGCGATCGCAACCCCTCGCTGCCGACCGTGAACGGCTTCGATGAGTTCTTCGGCAACCTCTACCACCTCAACGCCGAGGAAGAGCCGGAGCTGCCCGACTATCCGAAGGACCCGGCCTACCTCGCCAAGTTCGGCCCGCGCGGCGTCCTGAAATGCAAGGCGACCGACGTCGACGATCCCGACGGAAGATCCGCGCTTCGGCCGCGTCGGCAAGCAGACGATCGAGGACACAGGCGCGCTCACCAAGAAGCGCATGGAGACGATCGACGACGAAACCTCGGCCGCGGCCATCGACTTCATGAAGCGCCAGCAGACGGCGGGCAAGCCGTTCTTCTGCTGGTTCAACGGCACCCGCATGCATTTGCGCACGCACGTCCGCGCCGAGCATCGCGGCCGCTACAAGCACGGCGACAGCGAATACATCGACGGCATGCTCGAGCACGACGATACCGTCGGCACCCTGCTCAAGGCGCTCGACGACATGGGGGTCGCGAACAACACCATCGTCGTCTACTCGAGCGACAACGGCCCGCACATGAACACCTGGCCCGACGGCGCCATGACCTGGTTCCGCTCCGAGAAGAACACCAACTGGGAGGGCGCCTTCCGCGTGCCGTGCCTGGTCCGCTGGCCGGGCCAGATCAAGCCCGGCACGGTCACCAACGAGCTCATGAGCCACAACGACTGGATTCCGACGCTCTGCTCCATCGCGGGCGAGCCGGACATCGTGGGCAAGCTCAAGGCGGGCTACACGGCCAATGGCATCAACTACAAGGTGCACTTGGACGGATATGACCAATCGGCATTTCTGAAAGCTGTGAGCGGTACGGCGGCCAACAACAACGGCACGAAAAGTGCGCGCAACAATTACTTCTATTCCAGCGACGACGGCCTGCTCGTGGCCTTCCGGCAGGGCGATTACAAGTACGTATTCTCCGAGCAGCGCATGCAAGGGACGATGGGCGTTTGGGCCGAGCCTTTCACGACGCTGCGGCTGCAGAAGATCTTCAACCTCTTCCAGGACCCGTTTGAGCGGGCCGACATTACGTCCAACACCTTCTGGGATTGGCAGATCAACCACGTGGGATCCATGTACGGCGTCATGGATGACGTCTTCCAGTTCGCGTCGACATTCAAAGACTTCCCGCCGCGCTCGTTCCCGCCGAGCTTCAATCCGGCGAACATCTTGGAAGACACGCTCGACGGCATCAAACAGAAGGAAGAGTTCAAGAAGTCGTTGGACCTCGATCGGATACGCGCCGGCTTGAACAAGATGATCGACCAGCGAATCCAGAACCCCGGCGCTCAGTAGTAGGCGCCTGATCGCCTTGATCGGGCCGCCTAGCGCCGGTTCGCACGTCCTCCGCGGGCCGGCGCATTTTTTTCTTTCGACGATTTCATGACGGGAGACCTGAATGCGCACTCTCATCCCGGCCTTCACACGACGCGCGCTATTCGCGGCACTATTCGCCGTCGCCGCCTGCGGAGTCGGGACTGCCGTCGCGCAAGACACAAAGCCCGATCCCCTGCCCTCCTGGAACGACACCGCGCCCAAGAAGGCGATCCTGGATTTCGTGAAGCGCGTCACCGCCGAGGAAGGCGCCGACTACGTCCTGCCCGAGCAGCGCATCGCCGTCTTCGACAACGACGGCACGCTGTGGGCCGAGCAGCCGATCTACTTCCAGGTCGCTTTCGCCATGGATCGGATCGCGGCCTTGGCGCCGCAGCATCCAGACTGGGAGCAGACCCAGCCGTACAAGGCCGTGCTCGACGGCGATCACAAGGCACTCGCGGCGGCGGGCGAGCATGGCCTCCTCGAGATCGTCGCGGCGACGCACGCGGCATCACCACCGAGAAGTTTGCCGACATCGTCGACAGCTGGCTCAAGAGCGCTGAGCATCCGCGCTTCCATCGGCTCTACACGGAGCTCGTCTATCAGCCGATGCTCGATCTCCTCGCCTACCTGCGCGACAACGGCTTCAAGACCTTCATCGTCTCAGGCGGCGGCGTCGAGTTCATGCGCACGTTTGCCGAGCGCGTCTACGGCATCCCGCCCGAGCAGGTCGTGGGCTCCTCGGGCGTCGTCAAGTTCGAGATGGGAGCCGACGGCAAGCCGGTCCTCATGAAGGAGGCCAAGGTCGAGTTCGTCGACGACGGCCCCGGCAAGCCCGTCGGCATCAACCGCTTCATCGGCCACCAACCCATCTTCGCCTTCGGCAACTCCGACGGCGACCAGCAGATGCTCGAGTGGACGGCCGCAGGCAGCGGGGCCCGGTTCATGGGGCTCGTCCACCACACCGACGCCGAGCGCGAGTGGGCCTACGACCGCGACTCTCACGTCGGCAAGCTCGACAAGGCACTCGACGAGGCGACGGCGAAGGATTGGACCGTCGTCGACATGAAGCAGGACTGGAACGTGGTGTTCCCGCCCGAGAAGTAAGGGAGGACGAAATGACTATTGCTCGCATGACACCAAAACGCGGGGCCGCACTCGTCGCCGCACTCGGCGTCTCGGCCTTCGCACTCACAACGGCGCCCCGCGCCGAGAGCATCACGGCGGAAGAAGCGCGCACCATCGCCGCCGATGCCTACGTCTATTTCTATCCGCTCGTCACCATGGACGTGACACGCAAGCAGCTCACCAACGTCGAGGCCGGCAAATCGGAGTTGGGCGGCCCGATGAACGCATTCACCAATGTCCAGGCGTTTCCCTCGGCCGACGCGCGGTCCGTCGTGCGTCCCAACTTCGACACGCTCTATTCCTCGGGCTGGCTCGATCTCACCAAGGAGCCGATGATCGTGTCGGCGCCGGACACCGGCGGGCGCTACTACCTCCTGCCGATGCTCGACATGTGGTCTAACGTCTTCGCCTCGCCCGGCTCACGCACCACCGGCACTGAGGCCGGCAACTTCATCATCGTGCCGCCCGGCTGGGGCCCAAACCTGCGCCAGAAGCTGATCGAGGAGTTCAGGCTCCCGACCGACATCCAGCGCATCGACGCGCCGACGCCCTACGTCTGGATCATCGGCCGCACCAAGACCGACGGACCGGCCGACTACGACGCCGTCCACAAGATCCAGGCCGGATACAAGATCACGCCGCTCTCCGAGTGGGGCAAGACGCCGAAGCCGATCGAGGTGAAGATCGATCCCTCGGTCGACATGAAGACGCCGCCGAAGGTCCAGGTCGACACCATGCCGGCGGCGAAATACTTCGCCTACGCCGCCGAGCTCTTGAAGCTCCACCCGCCCCACATCACCGATCAGCCGATCGTCGCGCAGATGCGCCGCATCGGCATCGAGCCCGGCAAGAGCTTCGACTTCGCCGCACTCGATCCCGCGGTCCAGAAGGCGCTCGAGAGCGCACCGCAAGACGCCCAGAAGCTGATGGAGTGGAAGCTCTCGACGCTGGCCCGTGTCGCCAACGGCTGGTCGATGAACACCGACACCATGGGCGTCTACGGCAACTACTATCTGAAGCGCGCCATCGTCGCCCAGGTGGGCCTCGGCGCCAACCTGCCCGAGGACGCGATCTATCCGCAGAACCTCGCCGACGACACCGGCAAGCCGCTCGACGGCGCCAACAAGTACACGATCCACTTCGACAAGGAGACGATCCCGCCCGTCGGCGCCTTCTGGTCGATCACGGCCTACGACCCAGAGGGCTTCCAGGTCGCGAACAGCCTCAACCGCTTCGCCGTCTCGAGCTGGATGCCCTTCAAGACCAATCCCGACGGCTCGCTCGATCTCTACTTCCAGAGCGAGAGCCCGGGCGCCGACAAGGAGGCCAATTGGCTCCCCGCGCCCAAGGGGCCGTTCAACCTGACCATGCGTCTCTATGCGCCGAAGCAGGAGGCTCTCACCGGCAAATGGAACCCGCCTGCCATAAAGCGAGCGGACACGGCAGCTGAAGGCGCAGGCACCGGAACGAACGGCCGCGAGTGAGCACGGGAGTGAACCCGGCGAGCAAGGGAGGTCCGCAATGCCGTTCGATTTTCGGCAACTGCTCTGCGGTGCAACCCTGCTCGCCGCTGTTATCCTCGCGACGTCCGCACAGACCCGCGCAGAGGACTATTCCCCGATGACCTTGCCCGCCGCACCATCGAGCGCCGCGCGCGTCGAGGCCGTCATCTGGGGCATGCCGGCCGTCAATTTCGACCTGATGCATCAGGCCGGACTGAAAGCAGGCGCCAAGGACAACCAGATTGTTTTCTGGTCGCGCCTGCCGGACTGGAAGAACCAGACGCTGACCCCCAATCCCGACGTGATCTATCTGATGCCGTTCTTCGACACGAAGGACGCGGGGCCGATGGTGATGGAGATTCCGCCGGCCGGCCCCGACGGATCGATCACCGGCAGCATCGACGACGCCTGGCAGACGGCGCTGGAAGACGTCGGCCCCGCCGGCGTCGACAAGGGCCAAGGCGGAAAATATCTCATCCTGCCGCCCGGCTATAAGGACAAGACGCCGGAGGGCTACATCGCCCTCCCGTCGCCGACCTACCGCAGCTACGCCTTGTTGCGCTCCAATCTGGCGAGCGGCAGCGACGCCGACGTCGCCAAGGCGGTCGCCTACGGCAAGCGTGTGAAGGTCTATCCGCTGTCTGAGGCCGCCAACCCGCCGCCGACAGTCTTCGTCGATGCGATCGACGTCGTCTACGACAGCACCATTCCCTACGATCTGCGCTTCTTTCAGTCGCTCGACCGCTTCGTGCAGCACGAGCCGTGGATCGACCGCGACCGGGCGATGATCGGCATGTTGAAGTCGATCGGCATCGAGAAAGGCAAGACGTTCGATCCCGATCCCGAAACGCAGGCGGTCTTGAACGAAGCCATCGCGCGAAGCGCGCGCCTGGCTCGACACCCGCTACGAAGGCGTCTTCACCACGTCCTTCAACGAAGGACAGCAGTGGGTGCTTCCGGCTTTGCCGGGCGTCGCCGAAGGCATGATGACCAACTTCGCCGATCCGGATGCCTATCCGGTCGAGGGACGCGGCGTTGCCTATTCGATGGCCTTTTTCAGCGCCAAGCATCTCGGCGCCGGCCAGTACTACCTGATGACGATCCGGGACAAGGACCGCAAGCCGCTCGAGGGCAGCGGCACCTACCGGCTCAACGTTCCTGCCAATGCGCCCGTCAGGCTCTACTGGTCCGCGACCGTCTACGACCGCGCCACGCACGCGCTCGATCAGGGACCAGCCGTATTCGAGCCGCGCCTCCACGACGCCCGGCCTCGTGAAGAACGCCGACGGCTCGGTGGACGTCTACTTCGGCCCGAAAGCCCCGGCCGGAAAAGAGGCGAACTGGGTTCCCACCGACGCTGACGGTCGCTTCGAAGTCCTGTTCCGTCTCTACGGCCCCGAGAAACCGTTCTTCGACAAGGCCTGGGTGTTGCCGGATATCGAGAAGGTGAGTTGAGCGGAGGATAACCGTATGAAATTTCGGCTCGCAATCTGCACCGCAATGTCACTCGCGCTCAGCTTTGGCGCGGCCTTGCCGGGCCAGGCCGATGACTCTCATGGCTGGCTCGGCACCGAGACGGTCAAGACAGTTCGGCGACTTCGAGTTCAAGAACGGCTATCCGACGCCGCGGCTGCAGACGCTTTGCTCGACCAGCTGAAATTCAATCGAGCCGTTGAGGTTTACCTCGCGCAAATGCCGACGGTCGCCATCATCGAGTGCGGCGCGGCATAGGGATTTCGGCGCCAAGACGTCCAACCAGGTCGTCGTCTGGGAGACGCTGATGGACGCTGAAACGATCGTGCTCACCGCGAACACCGAGACGGTCTACGGCATGGGCTTCCTGGATCTGAAGAGCGACGGCCGACGGTCCTTGACGCACCGCCAAAGATGCTCGGCGCCGCGATGGATACGCTGCAGCGGTTCCTCGTCGATGTCGGGCCTGCTCGGACCCGACAAGGGCCAGGGCGGCAAGTACCTGTTTCTTCCGCCCGGATTACACGGGCGAGGTGCCGAGGGTTACTTCGTCGTCAAGTCGCCGACCTACACCGTCAGTTTCCGAGTGCGCGGCTTCAAGGTGGACGGCAAGACCGATCAGGCCGTGGCGCTGATGAAGCAGACCAAGGTCTACCCGCTGGCCCAGGCGTCCAACCCGCCGACGATGGAATTCCTCAACGGCTCCGGCCAGCCATCAACACGATTCATCCTGACACGATCGCGTTCTTCGAGATGCTGGCCCAAGTCGTCAATGACGAACCCGCCGAGGTCTTCACGCCGCTCGAACGCTTCTACATGCAGGCCATCGGCATCGAGAAGGGCAAGCCCTTCAATCCTGACGCGAACGCCATGGACGTTGCTCTCCGAAGCCGCCCGAGTCGGAGGCGCGATGGCGCGGCCAACAGCTTCGCCTCGCCAGTCGCCGACACGTACTATTACAATGACCGCAAGTGGCAGTACGTCGGCGACGTGCCCTGGATCGACCCTGAAGGCTACCGGCGTTGGGTGGCCGGCAAGAAGCGCGCCTTCGAGGATCAGGTCGACAAGGAGATGGGCGCTCCGCAAAGCGCACCGAAGTGAGCGCGTCCAAGAGCAGACGAGAAGTCATGCCTTTCGGAGGTCCGAGAAGGGCCAGCTGAAGCGTGTGCGATGACGTGGTCGAACCGCGCGTAGCGATAATTTCGGTTACATTTGTTGCAGAGCACCAATGAAGCCTCGAAGTCTCCCCCATACCGGGGATGTTCACCCTCATTCCTTGGCCCATACTGAGATTAAAATAGTGCCCAGCGACTGGTTCCTGCGCGGCTAAGGCCCTCCCAGATGAAACGAGAGAGCGAAAACAAGGGCCATCGAATTGATTGTCGATTGATTGGCAAATGGTTCGCCACAGATTTTCCCGCCTGGATTGCATAAGGCGCTGCGAGCGACTCCAGTCGCCACGCGGGAAGAGGGCTACGACTTTCTCCTTGAAGTCGTGCATCGCCACATTGATGCAATGGAGGAGAACAAGGCGGCGGGCTCCCATCCATGAGCGATGTCCCAATCGAGCGCGAAATCCCCAGCAAGGGACACGACTGAGATGCTAGTGCCCTGCAAATATTCGCGCCCAGGGCGTTGCATTTTCGAGAGCGTCGTCGGCAATTTCCTCTTCTACTCCTGCTTGGCGCTTTTATAATGGGCCGGCGGGGAGGTTAGCAAAAGTGCACGGCGGCCATGGCCACGGTCTACTCCACAAATGAAGTCCATCCGCGCGACCGGATTGCCTATTGGGTCGATGTCGCCACCAAAGGTTTTGTTCGGCACGAATTTCGCTCCAACATCGGATCCGCCTTTCAAGGCAGTGTTCGTGTGGGCTCACTTGCAGCGCTGGGCGTCGCCACCTTCGTGTGTGACGCAGCCGAGGTTTGCCGGAGCGCGCGCGACGTCGCCCGCGCAGATAGCGATGACCTCCTCCTCTGCCTCCAGCTTTCCGGACGAAGCGTCCGCTGTCAGGACGGCCGGGAGGCCGTGAATGACGCCGGGAGCTTCTTGTTGCTCGACACGCGGCGGCCATTCACGATTTCTTTCGAGGCGCGGGCGAGCACGATCTCATTCAAGATCCCGCGCGAGTTGTTGGAGGCCCGTTTAGGAAGCGTCTCCGCCATGACCGCGCGGGCCATTTCATCACAAGAGCCCATCGCCGCCTTGACCTCGGGGTTTCTCGCGATGCTCCCGGCGTATATCGACGCCCTCGACATCCAGTCCGCACAGAAAGTAGCCGACGATGCGCTCGATCTCATCGCGCTCGCATTCTCGAAGGAGAATGATCAGAACGGCGCGACCCTCTCGTCGGCGCGGACGCTGGCTCTCCTGCGATTGAAGTCGGCTGTGGATGCCGGCCTATGCGACCCTGAGCTCAGGCCCGGTGCCGTCGCGGCTGCCGCGGGCGTCAGCGTGCGGTACGCCAACGCACTGCTGTCGAACGAAGGGACTTCGCTGGCGCGCTACGTGCAGGATCGCCGCTTGGAGCGCTGTCGCCGTGCCCTCGGCGATCCGGCGCACGCTCACAGGACGATCGGCGAAATTGCCTATTCCTGGGGCTTCTCGGATCTTTCCCATTTCGGCCGCCGCTTCAAGGCGGAGTACGGCTGTTCGCCGAGCGACTATCGGCGGCACGTGAGGGAGCACCTGCGAAGCGCGCTTTGCTGACCATCCCACTTTGCCGCCTTCGCCTATCCCCCAAACGGGGGACTATTCCGCGGCCCTCCATCCGTTACCGTTGTTCACCGCGTGACGCGGCAGACGAATTCTATGCGCGATAGAGAGCGGCGGCACCGCGTTGCGAGCTGACCGCCGCATTGCGGCAAATCAAACTGAGGGGGCACGCACGAGACGACGAGGAAGCCAAGGGGGGATCACCTAAAGAGAAGGAGCCAGGTCATGATTGCACGGCTCACGGTTTGGATTTTCGCGCTTCTGCTCACGCTTCCTCTGGCGCTGGCGCCCGCCTTCGCCCAGGACGGCAAGCTCAAGAAGGAGGAGCTGGATCAGCTCCTCGCGCCCATCGCGCTCTACCCCGACGATCTCCTGACCAACGTGCTCGTGGCGTCCACCTATCCGCTCGAGGTCGTCCAGGCCGCGCGCTGGAAGAAGGAGCCCGCCAACGCCAAGCTCAAGGGCGACGCGCTCACCAAGGCGCTCGAGGCCAAGGACTGGGATCCGAGCGTCAAGTCGCTCGTCCAGTTCCCCGATGTCCTGCAGCAGATGAGCGACAAGCTCGACTGGACGCAGAAGCTCGGCGACGCGTTCCTCGCCCAGCAGGACGAGGTGATGACCCAGATCCAGTTCCTGCGTCAGAAGGCCGATGAGGCGGGCAATCTCAAGAGCAACAAGGAGCAGAAGGTCTCGAAGGAGACCGGATCGAATTCCGAGCCGATCTACGTCATCGAGCCCGCGAGCCCCGACGTCGTCTACGTGCCCGCCTACCAGCCGAACGTCGTCTATGGGGACTGGTGGTACGACGACTACCCTCCCTACTACTGGGATTATCCGGGCGCCTCGTACGTCAACGGCTACTACTGGGGTGCCGGCGTCGCCATCGCCGGTGCGATCTGGGGCTGGGGCCACTGGGACTGGCGCGACCACGACATCGATATCGACGTCAACAAGTGGAACAACATCAACGTCAACCGCGACAAGATCACGCACAACAAGTGGGAGCACAATCCGGCCCACCGCGGCAACGTGCCCTACAAGGGCAAGGACGTGCGCGAGAAGTTCAAGGGCGGCGATCGCCAGATCGGCGACAAGGACTTCCGCGGCCACGACAAGGGCGACATCGACCGCTCGAAAATCGAGGCCAAGCTCAAGGACACCGACCACTCAGGCGTCAAGGACAAGATCGGCGACAAGGGCGGCGACCGGGCGAAGGATAAGGTGGGCGGCGGCGCCGGGGATAAGATGAAGGATCGGGGCGGCGACGGCGCCGGCGCCAAGATGAAGGACAAGGCGGGCGACCGGGCCAAGGCGCCCGCCCAGAAAGCGAGCCGCGACGTCAGCCACGTCCGCAGGCCAAGAAGCCTTCGCCCGCAGCCTTCGACGTCAAGAAGGGCTCGGACGTGCGCAAAGCCGCGAGCCGCGGTCATACGAGCCGCGTCGCCATGGGCGGCGGCGGTGGACACAGGGCCGGCGGCGGTGGCCGACCCGGCGGCGGCGGAGGAGGTCGTGGCGGCGGCGGCGGCCGAGGTGGTGGTGGTCGCCGGTCCGATGTCAGCGTCAAGCACGACATCGTTCTTCTCGGCCGATTTGCCAACGGCATGGGCTTCTACCGCTTCGCTTACAACGGCAGCCAGAAACTGTATGTCGGCGTCATCGCGCAGGAAGCGATGAAGGTCATGCCGCAAGCCGTCTCACGCGATGGCGAAGGCTATCTGAGAGTCGACTACGACAAGCTTGGTGTGCCCTTCCAAACTTATCACCGCTGGCTCGAGTCCGGTGCACGGATGCCGAAGCTCAGTCCTCAATAGAGATGGCCCGTCGGCGGCCGTCGTGGCCGCCGCCGCTGACGCCGACCGACCCCCAACGCCTCATGACTGGAGACGTCCGATGAAATCGCTCCTGGCGCAAGCTTCCATCAAACAGCCCATGTGCACGCTTCTCATCTCCGCACTCGTTGCCCTTGCCCTCCCCGCCCTGGCCGAGAGCAAGCCCGGCAAGAACGCTTTTGCGACCCCTCAAGAGGGCGTCGATGCACTGGTCTCGGCAGTCAAAAGCGGAAAGACCGAGGACATAGTTGCCGTGCTGGGACCTGATGGGCGGGAGCTCGCGCGCTCCGGCGATGAAGTCGCCGACGCCGCCGCCCGCGAGCGTTTCCTATCGGCCTACGACGAGTCCCACGAGCTCAAGCAGGAGGCCGAGACGCGCTACATCCTGATCATCGGCAAGGACGACTTCCCGTTCCCGATCCCGATCGTCGGGGAGGATAGCGCCTACCGCTTCGACACCGCCGCCGGCGCCGAGGAGATTCTCGACCGGCGCATCGGCGAGAACGAGCTCGCAGCCATCAAGGCCGCGCAGGCCTACGTCGACGCCCAGCACGAGTACGCGGACGCCGACCACGACGGCAAGGGCCCGCAATATGCCCGCAAGTTCCTGAGCAGCGAAGGCAAGCAGGACGGCCTCTATTGGCCGACTGCCGAGGGCGACCCCGAGAGCCCGCTCGGCCCGCTCGTCGCCAACGCCCGCGCCGAAGGCTATCGCAAGAAGAAGAGCGACGCTCCCGAGCCCTACCACGGCTATCTCTTTCGCATCCTCACCGCGCAGGGAAAGGACGCCCCCGGCGGCGCCATGGACTACATCGTCGGCGACCGCATGATCGGCGGCTTCGGGCTGGTTGCCACCCCCGCCCGGTACGGCAACTCGGGCGTCAAGACGTTCATCGTCAATCAGGACGGCGTCGTCTACGAGAAGGATATCGGGCCGGAATCCATGCTCATCGGCGGCACGATGCGCGTTTTCGACCCGGATTCGACCTGGTCGCGGGTCAAGCAGGAATAGCGCAGCCGCAATTTCCACACGACTTGGTGCAATGGGGATAGCCCGCCCTATAGCATATCTGGTCGTGTGGGCGGGAAGCAGATCCCGACCGATCGAGGCCGTGACCTCGATCGCGGCTGGAACGGTGACGATTGTGACGAGATCAAATTTCTGGCTGTGCCGCCCTCCCTTCCTAGCGCTCGTTTTCATGGGCCTATCCGCGGCACTTCCCGCGCGGGCTGATCTTAAACTCTGCGCGATGCGCGCAGGCCCCAATGGCCCCTGCACCTGTAAGGGTCCGGATGACGGTCCGGGCCAGTTTACGACAGCCCCAAAGAGCCGGTGCGGGATCACCGAGACGAAACCGCAGGCGAACACGACAGCAGCGCCGGCTCAACCGCCAGCACCTGCACCGGCGGCCCGGACAGCGCCCCCTGCATCGCCGCCCCAAGAGACAACGCAGGCCGCACCGGCAGCAGACTCCAAACTGCAAGCCGAGGAATCCGCGCCCGCGCCTCCCTCTCCGCCTCCGGTCACACAACCGGCTGCACCGGAGACGACGCCGCAGCCGCCGTCTCCCGCCACGACCGGCGCCATTCCGCAGATCGCACCCGCAGCAAGCGCCGGCGCGACACTCGCGGACGTGCGCGCACGCGGCAAAGTGATCTGCGGCGTCAACGGCGATCTCGTCGGCTTCTCCTATCGCAATGACAGCGGAGAATGGCGCGGCCTCGACGTCGACTTCTGCCGCGCCGTCGCCGCCGCCACGCTCGGCGATGCGTCCAACGCCGAATTTGTCGTCGTCGGCACGGAGGACCGCTTCGACGTCCTGAAATCGGGCAAGATCGATCTCTTGACCCGCAACACCACCTGGAACATGTCGCGCGAGACCGATCTCGATCTCGAGTTCCCGGGCGTGCTCTACTATGACGGCCAGAGCATCACCGCGAAGCAGGAGAGCGGCCTCGTGTCCGCCCAGCAGCTCGGCGGCCTGCGCATTTGCGTGCTCTCCAGCACCACGAGCGAGAAGAACCTGCGCTATTATTTCTCCGCCGTCGGCATGACCGCCGACATCGCCGCCCTCCCCCAGCAGAGCGACATCATAAGAGAGTATGAGGCCGGGACATGCGCCGCCTACTCGGGAGATCGCTCGGCGCTCTTCTCCGAGCGCTTGAGGTTCAAGGACCCGTCGGCGCACGCGGTGCTTCCCGAAGTGATCTCGAAGGAGCCCTTGGGGCCTGTCGTGCGCACGGGCGATGCCCAATGGTCGAAGATCGTCCGCTGGACGCTCGCCGGCCTCATCAACGCCGAGGAGGTTGGCCTCGCGCAGCAGACGCTAAAATCAGACGCGGCTCTGAGCGAGGACGCCGAGCGTCTCGTCGCCGGCGCGGGAGCTGCCGGAAAGAATCTCGGCCTCGAGGAAGCCTGGCTCAAGAATGTTGTCCTTGGCGTCGGCAACTACGGCGAGATGTTCGAACGCAATCTCGGCGGCCAGAGCCAGCTTGGCATGGAGCGCGGCATCAATGCGCTCTGGAAGAAGGGAGGAATTCTCTTCGCACCGCCGATGTGGTGAGGCCTTCCAAACTGCACTCCGAGTCTTTGTAATGCGTGAGATTTCATCGATCCGCCCCCATCCTCAGCACAGGCCTTCGCGCGGCCTGGTCGCGCTCGCCGCGCTCTGCTCCCTGCTTGCCCTGAGCGGCGCCGCCGAGCGCATGCCCCCGCCGGAAGCGTCACATGAGCTGATGGTCAGCTCAGCAACCGAGCAGGGACTCCTGCGTGCGATCGGCATCTATGAGAAGGCCGTTGCGGCGGGCGGCTGGCCGGCTCTGCCGACCAACAAAGCGCTCCGCGCCGGCGACGACGATCCGGCGGTCGCCATCCTGCGCCGCCGCCTTGAGCTCACCGGCGAGCTCCCGGCGGGAAAGACCGACAGCACGGTATTCGACCCGGGCCTCGACGCTGCCGTGTTGAGATTTCAATACAAGAACGGGCTCGAGCCCAACGGCATCGTCTACGGCATCACGGCGCGATCGCTCAACGTATCCGCCGAGGCGCGTCTCAATCAGTTGCGCGTCAATCTCGCGCGCCTGCAGGAGCTGCTGCCGAAGCTCGCAACCCCGCGCTACGTGCTTGTCAACACCGCGAGCTTCGAGGTGCAGGGCGTAGCGAACGGCCATGTCGAAATCGTGAGCCGAACGATCGTCGGCAAGCGTCAGACGCCGACACCCGTCGTCAGCGCCACCATCCAGGCCGTCAACGTCCTCCCGTTCTGGCATGTGCCCCCGGGCATCGCCGGGCGCGCCATCATTCCCGCCGTGCGCAAGGACCCCTCGTATCTCGCCCGCGAGCGCATACGTGTCTTCTCCACCTTCGGCGGCGAGGAAATCGCGCCCGAGCTCGTCAACTGGTGGGGCGCCGAAAGCAGCCGCTACGTTTTCAGGCAGGAGCCCGGCCCGCAGAACGCGCTCGGCGTGCTCCGCATCGACATGCCGAACAAGTACATCGTCTATATGCACGACACGCCGATGAAGAAGCTTTTCAATGAATACGAGCGCGCCTTCAGCGCCGGATGCGTGCGCGTTGAGACCGTCCTCGACGTCGCGTCCTGGCTTTTGGCCGGACAAAACGGCTGGACGCGCGAGGCGATCGATAGGAGCGTTGCAGACGGCACGCCGCAGACCATCAAGCTGCCCGCGCCCGTGCCGGTCCACTTCGTCTACCTCACCGCGCTCGTGCGCGGCGGCGAGGTGCACTTCCGCAACGATCTCTACAATCGCGACGAAGGGGCGCCGACTGCGGACCCCGTTGACCCGGCCAGCTTGGCCCAGGGCTGGCAGACGCTGGTATCGGGCATCGCACCCTAGATCGCGCTATGCGGAGGCCTCGCTGTCCGGACCTAGGTGAGCGCCTTGATCTCGAGGAACTCGATCTCGGGATTTTTGTCCCGCGTGTAGGACAAGTTGAAAGCCGACTGGGCGAGAAAGACGTGCGCTCCGTCGAGATCGGTGGCGATCGAAGACCTGTACTTCTCAACGAAGCGCGCCATCGCCACGGGATCTGCCGATGAGATCCAGCGCACGCAATCGCACGGCGCGGCATCGAAGTCCGTCTTGAGGCCGTACTCGTGCTCGAGCCGGTCGGCAAGCACGTCGAGTTGTAAGGCCCCAATGACGCCGACGATCGGCTGCGTTCCGTCGACCGGGCTGAAGACCTGCACCACGCCTTCCTCCGCCATCTCGCGGATCGCGTCCTTGAGCTTCTTGGCGCGGATCGCATCCTCGAGACGGATGCGCCGCAGGATCTCGGGCGCAAAGCTCGGAATGCCGAGGAAGGTGATGTCCTCGCCCTCGGTCAGCGCGTCGCCGATGCGCAGCGTGCCGCGGTTCGGGATGCCGACCACGTCGCCTGCATAGGCTTCCTCGGCGAGCGAGCGGTCTTGGGCAAAAAAGAACTGCGGCGCCGCGAGTGCCATGGTCTTGCCGGTGCGCACGTGCTTCACCTTCATGCCGCGCGTGAGCTTGCCCGAGCAGACGCGCATGAAGGCGATGCGGTCGCGATGGTTCGGATCCATGTTCGCCTGGATCTTGAACACGACCCCGGTCATCGTGGGCTCCGTTGCCTCGATCGTCCGCGTCGCGGCCTTCTGGCTCAGCGGCGGCGGCGCATAAGCCTTGAGCGCATCGAGCACGTCGCGCACGCCGAAGTTCTTGAGCGCGCTGCCGAAGAACACGGGCGTCAGCGCCCCGTGCAGGAATTTCTCGAGATCGAACTTGCCGCAGGCCTCGGCCGCGAGCGCGATCTCGTCCTTCCACTTTGCCAGCGCATCCGCCTCGAGCAGCGAGGCGAGCAGCGGATCGTCGGGTCCCGAGACCGGCTCACCGTCCGGGTTCTCGTCGACGCGGCGCACGCGCGGCTGATAGAGATCATAGGTGCCGCGGAACTCGCGGCCCATGCCGATCGGCCAGACCATCGGTGCCGTATCGAGCGCCAGCGTCTTCTCGATCTCGTCCAGAATGTCGAACGGCTCCCGGCTCTCGCGATCCATCTTGTTGACGAACGTGATGATCGGGATGTCGCGCAGCCGGCAGATCTCGAACAGCTTGCGCGTTCTGGCCTCGATGCCCTTTGCCCCGTCGATGACCATGATCGCCGAATCGACCGCCGTCAGCGTGCGATAGGTATGGTCCGAGAAGTCCTCGTGGCCCGGCGTATCGAGCAGATTGAAGACGGCGCCGCCGTACTCGAACGTCATCACCGAGGTGACGACGGAGATGCCGCGGGCGCGCTCGATCGCCATCCAGTCGGAGCGCGTGTTGCGCCCGTCCCTCTTCGCCTTCACTTGTCCGGCAAGCTGGATCGCGCCGCCGAACAAGAGCAGCTTTTCGGTGAGCGTCGTCTTGCCGGCGTCGGGGTGAGAGATGATCGCGAACGTGCGCCGGCGCGAGATCTGGCGCGCGAGCTCGCTGTTCGAGCCGCCAGCTCCTGCACCCGCGCCGCCGGAAGTCGCGGCCGGCCCATCCACCCAGGTCTCATCGTGCATTTTTCTACTCTTTGGCTTCGAGGGCGCTCCTATAGCACCCTTGCCGAGGGCTGGTCACCCTGGCGGCCAAACCGGCCTATACCTTACGCCAGCTCGGCCAGCAGGCACTTGAGGATGCCGATGTCGAAACGCCCCTCGAGTACCGCGTGCGCCGGGCCGAGCTTGCCGGCATCAAGCGTCCCGAGCCGCTCGAACACCCCCAAAATCTCGTCGATATCCGCTTCGTCGAGGGCGAGCACGGTCCGCGCTTCGAGAAGCCCGGCTTCGATCGCCTCCGCGAAATGGCCATAGACGACCGTGGTGTCAAGGCGCCGCTCGGCGGCGATCCGCTCCGCATCGAGCCCCTGGAGATGCAGCGCAAGCGTCTGGTTGACGGTCGCCGAGAGGCGGTTCTCGAGCAGCGGATGCGCCTTGAAGCTCGAGATCGTCTCGAGAAACGCCGCGCCGTAGCGCTTGATCTTGCTTGCGCCGAGCCCCGTGATGTCGTGAAGGGCGGCCTCGCTAGCCGGGCGCTTGCTCGCGAGCTCAGCCAGCGTCTTGTCGTGGCAGATGACGTAGGGCGGCAGCTTTGCATCCGTCGCGAGCTTGAGGCGCAGCGACTTCAAGGCACCGAACAGCGCCTGGTCGGCGGGCCCGACCAAGCTCGCAGTTTTCGCCTCGCGCTTGGCCCTAGCGTGCTTTGCGCGCTGCGGCGCGAGACGCACCATGAAGCGCTCGGCCCCCCGCAGCAGCGGGCGCGCCTTGTCGGTCAGCTCGAGCGCGCCATACCCTTCCTGATCGCCGGTGAGATAGCCGGCCGCGGCAAGCTGGCGGAACAGCGCGCGCCAGGCCGGCGCATCCGTGTCCTTGCCGATGCCGAACACCGAGAGGCGGTCGTGGCCGTTGCGATAGCTGCGCTCGTCCTCTTTGCCCTGGAGCACGTCGACGAGGTAGCCGACGCCGTAGCGCTGGCCCGTCCGGTAGACGGCGGAGAGCGCCTTTTGTGCCAGCACCGTGCCATCGGTCGTCGCGGGCGGGTTGAGGCAGTTGTCGCAGTTGCCGCACGGCTCGGGGCGGCTCTCGCCGAAATAGGCAAGCAGCGCCTGACGCCTGCACCCCGCCATCTCACAAAGGCCGATGAGCGCATCGAGCTTCTGGCGCTGCGTCTGCTTGAAGGCTTCGGCGCCTTCGCCTTGCGCGATCCACTGCCGGAGCTGGATCACGTCCTGCAGACCGTAGGCGAGCCAGGCATTGGCCGGCTCGCCGTCTCGGCCCGCGCGCCCGGTCTCCTGATAGTAGGCCTCGATCGACTTCGGCAGATTGAGATGGGCGACGAAGCGCACGTCCGGCTTGTCGATCCCCATCCCGAAGGCGATCGTCGCGACGATGATGACGCCGTCGTCCTTGAGGAACTTCTCCTGCGCCGCGCGGCGGATGTCGGGCTCGAGACCGGCATGATAGGCGAGCGCCGTGCGCCCCTTCCCCGCCAGCCACGCGGCCGTCTCCTCGACCGCCTTCCTCGAGAGGCAATAGACGATCCCGGCGTCGCGCGGATGCTCCGTCTCGATGAATTGCCAGAGGCTCCCCCGCGCGCCGGATGCCCCCATCTCCGCAATCGTGTAGCGGATGTTCGGCCGGTCGAAGCTGGCGATGAAGCGGTGCGCGCTCTCGAGCCTGAGCTCGGTGACGATCTCCTCGCGCGTCCTCTCGTCGGCGGTCGCGGTCAGCGCGATGCGCGGCACGAAGGGAAAGCGCTCGGCCAGCGCCTTGAGCTGGCGGTACTCGGGGCGGAAGTCGTGCCCCCACTGCGAGACGCAGTGCGCCTCGTCGATGGCAAACAGCGCCAGGTGGCACCGGCTCAAGAGTGACAGCGTGCGCTCCTGGAGCAGCCGCTCGGGCGCCACATAGAGGAGGTCGAGATCGCCTGCCGCAAGGCGCGCTTCCACACCGTCCTGCTCGCGCCGGTCGAGCGTCGAATTGAGGAACGCAGCCTTGACGCCCGCCTCCTTGAGCGCGTCAACCTGATCCTGCATCAGCGCCACCAGCGGCGAGACGACGATGCCGGTCCCGGCGCGCACGAGCGCCGGAATCTGATAGCAAAGCGACTTGCCGCCGCCCGTCGGCATAAGCGCGAGCGCGTCCCCGCCCGAAAGCAGCGTCTCGATGATGCCCGCCTGGTGCAGCCGGAAGCTCTTGTAGCCGAACACCTCCTCGAGCACGCGCTGTGCACGCTCGAGCGAATGCGGCGGGCCGGAGGACTTCCGCAGAGCGGACGCGGTCATGAGGGCTGAGATCCTGACGACAGGCGGCGGGACCTTGCACTCCTAGCCCGATTCTCGGTGCCGGCGCTGACATGACGACGCGCTTTCCCCGCGCAACCGCCGTCACGAATTCTCGTGGACGTGTTGCACCCGGGTACATCTATGATTCGAAGCGAACCGCCGTCAGGCGCTAGTCCGCCTCTGCCGCCTCAACCGGCTGAATGCGCGAGCGCACATCCGTCTCCGTGAGCTCCGGGCTGCAGAGCTTGATGAACCGGTAGGCGAAGCTCCTAAGCAAGCGCCCGCGGCGCACGGCAATGCGCGACGTGGTGAGCGGAAAAAGCTCCGTGCTGTCGAGGAGCTTCAACCCCTTGTCACGCTCGGCCTCGAACGCCATCGAAGCGATGATGCCGATGCCGAGACCGAGCTCCACGTAGGTCTTGATCACATCGGCGTCGAGCGCCGCCATGACGATGTCGGGCGCGAGCCCCGCCTTGGCGAACGTCGCATCGATGTTGGGCCGCCCCGTGAAACCCTCGTGATAGGTAATGATCGGATATTCCGCGATCGCCTCGAGCGTAAGCGGATTGACGCGCTCGAGCGGATGGCCCGCGGGCACGACCACGCCGTGGTGCCAGGAGTAGTAGGGGAATGCCGCGATGTCGGGATTTTCACCGACAGCTTCGGTCGCAATGCCGATGTCCGCCTGCCCGTCGAGCACCATGGCCACGATTTCCCTGGGGCTTGCCTGGTGCAGCACGAGGTGAACGTTGGGAAACTCCTTGCGGAACTTCGCAATCGCATCGGGGAGCGCATAGCGTGCCTGCGTGTGCGTCGCCGCGATCGACAGCTCACCTCGATCCCGATTGGCGAACTGCTCGCCGAGCTTCTTGATGTTCTGGGTATCGAGCAGGATCCGCTCGACGATGCCGACGAGCTCCTGCCCCGGTTCGGTCAACCCCAGGAGCCGCTTGCCCCGGCGCACGAAGAGCTCGATGCCGAGCTCGTCCTCGAGATCCTTGATATGCTTCGAGACGCCCGACTGCGAGGTGTAGAGCGCGTTCGCGACCTCGGTCAGGTTGAAGTTGCGCCGAACCGTCTCGCGGATGATGCGCAGCTGCTGGAAATTCACGGGTGATCCCTAGGAATTCTGGCCGAATAGGCTGAGGCGGCGGCTTTTCAGCCGCACGCGTTTTCCGGCCACCAGATCGAGCGTGGCAAGCTCTTCGGGCTTAACCTCGACCTCGAAGTACTCGGTTTTGCCGCCGCGCTCGGCGCCGTTGGCGACAAGCTCGACGCGCGCCACCGCCCCGCTCGTCAGAATGCGATTGACCTTGGCGGCGATGCCTTCGTTCCTCGCATCGTCGAGGACGATCTCGGTGTCGTGAGGGCGCGCATAGGCGACGACAGGCTGCCCGTCGTCGAGATCGGAGCGCCCGTGCGGCAGGAGATCGCCACCCACGCGGACATACTCACCCTCCACCTTGCCGCGGAACTCGTTCACGTTGCCTATGAAGCTGTAAGCGAACGAGGTTTTCGGTTCGTTGTAGATTTCACGCGGCGAGCCGATCTGCTCGATGCGGCCGCGGTTCATGAGCACGACCCGGTCGGAAACCTCGAGCGCTTCCTCCTGATCGTGCGTCACGAACACCGACGAGATGTGCAGCTCGTCGTGGAGCCGCCTGAGCCAGCGCCGCAATTCTTTGCGCACTTTGGCGTCCAGCGCCCCGAACGGCTCGTCGAGAAGCAGCACCTGTGGCTCGACCGCAAGCGCGCGCGCGAGCGCCACGCGCTGGCGCTGTCCGCCCGACAGCTGCGACGGGAACCTGTTGGCCAGCCAGCCGAGCTGCACGAGCTCGAGGAGCCGCTCAACCTTGGCGCGGATCTCCGCTTCCTTCAGCCTCTGCGCCCGCGGCTTGACACGCAGGCCGAAGGCGACGTTCTCGAACACCGTCATATGCCGGAACAGCGCATAGTGCTGAAACACGAACCCGACCTGGCGCTCGCGCACGTTCTTGTGCGAGGCATCCTCGCCCGAGATGATAATCGACCCCTCATCCGCACGCTCGAGACCGGCGATGATCCTGAGCAATGTCGTCTTGCCGCACCCCGACGGCCCGAGCAGCGCGATCAGCTCGCCCCTTGGCAGGTCGAGCGAGATGCCGTCGAGGGCCTTGAAGCTCCCGAACGACTTCTGGATGTTCCTGATCTCGATGCTCATACTTGGTTCTCCAGCGGGAGGGCGCGCTGAGCTCGCCACTCAATGTACGTCTTGATAGCCAGTGTCACCAGGGCCAAAAGCGCGAGCAGCGATGCGACTGCGAAGGCCGCGGCGAACTGGTATTCGTTGTAAAGGATCTCGACGTGCAGCGGCATGGTGTTGGTTTCGCCGCGAATGTGGCCCGAGACGACGGAGACGGCGCCGAACTCGCCCATGGCGCGTGCGTTGCACAAGATGACGCCGTAGAGCAGGCCCCACTTGATGTTGGGCAGCGTCACGCGCCAGAACGTCTGCAGGCCCGAGGCCCCGAGCGTGATCGCGGCCTCCTCCTCGTCGCGTCCCTGCGCCTGCATCAGCGGGATGAGCTCCCGGGCGATGAACGGGAAGGTGACGAAGATCGTCGCCAGCACGATGGCCGGCACGGCGAAGATGATCTTGATGTTGTGGTCGGAAAGCCAGGGCCCGATCCACCCCTGCGCGCCAAAGACCAGGACGTAGATGAGGCCGGCAACCACGGGGCTGACCGAGAACGGCAAGTCGATGAAGGTGATGAGCCAGTGCTTGCCTGGAAAGTCGAATTTGGCGATCGCCCAGGCCGCGGACAATCCGAATATGAGGTTTGCAGGGACCGCGATCCCCGCAGCGATAAGCGTCAGGCGGATCGCCGACTGCGCATCCGGCTCGACGAGCGCCGCGAGATAGGCTTCCCAGCCCTTGCGGAAGGCCTCGACGAAGACGGCGATCAGCGGCAGCAAGAGAAAGAGCGCGAAATAGGAGACGCCCACACCGACGATGACGTATTTCACCCAGCGCGGATCGCGCGTCGCGACATTGTTCTCGAAGCGCGCCGCCGAGCCCGAGTGCGGTCCGAGTGCCGCCGCTGTTGCCAGACCGGCCATCAGAACTCCCTCCCCGATCGTCTGGCCGTCCAGGCCTGCAGACTGTTGATGATCAACAGCAGGATGAACGAGACCACCAGCATCACGGCCGCGACCGACGTTGCTCCCACATAGTCGTATTGCTCGAGCTTGGTGATGATGATGAGCGGCGTGATCTCCGAGACCATCGGGATGTTGCCGGCGATGAAGATGACGGAGCCGTATTCGCCGACCGCGCGCGCGAAGGCGAGTGCGAACCCCGTCATGAGCGCGGGCAGCAGCGTCGGCAGCACGACACGCAGAAATGTTTGAGCCCGGCTGGCGCCGAGGCTGGCGGCAGCCTCCTCGAACTCGGCGTCGAGATCCTCGAGGATCGGCTGCACCGTGCGCACGACGAACGGCAGCCCGATAAAGACGAGCGCGACCAGCACGCCGAGCGGCGTGAAGGCGACCTTGATCCCGAGCGGCTCCAGAAACTGACCGAGCCAGCCGTTCTTGGCGTAGAGAGCCGTAAGCGCGATGCCGGCAACGGCCGTCGGCATCGCGAACGGCAGATCAATGAGCGCGTCGACGAGCTTCTTGCCCGGAAATGTGTAGCGCACCAGCGCCCAGGCGAGGATCAGCCCGAAGATGACGTTGACGGTTGCCGCAATCAGCGAGGCGCCGAAGGTCAGCTCGTAGGAGGCAACGACGCGCGGGCTCGTAACGGCGTTCCAGAAGGCCTCCCAGCCGTGCGCGGCGCTCTTGATGAAGACGGCCGACAGCGGGATGAGAACGATAAGTGACAGGTAGGCCAGCGTGAATCCGAGCGACAGCCCGAACCCCGGCAGGACCCTGTGGGATCGCGCGGCCGGCATTTGTGATTTCCCCCTACGCCCCGACCGTGACGACGACGACAACCACGCACGCGAGCATAAGTCCCGCCCAGGACAACACCCTCTCCACGCGCTCGGCAGCCACGGTCACGACATTCCTCCGCAATTCTGAGTCAATTCGAAGACTATTGCGGACGTTCCGGCCGATCCGAACCAATTAGATGTGCGATAGATATTCCCGAGATTGGAATAGGCGCCCCCTGCGTCCAGCAGCTAGCCGCCTCTTGCGCTGCAGTGCGATACGACGAGATACACCACAGTCTCCGTATCGCCAGGGTTTTCATAGGCATGCGCCACATCGGCCTCGAACAGGATGGCATCGCCCTCCTCAAGCGCGATCGGCCGCTCGCTCCCCACCGTTATGCTTAACGCGCCCCTTGCCACGACCAGGTTCTCGCGCGTCCCCGCCGGCAGCGGCTCGGCGATCTCGCGGTGGCCTGCCCCAATCCGAAGCTCATGGAACTCCGTGCCGCGAAAGCGCTCGAGCGGAAAAAGGTGCCGGCGTTGGAAGCGCCCCTCGCTTGAGGTAAGAACCGTTGTTTGATCGCCGGTCAGCACCACGGTCGTTGAGCCGTTGCGGGTTGCGATGAGGCTGGCTATGGGCACGCCGAGCGCATCGGCGATCTTCCACAGGAGGCTGACGGTCGGCACGCTCTTGGCCGTCTCGATCTGACCGAGCATGGCCCGGCTCACCCCTGAGAGCTCTGCCAGACGTTCCAGCGAATGACCTTGCGCCTTGCGCAGGCGCTTCAAATTCTGTCCGACAATGGCGGGAACATCGCGAATGACGGCCTGCTGCGTACGCTCCGGGGGCGCCGTTGCGCCGCCCCTATCCCCGCTCTTGGACATTTCCATGCTGCCCGCCGCTATCGTTGACTGCCTGACCAACATTAGCGGAGCACCGGCCAGGCGCGGAACCAAGAAGAAGTGCTGAGCTTATGAAGGAAGGGCGGCCTCTGAAGGAACGGGCGGCTTCCCCGCCGTGCAGGCGCAGAAAGGGCCGCCTCGCCGTCGAGAGGCAGCCCTTTCCTTTGTCCGATCACCGGGAGAAGGCGGGATCAGATATGCTGTTGCGCGTCAGAAGTTGATCTTGGCGCCGGTGATGACGATGTCGAAGTCGTCGAGCTCGTTGTTGTCGTGGTGCTGAGCGTTCGACGATAGTCGCCCTCGTAGTGGCGGTAGAGCGCGTAGAGCGTCAGGTCCGCCTTCTCGATGTTCTGAGCGATGCCGACCGCCCAGAAATCGAGGTCCGAGCTCAGTCGCCGCGACCGTACGACCCGACATCGTCGTTGCGGTACTCGCCGAAGACGTTGGTCTTGCCGAGATCGAACCACTTCCGCTCGACGCCGGCCTGGATGTACCAGGTGTCGCTCTCGTCGTCCTTGCCGGCCTGGGTACGGCCTTGAGATCGATCTGGTTGTTGCCGTAGCCGCCGTAGACATAGATGCCGGTCGGCGTGTGCTGGACGAGGCGCCGATGCCCCACCACTGGCTGTCGCCGGTGCCCAACGCGCAGCTGGTCTGGCCGTTCGATACTCGGATCCGTGCTCTCGCCGTAGCCGACCGCGCCGTTGACCTTGAAGTCGCCGATCGTCGTCGCGATAGTTGAGAGCGATCTCCCACTAATCGTCCTCGCCCCAGGAGGCCGATGCCGATGAAGTCTGGCAATCGTTGGCGTGTCGTAGCGGACGACGTTGCGCAGGCCGTATCTGGCCCGGCGTGCCGTTGTTGAAGCCGCCGAAGAGATCGATCCAGGTCGGACGCCGCAGAGCAGCACGCCGTTGACGCGGGTCCTGAACAGCACCGATCGCGACGCCGGCCGCCTCGTAGTCCGAGACGTTGCGCGTCAGGAGCGTGTCGACGTTGTCGATCAGGTGGTAGGTCGCCGGGTCGAACTTGCCGACCGTGACCTTGCCGAGGTCCTTGCTCTTGATGAACCAGGCCGTCTTGCGGTCGGTGAGCTGGTTGTTGTTGCTGCCGCCCTGACCGAGGTCTGGCTGAACTGCTTCGAGTTCGCACCCCAGAGACCGATCTCGAGGATGTAGCCCGCGGACCAGCCGTCCGTGATCTTGGCCTCGCCGTCGAAGCGGAAGCGATCCTGCTCGAGAGCGTTGGTGCCGACGTAGGCGTTGCTCTCGACGCCGTCGTCCCAGAAGAACACCGCCTGGTTGACCCAGCCCGAGACCGTGAGGCTCACCTTGCGGTTGCCCTTTCTCGCCGTCGTCGCCTCGAGCTCGGCGATGCGCTCCTCGAGATCCGCGCAGCAGTTGCCGCCGAGATCCGCTGCAAACGCCGGCGCCGCCCCCAACGATAGAAGACCACTCGCGGCGATCAGCGCCGCCTTTCGGGTCCCCACCCATCCCCCAGTCATCTCTACTACCTCCGTTATGTTGGAACCTTATCTGTCATAACACTTTGATTTAGTTATATATTTAGCGATTCTATCGTCGCCTTTTCTAGTTGAATAAGCATATCATCTGGAGATTCTCCGGCGTCTGTTGCTGCCTTGCAGCACTCGCGCAACTCGCAACGAGCCGGCAAGGCGCAGGCCTTAGCCAAGACCACGCACCCACGCGCGACGCGACGTGCTCAGGCTGGCACGCGGCCGCACCTCGCGACGTTGGCCAGCGATCGCAGCGCCGCAGGTCCGAGCGGCGCCGGGTCATGAGTGCGGCTGTCGTGGCGCTCTGCTGTCGGTCGCGTGCGACCGGCGCAGCCGCTCGAAGATTGCCAGCCCTTCCGGCCACGGGCCGAAACCCGATTCGGCATTGATATGCCCGGCCTCGCCCAGATTGATGAAATCCGCTCCCCAGAGATCGGCCCAGTGCGCCGATTGCTCGAGGCTCATCCAGTGGTCGTTGGCGCTGGCGACGACGACGGCGCGGAACGGCAGCTGCACGTCGGGCAGATTGTCCTCGATCCCGAACTTTTCGGGGTCCGCCGGCGCGACGAGCATCGCGCCTCCTATGCGATCGCTGTGATCAAAGGCAGCCTGCACGGCGGCGAGCGCGCCGAAGCTGTGCGCGGCGATGAAGATCTGTCCCGGGTTGCGGCTGATCTCGCGCCGCACACGGCTCGACCAGTCGGCAAGATTGGCATCCTTCCAATCGCGCTGGATTACGCGGATGCTTTCGGGGATGTGCTGCTCGAACCAGGATTGCCAGTGATCTGGGCCGCTCGAGTGAAGGCCGGGAACGATGAGTGTGGTGGACATGGGTGTCTCATTTCGGAAGCTTGGAGGTTTCGACGTGTCGTGAAGCTCACTTCGCGGAGGAGCTGCGACAGGTGATCGAAAGCGGCTTGGACGAGAGACACATGAGGTTCAGGCGCTCGATGTCGCGATCACCGATGAGACTGCCGCCGGCGAGCTGCGAGACCGCGGCTGGCATGAGGATCTCAAGAGACATATCGGGCGCTCCGTTTTCGGATTTGTGATCGGAGGGAGAGGTCGCGTGCCGCCCCGCCTGCCTCAGGGAGGAAGGTCTTCACTTGCGTGAAGCATCAGGTAGGCAGAGGGGCGGCACGTGTCTCGCGTCGAGGCGTCAGCTCTTGCTGCCGGGGGCGTAGATCTGGTCGAACACGCCGCCGTCCTTGAAGTGCGTCTCCTGCGCCTTGCTCCAGCCGCCGAACACGTCGCCGATCGTAAACAGCTTGACCTCGGAGAACTGCTTCTCGTACTTCGCCAAAGCCTTGGCGTCGCGCGGGCGATAGAAGTTCTTGCCGGCGATATCCTGGCCTTCGTCGCTGTAGAGATATTCGAGGTAGGCCTCGGCGACCTTCCGCGTGCCATGCTTGTCAACGAACTTGTCGACCACGGTGACGGGGGGCTCAGCCAGGATCGAAAGCGATGGTGTCACGACTTCGAATTTGTCGGGGCCAAGCTCCTTGATCGAGAGATAGGCTTCGTTCTCCCAAGCAATCAGCACATCACCGATGCCGCGTTCGACGAAAGTCGTCGTCGAACCGCGCGCACCCGAATCGAGCACCTTGGTGTTCTTGTAGATCTTGGCCACGAAATCCTTCGCCTTTGCGTCATCGCCGCCGGGCTGCTTGAGGGCGTAGCCCCAGGCCGCGAGGTAGTTCCAACGCGCGCCGCCTGACGTTTTCGGATTGGGTGTCACGACCTCAATGCCGTCCTTGGCGAGATCGGCCCAATCCTTGATGCCCTTGGGGTTCCCCTTGCGCACGAGGAAAACGATCGTCGACGTGTAAGGCGCAGAGTTCTCTTTGAGCCGCTTGCTCCAGTCGGCGGGAATAAGGTTGCCGTTCTTGGCGAGCTGATCGACGTCGCCAGCAAGTGCGAGGGTCACGACGTCGGCCTCGAGGCCGTCGATCACCGCGCGCGCCTGCTTGCCCGAGCCGCCGTGCGACTGCTTGATGGTGACGTCTTCGCCGGTCTTTGCCTTCCAGTGCTTCGCGAACGCGGCGTTGAACTCCTGATAGAGCTCGCGCGTTGGATCATAAGAAACGTTAAGCAGCTCAACGGCCTGCGCAGCGCCGGCTATTCCGGCGAGGCCGAGTGACACGCCGAGCGCGATTGCGCCGCGACGGGTGAAACTGAAGGTGGACATCGGATGCTCCTCTCAATGGGTTAACTGAGCTGAAGCTACGGTCGCCCCCCTTGCAAGCGAACGAAGAATATCTGCTGAGCTTATCAGAGAACGCACGGATATACGGGCAGCGTTCCGGAACGCCGTCTGAAATTCGCAAAGGATTGAAAAGTAGAAGCTTTGCCCCGCGCGATGGGCCGCCGTTTCAGGTGCCGATACGCCCGTCCTTGGACAGCAGGATCGCCACCCAGCGCCAGCTCGGCACGTGCGCGCAGACGATCATGATCACGACCAGGATGGGCACGCTGAGAAACATCCCCACAACGCCCCAGAGTGCGCCCCAGAAGGCTAATCCGAGAATGATCGCGAAGGGACTCATGTTGAGCGACGTTCCCATCAGCATCGGCTCGAGAACGCTGCCGATGACGAGCTGGATCGCGGTGAGGCTCAAGACAAGAATGAGGAAAGGCCCAATCGTCTCGAATTGGACGAGCGAGAGAACGGCGGGAAACGCGACCGCCACGATGGAGCCGATGTTCGGGATGTAGTTGAGCACGAAGATGAGAAGCGCCCAGGTCTCCGCAAAGTCCACGCCGATGAGCTTGAGCACCACGTAACACGCGCCACCCGTCAGCACGCTCATGAGCGTCTTGATCCAGATATAGCTCTGCACGCTCTCCGAGATGGTGGCGAAAAGCTGGGCCGTCTCGCGCGCCTTCTGCTCGTCGGGGAACGTGGCCGCGATTTTCTTCTCCACGTAGCCGCTTTCCGCGAACAGGAAGCCGACGTAGGCAACGACGAGCAGGAAGCTCGTGGCAATCGATTGCGTGGAGCTGATGAGCCCCGGGATCTGCCGTGTGAGATCGATCGCCGCCATTGCCTCCTTGAGCTTGGCCGACCACTCGGGCCCGAGCCATTGCGTGAGATCGCTGACGATCGTCTCGAAGCGGGCGACGTAGCGCGGCCACGCGGCGGCCACGGCATCGGCCTGCCCCAGCAGAACGGACGTGACGAGATAGAAGCCGAGCAGCACCGCCGCGACCCCGAGCACGGTCGCGAGCCATCGCGGTAGCTTGGTGCCGCCGAGCTCGATGCGCGCGAATCCCTGGATCATCGCTTCGAGCAGGTTCCATACAAAAATCGCGACGGCGAGCGGGACGAGGAACGAGCGTCCATAGACGAGCCCGGCAACGACGACGCCGAGCACGATCACGGTCAGGCCAAGCGTCACGAAGCGCTTCGGTGGTGCTGCTGCCGTCACCCATCGTGTCCCGGGCTTTCTCAATTGCGCTCTGCGACGCGCGAGCCGTTACTTTGCGAGCTGATAGTACGAGAGCAGGCTCGACAGTCCAATCAGCATGCCGCAACCCACACCGAGCGCCCGCCACAGGCCGGGCGCCGCGAAGGGTTCACCCGCGAGTATAATCATGCCGCTCGCCATCCCTGTGTACCGGCTCGAGAACTGATGAACAATTTTTCCGGGGGACAAGATCAGAAGCAGCATCGAGACGCAAAAGAACAGCCAAATCGGATCGCCTCTGCGCGCGTACATGTTCCTCACGGAGCAGATCAGAAAGAGGGCAGCCAGCGCGAGCATGGCGCTTCCCGCCAGCCTCGGCACGAACGCTGCGAGACTTGGAGCTATCCCGGCGACGGCCGTGCGCGAGACCGAGATTTCGATGAAGCCCGACACTGCATTCAGTGCGAAGATCGCGACAAAGATCCCGACCGCCCATCGCACATTCAGGTTGTACCAGCGCGGCGCGACGATCATCATCACGGTAGCGGCATAAGCAATCGACAGCGTCATATTGTACGCTGAGAAGCTTGTTGCGCTGACCGGCACTCGGGAGTGCAAGGAGACAAGTCCGCCCCAGAGGACAAACATCGGGCCTGCAACGGCCAATGCTCCGACGACGAACGCCGCGACGACCGGCAGCGAACGCCGCAAGTCGGCTACGAGCAAGCAAGGCACCGCACCGAGGACGATCAGGACCATGGCGCGGTTTAGAGATGCAAACCCGAGCGCGGCACCCCCCGCAAGTGCTGTCGTCAGCGCAAAGATTGGTCGATCAGCCTGGCTCTTGCTCGCACTCACGAGCAGAAGAACGCTCGACGCCGTCAGCGTTATTGACAGCATTTCCGTGAGCGCAAGGCCCGCGAAAATCCAGATGAAGGGTATCCCCACCACGCTCAGGCTCGACGCCAAAGGCTGCGTTGCCCCTGCGAGGCGCAGCGTGAGAAAATTGAAGAGAACTGCGAGGACAAGCAGCGCTGGATTGACCAAACGCACGAGGGGCGGGCTGAGGCCCGTTATCGGCTCGAGCGTCCAGTGCAGGACATTGTGCAAGAGTCCCGCGGGCAGAGGATATTCTTTGATGAATTGGAGCGAGAGCCCGTACTGGTGAAGCAGTGCCACCGGCCCAAGATACGGCGCCTCATCGTAGACAAGCGGCACATGCGTCGTGGCGGCTAGTGCCAGTAGCCCGGCCAGGCCAGATAGCCCTAGAATAACGACCAGCCTCGAGTAGATGCAGGAGGGACCACTCTTGGGGAGTGCCTCCGCAGATCGCAAAGAATTTTGGCACATCGAGCACTCTCGCAGCCTGTTGAATCAACGCCTGACTATTGATGCTACGACCTCGGATATCACACTGGGCCATGCCACGGGTGTCGCACATCGTCATCGAGTGGGGCGTGGCACTCGCAGTCTTCGACGCGGTCGATATTCGACCGAATCGAGGCTCATGCTGTCGCATCTGCCCAACGTGGCGAACCTTCATCCGTACATTGCCGGTTTGATCATCGTTTTCGACGCGCGCGGCCGAGGTCCAGGTCGAAATCGGGCCACATTGCCGCGACCTTGCGCCAAAGCGCCGAGGGCGCGACCCGCTGAGCGCACTCCCAAAGCGCGAAACATCACGGCGCGTGTACGGCTCCTTCTCCAACGACGACGAAGGGAGCCCAGAAGGCCGGATGCGCCTCGTCGGGGTTGCCGCTGTCGATCAATGCGAGCATCGACCGCCGCATCGCCTCGGCCCGGCCGACGCTCCTGTCCGCCGTCATCTCACCGAGCGCCTTGGTGATGAGCTTCACGGTCGCGTCCGAATAGACGGACCAGTGCGACACCAGCAAGGCCCGAGCGCCCGCGTAGAAGAACGCCTGCGCCATGCCGGACAGCTCCTCGCCCCCCTCCGCGCCGCCAGCTGCCGTGTTGCAGGCGGACAGGATCACCCAGTCGGCATCGAGCTTGAGAACGGCGATCTCGCTAGCCGTCAGATATCCGTCGTCGACCGTCGTGGCCTTGGGTGGCGGCGTGAGAAGCAGTCCCGGCTCGTCGTTGCCGCTCACCTCACCGGCAAGCGCGCCGTGGGTTGCGAAATGAACGACATGGTATTTCGCAAGCTCGCCCGCCGCGCTCAGGCGCTTGATCTCGCCCTCCGTGGCCCGGTCCGCGAGGTGCACATCCTCGGGCTTGGCGCCGGCATCGTGCGCGACCTTGCACAATTCGTCTGCCGTCTCCGGCAGCGGCACCGCGGCCAGGATCCCGCTGACATCAGCCAGCCCGCCGCGCAGGTCGAGCGCGCGCACGCCGCGATGTTCGGCTGACATCGCCACCTGCTGGACCGGCACGCTGGGGCACACCGACTTCGCTTTCGCATCTTTTGCCGCTTCGGCCGAGCTGGCATCGGGGCCGTTGAGAAGCGGATTGCCGAACCCGACCATGGGACGGCTGGCGTGGCTGTCCTCGCCGACCTGACGCAGCGTCTTGAGCGAGGCAACCGACGGCAGCACGGTGAGCGCGTGATCCCGCACCAGCCACTTCGTTGTTTTGTTCGCCGTGCCTCCGGCCGCGGCCGGCTCCGGCTTCGCGGCGACGAGCACCTGGAAGGGAAGTTGCGACAGAGGCCCGGAGGCAACGATGAGCAGGCTTTTGTTGCCGATGACTTTCTCCATCTGACCGAGCAGCGCTTGGTAAAGCGCATATGCGCGCTCGCGGTCGAAAGGCACCGGCTCGTCGAAATCGAGACCACGCCGCAGCGCTACGACCTCCCGCTTGAGCGCCGGGGCACTGAGCCCGAGGCGGACCCATTGGGCGTCGTCCCTCGTGACGACCCAGAGAAAGCTCCCATCCTTGCCGATCAGGTAATAGAGAAGCGCCTCATTGTCGGCGAGCGAGGCTTGAGCTTCCGCGACCGTGATCGGCTTCGCGTCCTCGATGGTACGCACCGTCTCCTTCATGCCCGCGAGAACGGCTTCCTGCCTCGCCAGCACGCCCTCGAGCTGTGCCTTGCGCGTGTAGTACGGCTCCCTTGCCTTAGGCAGCACGCCGTAACCTTCGATCTGCTTCTCTCGCGCGTCCATCTGCGCCTTGATCCGCTCCGACGCCGCGAGATCGACGTCGGCGGTCGCAAGGCTGCCCACCTGCCCGACGAGCGCCTCGATCTCCTGCTGCATGCCCTTGTACTTCTCGGAACACTCCGGCGTGTAGCCGCATTTCTCGAGAAGCTTGGCATACTTTTCCGACAACTCTTCGGCCTTGTGGCTGTTGGCCATCATTTGCTGCATTCCCCCCGCGAGGTCGTCGGTTCTCGGTACCGCCGCGCGATACTTCCTTTCGAGCTCACTGTAGACGGGATCATTCTCGAGCTTCGCCAGCCAGCCCTCCTCCAGCTTCTGAAACTCCACGTCATGCGCCTGAATTTGCGCCTTGATGTCCTGAACCTTGCGAACCTGCTCGGCGCGCGGACCGCCGCCGCCACGCGCCGCGGCCTTCGCAAGAGCCATCGAAGCCGAGGTGCGCCATTTCCATTGCGCGCCGACGAACGCCTCGTTCAGCATGGCCGGCACCGAGCTAGGATCGCCTTTCGCGATTTCCCAGGCCGCATTCGCGAGACCGACGAACGTCGCCGAATTGGTTGGGTCGGTGTTTACGATGGCGCTGTCCTCTGTAGAGACCGGCCCCTGCTTGACGATGCCGTCGATCACGGTGCGGTAGCGGGCCAGCGCCTCCTGCCAGCGCCCGCGCGCCAGATCGAGCGTGGCGAGGTTGAGCGCGTTGACGTCCTTGAAGGAATCCGTTCCCGCGATGATCATGACTTTGCGGATTTCGATGACGGACTTGAACAACCTCTCGGCTTCGTCGGCCTGCTTCAGCTTGCACAGCACCCGGCCGAGCATCTCCATCGCGAATGCCGAATTGATGCCATTCGCGCCGTACATCGCATCGAAGATCGCGAGCAGCTTGCGATAGTGCGCCGCCGCATCCTCGTAGTTGCCGAGCATCTCGGCGGCGGCGCCGAGGCGCGCGTACTGCTCGTAGGTCTGTTCGGCGTTGATGCCGAAGGACTTCTCGGCGATGGCGCGAGCCGCCTCGGACAGGCGGAGCGCCTCTTCGTAGTTGCCGGTCCGGAAAGCGCTTTCGGCGTCTGAGTTGAGACGGCCATAGTCGTTCGAAACGTTGGCTTGTTGCGCCGAGGCGGGGAGGACGAGCGACAGCAAGAAAATGATTGCCAATCGGAACATGGAGCCAACCCCGAAAGCAACTCATCAGGGAAAAACGAACGAAGCGCGCCAGTTAAAATGACGCGAGATCACGCAACATTAGACTAGTATGTCTGCAGACGGAAGATCTCAACCCAAGATTTGAGCAGCTTCCAATACACTGTGGCCGATGCGTTGCGCACAATTCGCACCGGCGGGAGCCGTGCCAAGCACGCTACGGCGCGGAGACGAAGCTTCACGAAGGCGGTCTATAAGGGGTGTACGTGTAGCCCCTGCTTGTCGTCCGGCATGGATAGGGGCACTATGAAATCGGCCGATGAGTATCGTCCTTTTGCAGGGGGCATCTAATGCGCATCGCGACATGCATTCTGGTATTTGTCCTCGCGCTTCTCGCGACACGGCCGCATGAGGCGATAGCCGACGAAAAAATGTGGCTCGGCACCAAGCTCGAGTTGATGAATGCCCAGCTCATGCAATCCAAAGGCCTCGCTGCGCCGACCGGAGTCCTGGTGCTTGAAGCCGCTCCCGAGAGCCCGGCATTTGCAGCAGGCATTCGGAAGGGCGACATCATCGTTGCGGTCGGCGACACACCGATCGCGGACGTCGAGCAGTTCTTTCGCGTGTTGGAAAGGTTCGAAGCCGGCGAAAAGGTCTCGCTGGTTCGCGTGCGGGGAGCGACGGACGAGGCGACTGTATTTGTCGTACTTGCCGGCAATGCGGCACCGGAACAATCCGGGAGCGAGAGTCGCCCGCAAAAGACGAAGCGGTCCTTGGAGAAGCGCAGCACCAAGCGCGAGGCGGTAGACGACCAATCTCGGAGCCGGGGAGGCAACGCGGGCGAGAGTGCCTATGTTGCAGTGAGAGTCTACTACGCAACCGATCGCAATCGCACGAATTCGTCGGATCCTGGCCAGATGTACGGCTCTGACCGCGGCAGTCTTGTTTACGGCGCGTGCGATGTCACGATACCGAAGATCCACCAGATCGGCGAATTGGAAACACCCTCACTGTTGCGGGTGGAATTCAGTGAGGATCCGGCGAAGCATATCGTCCTCGCCACCGCTAAGGAGCAGTCGGCTCCGGAGTTCTATCAGGAGATCGGTGCCAAGATGACTGCGAGCGGCGAAAAGAGCGCTCTCGTTTTTGTCCATGGCTACAACGTGACATTCAAAAACGCCGCGCTGCGGACGGCGCAGATGGCGCATGACCTGAAGTACGCCGGTGTGCCGATTTTTTTTAGTTGGCCCTCCCAGGGCAAATACATGGGCTATGTTTTCGATGAATCGAACGTCGACTATGCGCGATCCGACCTCAAAAAGTTTCTCAAGGAATTTGCTCAAACATCTCCGGCCGATAAGATCTATCTCGTGGCACACAGCTTGGGAAACCGAGCGCTTGTAAGCGCCGTGGCCGATCTCCTTCGCGAAAGCCCCGAGGCGCGAGCCAAAATCGCAGAGGTCATTCTCGCCGCACCGGACATTGACGCGGACCTCTTCAAGCGTGAGATCGCACCGGCGATCGTTGGTCCCGATCGAAGCGTGACGCTTTACGCCTCGTCAAACGACTTGGCGCTTAGGGTATCGCAAGCGTTTCATGGATATCCTCGCGCGGGCGAGAGCGGCGACAGGCTTACGGTTGCTCCGGGCCTCGTGACGATCGACTCGTCGGCCGTCCAGACTGATTTCCTCGGACATTCGTATTTTGCCGACTTCGAGCTTGATGATCGACGATATTCTGGAAATCATCGCGGGGCGACGCAATCCGGCCGACCGCACTCATCTGATTGCCGTCGAGGACGCAGCCGGAAAATACTGGAAGATACAGTCTGCGAATTGTCCGTGAGAGTGTCGATTCTCGTGGAACGGGTTTAGTCGTGGACCTGCACCTCGGCGACGCCATTGCGACCGCCCATAGAGGAGCCGCCAGACGAAGCTGGGTCGTAAGTCAGAGAGAATGAAATGAGGCGTCGGCGCCTTTCTAAAAATAGCGACTTGGCGATCGAAATCGCATCTTCGAAAAGGTATCGCGCAGAGCAATCATCCCGCATGGCTTAATAAGAACCCGTGGACGGTGGCCCTCATGCAGGAAATCCAGGCCATTGTGGCGACTGCGGCTACTTCCGCTTACCGGGGTATGGGGTTGACCAAGGACGGCGCGATGTGTGCACATCGCGTGCACACGCCAGAACCGCACATTTGACAGCTGCGAGCCAACCATCTGAAAGGATTGGTGGGTGTAGAAGGACTTCGAACCTTCGGCCCGCTGATTAAGAGATAGCAGCACCCTGCTCTAATCGCCTGATCTACCACTAATTTTGTTGTACAGGGGTTCCTTGCTGAGGCCCGAAAAGGCTCATAGGTACCGTCGATTTGTACAACACCTTCGGTCCGTCATTGAGATGATGATCGCGCCCACCTGTTGCTCGGTGGGAGCCCTGAATGCGCGCGCTCGGCGATATGTGGGCTCACATCGCTCATGCGCTGGAAGCGGCGGGCTAGGTGCATCCGCTCTCCATCTCATTCCAAAGCTGTCCTTGGCGTCCGACGCATCCCACGTCCGTCATAGACCCAAGAGCAGACGAAACGGCGACCATCACTGAGGTCCGCTATGGGCCAAAAGCAGTCATTGCTTATGTTTCGAAGATGCGCCTGCTCAGTCGCCCTCACGAGGATACCGTAGGAAATGCCCGTCGTAATTCGATCTGCAACGGCCGATGACCAAGAGGCAATAGTCTCCCTGGTCCGCAGCGAACGGCTCAACCCGACGGCGCTCAATTGGGCGAATTTTGTTATCGCCGTTCATGGCCGAGAGCTGGTGGGCGCAGCACAAATCCGACAGCATAAGGACGGCTCACGCGAGCTCGGTTCTCTGGTTGTGCATCGCCTGTGGCGCTGCCAAGGCGTGGCCTCGCGCCTTATTGAGACGCTGCTTGCCAGCGAGCCGGGGCGAGTGCTGATCATCACTGGGCAGACTCGCGCCGCATACTTTGCCCGTTGGGGATTCCGACCGATTGAGAGAGCCCGCGCACCAGCCGCGATCAGGTTTCATTACTACATAGGCTACATAGGTGGCGGCCTATTCTCGTTGTTCCAGGGCCGGCCTCTGAATTGTCTGATAATCCTCGACCGTCTGCCGGGAGAATCACGAGCAAGATGACGCCAATGGAAATCTGAGCAAGCCTCGGTTTCGACGGTGGAGTCATGGCTCAGGCCAGAGATGCACAAGGACGATGCTGAGCGCGAGCATCTTGAGTTCAAGTGTCATTGCCGTGTCCTGATGCCGGTTGCGAGGCGACGCGCATCATAGCATCGCCTGGAATTAACGGCGCAGACGCACCCAACATTTGGACTGCGGACAGAGTGCACAATGCGATCTCGACACGGGACCAAGAGTCCGCTCCGAAGGGCCAGGAACCGACTTCGCTACAGGCTTACACTCAGTGGCGATGCGTATGGTGCATGTCGGGAACATGCGGATGTCTATGGCTCGTGCGCGTGCTGGCGGACTGGTGTGCGCCGCGTCCCGGTTATCACCTTTACTTCCCCAGCCGGCGCCAGCCCGCTCCGGCGTTCGCGCTGGTACTCGATACACTTCGTAGCCGGGCAAGATTGTCTGCATTTTGACCGTTGTCACGCATAGCTCGCATACGGCAGAATGAGGTCATGAACTGACCTCGACCTACTCCGCAAACCACGTCCGCTAGACTCTCGAGAGCAGATGAGACGCTAAGCTTTGGCTAGGTCCGCCAAGGGCCAAGAGCCGACGTAGACGGCTCAAATAATTGAGGGCCGAGAGAAGACGGCGAGGGACGTCACGGTCGCTGGGTGGCTTTGGTGATCTTCCAATAGCTGCCTTGTGCTCCATTGACGGCAACAAGCCTGGTGCGATCCTCCGGCTTAAGCAGCCCCGAGAGAATGTCGTAGATGTCGGCGATGATCGACGTCGAAATCAGCAAAATAGGAATGGCCGAGGAAATCGGTGTCGACCTCCGAAGAATCGACGGTGGTCACTCCGGGTACGACAGTGAGCGAAGCACCCGAGTCTCCAGCCCTCACATAGCCGTGGAACTTCTTGGAGGCCTTAAGCGCCCAATCCTTCGAAGACGCGTATAGGGTCACCGCCTGCCCGTCGCCGATGAGTGCTGGGGCAATGTCCCTCTTGAAGACGTCGGCATCTATATCGGGGGCCGCCAGTATCACCTCTTTGATCCGCTCCTTGACGTCGGGAGCCTCCCGATAGACGTCGGCCACCGCCGTGGTGAGCGCCCGATTTCCCATGCTGTGGGCGACGAGATAGATTTGCTCTGCGTTGGAGGTGCGGCCGAACTCTATGATGAATTTCTTGAGATCCGATCGGGCGTACTCGATGTTCGACTCATCGATCGGATAGCCGAGATAAGTTCCTTGCGACGGCCAGCTGAAGAAGACGGGGGCGCCATCGAACTTCAGGTCGTAGCTCATCTGAGCCGTTCGACGTGCCGCGTCCGCGAACGTCACATTGTAGCCGTGAACGAAGATGAAGGCGCTCTTGCCTTTGCTCGCGGCAACCTTGGCCCCGACATCCCTATAGAAGTCGCTCGCGCTCTGCTTTTCGACATTGGCCAGAATGACATGCTTGGCTGGGTTCTCGCTGAACTCGAGCCTGATATACGATGGGCTTTCGAGCTCGCCGACGCGATGGTCCTTGGGCACGGTGACGTCGCAGGTGCCATAGGTGATGGACCCGCGATCGCCGACATAAGCTGCTCCGGGGGTCTTTCCGGCGCCCTCCTTACGATCGGTCGCATAGAAGATCTTGACCGTGGAATAAGGCAGCTCTGGGCTTGTCTGGCCGCTGCCAGACGTCGGCGGCGGGCTGCGGACAACGCCGCGCAACTCGCCGACGGTGGCTTTACCGCCATCAGTCTCTTCTTGCGTCGGAGACTCCATCGACCGCGACTTTCCCGTCTCTTCGTGGGGGCCTTCGCCATCCTTGTCACGCTTGGCCTTCTGCGGCTCTTGCGCGCGCTGAGCTTTTTGCTCTTCCATTTCTTGCATCTTGCGGAGAGCCTCGGCCTTCTCGGCTTCTTTCTCCCTTGCCGCTTCGGGTAACTTTGACTTCTTCGCCCGCTTCTCGTCCTTGGAAGGCGCTGCGGTTGCTGCCACCTTCGACGCAAGGACGACCGTTACTGTCGCCGGTCCCTCGCCAGCGCGAGCGCGCATCACCCTGAGCGTGGTCCCGGCCCCCTGATCTTCAGCGAATTTCAGGAACGCCTCGGCGCTCGTCGCCGGCTTGCCGTCAACGCTCACGATGATGTCGCCTGGACGTAGGCCGGCTTTGGCGGCCGGTCCCTCGGGGGCAGTCGAGACAATGATGAGGCCGGACCGGAGCGACAATCCCTTGGGAAGTTTCGTCGATGGGGTCACCGATTTGACCGTGGCGCCAAACCAGCCGGTCTCCTTCGCTTCCAGCCCCGACGTCAGGCAAATGCCGAAAGCAAGAAGCCCCGCAAGGAGGCCAACGAGCGCGCGCATAGGATACCCCAAGAGCTAAAATATAGACCGAACCACTGCATGATCGTCCTCGAACTTCGCTTTTGTATGATCGACCAACACGGCGCGGGCGAGTAGCCTGGGGGGCGCTTGGCGATTTGGCTGCGGGTCTCTTGGAGCGTGAGCGTCCGCTCCGCAAAAAAGTTGGGCCAACGTGGAATAAAAGCGGATCAGCCAAACCATTTGCGAGCCGATCTTTCGACACATTCTCCGAAGTACTTTCTGGCCGGGTAGATACATCCGAGAGACGCCCTCCCGAGGGCTCCATCCAACCCATCTCGCCGTCCATGCCTTTGATGCTTCGCCCGAAGCGGCATATCCCGAGCAAGGCGGACTGACAGATTAGGACGCACCAGAACCCTACACTTCTGACGGGCTCGTCCGTTAGTGGAGGCAAGCATGAGAGCTGGTCATCAGCGGCAGTGGGCCGAGATCCTGAACAACGCTCGCGATATCGACTTGGATGGCCTGACGTTGGATGTCGAGCCAGATGACAGGATCGGCTCAACTCTGCCGAACCGTTCCAAAGCCCGGCTCAGAAGAATGCTCGTGGGCGTCATATTGGCGGCGGGCATTACCTGGACTGTCGCGAGCGACCCGGAACGAGCCCAGGTCTGGCTCGCATCCGCAAAATCTTTCGTTGAGACCGTCGTCTCGAATGCCCGCGAAATTGCCGAGCGGGCAGATCGAGAGCGAGCGGCGCTTCATCCGGACATGTCGAATGCGTCCGCACAGACCGCCGAGTCGATCGCACCGCTTGCGCCAATCGAGCAGGCGACGACATCCACTCAAGACGAGAAGAGCTCTCCCGGTGCCGGCGAAAATCTCGCGACCGGCTCGATCGGGACTGTCTATGCCGAAACGCCCGAGCCAACAGTGGAAGCCCAAGACAAGAATCCCAAGAGGGTGCACGCCATTGCAGCCGGTCTCAGCCCCGAATTGCCAAATGTCCTTCTGTCGCGACTAAGCGAAGCCGACCTGAAGAATGCTGGATATGCCATAAAAACGGCACTCGCCAAGACCCCGGACGATGCCTCTTTTGCCTGGCCGCCAAAGCCGTCGCGAGAGCAAGCCCTCTTCGAAGTGCGCTTCGCAGCGGGTGCGTCTCAAGGATGCCGCAGATACATTGTCACGGTCACGAAGGACCGCTGGTCCTCGACGTCGGCCGCAGTGGAGAAATGCGGAGACGCCATCCCTCACTCCGGCTAATCGGGCCGTCGACCAACTCGCAAACTGGAGGCGCGCACGTGGCGCCTTTCGAGCTCTTCCATGCCTTCACTCGTCGAGGAAACTTGAAGCTTGGGTGGTGGACGTCCGCTCAGGGTCATTAGCTGACCTCAAAGTCCTCGCGCGCGACGTCCGCTATTGCCTCAGGCGCCGACGACGGCTCGGTCATCGCTGGCGTCCGCTACGGGCCACAAGCTGACATTGGGCTCGCCCAAGGATGGCGCGGGGGCTGCCCGATGGCGAGAAGGTGAACTGGGGACGAGGCCATGGCGCTCGTCGCGACGTCAATACGTCAGGCAGCGGCGACCCAACGCCCCGACATGTAACCGAACGCCACGGCGTCGGGGTCGCGCAGCACAGCCTCGATCAATTTATCCGGGGCGTCCAGCTGCACAGCTGTGCCGGTCTTCTTTTCGGGACGCGCACCATTGAGTAGAATGAGCTTCTTGCCCTGCAATTCGATTTTCACGAACGCCATTAGACCTCCTAAGTCCCTGTCCTACGGCTGAGCCAAGCTGTGATTCTCAGCAGTGATCTTCGTGTGAAGCCGCTTTATTGCGCCAGTGTGACGTATGCAGGTGGATGATTGCTACAGATCAGGTTCGCAACTGCGAATAGCAGGCTACCTACGAGCCACAGCAACGAGATACAGCAACTCGCGCAGTTTGTTTGCGATAAACAGGTGCCTTGTTGTTGCCAACATCTGCTCCCGTCTAGAGATACATCACGCGGGACTGGTTCGCTTGCGCGCAGTCGGTTTGCGCGTGTTAGCGTGTATCAACGCTTCCGCAGCGGCCGCGTCATGCCACGCTCCGATCCGTGCGTCCTTGTCAGTCAGAAACGTAGCATTGAGGAAGAAGCGCTCTAGCTCCGCTTTCAGTCGATCGGATAAGGTGAGTTCATCTACACAACCCTTTGCGCCCTCCCAACTCGGCGCAAGAATGAGACGCGGATTGTTGACGCGTGACGTCGCCCCCTTCTGGTCGACATCAAGGAGCGCAACGCAGCGGCAAGGAAGTACGACGCCGGGATAGCTGCCGTGAGTGTGAAGACAAAGGCCATCGATCGGATCACCGTCTTCGCTTTGTGTGCTCGGGATGAATCCCCAGTCGAATGGGTAAGTCACGCCTTGAGACAGAGTGCGTGAGATGGTGAATATCCCATGGACTTCATCGTATTTGAACTTGATGGATGATCCGCGCGGCGTCTCGACCACCATTCGGACGCGGCCCTTTTTGTCGAATGGCGCAAGGGCTGAAAGTGGCATGTCGTCTTGTCTCCACAGGTGAGAGACCCCGCCGTGTGTGTATCCTATTTCGAAAGCGGCAGGCGGAGAAGGTGTCGCCCGGCATCCCTGGATGAAGGCGGGGATGTCGCGAATGGGTGGCCGCCGGGGCGTTGCGGACATCCGAATTGTTTCAAGTTATTTTTGATACTGAATCCTTATTCAACATCGCGATCGCTTCCTGCACCGTCGTCATGAATTGCGCGGGGAAGATGATGGTAGAATTCTTTTCGACTGCGATCTCCGCCATGGTCTGGAGGGTGCGAAGCTGAAGCGCCACGGGATGTTGCGTGATGATGTCGGCCGCTTGGCCGAGCTTCACTGCGGCCTGGTATTCCCCTTCCGCTGCAACAATCTTCGCCCGGCGTTCACGTTCGGCCTCGGCTTCCTTTGCCATGGCGCGCTGCATGTTGTCGGGGAGGACGATGTCCTTGATCTCAACCGCCGTCACCTGCGTGCCCCATGGCTCCGTGTGCTTGTCGATAACGTTCTTGATCTGCTCATTGATCGCAGCGGTATCAGAGAGAAGCTGATCGAGGCTAAACCGTCCAACGACGTTGCGCACAGTCGTCTGGCTGATCTGATTGATCGCATCGAAGACATTCTCAATCACGATCACAGATTTCTCCGGATCGGAAATGTGATAGTAAGCCACGGCTGCGATATCGATCGAGACGTTGTCCTTGGTGATGATTTTTTGCGACGCAATTTGCATCGTGACGGTGCGCAAGGATACGCGCACCATCTGCTGGATGGGGACAAAGATGAGCGTGAGCCCGGGCCCGCGTACGCCCTCGAATTTTCCGAGACGAAATACGACGCCGCGCTCGTACTGCCTCAGCACTCGAAGCGCGGCGAAGAGGTAGAAGATTGCCGCGACACCGAGGATAAGAACAACTAGCGATGCCATGCGAGCACTATCACATGCATCACAATGGGGGTCGAGTGGATCCTTGCAGCTGGAGTGCCCGACACAGTTTGCGACAGTTAGGCTGCGCCGCATGGCGCCGATCCACGCGATCAGAGCGGGCGACCCGTGATGCTCACGCCATCGATTGATCGTGCGAGCGCCACCTTGAAAGCCGCCGGCAAGCACGGCGCGTTCGGTTGCTGCGGTCATATCTCTGCTCCTTCCTAGGTGGCGAAGTCTGGCGATGATCCGGTTTGCTTTCGCGGTAAGCGTGTTTTCATTTCCCGCCGTGGGATGGCCCCCTTAAGTGGCCGCTGCGCCCTCATCCTGCAAGCGCCCGGCGGCCCTGCTGAGGTGGAAGGTCGCTGGCGCTTCGCTACATTGCATCGCAACCTGGTGCATCGGAATGAAAGGCCGCGCCTTGCGTAGGGAGACTTAGTGAATGGCAAGGAAGTACAGCAACGGCGGACGACAGGCTTCCGGCGCCTTTGCAAGCCCGCCGAGGGGCATGCCGCCGCTCGGCAAGAAATCTATGAAGGAAAGGGTCGGCGCGCTGCGCAATCTGCGCCCGTTCCTCGTCATGGTTTGGCGTACGAGCCCAGGGCTCACCGCTGCGTCGCTTCTCCTCCGGACTGGTGCGGGCGCTGCTCCCGGTGGCGACGCTCTA
>CAVQUQ010000027.1:0-17561 GCA_963716835.1 uncultured Alphaproteobacteria bacterium | reverse complement strand
CATGAAGGCGGCCAGCGCGGAAAATACGACCGCGCGAAGGTTGCCTACGACAAGGCCGCTGCCGAGCTCAAAACGCTCGATGGCGTCCGCACCAGCGAGCAAGTCAAGACTGCTATGGGGACTGTCAAGGTCTCTCGCCGCGTTTTTGCGTGGACCAACGAGTGCACGAAGTTCGACGACGCGAGCAACCGGAAGGCCTGCAAGCCGATCCTCGAGCTTCGCCAGGAAATGGCCTCGGCCATCCGCAAGGGTGATCTCGAACCGGAGATTAAGGAGTTGAAAGCGGACCTCGACCGTCAGGCGCGTCCTGAGGAGGCGAGTGCATACGAGTTGCAGGTCTCAGGGTTTTGGGCCTGGATCATGGGGCTTGGCGTCGTCTTCGTCGCCACCTTCGGCACCGTGATCTTCGCCCGCGTCGAGACCGTGCCGCCAGCCGCGGCAACCGATAACAAGCCCAAGCAGGGCGACACGGACCAGACGTCGTTCCCCCTTCCACCGACGGACGAAACGATCATGCCCTGGGTTCGCGAGTTCCGCGCTCGCCATGGCCGAAACCCGCAGATCCCGGAGTTGCAGAAGCGGTTTCCGGGAACGCCGAAGACCACAAGTTGGAGGCGCATCAAGGCCGCCTGAAACTCGAAGTTCCATCCCGGTTCCACATGCGGAACCGGGGTTTTCTTTAGCCCCCCTGACTGCGGAATTGGTGGACCGAGTGGAACTGGGTCGCGGAACTGGCGAGTTCCAGTTTCAATTCAATGGTTACGGACGGAAACGCTCATTGATGAAAAGTTCCACCGCGTCTCCACCATAGCCAAGGGACGACAAGTCGCTTCGTGCCTTAGGCAACTCGACTGCTGATGGATGAAAAGATCTCGGCCCACCTGGCGTAACGTCTCTAGCGTGTCGATCAGACGCTTGACTGAGCGGCCGAGGCGGTCGAGGGACCACACGGCGAGGATATCGAACTCGCGGCGTGTCGCCGCATTGAGCATAGCATCCAGCCCCGGGGCGCTTGTCGCGGCCCACGACGGCTTGGAAGACATTCTTGATCAGCGTCTCGATATGTTGGGCCACTGTGTTCTGGCCAATCTTGTATGAATTCGGGTGACCGCAAGCGCTGCCGCGGTCGAGGGTTCGACGAATGCGGACTTCCGGTTTTGCCGATGATGTTGATCGCGGCGGCGCGCTCGAGGAAAAACGCTCCGGCATCAGCACGAGACCGTCGGCATTCGCTACGGCCTTCCAATCCAGATAGTCGTCGCCTACGACAGATGCTCGAGGCGGGTCAAAAGGGAGCCGGGAGCCAAACAATTGATCCAACACGTTTTGAATGTTGTCGAGATGCGTCTGATCGACCTCGCGGCCGGGCTCGAAGCGATCTTCGAACACATTTGCGCTGAGTGCGCCGGCTTGCGACATGCGGGGTGATGCACCCGACGCTCCGCCAAGTAGATCGCAGGATCTCCTCAAGGATACCGCCGCCAGGAGACTGGGGACCTGAAGGCATTCTCGATCCCGCCCCTGCTCCGCAAACGCGGTCTCGGGGTCGTCATACATGGCACGCAGATATCTCTGCTGGGACGTGACGGGGAGCAACGCGGCGAGACCGTCCGGCGTGGACGTCGATCGCTTGAGGCCAGCCGAGATAGCCGGGAGGAGTGCCGTCACCGCAGCCTGTGTCTGCTCGGGCGTGAGACCGAACTCGCGGCCGATGATGTCCATCGCTTGGCCGCCTTGTGCGTTGGCCAATTATATCGTCCAGGTTGGCCATGACTTACACTCCGTTTCGGCAGACCTCCTAGAGATCGCTCAATTGCCGGGAGACCAAACCCGTCGGTCGCCCGGCCGTAAACCTTCGATCAGCCGAACATGCGAAGGATCAAGGTGAGCACGACCGAGAGAACGAGCGAAGTCATGATCGGGAAATAAACTCGGACGTTTCCGCTCGGGCTCTCGTACTTGAAGTCGCCTGGCAGGAGCGATAGTCCGGGCGTTGCTTCGGTCCTGCTTGCTGGGGCGCACCGATCCGCGAGCCAGCCGACGAGGGCGATGAAAATCGGGATAAATGTAGACATGACGCTGTCTCAGCTGTGGGAGCGGTGGACCGCAGTTCTCGACGCATTCGTATTCGTTGCGTCGCGAAATCTTCTGCCGCTTCGCCTCGCAAATGAAGTCCCCCAAATGGGGAGATCCGTCGTGTTTACTAATTTGCTCTTTCTATAAAGCACAGCAAGCCATCTTCTATAGCTTAGGGGCCGCTCATGGCTCATCGCGGTAGCGAACGGTCGGCAGGCGAGTATCCGCTCGACCATTAAAACGCGGTTCGCTCTGCAATTCACGAGCAAGACCCCGGTCTAGCCAATACGCCGGTCCAATTTGCGTGCGAGCTGGCGCTCATCCGGCATCGTGTCTGGCGGTAGTGTTCGAGCAGCAATCGGGTTGTCCGCCGCTGGCGATGACCCCTCTCAGGGGCGCCATGGGGTGCAGCAGTTTCCTGTCGTGCGCGCTAAGCGCCCGGACGCAATTCTGGGTTCTCGGTCCATGCCCTCCTGTCACTGGTTCTGTTACTGCTCTAAAGGAAGATTTACGACACGTTTCACACATGTTCGCACCACCTTCGGCACTCTGAAAAGGGCCAAGAACGCTAGGTAAGTGCTGATTTTACTGGGGTTATTTGGGTGCGCGCACTGTGCAGGCGCGCAAGAAAAAAGCCCCCTAGTGCGGGCTAGGGGGCTTGATGGTACCTCGCGAAGGGTTGTTGCAAACCTCACGGGGCATGATGAGAACGGATCAGCGCCGTGTTTATTCCCGAGCCTGCAAAATCTGTTTCATCCGCTAGGCGCTTCCCGCGTGGCTCGCTACCGAAGTCGGTGCCTGATTTATTCCATCCGAATTGAGTATTTCCCAGTGTGCAGCCCGACTCGCGCGTCTGGGGCCCTTCCGGCAACGCGCCCAATTGCTTTGATTTTTTTTGCGTATGTCACCGAGGTTCGATGCCCTGAAGGCGCAAGTTCGTTGCGTCCCGGCAACGACGCCCGCAAACGGTCAATATCGCTGCAGCTGGCACGACGGATGATAACGCGGGTCGCCGTTCCGCTTCTGGTGTCTGCCCTCCCAAACTAGCAGGCGCCCCGCGCTTGAGGCTTTGCCCGCAGTCGCCCCAGACGGGCGGGCGGCTTCTTGCGCGGTCTCACGGCTTTATGACGATGCCCCAAGGCAGCCGCCCGACGGGGACCGACTTCTCCGGCTTGAGAGTAGCGACGTCGACGACCGTCATGTCGTTGGTGAGGCCGTTGGCGACGAAGAGCTTCGTGCCCTCGGGATTGAGCGCCATGTGCCAGGGCCTCTGCCCGACGAGAATGTACGCCTTCGGCGTATAGGTCTCGGTGTCGACCACCGCGACGCGATTGGCCGAGCTCAGCGCCACGAACGCCGTCTTGCCGTCCTTGGTGAAGCGCACGCCCATGGGCTGGATGAGCTCCGGCCTGACGCCCGGAATCTGGAAGCCGAACTTCTTCACGACCTTGCGCGACACCGGATCGATGACGGCGACAGTGCCGCCGATCTCGGCCGTGACCCACACCAGCTTGCCGTCGGGTGTAAACTGGGCAACGCGCGGTCGCGTATCGACGAGCACGTTCGCGGTCACCTTGAACGTCTCATTGTCGATGAAGTGCGCCATGCTCGTCTGCTCGGAGGTCGCGACCGTGAACTTGTTGTCCGGTGACACGGCCATCCCCTCGGGCTCGACCCCGACCGGGACTTCGGCGAGCACCTTGCCGTCCGCCCGCTCGATCACCGTCACGTAGCCTTCGTCCTCGTTGGCGATATAGATCCGCTCGCCAGTGGGATCGACATCGAGCAGCTCGGGATCGGGGCCCGATTCGAGCGTGCGCACCACCTCGAGCTTTTCCGTGTCGATGACGTCGAGCCGGCTGTCGTCGCCGGCGCAGACCAGAAGCTCCTTGAAGTCCGGCGTCAGCACCATGCCCCGCGGACGCGCGCCCGTAGGAATCGTCTTCACGATCTTCAGCGTCTCGCTGTCGAGAACGGTGATCGTGTTGTCCTTCTCGTTGGAGACGAAGATCGTCGCGGCATTGGCCGGCGCAAGAGCAAACAGACAACCCGCCGCGACGGTCGCGGCGGCGGCGTGACGGATCATTGTACGTTCCTCTCCTCGTGATTTCTTATTTTTCGAGCCGGCACTTCGTTTCGGGCTGATCGAAGCCCATGGTGTCGGTCAGAAACTTCTGATGCAGAAAGCCGTCTTGCGGCGAGATCGAGACCAGCGTGCGCGGTCCTGAAAGCAGGATCGGCTGGCGCATCTGGTGATCCCAACTGCGGAATGTGAGGCCCACTCCCTTGAAGCCCGCGACCTCGAATTCCTTCGAGAGAATGAAAGCGCGCACGTCCTCGGCACTATTCTTCGACGTGCGCGTCACCGCCTCGCCAAAGACGCGCACCGCAAGCCACGCCGTGTAGTCGCGCTCGGTCATGATGCGGTTCGTCTGCTTCTCGAACCGGTTCTGGAGCTGCGTGCCGGCGTATTGCTCGAACGATCTGTGCCAGGCCACAGCCTGCAGCCCCTGCGAGCCGACGACGGGGCGCGGGTCGTAGGTGCGGTACATGAGATAGTCGCCGAACGCCTCGCCGACGTCCGCCACATAGACGACGTCGTAGTCCGGCGCGCCCTGCGTCAGGAGCGGCATCTGTGTCTGAATCTGCTGGTGGCCTGTATCCGTGCGCCGCGAGCCGGCGTCGAAGGTATAGGCACGCTCCTCGACGATCTTGGCGCCGAATTTCTGGGCCGCGCGCCTGATGGCCGCCTGGTACTCTTTGTCGGCGGCCGTGTTGCCCGCGACGACGAACCAGCGCCGCCATTTTTTCCATATCAGATACTGGGCCAGCGCATCCGCCCGCATGGCCCAGTTGGGGATGACATGGAAAACGTTTGCCCGGCATCCTTCTTGACGCAGCTCGTCATTGCTGCTGCGCGCATTGAGGATGACGGCGTTCTTGGCCTCGGGGAGATCGGCGACCGCGAGCAGATCGGCCGCCTCGAGATCGGCAACGATCAGCCTGTTCCCTGCGGCCAGAACTTCCTTGGCCTTGGCCGTCACGTCGTCCTTCTCGTCGACGATCGCCTCGACGATCTCGTAGTGCTGCTCGACGAGCCGCCCCGTCATGTTGTTTTCTTTGACCGCAAGGCGCGCGCCTTGCACGCCCTCGTCGGTGAGGATCTTGTCCAGGAGCGACAGCGGCGGCGGCTCGGCGTAGCGCTTGCCGAGGTAGACGATCTTCGTCTCGAGATGCGCGGGCGCCTCTGCCGGCGTCGCGGGATCGGCGGCTGCGCGAGCAGCCGCCGAAACGCAAACCAGAAACAGGACCGGCAGCAAGGGCTGCCAGCGCATGCGGCGCATTCGCCGTTGGCCCTGTCGCGAGGTCACCAAGTCTTCTTCTCCGGCCTGCCTTTCCAAACCGAATGGACCCAGGCGATGACTTTCCAGAGCTTGTCTTCATCCGTGACGATGGTTCCGAAGGGCGGCATCGGCCCGACGACGTTCTCCTGACCCTTGCGCGACAGGCCGTACGTCTTCTTGAGCTCGTCGCTGCCGAGCGTGATGAGACGGAACAGCGTGTCGTCGTCGCCGCCGTAGACCCAGGTTTCGTTCGTGAGCGGCGGACACATGCCGCCGCCGCCGCCGCCGCCGTGGCAACCGTTGCAGGAGGCACCCATGAAGATCTTGTGGCCTTCCTCGGTCACCGCGGCGTCTTCGGTGGAATAGGGGTTCTTGAGCGTCCCCTTGGGCGCTGCCGCGACCCGTTCGATCGTCGTCATCTTGCCGCCGGCCGGAGCAGCAGGTGCGGCAGCTCCCTCCGCCTTGGCATCGCCGGCGGGCTTATCCGCAGGCTGTGCCGCAGGCGCGGCAGTGTCTGCTTTTGCGTCGCCGGCGGGCTTGTCAGCAGGCTGCGCCGCCGGTGCAGCAGGCGCGGCAGCGTCCGCTTTTGCGTCGCCGGCGGGCTTGTCAGCAGGCTGCGCCGCCGGTGCGGCTGGCGCAGGCGCCGCATCCTCCGCCCGCACCCCCGATGCCGACACAAGGCAACGCCCATCGCGGCCGCAGCGAGAGTGCCCCATATTCCTTTAGTCACGTTTTTCATCCCTTCTTCCCGTCTTCCGTTACTGAACCACCTCGGTATCGAGATGCTTGAAGTCGCAGTAAGTCTGCGACGCCTCGTCCCCTGCTTGCATTGGGTTTGCTCGCGCCCGGCGGCTGGCGAGACGGAGAAGACAACGCTGCCCTCACATCTTCTCCTTTGCCGGTCCTTGCGGAGCGCCGCCCGGCGCGGCGCGCTCCGAGATCGTCGCCTCGAAAAGCTTGATCGACTTGACCGCATCCTCGTTGAGATTGGCGCTGGCGATGTCGAGCGCGGTCTTTCCGTCCGCTGCCTTCACATTCGGATCCGCTCCGGCCTCGAGCAGCAGGCCGATCATCGGGATGTTGCCGCGCGCAGCCGCGATCATGAGCGCGGTCACGCCCGCCGCGTTTGCCGTATTCACGTTTGCGCCCCGCTCGATGAGCGCGTTCGCGATGTCGGTCGACCTCAGCCCCTGGCGGCGCTCGATCTCTTTGGCCGCTTCGCCGACCGCAAGCTGGCTCGCCGCCGACATCAGCGGCGTGACCCGGTCCGTGCCGGCAGTCACGTTGACGGATGCGCCGCTCTCGATCAGCGCCTTGGCTGCCAGGAACTTGCCTTCCTCGATTGCGATCGAGAGTGCGGTGAAGCCGCCCGGAACGGCCGCTTCCAAATCCGCGCCGCGGTCGATCAGCGCCTTGATGCTCGGCACATGGTTGCGGCTCGCCGCATGGATGAGCGCGGTCATGCCGTCATTGTCGCGGCCGTTGACGTCGGCCCCGAGCTCGACGAGCAGCGGAATGATCTTGTCGGCGCGGCCGCGCGCCGCGCTCTGCAGCGCGCCGTAGCCCTGCCCATCGAGCTTGTTGACGTCTGCGCCCTTCTCGACCAGGAATCGGATGCGGTCGGCGTCCGCGGCGAGCACCGCGTTGGCGAGCTCTTGCTGGACGTCCGCTCCCTCAGCAAGCCACGCCTCGAGCCGCTCGCGCGTGACGAGCTGATCGGGCGAAGCCTGGACCTTCGGCCCCTCGCTCACCTCGAAAGGCTTCGTGTAGGAGCCGTGCGCCGGAAGGTCGCCGGCGACGACGCAGCGGCTGCATTGCACGAGCGGCACGCCGTAATCCTTGAGGATCTTCTCGATCTCCGATCTGCTGGCCTCGAGCGCATACTCGAGCGCGTACTTCATGACGGCGTTGTTCGGCCGCACGGCGAGCGCAAGATCGAACTCGAGCGGTACCTCGTCCTCCATGAGATTGACCGGGAGGATGGTGAGCGGCGCGCCCTTCATGGTCTTGAACCAGCCGGCGAAGGGTCCCCAGACGGCCGCCACGTCGAGCGCGCCGTCGATCACCTGCTGCACCTGATGCGAGGGCTGCTGCTCGGGCAGGAGATCGCCGTTGCGGCTGATCGTGTGCAGGACGATGTTGGTGCTGAGGCCGCGCCGCTTCAGCACCTCGCGCAGTGCGGAGGTCTGATAGACGCCGATCTCTGAGGTCCTTGAGCTTCGGATCGTCGAGGTCCTTGATGTCGAGCCCGCTTGTCGCTGCGGAACGCGAGCACGTAGGTCGTGCGGTAGACGGGGTTCGTCGTCAGCACGCCGGCGTAGTTCGCTCGGCATATCGAGAAGCACGTCGCAGTCGTTGGTCTCGAAGGTCTGACGCGTGATGCCGCGCTCGAGATAAGGGCGCCAAAAATATGTGACGCGCGTGCCCATGGCGCGCGCGAGCACGTCGGCGATCTTGTTCTGGAAGCCTTGGCCGTCGGCGGAGGACAGCGGCATGTTGCCGGGATCGCCGCACACGCGCAGCTCGGCGAGCTTCTTGCCTTCGAAGACCGCCTTGCCTGCGGCCTTGGCCGCCGTCTTCTCGGCTGCCGTGAGCTCGTCGAACTCCTTGTTAGCCCGCGCGCGCTCCTGAGCGGCTAGGTCCCCCGCCGCAAATGACATCAGCATCGCCAGTGTCAGCAGACGGGTGACGCGGTCTCTCACGCAAATTCCAAGCATGTTATAACGTACCTGATCGCTTTATACCGGCCCAGCCTCCCGGCAGCAAGGAGACGCGGGAAGGCTTCCCGGGCGCGCCCAAGTTTCTTTGGACGCCGCGTCTGCAGGCGCTCTGCTGCGATGCACGCCTGGCGACGACGCCATCGCATATGAAAAACGCCCGGTGTCGCGCGACACCGGGCGTCGAGGCTTCTTGTCAGATCACTCGTAGACCCGGAACGTGAAGAGCGTTCCTGCCTGCGGGATCTTGTCGAGGTTGGCGGCCTTGGTCATGGCCGTCGCGCCGATCGCACCGAACTTGTCGTTGAGATCGAGGCCGGCCGTGACGGGCACGCCGATCCAGCCGCCGATGCCGGAGAGGATCGACACGTACTGCTTGCCCTTCACCTTGTAGGTGATCGGGTTCGCGATCGATGCCGGAGGCGAGCTTGCGGCTCCACAGGACCTTGCCGGTCTTGCGGTCGACCGCGCGGAAGTCACCGCCGAGCGAGCCGTAGAACATCAGGCCGCCGTCGGTGATCGAGCGTGCCGCCCCAGTTCGGATACGGATCCGGGATCTCCCACTCGGCCTTGCCGGTCAAGCACGTCGAACTTCTTGATCTTGCCGGTCGTGCCGGGCTTCTCGGGATACATGTACACGTTCGCGAACACGTAGACCGTGCCCTGGTTCGTGTGCGTGCGCTCCTGGGGCTCGAGCTCCATGCACCAGTTGTTGGTCGGGCACATAGAACTTGTTCGGCTCCTTGGGATCGACGGAGCGGGCTGCTGGTCCTTGCCGCCCATCGCCGACGGGCAGGCCTGCGACGTTGCGGCCGCGCTCGAGCGGCGAGTGCTCGCGCACCTTGACCGGACGGCCGGTCTTGAGGTCGACCTTCTCGGCCCAATCGACCGTCACGTACTTGTTGGCGCGCAGCAGCGTGCCGTTCGTACGATCGAGGACGTAGGCGAAGCCGTTGCGGTCGAAGTGCGACAGCGCTTTGACCTTCTTGCCGTCGATGTCCATGTCGGTGAGAATGTTCTCGTTCACACCGTCATAGTCCCACTGGTCGAAGGGCGTCATCTGGTAGGCGAACACCGCCTCGCCGGTGTCGACCTTGCGGCCGAAAATGGTCATCGACCACTTGTTGTCGAACTCGCCCGTGTTGCACTCCTCGTGCGTCTTCTTCGAGCAGCGATAAGCCGGGCTCCAGAGACCGGGGTTGCCGGTCGAGTAGTAGACCATCTTCAGCTCGGGGTCGTAGCTGAACCAGCCCCACGCCGAGCCGCCGCCGATCTTCCAGTCCTCGCCGACATGCGTCTTGACGCCGAGATCCTGTGCCGGCCGTGCCGTAGTGCGGGTTGGCCTTGTTGGTGTCGGGCGTCAGGCAGACGTCCTTGTCGGAACCGGTCGAGTAGCACTTCCAGACTTCCTTGCCGGTCTTCGAGGTCGTAGGCGTTGACGCGGCCGCGGGCCGCGAACTCGTCGCCGCCGAAGCCGATGATGACGAGGTTTTCGGCGATGAGCGGCGCGTTCGTGATCGTCTCGCCCTTCTCGGGCCAGGCGTGCTTCACGACCCAGACTTCTTTGCCGGTCGCCGCGTCGAGCGCGATCACGAAGCCGTCGAGCGTGCCGTAGACGAGCTTGCCGTCGGCATAGGCCGGTCCGCGGTTGACGGTGTCGCAGCAGGCGCGCGGCACGGCCGATTCATCGCGGTCCGTCGTCTTGACGTAGTTCCAGATCTGCTTGGGATTGTCGGGGTCCGAGAGATCGAGACCCTGGGCGATGTTGCACTTGGCCATGTTCGGGCAACCGCGAGACGAAGAACATCATCGGCTTGCCGCCCACGTCATCGATCACGACGGGCTGTCCCTCGTGACCGCGCAGAGCGCCGGTCGACTGCGACCAGACCATCTGCAGCTTTGCCGACGTTGCCGGTGTTGATGTCGGCGAGCGGGCTGTGGCGCGTAAGCTTGTTGTCGCGGCCCGGCGCACCCCATTGATTGGGATCAGCCGCGCGCTTTTCGACCTCGTCGTTGGCCATCGCCTGGCCGGAAAGGCCAAGCATGGCTACCAAGAGGCCGCCTGCAATCAGGCTTAGCTTCTGCTTCATTTCGGTCTCCTCTCCTAGAAACCCAGTGTCTCTTTTCCTTGGTCGCAAGGCGCAACTCCTCCCGCTCCGCCGGCGGTGAACGCACCGCTGGAGGAAGGACAGGCGGTCTCGAAAGGAATTGAGCCCCGTGCGACAAGCGCTCTTGGTTCCACCGGGCGATCCGTTTGGATCGTTGGCTGCAGAAATGAGTGCAGCCCGAACCCAAGAGCTGGGTTGCCCTGGACTCTGATTTACATTCCTAGCTCCCCAGAAAAATTCGCGACCGTTTGCGCTGGGTGCCTCGAGTGCCGATGAAGTTTCGGCAGTCTCGTGAGCAACCGCTGTCAACCAATCGCCGGGGCACGATAGGGATGTTATACCAGCACATCCACGGGCGAGTTTCCCGGGTACGTCAGGATGTTTTCCCAATCACAGAAACTTGAACAATCGCTCGATTTCATGCCGGCTCGGGCGAATGCCCGGTCACTGCGCGATGAAGGGGAGCAAAATCTCGCAACAACAACCGACTGCAGAAATGAGTTGGGCCAAATCCGCCGTCCGCCGATCACCCGGATAAAGAGAATGCCGCCACCCCGTGGGGTCGGCGGCATTGGGATTTCTCTCTTTCCCGATCGGGAAACCGGAGACGGAATTTGGCAGTGCCGTGTTCCGCCCTGCACGCCGCCTAGCGGCTGAGCCCGGCCGACGCCAGCTCGACCTGGCACTTCTTGCCAAGCTGGAAATACTTGAGCATGACGCAGCGCTTCACCTTGGCGACCGTCGGCGCGTTGCCGATACACAGCCGCCGTACGTCGGTTTCGCAAGCAGCGCGAAGCTGCGGCGTAACCTCCGGCGGAAGCTGAAGGTCTTCAGCTACGGCGGCAGAAGCTCCAAGAATGGGAAGGCACAGGACAAGGGCCCGCTGTCGCTTCATCATTTCCCTCGTACTTTGTCGGTTGATCTCTGTTTTGCAGCACGTTGGAACAGCACAATAAAGGCCAGAATTGTGCACTGCGGCAGCAAATCACAGATTTCGCCCGGCATGCCTAACGGCTGTTTCGCCGCGGCACAGGCCCTGAACGAGGATCAGAAACGGCCCTAAAAGGCCGATCATTGTCAGATCAGGATTTTACGTCTTTGATTTTGGGAAGTTTTTTTGAACGGACAGGCTTGCGAATCAACGGCCATCGAAGCTTTCGTTTCCGTCTCCGGCTGCCATTTGAAGACGCGCAAAAGCGCTTCCCCGAGACGCACACTGTCCACATCATCCTTGTGGATAACGTCGGTCGCACCGGCAGCGAGGAGGTCGTCGCGCCTCTTTCGCGTCACCTGGCCGCTGACCACGACAATCGGGCCCTCGTACTTTGCGCCCCGGAGATAGGGGATCGTCGACGAGGCATTGTCGGAGGGCTTCAGCACGTCGTCGAGAAAAACGAGATCGGGCTTTCTCGCCACGACGCTGTCCACGGCATTGCCGAGCGTCGCGGCGCGCCGCACCTCGAGATCGTAGCCGAACATCACGCGCAGCGTTGCCTTGAGACGATCCGCATCGATCGTCTCGTCCTCGACGATCAACACATCCGTGAGTGTCGGCAATTCCTGCCTGAGCTTGGTAATATCGCTCTTCTTAGTAAGGAAATCGCCGCCCGATCCGGCTGATGACGCAGTCATGAAACTTCTTTCGCCCCCCCTGCTCGGGCACAATGCGAGAACAGGGGCCGCGCGTCCCGAAAATTGCCGCGCTGGTTGTACTTATCATAGCCCGCTCAACTTTGCACGGTGGCAAACACCCACCGGCCGGCCTAGCCGCCAAATGAGAGCTTAGGCTCACCCGCGCCATCGCGCCAATAGCACCATCGTCCCAATCGATGACCGCTCTGCCCAGGATCCGGAAACCCTCATTTCAGGCCTTCGAGGAGATTGGGCCAGTCTTGCTAGCAGGTTATGGTCTTGGGCCAGAGAACGCGGAATGTCGCGCCGCGCCCCCCATCCGGACAGCTGAGCACGACGAGACGACCGCCGACGATGTCGAGCGTCCGCGTCACCACGGCAAGCCCCATCCCTTGCCCGTCGCTGTGCTCGCAGACCTTGCGGAAAGGCAAGAGGATTGCCTCGCGGTGCTTGGGCGCGATGCCGGGCCCGTCGTCGCAAATGCTGATCTCGAGCTCGCTGGCTCCGTCAGCGCCCACCACCCGCACCACGCCGTCCTCCCTGTCGTGATGCTTGATGGCATTGTCGATGAGATTGCGCAGCACGAGATCGAGCGGCGCCCTGAGCGTCTCGAGCACCGGCCAGACTCCGTCCACCTCGATCCTGAACTTCGGCCCGCGGTGCACCGATTCGACGATGCCGCGCACGAGAGCCCGCGTGTCGACGAGCTCCAACACCTCGGCCTTCCGCCCCGCGCTCGAGTAGACCAGAAGCGCGGTCAGCATATCCGACATGCGCTGCGACTGCTCCTTGAGGCGCGCGAACTTTTCGCGCGCCTTTTCTGGATATCGCTGCTCCGAGCTCCCTCTCGATATCGTCCGCGAGATAGCGCAGAGCCCGCATCGGCGCCTTGAGGTCGTGCGAGATGATGGCCGCGAATTCCTCGAGATCGTGATTGGCGCGCTCGAGTTGCGTGTTCGCGCGCGCGAGGTCGACGGATTGCCTCTTGAGCTCACCCTCCGCGAGCAGCCTGCCGCGGATCTGCCGGCTGAACTCGATCTGCAGATCGGACCGCGGCACGGCACGCGAGATGAGCAGGATGTACGTCTCTTCCTCAGTCGACCAGAGAACCGTGAGGTTGAGGCGCGGGGATTGCTTCCCGTCGCGATGATGGAAACCGCGGGAATATCGACGACGGTCCCGAGCGAATGCCGAAGCGCCAGCGATATCCTGCTCGAGCCCGATCAGCGGCGGCACGCTGGACGTGAGCGGCTCGCCCACTTCGACGAAGTCGGCAAGCCGCCCGTAGCGGGCCGTGACGTTGAGATCGTCGTCGATCCAGACGAGGCCATAGACGCCGCGCTCTGCCAGCAGCTTCCCGGCGGCGACGAAGGGCACATCCTCCGTCGCGTTCGCGTCAGTGTCCGCGCCTGATGATTGCGTCTGCGGTGTGAAGGAACGCATACTGCACGTTCTCGCCCGTCTTGGCGCTCGTTTTCACTATGTCGCGGCTCGATTGGCTGAGCGAGCGCTCGAATTCCTCGCCGCCGAGCGCGCCCACCAGATCTATCTTGTTGAGAATGAAGGAGATATGCCGCCCCGGCAAGGCCTCCTCGAAGCCATTCCCGAGCCGCGTCATCGTCTCGAGCGTCTCGCGCCGCGACAGGTCGCCGACGACGAGCGCCGCCGACGCCTCCTTCATGTAGACGTGACGGAAGATGGTGTCGCCGAAATTGCCGTCCGTATCCCAGATGATGAGGCTGACGGCCGGCCTCGCTTCGCTCGCCGGGATCTCGTAGCGATAGACGTCGACGCCGATCGTCGGCTTGTACTCGAGATCGAAGCGATCGAACACGAGGCGTTCGACGATCGAGGATTTTCCGACCCCGATCTCGCCCAGAAGCATGACTTTCCGGGCCGTCATTCGCCGCCTTCGCCCTCGAACCCGACCTCGAACTCGACGCGCCGATTGGGGCTCGTCTCGCCGACCACCTGGCTGAGGTCCTGATTGTCCTTGCGCCCGACGGTTGCCAGCCGCGCTTGGCGGAATGCCGCGGCTGACGAGAGCGGCGGCCACCTTCTCGGACCGCGCCTCGCTCAAGGGCGAATTGCGCTCGTTCCCGCCCTTGAAGTCCGTGTAGCCGACGACGCGCACGAGAACCTTCGTCTCGCGCATCAATGCCGCAAGCTCATCGAGCGTCTTCGCGTCGCGCGGCCTCGTCGCGGTAGTTGGTATCCTCGCTGAAGAAGACGGCATGCGCTCGCGTCCAGGTCTCGAGCCGATCGCGCGCCGAAGGTCCTGGCGGAGGCGGCAGGTTGCGCTTGAATGCCAGCACCTGAGACACGGCGACGGTGATCCGCGCCAGCCTCTCGGTCTCGTCCGCGAGTGCTTCCGCCGCCCCGGTCATACCGTCTGACTCCGGCCTTGGACTCGCTCTCGGCCAAAGCGGGGCCGGCCCCGCCTCGAGAGCAGCTGCGACAGCGCCGTGCCTGTCTGACGCAGCTCGCCCTCGAGATCGAGCGACGCCTGCAAGAAGGCCGGGTGCCGCTCGCGCCGCGCCGGGATCGGCATCCTTGCGCAAGTGCCTCGATCTCGTTGCGCCCCTTGAGTGCAACGGCGGCCGCGGCGGCGACGACGCTCGAGGTCTCCCCACCCGCGGCCTCGATCCGAGCAAGCTCCGCGCGCACGTCGTCGAGATTCCGCGCCGCCCGATCGAGTGCGCTCTGCAACGTCGCGCCGTGTGGTCGCCGCCCCGAGCGCGGAAACCTCGCCCTTGACGTCCCGATCTTGGGCTCGAGCGTCGGCACGTTCTCGCGCACCATGGCGATTTCCGGCTGAATGTCGGCCACCTCCTGCCGGACACTTTCGACCTTCGGCTCCATGACCGCGATGTCGTTCGGGAGCGCCCGCAGTCGGTCGACGATCTCCGCTTTCGGAAGTGCCTTTTCGAGCGACGCGATGACGGCAGCCCTCGATTCGTCGGTCGGCGTCAGCCCCTCGACGGCCACGCTACGCCCGAGCCACCCGACGTTGATCTCGATCGGATAGCTGGTGACGTCGCCGTTCGACGCGATCGTCTTCGCCGCAATGTCGTGCACCTCGTCTGCGACATAGCTCGCGTACGCGCTCCACGACAGCCACGCCACGAGAGCCAGGCCCGTTCCCCAGGCGAGAACCTTGGCCGGGCTTACGCCGCGCCCTGCGATCTCGGCATGCCGCTTGGTTATCCGCTTCTCGATGTCCTGATAAAGGTCCTGCAGAGAGATGCTGCGTGCTGCGCTGCCGCGGCCCGCCCAGCCCTTCGGCAATCCGCTGCGATTTGTGCAGCTCCTCGAGCGCAGTCAGGAACGCGTCGTCGAGCGTGGCTTCCACGGAGGCGGCCGCCGTCCCGGAGCATTTGGCCGCCAGCAGATAAAGCGGCGAGGCACGCAGATAAAGCCGGCGCTCGCCGAAATCGATTTGCCGCAACGCGGCGCCGTTATCTTGAAGCGCCTTGGAGGAGTACTCGTTGATGGCCGCGAGCACGCCGCTCATGACGTGGTCCCGCCCGCCGCCGGGATTTCCGAACCTCCGGCCAGCGGGCCATGAGCTCGCCGGACCCGCGGCGGATGAGATAGACCTCTTCGAGTCTGAGCCGCTGCGTCGCCGCGATCGCGAGTTCCGCGACCGATTTTCCCGTGATGAGGCTGCGCAGCCGGAGCATGACCGGGTTGAGCTCGAACCGGCGGTTGATGTCGTTTGCGAGATCCCTCAGCGCGCTTGTGAGGTAGGCCTGCACGATGCGGCCCGTCGCGGGATAGATCGCTTCGACCAGCTCGTCCTGGCTGTTGCGGATCTCTGTCTTGATCGTCTTGACGATGAGCGGCGCAACCGCGGACGCGAGCTCGGCGTGACGGCTCACCTCGGCGGCTCTGAGCGCTCCGTCGAGAACCTCGGCGACGCTGCCTCTGAACCGCTCTTCCGTTCCAGCCCGGTCGAAGACCTGATCGACGCGCCGCGAAAGCTCGAGAACGCCCGCGCCTCGCTGTCGAACAGCAGATCCTTGAGACGCTCTACGCCACCTGTCGTGGCATTCCTGTTCCCCGTGCCCCACGGCCGCCGTCCCCCCGCTCCCACCTAGCCTATCTCACTGTAGTAGCCGCGCGGATGCGCTCGCCGAGATCGAGCACGCTGCGCGATAGCTCCTCGAACGCCGATCGCCGCTCCGCGTCCGTCTCGCCGGCGAGCGCTTCGATGCGTGCCACGATCGCATCGAACTGCCGCGCCACGGATCTGAAAATCTTGCTGCTTCTGCTGGAGAGACGTCGCGAACTCCCGCTGCTTCTGCTCGGCGGCTCGCGAAGATCGCGCTGTGCTCTGCTCGTGCGCCGTAATCCGGCGTCCACTTCGCGAACCTGGTCGCCGAAGAGGAGCTCGCGGAACTGTTCCATCCTTTCGTCTTGGGCTCCAGGCCCTGGCCGGCGAAGCTCCTCGAGGGAGGTGGCATTCATGGCGATCCCTTTTTCGGCGCCACGAGCCAGCGACCGGCGACGAGCCGCGGCTCGCGGAGAGCCATCGACCAGTCCCGGCGTGCCGGACCTTCAATATCGCCTGACCTACTGAACAGCCGATCGCGCGGCAAGACACTCTCCGCCCAGCTTGCCCGTTCTCCGCGATAGGCACCGGCTTGCCGTCACCAATTTCGAGCTGCAAACGCCGTGCAGGGGCCCGAATACATGGCCCCTGCTTCCAGTCTTTCTTCGAACCAGATGTCGAGCCGGCAGCGCTAGCCCGCGCCGACACCGGTCGCCGCCGCACAGGCGACACCCGTACCGCCGAGGCCGCAATAGCCGTGCGGCACCTTCGCCAGGTACTGCTGGTGGTACTCCTCCGCGAAGTAGAGCGTCGGCGCCGGCAGGATCTCGGTCGTGATCGGCTCCGATAGCCTGCGGCCGCCGAAAGCCGCGTCTCGTAGTCCGCCTTCGACGCCTCGGCGGCCGCGCGCTGCGTCCTCCGAGAACGTATAGATCCCGGAGCGGTACTGCGTGCCGACGTCGTTGCCCTGGCGCATGCCCTGCGTCGGGTTGTGGCTCTCCCAGAAGAGTCTTCGAGCAGCTCGCCGTAGCTGATCACCTTGGGATCGTAGACGACGAGCACGACCTCCGTATGCCCGGTGCCACCCGAGCACACTTCCTCGTAGGTGGGATTGGGAGTTACGCCGGCCGCATAGCCAACAGCCGTGATCCAGATTCCCGCCCCGAGCTCCCAGAATTTCCTCTCGGCGCCCCAGAAGCAGCCCATGGCAAACATGGCTTTCTCCAGGCCTGCCGGATATGGCCCCTTGAGTGGGCGGCCGAAGATATAGTGCTCGTCGGCGGTGGGGATCGGGTTCGCCCGGCCCTTGAGCGCGGTCGCGGCCGACGGAATTCGAGCTTCTTTCGCGAAAACAGCATCTTCATCACCTGATCCTGAGCTTCCTGCTCAAGATATACGGCAATAGACCACGGTGGTTGCAGATCAAGCTGGTAACAAGATTGAGAACCGGCCGTTGATTGCGGCTCGCGAGAGAACCGCAGCAACAAAAACACCGCCGGAGCGCGAGCTCAGGCGGTGTTTTGCTAGTCAAAGCGAAGAGAGGATTTGGCGATGAAAGCATCGCAAACCTGATGAATTCTAATTCGTCTCACTGCTCGGCAGACCTGGCAACGACCTACTCTCCCGCGTC
>CAVQUQ010000026.1:215000-249441 GCA_963716835.1 uncultured Alphaproteobacteria bacterium | reverse complement strand
AGGCCCGCGAGGCCGTAGTCGGCGCATTCGATGCACTCTCGGAATGGCGCGGCGAGCTTGCCGAAAGCGCCGAGCGCAACGGTGGCGCTGTGTTCGACAAGATGGCGGCAGCCGCCAAGGCGATGGGCTGGCCGGCAGAGTTCGTCGATGCGGCAAGAAGCCAGATCGAGACCGCATCCAAGATGCAGCTGCAGATCCTCGATCAGGTCATGGATGTGTGGGAGCAGCAGGTGAAGTCACCCGGTTCCCCGATCCCGATGCCCACCGCCATGCTCGAGAAATTCCAGGCGCTGCCCGGGATTCCGGTCGGCGGCAAGCTTCCCGGCATGCCGGATTTCGGCCCGATGGCCATGAACCCGATGCAGTTTTGGATGCAGACGGCCGACATGTGGCAGAAGAGCTGGGCCGCAGCGATGTCATCCTGGACGGAAATGCAAGACGGACGCCGGGACGGCGGCAACAGCGGCTCGCGCTCGCGCCCCGCGCGCTAAGCGGGCGCGACTGCGGCTGCATGCTTTCCGGGCGCACAGCATGCGCCTTCCGGGCGCGGAGTGTCGCCGCCCGGAGGTGAAGTTTGCTTGCGATGATCTTGCCCGTTGAAGAACCCCGCACCCGCTTGGCCGCCTGAAATAGCCGGTGCCGCTCCTCCGCCGCCGCTGGGAAGCGGAGGTAGCGTATGGCCAAACCTCGGCCGCAAGAAGCAGCGGCCTACGCCGCCACGCCGAGCACCTTGGCGATGTCGTTGAGCGTCGCCTTCTCGGATTCGCTCACCTTCTGGCCGCCGAAGCCGAGCACGCCGCCTTCGCTTGCCGCGTCGGCCACCTTGCTGCTGATCGTGCTGAGCAGTTGCTTGAAGGCCGCCGCATCCTGAGGCGCCTTGCTGTCGAGCAGCGCCGAGACCTCGCGCAGAGCCGCGATCGAGCGTTGGCTGATATCCGCTGGTTTGGCGTCGCTGAAACGCTTCTTGAGCGCGTCGCGGACAGCGCTCCGCCCCTCCGAGGTCTCGAACTCGGCGACCACCGCCTTGATGAGCTCTCCCGATCCCGCATCCGACTTCGCCTTGATCAGGGCACTGGCGCTGGCAAACGACTCCTGCAAGAGGCCGATCAGGCCGCTGGGATCGGCCGCGGTCACCGCCATGCCGGAAAGCGCGACGCTCTCCATGATCTTGTTCCATTCCTCGGGGCTGAAGGATTGCTTGTTCGCCATCGTCTCACTCCTTTACTCAGTGGGAAGGTTTCCGGGGCGGCTTCAAAGCCGCCCCGGAGCTGTGCGCTTCCCCGCTGCCACCCGTCACGCTGTAGCAAGCGTGTCGAGCTCAGAACGGATGCTGTCGATTGTCGGCTTGATGAGCTGGGCGACGCCCGGTATCGCGAGCGCCTTGTTGAAGAGCCCATCGATCGTTGGCAGCGCCGCGGCAATCGCTGCGGCGAGCGTCGTTCTCATTTCCGGCGAGAGCTGACCGGCGAGCCCTTTGACCTTCTCGAAGTCGCTCACCGAGCGCTTGAGCGGGTCGAGCGCCGCCTGCGCGGTCGCTTCGTCGTGAATGCCCGCCAAAGCGTTGCGCATGCCGTTCATGGCGGCCGTAACCTCCGCTCCGACGTCGACGTCGCCGGCCTTGACGCCGGCAATGCTGGCGAGCGACGGGAACTCGACCGGCCGCGGCTCCGGCAGCGCTCCCGTCGTAATGGGAGCCTCAGCCTTCGGCGGAGGAGGAGCGTTCTTGGCGACATCCGTCGTAACGGGAGCCTCAACCTTTGCCGGCGGAGGAGCGTTCTTGGCGACTTCCGTCGTACGCGGACCAGAGAGCAGGTACCAGGCAAGACCGATGGCGAGCACGGCAAGGGCAGGAATGATCCAGCTCGAGCCCGCGGTGCGCGTATCCGCTCTCGCGGCACGACCTTTCCCCGATTGGAATTCGAAGCCCTGCTGGCCAGGTTGATTAGCGCTCTCCGTGACCTTGGCGCTTTGCGTGAGCCAGTCCAGCATGCCTGTCTTTTTGAGAGCATCGGCCACGCCGGAGGGAAGTGCCCGCGCAATGCTGTCCTTCGAGGCAGTGATGAGGTCGGCAGCGCTGCGCCCGGTGGTGCGCTGCTGATCCGACAGCACGCTCATCACCACGGGGCCGAGCAGACCCATAAGGTTCGTCGTGCCGACTTCACCCATGCCGGAGTACCGGCTGACCGCATTGACCAGCTGCGACGTCGTCTGGCTGCCGAGAAGGGATTTGAGTGAATTCGATCCGGCATCAATCCGGGTATTCATGTTCGCGCCGCCGATGAGGGGCCCGAGATTTTGGAAGAGCTGGGGCTCCTGGCGCGCGATTTCCGCATTGACGGCGGCCGCACCACCCGGTTTCGACACCAGCGAGCCGAGTGCGGCGAGAAGGGCCGGCGCCCCGGCGCCCAGCGCCCGTTCAATCAGCGATTTGTCGAGTCCGAGGCTGGAAGCAATACGAGCCACAAGATCGGAATTGAAGACTTGGGCAATCGTCGTGATGAGGTTCGTTGACATGGGACGCTCCCTTTGAAAGGTTTGTCCCCCCGATCAGAATAAAACCCTAGACGCACAAATACTTTCTTGGCCGCATTCAATTGCAGGCGTATCACGCTCCCGCGCGAGCCTCTATCCCCCGTATGGGGGAATTACAGCTTTGATCGGCACAACTGCATATTGGATTTGCGCTGCAAAAGTTCGCTCGCGCCATGCGCTCTGCTGCCCACGCACAATCAACATCGGCGCTCAAGGCATGCTCGCGGATTCGTTCTTGTAGATCCTCCCGTTCTTCATGATGACGACGAATTTCTTCGCCGGATCCGCAACCAGCGAGATGTCGGCGATCGGATCGCCGTCGACAACCAGGAGATCCGCCAGCGCACCCTCCTCGACGACGCCGAGCTTGCCCGGATAGGGGTTGCGGGGACCTGACAACGCGAGCAGCTCCGCGTTGTCGGCCGTTGCCATCTTGAGAACTTCAGCCGGCGTGAACCAGCGCACGAGCTTGGCGAGTTGCTTGCCATGGCGGGCCCCGCTTCTCGGGTCGAAAAGGCTGTCGACCCCGAACGCGATCCTGATCTTGTACTTCTTCGCCAGCTCGTAGGCCCGCGCCGTGCCGGCCGAGACCTCGAGCTGCTTGGCGCGGTTGGGACCCTGCTGCGGTATGGCGTCCTCGTCGTCGAGGAACGGCTGCAGGCTCCACCAGATATTCTTCTCGGCCATGAGCTTGACGGTCGCCTCGTCCGCGAGCTGTCCGTGCTCGATGCATTTCACGCCGCCGGCAATCGCCGTCCGTATGGCCCGTGGCGTATAGGCATGCACCGCAACGTAGGTGCCCCAGTTCTCAGCGGCCTCGACCGCGGCCCGGAACTCCGCCTCCGTGTATTGGCTGACGTCGATCGGATCGTACATCGACGAGACGCCGCCGCCGGCCATCAACTTGATTTGGCTCGCGCCCAGCATCAGCTGCTCACGGACACGCCTGCGAACCTCGTCGGGGCCATCGGCAATTGCGGTCGCACCGACCTGCTCCATATGACTGAGCGGCGCGTTATCGGCGCGCGGGATCTCATGCGTGCTGCGGAAATCCCCGTGTCCGCCCGTCTGGGAGATGAACGCGCCCGACGGCCAGATGCGCGGCCCGGCAATGGTGCCTTCGTCGATGGCCCGTTTCAGCCCGAAGACCGGCCCGCCCATGTCGCGCACGCTCGTAAATCCGCGCATGAGGGTCGCCTCGGATTCCTTGCCCGCGCGCAGCATGAGATGGCCGAAGTCGCCGTTCATCGCCAGGCCCAGCGGCGTGGTCGCAAAGATCGAATGCCAGTGCGCGTCGATGAGCCCCGGCATCAGGGTGCCTCCGCCGCCATCGATGATCGTCGTGTTTGGGCTGTCCTCGGTCGGGATTGGATCGGCGGAAATTTTGGCAATGACGTTGCCGCGCACCAGGACATTCATCTTGCCCGTTAGTGCCTTGCTCTTGCCGTCGAAGATCCGCGCGTTCGTGAAGAGCGTGACCGGCGGCGGCGCCTCCGTCGGCTTCTCTTGGGCGATTGCAACCGACGAGAGAACGCAGAAGCTTGCGGCAATCGCAAAGGGGGCATGGCCTTGCATGGGGGCACCTGTCGTTCAAAGCATCGGCAAATTCCCTCCTCCGCAATATAGCCGAACTGTCACCGGGCAGTTGCGCCCGGCATGCGAATATCGCCGACATGGTTTCTCGCCTCACTGCACCTCGTGCTAGGATGGCCCTCGTAATGCGCATGATGCAAAAAGCGGCTGGATCACTGAGGAGCTACGGCGCAGGCGATCGCGGCGGAAGGGCTTCGCGGCGGGCTCGCCTCAATCTGCATCGCGCTGATCACATGCTGCACTGCATACGGGATCGGCGCACACGCTGAAGAGCCAGAGCAGATCGCGGCAAAGACCGAAATCGATGACGGCACATCGCAGGAGTCGGTGCTCGTCTCCTTCACGCTCTCCGCGCCCGATGGCGTCGAGCTCGAGATTGCCAAGGAGCACAACCTCGAGCTCGTAAGTAAGCTCCCCCTGCCCACGCTCGGCATTCGCGTCGTTCGATATGCCATTCCCGATTCGAGGCCCGTAGCCGCCGTCATCGCCCGCCTGCGCGCGGACCAGCGTGTCAGCAGCGCGCAGGTGAACGTCCAATATCGCCAGATCGAGCCGGGTCCGCCGGAAACGGTCGTCGGCTCCGTGCCAATTCCACCAGAGGTCGGTCCGAGAAAGCTCGCCGCCCGCAAGTCCGTTGTGCGCCGCGAGGCATCGATAGCTAGCCGTCGCCTGCCGGTACGGTCGGCCAGGATCGCAGCGGGCGACGTTCTCGCCGGCGGCCTTTAGCGATCAATCGATACTGATCAAGAAGTCCGACGCGGCCCGACGGTGCTGTCGAAGTCCGGGCTATGGTCCTGTCGCACGCCGAGCGAGAGCTGGAGCGTCCGATTGATCTCGAAATCGATGCCGCCGGCGGCAAATACGCTTGTATCCGCGTCCGTGAACGTGAAGCCGACGCCGGCGATCTGCAGCTCGTTGTCATAGTGCATCCGGTGCGCCACGCCCCCCTGCACGTAGGGCCTCGCCGTCACGTTCCCATCGCGTATGACGCCGAACAGCCGCGCTGAAAGGCTTCCGTTCGCCGACTCGATGATGTGGTCGCTGTAGTCGATGCCGATCGAGTCCTCGTGCGCCTCGCCCACGGTGTGCTGGTAGCCGAGCGTGCCGCGGAAGTCGAGGCGCGCATGGTCCGTGATTGGCACGATAGTTCCGAGGAACAGCGCCGACGTGAAGCAAGAGACGTCATAGTCGCTCGTCGTGCCGACCACGAAGTTCTCGCCCTTGCTCTCGCCCCAGCTGCCGCCGATCGCGCTGCCGGCATACCAAGTCTTCGTCGTGAGCAGGGCAAAGCCGCCGACCGACCACGAACTCAAGCTCGCCCGCCCGGCGTCGGTCACACCGAGCGAGCGCAGCGTCGCGTCGCCCTCGATGTCGAGGTCGGATTCTGCGACGCCGCCAATCAAGCCGAGGTGCAATGTCCCGCTCTTGAGGCCGACCTCATGCGTGGCGTCCCAGATGATGCCGGGAAGCTCGGCCCGATCGGAGGACGAGACCGGCAGCGTCTTTCCCGTCGTAACGCTGTCGCCGTATTGCGCCGTGTACGAGAACCCGCCGTGGCTGCCGCTGCCGAACGTGATCGCATTCCACATCCAGAGATTCGGGATCGGCAGCGCCTGCATGGGTGACACACCCTGACCGACCGAGGGCGGCCCGTTCGGCTTGTCGGCATCGATCGCCGTCAGGCTGTCGATGAGCTGCTCGACCGGTGAGATGAGGTGTATGCCGGTCTTTGCCGCGAACAGGTCGTTGACCGGCGCCAGCTGATCGAGAACCGTACCCAACACTCCGGTGCCGAGCCCGGCCAGCTTGCTGAGGTTGGGCAACACGATGCTGACGCCCGGCAGATTGACGAGAAGCAGCGGATTGCCCTTCGGCAAACCGAGGTTCGGCGGCAGTCTTTCCGTTATGAGCAGATTGAGGTTCGGCAAGTCGCCGGCAGGGAGACTGACGGTCGGAGGCCCCTCTTTCGGAGGCAGTATGGTCGGAAGCTTGATCTTCGGATCGATGATGTTGGGAAGCGTGATGCTCCCCTGGGCGAAAGTCCGTGCGGGACTCGCCAAGAACGCAAGAAACACAACGAAAATGACGCCGCTGCCCCGCCAACCGGCCATCGCAGATCCAATACGCAACGCAACAATACTGACGCTGTCACGATAGCCTCAAACGCGCTTCGAGTGACATGATGTTGAGCGCGGCGGGCGATGATTGTCGGTGCCTGTCGTTGGGGCACCACATGCGAAATGCTCAGTGGCGATCTAAGCGGAATTTTCGCATTTGCGAGCGGGAGATATTGTGACGACCGCAGCAGCAGCGTGCGGAGCTAAGTGACCATGCGCCGCGGCACGATGAGCGTCGCCGTGAACATCTGGAGCACGTCGTCGCGCTGATTCCGCGTCTCGGCGCTGATTGCCACCGTCCCGCGATCGGGCCGCGACCGGGACGGCTTCACCTCTGTCACTTCGCCGTGGACGGTAAGGACGTCTCCGGGACGCGTCGGATTGGGCCATTTGACGCTGCCGCCGGCACCGATGATCCCGCCCGCCAGCGGAATGCCGCTCGTCACCAGCAGGCGCATCGTGATGGCGGCCGTATGCCAGCCGCTCGCGACCAGGCCCTTGAAGAACGTCGCCTTCGCCGCCTCTGCGTCGACGTGAAAGGGCTGCGGATCGAACTGCTCCGCAAACGCCTTAATTTGCGCCTCGTCGAGGACATGCGACCCGGTTGAGAACCGGCGGCCGACCGCGATGTCCTCGAGGTAGAGGGGCTCAATCCCGGCCGGCATGTCTTCTTTCTCCATCTTCAAATGCGCTCCGCACGGCCGCCGACTGCAGCCTGCCGCCGCACCGCGCTACCAGTTACTTGCATGATGCAAGTCACTACTCTATATGGAGCGCCATGAAACGCAAGAGCTTCGACAAGATGGAATGCCCGATCGCCCGCGGCCTCGACCGCGTCGGCGAGTGGTGGAGCATTCTCATCCTCCGCGACGCCATGCACGGCTTCACGCGTTTCGACCAATTCCGCAAGAGCCTCGGCATTGCGCCGAACATGCTCGCGCGCCGCCTCGATGCTCTCGTCGAGAGCGGCCTGCTCGAGCGCCGCCGCTACAGCGAGCACCCGCCGCGCGACGAGTATGTGCTGACCGCACGCGGCTGGGACTTCCGTCCCGTCATCGTCGCGCTCTTTGCCTGGGGCAACCGGCATTTCGCGTCCGACGGAGTGCAGGTGGTGATCGCCGACCGCCGGACCGGCCGGATCGCCGACCCCATTCTCGTCGACAGGAAGTCGCGCCTTGAGATCACGCCGGCGCGCTTTCACATGACGCCAACCCCCGCCGCGACCGAGCGCGTGAAACGCAAGTACGCGGCGGTCGCCGCGATCAGGAAATCCGCAAGCACCAGGAAGCGCCCCGCCCCGCCAAGGAGAGAGCTCGTGACCCAAGCTGACCCTATCGTCATCGTTTCCGCCGTGCGCACGCCGCTCGGCCGGTTCCAAGGCGAGCTGTCGTCGCTGGCCGCGCCCGCACTCGGCGCCATCGCCGTCCGTGAGGCCGTCGCGCGCGCAAAGCTGGCTCCCGAGCGCGTCGACGAGGCTTTGATCGGCTGCGTTCTCCCTGCGGGCCAGGGCCAGGCACCCGCTCGCCAGGCCGCGCGCGGCGGCGGACTGCCCGATTCGACAGGCGCGACGACGGTCAACAAGGTCTGCGGATCGGGCATGAAGGCGACCATGCTCGCCCATGATCTGATCGCTGCAGGATCCGCGAGCATCGTCCTCGCCGGCGGCATGGAGTCGATGTCGAACGCGCCTTACCTGCTGCCCAAAGCGCGCTCGGGCTACAGATTCGGCCACGAGCGCGTCCTCGATCACATGCTGCTCGACGGCCTCGAGGACGCCTACGAGGGCGGACGCGCCATGGGCGATTTCGGCGAGGCCACGGCCGAGGCCTACCAGTTCACGCGCGCCGATCAGGACGCCTACGCGGCAGAGACCCTCACACGTGCGCGCAACGCCGTCGAAAGCGGCGCGTTCAAGTCCGAGATCGTTCCCGTAACCGTAGCCGCCAAGGGCGGCAGCCGTCTTGTCGAGAACGACGAGAACCCGCTCAAAGTCACGCCCGACAAGATTCCGGGTCTGAAGCCGGCGTTTCGGCCGACCGGCACCATCACGGCCGCAAGCTCGTCTGCGAACGCCGACGGCGCCGCCGCGCTGATCCTGACCAAACGTTCCTTGGCCGAGCGCGACGGTCTGCCGGTCCTCGCCGAGATCAAGGCGCACGCGACCCACAGCCAGGACCCGGCCTGGTTCACGACCGCGCCGATCCCTGCAATCCGCAAGCTGCTCGAAAAGGCCGGCTGGTCAGTCGAGCGACGTCGATCTGTTCGAGATCAACGAGGCCTTCGCCGTCGTTGCCATGGCGGCAGCGCGCGATCTCGGAATCGCGCGCGATCGCCTCAACGTCAACGGCGGCGCCTGCGCGCTCGGCCACCCGATCGGCGCGACCGGGGCGCGCATCATTGTCACGCTCCTCCACGCCCTCGAGCAGCACGGACTTCGCCGTGGCGTGGCGTCACTCTGCATCGGTGGCGGCGAAGCAACCGCCATCGCCATAGAGCGCACCCACTAATATGCGCGATCGATTTCAGCTGGGGCAACGATACGCGTTCGTCGTCGCCGGCATCACGTTCGCCTGCCTCCTGGTCGCTGCGGGCATGCGCTCGGCCCCCGGCGTGCTGATGGTGCCGTGGGAAAAGGCGTTCGGGTGGGACCGCAGCGTCACCTCGCTTGCGGCCGCCGTCGGCATCTTCCTTTACGGCCTCATGGGGCCGTTTGCCGCCGCGATCATGCAGAGCATCGGCGTCAAGCGCACGCTCGTCGGCGCACTGATCCTGATGTCGTCCGCAACCTTCCTCAGCCTCTTCGTGAGCGAGCCCTGGCAGCTCGTCGCGACCTGGGGCGTGCTCTCGGGGATCGGCAGCGGCTGCGTCGCCTTCGTCCTCGCCGCGACCATCGTCAACCGCTGGTTCGCCCAGAGCCGCGGCCTGATGACGGGCATCCTGACGGCGAGCACCGCCACGGGAACGCTGATCTTCCTGCCATCGCTTTCGGCGCTCTCGGATTGGGGCGGCTGGCGGCCTGTCGTCATCGTCGTCTCGGCGGCGACCGCCTTTCTTGTGCCGCTCGTGCTCTTCCTGATGCCCGAGAGACCTTCTGACATCGGCACCGAGCCCTACGGCGCGGCCCCCGGCGTCGCAGCGAAGCGCGAGCCGTCGCGTGCCAATCCGCTTCGCACCGCGCTCTCGACGCTCGCCATGGCCGCGCGCAACCCCAACTTCTGGCTCCTGTTCGGCACCTTCTTCATCTGCGGATTGACGACCAACGGCCTCGTCGGCACGCACATGATTTCGCTATGCGCCGATTACGGGCTTGCCGCGGTGACGGCCGGCAGCTTGATGGCGATGATGGGTGTGTTCGATCTCGTCGGCACCACGGCCTCGGGCTGGCTCACCGACCGCTACGACAGCCGCAAGCTGCTTGCGATCTATTACGCGCTGCGCGGGCTCTCGCTCATCTACCTGCCCTATTCCGACTTCACGCTCTATGGCCTGTCGCTCTTCGCCGTTTTCTACGGTCTCGACTGGATCGCGACCGTCCCGCCGACGCTGCGGCTCACCAATGAGGTGTTCGGCGAGACCCAAGCGCCGATTGTCTTCGGCTGGATTGCTATGGGACACCAGCTCGGCGCGGCCACGGCCGCATTCATGGCCGGCGCGCTGAGAGCGAGTTTCGGAACCTACCTCGAGGCGTTCGTCATTGCCGGAGCCGCCGGCCTCGTCGCAGCCGCGCTGTCGCTCTTGATCGCGCGCGACACACCCACGCTACGTCCGGCAACTGTCTGAGCAGAGCTTCCACCCGACATGGTCGGCTAACCTGCGCAGGATCAATGCAGCTTGACGTGCGGCTCCGTGCGCCGCGTCAGCAGCCGCGAGACGGTATCGAGCGCAACCTTCCAGAAGCCGTGCAGCGCCATCTCGTGCATCTTGTAGAGCGAGCGGTACATGACCTTGGCGACGAAGCCCTCGATGATCATCTTGCGCCCGGTGATGAAGCCCATGAGGCTGCCGACCGTCGAGTAGTGCCCGAGCGAGACGAGCGAGCCGAAATCCCGGTAGTGGAACGGCTCGAGCGGCTGCCCGGCGAGCCGGCGCTTCATCTGCCGGAAGAGATGCGAGGCCTCCTGATGCGCGGCCTGCGCGCGCGGCGGCACGGGTTGGGTCTGGCCCGGCTCCACGAGATACGCGCAGTCGCCGAAGGCGAAGATGTCGGGATCGCGCGTCGTCTCGAGCGTCGGCGTGACGACGAGCTGTTTCGACTTGCTGGCCTCGAGGCCGTCGAGATTGTTGATCAAGTCCACGCCCTTGACGCCGGCCGCCCACACCACGAGCTCGGACGGAATGAAATCGCCGCTGGCGAGCTTGACGCCGTTCTTGGTGACCTCGGTCACGCGCGCACCGGTGCGGATGTCGACGTTGAGCTTGCGCAGGATCTCGGCGGTCGCCTCCGAGATGCGCTCCGGCAGCGCCGGCACGATACGGTCCGCCGCCTCGACGAGCGTGATCTTGATGTCCTTGTCGGGATCGATCTTGTCGAGCCCGAACGACACGACCATGCGCGCCGTATTGTGCAGCTCCGCCGAAAGCTCGGTCCCCGTCGCGCCGGCGCCGATGATCGTCACCTGAAGCTGCTCCGGCCGGATAGGCCCGCGCTGCGTCTGCGCGCGCACGCACGCATTGATGAGGCGCCGGTTGAAGCGCTCCGCCTCCTCCTGCGTGTCGAGCATCATGGCGTACTCTTTTACGCCCGGCGTTCCGAAATCGTTCGTGATGCTGCCGATGGCGATGACGAGCGTATCGTAGGGCACCCAGCGGTCGGGCGTGATCTCGACGCCGTCCTCGTCGTAGGTCGGTGCCAGATGCACGAGCTTCTTCGCCCGGTCGAGACCGATCATCTCGCCATAGCGGTAGCGGAAGCCGTGCCAATGGCCCTGCGCCTGATACTCGACCTCGTGCCGGTCGACCTCCATGCTGCCGGCGGCGATCTCGTGCAGAAGCGGCTTCCAGACATGCGTGCGCGTGCGGTCGACGAGCGTGATGGTCGCCTTGGGAGGCTTGCCGAACCAGCCCGGCCTGCCGAGCTTATCGCCGAGACGTGTCGCGAGCTCGAGCCCGCCGGCTCCGCCGCCCACGACGACGATGTGATGCAGGTCAGGCTTCGGCAGGATGAGGGGCGGGACCGAGATCCCCGTTTGAGTCATGTCGGTCATGCACTCGCTCCGCTTCTTCAAATGTCGTCGCGTCTGGCGTGGACGAAGAGCAGAATGCCTGCCTCAAGCGTCGTGCGCGAGACGGAGTTCGCTATCAATTTCATGTCTCGAGCGTATAATAGCTGCCGACCCCGGCACTTGACAGCTAGCTCCGGATTTCTCCGCCCGTCGCCTTCTTCACTTCCGCGATGATCTTCTGCGAGACCGCCTCGATCTCCTGATCCGTCATCGTCTGCGATGGCTGCAGAGTGACCTCGATGGCGAGCGACTTCTTTCCTTCCGCGCCAAGGTTGCCGCCCTCGAACACATCGAAGACCGTCACGCCGGCAATGAGCGCCTTATCGGCCGCCGACGCCGCGCGAATGACATCACCGGCCGCAACGCCCTTGCCGACGACGAAGGCGAAGTCGCGCCGCACGGGCAGAAGATCCGCCTGCGCGAACGTGCTCTTGGCACGTCCCTTCTTCTTTTCGGGTGGCAGCGCCTCGAGAAAGACCTCGAAGCCGACAAGCGGCGCGGCAGCATCGAACATCTTGAGCGTCTCGGGATGAATCTCCCCGAAGTGCGCAAGAATGACTTTCGGCCCGAGCCTCAGCGTCCCCGATCGGCCGGGATGATACCAGTCCGGCGCATCGCGCGTGATCTGCGCCTTCGCGGCATCGAAGCCCAGCGCGCCGAGGAGCGCCGTGACATCTTCCTTGGCATCGAAGAGATCGACGTCCGGCGCCGCCCCGTCCCAGTGTCGCCCCGAGCCGGTCAGATGCGCCGTGCCTGCGCGCACGCCCGCGACGCCGAGATACTGATCGCCCGGTGCTTCCCCGCGGTAGGCCTGGCCGAGCTCGAACAACGCCATGTCGGCCGCGCCGCGATTGCGGTTGCGCGCGACACCAGCGAGCAGTCCGGGCAGCAGACCAGGCCGCATCGACGACATTTCCGTGGAAATCGGGTTCGCGAGCTCGAGCGCGTCCGCCCCGCCGCCGAAGAGCTGGGCTTGATCGCGCGCAATGAACGACCACGTCACGGCCTCGACGAAGCCGCGTGCCGCGAGCGCACGCCTCGCGCGCCGCGCACGCTTCTGCCGCTCGGTGAGGACGGGACGCGCGACACCGCTCATGCGCGGCAGCGGCGTCGGCGGCACCCGGTCGATGCCGGCGATCCGCACCACCTCCTCGACGAGATCGGCGGCTCCGTGCAGGTCGGGCCGCCACGACGGCGTCGTCACTTCGACTTTCGAGCCTCTGCCGCTGATCTCGCAGCCGAGCGACTCGAGGATGGCTCTGATCTCGCTGTCGTCGATCTTGAGCCCCGCGAGCTTCTCGACCCGGCCCATGTCGAATTCGATTTCGCGCCGCGTGTCGGGCGCCTTGCCGGCGACCTTCGCCTTCGACGGCTTGCCGCCGCAGAGCTTCAAGATCATTTGCGTCGCGAGATCGAGCCCCGGCAGGACCGACTCCGGATCCACGCCGCGCTCGAAGCGGTAGCGCGCATCCGTCACGAGGCCCGTCTTGCGCCCGGTCGCCGCCGTGCGCAGCGGATCGAACCACGCGCACTCGATGAGCACGTTCTTCGTCGCGTCCGTCGAGCCCGAGGCTTCCCCGCCGATCACGCCGCCGAGGCCGAGCGGCCCGTTGTCGTCGGCGATCACGCACATGGTCTCGTCGACCGCATGCTCGCGCCCGTCGAGCCCCATGAATTTCTCGCCCGCCTTGCCGAGCCTTGCGCGCACCGCGCCCGAAATCTTGTCCGCGTCGTAGACGTGGAGCGGCCGGCCGCGGTCCTGGCTGATGTAGTTCGTGACATCGACCAGCGCATTGATGGGCCTGAGGCCCACGGCCTTGAGCCGGCTCTGCAGCCACGCCGGCGACGGCCCGTTCTCGACGTCCTTTATGGAGCGCGCCGCGAACACCGGGCAGGCGTCGCGCGCTTCCTTGGGGAACTCGAGCTTGACGTCGACCGGAGAGGGAAATCCGCCTTCGACACCGGAGATGGCCTTCTCGGGCTTGAGCGTCCCGAGCCCTGCCGCAGCAAGGTCGCGCGCGATCCCGCGCACGCCCGTGCAGTCCGGCCGGTTCGGCGTGAGCTTCACCTCGAATACGGGATCGTTGAGACCCGCCGCATCGACATAGCTCTCGCCGATGTGCGCTTCCATCTCGGCTCGAGCTCGATGATGCCCTGCGCTATCGTCCGAGAGCTCGAGCTCGGCCGCCGAGCACATCATGCCGTTCGAGACCACGCCGCGCACCGGCTTCTTCTCGAGCGTGATCTTGGAGCCCGGGATGTAGGTGCCGAGCGGCGCGAACACGCCGACGAGACCGGTGCGCGCGTTCGGCGCGCCGCACACGACCTCGAGCGGCGGCTTGCCGCGCTCGACCTCGACCATGCACGACCTGGAGCTTGTCGGCGTTCGGATGCTTCTTCGCTTCCACGATCCGCGCCACGCGGAACGCGCCGAGCTTCGCGCCCGGATTGTCGACGCTCTCGACCTCGAGCCCGATCGCACTGAGCTTGGTCTCGATCTGCTCGACCGTGGCCTTGGTCTTGAGATGGTCCTTGAGCCAGGACAGCGTGAATTTCATTGTCTCAGTCCCGAATTTGTACGTGGCATTCAGTCATCCGAAGAGCTGATGGGCAGCCGCTAGCGAACTGAAGAGTTTGGCTGCGATCCGGGCCTTCGTTATCCGGCAGCGCCGATAAACGGCGACCAGTGTCAAGCGACCGCCACCAACCTGACGCCGAACCTCCCAACGGCGCTGTCGACATGGCCTCGCAAGCCGTCCTTCAGCGCGACGATTGACCAAGCCCCAATGCCTCATCTTGGCCCGGTCACGACGAAAGCCCGCCCGCGAGCGTCGGCACGTCGAGCACCGAGAACCCGTAGTGCCTGAGCCAGCGCAGATCCGCCGCGAAGAACGAGCGAAGGTCCGGTATGGCGTATTTCAGCATCGCGAGCCGGTCGAGACCCATGCCGAAGGCGAAGCCCTGGTATTTCTCCGGGTCGAGGCCGCAGTTGCGCAGCACGTTCGGGTGCACCATGCCGCAGCCCAGGATCTCGAGCCACTGCCCCGGCTTGCCGATCGCCTCCGCGCCGATATCGACCTCCATCGACGGCTCCGTGAACGGGAAGTGCGACGCGCGGAAGCGCATCTTCACCTCGTCCACCTCGAAGAACGCCTTGCAGAACTCCTCGAGCACCCAGCGCAGGTGCCCCATGTGCGTCGTCTCGTCGATGACGAGGCCTTCGATCTGATGGAACATCGGCGTATGCGTCTGGTCCGAGTCGCAGCGGTAGACGCGCCCCGGCGCGATGATGCGGATCGGCGGCTTGCGCGTCTCCATCGTCCGGATCTGCACCGGGCTCGTGTGCGTCCTGAGCAGCAGCCGAGAGCCGTCGGCCTTCGGCGCGAAATAGAACGTGTCGTGCTCCTGGCGCGCCGGATGCTCGGCCGGAATGTTGAGCTTGCCGAAGTTCATCTCGTCCGTTTCGATGTCCGGACCCTCGGCGACATCGAACCCCATGTCGGCGAAGATCTCGACGCATTCGTCGAACACCTGGCTGACGGGATGGATGCGGCCCAGCGCCTCGGGACCGGAACGCACCGGCAGCGTGACGTCGGCGCGCTCGGATGCGAGCCGTGCCGAAAGCGCCTCGCCTTCGAGGGCCGCCTTGCGCGCCTCGAGCGCGCCGCCGATGCTCTCCTTGACGGCGTTGACGGCCTGACCGAACGCTTTGCGGTCTTCCGGCGCCAGCGTGCCGAGCTGCGCCATCAGCTCCGGAACGCGCCCCTTCTTGCCGAGCGCGGCGATGCGCACGGCTTCGAGCGCGGCGAGGTCGGCCGCCCCCGCGACCTGCGCCAGCAGCTCGGTCTTAAGGGTCTCAAGCTCGGTCGTGCCACTCATCGCGCAGCCTCGATAGGCGTTTTGGATTGGCCCACGATGTCACCCCGGACACCGCGCGGCCAACCGACCCGAATTCCGCTTAGCACGTAAATGCCGCGCGGTGATCCGCGACCCAGTGAGCGATATGACGCGTCGCTTGCGGAGCTCTGGTCCCGGCGCTCGGCGTGAGCGCGCCATCGGCCGGGATGACAGGTCTCTACGCCGCGGCCTTCTTCACCGCCGCCGCGGCCTGCTCGACGAGCGACTTGAAAGCGGCCGCATCTTTGACGGCGATATCGGCCAGCACCTTGCGGTCGATCTCGATTCCGGCCTTGGAGAGCCCGTCGATAAATCGCCCGTAGGTGAGCCCGTGCTCGCGCACGGCGGCGTTGATGCGCTGAATCCAAAGCGCGCGGAAAGTGCGCTTTCTGCGCTTGCGGTCGCGATAGGCGTATTGCTGCGCCTTCTCGACGGCCTGCTTCGCGACGCGGATGGTGTTCTTGCGCCGGCCGTAATAGCCCTTGGCGGCCTTGATGACTTTCTTGTGCTTGGCGTGCGCTGTGACGCCGCGTTTGACGCGTGCCATGTTGGTGCTCCGTCAGATGAGTTGGACGACGATCGGCCGAGCCGCCGATGAGACAGCCTTGCGTTAGCCAGCGCTACCGGCTGTAGGGCATGTACTTCTTGACGATTTTGCCGTCGCTGTCGTTGAGCACCATCGTGCCGCGCGCGTTGCGGATGAACTTCGCGTGTCGCTTGATCATTCCGTGACGCTTGCCCTGGGCGGCGGCCTTGACCTTTCCGGTCCCAGTCATCTTGAAGCGCTTTTTGGCGCCGCTCTTCGTCTTCATCTTGGGCATTTTGCTATCCTTTCTCAGGTCCGGCAGGCGCACCGCTTTCGCGGCCGTCCTGCGCCCCGGCCTAATCGACCGGTGGCTTGGCAAGACGAGCTTCCTGCCGATGGGTTCTTCTCAGCATACGAAGCCGCCACGGCATGCCCCGCCGGGCGGCTCGGAAGCGCGGTTATATGGGCGCCGCCCGCGGATTGCAAGCGAGCCAGCCCGCAGAATTCAGCACCAAATCAGCGGGCCTTCACCCAACGAATTGCAGAGCGGAAATCCGCGCTGGCGAGGGAATGCGTCCTATCTCCGGAACTCTCTGCAAAGGCGACGGCGGCGCATGCATTGGCAGCATTCAAGAGACCTGTTCAGCATTGATCGGGCTCACGGCGAGCTGCGCCAATCTTGCGAGCCCGAGTTCTAGACGTGCCCGTGAACGGGCGGGTGTATTGCTCCCGTACACTTCGTCGATCTAGGATGAACACAGACAAAGCAGCGCCCGGAAACAGCGAGCCAAGGTTAGTCCCTGATAGTTTCACGTACTCGTGCGCCGAATGCGCTCTCTCATCTCGCCATTCCAGCAATCGTCGACCCATCGAGACTTACCGCCAAATGTTCCAGAGAATTTCCCCTGTTAACTTCAGCAGCTCATCATGTTCTCTTTGGTTTTGCTCTACAAATCACTATCCCAGCCCAACTCGCGACATCTTGCCTTTGCATTGAAGGCGGTCCATATAGGGCCATCGAACACGCCTTGGTTCACTCTGCGACAGCGCTGCGCGCTGACACTGGACGTCTCCATCGCGCGATTTGATGACGGCTCCGATCAGCTCCGATCATCGGGTCCGGAGTCGAAAACCTATCTGCTTTGGAGAAACGGGAATGGCTAACGGCACAGTTAAGTGGTTCAACGGTCAGAAGGGCTACGGCTTCATTCAGCCGGAGGAAGGCGGCGCCGACGTCTTCGTTCATATCTCGGCTGTCGAGCGTGCAGGGTTGCAGACGCTGCGCGAGGGCCAGAAGATCGCCTATGAGACCGAGCGCGGACGCAACGGCAAGATCGCCGCCGTAAATCTCCGCCCGCTTTGATCCACCGGCCGATTGCGAATTGTGGGGAGCGGATTATATCTGCTCCCCGCATTGTGTTTTATAACCCCATACATCTTATGACCCGAACAGGGTCGAGCTCCGGGAGCGTGAATGGCTAAAGAGGAGATGCTCGAGTTTGAGGGTGTGGTGGCCGAGGTGCTGCCCGACGCGCGCTGCCGCGTAAAGCTCGACAATGGCCATGAGGTGATCGCTTACACGTCGGGGCGCATGAAGAAGAACCGCATCCGCATCCTCGCCGGCGACAAGGTGACGGTTGAGATGACGCCCTATGATCTGACCAAGGGTCGCATCAACTTCCGCCACAAGGACGCGCGCGCTGCGTCTTCCCCTTCCTCGTTCGGCCCCGGCGGTGGTCCTCGCCGTCCGCGTTGACACGGGTACGTTAGCTCCTACGGATATTCGAATCCGAAGCGGAAGCGCACCAGCTTCTCGCTCCGGAATTCGTACTCCGCATAGTACGTCGGATAGCCGTACGCCTTGAGCTTGTCGTCCTTGTCCGCGTCTTCGATGCCGTATTGGATCGTCTCGTCGTTACCCTGTTTGTCCCGGCTCTTGATGCACGCGCCGAGCCGCTTGGTGACCTCGGCCGGGCTCATGCCGAGCGTGACGCCGAGGCCGGTCACGAACACTTCCGTCGGCAGCTCGTTGAGCGTCATCGCTTCCGAGCCCGCCAGCCTGACCTCGACCTCCGCGTATTCGTCGACGGGCGCGCCGTAGTGCGCGAAGAGTACGAGCTCCTGCACGCCGTTCTTGCTGACGAAGCGCGTGCGCGGGAGGTCGTCCGAGTCCTCGATCATCGCCGGCCCCGAGCCGACCTGCTTTATGGCACTCTCTTCGTCGTTGAGCTTGATTCCGAACACCGAGAGATCGGGGCCCTTCATGCGGCACGCCTTGGCGGCTTCCGCTTCACCGGTCAGTGCCGCCCAGAAGGCCATCCCCACGCCGACGGCGAACACGAGCTTCAGGCGATCGTTCATGGCTGCTTTCGGGACGCTCTCGGGATGCTCCAGGCGAAACCCGAATCATAGCGGCTCGCGCGCCGAGCGCCAGTGGCGCATGACAATTGTATAGTTAAGCCGAGCGCGCCTGTGCTTCCTGCCCCGCCGCCGCTATCGCAGGACGCTGGCCGGGTTGGCTGGCGAGCGCCGCCTTGACGTTCGCGAGAAACATCCGCGCCGCGAACTCCCAGCTGAAATCGAGCGCTCTGTTGCGGACCCCCTCGCGGTCGATCGTGAGCGCCGCCAGCGCCGCCTCGCGCAAGTCCTCGTCAAGGACGCCCGAGACGTCCGGCGTAACGAGATCGATTGGCCCCGTGACCGGATACGCCGCGATCGGCAAGCCGGACGCCATGGCTTCGAGCAGCACCATGCCGAAGGTGTCGGTCCGGCTGGGAAACACGAAGACGTCGGCCGAGGAATAGCAGATCGCGAGATCCTCGCCCTGGCGGTCGCCCATGAAGGTCGCCGCGGGGTACCGCCGCTTGAGTGCCGGAAGCAGGGGGCCGTCGCCGACCACCACCTTGCGGCCGGGCAAATCGAGCTTCAGGAACGCATCGAGATTCTTCTCGATCGCCACCCGCCCCACGTAAAGAAAAACCGGATCGTCACCAAACCGGCGCACGGCGCGCGGCCGGAAATGCGTCGTGTCGACGCCGCGCGTCCACGGGACGAGACGCTTGAAGCCCCTCGCTCCGAGGTCGTCGGCAAGGCTCTTGGTCGCCACCATGATGCCGGCGCCGGCATTGTGGAAGCGCCGCTGGATCGCATAGATCCAGGACACCGGAACGGCGAAGCGCGACGAGAGGTACTCTGGAAAGCGCGTGTGGAAGCTTGTCGTGAAGGGGATGTTCCGTCGCTTGCAGAAAGCGCGCACCATCCAGCCGACGGGCCCCTCGGTCGCAATATGGATGGCATCGGGCGCGAGCGCGTCGACCTGCTCGCTGCATGACCGCTGAGTCGGGAAGCGCCAGCCGGATCTCCGGATAGGTCGGGCACGGCAGCGTACGGAAGTTGGACGGCGTCAGGAAGCTGAGCGTGGCCCCGAGGGGCTCGACCTCGACGGCTAACCGCTCGTAGGTCCTCACCACCCCGTTGACCTGAGGCCGCCAAGCGTCCGTCGCCACCAGGATGCGCATCAGGCCGCTCTGAGGACCTCGGCCACCGGCGCCTCTGCCCCGCGCGCCCGAACTGTATCGTTCCATCGGACGAGCTCGAGCTGCCCACTCGTTGTTTCGACAATAGCGGTGCAGCTCTCTACCCAGTCGCCGGTATTGACGTAGTGGACGCCGTCGATCTCGCGCGACGCGGCGTGGTGGATGTGGCCGCAGATCACGCCGTCGACGTCCCTGCGGCGCGCCTCGTCGGCGAGATTCTTCTCGAAATCGCCGATGAAATTGACCGCGGTCTTGACGCGCAGCTTGAGATAGCTCGACAGCGACCAGTAGCCGAGGCCGAGCCGGCGGCGTACGAAGTTCAGCGGCCAATTCGACCACAGCGCGAGCTCGTAGCCGCGGTCGCCGAGGAATGCGAGCCAGCGCGCATAGCGCACGACGACATCGTACTCGTCCCCGTGCATGACCAGATAGCGCCGCCCGTCGGCCATTGTATGGATGGCCTGCCGCTCGATCTCGATGCCGCCGAAGTGCATGCCGCAGTAGTCGCGCATGCCCTCATCGTGGTTGCCCGGGATGTAGACCACCCGCGTCCCCTTGCGCACCTTGCGCAGGAGCTTCTGCAGCACGTCGTTGTGGGCCTGCGGCCAGATGGCGCCGCGGCGGATGCGCCAGAAGTCGAGGATATCACCGACGAGGTAGATGGTATCCGCCTCGTGGTACTTCAGGAAGTCGAGGAGTATATCCGCCTGGCAGGAACGCGTGCCGAGATGGACGTCCGAGATAAAGAGAGAGCGGTATGACCTTTCAGTCTCCATGAGACTTGGCCTCCAACCGAGGGTCGCGACGAGATCACTTGCGATCGCCTCACTTCAAAGGAGATTCAGGTTTCAGGAATGTGACAGCCTGTGTGATTTTAGTTACGGGTGGTCAATTAACGTTTATGCGGGCGTCTTCCGCCGCGCTGGACAGCGACCGGATTGGCCCGAAATGGCCCGGATGCCGCCCCGCGCAGCATGCGCCAGGCGCGCGTCAAGTTGTAAAAGCGGGGCACGGCGCGGCTGTAGCGCTCATAGGCCTCCCCATACTGGAGCCGCAGCCACGGCTCCTCGGCATGTGCCATGAGCACGTAGACGCCGACGAGAAGGACGGCGAGCGTGATGACGCCGGCCGACGGCACTGCGACCGCAAGGCCCGCATAGGCGGGAATGACGGTCGCGTATTGGGGATTTCGCGTCCAGCGGTAGACCCCGCCGGTGACCAGCCCGCCGCGCCGGCAATAGGTGTTCGCCCGGCCCAGCGCCCACAGCGTGTAGAGATAAAGCGCGCCGCTTGCCAAAAACACGCCGAGCCCCGCCACGCGCACGTCCCACGGCATGGCGTTGTCCGTCTCATGATCGAGGGCGGCCAGAGATAGCGTCGCCGTATTGAGCGCCCTGAAAAGAAACCAGAACGTGAGGCTCTGCCAGGTTCCGGGGCGCGGTGGCGGCCAGAATCTCAGCCGCGGGCGAGCGATCGTGCCCGCCAGGAGGCCGATCAGCGGTACGGCGGCAACGAGCCCGATGGCGAGAATGAAGAGATCCATCGCCGGCCCGGGCGAATTGAAAGGAAGGGACGGAATTGGCGCGCGTCGGGCCGCCGATCCTTCAAGGCCAGCGGAGCACTATCGCGTGCCCGACAATAGCCACGCGACATGACACGCCAACGACAGCAAGGAGGTGCGAGAAAACGGCGCGCGAGGTCCGCCAGTTCGCCCGGCGCTCGCCCGTTGCTCAATATATTCTGAGCGGGAAGTAGCGCTCGACCAGCTCCTGGAAGCGCCCGCTCTGCCGCACGCGTTTGAGCGCCCCGTTGATCAATGTCCGGATCTGCGGATCATTTCTCGGCACCGCGATTGCGATCCCGTCGCCGAAGAACCTGGGCTCGAAGTATGGACCGCCCTTGAACTCGCAGCACTGCCGGGCGAGCGAACCGTTGAGCCAAAAGGCCAGACTGATCGCATCGTCGAACAGAACGTCGACTTTGCCCTGCTGCAGCGCCTCGCGCGCAAGCTCGGGGTTCTCGAAGGTCAGGATCTTGCTGTCGCGAAAATACGTGCGCAGGAAGGCCTCGTGCGCCGTACCCTTGGCCACCCCGATCGTGGATCCGTCGAGGCCGTCCGGACTTATCTCGAGCTTGGTGGCCGCCTGTCCGCCCGGCGAAGCGGCCCGGCGTATGAAAATAGCGATCGGTAAAATCGACTTCCGCCAGCGCCTGCGATGTCACCGAATGCGCGGCAATGACCGCATCAGCGTCCCCGCGCTTGAGCCCCAGGAACAGCTCCTCCCACGGCCGCACCTTGATGTCGCAGGCCGCGCCGATATCGAGACAGATGGCCCGCGCCAGATCGACGTTGAAGCCGGCAAGGACACCCTCGTCGTCATAATAGTTGAACGGCGGAAAGTCCCCGTCGGTGAGGAAGCGCACGACGACCCGCCGCGGCTCGTCCTGAGCGGCGCCTGCTTTCGCCGGAGCATCGGCATCCTGGCCGAGCACGGCCGTTCCCGAGGCGGCCAGCAAGCCTCCGACCGCGAACAAAACCGCAACACCACAGGCGGCCAAGCCCCGCAAGGCCCGCCCATGGCGCGCACAGCTTGCTGTTACAGCCCGAGGCAACCCCATTTAAACGCTCTTTGCCATCTGCCGCCCTGATCCGCAACCGACGTTCTGTATCTCAACTGACTGGTGTGGCAAGACTATTGCTGCGGACACCGACAGATATTAGGAAGAATCTATGTGGCCTTGCAGACTGCCGGGAGCTCATAGTGGAACTTGATAGACAAGAAGTCTCTGCGGGCGGCAAGTTGCTGGACAACCTTTTCTACGATCTTCTCGATCGCGTATCCGGCATCGAAGAAAAAGCCGAGGGCGACGCGTTCCTCGCATACGCCAAGGACACGTACGGCCTCACCAACGTCGCCTACCTCGGCGTGAACATTCCCCATCCGACGCACGGACAGCATTATGTCCAGTGCACCTACAGCGATGCTTGGGTCAAACATTACGTGACCCAGGAATTCGTCTCGATTGACCCGGTCGTGCGTATGGGCCTGACGAGCATCCTTCCGCTCGACTGGTCGGAAATGCACGACAAGATCGAAAAATCCCGGCAGGTCTTCCGCGATTCAAAGGATTTCGGAATAGGCACGCAGGGACTGACATTCCCCGTGCGTGGCATTCACGGCGAAACGGCGATCTTCAGCGTCAATGCCGACATGAATCCCACGGAATGGCAGGCGTTCAAGCGCGTCGCGCTGCGCGACTTTCACGTCGTTGCTCATTATTTTCACAACCAGGTTCTCGAGAAGCACGGGGCGCCGACAACCGTCTTTCTCGAGCTGTCGGAAAAGGAAGTCGAGTGCTTGAAATGGGCGGCCGTCGGCAAAAGCACGTGGGATACCAGCGTGATTTTGGACATAAGCGAGCGGACCGTGAAATTCTACCTCGATACGGCCCGCCACAAGATGAACTGTCTGACCAAGACGCAAGCAGTCGCCAAGGCCGTAGCACTCGGCCTCGTCAACGTTTCCTAAGCAACTGTCCACTTGGACAGTGTCCGTCTGTACTCCGATGATTCTACGTTTTCATCCTGCTGAGCTCAAGAAGCAGGAGGATGCGTATGATCAAGCTAATACCCGGACACGAACGGTTCCGTTATCCCCATCAAGTCGACGCCATGCACCGCCTCCGCGCGCGTGTATTCGCGGAGCGCTTGGCTTGGTCGGTGACGGTCGAGAACGGCTGGGAGGTGGATCAGTTCGACAAGCTCGATCCGCTCTACCTCGTCTCTGAGAACGCCGACGGCAAAATTCGCGGCACGGTGCGGCTGTTGCCGACCACCGGACCAAACATGCTGTCGGACGTCTTTTCCCAGCTTTTGCCGCCCAATCAGTCGGTCCGCTCGCCGCGCATTTGGGAAAGCTCGCGCTTTTCCGTCGATCACGAGGCGCTGGCCGAGCGGTCCGACAAGCTCGTCAACAGGACGACTGCAGAGCTGCTCTGCGGCATGACCGAGGTCGGCATGCGCGCGGGGTTGGACTTCATCGTCTCCGTTGTCGACGTTCACATGGAGCGGGTGCTGAAGCGCGCCAACTGCCATTGCGAGCGTCTCGGCGAGCCGAAGAAGATCGGCAAGGTCACGACCATTGCCGGCCTTTGGGAGATCGGCGACGAGCTGCTCAACAATCTCCGCCAATCCAGCGGAATTGAAGGACCAGTCGTTGTCGAGGAGGACCTGCTGAAGGTCGCTCTGGCGGCATAACGAGAAGCAGCCGGACAGTAAAACGTTCGCGCCTAATCATCTGCAGTGAAGAACATGCCAGCAATAAGAAGCGACTTTCACTCAGTGTATGGTGAGTATCGGACTTGCACGGAAACCATCGGCACGATGGGCAAGCAGGCATATGCGGCGGCACGTAAGGGCACGTGTCCGCCGCATCTTCTCAAAATTTGGGAGACACATGTCCTCGACCCGGAAATCGACAAAATCGTAGCCCTTTCCAGTGAGGCACTTGTCGCCAAGGCTCAGAATGTCGATGACGTTCTGAAAAAGCTCGAGATTCTCATCGAGTACTATCTGAGTGAGGAACAGAGCGACGCCCGCCGCGCGCTTGAGACTATTCGTCAGGATCTCGAAAGTCTCTTTCGGGCGTGCTGAAACCTGTTTAGTTTGGCCGAACCTCTCGTGAGGTGCGGCCAAAACTGACGCGTATCATGCGGCATTCGCGCCGGCGGGATTCTATTGGGGCTGAGACGCCCCCGCTCCAGGTCGCGCCACCTTTGGTGGCGCTGGCTGGCGCGTCTCTGATCATTCCTGATTTGCCGGCCACGTCCCCCGTCGATGCCGCGGCGCCAAGAAGCGGCACGTCAGAGGACGAGTGCCTCGACCGCGCCGTCAATCTCCTGCGGCGCACGCGTCCCGAGCTTTCAGCCGCCGAGCCGATATGGATTTGGCAGCAGCTGTGTTTCCTTTTGCTGGCGGGCGCACTCATCGCCAGCGGGGGTCTTGCCATGCGGCCGGCGCTTGCCGCGCTCTTCGCCATATTGGCTCTGCCCTTTCTCTGTGTCGTGCTGCTGCGCGCATTCGCCCTTTGGCATGCAAGTTCTGGCGGCCGTGCTCCCCTTGAGCCGGCATCTGGCGCCGGCGCCGACGATCATCTTCCGCCCTATACGGTGCTGGTACCGCTTTTTCGCGAGGCCAACGTCGTTCCCGACCTCGTCGATACCCTGTCCGCGCTGAACTACCCCGCGGACAAGCTGCAGATCATATTCATCACCGAAAGCGTGGACGGAGATACCCGGCTCGCCCTGGCCGCCGCCGAGCTGCGTCCGCACATGCAGGTCGTCATCGTGCCTGACGGTGAGCCGCGCACCAAGCCCCGCGCCCTGAACTTCGCGTTTGCGCAGGCCACGGGCGATTATGTCGTTGTTTACGATGCCGAGGACATGCCGGAGCCGGATCAGCTCCGCCATGCGCTCTGCCGCCTTCGCGCAGCGCCGAAGCTCGGATGCGTTCAGGCACGCCTCGACATCTACAACTCAGACGACACGTGGCTCACGCGGCAATTCGCGATCGAGTACACCGCTCTTTTCGATTGCCTTCTTCCGGCGCTCGAGCGATTGCGCCTTCCGCTTCCGCTCGGCGGGACATCGAACCACTTTCCGCGCCGTGTACTGGAGGAGGTCGGCGCTTGGGATCCCTACAACGTGACCGAGGACGCCGATCTAGGGATCCGGCTTGCCCGAGGTGGATGGCGTGTCGCGGTCATAGGTACTACGACCTGGGAGGAGGCACCCGAGACCTTCAAGATCTGGCTCGGACAACGCATACGTTGGCTCAAAGGCTGGATGCAGACCTACCTCGTGCACATGCGCGAGCCATTCCGTCTCCTTCGCGAGCTTGGTCTAATACCCTTCATCGGACTGCAGGTCTTGATGGGAGGCGTGCTGCTGTCGGCACTCGTCCACCCCTGGTTCTACGCGCTCGCCATGCTCGACGCCGTCTACGGCGTCCTGGTCATCTCGGAGAATTCGATCGCTGGGCAGATGCTGTGGTGGCTCGGCCTCTTCAATCTCGCCACGGGCTACGCAACCGGCGTTGCGCTGGGCGGTATGGCCGTGACGCGCCGAGGTAGAGGAGGCCTTGCCGCGCACGCGCTCCTCATGCCGGTTTATTGGCTGCTCATCTCCTATGCCGCCTATCGTGCGCTTTGGCAGTTCGCGGCAGCTCCCTTCTATTGGGAGAAGACGGAGCACAACGCGCGCACCAAGAGGGCCCGCGAACTCCTATTGCCGTCCGACCAAGAGCCGTAGGTCTGCAACGGGCGCCCTACGGGCGATGAAATTTGGGATCGTCGTAGCCCCACAAATCGTCGGCGCGAGAGCCGGCCACGAGCGCCGCATAGACGACCGCGCTGACCAGGGCCCAGATCACCATGCCGATGATCGCCAATGTAGACATCGTGCGAACCTCCCGCGTGCGTCTATTGTTATACGTTCTTGATTGCCGAGAGGTTCCATTGCCGGAACCGCCAGCGACGCAACGAACTCACCCCTGAGCGCACAGCCGGTAGCAACCGGATTTCGCACGTGGGGCTAAGGGGATAACGGGACTGGTGCAGGCTTATTCCTGCTTCGCAAATGCGAGACTTAGGGTGCGAGAGCGAAGCAGCCGCAACAGGTGACATCGCCGGCCCAAGAAAAAAGCCCCCCAGTGCGGGCTGGGGGGCTTGATGGTACCTCGCGAAGGGCTATTGGAAACCTCACGGGGCATGATGAGAACGAATCAGCGCCAAGTTTATTCCCTCGGCTCAAACTTTGCTCCGCGGCCTCTGGCCGATGCCTTCTTTCTGACCCTCGTCGCTCGTCCAAGATCCTGAATTAAAATGCCGTTTGCGCCGAATGCTCAGGCCTTGGCTTGGCCCGCGTAGCCGTCGTGCAACAAATGCTCATCGGCGCACAAAAGGACCGCCGCAGGGGCGACGGATAAGCCGGGACAGCCGCGTTGCGCAATTGGTGCCTGCCCTCCCAAACTAGCAGGCGCCCCGCGCTTGAGGCTTTGCCCGCAGTCGCCCCAGACGGGCGGGCGGCTTCTTGCGCGGTCCCCGGGCCGTTGCTGGAGCAAATGATGCGCCCTCTTCGAGGAAGCCGATTAAAACCTCGAAAAGTTGACCACCTGCAGAAATAGGTTTGAACCAAATCCGCCGTCGGCCATCGCATGGATAAAGAGAATGCCGCCACCCCGAGGGGTCGGCGGCATTGGGATTTCTCTCGTTCCAGATCGGGAAACCGGAGACGGAATTTGGCAGTGCCGTGTTCCGCCCCTGCACGCCGCCTAGCGGAGCCCGGCCGACGCCAGCTCGACCTGGCACTTCCTGCCAAGCTGGAAATACTTGAGCATGACGCACCGCTTCACCTTGGCGACCGTCGGCGCGTTGCCGATACACAGCCGCCGTACGTCAGTTTCACAAGCAGCGCGAAGTTGCGGCGTAACCTCCGGCGGGAGCTGAAGGTCTTCAGCTACGGCGGCAGTAGCTCCAAGAATGGGAAGGCACAGGACAAGGGCCCGCTGTCGCTTCATCATTTCCCTCGTACTTTGTCGGTTGATCTCTGTTTTGCAGCACGTTGGAACAGCACAATAAAGGCCAGAATTGTGCACTGCGGCAGCAAATCACAGATTTCGCCCGGCATGCCTAACGGCTGTTTCGCCGCGGCACAGGTCCTGAACGAGGATCAGAAACGGCCCCAAAAGGCCGATCATTGTCAGATCAGGATTTTACGTCTTTGATTTTGGGAAGTTTTTTTGAACCGACAGGCTTGGAATCAACGGCCATCGAAGCTTTCTTTTCCGCTTCGGGCTGCCATTTGAAGACGCGCAAAAGCGCTTCCCCGAGACGCACACTATCCACATCATCCTTGTGGATAACATCGGTCGCACCGGCAGCGAGGAGGTCGTCGCGCCTCTTTCGCGTCACCTGGCCGCTGACCACGACAATGGGCCCCTCGTATTTTGCCCCCCGGAGATAGGGGATCGTAGACGAGGCATTGTCGGAGGGCTTCAGCACGTCGTCGAGAAAGACGAGATCGGGCTTTCTCGACACGACGCTGTCCACGGCATTGCCGAGCGTCGCCGCGCGCCGCACCTCGAGATCGTAGCCGAACATCACGCGCAGCGTTGCCTTGAGACGATCCGCATCGATCGTCTCATCCTCGACGATCAGCACATCCGTGAGTGTCGGCAATTCCCGCCTGAGCTTGGTAATATCGCTCTTCTTAGTAAGGAAATCGCCGCCCGATCCGGCTGATGACGCAGTCATGAAACTTCTTTCGCCCCCCCTGCTCGGGCACAATGCGAGAACAGGGGCCGCGCGTCCCGAAAATCCGCCGCGCTGGTTGTACTTATCATAGCCCGCTCACCTTTGCACGGTGGCAAACCCCACCGGCCGGCCCAGCCGCCAAAGGGAGCTTAGGCTCACCCGCGCCGTCAGCCAATAGCACCATCGTCCCAATCGATGGCCAATCGCCCAGGATCCGGAAACCCTCATTTCAGGCGAGCCGGGAGATTGGGCCAGTCTTGCTAACAGGTTATGGTCTTGGGCCAGAGGACGCGGAATGTCGCGCCGCGCCCGCCATCCGGACAGCTGAGGACGACGAGACGGCCGCCGACGATGTCGAGCGTCCGCGTCACCACGGCAAGCCCCATCCCTTGCCCGTCGCTGTGCTCGCACACCTTGCGGAAAGGCAAGAGGATTGCCTCACGGTGCTTGGGCGCGATGCCGGGCCCGTCGTCGCAAATGCTGATCTCGAGCTCGCTGGCTCCGTCGGCGCCCACCACCCGCACCACCCCGTCCTCCCTGTCGTGATGCTTGATGGCATTGTCGATGAGATTGCGCAGTACGAGATCAAGCGGCGCCCTTAGCGACTCGAGCACCGGCCAGACCCCGTCCACCTCGATCTTGAACTTCGGCCCGCGGTGCACCGATTTGACGATGCCGCGCACGAGAGCCCGCGTGTCGACGAGCTCCAACACCTCGGCCTTCCGTCCCGCGCTCGAGTAGACCAGAAGCGCGGTCAGCATATCCGACATGCGCTGTGACTGCTCCTTGAGGCGCGCGAACTTTTCGCGCGCCTTTTTGGAGATCGCTGCTCCGAGCTCCCTCTCGATATCGTCCGCGAGATAGCGCAGAGCCCGCATCGGCGCCTTGAGGTCGTGCGAGATGATGGCGGCGAATTCCTCGAGATCGTGATTGGCGCGCTCGAGTTGCGTGTTCGCGCGCGCGAGGTCGACGGATTGCCTCTTGAGCTCACCCTCCGCGAGCAGCCTGCCGCGGATCTGCCGGCTGAACTCGATCTGTAGATCGGAGCGCGGCACGGCACGCGAGATGAGCAGGATGTAGGTCTCTTCCTCCGTCGACCAGAGAACCGTGAGGTTGAGGCGCGGAGATTGCGTTCCCTTCGCGATGATGGAGACCGCGGGAATATCGACGACGGTGCCGAGCGAATGCCGAAGCGTCGCGATATCCTGCTCGAGCCCGATCAGCGGCGGCACGCTGGCCGTTAGCGGCTCGCCCACTTCGACGAAGTCGGCAAGCCGCCCGTAGCGGGCCGTGACGTTGAGATCGTCGTCGATCCAGACGAGGCCATAGACGCCGCGCTCTGCCAGCAGCTTCCCGGCGGCAACGAAGGGCACATCCTCCGTCGCATTCGCGTCAGTGTCCGCGCCGGATGATTGCGTCTGCGGTGTGAAGGAACGCATACTGCACGTTTTCGCCAGTCTTGGCGCTCGTTTTCACTATGTCGCGGCTCGATTGGCTAAGCGAGCGCTCGAATTCCTCGCCGCCGAGCGCGCCCACCAGATCTATTTTGTTGAGAATGAAGGAGATATGACGCCCCGGCAAGGCCTCCTCGAAGCCGTTCCCGAGGCGGGTCATCGTCTCGAGCGTCTCGCGCCGCGACAGGTCGCCGACGACGAGCGCCGCCGATGCCTCCTTCATGTAGACGTGACGGAAGATGGTGTCGCCGAAATTGCCGTCCGTATCCCAGATGATGAGGCTGACGGCCGGTCTCACTTCGTTCGCCTGGATCTCGTAGCGATAGACGTCGACGCCGATCGTGGGCTTGTACTCGAGATCGAAGCGATCGAACACGAGGCGTTCGACGATCGAGGATTTTCCGACCCCGATCTCGCCCAGAAGCATGACTTTCCGGGCCGTCATTCGCCGCCTTCGCCCTCGAAGCCGACCTCGAACTCGACGCGCCGGTTGGGGCTTGTCTCGCCGACTACCTGACTCAGGTCCTGATTGTCCTTGCGCCCGACCGTTGCGAGCCGCGCTTGCGGAATGCCGCGGTCGACGAGAGCGGCGGCCACCTTCTGCGACCGCGCCTCGCTCAAGGGCGAATTGCGCTCGTTCCCGCCTTTGAAGTCCGTATAGCCGACGACGCGCACGAGAACGTTCGTCTCGCGCATCAACGCAGACAAGCTCATCGAGAAGCCGCGAGGTGCGCGCCTCGTCGCGATAGTTGGTATCCTCGCTGAAGAAGATGGCGTTTGCCCGCGTCCAGGCCTCGAGCCGATCGCGCGCCGAAGGTCCTGGAGGCGGCGGCAGATTGCGCTTGAGCGCCAGCACCTGAGACACGGCGATGGTAATTCGCGCCAGCCTCTCGGTCTCGTCGGCAAGCGCCTCCGCCGCACCGGTCATGCCGTCAGTTTTGGCCTTTGGGCTGCTCTCGGCCAAAGCGGGTACGGCGCCGCCCTCGAGAAGCTGCGAAAGCGCCGTGCCTGCCTGACGTAGCTGCGTCTCGAGATCGAGCGACGCCTGCAAAGAGGCAGCGGCCGCTCGCGCCGCGCCGGGATCCGCATCCTTGCGCAGAGCCTCGATCTCGTTGCGCCCCTTGACCGCGGAAGCGGCCGTGGCAGCGACGACGCTCGACGTCTCCCCGCCCGCAGCCTCGATCCGCGCCAGCTCCGCACGCACGTCGTCGAGATTCCGCGCCGCCCGATCGAGCGCACTCTCGACATCGCGCCGTGTGGTCGCCGCCCCGAGCGCGGAAACATCGCCCTTGACGATCCGCGATCTTGGGCTCGAGCGTCAGCACGTTCTCGCGCACCATGGCGATTTCCGGCTGAATGTCGGCAACTTCCTGCCGGACACTCTCGACCTTGGGCTCCATGACCGCGATGTCGTTCGGGAGCGCCCGCAGCCGGTCGACAATCTCCGATTTCGGAAGTGCCTTTTCGAGCGACGCGATGACGGCAGCCCTCGATTCGTCGGTCGGCGTCAGCCCCTCGACGGCCACGCTGCGCCCGAGCCACCCGACGTTGATCTCGATCGGATAGCTGGCGACGTCGCCGTTCGATGCGATCGTCTTCGCCGCAATGTCGTGCACCTCGCCTGCGACATAGCTCGCGTACGCGCTCCACGACAGCCACGCCACGAGAGCCAGGCCTGTTCCCCAGGCGAGAACCTTGGCCGGGCTTACGCCGCGCCCTGCGATCTCGGCATGCCGCTTGGTGATCCGCCTCTCGATGTCCTGATAAAGGTCCTGCAGAGAGATGGTGCGCGCTGCGTCTCGCGACCCGCCCAGCCCTTCGGCAACCCGCTGCGATTTGTGCAGCTGCTCGAGCGCAGTCAGGAACGCGTCGTCGAGCGTGGCTTCCACGGAGGCGGCCGCCGTCCCGGAGCACTTGGCCGCCAGCAGATAAAGCGGTGAGGCGCGCAGATAGAGCCGGCGCTCGCCGAAATCGATTTGCCGCAACGCGGCGCCGTTATCTTGAAGCGCCTTGGAGGAGTACTCGTTGATGGCCGCGAGCACGCCGCTCATGACGTGGTCCCGCCCGCCGTTGGGATTGCGAACCTCCGGCCAGCGGGCCATGAGCTCGCCGGACCCGCGGCGGATGAGATAGACCTCTTCGAGTCTCAGCCGCTGCGTCGCCGCGATCGCGAGTTCCCCAACCGATTTTCCCGTGATGAGGCTGCGCACCCGGAGCATGACCGGGTTGAGCTCGAACCGGCGGTTGATGTCGTTTGCGAGATCCCTGAGCGCGCTTGTGAGGTAGGCCTGCACGATGCGGCCCGTCGCGGGATAGATCGCTTCGACCAGCTCGTCCTGGCTGTTGCGGATCTCGGTCTTGATCGTCTTGACGATGAGCGGCGCAACCGCGGACGAGAGCTCGGCGTGACGGCTCACCTCGGCGGCTCTGAGCGCTCCGTCGAGAACCTCGGCGACGCTGCCTCTGAACCGCTCTTCCGTTCCAGCCCGGTCGAAGACCTGGTCGACGCGCCGCGAAAGCTCCGAGAACGCCCGCGCCTCGCTGTCGAACAGCAGTTCCTTGAGACGCTCTACGCCGCCCGTCGTGGCCATGCCTGTTACCCCGTACGCCAAAGTCGCGAGCCGACCCCGCTCCCAGCTAGCCTGCTACTTCATTGTCGTAGCGGCGCGAATGCGTTCGCCGAGATCGAGCACGCTGCGCGATAGCTCCTCGAACGCCGATCGCCGCTCCGCGTCCGTCTCGCCGGCGAGCGCTTCGATGCGTGCCGCGATCGCATCGAACTGCCGCGAGACCGCGATCTGGAAATCGTGCTGCTTCTGCTCGACAGACGTCGCGAAATCCGTGTGCTTCTGCTCGAGAGCTGCAATCCGGGCGTGCAATTCACGAACCTGATCGCCGAAAAGGAGCTCGCGAACTTGCTCCATCCTGTCGTCTCTGAGCTCCGGGACCTGACCGGCGCGAAGCTCCTCAAGCGAGGTAGCGTTCATGGCAATCCCTTTTTCCGACGCGACGAGCCGGCGACCGGCAACGAGCCGCAGCGCCGGAAAGCCGTCGCAGTCCCGGCGTGCCGGGACCTTCAATATCGCCTAACCTACTGAACGGCCGATGGCGCGGCAAGACAATGTCCGGCCTCTTTTGTCCGAACTGCGCGCGATTTTTCTTTACCAATTTCAAGCTGCAAACGGGTGCAGGGGCCGAAACGGGCCCCTGCTTCAACTTCGTTGCGAGAGGGATAGGCGGTCGCGGCTAGACGGCTGCAACGCCTGTCGGCACTGCGCAGTCGACGCCCGTTCCGCCGAGACCGCAATAGCCGTCCGGCATCTTCGCCAGATACTGCTGATGATACTCCTCGGCGAAGTAGAAAGTCGGCGCCGGCAGGATCTCGGTCGTGATCGCGCCGAACCCGGCCGCCGCAAGCCGCGCCTCGTAGTCGGCCTTCGATGCCTCGGCCGCCTGCCGCTGCGCATCCGAGAAGGTATAGATCCCGGAGCGGTACTGCGTGCCGACGTCGTTGCCCTGGCGCATGCCCTGCGTCGGGTTGTGGCTCTCCCAGAACGTCTTCAAGAGCTCGCCGTAGCTGATCTTCTTGGGATCGTAGACGACGAGCACGACCTCCGTGTGCCCGGTGCCGCCCGTGCACACCTCCTCGTAAGTGGGATTGGGGGTTGAGCCCGCCGCGTAGCCGACCGCCGTGATCCAGATGCCGGATCCGAGCTCCCAGAATTTCTTCTCGGCGCCCCAGAAGCAGCCCATGGCGAACATGGCGCGTCTCGGTGCCCGCGGGATAGGGGCCCTGGAGCGGGCGGCTGAAGAGATAATGCTCGTCGGCGGTCGGAATCGGCGTCGAGCGGCCCTTGAGCGCGCTCGCCGCGGGCGGGATCTCGAGCTTCTTTCGCGAGAACAGCATTTTCGTCACCTGATCCTGAGTTGGTTGCTCAAGATATACGGCAACAGGCCTCGCCGGTTGCACGCCGTTTGGTAACAAGATTGAGAGCAGGCCCCGGGCGCCCGAGACCTAGTCCGAGCAAACAAAAACACCGCCGGAGCGCGAGCCCAGGCGGTGTTTTTGTAAGTCAAAGCGAAGAGAGGATGCTGTCGGCCCGATTGGGCGACAACCTGATGAATTCGAATGCGTCTCACTGCTCGGCAGACCTGGCAACGACCTACTCTCCCACGTCTTAAGACGAAGTACCATCGGCGCTGGGGCGTTTCACGGCCGAGTTCGGAATGGGATCGGGTGCAGCCACCCCGCCATAATCACCAGGTCGGCGGAGAAGTGAGACGAATTCTGGTCTTTCCGTTGCTCCTACGCTCATCAGGCGGCATGGCGTCTCGCGCCAATGGCTGCAAGCACAAGCATCCGAGGATGCCGGCGCTGCCTTCAGCCCCGGACGTGATCCGGGGGCCGCCCTGCCGGAGCGGGCGACGCGCACTTTCGTGCGCGGCTCAGCCGCGTGAGGCATTAGATGAGCATTGCTTAATGAGAGCGATCGAAGTTCGATCGAGCTATTAGTACCGGTAAGCTACATGCATTGCTGCACTTCCACACCCGGCCTATCAACGTGGTGGTCTTCCACGGCTCTCAAGGGAGAAATGATCTCGAGGTGGGTTTCCCGCTTAGATGCCTTCAGCGGTTATCCCGTCCGCACATAGCTACCCTGCTGTGCCGCTGGCGCGACAACAGGTCCACCAGAGGTGCGTCCAACTCGGTCCTCTCGTACTAGAGTCAGATCCTCTCAATTCTCCTACGCCTACGGCAGATAGGGACCGAACTGTCTCGCGACGTTCTGAACCCAGCTCACGTACCTCTTTAAATGGCGAACAGCCATACCCTTGGGACCTGCTCCAGCCCCAGGATGAGATGAGCCGACATCGAGGTGCCAAACGATTCCGTCGATATGGACTCTTGGGAATCATCAGCCTGTTATCCCCGGCGTACCTTTTATTCGTTGAGCGATGGCCCTTCCACACAGAACCACCGGATCACTATGGCCGTCTTTCGACTCTGCTCGACTTGTCAGTCTCGCAGTCAGGCGGGCTTATGCCATTGCACTCGACGGTTGATTTCCGACCAACCTGAGCCCACCTTCGCACGCCTCCGTTACCATTTAGGAGGCGACCGCCCCAGTCAAACTGCCTACCATGCAATGTCCCGGGACCGGATAACGGTCCGCGGTTAGACAACCATGTCCATAAGGGTGGTATTTCACATTGCGGCTCCACAAGAGCTGGCGCCCCTGCTTCCAAGCCTA
>CAVQUQ010000026.1:0-210000 GCA_963716835.1 uncultured Alphaproteobacteria bacterium | reverse complement strand
AAACCGCAGCAAGCGAAAGGTAGTCCACGTGGTCGACGGCCGCCGTCATGCCCCGAGCCCGCGGATCGGCAGAGTTGCCCCCGCCACGCGCCCGCGCAAAGTCCGCCACCTTTATCGCGGCGGCGTTAACCGTGGCTCGTTTCGCGACATGTACGGCTCGGATCACACCGAGCCCCAGATCCGCGGCCGCTATCGCTGGTTCGTCAGCACGTGCCTCGCGGCCGCCGTCGGCGGCATCGCCATTCTCGTCGTTATTTTCGGATCCTCCGAGCATCACGAAGGCTCCGACGGCATCATGCCGGCCTTGAAGCGCATGACCGACAATGTGGTCGCCACCCCTCTCACGCCGCTACCGCGCCAGGAGCAAGGGCTGAAGTGGTCCGTCCCCAGGACGGACCGGCTGCAGGTGCTGACGGGCGCCATGTCGACGCGCTACATCATCCACGAGACGCTGCGCCAGAAGCGCGGCGGCCGCGAGTATATCTACGCCAAACCCTACGTCCGCCTCGTCGCCCGCCTGGCGCCCGTGCCCGCCAACGAGGCGGCCACGATCCCCCCCTTCAATCCCTTCAAGCTCTACGCCGACGCCACCCCCGTCGGTACCGAGGGCGAAGAGGCGCAGGCAGCGAGCGGCAGGACCGACGTTGCGACCCGCGTCGTCGAGCTTCTCGGCGGCATTCTCCCGCAGGAGGACGGCCAGGAGCTCGATATTGCCGAGGTCGAGGAGCTGGTCGCCAAGGTCGAGCTTGCCGACGCGAGCTCGGCGTCGGCGGCAGCAGCAACGCCTCTCGGAGCCGACAAAGACGCTCTCCCGCCCCTCAGCGCGGCCGAAGCTCCCGAGACCAACCCGAACACGACGGTCCTCGCCAAATCCGGCGGTGATTCAGACGAGCCGCTCGACAGCCTCGAGGGCGTGAAGCGCATCGTCAAGACCGTGGCCGAAGGCCAGAAGCTGTCGCAGATCCTGACCGATGCGGGAGCCGACTCCTGGCAGGTCCGAGAGATGCTCGAGGCGATGAAGTCGATCTTCCCCGAGCGCGCTTTGACCGCCGGCCAGGAAATCCACATCTCGCTCTCGCCGTCGTTGACGAAGCAGAACCGCATGGAGCCTGTGCGGTTCAGCATCTTCGACGCCGGCCAGGCGCACAAGGTGACGGTGACGCGCAGCAACGCCGGCGAGTTTGTCGCCAGCGCCACTCCTGTCGATGACGACGAAGCCGCCCGCGTCAGCCTCGGCGACAAGGACCAGGCCCAGTCGTCGAGCCTCTACGCGAGCCTCTATCACGCGAGCGAGCTGCAAAGCGTACCGGTCGACACGATCATGCGCATCCTGCGTGTCCACGCCTACGAGACGGACTACCGGCGCCGCCTGCGATCGGGCGACTCCTGCGAGTTCTTTTTCGATCTCAAAGATGAAGGCGGCACCGAGGGCCCGCCCGGCGAGCTGCTCTTCACGTCGATCACGACCGGTGGCGAAAGCTCGCGCTTCTATCGCTTCCGCACGCCCGACGGCGACATCGACTACTACGATGCCGAGGGCAACAACTCGAAGAAGTTCCTCATGCGCAAACCGGTGCGCGCCGAGGACGTGCGCCTCACCTCGGGCTTCGGCCTGCGCTTCCATCCGCTTCTCAACGAGAAGCGCATGCACACCGGTGTCGACTGGGCATCCGCACCGGGAACGCCGGTGCTCGCGGCCGGCAACGGCACCATCGAGGAGGTCGGGCGGAAGGGTCAGTACGGCAACTACGTCCGCATTCGTCACTCGAACGGCTATCAGACTGCCTATGGCCACTTGTCGCGCTTTGCCGAGGGTGCGGCCGTCGGCGTCAAAGTGCGCCAGGGCCAGGTCATCGCCTTCGTCGGCTCGACCGGCCTCTCATCCGGCCCGCACCTCCACTTCGAGGTCCTCGTCAACAACCAGTTCGTGGATCCGCTCTCGATCCAGGTGCCGCGTGAGCGCAAGCTCGACGGCAAGACGCTGATCGAGTTTCAAAAGGAGCGCGCGCGCATCGACGACCTGATGCACCGCGCCCCTGTCATGACGGCAAGCAAATAGCGCTCACCGGGCTCCTCGCGCCGCGGCAGGCCGCGTCCCTGCACAAGACGGATCGACCGTCCGCGTGCTCTCATAAACAGCTAATCCGCCGCCGCGCCTTCGCGCTTGTCGCGACTCGGTCCAATGCTTTCCGGTCGTTGTCACGGACACAACTTTGGATCGGCCCATGAGCATTCTTTACAACGTAATTTATGCCGCCCACGCGCGCGGCACGCATCACAAGCTTGCTCTCGACGCGCTCGCTGGTCTTGACGTGCCGGACGCTGAGCGCTGGCGTCGGCTCTTCCTCAAGAACGCCGAGACCTACATGTTGGGGGCCAAGGCTCCCGACGATGTGTTCAAGGATTTCAAGAACCACGTCCTGCATCCGCGCGACGGATTCTGGGGCGGAGCGCCGGCCGCCGCGCGCACTTGGTACGACAAGACCGTCGCGGCGCTGAAAGGGCCGGACTGGAGCGGCGCCGTCTACGCGGCCGGCGTTCTCAGCCACTACGTCACCGACCCCGTGCAGCCCTTTCACACCGGCCAGTCGGAAGCGGAAAGCTCCATCCACCGCGCGTTCGAATGGAGCACGTCCAAATCCTACGGAGATCTCGCGGCCATTGCCGCCGCCGCGCCGGCACCGGAAATTGCCGTGCCCACGGGCAGCGACTGGCTCGAGCAGATGTTGCGGACGGCCGCGTTGCGCTCCAACTCGCATTACGAAAAATGCCTCGCGCACTACGACATCAACAAGGGCGCCGTCGATCCGCCCGCGGGCCTCGACGACGTCTCCCGGCGCATCATCGGCGAGCTCATCCGCTATGCGTCGGCGCTGTTCGCTCGTGTCCTTTCGCGCGCGATCACCGAAGCCGGGGTCACGCCGCCCGACGTTTCGCTGACCCTCGACACCGTGCTCGCGACCGTGAAGATTCCTGTGAAGGTGCTGACCAACAAGTTGGCCGACAAAGCCGAGCGGGCGCTCGTCCTCAACATGTATGACGAGCTGCGCACGACCGGTACGGTGGAGAAGACGCTCCCCGAGGACGACCGCATGGTGCGGGATCTGCACGCGCAAGAGGTCGCACGCATCGCCGCAGCGCCTTCGAAGCAGCCGGAGAGAGAGCGCGACGTCCCCGCCGCGATCCCCGCCAAGCCGGCGCAGTCCCCGGCACGCCTCGCGGATCGATTGGAATCCGCGCACGGAACCGATCTCGGAGGCGTTCCCCGATTGAAGCTCGCCGACAATATTGTCGATGCGCCGTCGATCGGACCGCGCATGGCCGTCCGGCTGGCGGCGCTCGGCATCCTGACGGTAGCCGACCTCATGCAATGCGACCCGGCGGCCGTCGCCAAGCGGCTCAGGGTCGCCGGGGTGAAGGCCCACGATGTGGCGGACTGGCAAGCCCAGGCCCGGCTCGTCATGACCGTTCCCGGATTGACGGGAACCGGCGCACAGCTTCTCGTGGGCGCCGGCTTCCGCGAGCCGGCTGCGATTGCCGCAGCCGAATCCGCTCAGCTCCACGAGAGCGTGCGCTCTTTCGCGTCGGGGACCGCGGGACGCCGGATACTGCGTGACAGAAACATACCGGAGACCGCGCAGATCACGGAGTGGGCGGAGAGCACGCGGCGCGCGTTGGCGGCATGAAATTCATTTTCCGGCCACCGCGCAGCAGGGGCCGCAATCCACATATCGGCATGCGAAATAGGGTCAAACACTGAAGTCTGACCCTATTTCACTTAAGCTGCAGCCTTGGCCTGTGCGCCATTGATGGTGAGCTTCCCGTCCTTCACGGAAAGCCGCACCGTATCGCCGTCCTTGATCCGGCCCTCGAGGATCTGCTCCGCGAGCGGATCCTGCACCTGCTTCTGGATCACGCGCTTCAAGGGCCTCGCGCCGTAAGCAGGATCGTAGCCCTGGTTGGCGAGCCACGTCCTGGCGGCGTCGTCGAGTTCGATTGCAATCTTGCGCTCGGCGAGCAGCTTCTTGAGGCCGCGCATCTGGATGTCGACGATCGACGCCATATCCTCGCGGCGCAGCCGGTGGAAGACGATGATCTCGTCGATCCGGTTGAGGAACTCGGGCCGGAAATGCTTTCGGACCGCGTCCATGACGAGGCTGTAGGCCTCCTCCTCGGACAGCACTTTGTCCTTCTCGCCCGGCATGCCGAAGCCCAGCGGCTGGCGCGGATCGGCGAGGAATTCCGCGCCGAGGTTCGACGTCATGACGATCAGCGTATTCTTGAAGTCGACCGTGCGCCCCTGGCCATCTGTCAGCCGCCCGTCGTCGAGCACCTGCAGCAGCACGTTGAACACGTCCGGGTGTGCCTTCTCGATCTCGTCGAACAGGATGACCTGGTACGGCCGCCGGCGCACGGCTTCTGTGAGCGAGCCGCCCTCCTCGTAGCCGACATAGCCCGGAGGCGCCCCGATCAATCGCGCGACCGAGTGCTTCTCCATGTACTCGCTCATGTCGATGCGCAAGAGCGCATGCTCGTCGTCGAACAGGAATGCCGCCAGAGCTTTCGTCAGCTCGGTCTTGCCCACGCCCGTGGGCCCGAGGAACATGAACGAGCCCATGGGCCGGTTGGGATCCTGCAGCCCCGCCCGCGCCCGCCGCACGGCCGTCGAGACGGCCTTGACCGCTTCGCGCTGGCCGACGACGCGTTTCACCAGCTCCTCCTCCATGTGGAGCAGCTTCTCGCGTTCGCCCTCGAGCATCTTGTCGACGGGAATGCCCGTCCACCGCGACACGACGGCCGCGATCTGGTCCGGCGTCACGGCCTCCTCGACCATCGCGCCCTTGCCGTCATGGCTCTCGATCGACTTGATCTTCTTCTCGAGCTCGGGGATTACGCCGTAGGCGAGCTCGCCCGCGCGCGCCAGATCGCCGTGACGCTGTGCGCGCTCGAGGTCGGTGCGCGCCTTGTCCAGCTCCTCCTTGACCTTCTGCGCCGAGCCGAGCTTCTGCTTCTCGTCCTGCCACCGCTTGCTCAGCGCCTTGGACTTCTCCTCGAGGTCGGCGATCGACTTCTCGAGCCGCGCCAGACGTTCCTTGGATGCGGCGTCCTTCTCCTTCTTCAGGGCCTCGCGCTCGATCTTCATCTGCATCAGATCGCGGTCGATCGCATCCAGCTCCTCGGGCTTCGAGTTGATCTGCATCTTGAGCCGCGACGCCGCCTCGTCGACGAGATCGATCGCCTTGTCGGGCAGGAAGCGGTCGGAGATGTAGCGGTGCGACAGCGTCGCCGCGGCAACGAGCGCCGAATTGGTGATCTGCACGCCGTGGTGCAGCTCGTATTTCTCCTTCAAGCCGCGCAGGATCGAGATCGTGTCCTCGACGTTTGGCTCGTTGACGAACACCGGCTGGAAGCGCCTGGCGAGAGCCGCGTCCTTCTCGATGTGCTTCTTGTACTCGTCGAGCGTCGTCGCGCCGACGCAATGCAGCTCGCCGCGCGCGAGCGCGGGCTTGAGAAGATTGCCGGCGTCCATCGCGCCCTCGGCCTTGCCGGCGCCGACGATGGTGTGCAGCTCGTCGATGAACAGGATGATGCCGCCCGCGGCCGCCTGCACCTCCTGCAGTACGCTCTTCAAGCGCTCCTCGAACTCGCCGCGGTATTTGGCCCCCGCGATCAGCGAACCCATGTCGAGCGCGAGCAGCTTCTTGTCCTTGAGGCTCTCCGGCACGTCGCCCTTGATGATGCGCTGCGCCAGCCCCTCGGCGATCGCGGTCTTGCCGACGCCGGGCTCGCCGATCAGCACAGGATTGTTCTTCGTCCGCCGTGAGAGCACCTGGATCGTGCGCCGGATCTCCTCGTCGCGTCCGATGACCGGATCGATCTTGCCTTCCGCCGCTGCCGCCGTGAGATCGCGCGCATAGCGCTTGAGGGCATCGTAAGCCTGCTCCGCCGACGCACTGTCCGCGGTCCTCCCCTTCCTGATCTCGTTGATCGCGGCGTTGATCGCCTCGGGCGTGGCACCCGCCTCGGCGAGAATGCGCCCGACGTCGGAGCTCTTCTCGAGCGCCAGCGCGAGCAGGAGCCGCTCAGCCGTGACGAACTTGTCGCCGGCCTTCTCGGCGATCTTCTGTGCGTTGTCGAAGAGCCGTGCGAGGTCCGGCGAAAGATAGAGCTGCCCGGCGCCGCCGCCCGAAACCTTGGGCCGCTTGGCGAGCAAGCGCTCGACGGCCGCCAGCGCCTCCCGCGAGCGGCCACCTGCACGATCGATGAGGCCCGCGGCAAGGCCTTCCGGATCGTCGAGCAGGACCTTCAAAAGATGCTCGGGCGCGAACTGCTGATGCCCCTCGCGCAGCGCCAGATTTTGCGCCGCCTGGACGAAGCCCTTGGCCCGGTCGGTGTAACGTTCGAATTCCATGTCTTCCCTCCTCAGCTCGTTCCCCCGCCCACGTGGCACGGTCGAAACGACGTAACGTCAGGATGGTTGTAAGGACCACCCGCGAACCCGAAAGGCGCCCGCGGGGCAACTTTTCGTCATATAGGATTTGGCCTCTCCGCAAAAAGGGGCCAAGCCTGGACCTACGCGATAGCAAGCACAGGACTCGCAAATGACCCTTGCTGCCCCGGCTCTCGTCGGGATTTACCGCTACCCCGTAAAGGGACTTTCCGCGGAAGCCATGACCACGGTCAATGTCGTGACCGGTGAGACGCTCCCCTGCGACCGCGCCTGGGCGATCGAGAACGGCAGCCGCGGATTCGATCCCGCGGCTCCCCGTTTTCTACCCAAGATCCATTTCCTGATGCTGATGCGCGACGAGCGCCTCGCGGCCCTGAAGACGCGCTTCGACGAGGAGACCCAGACGCTAACCATAAATCGCGACGGCCGCGCCGTCGTCAGCGCGCAGCTCTCGACGCCCACCGGCCGCATGGTCATCGAGCAGTTCCTGGCTGCTTTCATGAAGCAGAGCCTGCGCGGCGCGCCGCGGATCGTCTCCGCTCCGGGCCACACGTTTGCGGATTCGCGCGCGAAGCTTGTCCACCTCGTCAACCTGGCGTCGGTGCGCGAGCTCGAGCGGACCGCGGAGCGCACAGTCGACCCGCTGCGCTTCCGGCCCAACCTGCTCATCGACGGAGCCGACCCGTGGAGCGAATTCTCCTGGGTTGGCCGCGAGATAGAGATCGGCAATACGAAACTCGCCGTGACCGAGCGCACCGAGCGCTGTGCGGCAACGAACGTCGATCCGGCGACCGCCGCGCGCGACATGGATATCCCGGCCATCCTCGGCCGCAGATGGGGCCACACGGATTTCGGGGTCTACGCCAGTGTCACGGCAGCGGGCACGCTCTCCGTCGGCGATGCCGTCAAGGCGTGAACGGCAGGGCCAGCGGAATCGCAACGAAAAAGCCGCGGTTTTGCCGCGGCTTCGTTTCGTCTCAGATGGCGCCTGAGAGTTATTCTCAATCCCCCGTGTCCTCGACGGCAGGTGTCGGGACCGCGGCCTGCTCATCACCGGGCGCCCCGTTCCCCTCACGCCGTGGCCGGCGGACCGGCCGGCGCAGAAACTCGGGCTGCTCGTGATGCGGAACCATGCGGTCATTGCGGCCGGCAGGCTGCTGCCCGCCACCCTCTGGGACCGGATCGGCACGCTGTACGCGCTCCGGACGCTGGAACCGCTCAGGCCGTTCCTGACGTTCCGGCCGGTCCTGACGTTCGGGACGATCCTGACGTTCGGGACGATCGTGCCTGTCGGAGAATCCGCGCTGCTCGCCGCCGTGGCGCTCCCGATCGCGGTGATGCGGCTGGCGGTGCTGATCGTGGCTCTGACGCGGCCCGCGATCCTCGAACCGCTGGCCCTCGTTCGACCTGGGTTGCATCGGCTGCATCTCTTGGCGCGGAAATGACGGCTGCTGCAGGCGCACGTCGCCGCCCATATCGTCGCCGTCGTCGTCCGAGTAGTCGTCCGACATCGGATCTCCGAAGCCGCCGGAATGCGAGCGCCCCATGCCGCCGCCGTTCGCCATGTCACCACCGCCCTGGCTCATCTGCTGCTCGCGGAAGGCCATGATGATGCGGTTATAGTGCTCGGCATGCTGGAGATAGTTCTCGGCGAGGACCGGGTCACCACTCGACTGGGCATCGCGCGCCAGCGCCATGTATTTTTCGGCAATATGAGCGGGCGTACCGCGTATCTTGACGTCGGGCCCGGTGCTTTCGAAGCTCCGCGTCAACGGGTTTTGCCCCTTGCGGTTCTGATTGTTATTGCGTCCGCGTCCTCGGCGATTCTGCTGTCCTTGCCTCATAGGCTCCATTCTCGATCGTTGAAAAAAACTAATCTGCGACGAACTTTCGTTCGCTCTGCCTCAACCGCCTCGGCCCGGCACACGGCCAGCCTTCGGCGACACCTTCAATCGGCTTCCCGATCTCCCCCAACACGCGCGGCTGCGGGTCCACCCGCGCCGCGAGTGGCTTCCCTAGCGCCGTAGCGCCCGGAACCCTTTTCCGTCTTTCATCTTGAGCTCAACGGCAGTCGCAAATTCCGAAAGGGAGGAGCGTATACGCGATCAGCGCCTTCAGTGGCCGCCCGGCGCCAGCAGGAGAGCACCGCCTTCGGTACCCGTCCGCAATTCGCAGTTCAATCGTGCGCCCCTCGATTGACACCCCTTTTGGTATCAGTGGCCAATGCGCACGGTATAATCGCTGACCAAGACATTAGCCCTGACGCCATCTGATTCCAAGTGTTTTTCACGGCAAGGTTAGGATTGTGTCTGTATAGCCACACAGCGCCTGTGGCCGCCGAGATCCGTCCACTGCCGAACCTCGCCGCCATGCCTGCCCAGTTCGCGCCTTAAGATATCCACTACGGCGTCGGCCTGCCCGGCCCCGACCTCGAATAGTGCCCACCCGCGCGGCACGACCCGCGGCAAGCCGGCCGCAATCTCCCGATAGGCATCGAGGCCATCGGCTCCGCCGTCCAACGCCGTGCGCGGCTCGTGGTTCCTGACCTCAGGCTCGAGCCCTTCGATGTCGCGCGTCGGTATGTAGGGCGGGTTCGAAACGACGAGCTCGAACGTGCCGCGTGTGCCGCCGAGGTAGCGCGCTTCGGCGAACTCCGCGCGCTCCGAGAGCCCGAGTCGGTCTGCATTTTCGGCTGCGACTGCGAGCGCACCCGCGCTGATATCCGTGCCGACGCCATGCGCGAGCTCCATCTCGGCCAGGAGTGTGAGTAGAAGGCAGCCTGAGCCTGTGCCGGCATCGAGAATATGGATCGGTCGCGTGCGCCATCCCTCTTGGTCCGCAAGCGCGAGCGCCGCCTCGATCAGCGTCTCCGAGCACGGCCGCGGGTCGAGCGTCGCTCGCCCGACCGAGAACTCGCGGCCGAAGAAGGCCCGCCTCCCGAGGATGCGCGACACCGGCTCGCGCGCCATCCGCCGGTCTGCGCTGCAGTGCGAGCCGCTCCGCCTCGCACTCGCCGAGGCGGCGCTCCGGCTCGCGCAGGAGATCCGAAAGCGCCCCGCCTATGGCCGATGCGACGAGAATGCGCGCGTCCCGCGCCGGCTGCTCGACGCCCGTGGCAGAGAGCTTCGCTGCAAGCTTGCCGACGGCATCGCGCAGGGAAAGGCCGGCAAATGTTCGATCGGCGTCAAGCGTTCGCATGATCTTCCATCGCGGCGAGCTCGCTTGCCTGGTGCTCCGTGATGAGCCGGTCGACGATCTCATCGAGCCCGATGCCGTCCATGATGCGTTCGATGTTGTAGAGCGTGAGGTTGATCCGGTGATCGGTGACGCGCCCCTGCGGAAAGTTGTAGGTGCGGATTCGCTGCGAGCGGTCGCCCGAGCCGACCTGGCTTTTTCGCGCTTCCGCCCGCTGACTGGCGGCGCGCTCGCGCTCGCCCTCGTAGATGCGCGATCGCAGCACCTGCATGGCGAGACGGCGGTTCTGGTGCTGCGACTTCTCCGCCGAGACGACGACGATGCCGGTCGGCAGATGCGTGATGCGCACCGCAGAGTCGGTCTTGTTGACGTGCTGGCCGCCGGCGCCTCCTGCACGCATCGTGTCGATGCGGATGTCCTCCGGTTTGATGTCGACGTCGATGTCTTCGGCCTCGGGCAACACGGCGACCGTCGCCGCCGAGGTATGGATCCGCCCGCCCGCTTCCGTCGCCGGGATGCGCTGCACCCGGTGCACCCCGCTCTCGAACTTGAGCTTGGCGAACACGCCCTTGCCGGTGATCGAGGCGATGATCTCCTTGTAGCCGCCGAGGTCGCTCTCCGACGCCGAGATGAGCTCCGTCTTCCACCCCTTGAGATCGGCATAGCGCTGGTACATGCGGAACAGATCGGCCGCGAACAGCGCCGCCTCGTCGCCTCCCGTCCCCGCCCTCACCTCGAGAATGGCGCTGCGTTCGTCGGCGACATCCTTCGGCAGCAGCAGGACCTTGAGCTTCGCCTCGAGGTCGGCGAGCCGCGGCGTCAAGGCTTCGAGCTCCGAGCGCGCATACGCAGCCATTTCCTTGTCCGCCGCGGGATCGTTCAAGATCCCTTGCAGGTCCGCGGCCTCTTTCTCGGCCGCCTCCAAATTCCCGATCGCCTCTATGATCGGACTGAGGTCGGAGAACTCCTTGGCGAGCTTGGCGCGCGACGCCTGGCTGACGCCCTCGTTGAGCTCGGCCTGGATCGTCTCTGAGCGTTCGACCAGCTTGGCCAGTTTTTCTTTGGGGATGCTGCGCATGGAAATGTCTATTGGGAACGGAATGCTCCGGCTCACGGGACATACGAGCCGGCGGCCGTCCGTTCAATGGAAAGCTTGCTAACGCGGATTTGTCTGCAGCCGGTCGGTGCGCCGCGATCGCGGGTCATCGACGTCGATCCACTTGAGATCGTCCCCGCCCGAGGCCGAGCCCATGCGCCGCTCGACATAGCCCTGAGTCTTGTTCACGAGGTTCACGATCGGCGTCCTGAGGTTGGCAAGCGCCCCCTCGATCCCCGTGCTTCGTGCGAGATACGTGGCTAATGTAAGCGAGAGCACCAGAAGAACCATGATGCCCGTCCGGCCGAGCCACGCCATGGAGTGGCGTGTGCCCTCGTCGACGTCCATCTCGGCCGCAGCGCCGGCGACCCAGCTTTGCGCCATTGCCTGCCGCGCGCCCCACGCGACCGACGCTGCCGAGCGCGTCGTCGCTGCGACGCGCCCCGCAGCCGCAGCCGCGGACCTGGCCAGCAAGCGCAGCTGCTGGCGAGCGGGCGCACTTACGCCGCCGGCGGATCTCGTGCCCTCCATGTGCTCGCGAATGATGGTGAGCACCGGCCGCGGATCGATCCTGGCCAGGCTCGTAAATCCGCTCACGACGCGAACCGTCTCCGGCCAGGGCGGCAGGCGGCGGATATCCCCGCGCTCGAGTGCCGTCACGACGTCGATTCGGGTGCCGAGCCGCGCCGCCAGCTCCGGCAGCGACAGCCTCAAGATGCGCCTCAAGTCACGGAAGAGCGCGCCGATCTCGGCGGCGGACGCGGACGGCCCGCTCGGCGCTGGAGCGGCGGACCGTCTGATCGGTCCCGACGCACCGCGTGCACCAATAGGTCCCATTGCGGAACGCATACTCAACCGAGCCCACCCTACGCAAAACAACGCACAACGGCTTGTATGTCCCTAATGACCATCGTCCAGCAAAATCCGCTTCTTGTCAAAGCCTTGTGTGATCTGGGCAGTCGTCTTCAGACTTCGACGCCGTGCTTCGACGCGAACGCCTCGAGCTCCTGGCGTATGCTGCCCGTGCCGGACGCGAGAAGATCGTCGACGAGACGCGTGATATCCTCCGCGTCGAGCGACCGGATCATGGTCTTCACCGGTCCGATCGACGCCGGCGCCATCGACAGCACGCGGAATCCGAGGCCGATCAGGGCCATGGCCTCGAGCGGCCGGCCCGCCATCTCGCCGCAGAGCGTCAGTGCGACCTTGTGCTTCTTGGTCGCTTTGGCCAGTGTCTTCAGCGCTCGGAGCGGTGCGATAGAGAGCGAATCATAGCGGCTCGCGACCCGGGCATTGGTTCGGTCGGCGGCGAACAGGAATTGCATCAGGTCGTTGCTCCCGACCGAGACGAAATCCACCTTGGGCAGCAGCGCCTCGAGCTCAAAAAGCACGCTCGGCACTTCGATCATGGCCCCGATGAGCAGGCGTTTGGACGTCGCGACCCCCCTGTGCTTGAGGAGCGCCTGCTCCTTGTCGATCAGGGCCCGGATCGCATCCATCTCCTGCGCGATCGAGACCATCGGAATCATGATCCTGAGCTCGCGCTCCGCAGCCGCCATCAGCAGCGCGCGCACCTGCGTTCGGAACAGCGCCGGCCGGTCGAGCGACATGCGGATGGCCCGCCAGCCGATGGCCGGGTTCTCCTCGTTGATCTGCCTGAGATAGGGCAGCGCCTTGTCGCCGCCGATGTCGAGCGCGCGGAACACGACCGGTTTGCCGCGCGCCTCCTCGAGCACGGCCCGGTAGGCGATCTCCTGACGCTCGAGCTTGGGCAAGCTGTGCGACAGCATGAACATGAGCTCGGTGCGAAAGAGACCGATCCCGTCCGCGCCCAACTCGGCGAGATGAGGCATATCGGCCAAGAGGCCGGCATTCATCTGCAGCGCGATCCGCTGCCCGTCGGTGGTGACGGCAGGAACGTCGCGCAACGCCTCGTATTGCTTCTGGCGCCGGGCCCGGAAGCGAACCTTGTCGGTGTAGGCCGAGACGACCTCGCTCGAGGGCCGCACATGGACCTCGCCGAGGACCGCGTCGACAATCGCCGCGTCACCGGCGAGCACGCGCTCGACAATGCCTTCCGCCTGGCCTACGGCGGCGATTCCGAGCGCCTTGGCCACGACGGCGACGTGGCTTTGCCCGCTGCCGTCCTCGATGACGAGGCCGCGCAGCTTCGTGCGGTCGTAGTCGATGAGCTCGGCCGGACCCATGGTCCGCGCCACGAGGATCGTGTCGACAGGCATTTCCGACGGATCGAGGACACCCGTTTTTCGCCCGGCGAGGATGCGCAGCAGCCTGTCCGAGAGGTCATCGAGATCACGCTGGCGCTCGCGCCAATAGGGATCGCCCTGGCGGAGCATGCGCGCGCGCGTGCCGTTCTGGACCCGCTCCACGGCAGCATCGGCCGTGAGCCCGCCCTGCACGGCTTCACGCAAGCGCCGCTCCCAGCCGCGGTCGTGGGCGAACATCCGGTAGGCCTCGAGAACCTCGCGGTGCTCCCCGGCACCCGAAAGGTGCTCATGACCCAGCATCTCGTCGAGCGAGGACCGGAGCTCGGCAATCGCGTCCTCGAGGCGGCGCATCTCCTCGGCCGGATCGTCGGCGAGCAGCTTCTCGACGACAATTCTGGGCTCGTGCAGCATGATATGGCCGAGCGCAATGCCTTCGGAGATCGACTCGCCGCGCACGACCGTCGCCAGCGCCCGCGTGATCTCGATCGCAGCGCCGGACCCCGCCACTGCGCCCGAGACAAGATGCTCGGCGACCACCATGGCCGTCGCCTGCAGAACCTCGACGTCCTCGTCGGAGTACTCTTTGGTCGTCCGGTTCTGCACCACGAGAACGCCGAGAACCTGCGCGCTCCTCTGGATCGGCACCGCGAGCAGCGAGTGATAGACCTCCTCGCCCGTCTCCGGCCGGTAGGAGAACGCCGGGTGCTTCGGCGCATCGGGCTCGTTGATGGTGATATTGAGCTCGGCGCAGCGCCCGACGAGGCCCTCGCCGCGCTTGAGCATGGTGTTGTGCACGGCGCCGACGTTGAGGCCCTCGGTGGCGAACAGCTCGAGCGACCCCTCCTGGCGCTTGAGGTAGATCGAGCAGACGTCGGCGACCATGACGCCCGCGATCTGGCGCACGATCTTGTTGAGCCGCGTTTGTCCGTCGTCGGCTTCGCCCAAAATATCGCGCAGGCGCCGCATGATGACACGCAGCGCCGGCTCGGAAGGCATCACACGGGGCTCCTCGCCTCGTCTCGAAACCATCGATTTCAGCCGTTCAATGACCCGCTCTTAGTGGCGGTTATACTGCAATACACGCGCCAGCGCGGAATTGCGGCCTGGAAACGGTTGTCCCCAGGGCCGGCCCGTCTCGGCAAGCTTAGAGGAGCTTACTCCGCGTCGAGACCGTAATGGGTATGAAGCGTCCTGATGGCAAGCTCGGCATAGGCGGCATCGATCAAGACGCTGATCTTGATCTCTGACGTCGTAATCGCAAGGATATTGATGCCTTTATCGGCAAGCGCCTTGAACATTTGCGCAGCGACCCCGGCGTGGCTGCGCATGCCGATGCCGATGACCGAGATCTTGGCCACGTCGGCCGAGCTTTGCAGATCGAAGTGGCCGATGTCGGCTCTGGCCGCCTTGAGCACCTCGAGCGCGCGCGGCAGCTCGGCTGCCTGAACGGTAAACGTCATGTCTGTCTTTTTGCCGTCTGCCGCCACGTTCTGGACGATCATGTCGACATTGATCGAGGCATCGGCAAGCGGTCCGAAGATGCGCGCGGCGACGCCGGGCTTGTCCTCGACCTTGAGCATGGTGATCTTCGCCTCATCCTTGGCGTAGGCGATGCCGCTGACGACTTGGCTTTCCACGATCTCATCCTCGTCGCAAACAATTGTGCCGATATCTTCCAGGTTGTCGGTGCGCACGGGCGCCATCGCCTCGGGCGCGACGAAACTCGACAGCACGCGCGTTCTCACCCGGTACACCATGGCGAGCTCGACCGAGCGCGTCTGCAGCACCTTGGAGCCCGAGGAGGCCATCTCGAGCATCTCCTCGTAGGAGACCTTGGGCAGCCGCCGGGCCTTGTGCACGATGCGCGGGTCGGTGGTGTAGACGCCGTCGACGTCGGTATAGATGTCGCAGACGTCCGCATTGAGGGCGACCGCGACGGCGACCGCGCTCGTATCCGACCCGCCGCGGCCCAGCGTCGCCATGCGATTGTCCTTGGGCTCGATCCCCTGGAAGCCGGTGATGACCGCCACCTCGCCGCGATCGAGGCAGGCTTTGAGATTGCCCCCCGGGATGCCGGTGATGCGCGCCGACCCGTGTGCCGTGCTGGTCACGACCGGTATCTGCCACCCTGTGAAGGAGCGCGCCTTGATTCCCATCGACTGCAGCACGATGGCCGTGAGCCCGGCCGTGACCTGCTCGCCGGAGGCCACGACCGCGTCGTACTCGCGCTTGTCGTGGAGCTGCGACGCCTCGTTGACCCAGGCGACGAGCTGGTTCGTGGCGCCCGCCATGGCGGAGACGACCACGGCGACCTTGTTGCCGGCATCGACCTCGCGCTTGACGTGGCGCGCGACGTTGCGGATGCGCTCCACGTTGGCGACGGACGTGCCGCCGAATTTCATCACCACAACAGCCATACGTGCCCGCGCGCCGCCTCGCCGCCCGAATATTTGCTTCCGCCGGCGCGATCTCTAACGGGAACATTGTGTGACCGCAACAGGGCTTGGCACTGTCTCAGTTTGAAAGTGCGGGAATTTTGACTTTCGAGCGATTGCCTCTACATCCGGGCACGGCCAACGTGACGCTCCGCGTCACGGCCGCCATGGCGGCGGGCCCAACTGATCACCTCTGGTCGATGGAAGACTTTGTCGGTTCTTATGCGACGCCAGCCAGCGGCCGGCCAGAACCAGCGCGGCCGAAGGTCTACCAGAAGAAGCAGGCGCAGCTTGCCTGAGCCACTGACCTACTCGTCTATCGCGTGGAAATAATCATCGGGCAATCTTCGCCAGCTGTCGGAAAACTCTGTTCCTCGCTCACCGCCAAGCAGATGTAAGGCCTTTAATACGTCAACCGTGATGCTCGCCGTCTTATGTCTAGTTTCAAATCGAACGCCACCCTCAAGTGTCCCATTAAAGGCAAAGTCCCCTCCGTCCCATCTAAACGTCACCTCCTTAAAGTGGCAGTTCTCGAAATTCTTGCCGTCAAGTCGAACCGTCGTCCGCTCATATTTTTGGTTGGCCACCCTGCGAAGATGTCTTACGGCCCATGCGGCATCTCGCGGCCCGCGCAATTTTCGGACGGCACCGAGAACTCGTTCCCAAGCGAACGGCGCGGCGGCACCGACAGCAAACAACAAAAACCAATAAGGCTCTACAAAACTAAGAATTGTTTGCATAGCGCCAACTACCCGAGTAGCTGCGCTTGGCAGGATTGGCTTGAGCCAATCCAGTAGCTGGTCAATGAGCCATTGGCCCGCACCGAGAGCAACGAATCCAATCGCCCAGCGTAATCGCGTTGGCGTCCGTCCCCACCACGTGGTCGTCCCCATTGCTCACCCCGAATACAACTCGGTTGCCGCGCCCTCATAGCACGGCCCCAAATCGGCATTGGTTGCGGACGCCATTGCGTCTGTTCGTGGCTGGGGATTTCGAACTGAGACACCACCCAGGGCTTCGCGTTGTTGACAAAACTCTGGGAGCGGGCACCCATACCCGGGATGTCCAGCGCCCCCACTGAACCCGTGACCGGGACACCCACCGGCTCCACCCGCACCCTCGATACGGCCGAGGTCGACCGCTTCCGCCGCATCGCAAGCGAGTGGTGGGATGCGGGCGGCAAGTTCAGGCCGCTGCACCAGATCGGCCCGGCGCGCTTGGCCTTCATCCGCGACGAGCTGACCCGGCATTTCGCGCTGAAGTCCGGCGGGCTGAAGCCGCTCGACGGCCTCAAGATCCTCGACATCGGCTGCGGCGGAGGACTGATTTCGGAGCCCCTCACCCGCCTCGGCGGCAAGGTAACCGGCATCGACCCCGGCGCCGAGAACATCGCCGTCGCCCGCTCCCACGCCGAGCCCCAGGGCCTCGCGATCGACTACCGCGTCGCGACCGTCGAGCAGCTTGCCGCCGCCGGAGAGGTGTTCGACGCCGTGGTCTGCCTCGAGGTGGTCGAGCACGTCCCCGACGTCGGCGCGTTCCTGAAGTCCTGCGCCGCACTCGTCCGGCCCGGCGGCCTGATGGTGCTCTCCACCCTCAACCGCACGCTCAAATCCTACGCGCTCGCCATCGTCGCCGCCGAGTACGTCCTCGGCTGGCTGCCGCGCGGCACGCACCAGTGGGACCGCTTCATTACCCCGGACGAGCTCGCAGCCCACCTCTCGGCGGCGGGCTGCGGCCCCGCCCGCTTCATGGGCTTCACCTACAATCCGCTCCGCGATGTCTGGAGCCTCGACCCGGACACAAGCGTCAACTATCTCGCATCAGCCGCCAAGCCAACTGTCTAGGAGTCCCACACGATGGCCAAGCCGAAGACGAAGTCGAAGTCGAAGCCCAAAGCAATGGCCAAGCCCAAGCCCGCCGCCAAGCGCAAGACGAAGCCGAAGGCCAAGCCGATCCCGAAGGGCATGCACACGGTGACGCCGCACTTGGTCTGTGCCGACGCCGAGAAGGCCATCGACTTCTACAAGATAGCCTTCGGCGCCGTTGAGCTCAGGCGTCTCAAGGGCCACGACGGCAAGATCATGCACGCGAGCGTCCGTATCGGCGATTCGCCCGTCATGCTCGTCGACGAATATCCCGCTTGGGGCGTGCTCAGCCCAACGTCGCTAAAAGGCTCTCCCGTCACCATCCATCTCTTCGTTAAGGACGTGGACGGCTTCGTCGCCCGCGCCGTCAGCGCCGGCGCAAAGGTCACGATGCCCGTGGCCGACATGTTCTGGGGCGATCGCTACGGCAAGATCGAGGACCCCTTCGGCCATCATTGGTCGGTCGCGACGCACGTCCGCGACATGACCCCCGCAGCCATCCAGAAAGCGATGCCAAAGATGGAGGGCTAGCCGTTCAATCAGGCGCGGATTAGCGCGGCCCACGAGCGGACCAGCCTACCTGCGCGCCCACGATCCGATCGACGTCGTTCGCAGCTATTGCGCCGATGCCTGCTGCGTCTTGAACTGGGATACGAGATTCCCGTACGCGTCGAGCATCGCCGCGGCTGCCGTCTTGCCGGCGTCTGTCGTCGCATAGGCTGTGCCCGCGCCGAGGATGTTGCCGAGCCCGGCATTCATGAACCCGATCTCGCTCGTCCGCGCGCTCCCCGACGCCGAGCCGACCTGCGTCCCGGTTGTTCCGTCCGTGAGGGTCAGGATGGTCTGGGCGTCCGTAATCGTCAGGTTCGTATTGCTCGCGACGGTCCCCATCGCCGCCGACATTTCATTCACCGGCAAGTAGCTCATGAGAGGTGAAAGTGCCGCCCCGATCGGGGTTGTCGACTGGTTCTGAAAGACGATCTGCGGCGTAATGAAATAGCGTGCCGCGACGAGTTTGTTTTTCTTGCCGGCAATTTTTTCTTCTGCCGCCATTGCCTGCAGCGCCGGACCGCGGTCGACGATAGTGAAGCAGTTCGACTGCGTGATCATCATGCGCAGGATCGGCAACGGGGACGTGAGTCCGGCTGTCGCCAGCGCGCCGTCCGTAGGCTCCACTAGCGCCACCGAATTGATCGGCTTCTTGCAGCGGGGGATTTCGATAGTTTTCGCTGCGGCTGCCGGTTGTGCGGCGCTGGATGCGGGAGCCGCGGCCGTCTGCGGCACCCCTGCCGCGCCGTCGGCGAGCTGGGTCTGCGCCGGGCTGACCGAGGCGAGTTGATTCATCGTGCCCGTCGTCATGGTGGAGCAGGCGGTGAGCAGCAGGCTCGAAATCGCGGCGCCAAAATTCAAACTCACCGCAGGATGAAAATGCATATCGACCCCCACGCCATATCAATGCGTGGACGATACCACTCGTCTTTCGCCCCACAAGCGCTCCGTGCACAATCTATTCCGTATGACCCAGCTTTTTCCCCACCAATTGCGAAAAAGCCACGCATGCTGAATTTAGGGTCAGATTTTCGCCAAGCGCGAACTTCAATCCGTTTGGACCCGCTTCTCCTCGAGAAGAAATCGGGAAATCGCGAGCAGTTTCGCATCCTTGTGCCGCGCGCCGACGAGCTGCACGCCGAGCGGCAGCCCTCCGGCTTCGAGCAGCGGCAGGCTGATCGCCGGAACGCCGAGATAGGTCCAGAGGAAATTGAAGGCGGGCGAGCCGGTCGAACTCGAGGCCCCTCGGCGCCGGCCCTGCGGACGCGGGCGTGATGATCGCGTCGAAGCCGGAAAAGAGCGGGGCCAGCACCGCATAGAGCGCGTCACGGCGCGCAAGTGCGCTCGCATACTCGGCATCCGTCACGCTGCGGCCCTCGGCAATCACGTCCGCGAGCTTGGCGCTGATCTGGCCGGGGTTCGCATCCGCGATTGGTCCGTAGTTCCTGGCGATGTCGCGGAACTGCACCGCGCGCTGCAGCCCGCTGGTATCTGCAAACTCTGCCGGCAGCTCGACCTCCGTGACGCGCTCCGATCCGAGCCTGGCGACGAAGTCCGCAAAGGCCTGCTTCATCGCGTCTTCGCCTTGCGGCCAGGCCGGCGACTTCACGAACGCCAAGCGAGGCGGCCTGCTCGGCTCAGCGCGCAACGCCTCGAGGAGGGAGCCCGCGGCACGCGGCCCCATATCGGCGTCGCGCGCGTCCGCGCCCGCCATGCAATCGGTGATGAGCGCGACATCCTCGACCGAGCGCGCGAACGCCCCGACCGTGTCGAGCGGCGGCGATTGCGTGAGCACGCCCGTCCGCGAGATGAGCCCGAACGTCGGCTTCCAGCCGATGCACCCGCAATAGGACGCCGGCCTCAGGATCGATCCCGCCGTCTGCGTCCCGAGCGCGAGCGGCACATGGAAGTCAGCGACCGCCGCCGCCGAGCCCGACGACGAGCCGCCCGGCGTATGCTCCAAATTATGTGGATTGCGCGTCTTGCCCGGCCCGAAGAACGCGAGCTCCGTCGTCACCGTCTTGCCGAGGATGACGGCGCCAGCCGCCTTGAGCTGCACGACGACCGAGGCATCGTCCTTGGGCCGCCGGCCGGCAAAGATGCGCGTGCCGTTCTCGGTCGGCAAATCCGCCGTATCGACGATGTCCTTGATGCCGACGGGCACGCCGTGCAGCGGGCCCAATGCCTGCCCGGCGCGAAGCGCCGTGTCGGCCGCGCGCGCCTGGGCAAGTGCATACGCCTCGTCGAGATGCGCCCACGCCTGGACATCGGGCTCGCGCTCGGCGATCCGCGCTGAGGCAGGCGACGACGAGCGCTTCCGACGTGAGCGCCCCGCTGCGGATTTGCGTCGCTGCGTCGACTGCAGAGAGCCTGCTGAGGTCCATGGCTTCGGGGTCCGTTTTTCCTGACATGAAAGTGGCGTGCTGGCATTTCCCGGATACCCGGTTCGGTGCCTGCACGTCGACATCAGGGATGCTACCGCTTGCGTCGGCCTTGCCGCAGCCTGGACGGTCTCAACACCCTTGACGGCCTAGTGAATTCGAACCTAATACGTGCCCACTTCGCGCGCGCACTGACAACAAAACAGGCAGATCCCAAACACCTGGGAGATTCATGTCTCTCGGGGCGGGGTGATCGCTACGCGGCGAGATGACGAGGATAGGGGAACGACCGATGCCGAATGAGCCGCGCCAACCTGGCCGCCACTTCCTGCAGATTCCGGGACCGACGCCGGTGCCCGAGCGCATCCTGAATGCGATGAGCCAGCAGATCCTGGATCACCGCGGCCCGGAGTTCCAGAAGCTCGGCCAAGCGCGTCCTCGCGAGCGTCAAGACGATCTTCAAGACGCAGAACCCGGTCATCATCTTCCCCTCGTCCGGAACGGGCGCCTGGGAAGCGGCCCTCGTCAACACGCTGTCGCCCGGCGACCGCGTGCTGATGGTCGAGACCGGCCAGTTCGCGGTGCTGTGGAAAGCCATGGCGGAGAAGCTCGGCCTCCTGACCGAATTCCTGCCACCGACTGGCGCATCGGCGCCGACGCCAACCTCATCGAGCAGCGTCTCAAGCAGGACAAGTCGCACGCCATCAAGGCCGTGTGCGTCGTCCACAACGAGACCTCGACCGGCTGCCGCAGCTGGATCGAAGAGATCCGCAAGGCGATCGACGCCGCCAAGCACCCGGCGCTGTTGATGGTCGACACCATCTCCTCGCTCGGCGTCATGGACCTGCGCCACGACGAATGGGGCATCGACGTCACCGTCGCCGGCTCGCAGAAGGGCCTGATGCTGCCGCCCGGCGCTGTCCTTCAACGCGGTGAGCCAGAAGGCGCTTGCCGCCTCGAAGACGGCCAAGCTGCCGCGGTCCTATTTCTCCTGGGACGACATGCTGGCCAACAACGCCAACGGCTTCTTCCCCTACACGCCGGCCACGGGCCTCCTCTACGGCCTCGCCGAAGCCATCGACATGCTGAACGAGGAAGGCCTCGACAACGTCTTCGCGCGCCACGAGCGCCTTGCCGAGGCGACGCGCCGCGCGGTGCAAGCCTGGGGCCTCGAGATCTGGTGCCGCGACGCGAAGTACTACTCGCCGGCCGTGACCGCGGTCACCATGCCGGACGGCCACAACGCCGACGCCTACCGCAAGATCGTGCTCGAGACCTTCAACATGTCGCTCGGCACGGGGCTGAACAAGCTCGCCGGCAAGGCGTTCCGCATCGGCCACCTGGGCGACACCAACGAGCTCACCGTCTTGGGCGCGCTCGCGGGCGTCGAGATGGGCTTCGACCTTGCTGGCGTGCCGCACAAGAAGGGCGGCGTGCAGGCGGCGATGGAGTACCTCGCGGCCTGCGCCAAGCCCGCTTCCGCCAAGGCGGCGTAGCCGATCGCTGGCAACCCTGATTCCGTCACCCCCGCGCAGGCGGGTTCATCCGGACTGAGGTTTGGACGGATCCGGCCTTCGCCGGGATGACGACCTGTTTGCGGGACCATCCGTCGATTATTGCGAAGCCATGCTCCGCATGGACGCGCGGGCCGTCCAGTTTTGAAGCTTGGCGCCCGCATCACGCGTAGCCGAACGTTCTATGGCTTTCCGACGAGCGCTTCCATCGCCGTCCGCACGGACGCGCCGAACGAGCCGTCGATCGCGCCTTTGTAAGTCCCCTCGTCGCGCAGCACCGTCTGCAGCCACTTGCGATCGGCGAGCGCGAGTGTATCGGGGTTCCGCATCAGCTCGTTGACGAGATACCTGTCGCCCTTCTTGAACGCCGCCGCGACCCAGCGCGCACCCTCCGCATCGCTCTGCGCAACGCCTTTGCCGGTGCGATAGATGATGCCGAGATTGAACATGGCGACCGCGTTCCCCGCCTCCGCCGACGTGCGCACCTGCGCAGCCGCGCGCTCGCTCAAGTGCCGCGACTCGTCCGCATCCTTCGGCACGCCGCGGCCTTGGGCATAGTTGTCGGCGAGCTTTGCGGTCGCATCGCTGAGCCCTTTGTCGGATGCTTTCCTGAGCAGACGAACGGCCTCCGCATCGTCCTTCGTCACGCCGCGTCCCGCCTCGTACATCAGCGCCAGGCGATGCATGGCGATGACATTGCCGGCGTCCGAGGCGCGGCGGTACCAGCGCGCCGCCTCCTTCGCGTCCTTGGTTGCGCCGCGTCCCGTATCGTAGAGGCCGGCAAGGTTGGTCATCGCCGCCTCGTTCCCCGCCTCTGCCGCCTTGAGAAACCACTTCGCGGCTTCGGTGTCGCTCTGCGCCACGCCCACGCCATCCTTGGCGAGCAGCGCATAGTTGGTCATCGCCTGCACATGTCCGGCCTCGGCCGCCTTGAGAAACAGGCGCGCGGCCTCGCGCTCGTCGCGCGAGAACAGGACACCGAGGAAGAGGAGGCGGGCGAGCCCCGCCGTCGCCCCGGCGTTTCCGGCATCCGACTGCGAGACGAGATATCGCTTGAGGTCCTCCGCGCCCTCGCCGGCGCGCATGACCTCGAGATCCGCCTGCGCGCCGGGCGACGTGCCTCGCAGATGGGTGAGAAAATCATCGTTCGAAGCGATCGCGCGTGTGTCGAAGCGCTGCAGAATATCGCCGGGCCGCAGTTGTGCCGCGTCACCGGCGCCGCCCCGCGTCACGTCCGTGACGAGGACACCGCCGCCGGAGTCGAGTCCCAGTCCCTTTGCGAGATCGCGGTCGACGGTGAAGGTCTTCACCCCCAGTGCGCCGTGAGCCCGCCCGTCCGTCGTCCCACTGGCGAGCGTCGCCTTGAGCGTGAGCTTGACGAGCTGCGGCGCAGATGTGCTCGAAGCCGCCGCCGGCGCGGGCGCAGGAGCTGGCTCCGGAGCGGGAGCCGCCTTTGGCGGCGGCGCGGGTTCCGGCTGAGACTCGGCCGAGGGGTCCCTCGAGCTATCGTCGGGGAGCGGCCCCGTGAGCGGCGTCCATCGTTGCTCGGCAAGGCGCAAGGTCTCCCCCGCGCCGCTGCTGGCGGCCGCAACAAGGCCGCCGCAGATCACCGCCAGCCCTGCGACGAGAAACGGCTGCAAACGTGGCATGCGCCTCTTCTACCACGAGAGGCCCGACTGGAGTGTCGCGTTGTCGGGCCGCGTCAGGCCTTGGCGGGCGTATCGACGAACAGCTCGCTCGAGAAATAGCGCTCGGCCGACGACGGCGCGAAGGTCACGATCGTCTTGCCCGCCATGTCCTCGCGCGACGCGACCTCGATCGCGGCGGCGAGGTTGGCGCCCGTCGAGATGCCGCCCGGGATGCCTTCGACCTTGGCCAGCATGCGCGACATCTCGAATGCCTTCTCGTTCGACACCTTGACGACCTCGTCGATGAACTTGGTGTCGAGCACGGACGGCATGAAGCCCGCGCCGATGCCCTGGATCTTGTGCGGGCCGCGGTTGCCGCCCGACAGCACGGGGCTGCCCTCCGGCTCGACCGCGATGATCTTGAGGCTCGGGCTTGCGCGGCTTCAGCACGCGCCCGCAGCCCGTGAGCGTGCCGCCCGTGCCGACGCCGATGACGAGCGCGTCGACCTTGCCCTTGGTGTCGTTCCAGATCTCTTCCGCCGTCGTCTTCTCGTGCACCAGCGGATTGGCCGGGTTCTCGAACTGGCTCGGCTGCACGGCGCCCGGCGTCGTGGCGAGAAGCTCGTTGGCGCTGCTCGATCGCGCCCGGCATGCCGCCGGCGGCCGGGCGTCAGCACGAGCTCGGCGCCGAGATGCGTCAGGATCTTGCGCCGCTCGATCGACATCGACTCCGGCATGACCAGCATCAGCTTGTAGCCGCGCGCGGCGGCGACGAACGCGAGCCCGATGCCGGTGTTGCCGGACGTCGGCTCGATCAGCACCGTCTTGCCCGGCGTGATCTTGCCCTCGCGCTTCGAGCGCGTCGATCATCGACACGCCGATGCGGTCCTTGACCGACGACAGCGGGTTGAAGAACTCGAGCTTCATCAGAATGTCGGCCTTCGCATTCGCCTGCTTGGCGACCTTGGCGAGCCGCACCAGCGGCGTGTGCCCGATCGTCTCGGTGATGTCGTCGTAGACCCGGCCGCGGCCCCAGCTCTTGGTCGCGGTCAGCGTCTTGATGTCTACGATCTCGTTCATGGCGCGTCTGCCTCTCGCTCGGCGGAATGGCGTTCAATCGCGGACGTGTTTGTTGCACACTTTTGCGACGCGACAAAAATCGGTCGCAGGAGAACGCTTTTACTGCGTCCGCCGCGATCTCCGGCGCGGCGGCGGCCTTGGCACGCGCAGCTTGGACTTTGCTTTCGCGCGCAGCAGCCTTTGCTGGGATTCTTTTTTCTGGCTGTTCCCTTGGGCGTTGCACGTGACTTGTGGAGCCGAATCCGCCGGCCCCGCGCGCGGTCTGCGACAACGCGTCCGAGACCTTGATCAGTTCGCCGTGATCACGGGCGCGACGACGAGCTGGGCGATGCGCTCTCCGCGCCGGATCTCGAACGGCGCCTCGCCGAGGTTGACGAGCATGATCTTCACTTCGCCGCGATAGTCGCTGTCGATCGTGCCCGGGCTGTTGAGCACGGTGACGCCGTGCTTGAGCGCGAGCCCCGAGCGCGGCCGCACCTGCGCCTCGTATCCCGCGCGGCAGCTCGATGACGAGGCCGGTCGGCACGAGCGCCCGCTTGCCGGGCGTCGAGCACCATGGGCGCTCCATCGTCGAGCGGCGGCGAGGAGATCGAGCCCGGCCGCGCCGTCCGACTGATAGGCGGGAAGCGGCAGGCCCGCGCCATGGGCGAGGCGCACAATCCGAACCGTGACGCGCGCTCTTCTTGTTCGGCATCAGACGGCAGATCTGCGTCTTGGCGAGATGCTCGGCCGCGCGCAGCGACGAGCCGCTCGGCGACCTCGGCCTTGCGTCATCTGCGGCCACGTCTCGACGCCGTCGGCCGTGACGAGATGCACGATGTTGCGGTCGCCGCCGAACACGCCCGCTGCCGGCGAGACGTCGTTGGCGACGATCCAGTCGGCGCCCTTGGCACGCCGCTTGGCGGTTGCCTGCTCGACGACGTTCTCCGTCTCCGCCGCAAAGCCGATGACGAGCGCGGGCCGCTGCGCGCCGCGCACTGGCGATGGTCTTCAGGATGTCCGGGTTCTCCGTGAGCGCGAGCGAGGCGGCGACGCTTGTCGCGCCCTTCTTGATCTTGCCCGGCTCGGGCCGCGCGACGCGCCAGTCCGCGACCGCGGCCGCGAAAATGGCGATGTCGGCCGGCAGCGCCTCGCTTGACCGCTTCGCAGCATCTCCTCGGCCGTCTCGACGTGATGCACCGTCGACGCCGGGCGGATCGGCGAGCGCCACCGGGCCCGAGATGAGGCGTCACGCGCGCGCCGAGCTTCGCCGCCGCCGCCGCGATGGCGTGACCCTGCTTGCCGGAGGAGCGGTTGGCGATATAGCGCACCGGATCGATCGGCTCGTGCGTCGGGCCGCTGGTCACCAGCACATGGCGGCCCGCGAGCGGCAGCCGGCTCGCGGCCGGACGACGGCGCCGCAGAAGCTTCTCGATGCGCTGCGACGATCTCCGGCACTTCCGCCATGCGCCCCGGACCCGCTTCGCCGCGCTCGGCCATCTCGCCGTCGTTGGGCCCGACGAAATGGATGCCGTCGCCTTCGAGGCGCGCGACGTTGCGCCGTGTCGCCGGATGGAGCCACATGCGCGGGTTCATCGCCGGCGCCGCGAGCACGGGCTTGTCGGTCGCGAGCAGCACCGCCGTCGCGAGATCGTTGGCATGGCCCTGCGCCATCCGGGCCAGAAGATCGGCGGTCGCCGGCGCGACGACGATGAGATCGGCCTCGCGCGAAAGGCGGATGTGTCCGATCTCGCGCTCGTCGTCGAGATCGAAGAGATCCGTGAACACGCGATCGTTGGTCAGCGCCGACGACCGAGAGCGGCGTCACGAACTCCTGCGCCGCCTTGCGTCAGCACCGCGCGCACGGCGACGTCCCGCTCGCGCAGGCGGCGGATGAGGTCGAGACACTTGTAGGCGGCAATGCCGCCGCCGATGATGAGAAGAACCCGCTTCACAGTACTCTTGCCGCGCATCGATGGAGCCGGACACCACTCTAGCACGGGAGGCGCAGGCGTCGCTTCCCGGACCTAGTCTCGCTTAACCCGTCCCCAATGACTGATTTGTGCCATTGGTCCTGCTGGATTATCCAATATGGCAAATGCTTTCTAGCCATCCCATCTTGTTGGTGATGGTTGGCGGCGTGGCTGCAAGGATGGCGCGCATGACACGGTTCGGCAGCCGGACATGGATTGCAGCGATTGCGGCGGTGGCTTGCCTGTTTGTCACCGCAACCCCGGCGGCGGCCGACAGCATCAAGGACTGCTTCAGCGACGACAACGAGCGGCGCATTGAAGGCTGCACTGCCCTGATGGCCGTCCCCGGCCTCGATGCCGGCGCCAGGAGCCTGGCCCATGCCATGCGGGCGCTCGCCTACTCGCTCCAGGGGATGTTTGAAAAGGCGCTCCCCGACCACGACCAGGCGGTCAAGCTCGATCCCGCCTCCGCGATGGCGCTCAACAACCGCGCCTGGACGCTCTTCAAGCTCAAGCAGCCGCAGCGGGCTCTCGACGACGTCGAGCGTTCGATCGCACTCGCGCCTCTGAGCCCCCACGCCCACGACACCCGCGCCCACATCAGGCAATCACTGGGAGACGCCGCATCGGCGCTCACTGACTATGAGCGTGCCATGCAGCTCGGCGGCGAGCGCATCGTCAGGCTCTACCAGTGCGGGCTTCAGGCCCAGGGCATCTATGCCGGGAGCACCGACGGCTCCTATTCGAGCGAGATGCGTCGCGCCTTCAAGGCCTGCGTCCGCAGCCGCACCTGCGAGCCGCTCCCGCCCGACGAGGACTGCCGCTTCACGACCTCATAGAACGCCCAGGCGCCGCCGCGCACTCAGATGTTCGGCGCGAGCCCGGTGAGCTTCCAGTCGCCGTCGACGAAGCTCATCTCGGCGGTGAGGTCCGCCTCCCGCGCCTTGGGATCCTTTGCGACTCCGACCACCACGCTGAGCGGGCCATTGAGGCCGAGCCGCTTGATATTCTCGGGACCATAGCCGAGCGCCATTTTTTTGGGCCCTGCCTCCATCGTCGCGGCAGGAGGCGCAACCGGCGGCGCCTCTCCTGCCTCCTTCTTGCCCGTGAGACCGCCGAGCGCCTTGCTCGGATCGATGCCGAGCTTCTCCGCGATCTTGCCGAGATTGCCGAACCCGCCCTCGTCGCCGCTCGCCCCCGGAGCGGCCACGATGAGGTCGCCGAGGCTGCCCGACAAGGCCGCTCGCTCGGCCACGATCCCGTCGATGACATCCTTGAGGTTTGTCCCGTCGGAGTGGATGCGGATCAAGGTCTCCGGCGTCACCACCACGGCGAGGACGGCGTCGATGATGCCGGGCATCAGCTTGGCCCTGAGCTCGTCGGTCATCGGCCCGGCGCCGGGTCCCGCCTTCTTGAGCGCGGCCGTGAGCGTCTGCTCGACCTTCGCCGCGACCGCCGGGCGCAGCGACGCGCGGACGGCCGGAAAGTCGATCTTCGCCGAGAGCCGCGCCGCATCCTTTGCGTCGAGCGACGTCTTGATCTCGTAGCCCGAGTAGGCCGGCCAGGCCACGTAGAAGGCGATCGCCGCCAGGAACAAGAGAGAGCTGAGCAATTTCTTCATGGGCGACTTCTCCTCGCCGGCGGACCGTCTAATCGCGGTCCTCATCCCCGATAGTGTGCGTACTGCCCCTTGGGCTTGAAGCGCTCGAGATAGGACGGCACGACGGCGCCGATCGACTGCGGGCTCGCAACCCCGAGCCCGGCCAGATTGCGCCCTTCCGCGTCGGCTGCCGCGCTCACGACATTGTCGCGTTTGAGGAGGCGCACCTGGTCGACGGTGAGCGGACGCAGGCTGTTGGGCAGCGGCCAGGTCAGCAAAGCCTGCAGCCTGGCGAGCCAGAACGGCATCGAAAGATAGCCGCGCTTGCGGTCCGTGTAGCGCAGCGTGCGGTCGAGCAGCTCGCGGAATGAGAGCACCTCCGGACCGCCGAGCTCGTAGACCGTCCCGGGCTTGCCGGCGCCGTCGACCACGGCCGTGATGGCCGCCGCGACATCGCCGACGAAGACCGGCTGGAAATTGGTCTTGCCGCCGCCGATCAGCGGCAGCAGCGGCGAGATGCGTGGCCATGGACGCGAAGCGGTTGAAGAACTCGTCCTCCGGCCCGAACACGATCGACGGGCGCAGGATGATGGCGCTCGGGAAACTCCTCGAGCACCGCCGCCTCGCCCTGCGCCTTGGAGCGCGCATAGCGGGCAGAGGACTTGGGATCGGCGCCGATCGCCGACACGTGCACGAACCGCTTCGCGCCGGCCTCGCGCGCCGCCTTGGCGACGGCGCGGGCGCCTGCGATGTGGATCGACTTGAACGTCTGCCTGCCCGCTGCCCGCCAGGATGCCGACCGTATTGACGACGGCATAGGCGCCGTCGACGGCCCGGCGCATCGGAGTGCGGGATAGCGCAGGTTCGCCTGCACGGCGCTGGATCTGGCCGACGTCGCCCATGGGTTGCAGGTAGCCTGCGAGATCCGGCCTGCGCGAGGCGGCGCGCACGCGCCAGCCCGTCCTTGGCCAGCGCCCTGACCGTATGCCGTCCGACGAACCCCGATCCGCCGAATATCGTCACGAGGCCGCTGCCTCTCGCCGTCGAAGCCATCCCCGCCCTCTCCATCGTTGCCGTCTGGCTGCACTCTGCCGAGAACAAGCGACGCAAGCAGGCCCCTGTGTAGTCGTCCCCCATGCAATTGACAATGTTGGGCGCTCGTCCTAACTCATGCCCCCACTTGCCCAGATGGCGGAATTGGTAGACGCACTAGTTTCAGGTACTAGCGCCGCGAGGCGTGGAGGTTCGAGTCCTCTTCTGGGCACCATCATTCTCCCGATTCCGATCTGAAAAGCGCATGGCACCGCCATCGCCGCGTCCGTGCGCGGAGAGGAACGGCAGCACTTGGCCATCGCCCCTGACATGCATCAGAGGCGGCAGCATCGCTGGAGGGAAGAAAGTAAAGTGCGTAGCGGCGATCAGGCCGCCGCGGCGCGCTGGGCCTTGGCCTTGGCGATCTCGCGCTTGAGCTTCTGGCACTGCGCCGAGAGCTCCTCGTCGCGAGCTTTCGCCAGGAAGGCATCGAGGCCGCCGCGGTGCTCGACCGACTTCAACGCATAGGCGCGAGATGCGCAGCTTCACCTGACGGTCCAGCACCTCGCTGATCAGCGTCACGTTGACGAGGTTCGGCCGGAACTTGCGCCGCGTCGCGTTCTCGGCGTGGCTCCGGATATTTCCCGAGAGCGGCAGTTTGCCGGTGAGTTCGCAGCGCCTCGTCATGGGAAGTGCTCCTCGGCCGAATCGGGCCCGATCCTTGGGGTCCGCGGCATCGTCTTGAGATCGATTAGGGATTTGCCCTTTGGCGCCTGTGCCAGCGGGACAATCGCGCCCTCCTATAATGAGGACGGCCATTTCCGTCAAGCCGCGCCAATTCCCCGGTGGATAGAGGGAACAAGAGCACATCCCCCGCGTTGTCCCATCACGGCGCATGTGTGAGGGAAGTTTTTACTCTTCGGCGCCAATATCGGGGTGGGACAATCGATTGGCGAAATCCCAATCAGCCCGCCGAGGCGCCGGTCCCGCATCGCGTGGGGAGTGAGTGGCATCATGTGCAAGTTGTCGTCTTTGATCACCCGTGTTTGCGTGCTCACCGTGGGCTCGGCCCTTCTCCTCGCCACGCCGCCGGCGCCCTTTGCCGCCGCCGGCCCGGCCGGCATAGCCCCCGTCGAGGTCGATGCGACGTACGACGTCGCCATCAACGGCTTCGGCATCGGCACCTTCCAATTCAGCTCCAACGTCGCCCACGGCCAGTACACGCTCGATACCAATGTCGAGCTGTCGGCCCTGCTCGGCGTCTTCCACTGGAAGGGCAACATCCGCTCGTCCGGCACCATCGCCGCGAGCAAGCCCACGCCCGCCGGCTTCCGCTTCGACTTCGAGAGCTCCGCGCGCCACGGCAGCATCCAGATGGGCTTCAACGAGGCCGGCGTGCAGAACGTCGCCGTGCTTCCGGGCCTCGTCACCGCGCCCGACACCGTTCCCTTGCAGGCGCAGCACATCAAGGGCGTGCTCGATCCGCTGACCGCTATTCTGGCGCTGACCCACGTGCCGGGCGTGAGCCCCTGCGCCCAGAGGCTGCCCGTCTTCGACGGCGTGCAGCGCTTCGACCTCGTGTTGAGCTACCGCCGCCATGTTCCGATTGCAGAGGGCCAGCAGGAGATGGCGATCGTCTGCCGCGTCAAATACGTGCCCATCGCCGGCTACCGCGACAACGACGAGACGCGCGCGCTCGCCAACGCCACCGGCATCGAGATCACCTTCCGCCCCGTTCCGAGGGCCAAGCTCATGCTCCCCCAGTCGATCGTTGTGCCGACGATGGTCGGCGATGTCGAGCTGACATTGAGCAAGGTTGCAATCAAGACACCCGACCGCGGCAAAGTCGCGCTCGTCGACAACTGAGCCGGGAAGACAACTGAGCCGGGAAGCTGTCGCCTCGCGCCGGCCGCGCCGATCCACGAACGCCATCGTATCGCCTGATCGTGTGCTTGCCGGACCATGAGACGGCCTGAGGCCGGCCGTTTGCAGATTGGACTTGTTACAATTGTGCAGGCTCGCAGTGAGCTCGTCGGACCATGAGCCACGCTCGCAACCGCCATGCAGTCACATATCTGCGCCAATGCAATGCACATGACTGATAGGCAGGTCGCGAAACGAAGCGCTTGATCTCGGCCGCTCCCAATGCAATGCCATGGGCAATTGTCAGGGGTTTCTCACGCCATGGGCAGCGATCTCGAAGCGCGCATCCGCAATGTGACGGCCGTTCTCGGCCCGACCAACACCGGCAAAACGCACCTCGCGATCGAGCGCATGCTCGGTCACGACACCGGCATGATCGGCCTGCCGCTCCGCCTCCTCGCACGCGAGGTCTACGACAAGATCGCCAACCGCATCGGCGCCGACAAGGTGGCGCTGATCACGGGCGAGGAGAAGATCAAGCCCGACCGTGCGCGTTTCTGGGTCGCGACCGTCGAAGCCATGCCGCGCGATGTCGATGTCGACTTCCTTGCCATCGACGAGGTTCAGCTCGCCGGCGACCCTGAGCGCGGGCATGTCTTCACGGATCGCATTCTCCATTCGCGCGGACGCCAAGAGACACTGCTGCTTGGCGCGCAGACAATGCGCGAGGCGATTCAGGATCTCATCCCGGGCGCGAACTTCATCTCCCGCCCCAGGCTGTCACGGCTCACCTACGCGGGCGAAAAGAAGATCACGCGTCTTCCCGCGCGCTCGGCCGTCGTCGCCTTCTCTGCCAACGACGTCTATTCGATCGCCGAGCTCATAAGGCGCCAGCGCGGCGGCACCGCCGTCGTGCTCGGCGCCCTGTCGCCCAGAACCCGCAACGCCCAGGTCGCGCTCTATCAGTCCGGCGACGTCGACTTCATCGTCGCCACCGATGCCATCGGCATGGGGCTCAATCTCGACGTCGACCACGTGGCCTTTTCCGCCGCGCGCAAGTTCGACGGGCAGAACTTCCGCAATCTGACGCCGAGCGAGGTCGGCCAGATCGCCGGTCGCGCCGGCCGGCACATGAATGACGGCACGTTCGGCGTCACCGGCAGCGCCGAGCCGTTCGACGCCGATCTCGTCGAGCGCCTCGAGACGCACACCTTCGACAATGTCCGCACGCTGCAATGGCGCAATCGCAGCCTCGACTTCGCGACCCTCGACCGGCTTGCGCGACTCTCTGCGCGAGATGCCCCGCGAGCCCCGCCTCACGCGTGCCCGCATGGCCGACGACGTGATGGCGCTCGAGGCGGTCTCCCGCGACCACGAGGTCGCGGCGTTTGCCGCCTCGCCTGCCGCCGTCGCCCGGCTCTGGGACGTCTGCCAGATCCCCGACTATCGCAAGATCTCGTCTCAGAACCACGCCGAGCTTGTGGCCACGATCTACAAGTTCCTCTTCGGGCCCGAGGAGCACGTGCCGGAAGACTGGTTCGCCAAGCAGGTCGCATTCGCCGACCGCACCGACGGCGACATCGACACGCTCGCCAATCGCATCGCTCACATCCGCACCTGGACCTTCGTCTCGAACCGCGCCGACTGGCTCAAGGACCCGGCGCATTGGCAGGGGCGCACGCGCGTCATCGAGGACAGCCTGTCGGACGCGCTCCACGAATGCCTGACGCAGCGCTTCGTCGACCGCCGCACCAGCGCGCTCATGAAGGGCCTGCGCGACAAGGAGGAACTGACCGCCGAGATCGCCGACGATGGCGCGATCCAAGTCGAGAACCACTATGTGGGACGCCTCACGGGCTTCACGTTCGCACCCGAGACGCAGGGCGAAGGCGTGCACGGCAAGGCCGCACGCAACGCCGCAGCCCAGGTCCTCTCCCGCGAGTTTGGGTTGCGCGCTCGCCGCGTCGCCGCGGCCAAGACCGACGCCTTCAAGCTCACGCGCACGGGCCGCGTGCTTTGGCGCGACGCCGAGATTGCCCGCCTCGAGCTGGCCGATGATCCGCTGAAGCCGCAATTGTCGCTGATCTGCGACGAGCATCTTGTCGGGGCCTGACCGGGAGAAGGTGCAGGCCCGCCTCGATGCCTGGCTTGCCGAGATCATCGCCGACAAGCTCAAGCCCCTTTCCGATATCGCCAAGGCCGAGGACATCTCGGGCCTTGCGCGCGGCATCGCCTACCGGCTGAAGGAAAGCTTCGGCATCCTGAAGCGCGAGCTCGTCGCCGACGAGATGAAGCACCTCGACCAGACGGCGCGCGCGCAGTTGCGCAAGTACGGTGTCCGCTTCGGTGCCTTCAATATTTACTTCCCGCTGCTGCTGAAGCCGGCCGCGGCCGAGCTTGCGGCCACGCTCTGGGCTCTGCGCCATTCGGCCGCGAATGGGCTTAGCCTCGACGCCCTTCCCGAGCCGCCGCGTCCGGGCCTGACCTCCGTCGCCGCAGAAGCCGCCACGCCGGAAGCCTTCTATCGCGCCTGCGGCTTCCACGTCTGTGGCCCCCGCGCCGTCCGCCTCGACATCCTCGAGCGCCTTGCCGACCTCATCCGTCCGCTTCTCGCCTGGCGTCCCGGTCCCGAGCCCTCGGCCACGCCGCCCAAGGGCTCGACGGGCGACGGCGGCTTCACGGTGACGCCTGAGATGATGTCGATCCTCGGTTGCTCGCCCGACGAGCTCGGCGATGTCCTCAAGGCCCTCGGCTTCAAACTCGAACGCCGGCCGCAGAAGGCGGCGACACCGCCCGCGAACGGCGAGGCGCAAGTCGCCAGTCCCGAGCCTGCGGCTGCCGAGGCCGCTGAGCCTGTGGCCCCGGTCGCGACCGGTGTCGCCGAGGAGCCCGCACCCGCTGCAGCGGCCGCGTCCACCGACGGCACAGCGGCAAGCGACGTTTCGCCGGCGGCTCCCGCGCTCGATGCAGCGCCCGACGCGGCAAAAGAGCCGGCACCGACGGCCGAACCGGCATTCTTGGAAATCTGGCGCCCGCGTCGCCACCACCATGGCGAGGGGAAGGACCGGCGCCGCAATCGCAATGATCGCAATGCGAGCCCGTCACCGGCAAGGAGCGCCGGGTCGCCCGCGGCTCCCGCCGAGCAGGGCACGTCTTCGGCTCCCGCCGCGAGCGAGCGCGCGCCGCGCGGGCCCGATCGCCAAGGCAAGCCTTCCGACGAGCACGCCCAGCGCCGGCCGCGCGGTCACGAGCGCCATCGGGCGCGCTCCGACCGCGACGGAACCAGAGACGGCGGGAGAAGTGAGCGTCGCGGCAACGAGCGCCGCCGCTCGGATGAGCGGGCTCCGCCGGCAATGCTTTCGGCCGGGCCGCCGAAGAAGGCCGCGATCGATCCCGATTCTCCCTTTGCCTCGCTCGGCGCCCTGCGCGAAGCGCTTGAGAAGCAGGCCCGAGAGAAAAATTCCTCATGAGCGGCGGCGCCGACCGCGGCTCGCCGGGAGGCGCGGGCTCGCAGCGCCTCGACAAGTGGCTTTGGTTCGCACGTGTCGCAAAATCACGCACGCTCGCAGCGGCGCTCGTCAGCGGCGGCAAAATCCGCGTCAATCGCACCCGCGCCTCAAAGCCGAGCCAGCTGGTCAAGGTGGGCGACGTGATCACGGCAGGCACGCTCAGAGACGTGCGCATCTTGCGGATAAAGGCCCCAGGGTTGCGCCGCGGCCCCCCGGCGGAGGCCCAAACGCTCTACGAGGAATTGACACCGCCCTCGTCCCGGCCCAGATCATCGGGAGACGCGGCGGAGGTCGGCAATGGGGCGACGGCCGAAGGGCGTGAGCAGCGCGCCCCGGGCACCGGCCGGCCGACCAAGAAGGATCGCCGGCTGATCGATTTACTCAAGGGGCGCGGCCGTTGAGGTAACCGTCAGCGACGCATTGGCCCCGATCCGCGAGCTTGCTATAGCCAGGCGCCCCTTCGCGCGCGCCGGGCCCAACGCTCGCGACACCAGGAACGGACCGGACAAGACCACATGACCTACGTCGTCAACGAGAAGTGCATAAAGTGCAAATACACCGATTGCGTCGAGGTCTGCCCGGTCGACTGCTTCTACGAGGGCGAGAATATGCTCGTCATCCACCCCGACGAGTGTATCGACTGCGGCGTCTGCGAGCCCGAGTGTCCGGTCGAGGCCATTAAGCCGGATACTGAGCCCGGCCTAGAGAAGTGGCTGGAGGTCAACCGTGATTACTCGGAGAAATGGCCAAATATTACTGCAAAGAAGCCTTCTCCGCCTGATGCCGACCAGTTCAAGGATGAAAACGGCAAGTTCGATAAATATTTTTCTTCGAATCCGGGTGCCGGTGACTGATACAAGTCTGCTATAATCTGGCGCGCCAACTCTTTGGCGCGCGTATATTAACCGTTACCAATGGACAAGCAACTTAATCATCTTCCTTAAGTCAGGGGACATCTTGAATCCCCCCGGCCCTTCAATTCCCATGAAAATTGTGTTACATGTTACCGGTTGCAGCAGATAGAACCGATAACGAACATACATGAACATGAGGCGACCATTGTCCCGGGCGGCGTGGTCGCAGGAGAGCGCTTGACCACAGCGGAAGCAGCCGGCCGGGTTCTGCCGAGAGGTCCGGGAAACGGGCTGAGGGTGGCTTACGTGATGAGCCGCTCAGTTGACTGATAGATACCTGGAACGGCGGCAAAGGGACTTGTCGACGTGCCGGGTTTACGTGTGACCGCTCTCTAGGCGGTCTTGAGCGCGCAGTCCAACCTGGGGGTGCGCGAGTGTGATGCGAAAGAGTGAGACGAAGCCTATGGCTCAGAAGAACAAAGTGCACGCTAAGGTCCGGTCGGCGAAGGCGGTTGCTCCCGCCACCAAGAAGGCGGCTCGGACCGCTGCCGCCAAGCCGGCGCGCAACGCTCGCCCGGCCGCCAAGGCGCCCGTGGTCAAGAAGCCGGTTGCGGCTGCTACCCAGGCCAAGAAGGCGTCTCCCGCCAAGGTCCCCGCGGCCAAGGCCCCGGTCAAGGTCCACGACGTCAAGAAGCCGGCGACGGTGACGACGACGACAACGACAACCGCCGCCCCGGCCAAGAAGCCGGTTGTCGCCGGCGAGGCGCAGGTTGCCGCTCAGCTCGCGCGGCCCGCTCAGCGTCCGATCACCGTCACGCCCGCGACGGCCGTTCGTGTTGCCGCTGCCCTCAACAAGTCGCCGGGCCAGAAGCTGACGGCCCCCGTCCAGCCGGCGACGCCCAAGGCGATTGCCGAGAAGACGGCTGCCGCGCGCATGGCGATGGCCGCCCAGAAGAAGCCGGTGAGCCAGCGCCACGGCTTCAAGACCAACGAGTTCATCGTCTATCCCGCTCACGGCGTCGGCCGCATCATCGGCATCGAGGAGCAGGAGATCGCGGGCATGTCGCTCGAGCTCTTTGTCATCAACTTCGACAAGGAGAAGCTGACGCTCCGCGTGCCGACCGGCAAGCTCGAGAGCGTCGGCATGCGCAAGCTCGCCGACGAGGCCGTGGTCAAGAAGGCCATGGAGACGTTGAAGGGCCGCGCCCGCGTCAAGCGGACCATGTGGAGCCGTCGCGCACAGGAATACGTTGCCAAGATCAACTCCGGCGACCTTGTCTCGATCGCCGAGGTCGTCCGCGACCTCTACCGCTCCGAGGCCCAGCCCGAGCAGTCCTATTCCGAGCGTCAGCTCTACGAGGACGCGCTCGATCGCATGGCGCGCGAGATCGCGGCCGTCGAGAAGCTCGACGAGCGCGGCGCCGTGCAGCGCATCACCGAGGTGCTCTCCAAGAGCGCCCGCGGGCGTAGGATTGCCGAAGGCACGGAAGCGGAGACGAAGGCCGCCTGATGGCCGGCTGCTAGTCTTTGAAATCTGGGGCGCCCGGTTGTGCAACGACCGGGCGCTTCGCATTTTCCGGCTCGCCAGATTCCGACATGCCAGAGTCGAGTATTTCGATCTCGCCCAACGCCGCAATCTCGACCGACGGGCCGTTGCGCCTCTCGATCCACCCGCGCACGCGAACGCGTTTGCCGGCGAGCGCCTTGAGGCGTGAGACGGCCTCCGCTGATCCGCGCACGAGGCGCGGCGGCACGACGGCCGTGAAGTCGCGCCGCCAGTCGTCGCCGAAATTGACGTAGACGCGCCCGCCCGTCGATGCGACGCCACTGACAATGCCCTCTACGATCTCAAACCTATTCCGCCGGCGCAGGAGCTCGCCGACCGCAGCCGCCTCAAGCACCTGATAGGCCGCCAGTCCCCAGATGCCGCGCCCTTTCTCGCGTGCCTCCAGTTCAAGCTTGAGCATGTCGGCAAGACACACGCTATTGCCGTCGAGCGCGTACGCCCGGGCCAGGCCTTGCGAGAGCAGGTAGCCTTGAACCCAAACCGTTTCGCTGCCATTGGCGACGAAGAGATGGCCGAGCTGGCGGCCGTAGCGATCGCTCCGCCGCCCTGCAAACTTGAGCTCGATGTTCCGGCCGACCACGAGCCGTTCGAGCGCTTCACGCGCCTCGCGCTCGGGGAGCCAGTCGGTGGACGCCGGGCCCGGCGAGCGCGGAGCAAGCGCGCCGATCAGGCGCACCTCGCTCCCGTCGTCGACGACGACGGTCTCCGCGTCCGCGACACGCAGCACTGTGTGCGATGCTCCCGGCTCGAGCGCGCAGCGATCGTCGGCGGTAGGCTCCTCTGCTGCCGCCCCGTTGCAGGCACAGGCAAGCGCCACGATGATCAGCAACAGGCGGCGCGCATCACGAGGCATGACGCGAGCTCTCAGAACACAGGACCGTGCGCATCGTCAGCCCCTGCGTTGCCGGTCGATACATCGCCGGCAGCAAGTCCGGCCGCCTCGTCGAGCGCGTAGTTGACCTCAGATTCTGTCGGAAAGGTATCCGCGAGAAGGGCGGCATAGGTCTCGAAGGCGGAGGCTCCGGGATCGATCATCTCTTCTGCGGTGGGAGGGGCAAGAGCCGCTTCGAGCGCCTGCCCGCTCGGATCGAGATCGCGCGCATCGAGCGTTCCCACACTTATTTGATCCCCATGGTCGGACTCGGAGCGAAGTTCGGACGTCACTGGACGCTCGACGAGACCGACGCCTTTGCCGAGCACGATATGGTCGGTGCTCGGGTCCCAGGCGATCTGCTCGATCGAATAGAGATGGTCGAGCCCTGCCGCGGTCGTGACGATGAAGTCTGGCCGATAGTGGGGCACTGCATCCGGATTGACATCGATTCTCACGGTTCCCGCACCTGCGTAGCTGACGAGGTCGACGCCGTCCTTCTCGTAGGCGAGATCAGGCTGCCCGCCGTGCAAGATGTTGAACCCCTTCGACCAGGTGAAACGATCGTCGTCCTTGCCGCCATAGAGCTTGTCGATGTGGCCCGCTTCGTCGCTGCCTTCGAGAGCGTCCCGGCCTTCGCCCCCGACGATCGTCGTGAAGCCGTTCACGATCGAAAGGTGGTCGTCGCCCGAGGAGCCGAGGAGGGTCGTCGTCCCGGCGACATCCGTGCGCCGAACGGCATGACGGAGCGGATATCGACGCCGATGTAGTAGAGAAGCGAGCTGACGAGCGACGACGAGTTGATGGTCGGGAGCGGCGAGCCCGGCAGGGTGATCGCGATGTAGGGAAACCCCTGCGCCTCGATGTCACCCGCAAACGACGCCATCGTCTCCCAGGCCATGTGCTCGTCCCCATTGACGGGAACGATCCGGCTGCCGCGCGAGCCCGGCGTGTCGATTTTCGCTGTGAGCGCATCCCCGAAGGTTCCACCGTTGGCTTCGCCAATCGTCGTCTGGCCTTCCCAGCCCTCGACGCTGAGGCGAACGCCGTTTGAAGTCCATTCGCGCAGGCCTTCGATGAGCAGCCAGTTATCCTGGGCTTCTCCAACTGGTGTCGCGTCCGGCTGAAAGACGAGCTGCAGGTGGTCGAATCCGAAGAGGCCGAGCTTGAAGGTCTGGACCGGGTATCTCTCGATTCGGATTCTTGGGCATGTCGCACAACTGGAGACGGCTGCTCGATCGACTGACGGCGCGGCTCCGCGCGATCCGTCGATGACAAGGCTGGCTTTCCGGCCCAGCGCTGCTACCTTGGATTGCATGTTCAGCTCAACCTTGAGCTGCGATATTCAACGTTCAATTGAATGTCTTTTTCATGCGCTTGGGGCGCAGCGATCTTTCTCTCGAGTGATGCAGGGCGCGATGCTGAGCCAGCGGCACGCGTCGGCGAACCCATGATCCATTTGAATCAATTCCGGAAATCGCCCGAAGGTCACGCCGCTTGAGCGAAGCGAACGGCAACCGGCTTTGCCATGATTGCGCCGATCACGTGCTCGCTGCCCGGCACAAGCTCGTGAACCAGACCGAGAGGCCGATAGCCCATTACTGTGCAAAGCGGCATGGCGTTGAGCGTCGCCGCGATCTTTATCGCGTGATATCCGCGCGCCGCGATTTCACGCTCGAGAAGCGACATGAGCCGCGATCCGAGCCCTTGGCGCGCGAATCCTGGGTCGACATGGAGAGAGTGCACCCAAGCCGTGCCCGGTTCGTCTAGCCCAATGTCCTCCCGGCTACCCGAGACACATTGAGGCTCGCTCGCGGACCATCCACCGCAGGCGACGATTTCGGCGTCGAGTTCGAGCACGAACAGCGTGCCGTCTCTCACCATCCGCGCTTCATCGACACTTGTGTCCTGGGTGAGGCTTTCGATCGCCGACCGGTCGTAGGCTTCGGCGGCAAGAACGCGCAGCGACGCCTGACGCAGGTGCCTGATCGCGGTCAAATCCCCGATCGTCGCTTTGCGCTCACGCACATTGACACGTCTTCGCATGGCATTCCCCCGTCGCGGGCATGAACGCCACTGCGGCCGCCCGTCGACAGCGACTTTGTCTAGCCCCGATGGGCGTAGCTGTTCCGTGGGATACAACTGCCCGTGCGGCGCACGCTGTGGGACATCGGCGACACAGAGGTCTCGAAGGCGTCACGCGCGGCTGCTAGAAGCCTTCCCAAGCCCGCGGGGAAACGCAATACTGCCCGGAAAAGCGGCCATTTAGGCTCGAACCGGGCTAGGGAGACGCCAATGTCAGGGACCTCACTCAAGAGCATAATCTTCGGCTTTATCGCCGGTGCCATCGCCACCGTCACCGTCCAAGCGCTGATCAACTACCTGCTGTCGCTGGGCGGCATCGGCGTTCCGTGGTCGATGGAGCCGATCGCGGGATTTGACTTGCCGCCGATCGTATTCAACGCCGCCTTGGGCGGGCTCTGGGGCGTGATCTTCGCTCTCATCCTTGGAAATGTGCCGAAGGGCTCGATGACCCTCAAAGGCGCGATCCTTGGCATTCTCGGACCGGCGCTTGTCGGCGTCTTTATTCTGGTGCCGATCCTGACCAGCAAGATCCCGCTCTTCTTCAACGGCGACGTCAACGCAATCTGGCCGATGCTTGTGATCCTGGCCGGCTTCGGCGCCGCAACCGCCTGGCTCTACGGCTTCATGACGTCGGGCTTCCGGCTGCCCTAAGCCAAAGCGCCAATCCCTACTTGCACGTGACGAACACCAGCTCGACCCGCCGGTTGAGCTGGCGTCCGTCCGGATTGTCGCTGCCGTCGGGATTTTCGTTCGGCGCCACGGGCTTTTTCTCTCCGTAGCCGACGACGCTGGCTTGCTCAGGCAGGAATTGCTTCGCCGCCAGCCAGCCCTTGACGGCACGCGCGCGCCGCTCGCTGAGCTTCTGGTTGTAGTCGTCGCTGCCTTTGCCGTCCGTGTGCCCTTCGATGCGCACGCCCCATATGGCGGCCGCCTTGATCGAGGGGCCGAGCTTCTCGAGCGCCGTGATTGCCTCAGGCGTCAGCACGTCCTTGTCGAACTCGAACAGCGTATCCGCGGCGAGCACGAGGCGCTGCTCGCACTTCTGCTTTAGGACCTTCACGCCTTGGATGTCGCCGGGCACCTGAATATCACCGGGGACTTGAAACTCGCCCGGCACCTGAAACTCACCGGGGACCTTCCACTGATCGGCAGGCTTCACCTTGGGCCATTCGTCGAGTGGCTTTTGCGCCCACGCCGCGCCGCCACCAACGACAACGGCACCCGCCAAGATGGCGTACATGGAGAGCTTCATGTGCCCGGCCTCCCCGCTTGAGTGCTAGAGCCGGAGCATGAAACGCTCCGACGTCTGCACTTTAGGCCGTCTCGTGCGGCTGCAAAGGCGAAACCCTCGCTCGGCTAGTCCTTTTCCCCTGCGCTCGCTGTGAATGCGGGGCCCACGCCGACGATCTTGGTGTCGATCGCGCCAATCGCATCCTTGTCCTTTCCCTCGTAATCGATCGCCGAGAGCACGACGCGCATGCACTCGAGTCGCGCACGGCGCTGATCGTTGGAATGGATGTTCGTCCACGGGCTGATCGCCGTATTGGTGAAGCGGAACATGTCCGCTTCCGCGCGCGAATAGTCGTCCCACTTGTGGATCGCGGCGAGATCGATCTCCGTGACCTTCCACTGCTTGAACGGATCGTGGCGCCGCTCGTGAAAGCGCTCGAGCTGCATTTCGCGCCCGACCGAAAGATAGATCTTGAAGAGACGAATGCCGTCGCGCACGAGCAGGGCCTCGAACTCCGGCGCGTCTCTCAGGAAATCCGCGACCTGGTCCTCGGTGCAAAATCCCATGACGCGCTCGACGCCGGCCCGGTTGTACCAGGACCGGTCGAAGAGCAGGATGTCGCCCCGGGTCGGGAGCTGCGCGACGTAGCGCTGGAAGTACCACTGTCCGCGCTCGGCCTCCGTCGGCTTGGAGAGCGCCACCGAGCGGGCGTGCCGCGGGTTGAGCCGCTCGAGAAAGCGCGAAATGCATCCGCCCTTGCCCGAGGTATCGCGCCCTTCGAACACGACGACGATGCGCTCGCCGGCCTTCTGCACATAGGCCTGGAGCTTGAGGAGCTCGAGCTGGAGTGCGAGCAGCTGCTCCTCGTAAGCCTTCCGTTTGAGCTTCTTCTCGTAAGGATAGCCGCCCGAGCGGAACGCCTTCTCCTCAATCTCCTCGGGAAGCTTCGGATCCTCGAGATCGAAGTCGGCATAAGGATCGGAGCCGCTCTTGCCGCCGCACGCGGCCTTGTTCCCCTTGCCCATGATCACCGGCCCTAGAATCGCCGCTCCTTCGGCGGGCCCGACGAGCTGTCACACATCTGTTGTTTAACAGTCGCGCGATCGAAGCGCGGGCGCAAGCCTCTCGCTCGGTAACCATTTCACCTAATGCCCGCAAATCCGTGCTGCGGCGCACTGTTGAGGTTGAGACGCACATGCGATCTGAGGCATTGTTGCCGCCCATGACGGCCATGAATGTGGCTCACCGGATTGCCGCGGCAGCGCGGGGGCGGCTCGAGCCTGGAATTGTCCTCTTACGCAAAACGCGCCGCCGCCTTGCCGCGAGCCAGCAAACGCTATTTGTCGGCGCGGCAATCTTTATCATCCTCGTTATCTTCGCCGGCTTGAGACCGGCCTGGGCGCTTGCCGGATTTGCGGCGCTGAGCGCGCTCTTGGCAAGCCAGCCCGCGGCAGGAGAATCCGACGACGACGACGGACGCCCGCGCGACGCGGCCCTTGGCGAGACACGGGGCGCTCAGCCACGCGATCGCGACGGCGAAAGCTGGCGCGCCCTCGTCGATGCAATCCCCGAAGCGGCCATCGCCCTCGACGGCAGCGGCAACGTCATGCACCACAACGCCCTTGTGCTCGAGCTCTTCCCGAAGGTTCGCGTCGGCCAGCCGCTGTCTCACATGTCGCGCAATCCCGAGCTCAACGACGCCGTCGACAAGGCCTTCGAAACCTCGGAGCCGATCGTCGTGCAGATTTTCGAGCGTGTGCCGGTGGAACGCCGCATTTCCGCGTCGATTTCGCAGCTGGCCACTGTTCGCGCCCGCCGCGGCTTACCCGTTCTTCTCATCACTTTCCGCGATCTCACCGAGCAGGACCGGCTGGCCCAGATGCGCGCCGACTTTATCGCCAACGCCAGCCACGAGCTGAGAACACCGCTGGCGTCGCTGCGCGGTTTTGTCGAGACGCTACAGGGTCCGGCGCGCGACGACCCCGAGGCGCGGCAAAAATTTCTCGCCATCATGGCAAGCCAAGCCGCGCGCATGACGCGTCTCATCGACGATCTGCTCTCGCTGAGCCGCGTCGAGATGCGCGTCCACCTGCCGCCCAAGGGCATCGCCGAGCTGAACGAGGTCGTGGCCTATGTCGCTCAGGCGCTCGAGCCCCTCGCCGCAGCCTCGAAGATGACGATCACGGTAAAGAAGCTCGACGGCCCCGCCCGCATTCGCGGCGAGCGCGAGGAAATCGTGCAGGTGCTGCAAAATCTCGTCCACAACGCCATCAAGTACGGGCGCGAGGGCGGCCATGTGGAGATTGCCGTCTCGCGCGTTATGGACGGCAAGCCGCCGATGCCACGCCTCCTGCTCGTAGTCGCCGACGACGGGCCCGGGATTGCGCCCGAGCATCTGCCGCGGCTGACCGAGCGCTTCTACCGCGCCAACGTGGCCGCCAGCCGCGAAAAGGGCGGCACGGGCCTCGGCCTCGCCATCGTGAAGCACATCATTGTCCGCCACCGCGGCGAGCTGCGCATCGCCAGCAAGGTCGGCAAGGGCTCAACGTTTTCGGTGCTTTTCGAGGAGCTTGGCAACACCCGCGGTGCCTAGGGGTAATACAGGCTAAGGCATCTGGGGCAATTAGGTAGACTTAATGAGCCGTTCTTGCATCCCGTTGGCAAAGGCAGGCGATGTGAAAACCAAGCAGTTAAGAATCTAGAATAGATTATCTACATCATATAGTTAGATTGTCATAAATCCATTGCTCCCCGGGACTACAAGAGGGGCGCCGGCGCGAGGGGCGCCGGGTGCCCGATGCAGGCGGAGGGCCGCATCGGTTGCATAGTCCCAGAGACAACAGGAGATTAGCGTGAACAGCAAGTTCATCGCCTTCTCGGCGGCTGCGGCCGTCGGCATGGCTGCGTTTGCCGGTGCGGCATCGGCGCGCGACCAGATCCGCATCGTCGGCTCTTCGACGGTGTATCCGTTCACCACGGCCGTTGCCGAGCAGTTCGGCAAGTCCGGCGGCAAGACGCCGGTCGTCGAGTTGACCGGCACCGGTGGCGGTCTCAAGCTCTTCTGCGCCGGCGTCGGCCCGGACCACCCGGACGTCGCCAACGCCTCGCGCGCCATCAAGAAGGGTGAGTTCGAGGACTGCCAGAAGAACGGCGTCAAGGAGATCGTCGAAATCAAGGTCGGCATCGACGGCCTGGTGCTTGCCAACGCCAAGGGTGGGCCCGACCTCACGCTGACGCAGGAGCAGGTTTTCCGCGCTCTCGCCAAAGAAGTTCCGGACAAGGACGGCAAACTCGCTGCCAACACCGCCAAGACCTGGAAGGACATTGACGCCGTCGCTCCCCGACGAGAAGATCGAGGTTCTTGGCCCCCCGCCCACCTCGGGCACGCGTGACTCGTTCCTCGAGCTCGTCATGGAGAAGGGCGCCGAGAAGATCGCTGTCCTCAAGGCCATGAAGGACGACGACAAGAAGAACAACACCAAGAACTTCGAGAAGGTCTGGAAGTCGCTCCGCGAGGATGGCGCCTGGATCGATGCCGGCGAGAACGACAACCTGATCGTCCAGAAGCTGGAAGCCAATCCGAAGGCCGTCGGCATCTTCGGCTACTCCTTCCTCGAGGAGAACACCGCGAAGATCAAGGGCGCCAAGATTGCAGGCGTCGAGCCGAACTACGATACGATCTCCGGTGGCAAGTATCCCGTCGCCCGCCCGCTCTTCATCTATGTGAAGAAGCAGCACGTCGGCGTGATTCCCGGCATCAAGGAGTTCGTGACGGAGTACGTCTCTCCGAAGGCGATCGGCGAGGAGGGCTACCTGTCCAAGAAGGGCCTCGTTCCGCTGCCGAAGGCCGACGCCGAGTCGTCTGCGAAGGTCGGCGCTGACCTGACCCCGATGGCCGGTCCGTCGTCCTAAGATGAATTCTGTGGGCTGATGCTCAAGTGGCCATGAGCCCGAGAACATTTGCTGAGGCGGGGGATTAAGCTTCCCCGCCTCCCATCAATCGAGCCCCGCCAGCGCAAAGCGGCAGCTCAAGAACAAAAGGCAGCAGCGTTATGAGTGCAATATATCTCCTCGCGCTCGCCGCGATCGTCGTTGCCGCCTATGTGTATGGCAGGCGCCGGGGATACGCCTTCCGATCGCTCCGATCGCCAGGAGCTGGAGCTCAGGTCCACTCCCTTCCTACCTATCACGGCTGGTTCACGGCCATCGCGGCCGCCGTGCCCATGCTGATCCTTTTTGCGGTCTGGTCACCGCTTGCCCCGCGCCTGATCGAGGCGGAGACGCTGTCGCAACTTCCGCAGGCCATGCAGCCGACGGACCCGCTGTCCCGCGCGACCGTGCTGCGCGAGATCTCCAACGCCTCGGCAGGCGGCGCACTTGCCGCGAGCGCCAAGCCCGAAATCCAGGACGCCGCACGCACGTTGCAGTCGCTCACCGTGATGAGCGACTGGGCGCGGCTCGGCGCGGGTCTTCTCCTCGCCGGCATTGGCTTCCTCTGGGCTGCGTCGCGGCTGCGTCCCGATTTCCGCGCCCGCAACGGCGTCGAGCGCGCCGTTGTTTGGCTGCTCATCGGCTGCTCGGTTGTCGCCGTGCTGACGACCATCGGCATTGTCTTCTCCGTGCTCTTCGAGACGCTGCGCTTCTTCGGCAAGTATCCCTGGTACGACTTCCTCTTCGGACTCCAGTGGTCACCTCAGATCGCGCTCCGCTCCGATCAGATCGGCCAGTCCGGCGCCTTTGGCTTCGTGCCTCTCTTCGTCGGCACCATGCTGATCATGCTGATCGCGATGCTGGTCGCGGCTCCCATCGGCCTTTTCTGCGCGATCTACATGGCCGAGTACGCCTCACCGAGATTCCGTGCCACGGCAAAGCCCATCCTCGAGATTCTTGCCGGCGTTCCGACCGTCGTCTTCGGTTTCTTCGCCGCCCTGACCATTGCCCCCTTCATTCGCTCAACGGGTGCCTATTTCGGTCTCGACGTCGCCTCCGAGTCTGCGCTCGCCGCCGGCTTCGTCATGGGCATCATGATCATTCCCTTCGTCTCCTCGCTTTCCGACGACGTGATCAACGCCGTGCCCCAGTCGTTGCGCGACGGCGCCTACGCGCTCGGCGCGACAAAGTCGGAGACGATACGCAAGGTCGTGCTGCCGGCTGCCCTGCCGGGCATTGTCTCGGCCCTCATGCTCGCCATCAGCCGCGCCGTCGGCGAGACGATGATCGTCGTCATGGCCGCGGGCCTTGCCGGCAATCTGACGTTCAATCCGCTCGAGGCGGTGACGACCATCACCGTTCAGATCAAGACGCTGCTCGTCGGCGACCAGGAGTTCGACAGCGTGAAGACGCTCTCGGCGTTCGCCCTGGGTTTCGTCCTCTTCTTCTTCACCCTGCTTCTCAATGTGATCGCGCTCAAGATTGTGCAGAGGTACAGAGAGCAATATGACTGACGCAGCAATTCCGGCCGGGGTGAGACCCTTGCAACGACGCCTCGATGTGACCTCCGATGCTGCGATCGCGCGCGTTCGGCGCCGTTACCGTGCGGAGAGCCGTTTCCGTTTCTACGGTCTTGCGGCGATTGCCTTTGCCGCCATTTTCCTCGTCATTCTCCTGACCGACATCGTCTATCAAGGCCATGCCGGCCTTCACGCAGACGCGACTGTTCATTGACGTGCCCGTCTCGGCGGAGAAGGTCGACCCCAAGAGCCCCGCGAGCGGCGACTTCGATGCCGTCGTCCGCGATGCCCTGCGCGCGCTCTTCCCCAACGTGACGAGCCGCGCCGACCGCAAGGCTCTCTCCGACGTTCTCTCCTCGGGTGCCGCCGACAACGTGCGCAAGATGGTCCTCGCCGACCCGTCGCTTATCGGCCGCACGATCAAGGCGCCTGTACTGCTCTCATCGGATGCCGACCTCTACCTGAAGGGCCTGGTGACGGGCCGCGAGATCACGCCGGGCGCCGGCATTGCATCTCCGTCCGCCACGACGGGCTCGATCGTCATAAGCTCGACGTCGAATACCTTCGCCGACCAGCTCCTCGAGGTGAAACAGGCGATGGCGCGCCACGGAGCGGACCTGCGGCGCGAATCCGATCGCCTTGCGCTGAACCTCAAATCGGTTGAAGCCGATCTCGCGGCATCGGAAGCGCAACTCGAGAAGGCCAAGTCGGTGAGCGACGGCCCGCTCATTGGGCGTCTCGAAACGACGATTGCCGACCTGAAGGACACGCAGAGCAGGCTCGCTCAAAAGCTCGCCGACGATCGCGCCACGGCCGACGAGCTCACCAAGCGCTACGAGCGCACCGGCTCCGCAGAAGCGCTGGACAGCAAGTCGCCCACGCGTCCTCGTCGCGATCAACGGCGGCGTCGTCAAGGCCACCAACATCGCCTCCGACCACATCGACGGCGACGTTCTGGTGCCGCTCTCCTCGACCGCCGACGCGCCTGCCGGCAAGTGGGAGAAGATCCTGCTCGACAGGCCGGAGGACAGCCGCAAGATCCAGGACCGTCAGGTCGCGTTCCTCGAGAAGCTCCAGGAGCTCGGCGCGGTCCAGTCGGTCCCGAACTTCTCCTTCTTCACCAGCGGCGACAGCCGCGAGCCCGAGCTCGCCGGAATTCTGGGCGCGCTCGCCGGCTCCGCCTTCACGATGCTGGTCACGCTCGCGCTCTGCCTGCCGCATCGGCGTCGGCGCCGCGATCTACCTCGAGGAGTTTGCGCCGAAGAACCGCTTCACCGAGCTGATCGAGGTCAACATCAACAACCTCGCCGCCGTGCCCTCGATCGTCTTCGGTCTCTTGGGTCTGGCGATGTTCCTGAACTTCTTCGGCATGCCGCGCTCGTCTCCGCTCGTCGGCGGCCTCGTGCTGGCGCTCCTCGTGCTGCCGACCATCATCATCGCCAGCCGCGCCGCGCTCAAGGCCGTGCCGCCCTCGATCCGCGAGGCGGCGCTCGGCATCGGCGCATCCAAGCAGCAGGCCATCTTCCATCACGTCCTGCCGCTGGCCATGCCCGGCGTGCTCACGGGCACGATCATCGGCATGGCCCACGCCTTGGGTGAGTCGGCGCCGCTGCTGATGATCGGCATGATCGCCTTCATCGTCGACGTGCCGACGCGCGTCACGGAAGCGGCGACCGTCCTCCCCGTCCAGATCTTCCTGTGGTCTGACCTCCCCGAGGTCGGCTTCAAGGCCAAGACGGCCGCAGCCATCATCGTCCTGCTGCTGTTCCTGTTCGTGATGAACGGCCTGGCGATCTGGCTCAGAAAAAGGTTCGAGAGACGTTGGTAGGATTCGTGGTTCAGAGGTCTACTATGGATATGGCTGTCAACACCGAGATGCAGCCGCACACCGCGGTCGCCACCGGTCAGAAGTCCAAGGTCGTCGCCAAGAAGCACAAACGTGTTCTACGGCGACAAGCATGCCTTGAAGGACGTCTCCGTCGACATTCCCGATCGCGGCGTGATGGCCTTCATCGGCCCGTCCGGCTGCGGCAAGTCGACGTTCCTGCGTTGCATCAACCGCATGAACGACACCATTCCCGATCTGCCGCGTCACCGGCAAGATCACGATCGACGGCCAGGACATCTACGACCCCGTTCTCGACGTCGTGCAGCTCAGGGCCCGCGTCGGCATGGTGTTCCAGAAGCCGAACCCGTTCCCGAAGTCGATCTTCGAGAACGTGGCCTATGGCCCGCGCATCCACGGCCTCGCCACCTCCAAGACCGACCTCGAGGAGATCGTCCAGGCGAGCCTGGAGAAGGCCGGCCTCTGGAAAGAGGTCAAGGATCGTCTCCAGGATTCGGGCACCGGGCTCTCCGGCGGCCAGCAGCAGCGCCTCTGCATCGCGCGCGCGATTGCCGTCGGCCCCGAGGTGATCCTGATGGACGAGCCGTGCTCGGCGCTCGACCCGATCGCCACCGCCAAGGTCGAGGAGCTGATCGACGAGCTGAAGCAGAACTTCTGCATCATCATCGTCACGCACTCCATGCAGCAGGCCGCGCGCGTGTCCCAGCGCACGGCCTTCTTCCACCTCGGCATTCTTGTCGAGGAGGGAGAGACCGAGCGTCATCTTCACCAATCCAAGCGACAAGCGCACGCAGGACTACATCACCGGTCGCTTCGGCTGAGCCATGCTGACCGAGAAGAAAACGTTGCTGGGCGGTCTGCGCTTCTGGGACCGGCAAATGAAGCCTGAGGCCGCGGCAGATCCGCAGAGGCGGAAGCCTGAAGGAGCACCTATGAACGAGCAAAACGTCAAAGCCGCGGAGCACATCGTCAGGTCGTACGAGGAAGAGCTCGCGCTCCTCGACAAGAAGATCGCGCAGATGGGCGGCCTGGCCGAGCACATCCTGGGCAAATCGTTCGATGCCATCGAGCGCCGTGATCCCATGCTCGCCGAGCTGGTTGTGAAATCCGACAAGCAGATCGACACGCTCGAGCGCGAGATCGAGGATCAGGTCATTTCCATGATCGCGCGCCGCCAGCCGATGGCGAACGACCTTCGCCACGTCATGGCTGCGCTCCGCATCACCGGCGATCTCGAGCGCATCGGCGACCTTGCAAAGAACATCGCCAAGCGCGCGCTCGCGATTGCCCATGAATCGCACCCCAAGCCGCTCATGACCGGATTGCGCCACATGGGCGAGCTGGCCCTCGCCCAGCTCAAAGAGGTGCTCGATGCCTATGCCGAGCGCGACGCCGACCGGGCGCTGGCCGTCTGGCGCGACGATGAGAACATCGACGCCATGTACAATTCCCTCTTCCGTGAGCTGCTGACCTACATGATGGAGGATCCGCGCAACATCGGCCTTTCGACCCACCTTCTGTTCGGCGCCAAGAACATCGAACGCGTTGGCGATCACACCACCAACATCGCCGAGACGGTCCACTTCCTTGTGCGTGGCGTGAACATCACCGACGACCGCCCCAAGGGCGACGACACCAGCTCTACACTCTTCGCGGCCAAGGATTGACCGCAGGGCGCCCCATAGGAACTGCTGAAGAATGACTGCCAAAGTACTGATCGTAGAGGACGAATCACCCCTCGCGGAAATGCTCCGCTACAATCTCGAAGCCGAAGGATTTCGCGTCTCCCACGCCGGCACCGGCGAGGAAGCCGAGATCCTCGTCGCCGAGGAGAAGCCCGATCTCGTCGTCCTCGACTGGATGCTGCCCGGCGTCTCGGGAATAGAGATCTGCCGCCGCATGCGCTCGCGCATGGAGACGAAATCGATTCCGATCGTCATGCTGACGGCGCGTGGCGAGGAAGGCGACCGCATCCGCGGCCTTTCGACCGGCGCCGACGACTATGTCGTGAAGCCCTTTTCACTCCCCGAGCTGATGGCGCGCGTCAAGGCGATCCTCCGCCGCGCGGCGCCCGACCGCCTCGCCGAGGTCCTGCGATTTGCCGACATCGAGCTCGACAAGGTGGCGCACAAGGTCGTGCGCGGCCTCCGCGAGGTCCATCTCGGGCCGACCGAGTTTCGCCTCCTCGAGTTCCTGATGGAAAGCCCCGGGCGCGTGCTCTCGCGCTCCCAGCTTCTTGACGGCGTATGGGGCCGCGATGCCTTCGTCGACGAGCGCACCGTCGACGTCCACGTTGGGCGCCTGCGCAAAGCGCTGATCCGCGGCAAGGAGCGCGACCCGATCCGCACCGTGCGCGGCGCGGGCTACGTCTTCGGCGAGCGCGCCGGCGCCTAGCCGGCAGAAACCGTCATTTTGCGGCAAGGACCGGCACTCCCCCAGATGCGACCGTCCCGCCGCCGCACTGCCGACAAAAACATCGACTAATCACACCTTGGATCACAACCGGGGCAGATCGGCTGTTTGCGCGTGAGCTTCGCTGAGGGATCGAGCGCCGTCCCGTACTTTCGGGAACTGGCGGCGACAAGAATCCCAGGCGGGCGAGTTTGGCGGGTCGACCCCAATGTTCTTCGCGACGGATGCGGGACCAGCGCGCGGGCTAGCTGCGCGCGCTCTCAAAACCAATCTGCTGCCTGATGCGGCGTGGGCCGCCCCCGACGATTCCCCGCGCGATCTCAAGAAGATTACCCTTGTCGTCGGTCTCGGCGCCCTGTCGTGGGTCGCCACCTATGTCGGCATGCTCGAGCTCATCGAGGCCAACATGGGCGACCTGCCCATTCTCCATAAGGTGATCGTCGGCTTCTCGGTGGCGATGCTGATGACGATGATCATCTGGCTGCTCGACCAGATGTTCGCCCCCATCGGCGCCTTCACGCGGCTCTCCTACATCGCCGGTTACATATTTCTCTCGATCATCTCGGTCGGATTTGGCTTCGGCTTCTATTGGAAGGTTCTCGAAAGCCGCGCCGAGTCGACCCGCTCCGCCGAAGCCGCCGTGACCGGCGTGCAGGCCTCGCTCCACGGCGCATCGACCCGGCTCGAGCAGCTCAATGCCACGCTCGTCCAGCTCGCGGCCCTCTCGCACGACAAGGCCGAGCAGGAGCGCACCAAGGGCACGTCATGCCCGAACAGCAAGCCCGGTGACGGTCCCCGGCGCAAAATGCGCGACGACGACGCCGGCCGCTTCGCTTTCGCCTCCGAATTCGTCGGCGGCCGCGTCAGCGCCGTCAAAGCGGAGATGGCAGCCCTCGATGGCGACCTCGCCAAGATCGCCGCCGCCGACCCGGCGACGATCGACCCCAAGAGTGGTACCCGCAACGAATTCATGAAGGCGCTCGGCCGCAAGCTCGATATGACGGTCACGGGCTTCAACGCCCTGCGCACCGATCCTCAATTGAAGCAGCTCCGCATCGATCTCTCCGACCGCGCGGAAAAGACGACCTTCGGCGATCCCAAGAGCGGCGGCTTCCTTTGCCCCGATCAGCAGCTCGCCCAGGCATTGCGTGGCGCCGTCCGCGCCATCGACCAGCTTCCCGTGCTCGAGAAGCCGACGATCGCCGCGGTCGAAGGCTCGGAGGCGACCATCGAAGCGTTTCGCCGCCTGACGGCGACGTTCTACGGACTATTGGCCTTCAAGCTCCCGCCTTCCGCGGAAGAGCTGCGCGAGCTGCAGAAGAAGGCCATCCAATCGGTCGAGGGAGGCGCGGGACCCGCGACCGTAAGCGACGGCGGGGGGCTCTCGAAGCGGGACTACGTTCCCCTCGCCGTCGCCATTTTCGTCGATCTTTGCCTTCTCCTCGTCTCCATGGGGCGGCCGATGAACCGGCTGCACGGTCTCGTCCCCAAGATGCGCGAGGCCGAGCGCGGACCCGTGATCGAGATCCTCTCGCGCTTCAACGACATCCACCGCGACCGGCAGATTCGCGAAAACTTCGAGCTCTTCCGCCACGTCGTTTTCGACCTCAGCGGTGCCTACTACGTAGCGGTACCGCTCGACGCTCCCGTGCGCACCAACCCCCGCGAGCGCGAGGAGCTGCGCGTCGAGGCGCAACTCCTCTCCAATCTCTTCACCAGCTTCGAGAAGGACCGGATTTTCAAGCGCAGCTGGTACCCGCCCGCAAGCACGATCAGGAAGAAGCTCCGCCGCCAGGGCTCGAAGTTCGCCGAGGCCGAGGCGTTCCGCGTCTACCGGTTCCGCGACGGCGCCTGGCCCGAGATCATTCTCGGCGCTGTGATGGGAGCTGCGCGGCGCGCCGAAGCCGCGAAGGCATTGCGGCGCATGGAGAGCGAGATTCCTGCCATGCACCTGCCGTTCCCGCACGACGCGTCGAACGACGGCGCACCCCAGGATCTCTCGCGATCGCGCCAACCCGATACCGTCGGCCGAACGGTGGATCGCACGCGCTCCGCGCCGCCTCGCACTGCACCCGCATCCGCGGTCGATCCGAAATTCGTCGCTCAGTTTGGTGCCCACGCCCGCGGCGCCCAGGCAGAGCTGACGCAGGATCCCGCAGAGGAACCGGAGGATGACATTGGCGAGGCGTCCGGCAACGCGACATCCGCAAAATCAAAGGCGGCCGCGCCGCAGGAGACCGTCGACGTCGTCTTGAAGCGCGAAACTGCAACCGTGACCATGCCGTTGAGCGAAACGCGTGCGCCGAACAGCCTGATCGGGCGCCTCGGCCTGGCTCTTCCCGCCATCGACGACGCCGGCGCACCCGACACAGAAAATACCGAAGCAGAGGGCGATCTCGCCCTCGCCGACGCGGCCGGCATCGCCGGGCGTCTTCGCCCAATCATTCCAGCCAAGTAGAGGATGCGAGAGACTATGCGGTGCGAACACACAAGCGCTGGCAGCGCCGCTCGGATCTCGAATATCGGTTCGCGAACTCAACACTTGATTAACCGTCTGTGACGCTAAATGGGGGCGATGACAATGACGCGGGATCAACCAGGTCACGCCCGCCTGGCCCGTGCTGCAAGGAGCCGCAATATGCGCCTTAGTGCCTCTGCTCGTATGCACGTCGTCTTCCAAGAAGAAAAGGAAACCCGGCTCAAGCAATTCATTCAAGAGGATCTCGCGGCCCGCAAGGCCGCGGGCGAAAGCGTGTTCGGCGTGTCCTACCGCCTCGTCGCCCGTTCTACCGACAGCCCGGCGGCTCGCGCCTTGTTGGCCGTTGCCGACGAGGCCGCCGCTATGGGGATAGAGATACGAACGCTATTCGTGCAGCACAGCTCCGCGATGAGATCGGCCGCGTCCGGTCAAGGTTCTGTGACGGGCGCGTGGCGCGTGATCTCCGATCCGCGCTTCCTCGAAGCGCACGAGCAGCTTGTTCTGAGTGACAAGAAAGTCTGGATCGGCGACTGCATGCGCCGTGATGCCTCGCGCCGCGACGCCTACGAGTCCTATTGCGATGGCAGGGACTCGAGATCGCTCTGGGCCGCGCGCTCGTTCGAACACATGTGGGTTGCAGCGGCGCCCGGCCAATCTCGAAGGCGCAACGAAGGTCGTCCCAGCCGAGGCCTTCATCGATGCGTCGCTGATGGCCGTTTCGGAAACCATGCCGAGCGCCGTGGCGCTCCGCCACTGAACAAAGGCCGCCCCAGCCGTCATAATGACCATCGTTATGCATGAAGGCCGGTCCTCTCGGGACCGGCCTTTCGCTTGAGCGCGCCATCCGCGTAGCGCACGCCATAGGTTTATCCACAGTTCCCGCGACCTCCGCCCGCGCAGAGCAAAAAGGCGCATCGGGCGGCATTTGCCGGGAAGTCTGTTTTTGCCGCCAACGTTCCGTCAATCGCATCTGTTGGGCTTCCACTTAAAGCTCAGCGGGATCAATGATATTTGGGCGACGGCTGGATCATCCGGCCATGTCGGCGGGCTTATTCAAGGATGGCGGCGATGCGGTTTCTGGGCAGCATTCTTCTCGGTCTACTTCTCTTCATCGGCTCGGGCGTTGCGTCGGCCGAGGAGCGCCCCTTCGTCCACAAGGGTGTCGCCAAGGACGCCGAGCGCTACGAGGCCTACGTCAAGGAGAACTGGAAGCCGGGGCAGCGCAAGCCGCCCGAGCTGCGTCTTGCCGCTGACAAGCTCTTGAGCACCGACGCCCGCGCCGCCTCACGCACCTACGCCGCCGCCGTGGCCGCTGATCCCGCGAGCGCCGAGAGCTGGCTCGGCCTTGCCCGCGCTCTCCTCGCAATCAAACCCGATCCCGAGAAAGGCTCCGAACGCTACGACCTGCCGGTGAACGCCTCGGGCGCCGCCTACCGTGCCTACGAGCGCGCCAAGGACCCGGCCCTGAAGGCGCGCGCTCTTGCCGTCCTCGGCGAGGCGATGCAGCAGCGCTCGTACTGGCGCCCGGCCATCGAGGCGCTGAAATCATCTCTCTCGATCATCGAAGCAGCCGACGTGCGCGCGGCCTACGAAAAGCTCCGCGCCGAGCACGGCTTCCGCATGACCGACTATTCGGCCGACGCTGAGGCCTCGACACCGCGTGTCTGCGTGCAGTTCTCGGAGAACCTCGGCCGCGGCCAGATCGACTTCGCCAAGTTCGTCTCCGTCGACGGCCACGATCCGCAGGGCGTATCGCCGGAAGGCCAGCAGCTCTGCATCGACGGCCTTGTTCATGGCCAGCGCTACGAGATCCAGATTCGTGCCGGCCTCCCCTCCGACGTCAACGAGCCTCTCGAGAAGCCCGTCACGCTTGCTGTCTACGTTCCCGATCGCAAGCCGTCCGTGCGCTTCACCGGCAAGAGCTACGTCCTGCCGACCCGCGGCCAGCAGGGCATTCCGCTCGTCACCATCAACACGACCAAGATCGGCATCGAGGTCTACCGCGTGGGCGACCGCAATCTCGCGACTGCCCTCAACAACGGCGATCTCGATCGCCAGCTTTCGGGCTATGAGATCGAGACCTTGAAGGAGCGCACGGGGAGTCGCGTCTACGAAGGCGAGATGGACGTCGCGAGCAAGCTCAACGAGGAAGTCACGACTGCCTTCCCCGTGGGCGAGGCCGTGGGCGAGCTGAAGCCGGGCGCTTACGCCCTCGTGGCGCGTCCGACCGACAAGAAGCAGGACGACTGGCGCGACCTCTCCACACAGTGGTTCATCGTCTCCGACCTCGGCCTGACGGCCTTCTCCGGTGACGACGGCGTCCACGCCTTCGTGCGCTCGCTCGCCGAGGCGACCCCCGTGTCCGGCGCCAGCGTCCGCCTCGTCGCCCGCAACAACGAGGTGCTGGCGACGGCCAAGGCAGACGCCAACGGCTACGTTCGCTTTGAGGCCGGCATCGCGCGCGGCGGCGGCGGCTCGCAGCCTGCCATCCTGGTCGCCGAGAATGGCACCGGCGAGTACGCCTTCCTCGATCTCACGACCAACGCCTTCGATCTCTCCGACCGCGGCGTGAAGGGCCGCGACGCGCCGGGCCCCCTCGACGCCTATCTCTACACCGAGCGCGGCGTCTACCGCCCGGGCGAGGAGGTCAACATCACCGCGCTTGGTGCGCGATGCCGCGGGCGTCGCCGCACCGCTGCCCACGACCCTCATCGTGCTGCGTCCGGACGGCGTCGAGCACGGCCGCTTCACCTTGACCGACGAGGGCCTGGGCGGCCGTTCGTTCCACCTCGCGCTCGCCGGCTCCGCCATGACCGGCACCTGGCGTGCCAAGCTGCATGCCGACCCGAAGGACGACGCCATCACGCAGGTCTCGTTCATGGTCGAGGACTACGTCCCCGAACGCCTCGATCTCACGCTCAAGGAAGGTAGCGGAACGCTCGCGCCCGACGAGACGAAGAAGATCGATGTCTCGGGCCGCTACCTCTATGGGCCTCCCGCCGCGGGCCTCACGCTTGAAGGCGAGATCGTCGTCAAGGCCTCGTCGAAGGATGTCGACGGCTACGCCGGCTATCGCTTCGGCCAGGCAGACGAGACGGTGAGCCCCGTGCGCCAGCCGCTCGAAGGCCTCCCCGTCACGGGCCCCGACGGCAACGCCGAGATCGCCATCGCACTTCCTGCCGTCACCAAGACCGCGCGTCCCCTCGAAGCGGACGTCACCGTGCGCCTGCGCGAGGCCGGCGGCCGCACCATCGAGCGCGCCATAACGCTGCCCGTGAATCTCGGCGAGCCTCGACTTGGCATCAAGCCGCTGTTCGAGAACCTCTCCGTCAAGGAAGGCGAGAAACCAGCCTTCGAGGCCATCCTTCTCGACGCCGAAGGCAAGCGCGCGGCCGGCCGCCTCAGCTGGGAGCTCGTTCGCCTCGACACATCGTGGCAGTGGTACAGCCGCGACGGCTCGTGGAACTACGAAAGCCAGACCATCACCCGCAAGATCGCGAGCGGCACGCTCGACGTCGGCGCCGACGCGCCGGCCACGATCACGGCGGACGTTGACTATGGCCGCTACCGCCTCGAGGTGAACTCGGCCGAGCCCGGCGGGCCGTCCTCGAGCGTCGCCTTCAACGCCGGCTGGTACGCAAGCGAGGAGACGGCCGACACGCCCGAGATGCTCGATGTGGCGCTCGACAAGGCTTCTTACACTCCGGGCGATACGGCGAAGCTCCGCATCGCTTCCAAGCAGGGCGGCAAGGCGCTCGTCGCGGTGCTCGGCAACGGCCTGCTTTCCACCCAGGAGATCGAGCTGCCGAAAGGTGGCGGCGATGTTGACATCAAGGTCGGCGAGGACTGGGGTCCCGGCGCCTACGCGACCGCGCTCCTGTACCGTCCGATGGACGAGAAGGCGAAGCGCATGCCGAGCCGCGCCATCGGCGTCAAGTGGATCGGCGTCGACCAGTCGCCGCGCACGCTCAAGGTCGAGCTGACGCCCGAATCCAAGATCAAATCCGCGAGCACGCTCACCGTGCCCGTCAAGATTTCTGGCCTCACGCCCGGCGAGGAAGCGCGCGTCACAGTGGCGGCCGTTGACGTCGGCATCCTGAACCTCACGCGCTACCAGGTTCCGGCGCCCGAGCTGCACTTCTATGCTCAGCGCAAGCTCGCGCTCGAGATCCGCGACTTCTACGGCCGCCTCATCGACGGCATGCGCGCCGAGCGCGGCAAGCTCCGCTCCGGCGGTGACGGCAGCGAGGGCATGGGCCTGCAGGGCAGCCCGCCCGTCGAGGAGACCGTTGCCTTCTACTCCGGCATCGTCCGTGTCGAGGCCGATGGCACCGCGAACGTCGAGTTCGCATTGCCGAGCTTCAACGGCACCGTTCGCGTCATGGCGGTCGCCTGGTCGAAGGACAAGCTCGGACACGGCACTGCCGACGTCATCGTGCGCGACGCGGTGGCCCTCACCGCCTCCGCGCCCCGCTTCCTCACGCTTGGCGACGAGGCGCGCTTCGATCTCTCGGTCCACAACGTCGACGGAGCAGCCGGCGCCTACAAGGCTGTCGTCTCCGACACGACGGGCGCATCGATTGTGCTCGCCGAGCGCACGCTCGACTTGAAGAGCGGCGAGCGCAAGGCCGAGCGCGTGAATGTAAAGCCCGAGGAGGTCGGACTTCGCACCTACGACGTTCACGTCACCGGTCCGGACGGCATCGACGTCAGCCGCCGCCTGACCTTCGACGTCAAGCCGCCGGCCGGCGACATCAAGCGCACGACGGTGAGTCAGATCGCGGCCAAGGGCGGCAAGCTCACGCTGTCGAAGGATCTCCTCGCCGGGCTCATCACCAGCCGCACGCGGGTGAACCTGTCGGTCGGCCCGACCGCGACGCTCGACGTGCCGGGCCTGCTGACCGCGCTCGACCGCTATCCCTACGGCTGCGCCGAGCAGACCGTCTCGCGCGCGCTTCCGCTCGTCTACGCCAACGCGGTCGCCGCGCAGATCGGCATGGCCGCCGACAAGGAGATCAAGGAGCGCGTGCAGGGTGCCATCGAGCGCGTCTTCGAGATGCAGGATTCGGGTGGCGCCTTCGGCAGCTGGGGCCCGGGCAACGCCGACCTCTGGCTCACGAGCTACGTCACCGACTTCCTGACCCGCGCCAAGGAGAAGGGCTACACGGTGCGTCAGATCCCGTTCGGCCAGGCTCTCGATCGCCTGCAGAACTTCGCGCTCAACGGCGAGGACTTCGAAAAGGGCGGCGAGGACCGCGCTTACGCGCTCTACGTGCTGGCCCGCAACGGCCGCGCACCGATCGGCGAGCTCCGCTACTACGCCGACACGCGCCTCGACCGCTTCTCGACGCCGCTCGCCAAGGCCCAGCTCGGTGCTGCGCTTGCGATGGTGGGCGACAAGGAGCGCGCGGAGGCCGCGTTCAAGGCCGCCCTCACGGCCTTCGGCGAGCCGGACAGCGTGCCGCTTGCCCGCGACGACTACGGCTCCACGCTGCGCGACGGCGCGGCCCTCGTCACGCTCGCGTCCGAGACCGGCATTGCCAAGGCCGAGGCGCCGAGCCTCGTCAACGTCGTCGCCAAGGCCTACCTGTCGAGGAAGTACACGTCGACCCAGGAGCAGGCGTGGATGCTGCTCGCTGCCCACGCGCTCGGCGACGAGGCCAAGGAAACGAAGCTCGCGGTCGGCGGCGCGCCCGTCGAGGGCTCCGTCATCCGCTCGCTCTCGATCACCGACCTCGAGAAGGGCCTGACGGTCACCAACAACGGCGAAGCAACGACCGACGCCGTCGTGACCGTCATCGGCGCCTCGCTCACCGCCGAGCCGCCGGTGTCCAAGGGCTTCAAGATCGAGCGCAGCTACTACACGCTCGACGGCAAGCCTGTGGACCTGAGCAAGATCACGTCCGGCGCGGGCGGCGAGATGCGCCAGAACGATCGTCTCGTCGTCGTCCTCAAGCTCGAAAGCGACGAGGACTACGGTCGCGTGCTTCTCGTCGATCGTCTGCCTGCTGGCCTCGAGATCGAGAACCCGCACCTCGTCGACAGCGGCGACATCAAGACCCTCGATTGGCTCAAGACCACGCTGCGTCCCGAGCACACTGAGTTCCGTGACGATCGCTTCGTCGCCGCCTTCAACCTGTCCGGCAATACGTCGAGCGGCAACGACAGCGAGGAGAACGACGCCAGCAGCTCGACCGACGACAGCACGACAAGGGCCGACCCGAACGCACCCGCGGCGTCGGCCACGGTGGCCTACATCGTCCGCGCCATCACGCCCGGAAAGTTCGTCTATCCGGCCGTGACCGTCGAGGACATGTACCGGCCGGAGCGCTATGCGCGCACCGCGTCCGGCAAGCTCACCGTATCGGCTCAGGAGTAAGGCGAAAAAGCATGAGCGCCCGGCTCCTTGATAGGTTGCGGAACACGATCACGGCCTCCTCGCCCCCCCGCGAGGAGCAGGCGCCGCCGCCTGGCTCGACCTCGACCCGCCGGCAACCCCCGCCGGTGTCGGGCGAAGAGCCAGGCCAGCAGGCGCATGAGGTGGGGGTGCCGGAGACTTGCGCAACTCTCCCCCCGGACACCCCCACTTCACATTTTGCCCGCGCATGGCCAGGCGCCGTCCGGCGTCTCTGGGTCTCCGTTCCCCGAAGCTGCCGCTATGCCGCCGCCGCGGTGGGATGCATGAGCCTCATGGCGGGCAGCGCTTACGCCGGGCTCCTCATCGCCGCGGCAAGCATGGAGCCGGTCTCGCTCGAGGCCGCCAAACAGATCTCCGTCACGGTCCTCGATCGCGACGACCGCCTGCTGCGCCCCTTCACGACGCCGGACGGCCGCTGGCGCCTGCCGCTCGAGCCGAGCGAGGTCGATCCGCGCTATCTTTCGATCCTGATGGCCTTCGAGGACAAGCGCTTCTACGAGCACCACGGCGTCGATTTCTATGCGTTCCTGCGAGCCGGCTATTTGCTCGCGCGCCACGGCCGCATCATCTCCGGCGGCTCGACGCTGACGATGCAGGTCGCGCGCCTGCTCGACGGCCGTCATGAGCGCACCGGCGTCGGCAAGCTCCGGCAGATCGTTCGCGCCCTGCAGCTCGAGAACGAGCTGACCAAGACCGAGATCCTGCGGCTCTATCTGCGCCTCGCCCCGTTCGGCGGCAACATCGAAGGCGTGCGCGCCGCCTCGCTCGCCTACTTCGGCAAGGAGCCGCGTCATCTCTCGGCCGGCGAGGCCGCGCTCCTCGTCGCGCTTCCGCAGTCGCCCGAGGTTCGCCGCCCGGATCGCAACCCGAGGCCGCCCGCATCGCCCGCGATCGCGTGCTCGATCGCGCCGTCGCTGCGGGCGTCATTCAGCCTGCCGAGGCCGAGCGCGGCAAAGCCGAGCGCATGCCCTCGGCGCGCCTCCAGTTCCCGATGCTCGCTCCGCACCTCTCGGAGACGGAGGTCGCGGCCAATCCGGCCCAGTCCGTCCACCGCCTGACGCTCGACCGCGCGTTGCAGGCGGAGCTGGAGCGCCTCGCCGAGGAGCAGACGAAGCTCCTCGGCCAGAAGCTCTCGGCCGCCATCATGGTCGTCGATCACACGACCGGCGAAGTCCTCGCCCACGTCGGCTCCGCCGGCTACCTCGACACGAGCCGCCTCGGCGCCATCGACATGGTCGACGCCGTGCGCTCGCCCGGCTCGACCCTGAAGCCTTTCATCTACGGCCTCGCCTTCGAGGCCGGCCTCGCCCACCCCGAGACGCTGATCGAGGACCGCCCCACGCGCTTCGGCACCTACAGCCCGGAGAACTTCGACGACGAGTTCCACGGCACGGTGACGATCCGCGAAGCGCTCGGTCAGTCGCTCAACGTCCCGGCGGTCAAGGTGCTGAGCGCCGTCGGCCCCGGCAAGCTCATCGGCCGCTTCCGCCGCGCCGCGATCGAGCCGGTGTTGCCGGCAGGCGCGGAGCCCTCGCTCGCCATGGCCCTCGGCGGCGTCGGCCTGACGCTGAAGGACCTCGTCGCGCTCTACTCGGGCCTCGCCCGCGGCGGCGAGCCGGTGACGCTCACCTGGCGCCGCGAGACGAAGCCGCGCGCCGGCACGGCCGCGAGAAACGAGGCGCAACGCCGCCGCCTCTTGTCGCCGGTCGCCGCCTGGTACGTGACCGACATCCTGAAGGACGCGCCGCCGCCGCCCAACACCAAGGGCGGCCGCATCGCCTATAAGACCGGCACCTCCTACGGCTATCGCGACGCCTGGGCCATCGGCTACGACGGCAAGTACACGATCGCCGTCTGGGTCGGCCGCCCGGACGGAGCCTCGACGCCTGGGCTCATGGGCCGCCTCGCCGCGGCGCCCATCCTGTTCGATGCCTTCGCCCGCGTCTCGGAGCGCCGTGCGCCGCTCCCCGCCGCCCCGCGCGGCGCGCTTAAGGTCGACGGCGCGAACCTGCCGCCGCCGTTGAAGCGCTTCCAGGAAGGTCCCGAGGAGATCGCGCACGGGCCCCTACCTCGATCCGCCCGTGCTCATCTCGTTCCCGCCCGATCGCGCCGAGCTCGACGTCGAGGAGCGCGAAGAGGAGCCGGTTCTGCTCAAAGCCGACGGCGGCGCGCTGCCGCTGACGTGGCTCGTCGACGGCACGCCGATCACATCCGAAGCCGTCGAAGCGCGAGGTCGCCTGGCAGCCGGACGGACGCGGCTTCGTCAAGCTTTCCGTGGTCGACGCCAAGGGACGCGTCGATCGCGTCACCGTCCGCTTGCGCTGACGCCGCCCGAAGCACGCCCGCTAAGGCGCCGTGACCCCTGAGCGGAGTCGCGCTAGACTTCACGTGCACGCAGCATTTTCGAGAGACTTCATGTTCCCTGGCATCGGGCGCCCCATTTTCGGAGTTGCAGCGCTGGTCGCGCTCACCGCGACTTCTTCGCTCGCCGGCGACGACAAGCCCGCTACGCTGCCCGCCCTCCACGCCAACATCGCCGAGACCTCGGTCTCGGGCATCTCCGCCGGCGCCTACATGGCCGGCCAGTTCCAGATCGCGCACTCCGAGAACGTTGCCGGCGCCGCGATCATCGCCGGCGGTCCCTATGGCTGCGCCGAAAGCGTCTATGCCGACATGATGCTGGGGCCGGGTGCAATCTTCCTCAACCTGTCGAAGGCGATCAACGGCTGCATGCTGAACGCGCTGCGCCGTGGGGCGTGCCGGACCCGGCGCTTCTCGCCAGGAAGGCCGAGAGGCTCGCCGCCAACGGGCGCATCGATCCGCTCTCCGGCGTCGACGAACGACCGCGTCTACCTCTTCTCGGGCACCGAGGACCACACGGTCGTCGAGCCCATCGTCGCCGCAGCCGCCGAGTTCTACGACGATCTCGGCCTGAAGCCCGAGCAGATCAAGTACGTCACCAACATGTCCGCCGGCCATGCGTTCGTCACCGACGACCACGGCGGCGCCTGCGATAGGTCCGCCGCGCCCTTCGTCGTCGACTGCGACTACGACCAGGCGGGCGAGGTGCTGACGCACATCTACGGCACGCTCAATCCTCGCGCCGCAGGGCCCGCGGGCTCCTTCATTGAGTTCGATCAGAAGCCCTTCACCAAGGATCTCGGCGACCATGGCCTCGCGCGATCGCGGCGTCGTCTACGTGCCCCCCACCTGTGCGTCGTCGACCGTTTGCCGCGTCCACATCGCCTTCCACGGTTGTGCGCAGACCCGCGCGGCGACCGGAGATGCCTTCATCCGCGACACCGGCTTCGCCCGCTGGGCCGACACCAACGCTCTGATCGTGCTTTTCCCGCAGGTCGCGGGAACTCCGATCAACCCGCAGGGCTGCTGGGACTGGTGGGGCTACACGGGCCGCGACTATCTGACCCGCGACGCGCCGCAGATCCGCGCCGTCTATCGCATGCTGGAGCGCCTCGGCGCCCCGAGATCGGCCTCCTGACGGCCGCCGCGACGCACTGCACAAAAACCGCTTCTGTAGCTGCGCCGGCCTCGGCTAATCTCACGCCGCCGATGCGAAAAGCCGATCGCACAGGATTGCCGGAGCACCCGGCGCACCGACAGAGAACCTCATCCGCATGCATAGTCCGACCGTAGCCGCGCCGCGTAGCTCGCGAACCGCCGAGCGGCCGCTCGTGTCCGCCGCCATGCTCGACGGCATCGCCGCCGCGGCCGCGATCCTGATGCTGGCGGCCATCGTGCTTGCTCCATGGATTGAGCAAACCAGCGAGCCGCAGGAGTCGAAGGCCGCCGGCGCCGCCGAAGCGGCCGCCGCAGCGTGGCCGCCAGCCGGCAAGGAGACGGTCGTCAGCGGCTACGTGGGCGCACCCTTCTACTATCGCAGCGATGTTGCGCTCAAACGGCCTGACGGCACGGACCTCGAGCTCAAACGCCTCGGCTGGGACGGCGATGCGCTCTATTTTCCGATCGACGGCGGCGCGCGCGTCATCCGCTGGTCCGGCTCGCTCGGCTTCATGGTCGACTTCCTGCACAACAAGGCGATCGCCCGGCTGGGCAAGGGCGCGCATGGCCGCGAGATCAAGAACGGCGTCATCGAGGACGTCGAGACGGCCGGCACTTTGAAGGGCCAGCCGGCGCCCTCGCCGCTGCGCCTCACCGACCTGTTCGATCGCCTCGAGTTCACGCACGGCCACAACGTGCTCATCTTCACGGGCCTGGCGCGGCTCGCCCCGCTCACCCCGCGCATACGCCCCTATCTCGGCATCGGTGCCGGCGTGGCGGTGCCGCACGTCGAGGTCTGGTTTGCGGGTGAAGGCGCCAAGAGCAGAACCCACGAGTATCAGTATGCCGGCCCTGCCGCACAGCTGATGGCGGGCCTCGAGCTGCGCGTCGGCCGCGGTTCTTTCTACGTCGAGTACAAGTTCGTCTGGGCCTCGCTCAGTGGCGCGCTGACCGGCGGTCGCTCCTGGTCGTTCAAGGATCTCAAATCGCCCTGGCTACCCCGCTGGCTCATAGAACCGTTCGTGGGACTGACCGAGATGCCCGGAGATCTGTGGCGCCAGCTTGCGCGCTGGTGGAGCGGCGCGGCGCCGAACGACGGCACCTTCGCGACGTCGCTGTCGGCGCATCAGGTGGTGGTCGGAGCAGGATACGTCTGGCCGGGTACGGCGCCGGCCGCAGCGCGCTAAGTCCCTGCAGTCTAGAACCGCCTGAGCAACCGCTCGAGATAATCGAGCTCGGTCGGCCCGCGCGTGGCATCGCCCAGACGGCGGCGCAGCTCCTCGAGAATTTCGCGCGCCCGCTGGGTATCGATCTGATCCGGCACCTTGACCGAGGTTCCGAGATCGGGCCCCTGCGAGCGCTGCGGCCGTCCCAGCGGATCGCGCGGCGTGTCGCCGGACTGCCCGTAGCGCTGCGGCATGTTGCGCAGCATCTCCTGCGCCATCGACTGCGCGCCCTGGCGCATCTGCTCGAGCGCGCGTGATTGCTCTTCGGTCGCTTCCGCGAGGTCGCCCTGATCGAGCGCCTGCTCGGCGTTTTCCATGGCATCACGCGCCGAATTGAGCTGCTGCGATGGGCTTCCGCCCTTCTCGCGCATATCCTTTTGCAGCTTGCCGAGGCGTTCCTTGAGCTCGCGCTGGCGCTCGCGGAGCTGGCTCAGCCCCTCCTTGCCCTCCTGCCCTTGGCCGAGCTGATCGCCCTGGCCCTGCTGCGCCTGCCCTTGACCCTGCTGGCCGCGCTGCTGCCCGCGACCCTGCTTCGGACGCTGGCCCATTCCCGGCGGCGCGCCGCCTTGCTTGCCGTCGCCCTCCTCCTGGCCCATGCCCTTCATGCCGGGTGGCGGCTTCTGGCCTTCTCCCTGCTGACCGCCGTCGCGCTGCTTCTCGAAGGTTTCGTCCATGAGCTTCTGCTGCTCGCCGACCATGTCGCCGAGCTCATCCATCATCTGCATCATCTCTTGGTTTTTCTTGGCCTGGGCTTCGTCCATGCGCCCAGACTGCATGCGCTCCATGAGGTCGCGCATTTCCGAGAGCAGCTGCTGCGCCTGCTCGCGCGCACCGCTCTTCGCCATGTCCTCGAGATTCTTCATCATGCGCTCGAGATCGTCCTGGCTCAGAGACTGGTTCTGCTGATCCTGTCCGTTCGGCTGCTGATCCTCGCCGCCTTCGCGGGCGAGCTGCTTCATGTACTCGTCGAGCGACTGGCGGAGCTCCTGCATGAGCTTCTGGATTTCTTCATCCGAAGCCCCGTTCTCGAGCGCCTTGGCGAGACGGTCCTGCGCGTCCTTGAGCGCCCGCTCGGCGTCGGAAAGGCTGCCGTCCTCAATCCTGAGCGCGATGTGCCACAGCTGATCGACCGCGCTCTTCATGCCTGCCCGCGACTGATCGTTGACGAGCCGGTAGGCGACCGTGCGCAGGCCGAGATAGACCCGCAAATCCTCGATGAAGCTTTCCGGCTCGATCGTCAGCGCATCGAGCGCCGTCACCACCTGCTCCCGATAGCGCGGATCATCGAGAAGCTTGCGTCGCTGCTCGACGACCGCCCGCGCCAGCGGCTTGGTGAACTGGCGCTCGGGCAGGATCATCTCGAGGCTTTGGCTGCGCCCGGTCTGGCCGGCCACGTCCTTGGCTTCGAGCGTCATCACCACCTTGAGCCCGGCCCAGGGATGCGAGGCGACCTCGAGATAGGTGTGCGCCTGGCCTTCGACGGCGCCTTCCTGCGCGGGAGCACCGGGCTTCGGCAAAGTCAGCGGCAGCGGCGGCGGCCGCAGAAGCGGCGGCCGCGGACCCTTCGGCGGCCCGGGACGCGCCCAGTCCTTCCCCGGATCGGCGGTGCGCTGCTTGGCCTTTTCGAGCTTCACGGCTGCCGATGCGAGACCGTAGTCGTCCTCGACCTTGTAGGTGAGCTTCATCGAGCCGCGCGGCGTCAGCTCCGGCGGCTTCAGAAGTGTAATCGTCGGCAGCTTGTCCGGCGTCACATTGAGATGCCACTCGGCAAGCTGCGTCCGGCCTCCAAAGGCGCGGACGGTAGCGGCGCGCTGCAGCTCGTAGCGCACTTCCTGTACGTCATGCGCATCCGTGCCGCCCGTTGGCTCGATCCGCTGTGGCGCTGCTGCGCCGGCTGTCGTGACCTCGATTGCCAGGCGCGCGCTGCCCATGCCGCCGGAGCGCACGATCAAGACGCTTTTTTGCGGGACCTCGGCCGGTTCGCCGGCCTGTGCTGCAGCCTGACCCACCGGCGTTGCGCCGTCGGCGAGCATCAGCGGCGGCCGCCCGGTATAGGTCGGCGGCGTGACCCAGGCGTCGAGCCGCGCCTCGGCCAGACGCACCGATGATCCGAGCTGGAAGGCCGAGCCAAGGCGCTCGAAAATCCTGTCGCCGGCAAAAGCCGTCAGCAGCACGACGAGCAGGACGAGAATGGCGCGCACGGCGAACGGATCGAGGCGGTCCGTGCGCGGTCGCGGATTGCCCGCCTTGAGCCGCTTGAGGAGCGCCGCCATGCGCTCGCGGTGGGCGTTCCACAGCGCCAATGTCGCCGGATCGGACCCTGAGACCGACAGCGTGTCCTCGTAGGACGACGCCGGCCGGTGGGCCACGCCCGAGACGCGCTCGATGCGCCGGATGGCTTCGTCCCGCGACGGCCAGGGCACGCGGATCATGTGCACGATCGCAGCGACCGTTCCCGCACCGAAAAGCGCGAGCAGCGCGATATGCGCCGCGTCGCCGAGCAGCGGCCAGATGCCGGCGTACGAGACGAGAACGAAGAGGCCGGCGATTGCGATCAGGACCCACAATCTGAGCCAAAGCTGCTCGAATACGAGCGCCCACCTTGCGCGCCGTATCTTGCCTTCGAGCATGCGGTCGGAAACTGGCTGGGGTCCCAATTCAGCTGTCATGGACTAACCGTAACATGGCCCTCGGAGCCGGAGCATTACAATCAGCTAACGTTCACCAGCCGGATGCGTTCGCGGACGGCGGGAAATCCCCAGAGTCGGCCGGCAATTTAGGCACCTTCGAGCCATGGCGGCACCCGGTCCAGCGCCATCAGTGCATCAATATCGGTGCGCGGACGCACGACGGCGTACTGCTCGCCGTTCACCAAGATTTCTGGGATCAGCGGCCTGGAATTGTACGTCGACGACATGACCGCCCCGTAGGCCCCCGCCGTCATGACCGCCAAGAGATCGCCGGCTTCGAACGGCGGCAGCCTCCGCCCGAGCGCCAGGTAGTCGCCGGTCTCGCACACCGGTCCCACCACGTCCTGCACGACAGGCGGCATGGCCGCCTTGGCCTCCGCGACCGGCCAGATCTCGTGGTGCGCCTCGTAGAGCGTCGGCCGGATGAGATCGTTCATGGCCGCATCGACGATCGTGAACACGCGATCCGCGCCCTGCTTCAGATAGATCACCCGGCTGACGAGGATGCCCGCATTGCCGACGATCATCCGCCCCGGCTCGAGGAACAGCTTGACGCCGAGATCGCCGAGCGCCGCCTTGACCACGGCCGCGTACTCGTCGGGATGCGGTGGCACGTCATTGCCGCCGTGATAGGGCACGCCGAGACCGCCGCCGATATCGAGATGGTGGATCTCGTGCCCGTCCCGGCGAAGCTCGAGCGCAAGATCGCGCATCAGGCGGAAGGCGTCGCGAAAGGGAGCCAAGTCCGTGATCTGGCTGCCGATGTGCATGTGGATGCCGGTGGCCGCGATGCCGGGAAGGCGGCGCGCTTCCGCGTAGAGCTGCGGCGCTCTCAGGAACGGAATGCCGAACTTGTTCTCCGACTTGCCGGTCGAGATCTTGGCGTGCGTCTTGGCGTCGACGTCCGGATTGACGCGAATGGCGACGCGCGCGCGCGCTCCCGCGCTCGACGCCACCTCGCTCAAGGCTTCAAGCTCGGGCTCGCTTTCGACATTGAAGCCGAGAATGCCGGCCTTGAGCGCAAACGCCATCTCCTCGCGCGTCTTGCCGACTCCGGCGAAGATGATCTTGTCCGCCGGCACACCGGCTGCGAGCGCTCGTCGAAGCTCGCCTTCGGAGACGACGTCCATGCCTGCCCCGAGCCGCGCCATCGTCCTGCAGCACGGCCTGGTTCGAGTTCGCCTTGACCGCATAGCAGATGAGCGCGTCCTGGCCGCGGAAGGCATCCGCAAGCACGCGGTAGTGGCGCTCGAGCGTAGCGGTCGAATAGCAATAGAACGGCGTCCCGACCTCGGACGCCAGCCGCGCGAGGCTCACGCCCTCGGCGTGGAGGACGCCGCCCTTGTAGGTGAAGTGATGCATGGGAAGCGCTGAAGTTCAGGAAGTTGGCTAGGGCGAAGCACTAATGCGTGAAGGGCTCCGATGGAAGCCATCCGAGCCCTGAAATAGGATCAATTTCGTAAATTTCGCTGCGCTCTAGCGCAGGAGGCCGTCCAGGATGAAACCCTTGTGCGGCTTCGGTGCCGCGCCTTCGGCCTTCCCTTGGCCGGAACTGGCCTCAGCCGTCGCCTCGGATTTGGCTTCGGCCGGGGTATCGAGCGACCCTCGAACGCCGCAGCCACCAAGCGCAAGCACCGCCATGGCCAGCAATCCGAGCATTGTACGAGGGTATGCCATCTCGGCCCTTCGCCACCCTGAAATACGCTATGCCGCCCGCCCCTGGAGGCCAGACGGAACCGTCCAACCCCCATCTACACCTTGGAATGTGGCTTTTCCAACCGCTTCAACCAGGCACGCGCCATTTTCGCGACGTTCTGTGGCGCAGTTCCCCCATAGCTCCGCCGGGTTTTCACCGACTTATCAACGGAAAGAACAGAATAGACGGCATTGGTGATCCGCGGCTCGACGGCCTGCATGGCGGCAAGCGGCAGCTTGTCGAGGTCGACGCCCTCCGTCTCCGCGGCCTTGACGATGGCCCCCGTCACATGGTGGGCGTCGCGGAACGGCATCTTGAGCTCCCGGACCAGCCAGTCGGCGAGATCCGTTGCCGTCGCGAATCCGCGCCCAGCCGCCGCCCGCATGGCCTCGGGCACCGGCTCGAGATCATCGACCACCCCAGCCATGACGGCGAGCGCAAGACGCAGGGAGGCGAGCGCATCGAAGGTCGTTTCCTTGTCCTCCTGCATGTCCTTGGAATAGGCGAGCGGCAACCCCTTCATGACAATGAGGAGAGCCTGGAAAGCCCCAGCGATCCGCCCGACCTTGGCCCGGACCAGCTCGGCCGCGTCGGGATTGCGCTTCTGCGGCATGATCGACGAGCCGGTCGTGAAGCGGTCGGAGAGGTGGATGAAGCCGATCTGTGGCGTCATCCAGAACACGATCTCCTCGGCAAATCGCGACAGGTGGACGGCGGCAATGGCACCCGCCGCCAGCACCTCGAGCGCGAAGTCGCGATCCGAGACGCCGTCGAGCGAATTTGCCATCGGCCGGTCGAAGCCGAGGTCGCGCGCCGTCTTGTGGCGGTCGATCGGAAACGACGTGCCGGCGAGCGCCGCCGAGCCGAGCGGGCATTCGTTGAGGCGCCGGCGCGCGTCGGCGAACCGTCCCCTGTCCCGCGCCAGCATCTCGACGTAGGCGAGGAGATGATGGCCGAAAGTCACCGGCTGCGCCGGCTGAAGGTGCGTGAAGCCCGGCATGACGGTGCTCGCATGCGCTTCCGCCTTCCGTGCCAGGGCCAGCTGCAGCGTCGCGAGGGCCGTGTCGATCGCATCGACCCGATCGCGGACATAGAGCCGGAAGTCGGTCGCGACCTGATCATTCCGCGAGCGCGCGGTATGCAGCCGCCCGGCGGCCGGCCCGATCAGATCCTTGAGGCGGCTCTCGACGTTCATATGAACGTCTTCGAGCGCCCGCGAGAAGGGAAACGTGCCCCCTTCGATCTCGGAGAGAATTTGATCGAGACCGCGTATGATCTCGCGCGCGTCCGCCTTCGTAATGATGCCGCATTCGGCGAGCATCGCCGCGTGCGCTTTCGAGCCGCGAATGTCTTGCGGTGCCAGCGCCTTGTCGAAGGCGATGGAGGCGTTTATCTCCTCCATGACCTCGGCGGGCGAAGCGGCGAAACGGCCGCCCCACATCTTGTTGGCGGATTTTTCAGTCACGGGAGGGGCCCTCCGGGCGGCCCTTGGAAACGGACGGGATGATGAGCGAGAAGCAAGTGGCCGCTCCGCAGCGCGCAACCTCTGCCAGGGTTTTGATAGTGGCGGCGCTTTCGGCCGTCCTAGGCTTTGCCGCGGTATACGGCACCCTGGGCCGGCCTGACAACGGTGACAGCGTAGACGTAACCCGGCCGGCTGCTGCCAAAGTGCAGGATGAAGTTAACAAAAGCGTATCGGAGGGTTCCGCCACCAAGGGTCTCAGCACCGGCGCCATGACCACGTTCGTGTTCAGGAAGGCGCCCGAGGAGCTGCCCGAGATCGCGTTCGTCGACGCCGGGGGGGCCGCCAAGTCGCTCAAGGACTTTCGCGGCAAGACCGTGCTCTTGAACCTCTGGGCCACCTGGTGCGCCCCCTGCCGCGAGGAGATGCCGGCCCTCGACCGCCTTCAGAAGGAGCTCGGCTCGGACTCGTTCGAGGTCGTGGCACTGGCCGTCGATCGCGGCGGCGTCGACGCCGCGAGGAAGTTCCTCGACAGCATCAAGGTCTCGAACCTGAAGCTCTATGCCGACGCCACGACCCGCTCCGGCAGCGCTCTCAAGGTCGTCGGCATGCCGACGACGATATTGATCGACAAGGACGGCCGCGAGATCGGCCGCCTGTCCGGACCCGCGGCATGGGATTCCGCCGAGGCCAAGCGCCTTGTCGAGGCCTCGCTGAACTAGTCGCTTGCCGTTACGCGAACCGCGTAACGAGCGCCGCAGCGACGAGAAGCCCCGAGCCGCAAAACAGCACCGCAGCCAGCTTGACGCTCCGCTGCACGGTCTCGATGCGCGACTGAAAGACATGGAGCTCTGCAAGCTTCTTGTCGATCGCCTCGAAGGTCTTGTAGGTGAGGCCATTGAAGGTCGCGCGCCCGCCCTCGATCTGATCGAGCCGGCCCTTGACGTCCTTCACGCTCCGCAGGAGATCGTCGATCTTGTATTCGCGCGAGTTGCGCAGGCTTTCCTCGAACGCCTGCAGGCGGTTCGCCTGGTGGGCATTGTCCATGAGCTCGGACATGTGGTGTTTGACGAGCTCGCCCTCGATGCTCGAGCCGCTCGAGCTTGGCTTGCAGGCGGTCGAGCCTGACCGCCGTATCGGCAACGAACCCATCACGTGCCAGCCATGGCCCTGGCGTCACGACCCCACTCTGTTCGCCCGCTAGCACGCAACCCTCCGCAACCATTAACAACCGATGACCCCGCCAAAAATGGCCGGAGAAACGCGCTCGGCGCGTTCTTCCCGGCCATCCCGCATCGAAACGCGGCATCAGACAAAGTTAGCCGAGGCACGTTAACGGGAGGTGTGCTCTGCGCCATTTCCTTTCTGCTAAGATACGCAGCGAGCGGACCTTTTTTCCACTCTTGAACCTATGCGGCTCGGTGGCGCCGCGGGGTCCAGGATTGACAGCCCCAGGCCCAGCCGCCACAACCCGACCGGGCTCAGAATCGAGAATTGAGGACGGGGAAACGCATGTCGAACACCGAACTCGAGAAAACGATCAAGACGATCGACGCCGCCTGGGAGGCACGCGAGAGCATCACGCCCGCGACCAAGGGCGGCGTGCGCAGGGCGGTGGAGAAATCTCTCGATCTCCTCGATACCGGCAAGGTGCGCGTCGCGGAGAAGAAGAACGGTGAGTGGACCGTCAATCAGTGGCTGAAGAAGGCGGTGCTGCTCTCGTTCCGTCTGAACGACATGGCGCTGATCCCCGGCGGCCCCGCGAAATCGTTCTACTGGGACAAGGTCGAGCCCAAGTTCCAGGGGTGGAAGAAGGCGAATTTCAAGAAGGCGGGGTTTCGCGTTCTTCCGGGCGCCATCGTGCGCCGCTCGGCCTACATCGCCCCCGGCGTCGTGCTGCTGCCCTCGTTCGTCAATCTCGGCGCCTATGTCGACGAGGGAACGATGGTCGACACCTGGGCCACGGTCGGCAGTTGTGCCCAGATCGGCAAGAACTGCCACATCTCGGGCGGCGCCGGCATCGGCGGCGTGCTCGAGCCGTTGCAGGCCGGCCCCGTGATCATCGAGGACAACTGCTTCATCGGCGCGCGCGCCGAGGTGGCCGAAGGTGTCATCGTCGGCGAGGGCTCGGTGCTGTCGATGGGCGTCTATCTCGGCGCCTCGACGACGATCATCGACCGCGCGACGGGCGAGAAGCACTTCGGCCGCGTCCCGCCCTATTCTGTCGTCGTATCCGGCACCATGCCGGGCAAGCCGCTGCCGAACGGCGAGCCGGGTCCCAACCTCTACTGCGCCGTGATCGTGAAGCGCGTCGACGAGAAGACACGCTCGAAGACCTCGATCAACGAGCTGTTGCGGGACTGAGGCATGAACGCGGGGGCGTCCTACCAGACACTCGATCCGGGCAGGATCATCGCCACGCTCGAAACGCTTACGCGTCGCGTCTGCGAGCGCTTTCCGCAGTCCGGCCTCGCCAAGGTGAGCACGGAGCTCACGAACATCGCCAAGGTCTCCTCCGAACGAATAGATCGCATTGCGCGCCCATACTTTTGGCTTCGCGCGCTCCTCGTCCTCTTGCTATTGAGCGCCGCGGCGCTGATCGCTTTGCTCGTCAAGTCGGCTCAGTTCTGGGCGCTCAGCATCAGGCATCGACCGAGATCTCGAAGGTCATGCAAGGCATCGACGCCGGAGTGAGCGTTCTGATCGTCCTTGGCGCCACGGCCCTCTTTCTGATCACGCTCGAGAGCCGCTGGCGTCGCGACCAGGCCTTGAAGGCGCTGCACGAGTTCCGCTCCATCGTGCACGTCATCGACATGCACCAGCTGACCAAGGACCCGTCCGCCTTCGGCGCGCCGCGCACGTCCTCGTCTCCCGACCGCAGCATGACGGTACCCCAGCTCCTGCGCTATCTCGGCTACTGCTCCGAGCTGCTCTCGCTCTCCGCCAAGGTCGCCGCGCTCTATGCCGACAAGCTCCGCGATCCCGTCGTCATCGACGCCGTGGGCGACATCGAGCGGCTGACGACCGACCTGAGCCAGAAGATCTGGCAGAAGATCGAGCTCTTCCAGCAGCGCATGCCGTCGCGTCCGCCGAGCGACCTGCTGGGCCCTCACAGCTGACGCCGGCGCGAGAAGGGCAATGCACCCATTCCAACTCCTGGCCACGTTTCACGGCCGCATCGGCCGCAAGTCCTGGTGGATCGGTTTCGTGATCTGGTTCATCGGCAACGTCTCCGGAATGGTTCTGTTCGACCCGGAGCTCTTCACGTCCGACGAGCTTCCTCCGCCGAGCTGGCCCGACACAATCTGGCAGCTGGCCTGGCTCGTCCCGCTTGCCGCCATCACCGTCAAGCGCTTCAACGACCGTGACTGGCCGTCCTGGCCCGCCTACGCATTCGTGATGCTTTACGCCTCCTACGTCCTGGGCCTGCAGTTCGAATTGCCTCTCGGCCCGGGCGCTCCCGGCGCCGGCCGCGCAGCGTTCTGGCTATTCGCGATGGTCCAGCTGCTGGTGGTCGTCGACAACGGCTTCTTCCGCGGCACGGACGGCCCGAATCGCCACGGCCCCGACCCGCTCGCACCGGGTTCTCACGCGGCATAACGGGCCGGCCCGCCCAGCCTATGATTGCGATCACTCTGCCGAGCGTCTATGTCTCGCGCTGCCTCCGCAACCACACCGTCACAATGTCGATCAAAGCCACCGACCCCGTCGCCCTCACCCAGGCCCTCGTCCGCTGTCCGAGCGTCACGCCGGCCGAGGCTGGCGCGCTCTCGCTGCTCGAAAGCGTATTTAAGCCGGCGGGCTTCACCTGCCATCGCATGACGTTCACGGAGCCCGGCACGCCCGACGTCGAGAATCTCTATGCCCGCCTCGGCGCGGCGGGACCGAACCTCTGCTTCGCCGGTCACACCGACGTCGTCCCCGTGGGCGACGAGAAAGCCTGGACCGTGCCGCCGTTCAGCGCCGAAATCCGCGACGGCAATCTCTATGGCCGCGGCGCCGTCGACATGAAGGGCGGCATCGCTGCCTTCCTCGCCGCCACCATGCGCCATCTTGCTGCCTCGGGCGGAAAGCCCAGAGGCTCGATCTCGTTCCTGATCACCGGCGACGAGGAAGGCCCGTCGATCAACGGCACCATGAAAGTGCTCGACTGGCTGAAGGCGAGGGGAGAAACGCTCGACGCCTGCGTCGTCGGCGAGCCGTCGAACCCCGAGCAGCTCGGAGATGAGATCAAGATCGGCCGGCGCGGATCGCTGACGGTGGACGTCGTCGTCTTCGGCAAGCAGGGGCACGCGGCCTATCCGCGCAAGGCCGAGAACCCCGTTCCGAAGCTGGCGCGCATCATCGACCGTCTGTCGACGGCCACGATCGACACCGGCTCGGCGCATTTCGAGCCATCGAACCTGCAGGTGACGGTGATCTCGGTGCCGAATACGGCCGCAAACGTCATTCCCGGCGAAGCGCGCGCCACCTTCAACATCCGCTACAACGACATCTGGACGCGGGCCCGCATCGAGGACTGGGTGCGCCTTCAGTGCGAGGCGGCCGCGGGCGGCATCGGTGCGCGCTACGAGCTCGCCTTCTCCGGCACCGGCGATGTCTTCCTGACCAAGCCCGGCCCGCTCGTCGACAGGATGAGCGCGGCGATCAAATCTGTCACCGGTCGCACGCCGGCCCTCACCACGGGCGGCGGCACATCCGATGCCCGCTTCATCAAGGACCACTGTCCGGTCATTGAGTTCGGCCTCGTCAACAAGACGATCCACGCCATCGACGAGCGCGTGCCGGTCGCCGACCTCGAGACGTTGACCAAAATCTACGAGCGCTTCATCGCCGACTTCTTTGCGCCGACATGAGCGGCGCCTGCGATTGCATCGGGCGCCGCTCACTTCTCATGCGAAGGCGAGGCCTCATGCGAAGGTCAGCGCGCTGCCACCGCTGACCTCGACGGTCTGGCCGGTCACCCAACGGGACGCGGAACCTGCGAGAAATGCTGACGACGTCCGCCACCTCGTCGGCTGTGCCGATGCGCTTGAGCGCCTGCTTGCTCTTGGCGAACGCCTGCCCCTCCGCGTTGTTGACGAAGTCCGCCGCCATGTCGGTTGCGATCACGCCCGGCGCGACCGCATTGACGGTGATGCTGCGCGGACCGAGATCGACCGCAAGCGTCTTTGTCAGATTGTCGATCGGCGCCTTGAGCGCAGAGTACGCCGCCACGCGTCCGAAGCGGTGTGCGCACGGCACCGGTCGACGTGCTTATGATACGGCCGCCGTCGTCGAGGCGCTTGACGGCCTCCTGCGTGATGAAGAACAGCGACCTGAAGTTGACCGTGTAGATCTCGTCGAGGATCGCTTCCGTCGTGTCGGCAAAGCCTACGAATGGCGCAATGCCGGCGTTGTTGACGAGAATGTCGAAGCGCGTCTTGCCGCGCTTGGCGAGCTCAGCGTCGAAAGTGGCGAAAAGCTTCGTCGCCGCGCCCTTCTCGGCGAGATCGGTCCCGACCGCAAAGGCATCGCCGCCGCCCGCTTTGATCTTCTCCACGACCTCCGCCGCGGCCTTGCCGTTCTTGCCGTAGTGCACGGCAACCGTCGCACCTTCCGACGCGAGCTTCTCTGCGATCGCTCGGCCGATGCCGCGGCTGGCGCCGGTCACCAGTGCCGTCTTTCCGGATAATGTCTTGCCCATGGTGTATCTCCAGGTTTGAGACCGCTTGCGATCCGCCTGCCAGGCAGCACGGGATCGGGGTCACCAACCCATATAGATCACTAGTTCCGTAGTTCAAGATATACGAACTATTGAACACAAGGGGAACACAGCGCATATAACGGCTATGCAGAGACCGTTCCTACATCCACCGATTGCCGAAATCGCGCTCGAGGGCATCCTCTACGCCCTCGCCGACCCCGTCCGCTTGGGCATTGTGCGCACGCTTGCTACCCGCAACTGCGCCATGAACTGCACGGCTGCCGCACCGGAGGATCTGCCGAAATCCACGCAGTCGCATCACTATCAGGTCTTGCGCGAGGCCGGTCTCATTCGCTCCGAACGCCGCGGCACCGAGGTCGTGAATTCGCTGCGATGCGCCGAAATCAACGAGAAATTCCCCGGCCTCATTGCGAAGATTCTCGAAGCGGCCGCGGCAAGCGATTCGCAGCGCCGCCGCGCCAAGCGAACCTGAGGGCGCCGCAGACCCGCTGATTTTCCCCGCGACGCAGTTCCAATTGGTACTGACAGGGGTCTATTGCCGTGGCCCATCGTACGCGATAGGCCAGACACGGGCTAACCGCCGGCGGCGACGGCCCGGCTATCGTTTTGGGTCCGGACCCGGAACGTATATCCTCGATTGCCGATCCGCCGGAATTTGGGGTCCGTCTCCATGCACGTGCTGCTGCGCGGCGACACTTTGCAAAGGCTGAGGCTCGCTTCCGGCCTCATACTTTTCGCGTTCGCGCTCACCCATTTCCTCAATCACGCCATCGGTCTGTTCAGCATCGACCTGATGCAGGACGTGCAGCAGTGGCGATGGGTCGTGACGCGATCCTGGCCCGGCACGATCATCCTGGGCGCGGCGCTCGTCACGCACATCTCGCTCGCCTTCTACAAGCTCGCGTCGCGCTGCGACGCTGCAGCTCCCGCGATGGGAGGCCCTCCAGCTCGGCCTCGGCATTCTCATTCCGTTCTTGCTCTTCCCGCACATCGTCAACACGCGCTTCGCGCACACGCTCTTCGGCGTGAACGACATCTATCTCTACGAGCTGCTCAAGCTGTGGCCGGTCAGCGCCGTCACCCAGAGCCTGCTCTTGCTCCTGGTCTGGATACACGCCTGCATCGGCATACACTTCTGGCTGCGGCTCTATGCGCCCTACCGGCGTCTCACCCCGCTCCTCTTGGGGCTCGCCATCATCATTCCAGCTGCTGCCCTCGGCGGCTTCATGGTCGCCGGCCGCGCCGCCAACGCCATTGCGACCGATCCGCGGATCCTCACCAGCATCAAGTCCATGACGCATTGGCCGAGCGACGCCAACGCGGAGCAGCTTGCAGGAATGCGGACTCTCATTCGCTTCGAGTACGCGGCGCTGCTCGCGATCATTGCCACGTACTTCATTTGGACGCGGCTCGAGCGCCGCTTCGGCCCGAGAGTGGCCATCACCTATACCGGCGGCCCGACGATCAAAACCCCCCGCGGCCCGACGCTGCTCGAGATCAGCCGCATCGCCAAGGTGCCGCATGCCGCGATCTGCGGCGGACGCGCGCGCTGCTCGACGTGCCGCGTACGCATCGAGCGCGGTTCGGGCTCGCTGCCGCCGCCGGTATTTCCCGAAAGTGTCACTCTCGGCAGCATCAAGGCCCCGCCGAACGTACGCCTCGCCTGTCAGATTCGCCCGGACGCAAATCTCGTCGTCACGCGCCTTCTGCGAGCAGGCACCGCGGGACCCGAGGACGCCGATCCGCCCCCGGAAGGCTCGGAGGGCATCGAGCGGCCGCTCGCTGTCATGTTCGTCGACCTGCGCGGCTTTACCCGCCTCTCGGAGAAGCGCCTGCCCTTCGACGTCGTGTTCATTCTGAACGAGTTCTTCGGCGTCGTCGGCGCCGCGATCGCCGACCAGGGCGGACGCATCGACAAGTATCTCGGTGATGGTCTCTTGGCCGTATTCGGCGAGATCGGCGGGCTCGAGGCCGGCTGCCGTCAGGCGCTGCGCACCGTGCGCGCGATCGACATCGCGCTCGACCACATCAACGCCACTCTCGAGGCCGAGCTCGGCCAGAAGCTCGAGGTCGGCATCGGCATCGACGCCGGGTCGCTCGTTATGGGACGCATCGGCTTCGGCGACGCCGCTGACATCACGGTCATCGGCAATCCCGTGAATGTCGCGAGCCGCCTCGAGGCGCTCGCCAAGGAGAAGGGCTACCAGATGATGCTCTCGCGCGAGGTTGCCGTGCGCGCCGGCTGGGAGCCCTCGGACGAGTTCACGACGACGATTACGGTGCGCGGCGTCGCCGAGCCCGTCGAGGTGATCGGATTTCCGCGCGGCCGCGACTTGCCCTCGAGCATTCTCGCCGCCATCGACGACGACGAGTTGATCGCGATGACGCGGCCGCAAGGGCGGGCGCCCAAGCGCCTAATAAACATTGACTGAAAACGATCGGAACCAACTCCTCGCGCCGGCCGTTTCACTGGCGAGTGTGGCGGCATGCGCCGCAAAGGAGATCGTTCCCATGAAGACGATTGGATTGGCAATCGCGGCTGCGCTAGCCGGCATCACAGTTGCCGCCACGGCCGCATCAGCGGCTCCCGCCTCGGTTGCGGTGAAGGATGGCACCACCGGCCTCCTGCACAAAACCGGTGGAATCTACATAGATATTGGACCGCCGCGCTACTATGGCTACGGCGGCTACTATGACCGGCCCTATTACCGGTCATACGGCTACTACCCGTCATACGGCTACGGCTATTACGGCCCCCGCTACTACCGCTACGGCGGTTACGGCTACGGCGGCTACGGCTACGGCCGTCGATGGGTGAAGGAGCGTTTCGAGCACCCGCTCGGCCGCCGCTGATCGCCGCCAATGCTCCGAACTTTTTGTGTTGGTCCCTTCATCCTGAGCCTGTCGAAGGATGAAGGGACTTATCTCTGCTAATAGTCCCGCGCCGGTCTCAGCCGGCTCCGTTTTCGCGCGCGAGATATTCCCGCTGCAGATCGGTGATGTAGTCGCGCACGATCGGCGCCGCATCGCGCTTCTTCGCCAGCTGCATGTGGAAGACGAGCTGGCTGCCGGTGCGGAACATCATCTCCGCGCTGATGAGATAGAACTCCCACATGCGGCAGAAGCGCTCGTCGTACATTTCCGCAACCTTGGCGCGGTTCGCCTGAAATCGGCTCTCCCAGTGCGAAAGCGTCTTCGCGTAGTGGACGCGGAGAAATTCGAGGTCCGTAACCCAGAGGCTGTTCTGCTCCACCGCCGTGAACACCTCCGACAGCGCCGGCGAGTAGGCGCCGGGAAAGATGTACTTCCGAAGCCACGGGCTCGCCGTACCGGGCGGGCTCATATGCCCGATCGAATGCAGCAGCATGAGACCGTCAGGCGTCATCAACTCGTTCACTTTGGCGAAGAACTCGCCGTAGTGGGCGACGCCCACATGCTCGAACATGCCGACCGACACGAGCGGTCGAACTTCTCGTCTACTTTGCGGTAGTCCAGGAGCTTGAAACGGACGCGGTCGGCGAGCCCCTGCTGCTTGGCCTTCTCGTTGGCGAGCGCGCACTGCTCCTTCGACAGCGTGACCCCGGTCACCTGAACGTCGGCCATCCGGCCGAGATAAAGCGCGAGATCGCCCCAGCCGCTCCCGATATCGAGGATGCGCAGCCCCGGCTTCATGTTGAGCTTGGCCGCGATCAGCCGGAGCTTGTTCTGCTGCGCCTCCTCGAGCGTGTCGTTGTCGGAGAGGAAGTAGGCGCACGAGTACTGCATGCCGCGGTCGAGGAAGAGCTTATAGAAGTCGTTGCCGATGTCGTAGTGGTGGGCGACGTTCTGCTGTGCCTTGCCGACCGGGTTCGCCTGCTGGAAGCGCTTGAGCGCTATCGACACACGCTTCAGCACCTTCTGCAAGGGATAGGAGCCGAGCGAGAGCCGGTTGACGGAGAAGAGCGTCAGAAAGTCTCGGAGCGTCGAGTTCTCGAAGCTCATGCGCCCGTCCATGTAGGCTTCGCCCGCCGCGAGCTCCGGATTGAAGAAAAGCGAGCGATAGAGCGTCGGGTCCGTGAGCCGCATGGTCGCCTCGGGGCCCGGCTCCGTGCCGCCGAAGATGTGCACCTTGCCCTCCGCATCGATGACGGTCAGCTTGCCGCGGCGCACGAACGATTTCAGCATGTGCTCGAGTGGAAACATGAGATCGCCTCGCTACGCGCGGTGAAGACAGCAATGGTCACAGATGTTGTTGCGCGGACTCATGTGCCCGCTCACTTGAAGTGCTTCGAGAGCTTGAGGCCCTGCGCCTGATAGTGGCTGCCGAGACCCGAGCCGTAGAGCGTCTCCGGTACTTCCGTCAGCCGCTCGTAGACGAGCCGGCCCACGATCTGCCCGTCCTCGAGAATGAACGGCACCTTGTGCGAGCGCACCTCGAGCACGACGCGCGAGCCGCGGCCGCCCGCCGCCGCATGACCGAACCCCGGGTCCATGAAGCCCGCGTAGTGCACGCGGAACTCGCCGACCAGCGGATTGAACGGCATCATCTCGGCCGCGTGCGTCGGCGGAATGTGCACCGCCTCCTTCGAGGCGAGAATGTAGAACTGGTCGGGATCGAGGATGAGACGGCGCCGCTTGTCGGCCGTCACCGGCTCCCAGTAGTCGAGAATGGCGCACGAGCCCGGCGCGTCGACATCGACGACGCCCGTATGACGCTTGGCGCGGTAGCCGACGGGCCCGCCCTTCTCGCCCGCGAGATCGACTGAGAGCGCGATGCCATCCTGGATGTCGGCCACATTGCCCGAGACGAGCGTCTCGAGCGCATGCAGCTTGGCCAGCGCCTCGTCGCTCTCCCTTGGCTCGCCGACGCGGAAGCGCACTTGCGACAGCTTCGAGCCCTTGCGCACGATGATCGGAAACGTCTGCGGGCAGATCTCGGCGTAGAGCGGTCCTTTGTAGCCGGCCGGGATCATGTCGAACGCGGAGACGCCGTCGGCGATGACGCGGGTGAACACGTCGAGACGGCCCGTCGAGCTCTTCGGGTTCGTCGACGCCGAGACGACGCCGGGCAGAGCCAGGCTCTCGAGCAGCGGCACGACGTAGACGCACCCCGTCTCGAGCACCGCGCTCTTTTCGAGATCGATCTCGTGCAGTTTGAGATCGGTGAGCTTGTCGGCAACTTTCGCGGACGGCCCCGGCAGAAAGCTCGCCCGCACGCGGTAGGCCTTGGGTCCGAGCCTGAGATCGACGCTTGCCGGCTGCAGCTGTCCCGCGGCGAGCGGTTCGGCCAGCACGAGCGCGCCGGCAGAAACCAGCGCGCGGATCGCCTGCGCCGGCAGGATGCCGTCGGTGACGGCCGCGCCGAGCTTCGGGTTTGCCTCGGGGGCTTTCTTGGCAGCGCTCTTGGCCATCTTGAGCATCCCTTGCTGCGGCACCAAGCACGCTCGCTCTAGACCACGCGCCCCTTGACGCCAAGAGGCATGAGGCGCTAATCCCCGAGCCGGACGTCGTGGTGATTTGGCCGGCCGGCTTGCAGCCACGTTAAACAACTCGCTAAAAGGGCCGTGCGCGACCCGGTTACTGGTCGCCCGGCTTCCTATGGCGGGGCAAGCAGAGCCGGGTTTTTTGTTGGGCGAAGGGCCAGTTAGGCTCGAGCCGAGGAGAGCGCATGACCAAGAAAAAGACGACCCCGGCCGACCCCGCGACCTGGCATCCCGACACCCAGCTCGTCCACGGCGGCGTGCTCCGCTCCCAGTTCGGCGAGACCTCCGAAGCCCTCTTCCTCACCCAGGGCTACGTCTACTCGAGCGCCGAGCAGGCCGAGGCCCGCTTCAAGAACGAGGACCCGGGCTACCAGTACACCCGCTTCGGCAATCCCACCGTCACCATGTTCGAGGAGCGCCTTCGCCTGCTCGAGGGCGCCGAGGTCGCGCGCGCGACCGCGACCGGCATGGCCGCCGTCACCGCCTCGCTCCTTTCCTTCCTCAAGGCCGGCGACCACGTCGTCGCCGCCCGCGCCATGTTCGGCTCCTGCCGCTACATCGTCGAGACGCTCTGTCCGCGCTTCGGCATCGCCTCGACCCTGATCGACGGCCGCGACCTCGAGGCCTGGCGCAAGGCCGTGCGCCCCAACACCAAGGCGCTCTTCTTCGAGACGCCGGCCAACCCGACGCTCGACCTCGTCGACATCGCCGCCGTCGCCAAGCTCGGCCGCGAGATCGGCGCGCTGACCGTCGTCGACAACGTCTTCGCGACGCCGCTCCTGCAGCGGCCGCTCGCGCACGGCGCCGACATCGTCGTCTACTCGGCGACCAAGCACATCGACGGCCAGGGCCGCTGTCTCGGCGGCGCCGTGCTCTGCACGGAAAAGTTCCTGACCGACCATCTGCAGGATTTCATCCGCCAGACCGGCCCCTCGATGAGCCCGTTCAACGCCTGGGTGATGCTGAAGGGTCTCGAGACGCTGCCCGTGCGCGTCCGCGCCCAGTGCGAGACGGCGGCCACGATCGCCGATCATCTCGCCGGCATCGCCCGGCGTGACCAAGGTCATCTACTGCGGCCGCCCCGATCATCCGCAGGCCGCGCTCGCCAAGAAGCAGATGACGGGCGGCGGCCAGATCGTGACGTTCGAGATCGAGGGCGGCAAGGACGCCGCCTTCCGCTTCCAGAACGCGCTGAGCCTCATCAAGATCTCGAACAACCTCGGCGACGCCAAGAGCCTCATCACCCACCCGGCGACGACGACCCACTACCGGATCGGCGCGCCGGCCCGCGCCGAGCTCGGCATCACCGACGGCATGCTGCGCCTGTCGGTCGGTCTCGAGGCCGTCGAGGATCTTGCCGCCGACCTCGATGCCGCGCTTGCCGCAGCCCGCAAATAAGGCACGTCGGCCGCCGGCATTGACGAGAGCTTGGAAATCCGTGGTATGCGTCAAATGACAGATGAGCCGGACGGGCCCGTGGCCAACGACACGCCATATGAGCAGGTGACGCGCGGCATCCGCATCCGCGTCTTCCCGCAGTATTCCGAGGACCAGTCGACGCCCGACGAGGGCTACTACTTCTGGACCTACACCGTCGACATCGCCAACGAGAGCGAAGAGACCGTCCAGCTCAAGAGCCGCCTCTGGCGCATCACCGATGCCAACGGCCGCACGGAGGAGGTGCGCGGACCGGGCGTCGTCGGCCAGACGCCGGTGATCCCGCCCGGTCAGTCCTTCACCTACACGTCGGGCTGCCCGCTGCCGACGCCGTCCGGCATCATGGTCGGCAGCTATCAGATGACGGACGAAGGCGGCGAGCTGTTCGACGTCGCGATCCCCGCCTTCTCGCTCGACAGCCCGTACGCGGTGCGGAGCGTGAACTGAGATGGCGTCCGGCCCGAGACGCGCAGGGCGGCCGCCGGGCTCGCCGTCAGATCCGGTCGGGAGAATGCCTGCATGAGAGGCGCCCGCTACTCGGTCAAGGAGCTGCTCGCGCGGCTCGTCGCCTTCGACACGACGAGCCACAAATCCAACATGGAGCTCGTCCGCTTCGTCGAGGACTACCTCGCGCAGCACGGCGTCGCCTCCACGCTCGTTCCCTCGAGCGACGGCAAGAAGGCGTCCCTCTGCGCCACCATCGGACCGACCGGAATTCCGGGCGTCGGCCTCTCCGGGCACACGGACGTCGTCCCCGTCGATCGCGCAGTCCTGGGCAGACGGACCCCTTCACGCTCTCCGAGCGTGACGGCCGGCTCTACGGGCGCGGCACCGCCGACATGAAGGGCTTTCTCGCCTGCGTCCTGGCCTCCGTCCCGGATTTCCAGCGCCGCAGGCTCAAAGTGCCGATCCACGTCCTCTTCTCCTACGACGAGGAGGTCGGCTGCCTCGGCGTGCGCCCGATGATCGCCGAGATGGGCACCAAGTTGACACGTCCGCGCATGGTCTTCGTCGGCGAGCCGACCTCGATGGCCGTCGTCGACGCGCACAAGGGACCGGTGCGCTGGCAGGTCGAGGTCTTGGGCCGCGCGGCGCATTCGAGCATGGCGCATCTCGGCGTCAACGCCATCGCTTACGCCGGCCGACTGCTGGCCGAGCTCGGCCGCATCGAGGAGGAGCTCAAGGCTTCGCCGCCCGACGCGCGCTTCGATCCGCCCTATCCGACGCTGCAGGTGACGCTGATCGAGGGCGGAACGGCGACCAACATCGTCCCGGTCTCGTGCCGCTTCACCTTCGACGTGCGCGCGCTGCCCGGCCTCGACATCGGTGCGATCGAGCGCCGCCTCAGAGATTTCGCCGCGGCGAGCTGTCTGCCCGAGATGCACCGCGTCGCGCCGGAAGCCGCGATCACCATCCATCAGGTGAACCAGGTGCCGCCGTTCGAGGCCGACCCGCGGTCGGAAGCGGTTGCGCTTGCCTTGAAGCTTGTCGGCCAGAACGAGACGCACGCGGTCTCCTACGCCACCGAGGCCGGTCTTTTTCAGGTCGCGGGTGCCCCCGCCGTCGTGTGCGGACCCGGCGACATCGCCCAGGCGCACACCGCCAACGAGTGGATCGCCAACGACCAGCTCGAAGCCTGCATGGCATTCCTGGGCCGGCTCGCCGACTGGGCGGAAAGCTGAGCCTGACCCGCATCCTCCAGGAAACAAAAAAAGGCCGCTTGGGGAGCGGCCTGAAGTTCTGTTGGTTCTAGGCTGAACTGACTCTAGTGCAGGGTAGTTCGGACGTCCGTGCCGTGGGAATAGAACGCCATCACGTGCTCGCCTAACAACGCTTGCTGTCTGATCGCCGATGCGATCTGCGGTACACTCAGAAAGCTTTCGAACAAGGACATTTGCGCCTCGACTGTCGTCGAGAGAGCATGCAGGCCAAGACCGCACCAGGCGGCAAACCAGGAGACAGCGGCGTCTCGCGGAGCTTCCCGCGGCGCCAGCATCGCGCCTTCCGGCTCCGAAGCCATCTCCTCATCCGCGAGCGGCTCTCTGCCGGCAGAAAGCGTGCGCACGAAACGCCGCGCTGCCGTGATCGCGCCGCCGAGCGGCCCGGCCTCGCTGGCGGCGCCACGCTCGAAATTTCCGGAGCTCTTGATCGCTTCGCCCTCGCTAACGCTCGTCCCGCGCAGCTTGTCGCGCAGACGGCGGATGGTTGATGGATCGCTGATGCCGATTGCCTTGATTGCCGTTGTCGGTTTCAATTCCGGGTCGGCCTCGAGCATCCGGGCCACCCTCCTCAAATGATCCGTATCATCGAGGCCGCTGCCTTTCGGGCGGCCGCGGCGGGCTTGGTCGGTGGGCATTCGATCAATCCCTCGAAACGCGATTCAATGCTTGAAGGATGGTGGCGAAGCCCATGTTTGCCAAGGATAAAAAATAGAGGCCAGGGCGAATTCCAAACGCGTCACATATTTTGTTGCGCAAAAGCAATTTCGACTTGTATAGCTTCAGAACAAAGCGTGCATTTCCCCATATTACTGAAATTCAAAAGTTTTCTGCTCTATATATATGCGCTGATTTCGCCGTCAGGCGAGCAAGCCGCGCATGCGCGCCAAGTGCGAGAAGCGCGCCTCCGGCCTCGCCCCCATATGCCCGATGATCTCGCCCGCCGCGAAGCTCCCAAGGCGGCCGGCGGTGGCGAGATCGTAGCCCCGCGCCAGTCCGAACAGGAACCCGGCCGCATACATGTCGCCGGCCCCGGTCGTATCCACGACCTTGACCGGATCGACTGCTATCGTGATCGGCTCCCCCTCCGACACGATCACCGAACCCTTTTCACTTCGCGTGAGAACCGCGAGTGCCGTGTCCTTTCCCGCGCGCTGCATGGCCTCGTCGAAGCTCGACGTCTCGTAGAGCGCCGTGATCTCGCTCTCGTTCGCGAACAGGATGCTGATGCCCGAGCGAATGAGCTCGAGAAACTCCTGCCTGTGGCGATTGACGCAGAAGGAGTCGGACAGCGTCAACGCCACCCGGCGCCCGGCCGAGGTTGCAATCGCGACCGCCTGCCGGAACGCTGCCTTGGCTTCCGGACGGTCGAAGAGATAACCCTCGAGATAGACGAAGTTCGAATTGGTGATCAGCGCCGGATCGACCTCGCCATGATCGAGATCCGTGCTGATCCCGAGAAAAGTATTCATCGTCCGCTGGCCGTCGGGCGTAACGAGGATCAGCGATCGCGACGTGGGCGTCTTGCCGACGACGGGCTCCGAATTGAAGGTCACGCCCGCGGCGCGGATGTCGTGGCGGAAGATGCGCCCGAACTCGTCCTCGGCGACCTTGCCGATGAAGGCAGCCCGGCCGCCGAAGGAGGCGAGTCCCACCATCGTGTTGGCTGCCGAGCCGCCGGAGATCTCGACCCCCGGGCCCATGGCGCCGTAGAGCCGCGACACGGTCGCGGCATCCACCAATTGCATGTGGCCCTTGATGGCGCCGTGCTTGGTGAGGAATGCGTCATCGCAGCGCCCCATGATGTCGACGATCGCATTGCCGATGGCGACAACGTCGTAGTGCGTTGCAGACATGGATTTCCTCCCCGCTCACCCCGCGACCGCAGCGCGGGCGGCCAATAATAGGCGCGTTATGCTTCCGTGCAATCGGAGGTTATATCCGCGGCCTGACGAGTTAGCGGGTCCGGCTCGCAGCGCCCTGGGCTCGCCCCAGCATTGACAGGCTCATGAGAAGACGCTCGGTCAGGGCCTCTTCGAGCGGGCTCGACAAGCGGGCCGCCTTTGCGGCCGCGGCGATGCGCTGCGTGGCTTCGGCGAGCCGCTCCGAGGTCCATGCCCGGCACTGGCCCGCGAACGCATCCTTCTGCTTGAAATGCAGAGGCGGCCGCATTTGGCGCAGCGCCTCGTCGAGGCTTTGTCCACGCTCCATTGCCGCGCGGACGCGGTGCAGGCGCTGAAAATGGCGCTGTGTCGCCGCGATGATCGCCTGCGGGCTTTCTCCCGACGACACCGCGCGCCCGCATTCCGCGATGGCGCGCGTGCCCTCTCCCGAGGCGGCAGCGAAGTAGACGCGCTCGAGCGCGAGCTCAGAGACGTCGCCGACGACGGCGTCGACGTCGCCGACGTCGATCTCCGCCTTGCCTTTCGCAAAGAGAGCGAGCTTCTCGATCTCGTTGCGCGACAGTGCGCGGTCGGCGCCGAGGCGCGCGACGAGCGCCTCGCGGGCCTCGGCAGTAATCGTAAGGTGCGCGTCCTTGAGAACTTCGCGCACCAGGTTCTCGAGATCCTGCGCGCCGTCGCTGTAGCAGGCGACGGCCGCCGCACGATCCGACTTTTCGAACAGAGCACGCAGCGCGTCGTCGGGCTTCAGATTGCCGGCCTCGACGATGAGCACGCCCTCGAGCACGGCGTCCTCGAACAGCGGCCGCAGCGCCGCGGCCGTGACGCGCCGGCCCGCCGCCGCGCGCACGACCTTCCGGCCGCCGAACATGGCGATCGTCCTAAGCTCAACCGCAAGCCGATCGGGGTCGCCCTCGAGGTCGGCGTCGTCGAGCCGAAGTATTTCCCCGGGCGGCTGATTGCGCTCCGCGCAGACCTTGGCCAGCGCCTGCGCGCGCTCCAGAACCAGGCCCGCGTCGGGCCCATAGAAGAGCACGGCGCTATAGCGCGGCTCAGGCGATGTGAGAAAAGACTGTGCTTGGTGGGCCTTGACGGCAACCATGACGAGCTAGGCGGGCTTCGCCATATATGCCAACAGGCGGGACTTGAGGTCGTCGCCGACCGTCCTGGCCGCCCGGTTCTCCGCGTCCTCGCGCGCGCGCACGTTGGCGAAGATCGACTCGAAGCGCTCGAAGCCGGCGCGCGCATAGCTCGTGCCCTTGAGCACGACCGAATTGTCCGCGACGCGGACGAGGCTGAAATTGGCCTCGAGCCCGTAGACCTGGGCCTCGGCGTTGCCGTCGTTTTGAACAAGGGTCGAAGTCACGCTCTCGCGGATGGCGACCTCGAGGCGTAGCACCGGGGTCTGAGCCGCGCCGCCGCCGGTCGACTGAAAGATGAGCTCGTTGCGGATGCGCTGTCCGACACGGCCCGGGATCGGTGCCACATCGACCTGTGCCAGCCGTTCATCGACGTTGGCGCCGATGCCGGATGAGCCGTAGAGCGGACGGAAGCCGCTGTCGCCGCAGGCGCTGAGAAGCGGGACTGTGGCGGCCAGAAGCAGCGCAATAGCCGAAAGGGGGCGCCTGCTGGCACCCCGATCGAGACCGTTTGCTCCGCCTTTTGAACGCATTATGCCTGCCTCAGGCAACGACATTCACAATCCTTTGCGGCACGACGATGACCTTCTTGGCCGGCCGTCCTTCGAGGGCACGAACCACGGTCTCGAGCCTCAAGGCGGCGGCCTCGATGTCCTCCCTGGCGGCGTCGCGGGCAATGACAAGCTCGTCCCGCCGCTTGCCATTCACCTGTACGGCAATGGTGATCTTATCGTCAACGAGCAACGCCGGATCGGCCGCCGGCCAGGGCTGATTGGCGAGCAAAGTGTTGTATCCGAGCCGCGCCCAGCATTCCTCGGCCAGATGCGGCATCATTGGGCCGATCATCTGCACGAAGAACTCGACCGCCTCGCGCAGGGCCCAGGCGAAATCTTGGCTATACTTTGGCGCCTCACCGGACTTTGGCTCAGACTTGGCCAAAGCCGCTGAAAGCACATTGGTGAACTCGTAGATCTGGGCCACGGCGACGTTGAAGCGCAGGCCCTCGATGTTCTGGGCCACGGCATGGAGCGCCTTGTGCGCCGCCCGGCGCAATTCTGTCGCCTCCGGGCCAAGCGCCTCGGGCATGGGCGTGCCCTTTGGCGCGGCCTTCTCCGCCATCGTCGACGAGGCGCCAGACGCGCTGAATGAACCGCCCGGCGCCCTGAACGCCGGCTTCCGTCCAGATCACGTCGCGCTCGGGCGGGCTGTCGGACAGCATGAACCAGCGCGCGCAGTCGGCGCCCGAATGCGGCGATGATGTCGTCGGGGTCGACGAGGTTCTTCTTCGACTTCGACATCTTCTCGATCGAGCCGATCTCGGCCGGCTTGCCGGTCGCGATCTCGATCGCGCGGCGCGCGTCGCCGTCGCCCTCGAAGCGGACCTCGGTCGGCAGCAGCCAGCCGCCGCGCCGCCGACTTGTAGGTCTCGTGCGTGACCATGCCCTGCGTGAACAGCGCCGCGAACGGCTCGCGCAGGTTCTTCGTCACGTGCCCGGTGTCGGACATGGCGCGGTAGAAGAAGCGCGAATAGAGCAGATGCAGGATCGCGTGCTCGATGCCGCCGATGTACTGGTCGACCGGCAGCCAGTAGGCCGCCGCCTTCTTGTCGACCGGGGTCTTGGCGTCGGGCGCCGTGAAGCGCACGAAGTACCACGAGCTGTCGACGAACGTGTCCATGGTGTCCGTCTCGCGCGTCGCCGCCTTGCCGCACGTCGGGCACTTGCACGTGCTTCCACGTCGGATGCCGGTCGAGCGGATTGCCCGGCTTGTCGAAGGTCGCGTCCTCCGGCAGCTTGACCGGCAGATCCTTCTCCGGCACCGGCACGACGCCGCAGTCCTCGCAATGGATGACCGGGATCGGACAGCCCCAGTAGCGCTGGCGCGAGATGCCCCAGTCGCGCAGGCGATAGTTGACCTTGCGCTGGCCGACCGGCTTGCCGCCGAGCTTCGCCGCCTCGAGCCGCTTGGCGACCGCCTCGAAGGCGTTCTCGGTCGAGAGGTCGTCGAGGAAGCGCGAGTTGATCATCGTCCCGTGCCCGTCGTAGGCCGTGTCCGTGATCTTGAAGCTCTCGATGCTCTCGTCCGGCGGCAGGATCACCGGGACGACCGGAAGATCGTACTTGCGCGCGAAATCGAGGTCGCGCTGATCGCCCGACGGGCAGCCGAAGATGGCGCCGGTGCCGTAGTCCATCAGGATGAAGTTGGCGACGTAGACCGGCACCAGCCAGTCCTTGTCGAACGGATGCACGGCGCGGATGCCGGTGTCGAAGCCCGCTTCTCCGCCGTCTCGAGCTCGGCGACGGAGGTGCCCATGCGCCGGCACTCGCTCGCAGAACTCGGCGAGCGCCGGATTGGTCTCGGCCGCGGCCTTGGCCAGCGGATGATCGGGCGCGATCGCCATGAACGAGGCGCCGAACAGCGTGTCGGGCCGCGTCGTGTAGATCTCGAGCTCGCTCTGCCCCTTGGGCGCGGTCTTCTTGTCGAGCGCCCAGCGCACCAGCATGCCTTCCGAGCGGCCGATCCAGTTGGCCTGCATCAGGCGCACCTTCTCCGGCCACTTGTCGAGCGTGCCGAGCGCCTCGAGCAGCTCGTCCGAGTAGTCGGTGATCTTGAAGAACCACTGCGTCAGCTCGCGCTGCTCGACGAGCGCGCCCGAGCGCCAGCCGCGCCCGTCGATGACCTGCTCGTTGGCGAGCACGGTGTTGTCGACCGGATCCCAGTTGACCTTGGACGACTGGCGGTAGGCGAGGCCCTTCTTCAGCAGGTCGAGGAAGATGCGCTGCTGGTGCGCGTAGTAGTCGGGATTGCAGGTCGCGATCTCGCGGTCCCAGTCGAGCGACAGCCCCATCGACTTGAGCTGGCCCTTCATGGCGTCGATGTTGGCGTAGGTCCACTTCGCGGGATGCGGTCTTGCGCTCGATGGCGGCGTTCTCGGCCGGCATGCCGAACGCGTCCCAGCCCATGGGATGCAGCACGTTGAAGCCCCGGGCGCGCTTGTAGCGGGCGAACACGTCGCCCATCGTGTAGTTGCGCACGTGCCCCATGTGGATGCGCCCCGACGGATAGGGGAACATCTCGAGCACGTAGCACTTGGCCCGCGGATCGTCGTTGGAAGCGCTGAAAATCTCAGCCTTTTCCCAGACTTGCTGCCAATGCTTCTCGCGTGCGGGCGCGTTGTAGCGTTCGGTGGCCATGAACTCGGATCTCGTTAATCTGTCGATTTGGCCGGACAATCAGCCTTAAAGGGCCGAGGGGGTCAAGGAACGTTGCGGGCGCCTCTTGCTCGACTCACAGCGAGTCATAATGGTCAATTTATTTGTATTTTCGACCATGATATGCGTCTCACGGTCGCTCCATGCACACGAGCGGTATATCATGTACAAAATTACGTGATTTTTGTACATGACAGCGCTATCATGCTCACGCCGCGATCATGAGCCGCCCCTCATGATCATGATCCGCCCGACAACGTACATGAGCAATGGCCAGAACTCGACCCGCCCACAACCCAGCACAGGCCTACAACGACCTCCCGCCGCTGCCGCCCAAAGCGGACCTGGAAACCAAGGCCATCCTGAAGCGATGTGTTGCCGCGCGCACCGAGCTGGCCGAGCTCAAGGTGGCGGGCCAGCTCCTGCCCGACGAATCGGTCCTCATCAATGCCATCCCGATGCTCGAAGCCCGCGCCAGCTCCGAGATCGAGAACATCGTGACGACCAACGATTCGCTATTTCGCGAGGCGAGCCTAGGCAACGATATCACCACGGGCGACCCCGCCGCCAAGGAGGCCCTCCGCTACCGCACCGCGCTCCACTTGGGCTTCGAAGCGCTCGCCAAGCGGCCCCTCTCCACCCGCATCGCCCTCGAGCTCTGCCGCACCATAACCGGCACCGATCTCGACATCCGCGCGACGCCGGGCACGACGCTCAAGAACGGCATCACGGGCGAAGTGATCTATACGCCGCCGGAAGGCGCGGAAAAAATTCGCGACCTCCTCGCCAACTGGGAGCGCTACGTCAACGCCGAGAGCGACATCGATCCCGTCGTCCGCATGGCCGTGCAGCACTACCAGTTCGAGGCCATTCATCCCTTTGGCGACGGCAACGGCCGCACCGGACGAATCCTGAACCTGCTGTTCCTGGTGCAGGCCGGCCTTCTCGACCGGCCGACGCTCTACCTCAGCCGCTATATCCTTCGCACGCGCGTTGACTACTACGCGAGCCTCGCAAGCGTGACCCGCAACGGCGCCTGGGAGCCGTGGGTGCTCTATGTGCTGACGGGGATCGAGACCACGGCGCGTTGGACCAACCAGAAGGTCCGCGCCATACGTGATCTTATGGCTGAGACTTCGGCCTACGTCCGCACCGCGAAACCCCGCATCTATTCGCGCGAACTCGTCGAGCTGATATTCACGCAGCCTTACTGCCGCATCGAGAACTTGACCGAAATGGGCTTAGGAAACAGGCATACGGCGTCGACCCATTTGAAGCAGCTCGTGGACGCGGGCGTTCTCGCCGAAGAGAAGGTCTGGCGCGAGAAGGTCTTCATCAATCGCAAGTATCTGCGGCTGCTTTCGAGCGACGAGCACACGTTCGAGCCCTACGCGAGAGCAGGCAGCAAAGGCACCCGGCGTGACGATACCTGACGAGCGACCTGCCGTGGCCGCGCTGCGGAACGTCGAGATGCGCATCGCCGCCGCCGCGCGCGAGGCGAAACGCGATCCCGCGTCCGTCAAGCTGATCGCCGTCTCGAAGACCTTCGGCGCCGACGACATCGTTCCCGTGCTCGATGCCGGCCACCGCATCTTCGGCGAGAACCGCGTCCAGGAGGCGAAGGCCAAGTGGCCCGAGCTGCGCGCCCGCTATCCCGACATCGAGCTGCACCTCATCGGCCCGCTGCAGTCGAACAAGACCAAGGAGGCCGTGCAGCTCTTCGACGCCATCCACACCATCGACCGCCCCAAGATCGCGCGAGGCCATCGCCGAGGAGCAGGCCAAGCAGGGCAAGCGCTTGAAGCTCTTCATCGAGGTCAACACCGGCGAGGAGCCGCAGAAGGCCGGCATCATGCCGCGCGAGACGGAGGCCTTCGCGCGCCAGTGCCGCGAGGAATTCGGTCTCGAGATCGCGGGCCTCATGTGCATTCCGCCGACGAGCGAGGAGCCGGCCGTGCACTTCGCATTCCTCGCCAAGCTCGCCCGCGAGGCGAGGCTCAACGAGCTCAGCATGGGCATGAGCAGCGACTTCGAGACCGCGGTCGCCTTCGGCGCCACCCACGTCCGCGTCGGCTCGGCGATTTTCGGTGCCCGCGAGCACTAGCGAAGCTGCGCTCGGAGGTTTTCCAAAGCGCGATTTGCCGCCCGCCCCATCCCCGATCGGGCCCCGATGCTACCGTTCACGCAGCAAGTGATTCGGGCTCAAGCGGATACGGGAGGCGAGCATGACGGCACGCGCGCTGAAAGTGGTGGATGCAGCAGCCGACGCGGCCGCAAGCGATGCGGCGCGCGAGGAGCGGGCCGATGCCGGAGAGGCGGCAAAGAGCGCGGCACCGAAGAAGCCGGGCAAGGCACCCGCCGACGGCTGGCACCGCTTCATCGTCGACGTCTGGATCACGAACTTCAACTTCACCGAGTTCGGCATCTACAAGCGCTCGCGCAACCGCGCCAAGTCGCGCCAGTTCACCTCCGACATGGATATCTTCGCCGAGGTGATCGAGAACGGCGAGCGTACCGGCCTCATCGGCTACCGCGAGGAGCTTTGGGAGAAGGCCCAGGGCATGGACAAGCGCCTCGTGTTCAAGCTCTTCAACGAGACGGTCAACTGGCGCGCCACGATGGATCTGATGATCGGGCGCTCGCTGCAGCAGACGATCGGCGCCCGCGGCCTGCCCGTGATGACCTACTCGATCAACACGGCCGACGACAACTACATCATCTATCTCGAGCGTTCGGCCAACAAGTGGCCCTTCATGCCGGAGAACTTTTCGTTCTTCCTGATCGACGACAAGGGCGAGCCCGAGTTCTACCGCCTGCGGCGTGATTTCATCAACATCGGCGGCGACTACACGCTCTACGATCAGCAAGGACGAGATCGTCGGCGCCCTCGACGGCAAGGTGTTCTCCATCGGCGGCAAGTGGAAGGGCAAGGTCAAAGCCGGCCACGCCGACAAGCGCCTTCTGACCGTGCTGCAAGCTGTTCGGCGGCATGATGATCTTCAACGGCGATTGCCGCCGTCACATGCGCCGCCTTTGGAAGGACGTCATGCAGCGGCAAGGTCAAGCCGCATATCGAGCGCCAGGAGGCGGACCTCTACATGAACCCGCGCCGCATGCGTTAGGCGAACGCGAGTCCCCAAAAGCATCAAAGACCAGGGCCGGAGCGCTCTCCACGCTCCGGCCCTTCTTGTTTCCGCACCTGAAGCTTTCAGCTGGTCTGATAGGCCGGCGCACGCCGCGCATCCGCGCCGCCGAACATCTGCTCGACACGCCCTGAAGCCCTCCACGAAGTCCGTGAGCCGCCCCGAGATCTTGGCGATGAAATGCTCGGCGATCGCCGGATCCTCGACCATCTGCTGATACAGCGTGGCGCGCGATATCTTGAGGGCTCGCACTGTCGTACGGGCAAATACGATCAGGCTGAGCTCGGTCTCGATGAGCATCGCCATCTCGTTGAGGAGAGATCCGGCCGGTATGGGCTCGGTCGTTTCATGATGGTATCCGCGCTCGCTCGCGACCACGGCTTCGCCCGAGACGAGAAGCACCGCCCCCTCGCCCGAGAAGCTGCCGTTGACGATCACGTCACCGGGACGAAAGACGATACGCTCCGCACCCCGCGCGATCTCCTCGATCTGGCTGAGCTGCAATCCCTGAAAGATCTCCACCCTGAGAAAGGGTGCGACAAGCGCATCGATCGCCATGTGATCCGTTCCTCGAAACCCCGCGCGCCGCTCCGCGCGTCATGGCTCGAAACCTCGGACGATTCGCCCGCGCCGGTCAAAGGGCAGGCAGACCATCTGTGTGCTGGGTTGGACAACCTGAGGAAAAGTGCGAGCCCCGGCCGACTGAGCGCAGGCCGGAACCTATGCGATCAGCTTATAGCCGCCGGTCTCCGTCAGCAGGATCTCCGCATTCGACGGATCCTTCTCGATCTTCTGGCGCAGGCGGTAGATGTGCGTCTCGAGGGTGTGCGTGGTCACGCCTGCATTGTAGCCCCAGACCTCGTGCAGCAGCGTCTCGCGCGAGATGACCTTCTCCCCTGTCCGGTAGAGGTATTTGAGGATGGCCGTCTCCTTCTCCGTGAGCCTGATCTTGCCGCCCTTCTCATCGAGCAAGAGCTTCGAGGCCGGCTTGAACGTGTAGGGACCGATCGCAAAGACCGCGTCCTCGCTCTGCTCGTGCTGGCGCAGTTGCGCCCGTATCCGGGCGAGCAGCACGGCGAACTTGAACGGCTTCGTGACGTAGTCGTTGGCCCCCGCATCGAGGCCGAGGATCTGATCCGCGTCCGAATCGTTGCCGGTGAGCATAATGATCGGGCTTCTGAAGCCGGTCTTGCGCAGAACCTTCACCGCCTCGCGCCCGTCCATGTCCGGCAGACCGACGTCGAACACGACGAGATCGTGGTGCTCAGCCTTTGCCGATTCGATGCCTTTCGACGCCGTGCCGGCGACGGACACCTCGAACTCCTCGTGGAGTGCGAGCTGGTCCCTCAGGGATCCGCGGAGATCCTCGTCATCGTCGACAAGAAGGATCTTGCGAGCGGTCGTCATTCTCGAGTGCTCCAGACTTTTGTTGGGTTGCGCGCTATCCTTAGCATGCCACCGGGCCTGAGGTAGGGTACCGGACCGTAAGGCAAAGAGAATGAGCTGGCGCAAGCGGTAGAAGGGTTAAAGGGCATCGTTATTCGTCAATTGTTCGTGAGGGTTGTCTCCCGTCGGCGCACAACCGGCCTACTCGCGGCCGGCAATTTCCGTTTTCCATGCGCTCTTGGCCGCAGCGGCTGCAAACCCCTGAAACGCGAAGGAGACGGCGCGACGCCGCTCGGCCGCTTCAAGCTCAGGCGGGTCTATTTTCGCCCCGATCGCGTGGCCCGGCCGGGCTCGCCGCTGCCCGTGCGCCCGACACGCAGCGCCGACGGATGGTGCGATGCGCCGGGCGACCGAAACTACAATCGCCCCGTAACCCACCCCTATCCGGCAAGCGCTGAGCGCATGTGGCGCGACGACCAACTCTACGACATCGTCGTCGTCCTCGGCTACAACGACGTCCCCCGCATTCGGGGCCGCGGCAGCGCCGTCTTCCTCCACGTGGCGCGCCCCGATCTCGCGCCGACCGAAGGCTGCATCGCCCTGCGCCGCGCCGATCTCGCAAAGCTGCTCCCGCTGATCGGAAGAAAGTCCGTGCTGCGCGTCATTGGCTGATATGCAACCGCCGCGCGCATGAAAAAGGCCCGGAGCACGGAGGCCCCGGGCCAGTTGGGAGCACGTCTAGGGGAAGACGCGTGCTCGGGAGAGAATAGTCATCGGGGCGCGCCGGCCGATTGAGCCGACGCACCCATTGAGCCTTAGTAGTTGTAGGCTCGCTCACCGTGGTCGGTGATGTCGAGACCCTCGCGCTCCTTGTCCGTCACCGGACGCAGGCCGACGATGATGTCGACGATCTTGTAGATGATCGCCGCGCCAATGCCCGACCAGAGCAAGGTCAGAAGCACAGTTTTGCCCTGCGCCGTCATCTGCGCGACCATGTCGTAAGGAGCAATCGTCAGCTCGCCGGGCTTCGAGATGTAGTCCGGAATGCCGGCCCCACCCCAATCCGGATTGACGAGCAAGCCGGTTCCGAGTGCGCCGATGATGCCGCCGATGCAGTGCACCGAGAACACATCGAGCGCGTCGTCGAAGCCGAGCGCATTCTTCACGCCGGTTGCGAAGATGAAGCACACCACGCCGGCGACGATGCCGAGGATGATAGCGCCCATCGGGCCCGAGAAGCCGCAAGCCGGTGTGACTGCGACCAGACCCGCGACGATGCCCGAGGCGAGACCCAGCGCCGAAGGCTTGCCCTTGATGATCCATTCGATGATCATCCAGGCCAAGCCCGCGGCAGCGGTTGCCACGAACGTGTTCATCATGGCCAATCCGGCCGTGCCGTTCGCCTCGAGGTTCGACCCGACGTTGAAGCCGAACCAACCAACCCACAGCAGCGCGGCGCCGACCATGGTCAGCGTGAGCGAGTGCGGAGGCATCGCCTCGCGGCCGTAGCCGACGCGCTTGCCGATAATGAGCGCGCCGACGAGGCCGGCGATACCCGAGTTGATGTGGACGACCGTGCCACCGGCGAAGTCGAGAGCGCCCCACTGGAACGCCTTACCGGCATCAAGCATCGCGAGATCGAACGCAGCCTTGGCACTTGCGTTGTCGGGACCGCCAGCGTCGGCGAGCGCCTTGGCTGCCGCTGCCCAGGCGTCCGGGCCACCCCAGTACCAGACCATGTGCGCAATCGGGAAATAGACGAAGGTCACCCAGAGCGCGATGAACAGCATCAGCGCGGAGAACTTCATGCGCTCCGCGACGGCGCCGACGATGAGTGCCGGCGTGATGGCGGCGAAGGTCATCTGGAAGAGGACGTAGACGAACTCCGGAATGGCAATGTTGTTCGAGAACGTCGCTGCCAGCGTCGTCGCATCGACACCGGCCAATAACACCTTCGAGAACCCGCCCACGTAATCGTTGAGCGCGCCGCCGTTGGTGAAGGTCATGCTGTAGCCGTAGAGGACCCACAGGATCATGACCATGCACATCGATGCGTAGACCTGCATCATGACCGACAGCATGTTCTTCGTGCGCACGAGGCCGCCGTAGAAGAGTGCGAGGCCCGGCACCGTCATCAAGAGCACGAACACGGTCGAGGTCATCATCCACGCCACGTCGCCCTTGTCGACCACAGGCGCGGCGAGCGCCGGCTCGGCAAGGCATGCTAGCGCAGCGGCGATCCCCAAGACGCCGGCACTTCGCACAGTTGAACTTAGCTTCATTTCGATACTCCCTCGTTTTCCCTATGATTGGTTTTGAGCCGCATATCAGAGCGCAGCGTCATCGGATTCGCCCGTGCGGATGCGCAGGGTGTGGTCGACCGGCGAGACGAAAATCTTTCCGTCGCCGATCTGGCCGGTTTTGGCTGCCTTGACGATCGCTTCCACGGCCTTATCGGTCTGGGTCGAAGCGACCACGACCTCGATTTTGATCTTGGGCAGGAAGCTCACGGCGTACTCTGCGCCGCGGTAGATTTCAGTGTGACCCTTTTGGCGCCCGTAGCCTTTGACCTCCGTGACGGTCATGCCCTGAAGCCCGATGTCGGTCAGCGCCTGGCGGACCTCCTCGAGCTTGAAGGGCTTGATGATTGCGGTGATGAGTTTCATGCGCGCACCCCCTTGTTGTGTCCCGCCCGTTTTGGTGACGCGAGACAGACCTCCGACGTCGCCGCTGCACGAGTGTCAAACGGCTGCCGGCTAGGGGAGAGTCAAGACCTGTGCCAACTCGGTAACGATCTGGTAACACTTTGACATAGCACTCAAAAATCACAGATCCGCCACATTTGCCGCCGCGCTGGCAACCGTTCACTGCATAAAATATATGCAAAGAATGCCATTTGCTCACTATTTGAGCGTGAATGCCGTGTCGCGCTTGCGCATAAGGCCCTCTTGGGCGGCTGATGCAACAAGCCGTCCGTCACGGGTAAAAAAGCTGCCGCGACAGAAGCCCCGCGCTCCCGACGCGCTCGGGCTGTCTTGCGCGTAGAGCAGCCACTCGTCGGCGCGAAACGGCCGGTGGTACCACAGCGCGTGGTCCAAGCTCGCAAGCTGGATATCGACGTCGAACAAGAGCTTCCCGTGCGCGATGAGCGCCGTGTCGAGAAGCGTGAAATCCGATGCATAGGCAAGCACCGACTCGTGCAGCTTGGGGTCGTCGGGCAGCTCACCGTTGGCCCGTATCCAGATCTGCTGCGCCGGCGGGCGCTTGTCGCGGCCGAGATAGCGCGACACGTCCACGGGCCGCATGTCGATCGGCCTGTCGCGCATCCAGTAGCTGCGCATGTTGTCGGGGAGCTTGTCGATCAGCCGATTCATGAGCTCTGTGGCGCTCGGCAGCGATTCGGGCACGGGAACGCTCGGCATCTCGGCCTGATGGTCGAATCCCTCTTCCGGCTTGTGGAAGGAGGCCGCCATCGTGAAGATCGTGCGCCCGTTCTGGATCGCCTTCACCCGGCGCGTCGAGAAGCTCGCCCCGTCGCGCGTGCGCTCCACCTCGTAGATGATCGGATGCGCCGGGTCCCCGGCGAGCAGGAAATAGCCGTGCAGCGAATGCGCCGGGCGCGGCTCGTCCACCGTCCTCGTCGCCGCGACCAGCGCCTGGCCGAGCACCTGCCCGCCATAGACTCTTTGCCAGCCTTCTTTCGGGCTCACGCCGCGATAGAAGTTCCGCTCCAAAGGCTCGAGGTCGAGTATCCTCAAGAGCGCGGCAAGCGCCGTCGGCGGCGCTTGGGGGTCGTTTGCCATGGCGGATGCCGAACTCCTCAGTGCAAACTTTGCCGAAGCTTGTAGAGACTACTTGCCCTCCATGCCACTCGATTGCGCCATCGGCACCTCGGACCAGCCGTGCTATCGAAGGCAGGCATCATCCGGAAAGACCTGTGGCCGGAGAGTGAGAAAAGCGACATGTCCGCGGTATCGAGCGACAAGACCTTCGACGTTCTGATCTCCGGAGCCAGCTTTGCCGGGCTCGCTTTGGCGCGCGCCTTGAGCGGAGCCTTCGGAAATAACACTCGAATTGCCATCGTCGATCGCAATGCGCCAACGAACAATCCGCCGACGGATGTACGCGCCTTTGCGTTGTCCGCGGCCACCAGGCGGATGCTGACCGTGCTCGGCGTTTGGGATCGCCTCGCACCCGAGGCCCAGGAGGTGTCCGCAATCGAGATCACCGACTCGGGTCTCGAGGCCGGCGTGCGCCCGATCCTGCTCGAGTACGACAACCACGTCGCGGCAGACGAGCCGGCGACATTCATCGTGCCCGCGGACGCGCTCGCCCGTGCCCTGAAGGACGTCGTCGCGTCCGATCACGCCGTCACCCTGATCGCGCCCGCAGAGACGGCCGGCTTCAAATCCGGCGGCGCAAGCGTCGAGCTCTCCCTTGCCGCCGGCGGCCACCTCGCCGCCCCCCTGCTCGTTGCAGCCGACGGGCGCCGCTCGCCGCTCCGCGAGGCGGCCGGCATCAAGATCGTCGGCTGGGGTTATGGCCAGACGGGCATCGTCACCACCATCGCCCACGCCCGGCCGCACCGCGCACGTGCCGTCCAGCATTTCCTGCCCGGCGGGCCGTTCGCCATCCTTCCCCTCCCCGGCAACCGCTCCTGCATCACATGGAGCGAGGACGCAGACGAGGCCCGGCGCATCCTGGCGCTCGACGACACCGGCTTTCTGGCCGAGGTCGAGAAGCGCGTCGGCGGCCGGCTCGGCTTGATCGAGCTCGCGGGCCCGAGGCAGTCATGGCCGCTCGAGATGCATCTTGCGAGGAGCTACGTCGCGCCCCGCTTCGTCGTCATCGGCGACGCGGCGCACGGCGTCCACCCAATCGCGGGACAAGGTCTGAATCTCGCCTTCCGCGATGTCGCGGCCCTGACCGAGGTGCTGACGGACGCTGCCCGCCTCGGCCTCGATCTCGGCAACGGCGAGGTCCTCGCACGCTATGAGCGCTGGCGGCGATTCGATTCCGCGGTCTCCGCCGCAACCTTCGACGGCTTGAACCTGCTCTTCTCCAACGACTGGACGCTGGTGAGGGCGGCGCGCGATTTCGGCCTCGGTCTCGTCGATCGCATGCCGCGCCTGAAAGAGTATTTCGTGCGCGAGGCGGCGGGCCTTTCGGGCGAGCTGCCGCGCCTGCTCAAGGGCGAGCCGGTCTAGTCGGCGCCGGTTGCGTCGCCGCTCTCTTCCTCATCCGCGCTCTCGACCGGCATCGAGAGAACGATTCGTCTTTGATCCAGATCGACGCCGCGCACGAACGCCTCGGTGAACGGCACGAGCTCCGTTGCGCGCGTGCCGTCACGCCGGATTTCGAGGATATCGCTCGCCCCGTAGTTCACCACCGCAGCAACCTCGCCGATCGCCGCTCCTAACTCGTCGAATGCCGCAAGCCCGACCAGGTCGGCATGATAGAATTCGCCTTCGGCCGCCTCGGGAAGCTGCGCGCGAGAAACATAGAGCTTGCGGCCTTTGAGCTTCTCGGCCGCCGTCCGGTCCTCGACGCCCTCGACGCGACCGATGACACCCTTGGGCGTCACCCGCTCGACCGCAATCGTGAGCGGCCTCAGCCCCGCTTCGTCCACGAGCGGACCATAGGCGGCGACATCCGCCGGCTCGGCGGCGTAGCTTCTGATGACGACGAGGCCCCGCACGCCATGAGCACCCGTGATTTCTCCCAGGAGCACGCGCGCCGTCGTTGCGGTCTTGCCTTCCGTCATGGCCCGAGGTGTCGCACGCCTTTTCCCGGCCTTCAATTCGGCAGCGGTCCGAGATAGGTGAGCTCGATTGCGACCGGCGTCCCGGCGATCTCGACAACCGTCGACGAGACCGGCGCTGCGCGCTCGAATGCCGCGACGATGTCGACGACCGCTCCGTCCGGGCCGGAGGAGAAGCCGGTCACCAGCGTGGCATCGGGCGGCATTTCGAGACGGACATGAACATTGTTCGTCTTGCTCACGGGATCGTACTCGTAGCTCCCGGCGAACACCCCGCCCCAGCGATCGGATCCGAGGATCTTGCCGTTTCTCAGCACCGCGAGTCCGTTGCCCTGGTCGACCTCGCCCATGTGCTCGCCCGCATAGCTGAGGCCGTAGATGCCTTCATCGAGCATTCTGCCCCTCCTTTCGAGGCGCCGGAGCTCCGAGCTCACCACCGAGGGGTGAGACGACTGCAAGAGCCCCAGGTAGGCCGCCACCGGTCCGGGGAGGAGGTGTTTCACCCGTCGCCCAGACGCTGACCGTGCGCGGGCTGACATCGAGGAGCCTTGCGAGCTCGGCCTGGAGTAGGCCAAGGCGCTCCAATACGTCCTTGAGGTTTCCTCGCGCCATGAATTTGTAGCAAAAAGCTCAAAGTATGATGCAATCTATACGTGCCGTCGTTAATTTTACTATCGTAACGCGTGCAGTAAAAATGGAAAACGGCCCGGACATGAGCCGAGCCGAAAAATGCGGTGCGCACAGCCTGGCGCGCCGGATGGCAGTCAGGAAAAACTACGCTGGACCGTGATCAGTTGATCTGCTCGAGGCGCCGCCCGATCGCAATGGCGTAGTTCCAGAGCCGCAGGTCTCTATCGGTCCAGTCCTCGAAATCCGGCTTCTCATCCATCAAAGCCGACATCGCCTCGAGAGCGGCGTTGCGCCGGTCCCAGATCGCGCCTGCGGCCCCCGTCATGGCCGCGCCTTTCAACGTCATCTCTTCCCCCAAGCACCCCAATGCTTTGGCGACTGCCCGTGCGCGACTCGATCCCCAAAGCGCGCGAACACATTGAGAGCCTACTGCAACGGGCAGGTATTCAAAGGGGAGGGCCACCGATCTTTGTGCGAGGGATACATTTCGAGCACACACTCCGTGTCCAGCTCGAATTTTTGACACCGAGCGCAAATGAAAACGGCATCGCCGGCTCGATGAGCAGAGGTGCCCTCGACGCATCATGACCCGGGAGCTTGCCGGGAACCGCCGTGCCGCTCCGCGTTGCCGAGTGCATGACCAACCACAAGCTCACGCTCGAGACGGAAGCCTGCGTGCGCCTTCTCGACGGCGCCGAGGACGAGCTGCAAGGGCATCCGCGCTGCGTTCGCGCTCGGTTTCGCTTGAAGCGGCGCAGAGAGAAGAGCCGCCGCAGAGGCGATCCGGCCTGTCCAGCCATTGCGAGCCAGAGATCCGCCGGTCGAGCCGCCGCCGCTGCCGGTAGCCAGCGCATCCGACAGCACTCCGCGGCGCACATTGAGCGAGCGCCTGCGGAGTGCCGCAAACGGTTAAGCGGCGGCGCCGCCGGCTTCCGCATCTGCCTTTGCCTTCTCGGCTGCGGCAGCGCGCTCCTGCGCTTTCTTCTTCGGCTTCGCCTTCTCGGGATTGTTCCGCGCTTCGCGCTTCATGAGACCCGCCGCATCGAGCAGGCGCTGCACGCGATCCGTCGGCTGTGCGCCGACCGAGAGCCAATACTTGCACCGCTCGAGATTGAGCTTCACGCGATCGGGGCTATCCTTCTTGAGCATCGGATCGAAGGTGCCCACCTGCTCGATGTAGCGCCCGTCGCGCGGCGACGCGCTGTGCGCGACGACCACGTAGTAGTAGGGGCGCTTCTTGGCGCCGCCACGGGAAAGTCTGATCTTCGCTGCCATGTCTCTTTGTCCTTCGCTTTGACGTTGTCGGTTGAGTGCTTCGATCGGGTCTACTTCTTCTTTCCGGGAAATCCCGGGAACCGCGTCAAGGCACCGCCGAGCCCCGGGAGCGCGCCGCCCCCCAGGCCCGGAAGTCCTTTCGGTAATCCGCCGCCGAGGCCACCGAGCCCCTTGGGCAGCGCATCCTTCAAATCGGCAGGCAGCTGCTCGAGCGCTTTTGGATCGAGCTTCGCCAGCTCGCCCTGCATGCGCGCCATCTCTTCCTCGGAGGGCGCGCCGCCGCCGCCCATTCCGAACATCTTCGACATCATGCCGCGGTTCTTGCCCATGGCCTTCATCATGTCGGCCATCTGGCGATGCATCTTGATGAGCTTGTTGACGTCCTCGACGCGCGTGCCGGAGCCCGCCGCGATGCGGCGCTTGCGCTTGGCGTCGAGGATCTTCGGCGCCCGCCGCTCCTTGGGCGTCATCGACGTGATGATCGCGTGCTGGCGCTTGAGAACCTTGTCGTCGAGCCTGGCGTCGGCGATCTGCGATTTGATCTTGCCCACGCCGGGCAGCATGCCGAGCACGCCCGACATGCCGCCGATCTTCTGCATCTGCGTGAGCTGCTCGGCGAGATCGTCGAGATCGAACGCGCCCTTGCGCATCTTCTCGGCGATCGAGCGCGCCTTGTCGACGTCGATCGTCTGCGCCGCGCGCTCGACCAGGCCGACGATGTCGCCCATGCCGAGGATGCGGCCTGCGATGCGGCTGGGATCGAAATCCTCGAGCGCGTCCCACTTCTCGCCGACGCCCAGGAGCTTGATCGGCTTGCCGGTGACCGCGCGCATGGAGAGCGCAGCGCCGCCGCGGCCGTCGCCGTCGGCGCGCGTCAGCACGATGCCAGTGATGCCGACCTTGCCGTCGAATGCCTTCGCCGTGTTGACGGCGTCCTGGCCCGTCAAGCTGTCGGCGACGAGCAGAACCTCGTGTGGAGACGTCGATGCCTTGACCTCGGCGACTTCCGCCATCAGCTCTTCATCGACCGTGACGCGGCCCGCCGTATCGAGCAGCACCACGTCGAAGCCGCCGAGCCGGGCCGCATCGAGCGAGCGCCGCGCAATCTGCACCGGCGTCTGACCGGCGACGATCGGCAACGTATCGACCTGCGTCTGCTCGCCGAGCACGCGCAGCTGCTCTTGCGCGGCCGGGCGGCGCGTGTCGAGCGACGCCATCAGCACCTTCTTCTTGTCGCGCGTCTTGAGCCGCCAGGCGATCTTGGCCGTCGTCGTCGTCTTGCCCGAGCCCTGCAGGCCGACCATGAGGATCGCGACCGGCGGGCTGGCGTGAAGATCGATCGGCTCGGCCTCCGAGCCCAGCGTGCGCACGAGCTCGTCGTTGACGATCTTGACGACCATCTGGCCCGGCGTGACGGACTTGAGAACCTCCTGGCCGACCGCCTTGGCCCTGCACCCGCTCGGTGAAGTCGCGCACGACGTCGAGCGCCACATCCGCCTCGAGCAGCGCGCGCCGCACCTCGCGCATCGCCTCCGCGACGTCGCTCTCAGAGAGCGCACCGCGCTTGGTGAGCTTGTCGAGGACGCTCGAAAGCCGGTCGGACAGCGACTGGAACATCGAACCTATCTATCTTGAGGCCGCGACCGCGGCCCGGCGCCAATGCGCCGCCCCGGCGGAGGGCCCGCGCGCGCACTTTGAGACATCGCAGCTCATGAGACCGCAGCGCGCGGATCAGCCCGTGAGCCAAAACGAATTGCACCCGCGGGCGAAACTCGCTGGCGGGTGTGGACCCCCGGCCCCGGCGCATGATCAGCGCCTCGGGCAAGGTGGCGGCTCGGTATGTCGAACCGTCGAGATTGGCGGCACCATGGTCGAAGGGGTGGCGGCTGTCAACGACCTGATTCGCGCCGCGCGGCGCTCCCCGGTAACCAAGCTTGCTCCAGAAAGAAGCCTGAATTCAGAGTGTTAAAGTTGCCACTGCTCGACCACATTGCAAACGGCGATCGCCGTGCATCATAATTGAGCGCCCATTCGAGATCATAAGCAGAAGGGCAAGCGACGGGGAGAACGCGATGCGCGCATCGCAAAAAAGGGGGTTGGCGGGTACGGCGTGTTTGCTGCCCGCGGTGACACTGCTGCTCGGCGCATGCAGCGCGGCGTCGCCCTTCAGCTCATCGTCCGATTTCGACCGCACCTTCATCGGCGCCGCTCAGACCTGGGATTTGAACAAGGACGGCTCGGTGAGCTGCGACGAGTGGAAGCAATACGCCGCGACCTCGTTCCGCGAGTCGGACGCCAACGGCGATGGCGTTCTTGATCAGGCGGAATTCCTGGTGCTGGCCAGGAACGACCGGCTCTTCGAGGTCGCGAACCTCACCTACTACGACGCGAACTCCGACGGCAAGGTCACGGCACAAGAACTCGCCGACAAGCCCAACATCGCCTTCAAGCTTCTCGACAAGAACGGAGACTGCAAGATCGACCGCAACGAGTCGGTCCAGGTCTACAACGTCGACAAGCCGAAGGAGAAAGAGTACGACAATTCAAGCATCAAGGGCCCGAAGCCGGCGGCGGCGGCGGATACTGATCACGCGCCGCGCGATCACTTGGCCGGCACGAGCCGCAGGACCCGCCCCGCCTCGGAATCGGTCAAGAGCCACAGCGCGCCGTCGGGTCCCTGGCGCACGTCGCGGATGCGCTCGCCGAGATCGCCCAAGAGCTTTTCGTGCGCGACCACCTTTTCATCCTCGAGCACCAGCCGCTCGAGCTGAGCGCCATTGAGACCGCCGACGAAGACATTGCCTTTCCAATCCGGGAACAGATCGCCGGTGTAGAAGGCGAGGCCCGAAACGGCGATCGACGGGTCCCAGTAGTAGACGGGCTGCTCCATGCCCTCCTTCGCCGTCCCCTCGCCGATCTTGAGACCTGAATAATCGCGCCCGTAGGTGATGATCGGCCAGCCGTAGTTCTTGCCCGCCTCGGGATGATTGAGCTCGTCGCCGCCGCGCGCGCCGTGCTCGACCGTCCACAGCTTGCCTGTCGCCGGATTGAGCGCCGCGCCCTGCATGTTGCGATGGCCGATCGACCACACCTTGGGATCCCAGCCCGGGCGTTTCGGATTGCCGGGAGCCGGCGCGCCGTCGGGCGTGATGTGGATCACCTTGCCGAGATGGTTGGCGGCGTTCTGCGCCTCGGCGCGCGCAAAGTTGCGCTCGCCCGTCGTGACGAACAGCGATCCGTCGCCATCGAAGACGAGCCGCGATCCGAAATGATAAGTTGCTCTTCCACGCCGGCTCCTGGCGAAAGATGACGTCAACGTCCTCGAGCCGCCCCTTCCCGCCTTCGAGCACGAGCTTTGCCCGTGCCACGCTGGTGCCGTTCTTCCCGTCCTCGCGCGGCTCTGCGTAAGAAAAGTAGATGGTTCCGCTCGTCGCAAAGTCCGGCGCAAGCACGACGTCGAGGAGACCGCCCTGCCCCTCGGCAACGACCTTGGGAACGCCGCCCAAGGGCTCGGAAAGCTTGCCGTCCTTGCCGACGAGGCGCATGCGGCCCGGCCGCTCGGTGACGAGCAGACGGCCATCCGGCAGGAACTGCAGACCCCAGGGATGCTCGAGCCCCTGGGCGAAGGTCTCGACCTTCACGTTGCTCGCCTTTGCGTCTGGAGCATTGGTTTGCTCGGCCGCGGCGGAGCCTGCGAAGAGAGCAGCGCCGGCAAATGCGAGCAGACGTAGCGCAGAAGTCATCTCACCCTCTTGGATGCCTGGATTCTTATGCCCGTCCCCATGTGGGGATCATCTCGCCCGAGAACGAGTGGCCGTCGTACAGAAGCCGGTGTACGGGCGAATTGTGTTTTCGGCCCCCCTCGCCATATAACGGCGCATGACAAAGCCAGCCGGCCTCGCCTTTACCAAGATGAACGGCCTCGGCAACGAGATCGTCGTCGTCGACCTGCGCGCGAGCAAAGCTGAGATGAGCGCGGTCGGCGGCGCGCGCCATTGCCGCGGCTCCGCGCACGCATTTCGACCAGATGATGGTGCTCTACGACCCCAGAACCCCAGGCACCGATGCCTACGTCCTCATATTCAACGCCGACGGCTCGGAATCGTCCGCCTGCGGCAACGGCACGCGCTGCATCGGCTGGCTCGAAAGTCAGAGCACCGGCCGCAACAAGCTGCGCTTCGAAACCAAAGCCGGGATTCTCGACGTCGGCGTTGACCGAATCGCTGCGATCACCGTCGACATGGGAGAGCCGCACTTCGAGTGGGACAAAATCCCGCTCGCCGAGCCCTTCCACGACACACGCCAGATCGAGCTCCAGATCGGCCCCATAGACAAGCCGATCCTGCATTCGCCGTCGGTCGTCAAGTGTCGGCAATCCGCATGCCGTATTCTGGGTGAACGATGTCAACGCCTACGACCTCGGCCGCTTCGGGCCGTTGTTGGAGAACCATCCCATTTTCCCGCAACGGGCCAACATCAGCCTGGCGCATGTGACATCTCGTACCAGCATTACGGTCAGAACGTGGGAACGCGGGGCCGGGCTCACGAAGGCCTGCGGAACCGCAGCCTGCGCCGCAGCGGTCGCCGCCATGCGCAAGGGCCTCACGGATCGCCGAGTTACGGTCACCCTGCCGGGCGGGCCCCTTGTCATCGATTGGACGCCAAGCAACCGTATTCTGATGACGGGTCCGGTCGAGCTTGAGTACGAGGGCTATCTCGAGCCGGAATTCCTGACCGGCGCTGACGCCTAGCGAATGTCCGGGTTGTCGGCTATCAGGGGTCTCGGGCGCGCCCCAAATGAGAACAATCGGTCAGCGCGTAGGTCATCTATCGGCGGCGTCATGAGCACGTCATTCCGCCGGCAGTTGCTAGCGCCACGGAAGCAATGGCTGAACCTCTCATCATAACCCTCGGCTGCCGCCTCAATGCCTACGAGTCCGAGGTGATGCGCAAGCACGCGCGCGACGCCGGCGTCGAGGACTGCGTCATCGTCAACACCTGCGCCGTGACGGGCGAAGCCGTGCGCCAGGCGGCGCAGACCATCCGCAAGCTGCGCCGCGAGCGCCCCGGGGCACGCATCGTCGTCACCGGCTGCGCCGCGCAGATCGAGCCCGAGCGCTTCTCTGAGATGCCCGAGGTCGATCACGTCATCGGCAACGGCGAGAAGATCGAGCCCGAGACGTTTCGCGCGCTCTCCACCGACGACCTCGAGCGCGTCGTCGTCAACGACATCATGAGCGTCAAGGAAACCGCGCGCCACATGATCGACGGCTTCGGCACGCGAGCGCGCGCCTACGTCCAGATCCAGAACGGCTGCGACCATCGCTGCACGTTCTGCATCATTCCCTTCGGCCGCGGACCGTCGCGCTCGGTTCCCGCGGGCGAGGTCGTGGGCCAGATCCGCCAACTCGTCGAGACGGGCTACCGCGAGGTCGTGCTGACCGGCGTCGACATCACATCCTACGGCGGCGACCTTCCCGGAAGCATGTCGCTCGGCCGCCTCGTGAAGCAGATCCTGAAGCTCGTGCCCGAGCTTGACCGCCTGCGCCTCTCCTCGATCGATCAGGTCGAGGCCGACGCCGATCTCCTGATGCCGTCGCATCGCGAGCCGCGGCTGATGCCGCATCTTCATCTCTCGCTGCAGGCGGGCGACGATCTTGTCCTGAAGCGCATGAAGCGCCGCCACCTGCGCGCCGACGCGATAGGCTTCTGCACCGAGATGCGCCGGCGCCGCCCCGATATCGTCTTCGGTGCCGATCTCATCGCCGGCTTCCCGACCGAGACCGACGAGATGTTTCGCAACACGCTCGATCTCGTCGACGAATGCGGGCTTACCTATCTTCACGTTTTTCCGTTCTCGCCGCGCAACGGCACGCCGGCAGCGCGCATGCCGCAGGTCGCGAGACCCCAAATCAAGGAGCGAGCAGCGCGCCTGCGCGCAAAGGGCGATGCCGCGCTCTCGAGCTACCTCGAGGCTCTCCGCCGACTCTGAAGTCGAGATCCTGATCGAGCAGGACGGCATCGGCCGCACGATGCAGTTCGCCGAAGTCCTGGTGGAGCCCGGCGCCCCGGTAGGCTCGCTGCAGCGCGCGCGCATTTCCGATCACGACGGCCGCCGCCTCATCGGGCGAGGTGGTTGCGTGAGCGGAGCTGACGTGAAGAAAGAGAAGGGACTGCTCGGCCGCCTCCTCGGCGGCAAGACCGGCGAGCGCCGCGGCCGCCGATCCTGCTGCGAAGGCAGAGCCTGAAGCAGCTGCCGAGCGCGCCAGTAGGCTGGTTTCAGCGCCTCAAGGCCGGCCTGAGCAAGACGTCCTCGCGCTTGAGCGACGGCATCACGAGCATCGTCACCAAGCGCAAGCTCGACGACGCGACGCTCGACGAGCTCGAAGACCTGCTGATCGGCGCCGACCTCGGTGTCGAGACCGCCGCGCGCATCACCGCCGCGCTGGCGCAGGGGCGTCTCGAGAAGGGCATATCGTCGGCCGACGTGCGCGAGGTGCTCGCTGCCGAGATCACGCGCGTGCTCGAGCCGGTCGCGCGGCCGCTCGTCATCGACGGCAAGTTCAAGCCGCACGTGATCCTCGTCGTCGGCGTCAACGGCACCGGCAAGACGACGACCATCGGCAAGCTCGCGGCCAAGCTCGCGCGCGACGGCAAGAAGGTCATGCTCGCCGCCGGCGACACGTTCCGCGCCGCCGCCATCGATCAGCTCAAGATCTGGGGCGAGCGCACCGGCGCGCCCGTCGTCGCGCGCGACGTCGGCTCGGATGCGTCCGGCTCTCGCCTTCGATGCGCTCACGCCAAGCGCGCGACGGCGGCGTCGACGTGCTGCTTCTCGATACCGCCGGCCGGCTGCAGAACAAGGAAGCGCTGATGGACGAGCTCGAGAAGGTCGTGCGCGTCCTGAGAAAGCTCGATCCGACCGCGCCGCACGACGTGCTGCTCGTGCTCGATGCCACGACGGGTCAGAACGCCCTGTCGCAGGTCGAGGTCTTCCGCGAGCGCGCCGGCGTCACCGGTCTCGTCATGACCAAGCTCGACGGCACGGCACGCGGCGGCATCCTCGTCGCCATTGCCGCCAAGCACGGGCTTCCCGTGCACGCCATCGGCGTCGGCGAGGGTGTAGACGACCTGCAGCCGTTCGATGCCGCTGAGTTCGCCAAAGCGATCGCAGCGGACTAGATCGACATGAGCGACAGAACGCCCGAGACGGTCAAAGACGGGCAGCAAGCAAGAACCGAAGGTCACCTCCAGACACATGAGCCCACGACGCAAGCTCTATCCCTTCAATGCCGAGCAGACGGTCAACATCCTGAGCGAGTTCGGACCGCTCGTGACGATGTTCGTCGTCAACGCCATGTACGGCATCAACGCCGGAACTTGGGCGCTCATCATCAACGACCGTGGTCGCGATCGTGCGCCATGCTCTACATGTTCCGTCGGCCGCCGGTCTTCCCGCTCATCGCCTCGACCGTGACGATCGTCTTCGGCGCCCTGACGATCGTCACCAAGGACCCCATGTGGGTGCAGATCAAGGTGACGATCTTCAACGCGATGTTCGCGGGGTTCCTGTTTGTCGGCCTGTGGCTCAACCGAAACTTCTTCCAGTACGTCTTCGAGAAGACGTTCCACTACACGAAGGAGGGCTGGGACACGTTCACGTGGAGCTTCGCCTGGTTCTTCGTGTTCACTGCGGTCGCTGAACGAGTTCGTACGTCTTACCTTCAAGGACGACGCTGTCTACGAGCTCTTCGGCTACTCGATGAACGGCATCGACATCTGGATCGCCTTCAAGCTCGTCGTCGTCCTGCCGATGAGCGGCTTCTACGCTTGGCTGCTTGACCAAGTGGATGAGCAAGCACCACCTGTGAAACGCTAAGCTGAAGAACTTAGTAGTGAATTGCAACCTTAAGGGGAAACAGGAACTTTGCTCCGAGCTTTCATACTGTTAGCGTAATTGAACAGTGTGTCTGAACGGTCACTTCTTCCTGAGAGTGCAGGATTATGTGCGCCACAATCTTGCAATATGGCGTCTGACGATCTGAAGTGAGTCATGTCGCAAATCGACCACGACAAGCCGGAGAGTGCCGAGGCGACTGGCAGCGCAGCTCTTGAAGCTCGCCGTCGAGCTCGGGCCGCTGCGTCGTCTTCTTCGTGACCAACGCGCGCGCCGGCATCTTCTGGGGCACCGGCGTCTTCATGGTGGCGACCGTTGTCTCGCTCATCGCCTCGCGCCTCCTGTTCGGCCGCATCCCGATGATGCCGCTCGTGTCCGGCGTCTTCGTCCTCGTGTTCGGCGGCCTGACGCTCTGGCTGCAGGACGATCACTTCATCAAGATGAAGCCGACGATCGTGAACTGCGATCTTCGCCGGCGCGTTCTGTTCGGCGGCCTGCTCGCCGGGCATTCGCTGCTGAAGCATCGTCTTCGGCGACGTCTTCCGCCTGACCGACGAGGGCTGGCGCAAGCTGACGCTGCGCTGGGCCTGCTTCTTCGCTGTGCTCGCCGTGCTGAACGAGATCGTCTGGCGTCACTTCTCGACGGACACCTGGGTGAGCTTCAAAGTCTTCGCCATCATGCCGCTGACGATGGTATTCGCGCTAGTGCAGATGGGATTACTGAAGAAACATGAACTAGATAAGCATTAATATAGGCCTTGTAAGCATAGATTAAACATCCCGCTAAAATATGAGTAGCGCGGACATTCAGCCGTCTGTTGCAAGTCTAAACACTACTTCAAGTATCCCTGCACTATTCCGGGGAAGAGGAAACATTTTGCTAGACGAACTCCGCAAAGTCGTATTTTCTCCATTTCGGAGTTTCACTTTCCTTCGATCGGCTCAGGTGGACGTTTCGAACACGCTGAGAGCAAGGGGTCTTTCGACGCAATCCTCATCATCAAGAAATTCACAATAGGTCATGGCACGCGATTCCACCCCTCAAGACAACGTCACGAACCGCCTCGAGCAGTCCCCGATCCATCTTCTGCATCGCGCCGGTCAATGCGCCGGCGAAATCTTCCTGGCCGAGATGGGCGCGGCCGATCTCACGCCGCGCCAGTACGCGGTTCTCGTCACCGTCTCGCTGAAGGAAGGCCTGAGCCAGACCGAGCTCGTCGAGAAGACCGGCATCGACCGCTCGACGCTCGCCGACATCGTCCGCCGCATGCTGAAGAAGGGCTTCCTGCAGCGCCGCCGCACCAAAGAGGACGCGCGCGCCTACGCCGTGAAGCTCACCGACGAAGGCTGGAACGCGCTCAAGGCGGCCGATCCGCTCGTCAAGCGCGTCGACGACAAGATCCTCTCGGCGCTGCCGAGTCCCAGCAGCGCGAGCGCTTCCTCCAGGATCTCAACACGATCGTCAACGCTCTGAGCAAGATCGAGAGCGACGCCAACGCCGCGAAGGCCTGAGCGGCCCGGTCACCACAGCCGCCGGACTTCGAATGGATAGCGGCCGGCGCTCGTGGCGAGCCCCGGCCGCATACCGCTGTTAAGCCGCGCTTGAGAAGCTTGCGGTTGATCAGCGTCTCGGCGATCTGCACCGCGTTGAGCGCCGCGCCCTTCAGCAGATTGTCGGAGACGATCCACAGCGCGAGGCCGTTCTCGACCGTCGCGTCCTCGCGGATGCGCGACACGTAGGTCGCGAACTCGCCGGCCGCCTCGACGGGCGTCACGTAGCCGCCCGGCTCGCGCTTGTCGACGACCATGACGCCCGGCGCCGCGCGCAGGATCTCGCGCGCCTCCTCCGCCGTGATCGGGCGTCTCGAACTCGATGTTGACCGACTCCGAGTGGCCGACGAACACCGGCACGCGCACGCACGTCGCCGTCAGCTTGATCTTCGGATCGAGAATCTTCTTCGTCTCGGCCAGCATCTTCCATTCCTCCTTCGTGTAGCCGTCCTCCATGAAGACGTCGATGTGAGGAATGCAGTTGAAGGCGATCTGCTTGGGAAACTTCGTGCGGCTCGATCTCCGTGCCCGGCACGTACTTGCTCTTGGTCTGCTGCCACAGCTCGTCCATCGCCTCCTTGCCGGCGCCCGAGACGGACTGATAGGTCGAGACGACGACGCGCTTGATCGTCGCCGCGTCGTGCAGCGGCTTCAGCACCACCACCAGCTGCGCCGTCGAGCAGTTCGGATTGGCGATGATGTTCTTCTTCGTGTAGCCCTTGACCGCGTCCGCGTTCACCTCGGGCACGATGAGCGGCACGTCCTGGTCGTAGCGCCAGCACGACGAGTTATCGATGACGACGCAGCCCTTGGCGCCGATCTTCGGGCTCCACTCCTTGGACACGGCCGAGCCGGCCGACATCAGGCAGATGTCGGCCTTGCGAGAAATCGAACTGCTCGAGGTCCTGGCATTTGAGCGTCGTGTCGCCGATACGAGACCTCGGTGCCGACCGAGCGGCGCGAGGCGATCGCATAGACCTCGTCGGCCGGAAACTCGCGCTCGGTGAGCACGTTCATCATCTCCCGGCCCACGTTGCCGGTGGCGCCGACGACAGCGACTTTGTAGCCCATTGTTCAGTTCCTTGAGGCTCGTGGCGGAAAGCTGGCAGCGCCGATCGCCGCGCTCGGGATTTGCCGTCCGCGCGCGATCACTTACGCGTGCTTCGCCGCCGTTTCAAGGCACATCGGCAGCCCACGTGATCTTCCAAGCAGTTAGTCCGTTGAATTCAACCACCGCGGGCCAAGATCGCCGTTGGAACTTACGCCGCGAGCTTCCCGAGCTCGTCGACGATCGCGCCGCCCATCTCGCGCGTGCCGACCTGGCGCATGCCGGGCTGCATGATGTCGCCCGTCCGGTAGCCGGCCGCGAGCACGTTCGCGATCGCGCGGTCGATGAGGTCGGCTTCGCTCGCCCATGTCGCAGGAATAGCGCAGCGCCATGCCGAAGCTGGCGATGGTCGCGATCGGGTTGGCGAGGCCCTTGCCCGCGATGTCGGGCGCCGAGCCGTGCACCGGCTCGTAGAGCGCCAGGCGCCTGCCGGTCTTCGCGTCCGGCGCGCCGAGCGACGCCGACGGCAGCATGCCGAGCGAGCCCGTCGCCATGGCGGCTTCGTCGGAGAGCACGTCGCCGAACAGGTTGTCGGTGACGATGACGTCGAACTGCTTCGGATTGCGGATCGAGCTGCATGGCGCAGTTGTCGGCCAGGATGTGCTCGAGCTTGACGTCGGGCGCGTAGGTCTTGTGCGTGGCCGTCACGACCTCGTTCCACAAGACGCCCGTCCGCATGACGTTGCGCTTTTCCGCCGAGTGCACCTTGTTGCCCCGCTTGCGCGCGAGATCGAAGGCGACCTTGGCGATGCGCTCGATCTCGTGCGTCGTGTAGACCTGCGTGTCGACCGCGCGCTTCTCGCCGTTCTCGAGCGTGACGATCTCCTTCGGCTCGCCGAAATAGACGCCGCCCGTGAGCTCGCGCACGATCATGATGTCGAGCCCTTCGACGAGCTCGCGCTTCAGCGACGACGCATCCGCGAGCGCCGGATAGCAGACCGCGGGTCGGAGGTTCGCGAACAGCCCAAGGTCCTTTCTCAGGCGCAAGAGGCCCGCCTCGGGGCGGATCGCATACGCCACCTTGTCCCACTTGGGTCCGCCGACGGCGCCGAAGATCACGGCGTCCGCGGCTTCATGGCCTTGGCCATCGTCTCGTCGGTGACCGGCACGCCCTTGGCGTCGATGGCGGCGCCGCCGACGAGATCGGTTTCCGTCTCGAAACTGCGCCCCCTTGCCCCTCTTGTTGAAGAAGGCGATCACGCGCTCGACCTCGGCCATCGCTTCGACGCCGATGCCGTCGCCGGGGAGAAGAAGCAGCTTGTAAGTGGTCATGAGTGCGGGGCTTCCGTGGGCTCGATGTGAAACTTTCGAGCCGGTACTAGCCCGGAGACGGCGGTGGGGCAAGGGAGGCCAGGGCAACTCGCGCTCGTACCGGCGCGGCCGCCTTGTTGGAACTACCCGAGAAAAGGAATTGTCACGGCCAGCGTGAACCCGTTTAGCGTAAACAGCGCCCCTGCCGCGCCGAGAATGCCGCTCACCGCGAGCAACGTCGTCGAGCCGCTCGAGATGATGGCAACCGAGGCCAGCACGATCGCGATCTGAAGCAACGCCTCTCCGTAGTCGAAATAAGGGTCCCGCCGCAGCGCGAGATCGCGTTCCGCCTCCAGCTTCTTGCCCTTCGCAAAGAGCTCGTCGAGGCCTTCTCCGCTCGCAGCATCGGAGGTGAGTTGCTTCTCCTGCTCCCGATAGGACGCGATCTTGGAATCGATGGCCGCCTTCGCCTGCTCGGAGAGCTGTGGCTGCTCGGTCTTGAGGATCTCGAGCTCGTCGGCCTGCATCCTGAGCACGTGCCGGCGCATGTTCTTGGCCTGAAAGAAGGACCACGTGTTCGTCGCAGTGATCGTCTTGAGAGTTGCGTCCTTCGCCGCATTGCCGCCGCCCATGCTGCAGATCGCGAGGATCACGGCGAGGATGCCGATGTAGACGCCGATCAGGCGATCGCGATCGCGCTGGTTCTCTTCGTCGGCGGCGCGGCCGAGCGCCTCAAAGGCCATCGTCGCGTCCCTCGGAGCGCACGAGCTCGAGATGGTCTCCGACCTCCCCCGAATTCGACAAGCGATAGACCTGCGGTGCTCCCGTCGCCAGCTCCCGGTCCAGGATCTGCTCCTCCGAAAGCCGCTCGAGGCTCATGATCAAGGCGCGCAGCGAGTTGCCGTGCGCCGACACGATGACGTTCATGCCTGCCTTCACGCGCGGCCAGATGTGCTGCTCGTAGTAGGGCAGAACACGCGCCGCCGTGTCCTTGAGGCTTTCGCCGCCGGGCGGCGGCACATCGAAGCTCCGGCGCCAAGTGCGCACCTGCTCCTCACCCCACCTGGCCCGCGCTTCCTCCTTGTTGAGCCCCGAAAGCTCGCCGTAGTCGCGCTCGTTGAGCGCAGGATCCTCGATGACCTCGATGGCTGACTGCCCCAGCTCGCCCAAGATGATATCGAGCGTGTGCTGTGCGCGCTTGAGCTTGCTCGTGAAAGCAATGTCGAAGCGAAGCCCGCGGTCCCTGAGCACGCGCCCGGCCCAGCGGGCCTCGATCACGCCTTTGTCGGTCAGGTCCGGATTGCGAATGCCCGTGAAGATGTTTCTTTTGTTCCACTCGCTCTCACCATGGCGCACGAGCACGAGCGTATTCGCCATGTCATCGGCCCGTTGCGTTCTCTTGAGCGTCGACATCTATAACCCTAACACGTCCATCATCGAGTAAAGGCCGGGGGCCTTGCCGCGGCCCCACAGCGCTGCCTTTACCGCCCCCCGTGCAAAGATGCTGCGGTCCCAGGCGCGGTGCGTGATCTCGATGCGCTCGCCGTCACCAGCAAAGACAACCGTGTGGTCGCCGACGACCGTCCCGCCGCGCATAGAAGAAAAGCCGATGTCGCCCCGCTTGCGCGGGCCCGTATGTCCGTCCCTGCTTCGCACGCTGTGAGTTTTGAGATCGATGCCGCGGCCCTTTGCTGCTGCCGCACCGAGCATGAGCGCCGTCCCCGATGGCGCGTCGACCTTTTGGCCGTGGTGCATCTCGACGATCTCGATGTCATAGTCGGCATCAAGAGCTTGGGCAACCCGCCCGACGAGCGCGGTCAACACATTGACGCCGAGGCTCATGTTGCCGGCCTTGATGACCGTGGCATGACGCGCGGCCGCCTTGATCGCCGCCTCGTCCGCCTCCGAAAGCCCCGTCGTGCCGATGACGTGCACGATGCGCGCGTTTGCTGCGAGCCCGGCCATATCGACGGTCGCTTTCGGCGTCGTGAAATCGATGATCCCGTCGACGCTGGCCGCGAGCTCGACCGGATCCTGGGTCAGCATGACGCCAAGCGGCCCGACGCCCGCGAGCACGCCGAGGTCGCTCCCGATCGCAGGCGAGCCCGCTACCTCAGTACCCCCCGCCACCACGCATCCCGGCATCGCATGAACAGTACGGATGAGCTCCCGGCCCATACGGCCGGCAGCACCCATAACCGCGATCCTCATGTCGCTCATTGTCTCTCCGGCGGGCTGAAATGACGGCCGATATAGCAATGCGCATCGGCGAGCGAAAGGGCGCCGTGACGCGCGGCCCGTTTGTGCACTGCGGCGGCTCAACCTTTCCCCTGAATTTAGCCAAGATGCGAGATAGATTTGGCGCCAAGGTCGGGCGACAGCGACAAAAAGGCCTCAAGGCCGGCGGCGCCCCAGGGAGCGAACGATGAGAATAATATGGGCGCCGCCCACGGTGCTGCTTCTTGCTGCCGCCACGTATCAGGCCCACGCAATTCAGCAGGTCAAGAGCCTCTACACCGTCATCGATCTCGACAGCTGCAAGACGGTCGCAACACATCCCGACGGCAACGCATGGCTCTGCGAGGGCTTGCCGGGCTATCCCGTCTACATCGCCGAGGGTGATCTGAGGATATACTTAAGCGCCGGTCCCAAAGCCGCCGAAACCCGCGCCGCAAAGCAGACGCTCGCGCCTTTCAACACCGTGTTCGAAGGCAATTCCAACCGCACGACCGTCGAATGGCGCTACGTAATCCGCAACGATAGTCCGGTCCCCTATGCGGCCATTGTCCGCTACTTCACATCGAGCGACGGGGAGCAGGGCCAGGTGCTCGTCGTGACGCGCGTGACCGACACCGAAGCCTGTCACATCGCCTACATCGATGCCGTCGCCAACACCGAAGCGATTGTCATGGCGCGTCGCGTCGCCGACGAGCAAGCGCGTGCCTTCAATTGCCAGGGTGAACCGGTGAGGATAGGCGCGGCCGGCAAGAGCCCGATGTAGGGCTAGAGCTCCAGCAACCATAGTCGCAATTCGAGAGACCTTTGGCGGAGTGCGCTGATTTGCGCTTCAAGACCACGCGAAGGCGATCTTCTCGAGCTTGGCCCCGCCGATCAGCTCGAACGTCTGCCCGACAGGCCGGCCGCCGCGACGCCAGTAGAAGTCCGTCGCCATCGTATTGTCGACCAGCGCCCACACGATGAGGCCTTTGAGCCGTCGCTGATCGAGACCGTAGCGGCAGGCTTCGAACAGATGCTCGCCGAGCCCCAGACCCTGATAGATCGGCGCAATGTAGAGCTCGTAGATCTCGCCCTGATAGGGTCCGCGCGTGCGCGCGAAGCCGATCGTCGCGTAGCCGGCGACTTTGCCCGCATGCTCGAGCACGAGCAGGCTGTCGCCGCCGCGCACGACGCCCGACCACCACTCGGGGCCACGCCGTCCGATCATGTTCTGGAGATGCAGGTGCGGAATTATGCCGCGATAGGCCTGGGTCCACGACTGCCGGAAGGTATCCGCTAGCGACTTCGCGTCGGCGAGCTTCCCCTTACGTATTTTGATGTCGGAACGCGAACCCAGCATGAGGCAACTATAGCCGATATCTGGCCGCGCGAAACTTTCATATTTGGTGTTGCTGCAATCCGCGCTCTTGAACGCAGGTGCGAACGAAAATCGCCCGGAGCCGATGTGGCTCCGGGCGACGGGGAGAGATCTTTCTGGAGGCCGCGCTGCGGCCTTCTGCTCGGGCGCGCCCGATCAGGCGCTCTTCTTGAGCTGCTCGAAGGTCTTCGTCGCGGCGCTGTTCATGCTCTCGAACGTCTGCTGCGCAACCTTGGCCGAAAGCTCGAACAGCTCCTTGGACTGGGCGCCGGCGGCAGCGAACTGCTGCTGCAGGAAGCTCGTCTGGAGGCGGAGCGCCTCCGGCACGGTCTTGGCGCGCGCGATCGCCTGAGCGGCCTCGAAGGCGGCCTCGGTGTTCACTTCCGTGTTGCGCAGCACCTTCTCGCCGATCGACTTGGCGCCCGCATGCGCGGCCACCATGACGTCCTCGAGCACCTTCACGCCATCCTTGGCGACGGTGTTGAACTTGCCGTAGGTCTCGCGGACCTTGGTGACGCCGTCTTCGGCGATGGCCTGGAGCTGCTCGGGGATGCGAGCGTCCTTGGCGGCGGCGAACATTTCTTGTGTCTGGCGTGCGAAGTCGTTCACGGGGCTAACTCCATTAGGGGTTCTAGAGCGGGGGCGGATCTTTAAACAAACGAAACCGGGGGTGTTGACGGTCGGCAGCACTTCAAGGGCGCGGCGCCCGTCGACGACCCCAATATAGGCAGGTCTTTTCGCAATGCAACATAAAAATATTGCTCCGCGTCAGTGTCGGTGAATTGCCCCGGAATCATTGACCATTCCGGCGGAGAAAGACTTCTTCACAAGAGTAACAGAGCCGTATACGCACCACTGCTCTTCGCACATGCGAAATTGACCTGAAATTCCATCCGCTTGCGCCCTATCAGTCAAATCCGATGAAATATGTCGCGATATCCCATGGCCGCCCGGTCGAACAAAATATCCCTGGGTTGTAGGCGCCTCGCGAGCGCCAGGCCCTCGAGCGACCGGCACCGCGACAAAGCGACATAGGCCTGTCCGTGGGCAAAAGTCCCGCGCCCGAGATCGATGTAGACGTGCTCGAGCGTGAGCCCTTGCGACTTGTGAATGGTGAGCGCCCACGCCAGCCTGAGCGGAAACTGCTTGAACGTCCCCGCGACCGTGCCGACGATCTTCTCCGCCGCCTTGTCGTAGGCGTAGCGGCGCGCCTCCCACGACGTCTGCTCGAGCTCGTGCTCCTTGCCCGCGACCTCGATCCACACCCGCTTGTCGTCGAGACGCGAGATGCGCGCCACCGTTCCGTTGACCCACCGCCTGTCGGGATCGTTCCGCAGCAGAATGACCTTGGCGCCGGGCTTCAAGGTGAGCGCCGTGTCGGTCGGATGCGCGCTTTCGCTGAAGTCGCCCGTGATGCCCGCTTCGTACGTGCGCGCGACTCCCGGCAGCGCATCGAGATAGGCCATGTTGATGCGCTGTGCGGCCGCGTTCGTCGGCGTAAGGATGACGTAGCGTTCTCCCTCCGCGAGCGTCCGCACCGGCGCCACGCGTTCGTTTAGGATGGCGAGATCCTCTTCCTCGACGTCGCCGTCGCGCACGCGGTTGAGCACATTGACCAGCGTCTCGTCGCTCTGGCGGAAAACGTGCGACAGCTCGATCAGCGAGCTGCCGCTCCCTTCACGCAGCGCCGGCACGGAAAAGAAGAACGGACCGCCGAAGCTCGATTTCGAGATGCTCCGCCACCTCCGCCTCCTGCACCACGGGCGGGAGCTGGTGCAGGTCGCCGAACAGGATGAGCCGCACGCCGCCGAAGGCTTCGCGCGGGCGCCCCCGGTTGATGCGCAGCGACTGATCGATCGCGGCCATGAGATCCGAGCGCACCATCGACACCTCGTCGATGACCAGCAGCTTGAGACGGCGCATGATTGCGCCGTTGCGGCTGCGCCGGATGTCCTCGGAGCGGATGAGCCGTGGCGGAAGCCCGAAGAACGAATGGATCGTCTGCCCGCCGACGTTGACGGCGGCGAGGCCCGTCGGCGCGAGAACCGCGATCTCGTCGTCGATCATCTCGCGCAGCGCGCGCAAGCAGCGTCGACTTGCCGGTGCCTGCACGCCCCGTGATGAACAGATGCCCCTCGCCGCGCCGCACGAACTCGAGCGCGGCCCCGTACTCGGGCGTCGGCGTTACGCCGGCGGGCCAGGCGGAATCCGAAACTGACGATTGAGATTGCGGAACGGGCGGCGTTGCCAAACGGGGCCTCCTGCACCGCCCGTGCTTAGAGATGCGGACTGCGCCTGTCAAAGACGCACAAAAAACAAACGGCGGCTCCGCGCGGAGCCGCCGTTCCGTGCTCATCGATCCATTTGGACCGAGATCAGACTGTTAGTCCTTGGTGATCACGAACACCTTGAAGTCCTTCTCGAGGCGGAAGTCGTACTGGCCGCCCTTGCACTTCACGTCCTCGGCCTCGTAGACGCCCGTGCCCTCGCTCTCCTTCTCGTACTTGCCGCCCTCGCAGCCCCAGGCCGCGACCGCTTCCTTGATCTTGGCGGCTTCCGCGTCGGTGGGCTTTTCGTCGGCAAGAGCGGCGGCCGAACCGAGGAACGCCAGTGCCACGGCAGTCGCAATCGTACGCGTCATGGTGAATTCTCCTGCATCTTTGGGAATTGAACCCGGCGACGCTTACCATGGCGCCATATTGCAGTGCACCAATTATCCACTCCAAAAGTCAGGAATGGGAATATTTCCTAGTAGATACGGGAAGAAATCCTACATTGCGACTGCAATAAACGCCGTGCAGTGCACCGGTCTGCCGCCTAGAGCTTGCGCAGTGCCACCGAGTTGACCCGGTGATCCGCCGTCTTGCGCAGGATGAGCCTGGCGCGCTGGCGCGTCGGCAGGATGTTCTCTTCGAGGTTCTTGAGGTTGATGGTCCGCCAGATCTCGAGCGCACGCGCCACCGCGTGATCGTGCGAGAGCGTGATGTAGCGATGGAAGAACGACGCCGGGTCGCGGAACGCCGTGCTTCTGAGCCGCATGAACCGCGTCACGTACCAGTCCTGGATCACCTCGGCGTCGGCATCGATGTAGATCGAGAAGTCGAAGAAGTCCGAGACGAACGGAATCGCCTCGCCGTCGCGCGGCAGGCCCGCCGGCTGCAGCACGTTGAGCCCCTCGACGATCAGGATGTCCGGGCGCTCGACCACCTGCTTCTGCCCGGGCAGGATGTCGTAGTGGAAGTGCGAGTAGACGGGCGCTTCCGCGCGCTCCTTGCCCGACTTCACGTCGTTGAGGAAGTTCAACAGCCGCGCCGTGTCGAAGCTCTCGGGGAAGCCCTTCCGCTCCATGAGACCGCGCGCTTCGAGCTCGCGGTTCGGATAGAGGAAGCCGTCGGTCGTGATCTGATCGACGCGCGGATGATCGGGCCAGCGTGCGAGCAGAGCTTTCAGCACGCGAGCCGTCGTGCTCTTGCCCGCCGCGACCGAGCCCGCGACGCCGATGATGAAGGGCACCTTGCAGTCGGTGCGGCCGAGAAAGGTCGACGACACCGCATGCAGCTTCTGCGCCGCCGCCACGTAGAGATTGAGCAGGCGCGACAGCGGCAGATAGATCTCCTCGACCTCGTCGACCGAGAGCTCCTCGATGAGACCCGAGAGCTGCTCGAGCTCGTTCGGCAGCAGCGTCATCGGCGTGTCGGCGCGCAACCGCGCCCAGTCCTCGCGGTCGAAGACGCGATAGGGCGAGAACTGCAGCTCGGCCGGCCGGCTGATCAGGTCGAGCCGCGGCGTCTCGCGCGCGCCCTTGATCGGTATCGGCTTGGTGCTCATCTCACCCACTCACTTGACCCGCGCCCGACCAGCCCTAGCTACGCCCGGCCGCGCCGCCTTCTCCGCGAGGCCCGACTGCGCCGTCCTCTTGTCGAGCTCGGCCAGCACGTCGGCGAACGCGACGCCCCGCGCCTCGAGCAGCACGAGCAGATGATACATCAGATCGGCGGCTTCCGCGCGCAAGGCGTCGTCGCTCTGGCACGACCCGGCGATTACGGTCTCGACCGCCTCCTCGCCGAGCTTCTTGGCGCAATGGACAGGCCCCGCGTCGAGGAGCTGGCGCGTATAGGATTTCGAGGTCGGGTCCGACCGGCGGGAATGAATGGTCGCCGCCAGCCGCGCAAGCACGTCGTTGGTCATGGGACACCTAGGGAGGCGCATGAAACAAAGCGCCTGCCCCAGGGGAGCAAGCGCCGTATGTTCCGTCAAGCAAAGGCTGAAAGCCCGGTAAAGCGACCGTTAATTTCTCAACTCGGCACACCCACCAGCCGCATTGCGGATGTATTCGAGCTGGTCGAAGTTGCCGTACTTGATGACCAGGTTTCCGGTCTCGCCCGAGCCGCGCTTGATCTCGACCTTGAGTCCGAGCGAATCGGCAAGCTCCTTCTCGAACGCCTGCGTGTCGGGATCCTTCTCCTTGACCTTCCGCCCGCCCGTCGCGCCCTGCTGGCCGATCGGCCCGCCGCTCTGAACCATCGCCTCGACGGCGCGCACGTTGAGCTCCTGCTCGACGATGCGCTTGGCCAGTTCCTCCGCGTCGCCGCGGCCGACGAGCGCGCGCGCGTGTCCCGCCGTGAGCTTTCCTTCCTGCACCAGCGCGCGAACCGAATCCGGCAGCTTCAGAAGCCTGAGCGTATTCGCGACATGGCTCCGGCTCTTGCCGATGATCTCGGACACCTGCTCCTGGCTGTAGCTGAAGCGCTCGATGAGATCGCGGTAGCCCGTCGCTTCCTCGATCGCATTGAGATCGGCGCGCTGCACGTTCTCGATGATCGCCAGCTCGAGCACTTCCTTGTCGGAAAGCTCGCGCACGATGACCGGCACGCTGTGCAGCCCGGCCTTCTGCGACGCGCGCCAGCGCCGCTCGCCGGCGACGATCTCGAACGCGTTCGCATCCTCGGGATGGCTGCGCACGATGATCGGCTGCACGACGCCCTTGGCGCGAATCGAATCGGCGAGCTCTTGCAGCTCGTCGCTGGCGAAATCCTTGCGCGGGTTGAAACGCCCCGAGCGAAGCTGCTCGATCGGAACCAGGCGCTGCTCGCCCTCGGCCGGGATGTGCGGTTGCGCGGACGGCGTCTCGCCGATGAGAGAGGCGAGACCCCGGCCGAGACGGCTCTTCTGCATTGGTACTGGCGCGTTCATGTCGTCCTTCCGTCCCCCGCTGCTGTCCCGCACCGCGTTTACGCGGCTTTATTCTGCTTTTCGCGCTCGATGATCTCGGTCGCGAGGCGAATGTAGGCTTGGCTCCCCGCGCAATCGTAGTCGTAGAGCAGGATCGGCTTGCCGTGCGACGGCGCCTCCGCAACGCGCGTGTTTCTCGGGATCACCGATTCGTAGACCTTGGACCCGAAGAAGGCGCGCACTTCGTCGGCGACTTCCTTCGAGAGCGTCGTGCGCGCGTCGTGCATGGTGAGCACGACGCCCTGGATCTCGAGGCCCGGATTGAGCGTGCCGCGGATCTGATCGATCGTTTCCTTGAGCTGCGAAATTCCTTCGAGCGCGAAGAACTCGCACTGCACCGGCACCAGGACCGCGTGCGCCGCCGCCATCGCGTTGAGCGTCAGCAGGTTCAGCGACGGCGGGCAGTCGATCAGCGCATATTTGAATTGCTGATCGGCGGGCTTCGTCCGCATCTGCGCGACGAGCTGCGCGATCGCATCGCGCAGCTTGTACGGCCGCGTCGGCTCGCCCACGAGGTCCGCTTCGAGCCCGACCAGATCCTGATTCGCCGGCACGACGGAGAGCCCCGGAATCGCGGTCGGGACGGCCGCGTCGAGCAGGCTCACTTTTCCGATCAGCGCGTCGTAGGACGTCTTAGATCTGTTCTCGATCGGCACGCCGAGCCCCGTCGAGGCATTGCCCTGCGGATCGAAATCGATGACCAGCACGCGCTCGCCGATGGCGGCCAGCGCCGTGCCGAGATTGATTGCTGTCGTGGTCTTGCCGACGCCGCCCTTTTGGTTGGCAATCGCCAGGACTCTCAGACTAGAACCTCCGATATTGAGTCCGCTCACGGGGTCAACCCTCCGTCTTAACTTGTAAATTTCTGATCGCGACCACCCGCGCCTCCGGCTCTGTGAGGCTTGGGCTCAGCGCGGCATCGAATGTCCAGTTCTTCTGCGCTTCTTCTATCTCAAGGCGAGCATCCCGTCCCTTGAGCAGCAGTGCCGTGGTGTTGGCGGAGAACATGGGAGCAACAAGATCCAACAGCTTATCCAAAGGCGCGAGTGCCCGCGCCGAGAGGACGTCGATGGGGCCAAACTTAGCCTGAGTCGCGATTTTTTCGATTCGCGCCGCCACGATCTCCACAGCCACGCCGGTTTTGCGGGCGACCTCGCCCAGGAACGCCGCCTTCCGCGAATCGCTTTCGACGAGCGCAACTTGGCATTGGCCCTTCTCGGCCAGCATTATCGCCGCAACGAGGCCCGGAAATCCGGCCCCCGAGCCGACGTCGACCCAAATCCTAGCATCGGCAGGCGCCAGGGGCACAAGTTGGGCCGAATCGGCGAAATGCCGGTGCCAGACGTCGTCCAAAGTGCTTGGCGCGACGAGGTTTATGGTCCTCTGCCAGGTCTTGAGCAAAGCCTCGTAAGTCGCGAGCCGGTCGAGCGTTTCACGTGAAACACCAAAGGCTTCCTGAAACGCTTGCGGAGTAGAGATGCGCTTTACGGCCCCGCCCGCCATCAGGCTGTCTTCCGGGCGGCCTGCTTTTTGAGGCCCGCGAGCAGGAGCATCAGGGCCGCCGGCGTCATGCCCTCGATTCGCGCCGCCTGGGCGAGCGTCGCCGGCCGATGCAACTCGAGCTTCTGGCGCACTTCCGACGACAGGCTGGCGAGAGTTGTATAGTCGAAATGGTCGGGAATGGCCGCTTTCTCGTCCTTTCGGAGCGAAGCGACGTCGATGTCCTGGCGCCTGAGGTAGGCCGCGTAGCGGGCGTCGATCTCGACCTGGGCCCCGATTTTGGGCTCTAGCCGCCCGAGCTCCGGCCAAACCGGCCTGAGACGCGCGAAATCGATATCCGGATAGGCCAGCAGCTCGAACGCCGTCCGCCGCCGCCCGTCCTTGTTGATGTCGAAGCCGTGCCTGCCGGCCTCGGTCGGCGTGAGCGTCAGCCCCTCGAGCAGCCGGGTTGCATCCGCAAGCGCCTTCGATTTGGCAGCAAACGTTGCGGCCCGCGCCGTCCCGACGCATCCGAGCTCGACACCGAGCGGCGTCAGTCGCTGATCGGCATTGTCGGCCCGGAGCCGCAAGCGGAACTCGGCCCTGGACGTAAACATGCGGTAGGGCTCGGTCACGCCGCGGGTCACCAGGTCGTCGATCATGACGCCCAGATAGCCGTCGGCCCGCGAGACGACGAATTCGCGTCCCCCGCCGCCCGCGGCGCCGTGATTTCCCGCAAGGAGCGCCGCGTTGATCCCCGCCGCGATCCCCTGCGCCCCGGCCTCCTCGTAGCCCGTCGTGCCGTTGATCTGCCCGGCCAGGAACAGCCCCGGCAAAGTCTTCACCTCGAGCGTGGGCTTGAGCTCGCGCGGATCGACGTAGTCGTATTCGATCGCGTAGCCCGGCCGCTTGATTCGCACGGCGCCGAGGCCCGGCATCGTGCGCAGAAACGCCTCCTGCACCTCGGCCGGCAGCGCGGTCGAGACCCCGTTGGGATAAATAGTGTCGTCGTCGAGCCCCTCGGGCTCGAGAAACACCTGGTGCGCCGCCCGATCGGCGAATCGCACGATCTTGTCCTCGATCGACGGGCAATAGCGCGGGCCGCGGCTTTCGATCTGGCCCGAATACATCGGCGAGCGGGCGAGATTGGCGCGAATGATCTCGTGCGTAGCTTCCGTCGTCGCCGTGATCCCGCAGCAGATCTGCCGCGTCGTGATTCGTTCGGTCAAAAACGAGAACGGAACCGGCTCCTCGTCGCCGGGCTGCATCTCGAGCGCTGCCCAGTCGATGGAGCCCCCGTCGAGCCTGGCCGGCGTGCCGGTCTTGAGCCGCCCCATCCTGAGCCCGAGCCCGTAAAGCCGCTCCGAGAGCCTGAGCGCCGGCTGCTCGCCGTGCCGCCCGGCCGGGATCTTCGCTTCTCCCATATGGATGAGGCCGTTGAGGAACGTGCCCGTCGTCAGAACCACGGCCCCGGCACGAAGCGTGGCACCCGAGCCGAGTGTGATCCCTACAACTCGGCCCGCTTCGACCAGCAAATCCTCGACCCCGCCCTCGATCACCTCGAGATTCGCGGTTTCCCGGATCGCCGCCTGCATGGCCTGCCGGTAGAGCTTGCGGTCCGCCTGCGCCCGCGGCCCCTGCACCGCCGGACCCTTGGAGCGGTTGAGCAACCGGAACTGGATCCCGGCCGCGTCCGCCACCCGCCCCATGAGGCCGTCGAGCGCATCGATCTCGCGCACCAGGTGCCCCTTGCCGAGCCCGCCGATCGCCGGGTTGCACGACATCTCGCCCACGGTAGCGAAGGCATGCGTGACGAGCGCGGTCGCAGCCCCCATGCGCGCCGCCGCCGCGGCAGCTTCCGTGCCGGCGTGACCGCCTCCCACCACAATGACGTCGAAGGTCTTCATCCGCGCATCGCGCGCTCCCTCAACCGCTGGAGAGGGTTGGGTGCGCGGCAGCAGAAATACAGCGCCAGCCGCTGCCCCTCACCCTATCCCTCTCCCCGCATCTGCGGGGAGAGGGGACATGCATTACAGGACCGGGCCCGCGGGTCAAAACCGCCCATTTCCCGAGTTTCGCCGCCGCTTCTCTGATTCACGTGAAACATCGGATCAACCACGGCAGCCTCCGACCACGAACCAGGGAAAGGTAACGCGCCCGCCGCGGCGAAAATGATTCACGTGAAACAAGATACAGCGCTTTTCGGAGAAGATATTTCGCTCCCCGGAATATCCCGCGATTCACTGCGTTGTTCCGTTAGCCCGTGAGACTTCATCCAACCCCCTCACGGGAAAGACTTGAGCCCCCTGGTTCGCGCCGGGGGGCATTTTTTATTCTGCGCCGTGCCTTGCCTGGCCCGCTGACGGAGCCGCATCGGAACTGGCTCGCGAATGATGCGTTGGGCGAGTCTCGAATGGCCTTGCTTCTTCCCAGTGGAACAAGCAGCGGCCTAGGACACCCCGGTTGCGGTAACCCCCACGCTGGGGTGTCCGCTTATGGCGCGAGTTGCGTCGTCACTGCGGGCGGTAACGGCGTTGGCGTCATCGACGGCATCGCGTAATAGACGAGCGCGAACGGCGCGAGCGCGCAGAGCACTGCGATGAGGATCGTGATCTCTAGGTCTTCCACGGCTCAGCATACACCCGCTGCGCCACAAAGGCGCGACATTGCAGCATTCGGGCCGGAATGGTCGGGGGGCAGGGATTCGAGGCGATGCGGACTGGGATTTAATTCACTCGAAACACGTCGCGATCGTTTTTCATCTAAGATGAATGATAATGGATGCAGCATTCGCGCAGAATCCCACAGCGCATAACGGACGCCGCGAAAGTGATTCACGTGAAACAATGGCTGACGATACGCGCGACGGAACAGGGGGACAGGTTTGGCATCGAGTGAGGCCATAGACCCGATTAGGCGGTCGATCCCTGCGGCTCTTGCTGGCGCAGCTGTTGGCACCCTAGGAGGACTGATCGGCCTCGGCGGTGCCGAGTTCCGGCTCCCACTCCTGATCCATCTCTTTCGCTTTGAGGCGCTGCGCGCAGTTATCGTCAACAAGGCGATGAGCCTGATTGTCGTAGCGTTCGCCCTTCCGTTTCGCGCCGCCACTGTACCTCTTACCGACGTTGGCGCCCACTGGCCAATTGTTGTCAATTTGCTTGCAGGAAGCCTGGTCGGCGCTTGGCTCGGTGCGGGCTGGGCAACGCGATTGTCATCGCAAACACTTTACCGGGTGATTGCCGTATTGCTGGTGTTGATAGCCATCATTCTATTGATCGGCCACGATGCCTCTGCGTCAGGCCCCGTGCTTACAGGAGCGCCGCAAGCAATCGCAGGAGTTGTCGCAGGCTTCGGGATCGGCATCGTGGCTGCCGTGCTCGGTGTTGCCGGCGGCGAATTGTTGATCCCAACGCTGGTTCTACTGTTCGGGGCTGACATCAAGCTTGCCGGCAGCCTGTCCTTGGCGGTGAGCCTGCCGACAATGCTGATCGGCTTCGTGCGCTATGCTCAAAATCAAAGCTTTGCCGTTCTGAGCGAAAACCGCAGCTTCGTGATGGTGATGGCCCTTGGATCGATTTTCGGGGCCTACATTGGTGGCAAGCTGTTAGGCGTGGTGCCGTCAGCCATCTTGATCCCGCTGCTGGTGGCAATTCTGCTGATCTCGGCCGTAAAAGTCTGGCGGCATGACTAATCTCGATTCGAAAAAACTCCCAAACCTATGCCGTACGCCTGCTAATTTGATTCACGTGAAACATCGGAGCGCACGACACACACGCTCTGAAATTGATTCACGTGAAACGGTGACCGCTGGCTGACGCGAAGTCGATCGCCTCATGGTTCGACAAGCTCACCATGAGGCTTGAGCTTCCCTGCCGCAGAGAATTGCAGCGCCTCACGCTGAGCCCTTCATCCTGAGCCTGTCGAAGAGTGAAGGGCAAGTGATCCAGCTTAGGCCTCATGGTTCGACAGGCTCACCATGAGGCTCTCTTCTCTCGCTAGATCTTTCATTCCGTTCCCTCATGCTGAGCCTGTCGAAGCGCGAGGGAACGGCCACCACCGCACCAAGGATCGGCGTCAAATTGATTCACGTGAAACGTCGACCGCTCGATGGATGATCGTTCACGGCGCTGCTACTCCCCCACACAGAATCGCGCGAAGATCTGATCCGGGACGTCCTCGACATCGCCGCGCCCCGTGGCGCGCCTGAGCGGTACGCGCATCCAACTTCCGCGAAACACATGCCAACTAAATCTTCCGGCCATCGTAGGCCCAGTGAAGCAGCGCTTGGCGTTGCCGCCTGCGACAGCTCATGTCGCCCCGCTCGCAGTTGCGCTCGACCTGCCGGACATGGCGGCGAATGGCCTTCCATCGCTTGATCTGCCGCGCGTCCTCGGCCGGCATGCGCCGTCCGAGATAGTACCGGCAATACCATTGGAACCAGCCACGCGGATCGTCGGAATGGATCCATCCCTTCCGGCGCCATTCGGAGAGCGGCTGGCTGGCGTCGATGCCGAAGAAGTTGAGAGAAGGATCGCGGCGTCCCTCCGCAAGCTTGGCGCCCTGGAACCAGTTCTCGGGAAACTCACGCCGGCAGTCGGACATATACTTGCCGCCGAAGACGCCAAGGCGAAGCATCTCCTTGGGCTTGAGATCGGGTCGGAATTCGGGGTCGAAGTTGCGCCCCGCAGGTGCGCTGAGCTCGTAGCGATACCCTTTCTGCATCTTGTCGTTCACGGTGACGGTTCTGCGCTTCACACTCGAAATCCTCAATCGACAGCTTGCACCCGCAGCCTCGCCCTGCACCGACCAATGATTTATGTGAAACGACGGAGTGCGGTGTGTGGATCGCCGCCTCATGGTTCGACAAGCTCACCATGAGGCTCTCGTCTCTCGCGAGATCTTTCATTCCGCTCCCTCATGCTGAGCCTGTCGAAGCGCGAGGGAACGGCCACCGCCGCAACGTGGATCGGGGTCATATTGATTCACGTGAAACAGTGACGATGCGGGCGGGCTTCGCCCCGCGTCTGATTCACGTGAAACACGCGCCGCTTAATCGCGCGCTTCGCCACGACCTACTTCCCCACGCAGAACCGCGCGAAGATCTGATCCAGCACGTCCTCGACATCGACGCGCCCCGTGACGCGGCCGAGTGCGGACGCCGCGCGACGCAGATCCTCGGCGCGCAGCTCCACCTGCTTCGGGTCGCCATGAAGAAACAATCCAAGGCTCTCGGCACATTGCTCGATGAGCTGCCGGTGGCGCACCTGCGTGATCGCCGGCTCCTCGCGCGCGCCGATCCGCTCCGCCGCGATCGCCGACAGACGGCCGACGAGATCGGACAGCCCGAAGCCGTCCTTCGCCGAGATGGCGATCATGTCGTCGGGCATCGTCGTCGCCGCATCGCCCGGCAGCAGGTCGACCTTGTTCAACACATATAATGTGCGCTCCGCGAGCGTCGCGATCTCGGGCGGCGGCGAGGCCTCGGGCGCATGCGCGTCCATGAGCCAGATGACGAGGTCGGCGTCGCGCGCCGCCGCGAAGCTGCGCTTGATTCCCTCCAGCTCGATGCGCCCCGCCGCCTCCCTGATCCCTGCGGTGTCGGAGACGACGACCGGCAGACCGCCGAGATCGAGCCGCACCTCGATTACGTCGCGCGTCGTGCCGGCTTCCTCCGACACGATAGCCGCGTCGCGCCGCGCCAGCACATTCAAGAGAGAAGACTTGCCGACGTTCGGCGGCCCGGTGAGCGCGACGCGGAACCCTTCGCGCACGATCTCGCCGCGGTGACCGTCGTTGAGATGATGGTTCACCGCGGAGGCGAGCATGGTGACGATGCCGCGCGCCTCCGCGAACGTCGTCTGCCCGACGTCGCCTTCATCCGAGAAGTCGATTGCCGCCTCGGTGAGCGCCGCGGCCTCGATCAGCATCGCCCGCCAGCCTTCGTAGAGTTGCGAGAGAGCGCCCGTCGCCTGGCGCAGCGCTTGGCGGCGCTGGCCCTCCGTCTCCGCGTCGACCAGATCGGCAAGGCCCTCGACCTCGGCGAGATCCAGCTTGCCGTTCTCGAAGGCGCGGCGCGCGAACTCGCCGGCTTCCGCCAGTCTCGTGCCTGGCACCTTGCCCAGCGCCTCGAGCACGGATTTGACGACCGCACGCCCGCCATGGAGCTGGAGCTCGGCCATGTCCTCGCCGGTCTCGCTTCGTGGTGCCGGGAACCAGAGCGCGAGCGCATGGTCGAGCACGTCGCCCGTCACCGGGTGACGGATGCGCCGCAGTGCCGCCACCCGGGGTGATGGTCTTCGCCCCGCCATGAGATCGAGCGCTGGCCCCGCTTGCGGGCCCGACACGCGCACCACCGCCACGCCCGCCCGGCCCGGGGCGCTGGACAATGCGTAGATCGTCGGCTGCTGAACTTGCGTCATTGCGGAGTTTTGCTCGGATCGCCTTTGCGGTTCAGGTACTCATACCCCAAGTCCTAAGGCAGCGGACGGCCGCAGCCTGGCACCGGAGCCAACGGTTCACCATGAGCGAGAATCGCCTCGGCGCAGAGACGAGCCCCTACCTGCTCCAGCACAAGGACAACCCCGTCCACTGGCGGGCGTGGGGGCCCGCGGCGCTGGCCGAGGCGAAGGACACCGGCAAGCCCATCCTGCTTTCGGTCGGCTATGCCGCCTGCCACTGGTGCCACGTCATGGCGCACGAGAGCTTCGAGGACGAGGCGACCGCGGCGGTGATGAACGAGCTCTACGTGAACATCAAGGTCGACCGCGAGGAGCGCCCCGACATCGATGCCATCTACATGGGCGCGCTGCACCGGCTGGGCCAGCAGGGCGGCTGGCCGCTGACCATGTTCCTCGACAGCGAGCGCGCGCCCGTTCTGGGGCGGCACCTATTTCCCGCCGAGGAGCCAGTGGGGCCGCCCCGCGTTCGTCGACGTGCTGCGCCAGATCGCCAAGGTCTATAAAGCCGAGCCGGAGAAGGTCGCGAGCAACGCCACGGCGATCATCGCGTCCCTGTCCGAGAGAGCATCCGCCGCCGGCGGCCTCGAGGTGAACGACGCGCTCCTGCGCGGGCTCACGGGGCGCATGGTGGGCGCCGTCGATGCGGTGCACGGCGGCATCCAGGGCGCGCCGAAGTTTCCGCAGTGGAGCTTCTTCTGGCTGCTCTGGCGCGGCGGCATTCGCTACGACCACGAGCCGGCGCGCGACGGCGGTGATCACCACGCTGCGCAACATCTGCCAGGGCGGCATCTACGATCACCTGGGCGGCGGCTTCGCCCGCTATTCCACGGACGAGCGCTGGCTCGCGCCCCACTTCGAGAAGATGCTCTACGACAACGCCCTCCTCGTCGATCTCCTGACCGAGGTCTGGCGCGAGACGCAGGATCCGCTGTTCAAGGTGCGCATCGCCGAGACGGTGGACTGGCTCCTGCGCGAGATGGTCGCCGAGGGCGGCGGCTTTGCCGCTTCGTATGATGCCGACTCGGAGGGCGAGGAGGGGAAGTTCTACGTCTGGTCGGCGGCCGAGATCGAGAAGCTGCTAGGGCCCGAGGACGCGGCGTTCTTCGCGCGTGTCTATGACGTCAGCCCCGCCGGCAATTGGGAGGGGCACAGCATCCTGAACCGCCTCGGCGCCATGGTGATGCTCTCCGATGATGATGAGCACCGCCTCGCAGGCATGCGCACCAAATTGGTGAAGGCACGTGAAGGTCGCGTTCACCCGGGATGGGACGACAAGGTGCTGGCCGACTGGAACGGTCTGATGATCGCCGCCCTCGCGCGTGCCGCCCAGGTCTTCGACCGCCCCGACTGGCTCGCCGCCGCCGAGCGCGCCTTCGCCTTCGTCGAGACGTCCATGACGCGAGAGCGGCCGCCTGCTGCATGCGTATCGCCAAGGTCGGGCTACAGCTCCGGCCACCGCAAGCGACTACGCCAACATGATCTGGGCGGCGCTACGCCTCTACCAGGCCACGCACGCGACACCTATCTGGCCGCCGCGCGCGCCTGGACGGATGTCCTCGACCGCCACTACTGGATCGCCGATCCGGGCGGCTACGCCACGACCGCCGACGACACGGCAGATGTGATCGTCCGCCTGCATTCGTCGACAGACGACGCCACCCCGAACGCCAACGCCATCATGGTCTCGAACCTGGCGGCGCTTTCCGTGCTGACCGGAGATGCGGCCTATGCGGACCGCGCTGGAGCAATCCTCCGCGGCTTCTCCGGAGACCTCGCGCAGAACCTAATTGCCCACGCCGGCCTGCTGGCGGGCGCCATGGATTTCATCGCCCCGCAGCTCGTTGTCCTCGTTAACGCGGCGAGCAACGGAACCGACGATCTCGCCGCGGTGTTAGAACGTCATTCACTACCAGGAGCCCTCGAATTCAGGCTCGAGGGTGCGTCAATCGGGCTACAAGCTCCGGCGCTGGCCGGAAAGTCGGCAATCGATGGTAAATCAACGGGTTACCTATGCATCGGCCCCCAATGCTCTCCACCGGTCTGCGACGCTGTTGCCCTGCAGGCTGCCTTGAAGCGTCAGCGAATAGGACTATAAACTTTAAAGACTGTTCTCGGCGGAACAGAAACCGCAATAAACCTCGCGGCCACAGTCGTTTACCTCAGTAGAATTCCGTTCACTCGAGAGTGCGGATTAGACTGTAACGAAGGCAACGGTAACGCCCGCCTGGAAAGAGCATGACACAGCTATCTCGCCTCGCCGTCCGCTACGGCTACGCGCCGTTCATGATCCTCGGCCTCAATGGTGCCGCCTACTTCGTCGTGGCGAATGGGCACTCGTACGCCTGGCTGATTCCGCTTCTCGCGGCCGCATTTGCCCTTGCGCACGTCGCCGAGCACGTCTCGCCTTGGTATGAGGAGTGGAACCACTCCCATGGAGATGCAACGACCAACATCTGGCACACGATCGTCTACGAGATCCAGAACATCAACGGCGTCCTCTTTATACCGCTGATCGCCTGGCTCACCCCCTGGGCGCCGATCTGGCCGACCGAATGGCCCCTGCTTGCCCAGCTTTTGCTGGCGATACTGTGCGCCGACTTCGGCTTCATGTTCATCCACTTTCTGAGCCACCGCTATCCGCTTCTCTGGCGCCTCCACGCCGTCCACCACGGCGTCTCACGCCTCTATGGCTTCAACGGTCTCGTGCGCCATCCTCTGCATCAGGTGCTCGATCTGGTCATGGCGACGGGTCCGCTCGCCTTGGCCGGCATGCCGGTGAATGTCGCCGTCCTGCTCGGCTTCGCGGTCTCCGTCCAGCTCATCGTCCAGCACTCGAACGTGTCGTACGCCCTTGGTCCCTTCCGCAATCACCTGTCGATCGGGCGCATTCACCACCTGCACCACGTCAACTGGGGCAAGGAGGGCGACTGCAATTTCAGCTTGTTCCTCACCCTCTGGGATCGCATCTTCGGCACCTTCCAGGCGGAGCCCTCACGGCCCATCAAAGCGCATGACATGGGCATCGACGAGGTACCGAACTTCCCGAAGTCCTATCTGGCGCAGCTCATCTTCCCGTTTGCCTATAGGCCGGGTGCGGGCGTGCAGGATCCGACCGGCTGAATGGGAGAAGAAGCGCCGCCACAGCACGCTGCATCCCGCCGAGTAGCTACCGCCGCTCTCGCGAAGCGACCGAAATGAAAACGGGCCGTCATGAGACGGCCCGTTCGCATTTGATGCATCAGGGTGAAGGATCGATCGTCAGGTGTTCATCGACGAGAAGAACTCGCCGTTGGTCTTGGTCGACTTGAGCTTGTCGATCAGGAACTCGATCGCATCCATGGTGCCCATCGGGTTGAGGATGCGCCGCAGCACGTAGACCTTCTTGAGCTGATCCTTGGGAACCAGCAGGTCCTCCTTGCGCGTGCCGGAGCGGGCGACGTCGATCGCCGGGAAGACGCGCTTGTCGGAGACCTTGCGGTCGAGAATGATTTCCGAGTTACCGGTGCCCTTGAACTCTTCGAAGATGACCTCGTCCATGCGCGAGCCGGTATCGACCAGCGCGGTGGCGATGATGGTGAGCGATCCGCCTTCCTCGATGTTGCGCGCGGCGCCGAAGAAGCGCTTCGGCCGCTGCAGGGCATTCGAGTCGACGCCGCCCGTCAGCACCTTGCCCGAGGACGGCACGACCGTATTGTAGGCGCGGCCGAGGCGGGTGATCGAGTCGAGCAGGATGACGACGTCGCGCTTGTGCTCGACGAGGCGCTTCGCCTTCTCGATGACCATCTCGGACACCTGAACGTGGCGCGAGGCCGGCTCGTCGAAGGTCGACGAGATCACCTCGCCTTTGACCGAGCGCTGCATGTCGGTGACTTCTTCCGGGCGCTCGTCGATGAGCAGCACGATCAGGTAGCACTCGGGATGGTTGGCTGTGATCGCGTGCGCGATGTTCTGCAGCAGCACCGTCTTGCCGGTACGCGGCGGGGCGACGATCAGAGCGCGCTGGCCCTTGCCGAGCGGCACGACGACGTCGATGACGCGCGCCGAGAGATCCTTGATCGTCGGATCCTCAATTTCCATCTTGAGCCACTTGGTCGGATAGAGTGGCGTCAAGTTATCGAAGTGTATTTTATGCTTCGTCGCCTCGGGATCTTCGAAGTTGATCCGGTTTACCTTGAGAAGAGCGAAGTATCTCTCGCCTTCCTTCGGGCTCCTGATCTGACCTTCGACTGTATCTCCTGTGCGCAACGCGAAGCGTCTGATCTGCGACGGCGAGATATAGATGTCGTCGGGCCCCGGGAGATAGTTGGCGTCTGGCGATCTGAGGAAGCCGAATCCGTCTTGCAGGACTTCGACGACCCCGATGCCGGTAATCTCGATCTCTTTCGCCGCGAGCTGCTTCAGCGTCGCGAACATGAGCTCCTGCTTGCGCATCGTGCTCGCGTTCTCGACGCCGTTTTCCTCGGCGAAGCTCAATAGTTCTGTCGGTGACTTGAGCTTCAAGTCCTCGAGCTTCATTTCCGTCATTAATTAGCTCCAGAACGGCCTCGGCAATGGGCGGGAGAAGGGGTGCCGGGCCTTAAGGTGGGGAGTTAGGATCGCGTGGAGTGAGGCACCACGCCTTGGGCGGCCTGCACCATCGTTGGCGCCAAGCAGCCAACTCGTAAGCCTGAGAGGCCTCGAGCCGATTCGGAATAGGTCCCTTTATAGCAAAGCTTTTGCGGGAGCGAAAGCACCTAAAGATCGAGGCGCCAGCACATCTTAGAAGGGCTTGAGCACCACGAGCAGCACGATTCCTGCCATCAGCAGCGTCGGAAGCTCGTTTGCAATGCGGAAGAACTTGGCGTCCCTGACGTTCCGGTCCGCGGCAAAGTCCTTACGCCACCGGCCGAGAAGGTGATGGAATCCAGTTAGCACGACCACCAGAACCACTTTGGCGATGAACCAGCCCTCGGCGTAGACCCCCTGCATCCAGGCCAGCAACGGCCCCGTCACCCAAACGGCCGCGCTCGCCGGGCCCATGATGATCCGCAGCAACCGCTGCTCCATCACCTTGAGCGTTTCGGACAGCTCCGAGCCGGGCGCCGCGCCGGCGTGATAGACGAAAAGCCGCGGCAGATAAAACAAGCCCGCGAGCCAGGCGATCATCGCCATGATGTGAAAGGCCTTGAGCCACAGCATCGGCTCTAGCCCCTCCACGCACGAACCAGCTCGACGAGCTTGGCAACGTTCTCAGGCGGTGTTTCCGGAACGATGCCGTGCCCGAGGTTGAAAACGAACGGCACGTCCCGAAGCGCCGCCAGGATCTCGCCGACCCTTCGCTCGAGCGCCGCGCCTCCGGCCACGAGAAGCAGGGGATCGAGATTTCCCTGTACAACTCGTCTCGAGCTGCGACCGAGTTCTGCCATGACGTGAAGCGGCATCGCCGTATCGCAGGACATGCCATCGACACCCGTCTCCGAGATGAAGCTTGCCGCATTGCCGCCCGCGCCGCGCGGAAAGCCGATCACCGGAATATCCGGATGACGTGCCTTGAGGGCTCGCACGATTCGGACCGTCGGCGCCACCACCCAGCGTGCGAATTGATCGTCGGGGAGAATGCCGGCCCAGCTGTCGAAGATCTGCAACGCGCCCGCACCGGCCCTGACCTGGCCATCGAGATATTCGATCGAGACCTCGACCAAGAGATCGATCAGCGCGGCGAAGCCGTCAGGATCACGGTAAGCCCAGCTCCGCGCTTGCGCATGATCCGATGAGCCGCCGCCCTCGACCATGTAGGTCGCGACCGTCCACGGCGCGCCGCAAAAACCGATGAGCGCCGTCTCGGGCGGCAAGTCCTGTTTGAGACGCGCCACCGTCTCGAAAACGATTTCGAACTTCCGATTCGTCGCGCTCGCATCGAGCCGTTTGAGCTCATCAACCGAGCGAATCGGCTCGAGCTTCGGACCCTCACCCTCGAGAAATTCGAGCCGCTGTCCGAGCGCATCCGGCACGACGAGAATGTCCGAGAACAGAATGGCCGCGTCGAAGCCGTAGCGCCTGATCGGCTGCAACGTGACCTCAGCGGCCAGCGCCGGATTGTAGCAGAGGTCGAGAAAACTTCCGGCCTCGGCCCGCGTGGCGCGATACTCCGGAAGGTACCGGCCGGCTTGGCGCATCAGCCAAATCGGAGGCGGTGCCAAGGGCCGCCCTTTGAAGGGCTCGAAGAACCGCGGCTCGACCCCGGCGCTGGGCTGGCGTTGCACAACGGCGCTCATGGTCCTCTCTTCAAATCAATAAAGAAGACTCTGATTGTTGTTACTATTATTACACCTTTGGATTGCGGTAACTCAGGCATTCTCCCCAGCCAATCCCCAGCATCTCATTCGTATACGCGCCCGGCACCACGTGCTGTAGACCGGGCTCGACGGCCGCTACTAGGTGCAACCAAATCCGCCGGAGTCAATGACTTGGCGTTCCGGCCGGACACCGGCCCGTTAAGGACAACATGTTGAAAGTTATGTGGAGGCGCAGGAGAGCGGCGTTGTCACCAGGGAGGGAGTTTGCTTGACAAAAGTGGTCCACATCGGCGCCAATGGGGACAACCCCGTGGACAACGAGCTCGAGCGATCACGCCGCCTGCCGGGCCCAGCTCTCGGAGCGGAATAACCCGGCATTAATCCACAGATGGCCAACAGTCAGCCCAGCTTCTTTCACTTGCATCTCTTGTCGGATGCAACCGGTGAAACCCTGACCACGATCGCCAAGGCGGCCGCCGTGCAATACGCCGAGGTCCGACCGATCGAGCACGTGCATCCTCTCGTGCGCACGCCGCGGCAGATGAAGCGCGTTCTGCAGGAGATCGAGCAGGCGCCGGGCATCGTCCTCTACACGATCGTCAATAAGACGCTCACCGCCGAGCTCGAACAGCGCTGCCGCGAGCTCAAGGTGCCCTGCCTCGCGGTTCTGCAGCCGATCATGCAGGTTTTCGAATCCTACCTCGGCGCGCCTCAGACACCGACGGTCGCCGGCCAGCATGTGCTCGACGCCGACTATTTCCGGCGCATCGACGCGCTCAACTTCTCCATGGCGCACGACGACGGCCGTCTGCCGGAAAACTTGAACGATGCCGACATCATACTGCTCGGCATCTCGCGCACGTCGAAGACCCCGACCAGCATCTATTTGGCGCAGCGCGGCTACAAGACGGCCAACGTTCCGATCGTCCCGTCGCTGCCGTTTCCCGAAGAGCTCGCTGGCGACCACAAGGCGTTCATCGTCTGCCTCGTCGCCAGTCCCGAGCGAATCGCGGAGATCAGGCGCAATCGCGCGCTCCTTCTCGCCGACCGCAACCTCGACGACTACGTCGACAGGAACCAGATCGCCAGCGAGATCGCCTATTCGCGCAAGCTGTGCGCCAAATACGGCTGGCCGATCATCGATGTCAGCCGCCGCTCGGTCGAGGAGACGGCGGCAACGATCATCCGCCTGATGCAGGACCTCAAGGCCGACAAGGCCGAGGCCTCGCAGTTGGCATTGGAGGAAGGACCGGGCGATGGCGGAAAAGGATGACCGTCCGGGCTTGATCCTCGCTTCCGGAAGTCGCACGCGCCTCGAGGTGCTACAGGCCGCGGGAGTAGCCTTTACGGTCGTGCCGGCCGACATCGATGAGGCTGCGCTGCGCGCGCAGCTGCTCTCCGCAAATCCCGCCATCACGCCGGCGGGCATCGCCGAGGAGCTGGCGCGCGCCAAGGCGGCAAACCGTGAGTCGCGATCATCCCCACGCGCTTGTCATCGGCTGCGATCAGGTGCTCGCGCTTGAAGGCGAGATCTTCGCCAAGCCGCGCGACCTCGCTGATGCGCGAGATTGTCTCATGAAGCTCCGCGGCGTCGAGCATGAGCTGCATTCCGCCGCCGCACTCGCCGTGAACGCAGTGGTTTCGTGGTCGCACACGGATACCGCTCGTCTGACGATGCGTGCTTTCTCGCCGGCCGCGGTCGACGAATACCTTGCGCGCGACGGCGTCGACGTGTGCCGCTCCGTCGGCGCCTATCAGATCGAGGGCCACGCCATCCAGCTCTTCGAGAAAATCGACGGCGACTACTTCACCATCCTCGGCGTTCCCCTTCTCCCGCTGCTCGCGGAGCTCCGCACGCGCAAGGTCCTCCTCGCATGAAGCGCGCCTGCGTCATTGGCTGGCCCATCGAGCATTCGCGCTCGCCGGCGATCCATGGCTATTGGCTGAAGCACTATGGGATTGATGGCACCTACACCAAGCAAGCCGTGCCGCCGCAGGAGCTGGGCGCTTTCCTGAGCGCGCTTGCCGACAAAGGTTTTGCGGGCTGCAATGTCACCGTGCCCCACAAGGAGGCGGCATTCGCAATCGCGAGCGATACGGATGCGTCCGCCCGCGCCGTCGGCGCTGCGAATACGCTGTGGCTTGAGGATGGCCGCCTGCACGCGGCGAACACGGATACCTACGGCTATATGACGTATCTCGATTTGCGCGCCGCCGGCTGGCAGCGCCGCGACGCACCCGTCTCTATTCTGGGGGCAGGCGGCGCGGCGCGAGCGATCGCCTTCGGATTTCTCGAATCCGGCGTTGGCGAGATTCGCATCTTCAATCGCACGCGCGAGCGCAGTGAAACGCTGGCACGTCTGTTCGGGAGCCGGATTAGAGTTTGCGATTGGAGTGAACGCTCCGCGCTGTCGCGTGAGGCAGCGGTGCTCGTCAACACGACGTCGCTGGGCCTCAAAGGCGAAGGCGCGCTCGGCATCGACTTTGCGGGTTTTCATCCGCAATGCGTCGTCTCCGATATCGTCTACGTTCCGCTCGTCACCGGATTGATCAAGGACGCTGCAGGCGCGAGGGCTGCGCACAGTGGACGGGCTCGGCATGTTGCTGCACCAGGCCGTGCCGGGTTTCGAAAGATGGTTCGGCAGGCGTCCGGAGGTGACCGACGAGCTCTACAACCTCGTTGCGGCTGACATTGAGGGCCGCTGATGCTCATTGTCGGCCTCACCGGTTCCATGGGCATGGGAAAATCCGCTATCGCGGCGATGCTGCGCGCGCGCGGCATTGCCGTCTTCGACGCCGACGCCGAGGTGCATCGGCTCTACGAGGGCGCGGCGGTCGCTGAGATCGAGGCGGCGTTTCCGGGCACAACGTCCGCAGGCCGCGTCGACCGCGTCAAGCTCGCGAGCGCGATCGTCAAGAACCCGGCTTCGATCGAGCGCCTCGAGGATCTCATTCATCCTCTCGTGCGCCGCGCCGAGAAAGAATTCCTGCATGCGGAGGCCAAGCGCGGCGCAGCGCTCGCCGTCCTCGAGATCCCCCTCCTCTACGAGACCGGCGCCGATGCAAGCGTTGACGCCGTCATCGTTGCCAGCGCAACACCCGAAACCCAGCGTGCGCGTCTGCTGCTGCGGCCGGGAATGGACGAGTCGCGGCTCGACGTCTTGCTCGCGCGTCAGACACCTGATTCGGAAAAGCGTCGCCACGCGGATTTCGTTGTGGACACCAACGGCACGCACGAGGAGAGCGAGCGCCAGGTTGATGCTATCATCACTGCGCTTTCGCGTCGCAAAGGCGAGGCGTTCGAGCGCCATTGGAAGTAGTTCCCTCTCCCGGCTTAAGGGGGAGGGTTAGGGGGATAAGATGCTGCGCGAGATCGTCCTCGACACCGAGACAACCGGCCTCGACCCGAAAAAGGGCGACCGCCTTATCGAGATCGGCTGCGTCGAGCTCTTCAATCGCATCCCGACGGGCCGCGAGTTCCACCGCTATATCAATCCCGAGCGCGCCGTGCCCGCCGAGGCCGAGGCGGTGCACGGCCTTTCGACCGCCTTCCTCGTCGATAAGCCTCTCTTCGCCGCCGTCGCCGATGAGTTCCTGACCTTCCTTGGCGAGGACATGCTCGTCATTCACAACGCGGCCTTCGACGTGGCTTTTCTCAACGCTGAGTTTGGGCGGCTGGGCAAGGCGGCGATTTCCATGGTGCGCGTCGTCGACACTCTTCAGCTTGCGCGCCGCAAGCATCCTGCCGGTCCGAACAGCCTCGACTCGCTCTGCAAGCGCTACGGCATCGACAATTCGAAGCGCATCAAGCACGGCGCTCTGATGGACTCGCTTCTCCTCGCCGAGGTCTACGTCGAGCTCTTGGGCGAGCGCCAGGCAACTCTCGAACTGGCCAAGGGAGCGGAACGCGCCAATAGCTCCGGCGAGCGCTCTAGCCAGCGGCAAATCGCCGGCCGGCCAACTCCGCTGCCCAGCCGCTTGTCACCGGCGGCCGAGCTCGCGCATCGTGTCTTCGTGGAGACGTTGGGACCCAAAGCAATCTGGCGCCGCTATCTGCCGCCGACAGAAGGCGTCTGACGATCAATTCGGCGGCCTGCCCGTAGCTGCGGCTTGCTCCTGCTGACGGCGCATGAAGAGAGCCGCAAAATCGATGGGATCGAGAAGCAGCGGCGGAAAACCGCCTTCGCGCGTGATGTCGGCGACGAGGCGGCGCAGGAACGGGAAGATCAGCGTCGGGCAGTTGATGAGAAGAAATGGCTCGAGCGCCGGCTCGGGAATGTTCTTGATCCTGAAGAGCCCGGTGTACACGAGCTCGAGATCGTAAATCGTGCCTTCCTTGTTCGTCGCGAGCGCCTTGAAGTCGATGGCGCTCTCAAAAACGTCCGGACCCAGGCGGGCGGCCTGAACGTTAACCTCGACCTTGAGGTTGGGGCTTTCCCCCGGCCCATCCAGAAGTTTGCCGATGCTCGGGTTCTCGAACGACAGGTCCTTGATGAATTGACCAAGGACTTGTGCCTGGATCGGCGGATGCGGCGCTCCAGCTGCGCCGGGTTGGCCGTTCTTGCCTTTGCTGGCCTCTGCCATGGAGGTTGTCCGATCTCTGAGCTTGGTTATTGTACTTTAGGCTTGCGTGGGGTGGCTATCATGGCTCCTGGATCGCGGCAATCCAGACGGCCCAACACCGCCCAAAAGAGCGGCAGAATGGAGCCGGGAGACACCTTTCAATAAGGTTGGCTTCTCCCTCGTTGTGGCCTAAGTTGAAGCGCATGATGCGCGTCGCGCTGAACGAGCGACGGCGCGGCGCCAGCGTTCGAAATATACTCTGTCCAAATCATCGCATCTGGACTGGGCGTGAAGCGACCTTACATACCAAGCCACACCGCCTCAGTGAGGGCACTGCTGGGAAAGCTGGCGATATGAATAGCGAAATCAATCTGTTGACGCTTCTGACGCTGATTGTCGCCGTGGTGGCGATCGTGAAGCTTCGAAGCGTGCTCGGCCGGCGCACGGGCGATGAGGAGACACGCGTCGAGCAGCGCCGCCGCGAGGCGAGCATGCAGAAGAACGCCGCCAACACACCCGCATCGGACAAGGTTGTCGCTCTTCCGCGTCGCGACCGTGACGACCAGGCCGGCGAGCAGGCGGCGGCGGTTTCTGTGGCCGAGGTCGAAGCCCGCATCAAGTCGTTTGCAGGCGGAGACGCCACGCTCGCCACACGCCTCATGGAGATCCTCAAGCTCGACCGCAACTTCGACCCCGAGCACTTCCTGCGTGGCGCGCGCCAAGCCTACGAGATGATCGTCACCGCCTTTGCGGAAGGCAATCGCAAGATCCTGCGCGACCTCTTGAAGGCCGACGTCTTCGACAGCTTCAGCCGCGCGATCGGCGAGCGCGAGGCCCGCGGCGAGCAGATCGACCAGAGCTTCGTCGGCATCAACAAGGCCGATATGCTCGAAGCCGACGTCAGCTCGAAAGGCATCGCCAGCATCACCGTGCGATTTGTGAGCCAGTTGATCACGGCGACGCGCGACAAGGCGGGCGTGATCATCGACGGTGACTCGGTTCGCATCAAGGAAGTGACAGACATCTGGACCTTCGAGCGTGATATCTCGACGAAGGACGCCCGCCGCAATCTGAATTGGATGCTAGCGGGCACTCAGTCTCCGAACTAGACAAGCGCCGGCGTTGGCCAGAATGCCTCTCGGAGTTACCGCGCCGGAAATGTCGAAGCTGAGTTTTGCCTTCGAGCCTGTGCCGTTTGCGGTACTTCCAGGTTGGGACGAGGACCATCACCTCGAGGCGCTCCGGGCCTTCATCAGATCCTCGTCTCGCGTTCTGTCATCTGCCGCAACCTCGAGCACCAAGACTGCAGGACCGTCGCCCGCTCTGCTGGCCGCCTGCCGCGCCGCAATCGCGTTGCCCGCCGCAACGCTCACCTCGGCAGGGGCGAAGGACTTCTTCGAGACGTGCTTCACGCCGCATCGTGTCGTCCACGACGGCGCTCAAGGCCTCCTGACGGGCTACTACGAGCCCCTCCTCGAAGGTTCGCGCACTCCGGAAGGTCCCTACGAGATCCCGATCTATCGGCGTCCCGCCGATCTCGTGAACCTCGTCGCCGAATCCGAGCGTGGCGCCATGGCTCACGCGCTGACACATGCGCGCAAGACGGCAACGGGCATCGAGCCTTATGTGACGCGCTCCGAGATCGAGACAGGCGCACTGGAAGGCCACGGTCTCGAGCTCCTTTGGCTCAAGGATCCGGTCGATGCCTTCTTCATGCACATCCAGGGCTCGGGCCGTATCCGGTTCCCCGACGGCGAGATGATCCGCATCACCTACGACGGCAAGAACGGGCACCCCTACACGTCGATCGGCCGCTATCTGATCGATGCCGGTGCGCTCTCCGCCGACACGATGTCGCTCGACGCCCTCAAAGTCTGGCTCAAGGCCGACGCCGATCGCGGCCGCAAAGCGATGTGGCAGAATGCGTCCTTTGTTTTCTTCCGCGAGATCGAAGGGAGCGAGGCGGACAGTCCGCTCGGCGTGCTCGAGATTCCGCTCTCGACGGGGCGCAGTCTGGCCGTCGACACGAATTTTCACACGATCGGCACGCCGGTCTATGTGTCGTCTCCCTCGCTGACGCACGCACCCGGCCAGCCGGCAGGCTTCCGCCGGCTTATGATCGCTCAGGATGTGGGCTCCGCCATCCGGGGACCCGAGCGCGGCGACATTTATTTCGGGTCCGGAGATGAAGCCGGAAAGCTCGCCGGCATCACCAAGCATCCCGGCACGTTCTTCGCTCTGCTTCCACGTGCTGGGGGCGCGACATGAAGAAGCCGCCGCAGCCGCCTGATCAGCGCCGGCGGCATCTTTCCAAGGAAGACAAGGCGCTCTGGGAAAATACCGCTGAAACATTGAAGCCGCTAAAGCGCGCCAAGGCGCGCGTCCATCCCCAGTCCGAAATCGCTGCGAGTGATAGGCCATCCGATGCGGCCCGCCGTCAGGCGATGCAGGCAACCGAAAAGTTCATCGCCCAGCAGACCGCGAAGCAGGCGAAGCCTGTGATGGACATTTCGCCCGCGAAAGCACCCCCTCTCAGCGACTTCGACCGCAAGGCTGCGCGCCGGCTGAGAGGCGGCCGCATCGAGATCGAGGCCCGGGTCGACCTGCACGGGCTGCGCCAGGGCGAGGCCCATGCGGCCCTGCGCCGGTTTCTGATGTCGTGCCATGCGCGCGGCCTGCGCTGGGTGCTCGTCATCACGGGCAAAGGCGCCCCGAGGCGGCGCGGCGACGACGATGATGGGTATACGTCACGCTTTGGCGCCGACGAGCGAGGCGTTCTCAAGCGCAACGTGCCGATGTGGCTCGCCGAGCCCGAGCTGCGTGCAATCGTCGTCAGCTTCACGGCGGCAGCTATACAGCACGGCGGCGAGGGCGCGCTCTACGTGCAGCTCCGAAACCCTGAGCGCACGCGAGGACGAGACTAGGGGCAGCTCGCGGACAAAGCCTGCAGCGCCTGCGAAAGGCCCGAGAGCGAGTAGGTATCGGTCGTTGACGTGCCGCGCTCCGACATGGCCTGCACGGTGAGCTTCGAGCCCTTCTTCATGGCCTCGATGAGCTTGAGCTCCTCCGTTGCGTCGGCAACGTAGGCTCGCTCCTCTTTGGGAAAGAGCGTGAACGTATCGTTGCCGACCATCACCGTGATGTCGCTGCCGGTCTTGATCCGATAGCCGAGCTTGATGCTGATCTCGGCTTTGACGCCTTCCTTCGGCCACGCCGAAATATAGAACAGCGTCTTCGCCCGATTGGCGCCCGCCGGCTCTTTTGCCGTCGGCTGCGTTGCGGCAAAGCAGATCTTGGAGGCTGCGTCCGCGCCTTGGTGCATGATCCACGCGCCGTAACGCCCCGTTTCCACGGCACCCTGCGCCGCAGCCGTGAGCGGGTTGGCGACGGTGAACGAGAGGACGCCAAAAATTAGATGGGCTCTTGGGATCATCGGAAAGGGTAGCGGACTTGCGCAGGTCGACTATCGGCCTTGGTATACGAAGAAACGGATCGCCCTGTCACTCGTCCCGTCGCTCCGCTGGCTGCACATCGGCCTCGCCCCCGCCGGCAACGTCGCTAGGGCCCCCTTCGGTGACAGGCCGCTCTTGAAATCGCGCCAGGCTCTTCACGCGGTCGTACATGACGATGGCCCCAGCCATGGCGACGTTGACGCAGAATGTCGTCGGGATCTTGACCGTGTAGTCGCAGCGCGCGAGCAGCGCCGGCGAGAGCGAGCCGCGCTCGGGTCCGAGAACATAGGCCGCGCGCAGCGGATGACGGAAGCTCGGCAGCGGTATGGCTTCGTCGATCAGCTCGACACCGACCAGCTTGCAGCCCTTTGGCAGAGCCATATCGTCGATCGTCGCCCACTCGTAGTGAGGGAGATGCAATTGCCCCTTGGAGGTATCCGCCCGCGCCTCGAGGGCCTGATACGTCGCGCCGATGGTGAACGTAAAACTGGCGCCGAAGGCATGCGCCGAGCGCATGAGGTTGCCGAGGTTGAGCGCCTTTGACATACGTTCGGCGCCGATGGCGAAGTAGCCGCGCGGCCTCGGAGGCCAGATGTCGGATGTCGTTCCGTCGAAGGACATGAGAATTCGTTTTGCTGTTGAGTTGAGCGTGTGGCAGGCGCCCGGCTAAGAAATCCTCGGGGATCGTTTCACGTGAATCTCATTCTAGACCATAGGGGACGGGTCTTGGCGCGCCAGCCGTTCGTTAACGATCTGCTCGGGGGCTCGGCCCGCATGAGGTGCGCAACTGGAGGTCACATATGAGAGCCGCGCTCTGCAAGAGCCTCGACGGCCCCGATGGCATCGTCATCGAGGACGTGGCTGAACCGGTGGCCGGCCGGGGCGAGGTCGTGATCCGGGTGCGCGCGGCGGCCCTCAACTTCTTCGACACGCTGATCACACGCGGCAAATACCAGTCGAAACCGGCGCTTCCATTTTCTCCCTCTGGCGAGGTTGCAGGTGTCGTCGAGACCGTCGGGCCGGGGGTAACGGGGCTTGAAAAGGGCGCCCGCGTCGCGGCCGTCGTCGGCTGGGGTGGCGCGCGCGAGAAAGTCGCTGTTCCGGCCGCCTCCGCTGTTCGCATACCGGACGGCGTCAGCGACGAGGCGGCCGCCGGCGTGGCCGTGACCTACGGCACGGCCATCCATGGTCTCAAAGACCGTGGCCGAGTTGGGCCCGGGCAGACGGTCGCCGTCCTCGGCGCGTCGGGCGGAGCCGGCCTCGCCGCGGTCGAAATCGCCAAGCTCCTAGGGGCGCGCGTCATCGCGGCGGCCTCCTCGCCCCTGAAACTGGCCATCTGCCGCGAGCACGGGGCGGACGAGGTCCTGAATTACACCCTGACCGACCTTAAGGAAGGGCTGCGCAGCCTGACCGGAGGCGACGGCGTGGACGTTGTCTATGACTGCGTCGGTGGTCCCCACTCGGAGCCCGCGATTCGCGCTCTCGCCTGGCAGGGGCGATTTCTCGTCGTCGGCTTTGCCGCGGGAGAGATCCCGAAGATTCCGCTCAATCTGCTCATGTTGCGCGGGGCCGAGGCGGTCGGCGTCTTCTGGGGCGAAGCCGTGAAGCGAGACCCAATTGGCCATCGCCGGAACATGGAGCAAGTGCTCGCCTGGGTGGCGTCCAGCAAGCTCAGGCCGCGCATCCACGCGACTTTTCCCCTTGCCGAGACGGCGGACGCGATCCGCATCCTCGACCGGCGCGAGGCCACGGGCAAGGTCGTGCTGACGCTCTAGCCACCTGGCGGCAGGGAAAGGGCCCGGCTTTACGTCCGCATTTCTGCTCCGTAAGAGAGCGTGCGGCAAAAAGCAGGAAAACGGGGAAACGCATGCAACTCGGCAAGGCAATCGCGGCGGTCGTGACCGGCGCCGGATCGGGACTGGGCGCGGCAACGGCGCGGGCGCTCGCAGCCAAGGGCGTCAAGGTCGCGCTTTTCGACTTGAACGAGACCGAGGGCAAGCGCGTCGCCAAGGAGATCGGCGGCCATTTCTGGAAATGCGACGTGGCGAGCGAGGCGAGCGCCGACGCCGCACTGGCCGCCGCCCGGGCCGCCCACGGCCAGGAACGTATCCTCGTCAATTGCGCCGGCATCGCCGCCGGCAAGCGCACCGTGCGCCGTGTCAGGGAAACGGGCGCCATCGAGCCGCACGACCTCGCGACCTTCGCCAAGTGCGTCGAGGTCAATCTGATCGGCACCTTCAACATGATCGCCAAATGCGCGGCCGGCATGATGGCGACGAAGCCGGTCGACGCCGACGGCGAGCGCGGCGTGATCATCAACACGTCGTCGGTCGCGGCCGAGGACGGTCAAATGGGGCAGGTCGCCTACGCGGCGTCTAAGGGCGGAGTTCTCGCGCTCACCTTGCCGGTCGCCCGCGATCTTGCGAAGGAGGGCATTCGGGTCGCGACCATCCTGCCCGGCCTCTTCGAAACGCCGATGTTCAATGGATTGCCCGACGAGGCGCGCCAGGCTTTGGCGGCGCAGGTCCCGTTTCCTTCGCGCCTAGGCAACCCATCCGAATACGCCATGCTGGCGATTCAGATTTGCGAGAACCCCATGTTGAACGGGTGCGCGATCCGGCTCGACGGCGCGATCCGCTTGGCGCCGCGCTAGTTTCCTCTTTTTTGAGCGCATCACGCGCTTCTTCAGGAAATATTTGCCGAACCAGCAGCACTCTTCGGTTGCGGGGCGTATCCCCGTGACGGCCGCACGTGCGGACCTGTCCCATGTGTTTGTGCAAAAGGGTCCGGCGTTTAAGGCGCCCTGTCCGGTATGCGTTGCAGTTGCGTCACACTACGCGTGCTGTTGGCGCTCGCGGCTAGTGCCGCGAGCGTCCATCCTGTCCAGGCGCAATCATTTTTCGAGAAGTTGTTTGGCGCCGCCGCCCCATCCCGCACAGAGCCCGGGACTGAATCATTCAACGCCGCCCAAAGCATCGGCCAGCACTGATCAATTCAGCTCCTACGCCAGCGAGAGCGACGACACGGCCGCACTCCCCTACTACGAAGCAGAACGCAGCCTGAGCAAGGCCGGAACCTACCGCACGTTGTGCGTTCGCATGTGCGACGGCTTCTATTGGCCCATCAGCAGCTCGGCCCAGCGCGGCAAGTTCTATGAGCGACGCCAAGGCCTGTCAGGCGAGCTGCGATATGGAAGCGCGTCTGTTCTACCTGCCGCGCGCCAGTGACGACATTGCTTCCATGCGCGATCTCTCGGGTCGGGTCTATGCGCGTCTGCCGACGGCGTTCGCCTACCGCAAGGCCGTGGACAGTGCATGCCTATGCAAGCCTGAGCCGTGGTCGGAGACATCGGCCCTCCGCCATCAGGGGTATGCGGCTGCCGCTGCTGAAACCGGGCAACCGTCCGCGACGTCCGTCGAGACGTCATCCATCACGGCTGATTTGGCCGCACGGCGCCGATATGCGCCGCGCGCCTCATCCTACGCGCCCCGCCGCATGCCAATGTCCTGGTGACAGGCGCTAGCGCAGCGAACCCGTCTCCCGCAGCGAATCGAATCCGAAACCGGAAAGGAGGAACTCCTCCTCGACGACATAGGGCCCGCCACCGGTCTGCGGCCGCGCCGAGAAGAGGACGAAGCGGTCGACGAAGAACGGCTCGGTGCGAAATGCGCCGCCGCGCTCGAGAAAGCGGGCGACGGCGTCAGGGCGCGCATGCTGCATGCGGGCGAGTGTGACGTGCGCATAGAAGGCTCGCTTTTCGGGAGCCAGACCCGCGCTGCGGGCCGCGCGTTCATTCGCGCGCGCCAGAGCCTCGAGCGCGGGGCCACCTTCAACGCCGGCCCACAAGACTCTCGGCGAGTTGCCGCCGAAGGCGCCGAGCCCCGCAATCCTGACCTCGAACGCCGCTTCGTCGATGGCGGCGAGGCCATCGACGAATTCACGCGCGACGATGTTGTCCACGTCGCCGGCAAATCGCAGGGTGATGTGCAGATTCTCAGGATCGATCCATCGTGCGCCCGGGAGCGGCGCCTTGAGGCTAGCCAGGCGCTCGCGCACCTCCTCTGGGATCTCGATAGCGGTAAACAGGCGCGGCATGGATGCTCTCACCCATCATGACTTGCTGGCTGTAAGCCGGCGCGCCTCGACCCGCGCGAGAAGCTCCTCGACCGATGGCAAGATGCGCTCGACGATGCGGGCCACGCCCTTGCCGGAAGGATGCATGCCGTCGGAAAGATTGAGCGCCGGATCCATCGCCACGCCGTCGAGGAAGAAGCGATAGTAGACAAGTCCGTATTTGGTCGCGAGATCGGAGAATATGGGATTGTATTCGCGTTCGTAGTCGCTGCCCATGTTCTTGGGCGCGATCATGCCGGCGAGCAGCACTTCGATGTTCCGCTTCCTCAGCTTCTCGATGATCTTCTCGAGATTGGCGCGCGCCTTTTTTGGCGGGAGTCCGCGCAGTGCGTCGTTGGCCCCGAGCTCGAGGATTACGGCCTCCGTGCCGTCCGGGATCGCCCATTCGAAGCGCTCGAGCCCGTTTGCGGTCGTGTCGCCGGAGACGCCGGCATTGGCGACGTCGACGGAACGGCCCTTGTCCTTGAGAGCTTTCGCAAGTTGCGACGGGAATGATTGCGACGGCGGCAGCATGTAGCCGGCCGTGAGGCTATCGCCGAAGGCGACGAGGCGAATTGGGCGGCTAGATTCGGCAGCAAGAGCTGGCATCAGAGAGGCGACGACGAGGAGGTTGACGAGAATGACACGTCTCACCACTTGAGCCAGGATGGGATGTCTCGAAGCCGGTAAGGACAAAGAGCCTTCGCATACCTTCATTTTTCCGCCTCACCAATCGGTCAAAGCGCCACCTTCGCGTAGATATGCGCGAAAGTGAGGCGTGGGGAGATCCTGCGACCATACTCATTTCGGAGCACGCTGCACGTGGCCCAGCCGATAATCTGCCTCAAGGATGTGCGCTTGACACTCTCGAGCCGCGCCGGGCCGGTCGAAATATTACGCAGCGTGAGCCTCGAGGTCGCGCGCGGCCAGGCTCTGGCTGTCGTTGGACCCTCCGGGCTCTGGCAAAACCTCCCTTCTGATGATTCTCGCCGGCCTCGAGCGGGCGACGAGCGGCGAGGTCAACGTCGCCGGCCGTGATTTTTCCGCCCTCGGCGAGGACGAGCTGGCGCTCGCCCGCGGGGCCGACATCGGCATCGTCTTCCAGTCGTTCCATCTCGTGCCGACCATGACCGCGCTCGAGAACGTGGCGCTCCCGCTCGAGTTCGCGGGCCGCGCGAATGCAGCAGCCGTCGCGCGCGAGCATCTCGAGGAGGTGGGGCTCGGCGCCCGCGTCGATCATTTTCCGGCGCAACTGTCGGGCGGCGAGCAGCAGCGTGTCGCTCTGGCCCGTGCACTCGCGCCCAAGCCCAAGCTCATTCTTGCCGACGAGCCGACCGGCAATCTCGATGGCAAGAACGGCCGTCACGTCATCGATCTCCTCTTCGGCCTCCAGAAGCGGCGCGAGGCAACACTCGTGCTCGTCACGCACGACGAGCGCCTCGCCGCGGAGTGCGCGCGCACGATCCGCATGGCCGACGGACGCATCGTCTCCGATCAGAAGGCGGCCGCAGCATGAGCGCAACGGGGACCTTGGATGCGCTGCCGGCCCGGGGGCGGATCTCTCTCGGCCGCGTCGTCACGCTTGCCATGCGCGAGTTGCGCAGTGGCCTGCGGGGCTTCTACGTGTTCATCGCCTGCGTGGCACTCGGCGTTGCCGTGATCACCACCGTCGGCGCACTTTCCGAAGCGCTGAGGGGCGGCTTCGAGCGCCAAGGCGAAGCGATCCTCGGCGGCGACGTGACCTTCGCGCGCATGCACGCCCGCGCCGACGGCGCCAATCGCGAATGGATCGAGGCTCAAGGACGCGTCAGCGAGACGGCGACGCTTCGTGCCATGGCCCGTCGGCTCGACGGCGAGGACCAGGCCCTGATCGAGCTCAAGGCGGTCGATCAGTCTTATCCGCTCGCAGGTGAGCTCAAGGTCGCGGGCGCAGCCTTCGACGAAGCGATTCGAGACGGCGCCGTCGCCGATCCCGTGCTCCTCGAGCGACTTGGGCTGAAGCCCGGCGACACGATGAAGATCGGCGATGCAGAGGTGGCCGTGCACGCCACCATCGTCTCGGAGCCCGACGCCATCGCCGACCGCCTCACATACGGTCCGCGCGTCTTCATCTCGATGGCGACATTGGAGAGGACCGGCCTCGTGCAGCCGGGCACGCTCGTGCGCTGGCGCTACGCTCTGAAGCTGCCTGACCAGGCCGGCGAAAGCGCCGCCGCTCTCGCCGCATTCCGGGAGCGCGCCAAGGCGGCGCTCACCGATGCCGGCTTCACCATCGCCGACCGCCGCGATCCCTCGCCACAGGTAAGCCGGACGCTCGAGCGTCTCCGCCAGTTCCTGACCTTTCTTGGGCCTGACGGCCCTCCTCGTCGGCGGCGTCGGCGTCGCCAACGCGGTCGCGACCTTCATCGACCGGCGCCGCAACGTGATCGCCACCATGAAGAGCCTCGGCGCGACGAGCGGGCTCGTCTTCTCGATCTTTCTCGTCCAGGTGCTGACCATGGCAGCGCTGGGCGTGCTCATCGGCCTTGCGGTGGGCCTCATGGTCCCAATCCTGCTGACGAACCTCTACGGTGACATGCTGCCGATCAAGGCCGAGCTCTCGTTCTCGGCAACGAGCGTCGTGACAGGCGCGGCCTACGGGCTCCTGGTCGCGCTGCTCTTCACGCTCTGGCCGCTCGGTCGAGCCGAGCTTGTGAGCGCGAGCGTGCTTTTCCGCGACGAGGTCGCACCCGAGCGGGTCTGGCCGCGCCGCCGCATCATCGTGCTGACGCTGTTGGTCGCCGCGTCGCTCATCGCGTTTGCGGTCCTGATGGCAGAGTCGCGCCGCATCGCACTCTACTTCTGCCTCGGGCTCTTGCTGGTCTTCGCGTTCTTTTCCGCCTTTGGCATGCTCATCAATTGGGCGGCAAGGCGCGTGCCGCGGCCGAAGATTCCCGAGCTGGCGCTCGCGATCGGCAACCTCGGCGCCCCTGGCGGGCTCACGCGCTCCGTTGTCCTGTCGCTCGGCGCAGGACTGTCGCTGCTCGTGGCCGTAGCGCTCGCAAACGCGTCTCTCGTCCAGGAGCTGACGGGCCGCATTCCGACGCAATCGCCGAACTACTTCGTCCTCGACGTTCCGAAAGACGAGTACGCCGATATCGCGGCCCTCGTCGCCCGCGAGGCGCCAGGCTCCAAGCTCGTCGAGGCCCCGATGCTGCGCGGCCGGCTCATCGAGCTCAAGGGCAAGAGCGTCGACAACATCAAGCCGCCTCCTGAGGCGCAGTGGGTCCTCAACGGCGATCGCGGCCTCACCTATTCCGATACGGTTCCCGAAGGCTCGAAGCTGGTTGAAGGCCAATGGTGGGCGAAGGACTATGTCGGTGAGCCGCTTGTGTCGTTCGAGCAGCAGCTTGCGCACCACCTTGGGCTCGCCATCGGTGACACCGTCACCGTCAACGTGCTTGGCCGCAATATCACGGCGCGCATCGCCAATTTGCGCGAGGTGAAGTGGGAAAGCCTGGCGCTCAACTTCGTCATGGTGTTCTCGCCGAACACGCTGCAGGGCGCCCCGCATAATCTGCTGGCCACGATCACTCTTCCCCGCAATTCATCGCTCGAATCCGAAGCCCGCCTCGCGCGCGTCTTGGGCCGTGCGTTCCCTTCGATCACGGTCATTCGGGTGAAGGATGCGCTTGACGCGTTCGGCAAGGTCTTCACCAAGGTCATGCTGGCTGTCCAAGTGGCGGGTGGCGTTACGCTTCTCGCCGGCGCGCTGGTCCTTGCCGGTGCGCTCGCGACGGCGCAGCGTCGGCGCATCCTCGAGGCCGTGATTCTGAAGGTGCTGGGCGCCACCCGCCGGCGCATCTTGGTCTCGCACTTCGCCGAATATCTGATGCTGGCGTCCGCGACGGCGCTTTTCGCCGTCATTCTCGGCGCGATCGCGGCCTACGTTGCGGTGCGCCACGTCATGGAAATCGAGTTTAATTTCGCCTGGGCTCCGGTCGGCCAGGCACTCATCCTGGCACTCGGCTTGGTCGCCGTGTTTGGCGGTTTCGGCACTTGGGCCGTTCTGCGCGCCCGCCCGGTGCCCTATCTCCGGTCCGAATAGCAATTACAAAGCGTTAATATGCCTCGTAAATTTCGCGTTCCTTAAGTATTCTTACGGTCATGGATTTGATCGCCGGTCCTTGAAACAACGACGACCCGAGATCATATTCCGATCCGCAGACCGTTGTTTGCAGAGAGCTCCAAGGGGACTTTTGATGGCACAGCCAGACAGCAGATTTCCGCAGCCCGGGACGGTCGCCCGTGGCGGCGTTGCCGTGGATGAGGGCCTGCGCGCCTACATGCTCGGCGTCTACAACTACATGGCGGGCGGCATCGCGCTGACCGGCATCACCGCGTACGTCACCTCGGTCATGGCAGTGGCCGAGAGGGTAGGCGGTCAGATCGCCCTGACCCCGTTCGGCCACGCGCTTTATCAGACGCCGCTCCGTTGGGTCGTTATTCTCGCTCCGCTCGCCTTCGTCTTCTACCTGTCGTTCAGGGTCCAGAAGATGAGCGTCGGCGCCGCGCAGATCGCTTTCTGGCTGTTCGCAGCCGTGATGGGCGTGTCGCTGTCGTCGATCTTCCTGGTCTTCACCGGCCAGTCGATCACCCAGGTCTTCTTCGTCACCGCGGCGGCCTTCGCCGGCTTGAGCGTCTACGGCTACACGACGCGCCAGGATCTTTCGGGCTGGGGCTCGTTCCTGGTGATGGGCGTGATCGGCATCATCGTCGCGGCTCTCGTCAACCTCTTCCTGCAGTCGACCGCGCTTCAGTTCGCGATCTCGGTTGTAGGCGTGCTCGTCTTTGCCGGCCTGACGGCCTACGACACGCAGCGCATCAAGGAGACGTACTTCGAGCTGCGCGGCAACGCCGAGCTGGTCGCCAAGAGCGCCATCATGGGTGCGCTCTCGCTCTACCTCGACTTCATCAACATGTTCACCGCGCTCCTGCAGCTCTTCGGCAACCGCGAGTAAGCAGTAGCTGAGCGGCACAAGGCTTGACGCCAAATGTGAAGGGCCCCCCACGGGGCCCTTTGCATATCTGCAATCTGATGAGATACCCCGCGCTAGCGCTTGGCCTAACGGTCGACGAGCCGCATGCCGTCGAGCGCCGCCAGAACCCGGCGCAGGTCCGGGCCCCGCTTCACGATGAGCCCAGTCGCGGCCACGACGCTGTAGGCGCCCTGCTTACGCGCGAGCTTCGGGTTCTTCTCGACGCGATAGAGCGGATATTCGCTGGATCGGCGGAAAATCGAGAACACCGCCTTCTCGCGCCCCATCTCGAGCGCATAGTCGCGCCACTCGCCGGCCGCCACCTTGCGGGCATAGACGGCGAGAATGGTCTCGAGCTCGTCGCGGCTGAAGGCTGTTGTCGGCGGGGTTCGCCATTGGATGCCGAGTGCGGCGGCACTCGAGGATCCGCCCGCAGGACGCGGGCGCAGACGTATCGGCTCGGATTCGCTCAAAGGCGCCTCCCTTTCACGAAGCAGTCATGATCATCCGAAGCGCGCCGTCTTTCAAGACCCGAGCGTGCATAGGACCGCGCCGGAGCTTGTGCATGAAATGAGCGCTTTCAAACTTCACGAGGCGGCCACAAAGCCACCCTTCGCCAGCCGCATTGCCGGGTAGAATCACCAGCATCGACTTGTGGCCCGGTCCATTCGACTGTCTCGGAATCAGCCCCCCAACCCCCTCCGAGCGTTGGCTTTCTGGACCGGGCCGATTTTTCCACAATCCCCCGTCATTCGTGAAATCCCTTCGCGCAGTCGCGCGCTGCGCAACAATGCGCCAACGGAATTCCCTTTCTTCGACAGAATGGCGTCGCCGCGGGGCCGCCGATACGCCCAAAACCCGTGCGAGCGTGTCCGCGTTGCTTGGCGATCCGGTTCATTTGCGAGTGGCTCCTGGACCTCAGCCCCCAGCCCCCAGGCTGATCTCGCGCGGGACCGGGCCGACTGGGCAACTCCCCCAGGTGTAACTCCCTGGTCTCTGGGCAAAGGGTCGGCGCAAGCCGGCCCTTTGTCTTTGCCGGCGAGCCGGGCGTCGTATAACTCTCGGCCGTCCAAATGAAATGAGCGAGGGTCGTCCGCCATGGCACGAACGAAGCCTGCCCGTGCAAGGAAATTGGCGCCGAAGCGTCAGGCAAACCCATTTTTCGAAAGTTGGCGCACGCCATTTCGGTCGCCGCCTTTTAGCCGCATCAAGCCCGAGCACTTCTCTCCCGCGTTCTCGCGTGCTCTCAAGGAGCACAAGGCTGAGATGCGCGCCATCGCCGGCAAGACGGCAAAGCCGACATTCGCCAATACGCTCCTTGCTCTCGAAAAGAGCGGCGACCTCCTGAACAAGGTCGCCGATGTATTCTTTAATCTCGCCGGTGCCGATTCGAGCCAAGCATTGCAGGCGATCGAGCGTGATATCTCGCCGAAGCTCGCCGCCCATCAGAGCGCGATATTCCTCGATCGCAAGCTCTTCCAGCGCGTCGCCGACCTTTACGAGCGCCGCGACCGCCTCGGCCTCGATGCCGAGCAGGCGCGCGTTCTCGAGCGCACCTATACCGCCTTCGTGCGCGCCGGCGCCAAGCTCGGCCCCAAGGCCAAGAAGCGCGTCGCCGAGATCAATACGCGCATGGCGACGCTCGGCACCCAGTTCGCGCAGAACGTGCTCGCCGACGAGCAGTCGTGGCGCCTCGTGCTGAAGGATGAAAAAGACCTCGCAGGTCTGCCGGAAACGGTGCGCGCCGCAGCGGGACGCGCGGCCGCGGCTGCCGGCATGCCCGGTGCATATGTCATCACGCTCGCCCGCTCGAGCGTCGAGACGTTCCTGCAGTTCTCTGCCCGCCGCGATCTGCGCGAGGAAGCGTTCAAGGCTTGGATCCGCCGCGGCGAGAACGGGGGCGAGACCGACAACCGCGCGATCGCCGCCGAGATGATGGCGCTGCGCGCCGAGCTGGCGCGCCTGCTCGGCTATCCGTCCTTTGCCGCCTACGCGCTCGAGGATACGATGGCGAAGACGCCGCTGGCTGTTCGCGATCTCCTGGACCAGGTCTGGCCGGCGGCCGTGAAGCGCGCCCGCACCGAGAAGGACGCGCTTCAGGCGCTCGTGCGCGCCGAGGGCGGTAATTTCGAGATCGCGCCTTGGGATTGGCGCTACTACTCCGAGAAGGAGCGCAAGGCGAGCTACGATCTCGACGAGGCGGAGGTGCGCAGCTACCTCTCGCTCGACAACATGATCGCGGCGGCGTTCGACACCGCGTCGCGGCTCTTCTCTCTCAAGTTCGAGGAGCGCCACGACATCGAGGTCTATCATCCCGACGTCCGCGTCTGGGAGGTTCGCACCAAGAGCGGGGAGCATGTCGGCCTGTTCTACGGCGACTATATGGGGCGCCCGTCGAAGCGTTCCGGGGCCTGGATGTCGGCGTTTCGTACCCAGCACAAGCTCAAGGGCAGCGTCCGCCCGCTCGTGACCAACGTCATGAGCTGCGCCCGCGGCGCCGAGGGTGAGCCGACGCTCTTGTCATTCGACGACGCCCGCACGCTGTTCCACGAGTTCGGCCACGGCCTGCACGGAATGCTGTCCGACGTAACCTATCCGTCGCTCGCGATGACGAACGTGCTGCGCGACTTCGTCGAGCTCCCCTCGCAACTCTACGAGCACTGGCTGTCGGAGCCCGAGGTGCTGACGCGCTTTGCCCTCCACTACAAGACCGGCAAGCCCATGCCGAAGAAGCTCATCGAGCGGCTCGGAGCGGCGCGCACCTTCAATCAGGGCTTCCAGACCGTCGAGTACACGGCCTCGACCCTCCTCGATCTCGAGCTGCATGCGCTCGAGGAGGCAAAGACGCTCGACGTCGGCAAATTCGAGACCGAGCTCATGGCCCGCATTGGCATGCCGTCCGAGATCGTGCCGCGCCATCGCGTGCCGCACTTCCAGCACATCATCGGCGGCTACGCCGCGGGCTACTACAGCTATCTGTGGTCAGAGGTCATGGACGCCGACGCCTTCGAGGCCTTCAAGGAAGCGCGCAACATCTTCGACCGCAAGACCGCGGCGAAGCTCAAGAAGTTCATCTACGCGGCGGGCAACCGGCAGGACGCGCTCGAGGCCTACGTCGCCTTCCGCGGCCGACCGCCTCAGATCGAAGGCTTGCTGAAGAAGCGCGGTCTCAACGCTTGAGGAAAAGCGCTCGCGCTAAAGACCCAGACGCCCAGCGCCGATGATAGGACCAGCATCCGCCTCCTGGATGAAGACGATGAGGTCCTCGGTCTCGGGCCGCATGATGGCCGTTTGCGCAAGCTGGATAGTCATCGGCTTGCCGTTCCACAGCCCGACCGGTGTGAGCTGACGCACGACATTGGTGTAGGTCAGCTGCTTGCCGCTGTTCTCGCCGCGCTTGATGGGAACGCTTCCCGACTTCTGGACGACGGCGAGCCAGATCGTTGCATCCTTGACCTCGACGCCATCGGGGGCGCCGCTGGTCGCGATGATGATGCTGTTGGGCTCCCTCAAGAAGCGCACCGTGACGCGACGCTTGTCGATGGCCGCGGCCGTCTGCTCGATTGCGTCGTCGATATCCTTCTTGCTCGAGCCGAGGGCCTGAGCCATGCCGTTGATCACGGCTTGCGGCGTATAGACCGGGCCGATCCCGAAGGCCTTGGCATAAGCCCGCTGCCGTTGGGTATTGCCCGGTGTAGCAAACGTATCCTTCCAGCCGAGATAGTCCCAGTAGTCGACCGGCAGCGAAATCGCGAGCACGTCATTGTCGTCGGCGTAGTCCTTGAGAAGAGCGTCCGCAGGCGGGCACGACGAGCAGCCCTGGCTCGTGAAGAGCTCGATCACGGCGCGGATCGGCGGCGCAGTGTCCCCGGCATCAGGCAGGCTGAGCGCAGTTTGCGCCTGAGCCGAAACCGGGAACCACAAGACCAAGAGTGCGAGGAGACGCCGCAGACGCATCGAATCCATGACCTAAACCGCGTTGCTCATATTGGCAGGTACGGCCCGGATTGCCAGTCGGACGTGCTTCACGGATTGGTGACGTGAGCCGCATTACGCAGGTTTAACGAGCCCGAACGTGAAAGGGCTCAGCTACCTAGGGTACGAGCGCCTACGCAGCAAGGTTTCGCAGCACGTACTGCAGAATGCCGCCGTTCTTGAAGTACTCGATCTCGTCGAGTGTATCGATCCGGCAGATCAGCGGCACGGTAAACGTCGTGCCGTCCCCGCGCGTGATCTGCGCCTCCACCGTCTTGCGCGGCCTGAGGTCCTTGAGCCCGTTGAGCGTTACTTTTTCGTCACCTTTGAGACCGAGCGATTGCCACGTCGTGCCGCTCTCGAAGGTAAACGGGATCACGCCCATGCCGACGAGGTTCGAGCGATGGATGCGCTCGAAGGATTGCGCGATCACGGCTTTCACCCCGAGCAGGTTCGTGCCCTTGGCCGCCCAGTCGCGCGATGAGCCGTTGCCGTATTCGACGCCCGCGAAGACGACGAGCGGCACACCCTCCTCCGCATAGCGCTTGGCCGCGTCGTAGATCGCCATCCGCTCTCCCGAAGGATGATGGATGGTGTAGCCGCCTTCGACCACGTTGCCCGCCTCGTCGCGCACCATGTGGTTCTTGATGCGGATGTTGGCGAACGTCCCGCGCATCATCACCTCGTGATTGCCGCGCCGCGTGCCGTATTGATTGAAGTCCGCAGGCGCTACGCCCTCGGCGATCAGATACTTGCCCGCGGGCGACGCGGCCTTGATGGAGCCGGCGGGCGAGATGTGGTCGGTCGTGATCTTGTCGCCGAAGAGCGCCAGCACGCGCGCGTCCTTGAGGTCGATGATCGGACGCGCCGTCTTGCTGATGCCCTCGAAGTAAGGCGGGTTCTGCACGTAGGTGGACTTGCCGTTCCAGCCGTAGGTGAGGCCGCGTCCGGCCTTGATCTCGCGCCAGCGTGCATCGCCGTTGAAGACGTCGGCATACTTCGACTTGAACAGGTCGCGCGAGATGTTGTCGGCGATGAAGCGCTGGATCTCGTGGTTCGTCGGCCAGATATCCTTGAGATAGACCGGCCGGGCGTCCTTCCCCATGCCGAGCGGCTCGCTTGCGAGATCCTTGGTCACGGTTCCGGCGAGCGCGTAGGCGACGACGAGCGGCGGCGAGGCGAGGTAGTTCGCCTGCACGTCCGGGCTGACGCGACCCTCGAAATTCCGGTTGCCGGAGAGCACGGCCGCGGCGACGAGGCCGTTGTCGTTGATGGTCTTCGAGATCTCGGGCGGCAGCGGTCCCGAATTTCCGATGCAGGTCGTGCAGCCGAAGCCGACGAGATTGAATCCGACCTTGTCGAGATACTCCTGCAGGCCTGCCTTCTCGAGATAGGCGGCGACGACCTGGCTCCCGGGCGCGAGCGAGGTCTTGACCCACGGCTTGGCCCTGAGGCCTTTGGCGAGCGCGTTGCGCGCCAGAAGACCCGCCGCGATCAGCACGCTCGGGTTGGATGTGTTCGTGCAGCTCGTAATGGCCGCGATCACCACATCGCCGTGACCGAGATCGAAATTGCGCCCCTCGACCTTGTAGCGCTTCCCGGCCTCGCCGGGCTTCTTGTACTCGCCCTCGAGCGCGGCCGCGAAGCCGCTCTTGACGTCGGTGAGCGCGATCCGCCCCTCCGGCCGCTTGGGGCCGGCGAGCGAGGGAACGACCGTGCCGAGGTCGAGCTCGATCGTGTCGGTAAAGACGGGGTCGGGCGAATTGGCGAGGCGGAACAGGCCCTGCGCCTTCGCGTAGGCTTCGACGAGCGCGATGCGCTCGGCCTCGCGGCCTGACATCGTGAGATAGTTGAGCGTCTCGCCGTCGACGGGGAAGAACCCGCACGTGGCGCCGTACTCGGGCGCCATGTTGGCGATCGTCGCCCGGTCGGCGAGCGTCAGATGGTCGAGGCCCGGCCCGTAGAACTCGACGAACTTGTTGACCACGCCCTTCCGGCGCAGCATCTGCGTCACGGTGAGCACGAGATCCGTGGCCGTCACGCCCTCTTTCAGGGCGCCCGTGAGCTTGAAGCCGATCACCTCGGGGATCAGCATCGACTGCGGCTGCCCGAGCATGGCCGCCTCCGCCTCGATGCCGCCGACGCCCCAGCCGAGAACCGAGAGCCCGTTGACCATGGTCGTATGGCTGTCCGTGCCGACCAGCGTGTCCGGATAGGCGAGCGTCGTGCCGTCGGGGCCGGCGGCCGTCCACACGGTCTGCGCGAGATATTCGAGGTTCACCTGATGGCAGATGCCCGTGCCGGGGGGCACGACGCGGAAATTCGCGAATGCGTCCTGGCCCCACTTGAGGAAGATGTAGCGCTCCCCGTTGCGCTCGTATTCGAGCTCGACGTTCTTGGCGAACGCGCTCGGGCTTCCGAACTCGTCGACGATGACCGAGTGGTCGATGACGAGATCGACGGGAACAAGCGGATTGATCTTCTTCGCGTCGCCGCCGAGCATCAGCATCCCGTCGCGCATGGCTGCGAGATCGACGACGGCGGGGACGCCCGTGAAGTCCTGCATCAGCACCCGCGCCGGGCGGAAGCCGATCTCCTTCTCGGCCTTGCCCTTGTTGTCGAGCCACTGCGAGATGGCGACGATGTCGTCCCGCGTGACGGTGCGCCCGTCCTCGTGGCGCAACAGGTTCTCGAGCAGCACCTTCATCGAGTAGGGCAGCTTGGAGATGCCGGGGAGGCCATTCTTCTCGGCGTCGGGGAGCGAGAAGTAGGTGTAGGTCTTGCCGCTGGCCTGGAGCGTCTTGCGGCACTTGAAGCTGTCGAGGGACGCGGGATGAGACATGCCGTTCGAGGTTGCGTCCAAGGATAGATCTCCCGTTTATCGTCGCCGCCGGTGTGGGGCAGAGCAGAGCGCTTGAACCCTTTTTGTACTGGCGAAATATGAAGTAAGGCTTTTATATATGCCGCCGCGGCTGAGAGCCAGCAATGCTCTTGTCGGATTTTTCAGCAAACCACCCATCTTCCATACAAGCCGGTCCGCGCCGCGCTCAATCGGACTCATCCCGTGCAGCTTGTCGCCGAAAACCTGAACGTCATTCGCGGCGCGCGCATCATCATCGCCGATGTATCGTTGAGCGTCGCGGCCGGGGAGTCATTGTTGCTCACCGGGCCGAACGGCTCCGGCAAGACCACGCTCATTCGCACCATCGCCGGGTTCTTGAAGCCTGAATCAGGAAGCGTCCGCTTGGAGGGCGGCGACAGCGAGCTGGATCTCGGCCAGCAATGCCACTACGTCGGCCATCTCACCGGCACCAAGTCGGGCCTCACGGTTGCCGCCAATCTCGCGTTCTGGGCTGAGTACCTGGGCGACCGCGATCCGCTCTTGTCGACGCGCGAGCGTGTTGCCGCTGCGCTCGAGCGTTTCGGCCTCGCAGCACTCGCCGATATCCCGGCAGGTTTCCTCTCGGCTGGACAGAGGCGGCGGCTCGGTCTGGCCCGGGTTTTGGTTGCGAAGCGGCCCGTCTGGCTGCTCGACGAGCCCACGGTCTCGCTCGACGCCGCGTCGACGGCGCTCCTCGCCGATATCGTCACCGCGCACGTCGCGGGTGGCGGCATCCTGGTGGCGGCCACTCACCTCCCGCTCGGCATCGAAGGCGCGAAGTACCTCCGGCTTGGCGACTCGGCGGCGGAGGCCGCATGACCGGCTTCTGGACGCTCGTGAGACGCGATCTCGAGCTTGCGCTGCGCGAGGGCTCGGCCGTCGGCACCGCGCTCGGCTTCTACCTCGTCGTCGTTGCCCTCATGCCGCTGGGGCTCGGTCCGGATCTGAAACTGCTTGGCCGCATTGCGCCCGGCGCGCTCTGGATCGCGCTCCTGCTCGCGGCGCTGCTCTCTTTGCCGCGCATGTTCGAGGCCGACCACGAGGACGGCTCGCTCGAGGTCATGGCGACCGCGCCGTTGCCGCTCGAGCTGGCCGCGGCCGCGAAGGCGCTCGCGCATTGGATCTCGACCGGGATCCCATTGGCCATACTGGCGCCCGTGCTCGGAATTCTGCTCAATCTCGAGCTTGCGGCCTATCCCGCCCTGATTGCGACGATGCTTGCCGGCACGCCCGCGATCAGCTTTCTTGGCGCCGCCGGCGCTGCGCTGACGCTGCGCGCGCGCCGCGGCGGCCTCCTCCTCGCGCTCCTCGTGCTGCCCCTTTACGTGCCGACCCTGATTTTCGGCATCTCGGCCATGAGCTCCGCGTCTCTTCGGTCTCGACGGCTTCGAGGCATCTTTCCTGATCCTGTGTGCGATCTCGCTCGCGTCGCTGGTCTTGGGCCCCCTCGCAGCCGCCGCTGCTCTACGTTTGCAGATGCAGTAGAGTGAACGCGTGTTCTAAATCTCTGGTTGAAAGGATCGGAACTTGTGTCTGGCCAACTGCAGCCCCGTCATATCATCGGCGTGAAAATCGAACCGAGGTCAGCGACCGATGCCGAGAAGCTCGCGTCTGCGCTTGCAGAGTTGAGCGAGAACGACCCAAACCTGGGTATTTCGCGGGATCGGGAGTCCGGCGAGCTGATCATCAATGGCGTCAGTGAGTTACACCTCGACGATACTGTTGCGTTTCTGAAAGGTTCACTCGGCATCGACGTTTCCGTGGGCGCGCCGCAAGTCGCTTATCGCGAGACACTCGCGCACGCGGTTGACGTCGACTACACGCACAAGAAGCAGAGTGGTGGAAGCACAGAGTTCGCGCGCGTGAGGCTCAAGTTGGAGCCGAATGAGCCTGGCAACGGCAATTTCTTCGAGGCCAAGATCGTCGACGCCCTCATTCCGGACGACTACGTCAACGGCGTCGAGAAGGGCGTGCAGGCGGTCTGGGAAGATGGTGTCCTGATCGGCTTCCCCATGGTCAATATGAAGGTCACCCTCTGCGATGGCGCGTTCAGAGAGCTGGAGAGCTCCGAGAGAGCCTTCGAAATCGCCGCGCGGGCGGCCATGAAGGAGGGCTGCGACAAGGGCGGCATTGAGATCCTGGAGCCGATCATGGACGTCGAGGTGACGACACTCCGCGACGACGTCGGCCGTATTGTCGGCGACATCAATTCACGGCGCGGCCAGATCCGGGCTCAAGAAATACACGGTAATGAGACGGTGGTTCGCGCCCAAGTGCCATTGGCTCTCATGTTTGGCTTCGTGACTCAGTTGCGCGTGTTGAGTACGAGGCGCGCTTCCTACACGATGCAATTCGCACACTACGCGCCGGTACCAAGTAATGCCGGGCCAGACGATTTCAGGCCGGCAATAGGTCTGCGCGCCTGATACGGGCGCTTGCCGTTCTTGTGTGGCCTCCCGGGCGCCCGGGAAAAGCCGTCGGCGCAGCAGGATACCATTCCAATGGCGCCCAATTAACGCCGCCGCGCCACCATTGAGCCGCCTCCATGCCTCATTGATCATTGGTAATGTTCAATCATTTGCGCTTCCCGGCCGGACGCCTTAGATCAATTCCAATGCAGACGCTGACCCAACGCCTCGCCAATCCGACCCGCTTCATGGACCTTTCCGGCCGCCTTCTGCCGTGGGTGGCCGTGACGGGTGCGGTGTGGATCGCTTACGCCATGTACCTGGTGTTCTTCGTCGCGCCGCCCGACTACCAGCAGGGCGAGACGGTCAAGATCATGTACATCCACGTGCCCGCGGCCTGGCTGGCGATGATGGCCTACGCCTTGATCGCCGCTTCGAGCTTCGGCCTGCTGGTGTTTCGCCATCCCCTTGCCGACGTCTCGGCCAAGGCCGCGGCGCCGATCGGAGCGGCGTTTACGCTCGCCGCCCTCATCACCGGCTCGCTCTGGGGCAAGCCCATGTGGGGCACCTACTGGGTCTGGGACGCGCGCCTGACGTCGGTCCTGCTGCTGTTCTTCCTCTACCTCGGGCTCATCGCCCTGCGCTCGTCGATCGAGGACGAGACGCTTGCCGGCAAGCTGACGGCCGTGCTCGCCCTTGTCGGCGTCGCCATCCTTCCCGTGATCAAGTTCTCGGTCGAGTGGTGGAACACGCTGCATCAGTCGTCGACGGCCTTCACCTCGACAGTCGATCCGTCCATGCGCACGCCGCTGTTGATTTCGGCCGTCGGCTTCAGCCTGCTGTTCTTCGCGCTCCACATGAAGGCGATGCGCAACGAGATCCTGCGCCGGCGCGTCAAGGCGCTCACATTGTCCGAGGTCGAGCGCAGCGAGCGCCTCGGCGCCTCCGTAGCCGCGAAGTAGCGCCCATGGACCTCGGACCTCACGCCGCATTCATTGTTGCAGCCTACGCGGCGATGATCGTCGTGCTCGCCGGCCTCATCGCCTGGCTGCTCTTTGACGGCTGGCGCCAGGCCCGCGCTCTCGAAGCGCTCGAGGCGCGTGGCGTGAAGCGGCGCTCGGCTCCGGCCAAAGACGGCGCCTCATGACCGAGGTTCACCGCCGCAGCAAAGCCCGGTGCCCGTCGCTCGATCGGCTGGGTCGCCGCGCCGCTCCTAATTTTCGTCGTCATCGCTGGAATGTTCGCCTTTGCGCTGACCTCGGGCGACCCGAGGAAGCTCCCCTCGGCGTTGATCGGGCGCCCGGTCCCGGCAACCGATTTCGCGGCGCTCGAGGGCCTCGTCGAGAACGGCCGTCCCGTCCCGGGCTTCACGAGCGCCGATCTGGCGCGGGGCAAGGTGACGGTCGTCAACTTCTGGGCGTCGTGGTGCACCGAATGCATCGAGGAGCATCCCCTCCTCAAGGACCTCGCCAGCCGCACGGGCGTCGAGGTCTTTGGCGTGAACTACAAGGATCAGACGGCCGCCGCGCGGCGCTATCTCGGCCGCTACGGCAATCCCTACGCGGCCGTCGGCGTGGACGGCACCGGCCGCAACGCCATCGAGTGGGGCGTCTACGGCATGCCCGAGACGTTCGTCGTCGACGGCGCGGGCAAGATCGCCTTCAAGCACGTCGGCGCCTATTTCAGCCGAGAGCATCGAGAAATCGCTCATCCCTGCCATCGAGAAGGCACGTCTCGCGGCGACGCCAAGCAGCTAGCGGCAAAGCCCTTCGTGCTGAGCTTGTCGAAGCGTGACGCTCTACGCGGGGCTCAGAGCGGAAAGAACTCGCCGCGCGAGTGATTGAGCACCGACAGCGTGCCGCTCGCGATATCGAAATAGGCGCCGTGCAGGTTGAGCCGGCCCTTGTCCTCGAGGTCGCTCACGAAGGGGAAGGTGCGGAGGTTCTTGATCGAGGTCTTGATGCCTTCCCGTTCTCAGGAGCGCCTGCTTGGTCGCCTGCGGCGCCATCTGATGGGCAGCGACGCACGCGCAGCCGCGCGTCGTCCAGCATCGACATCCAGCGCGAGATGAACTGCGCTTCAGTCTGGATGGCGGCGCTCTGGTCGAGCGCAGCCTTGACGCCGCCGCAGCCCGAATGGCCCATGATGATGACGTGCTTGACGCGCAGGTTCATGACCGCGAACTCGATCGCCGTGCTGACGCCGTGATACTTGCCGCCCGTCTCGTATGGGGGCACGAGGTTCGCAACGTTGCGCACCACGAACAGCTCGCCCGGCATGGCGCTGAAGATTGTCTCCGGATCGACGCGGCTGTCGCAGCAGGAGATCACCATCACCTCGGGGTTCTGGCCGTAGGTTGCGAGCTCCTCGTAGTGGTCGGCATTGGGTACGAAGTGGCGATGCTTGAAGCGGCGGAAGCGGTCGGTCAGGTTCTCGGGAAAGCTGCTCATGCTGGGCTCGGTTCTGGGGGCTGAAGCTCTGGTACGCCGGAGCGCAGCCAGGGTGACGGGCCAGGGCGCATAGAAAACATGGGGGCGCCCCGCGGCCAATGTGAATCCGCGCCGCATGCCCGTTCATATAAGCACCTGAAAAGCCGTGGTCTCGGGGTGCCGACCCCGGTTGCGGCGGCGTGACATAGTGTCTATCGTCCCGGCCGTTTTGGGGGCGACAAGCGGCCAGGCCGCGGCAAATGAACGGGGCGGATGGGAAAAGATGGCTTCCACACAATCGACTGCGACTGACGCGTCCTCCACTTATGGGCGCGACCTTCTGGCCTCGGTCGTCGTCTTCCTGGTCGCGCTCCCGCTCTGCATGGGCATTTCGATCGCGTCCGGCATGCCGCCGACGGCCGGCATCATAACCGGCATCGTCGGCGGCCTCGTCGTCGGCTTCCTGGCCGGCTCCCCCCTCCAGGTCAGCGGCCCGGCCGCGGGCTTGAGCGTTCTGGTGCTGCAGCTCGTGCAGCAGCACGGGCCCGAGATGCTGGGCGTCATCGTGCTCTTTGCGGGCCTCCTGCAGTTCACGGCGGGTATCTTTAAGCTCGGCCAATGGTTCCGCGCCGTCTCGCCCGCCGTCATCCACGGCATGCTGGCCGGCATCGGCGTCCTGATCCTCGCCTCGCAGTTTCACGTCATGCTGGACAACAAGCCGATCGGCACGGGCATCCAGAATCTCCTTGGCATTCCTGGCGCTCTCTGGGCGGCCATCGAGGCGGGCGACTCGCATCTCACGGCCGCAGGCGTCGGCTTGCTCACCATCGTCACGATCGCGCTTTGGGGATCAGTGACGCCGAAGAGCTGGCGCATCGTTCCGGCACCGCTGGTCGGCGTGATTGTCGCCATCATCGCGGCGGCGGCGGTTGGCCTCGATTCCATCAAATACGTCGACGTGCCGGACAACATCTGGTCGACGACGATATTCCCGACGCCCGAGCGCCTGATGCGCATCCTCGAGCCGTCGATCCTGATCGGCGCCATCTCGATCGCCTTCATCGCCAGCGCCGAGACGCTCTTGTGTGCCACTGCGGTCGATCAGATGCACAGCGGGCCGCGCACCAAGTACGACAGGGAGCTCACCGCCCAGGGCGTCGGCAACACGATCTGCGGCCTGCTCGGTGTGCTGCCCATGACCGGCGTCATCGTGCGCTCGAGCGCCAACGTCGAAGCGGGCGCCCGGACCCGCGCCTCGGCGATCCTGCACGGCGTCTGGCTACTACTGTTCGCGAGCGTGCTGCCGTTTACGCTGCGCTACATTCCGGTTTCCGCCCTCGCGGCCGTGCTCGTGTTCACGGGCTACAAGCTCGCCTATCCGAAGATCGTGCCGACGCTGCTCAAGTTCGGCAAGGGCGAGGTCTTCATCTACTTCGTCACCATCATCACCATCGTGCTGACCAACCTGCTCGAAGGCGTCCTCGTCGGCCTCGGCGCTGTCGCTCATCAAGCTGCTCTATGCCTTCTCGCACCTCGAGGTGCGTAGAGTAGAGAACCCGGCCGAAAAGCGTGTCGATCTCTATCTCAAGGGCTCGGCGACCCTGATTCGCCTGCCGATGCTCGCCGCCGCGCTCGAGGAGTTTAAGCCCAACACGCATGTGCACGTGCACATCGACGAGCTCGACTACATCGATCACGCCTGCATCGACCTTCTGACCAATTGGGACCGCCAGCACCGCGCGACCGGTGGCTCGCTCGAGATCGAGTGGGAAGGCCTGTCGAAAAAGTATCAGCAGCGCAGCGGACTGCGTCTCAGGGCCGAGGCGACGGGCCGTTAGCGCCGCTCGCGCGCCTCGAGGATGCAGGTATCCGAGCACCGCGGAAAGTATCGATCCGCTGAGCACGCCGATGCGGATGTCCGCGGCGTACTGAGGCTCGGGGAACGCCAGCATGCCGATGAACAGGCTCATCGTGAAGCCGATGCCGGCGAGCACTGCCGCGCCGAGAAGCTGACGTCCACCCCGTTCCTTCGGGCCGCGTGGCGATCCCGAGCTGGATTGCCGCCCACGAGAAGATGAACACGCCGATCGGCTTGCCGAGGAAGAGACCGAGCGCGATACCGAGCGGGATCGGGCTTGCGAGCTGCGCGAGCGTCACGCCCGCGAGCGACACGCCGGCATTGGCGTAGGCGAACGCGGGCAGCACGCCGAAATTCACCCACGGGTGCAGGCTCTCCTGTAGGTGAGCAGCGGGCGATTGTCCGTTAGCATCGCGGCCGTGACCCCCGGTGAGGGGCACCGCGAACGACGTCACGACACCCGCGAGCGTCGCGTGGACGCCCGACTTCAGGACGCAAATCCAGATGAAGACGCCCGTCAGCACATAGGGCGCGATACGCGTCACGCCGCGGCTGTTGAGCATCACCAGCACCGCCACGCCGATCGCCGCCAAGGCCAGTGCCTCCACCGAAAGGCTATACGTGTAGAAGATCGCGATGATCACGATTGCGCCGATGTCGTCGATGATGGCGAGCGCCAGGAGGAACACCTTGAGCGCCGGCGGCACCCGCGAGCCCGCGAGCGCGAGCACGCCGACGGCGAAGGCGATGTCGGTTGCGGTAGGGATCGCCCAGCCGCCGAGCGCGCGCGCATCGTGTCGCGTTGATCGCGACGTAGATGACGGCCGGGACGATCATCCCGCCGACGGCCCCAATGACGGGCAGCGAGGCCTGTTTCACGGTCGACAGCTCGCCGACCAGGAGCTCGCGCTTGATCTCGAGCCCGACGTGGAAAAAGAAGATGGCCATCAGGCCGTCGTTGACCCAGTGCAGGAGGTTTTTGTCGAGCGCGAGCGAGCCGACCCTGATGCTGACCGGCGTGTCGAGCACCGCGCCATAGAGGTAAGCGAGAGGCGAATTGGCGAGGAACAGGGCAAAGAGTGCTGCCGCGAGCAGCATGACGCCGCCCGAGGCCTCGTGCTGGACGAAATCAAGCGCACCCTTGAGCCGTCTCGACTTGCTGGGTGCCGCCTTGCCGGATGCCATCTTGCGTATCCTGAATTCGAGTTTGCGTGGCCCGAAGGCCCTGAGGCGGGCAATGCAATCTACAGGCCCGTGGTCTTACAGCATTTTCACATGGGACGGTCGCACCTGTGGCCATGTCTCCTGAGCGGCAACGAGATCAAGCTCGTCGCGCCCGAGACTCGCTTCGATCACGCACGCCACGGCGGCCGTCGCGCCAGCCAGGCTTTCTTCCTCGGATCTGCCTTTGAGGCAATAGCCCGCGAAAAGAGCCGCGAACAAGTCGCCTGTTCCATGAGGCACGGCGGCATGCCGCGCCACGGCGCACTGCATCGCGCTATCCTGCCCGATCAGAATATTTGCGAGAGCTTCGCTCTCTGCTGGGATCGACGTCGCGAGCGTTATAGGTACCGGAAGCGCCCGTGATGCTCCGATCGCTGACGAGACGTCATCCACGGGGGTGTCCGAGAGCCAGGCAAGCTCGAACCGGTTCGGTGTGGCGGTGTTGGCGAGGGCCAAGAGCTCGTCGCGCACGGCCTCGGCCGTCTCCTGGCCGACATAGAGCCCTTCGGGATCGTCTCCGAGCACCGGGTCGCAGAAGTAGCGGACGTCGTCCCTTAGGTGCCTGACGCGCTCGACAAGGCTCACTGCGAAGTCGACATGCGCAGTGCTCGGCAAGTAGCCCGTGAGCACGCCGTCCACATCTGCCGAGCCAGCCGTTGGCATCGAGAGCATCGAGCATTCTGAACAGCGTCTCGGGAGGGATCGGCATGCCGGCCGCATGCGCGTGGCCCAGATGATTCGAGAGCATCACCGTCGGCAGCGCGATGACGTCGTGACCGAGCCGCTGCAGCGCGGGCACGATGGCCGAGAGACCGACATGGCCTCGGGCGACCATGGACGAGAGTGCGATGACGCGCGCCATGCGGCCCTTTCAAGCAATTTTTGCGCACAGGATCTGCGACCCGCCCACGTGCGCCAACAGGTCAATTGGTCCAGGCTTGCCTTTCCACTAATGTTGCAACGCACCAGACATCGGAGGCAACCCATGAACCAGCCGAGACCACGCCGCAGCGTGCTCTACATGCCGGGAGCCAACGAGCGGGCGCTTGAGAAGGCCAAGTCCTTGCTGGCCGACGCAGTAATACTTGATCTCGAGGATTCGGTTGCGCCCGACGCCAAGCCCGAGGCCCGCACCAAGGTCGCGGCTGCTGTCAAGCAAGGTGGCTATGGGCGGCGCGAGGTCGTGATCCGGCCGAACGCGCTCGAGACCGCCTGGGGGACCGCCGACATCCTCTCTGCGGCGGAGGCTGCGCCCGACGCCATTCTCGTGCCCAAGGTCGCCCATCCCGGCGACATCATCAGCGCGGCAAAGATTCTGAAATCCGTCCATGCGCCCGAGAAGACCAAGCTCTGGGCGATGATGGAGACTCCGATGGCGATGCTCAATGCCCGCGAGATAGCCGCCGCCGGCGCCGATCCCGAGAACCGGCTCGTGTGCCTCGTCATGGGCACCAATGATCTTTTGAAGGAATCGCGCGCCCGCGCGCTGCACAACCGCTTCGCCGTCGTGCCCTGGCTAGCCATGACCGTTGTCGCAGCGCGCGCCTACGGCCTCGATATCATCGACGGCGTCTACAACGACTTCAAGGACGAGCCGGGCTTCCGCGAGGAATGCGAGCACGGCCGCACGCTCGGCATGGACGGCAAGACGCTGATCCACCCCGCTCAGGTGGCGCCCTGCAACGAGATTTTCTCCCCGACCGATGAGGAAGTGGAGTGGTCGCGCAAGATCATAGCCGCCTTCGACTTGCCCGAGAATGCCCGCAAGGGGGTCATCACCGTCGAGGGCAAGATGGTGGAACGGCTCCATCTCGTCCAGGCCAAGCGCACGGTGACCATCGCCAACTCGGTGAAGCAGATCGAAGAATGGTTTTGACCCGGCCGCCCTTGCGGCGGCCAACCCTAACCTTTAGCCCCGATTGCGACGATCCGGCCCGCTCTGGTCCCTCGCGCCCGGCCCCCGGAAATGGCATACCGGCCGTGGACACCAGCGACAGGGGCGCGTGCGCGGCATGACCACGACCAAGACCAATCCGGGCAACTTCTTCGAGGACTTCCGCCACGGGCAGGTAATCAGGCACGCGACGCCCCGGACCATCAACGAAGGCGATGTCGCGCTCTACACGAGCCTCTACGGCCCGCGCTTCGCGGTCCAATCGTCGGACGAGTTCGCCCGCGCCATCGGCTACCCGCGCTCCCCGGTCGACGACCTGCTTCTCTTCCACGTCGTCTTCGGCAAGACGGTGCCCGACATTTCCCTCAATGCCATCGCCAATCTCGGCTACGCGGGGGGCCGCTTCCTGAAGCCGGCCTATCCCGGCGACACGCTCTCGACCGTATCCGAGGTGATTGGCCTCAAGGAGAACTCGAACCGCGAGACCGGCACCGTCTATGTGCGCTCGACGGGGCGCAACCAGAAGAACGAGGTCGTGCTCGAGTACACGCGCTGGGTCATGGTGCGGAAGCGCGACAAGGACGCGCCGACGCCCGAAGCCGTCGTCCCGAAGCTCCCCGATCGCGTCGATCCCAAGGATATCGGCGGTGCGGTCCCAAAGCTCGACGTCGCGGCCTACGACTATGACCTGGCCGGCTCCCCCTATCGCTGGGGCGACTACGAGGTGGGCGAGCGCATCGACCACGTCGACGGCATGACGCTCGAGGAGGCCGAGCACCAGATCGCGACGCGCCTCTACCAGAACACGGCCAAGGTGCACTTCAACCAGCACACCGAGGCCAAGGGCCGCTTCGGCAAGCGCATCGTCTATGGCGGCGTCATGATCTCGCTCGCCCGCGCTCTCTCCTTCAACGGCTTGAACAACGCCTTCCACATCGCCGCCATCAATGGTGGCCGCCACGTCGCGCCCCTGTTCGCGGGCGACACCGTCTATGCCTGGTCGGAGATCCTGGAGAAGGCCGAGCTCCCGGGCCGCAAGGATGTCGGAGCGCTCCGGACGCGCCTTGTCGCCGTCAAAAACCAGGATGCAAGCGCCTTTCCGCTCAAGAAAGAGAACGGCGAATACGCAGACGGCGTGATCCTCGATCTCGACGCCTGGGTCGTGCTGCCACGCTGACCCTTCTTGCCGCCGGAGTCTACCCTTGCTTCGATGGCGCGATCAGCCCGCCGCGCTATAGTCGCGCCGCTTTTGCAGGCGAGTAATCCGCCCTGGCAAGGCGCTGTGTCTCTGCGTATCGAGGGAATGTCTCATGCGAATCTGGTGGTCGGGAGCGATGGCCGTAGTGGCCGCGGCGCTCGTGTTCGGTGTCACTCTGGGCCCGGTGTCGGCCGCCGGCGAAAAGGCGACTGGTGACATCAAGGATAAGGATGGCAAGAGCTTGGGTACCGTGGAGATCGTCTCGACGTCCGCCGGAGCGTTGATCAAGCTCAAGCTCGCTGGCCTGCCGGCTGGCCCGCATGCGATCCACTTCCACGAGACGGGAAAATGCGAAGGAGATCTTTCGGGCGCGGGCGCGATCTACAACCCGTTGGGTGCCACGCACGGGCTTCTGTCCGAGGAAGGTCCCATGGCCGGCGACCTGACCAACATCTACGCCGACGCCACCGGCCAGGTCGAGGCGGAGCTCTTGAGCCCCTTCGTCAACTTGAGCAAGGACGCCGAGGAATTGATCTTCGACGCGGATGGCGCCGCCCTCGTGATTTTCGAGAAAGCCGACGACCATCAGACAGATCCCGAAGGAAATGCCGGCGCGCGGATCGCCTGCGGCGCGATTACGCTCGCGAAATAGTCGCGCTATTCGCCTCGACGAGCCCCCTGCGTCGCAATCCGAGGCTTGAGCCGCTTGGATGGCCGTGCATGCGACGCCGGGCCACCCATTGGCGAATTGCCGCCCTGTCCCGAGCGCGCTACAAGGCGGAACACGCTGCTGGGAGGGACGGAGCCCGATGGCCGAGGCCAGATCGGAGCGGGGCAACAAGATCGAGCGCCCGCTCTCGCCACACCTGATGATCCATACGCCGCACGTCAACATGGTGATGTCGATCCTGCATCGCATCACCGGGGCGGCGCTCTACTTCGGCACGCTGCTCCTTGCCTGGTGGCTGACGGCAGCTGCGACCGGCCCCGACTACTTCGCCTTCGTGCAAAGCATCCTTGCCACGTGGCCGATGAAGCTCGTCCTCTTCGGCTACACCTGGGCGTTGATCCACCACATGGTCGGCGGCATCCGCCACTTCATCTGGGACACCGGCGCAGGCTTCGATATCAAGACCATCGATCTCCTCTCCTGGGGCAGCATCGTCGTCTCTGGCATCGCCACACTCGCGATCTGGGCCTATGTGCTGCACGGCGGCGGGGTTGCCACATGAGCATGCGCACGCCGCTCAAGAATGTCCGCGGTCTCGGCTCCGCCAAGGAAGGCGCCGACCATTTCTGGAAGCAGCGCCTGACGGGCGCCGCGAACCTCTTCCTGGCGATCTTCCTCTTGGGCCTCCTGATCAGCCTTGCCGGCGCCGACTACGCAACCGTCAAGGCTTCCCTCTCCCGACCCGCTCATCGCGCTGCCCCTCCTGCTGCTCGTCGTTTCGTCCGCGGTCCATATGCGCATCGGCATGGCCGTGATCATCGAGGACTATGTTCACGGCGAGGGCGCCAAGATCACGCTTCTCATGCTCAATACGTTTTTCTCGATCCTTGTCGGCGCCGCCTCCGCGCTCGCCGTTTTGAAGCTCTCCTTCGGAGGCTAGTCGCAATGGCGAAAGCGAACGGCAAAGACGGCAGCGCCGCGGCGCGCGCCCCCGCGGTAAACGGCAAGGCCTACCCGGTGATCGATCACACCTACGACGTCGTCGTCGTCGGCGCCGGCGGTGCCGGGCTGCGCGCAACGCTCGGCTGCGCCGAAGCCGGTCTCAAGACGGCCTGCATCACCAAGGTGTTTCCGACCCGCTCGCACACGGTTGCAGCCCAGGGCGGCGTCGCAGCCGCGCTCGGCAACATGGGGCCCGACGACTGGCGCTGGCACATGTACGACACCGTCAAGGGCGCCGACTGGCTCGGCGACCAGGACGCGATCGAGTACCTCTGCCGCAACGCGCCCGAGTCCGTCTTCGAGCTCGAGCACTACGGCGTGCCGTTCTCGCGCACCGAGGACGGCCGCATCTACCAGCGCCCCTTCGGCGGCATGACGACCCAATTCGGCGAGGGCCCGCCCGCTCAGCGCACCTGCGCTGCGGCCGACCGCACCGGCCACGCCATGCTGCACACGCTCTACGGCCAGTCGCTGCGCCACTCGGCCGAGTTCTTCATCGAGTACTTCGCCCTCGATCTCCTGATGGACGAGGAGGGCGCCTGCCGCGGCGTGATGGCGCTGTCGATGGACGACGGCACCATCCACCGCTTCCGCGCCAAGCGCACGATCCTGGCCACCGGCGGCTACGGCCGCGCCTACTTCTCCTGCACGTCGGCTCACACCTGCACCGGCGACGGCAATGCCATGGTGCTGCGCGCCGGCCTGCCCCTGCAGGACATGGAGTTCGTGCAGTTCCACCCCACCGGCATCTATGGCGCGGGCGTGCTCATCACCGAGGGCGCGCGCGGCGAAGGCGGCTACCTGACCAACGGCGAGGGCGAGCGCTTCATGGAGCGCTACGCGCCCCACGCCAAGGATCTCGCCTCCCGCGACGTCGTCTCGCGCTCGATGACGATCGAGATCCGCGAAGGACGCGGCGTCGGTCCCGACAAGGACCACATCTACCTGCACCTCGACCATCTGGACCCGAAGATCCTGGCCGAGCGCCTGCCCGGCATCACCGAGAGCGCCAAGGTGTTCGCCGGCGTCGACCTCACGCGCCAGCCGATCCCGGTGCTGCCGACCGTCCACTACAACATGGGCGGCATCCCGACCAACTTCCACGGCGAGGTCCTGACGCTGAAGGACGGCAACCCGGACCACATCGTGCCGGGGCTCATGGCCATCGGCGAGGCGGCCTGCGTCTCGGTGCATGGCGCGAACCGGCTCGGCTCGAACTCGCTCATCGATCTCGTGGTGTTCGGCCGCGCCTCGGCGCTCCGCTGCGCCGCGACCGTCGAGAAGCGGTCCTCTCATGCCGAGCTGCCGAAGAACGCGACGGACGCCGTGCTCGCCCGCCTCGACCGCTTCCGTCATGCAAGCGGCGCGCAGCCGACCGCCGCGCTCCGCCTCAAGATGCAGAGGGTCATGCAGACCAACTGCGCGGTCTTCCGCGACGGGCCGGTGCTCAAGGAGGGCGTGGAGAAGATCCTTGGCATCTGGAAGGAGATGCCGGACATCCGCGTCACCGACCGCTCGCTGATCTGGAACTCGGACCTGATCGAGACGCTCGAGTACGACAACCTGATTGCTCAGGCCGCGGTGACCGTGGTCGGAGCCGAGCACCGCAAGGAAAGCCGCGGCGCGCACGCCCGCGAGGACTACCCGAAGCGCGACGACGTGAGCTGGATGAAGCACACGCTCGCCTTCGCCGACTACGCGACGCAATCCGTGCGCCTCGACTTCCGTCCCGTGCACACGCGCACGCTGACCAACGAGGTCAAGTACATCGAGCCGAAGGCTCGAGTGTACTAAATCGGCAAACAATTGCGGTGAGTGTGCGAGTGACGACCTTAGGCCTTTGGCAGAGCCGCCGAGGCGATATAGGCCCCAAAGGATTCGCACCAGATCGTCACCGTGTGGAACTTCGAGATATCGAGGCCCACAGGCAACGCGTAGTTCTGGCCGCCCTTGAAAGATTTGAGTGGTGCGATCTTTACGCGCCCTTTGTCGGCGTTGAAATCCCGCTCCTCGCCGACCGGGACGGTATTGAGGTAGATCCAGAAATTCGGACCCGGACCGGCGACGAAGTCGTCGTCTAGGCGGATGACCGTCGACGCATCGCCCTTGAACACGGTGCCCGAGCCGTTCGCCCAATGGACGGAATTGCGTCCGCGAGCTTTCTCATCGAACTGGAACGTACCGGCTTTCTGAACTGACGCCGCAGCAACGGTTGGCGCCGCCTCGGAGACGACCGGCGGCGGAAAGAGGTACGGGAACGCGATCAGCATGCCACCGGCGCCGGCGACGGCTCCAAGGAGTTCCTCCTGCAATGAAGGCGATAACAGTGCGCACGATCGTGTCCTCCGCGTGTGCTTCTGACAGGCGGGAGCACGATGTCAGATTTCACAAGTTAGAGGGTGCATGGTTTCGATAGCCAACACTCGAAGTCGGCCGACTCACCGCCCGTCGCGCGAGCAGCAACTCGTCACCATGCCATTCGCCTGGCGCTTGGTTCGCGGACATGCGGCGGCATGTACAAAGTTGGAGTGATTCGCGCGCCGCCTCTCTTGCGGTGGTCTTATCTGCGACGCGTAGATATCGTGCGCCTAATTTCACATTTGCAAAGGTGGCGTATTTCGCTCCTTTTCGCCTCGAATTGGCGAATGCCGAAAGTCGATAACGTGCGCAGAGACTCGTTATTCCGGAGCATAAGCGATATTTTTCGCATTAAGTGGTCATTAATTCGGTGCTCGTCATTGTCGATCACCGGGACGTTTCCTCACATTCCACGCGTCTCGGGACTAGGGAGGTGGTCTCGGTTCGTACCCCGCATCCGGGGCCACCTCTTGCAGCAATTACGGGCCTTTCCAGCCGTCACGCAGATGCCGTGCCGCCGCGCGAAAATTGACGCGCGCTGAGCACGGCTGTCCGCGTCCCATCGCGCGATTGCCATATACATCAGATGCGCCCTCCCGGACACGCGACCTGCCTTTGCGAAAAATGGCGGGTGGCGACCTCATTTCCAACCGGAAAAAATGGCGAAATAGATGCAGCAAGTGATTCGGCAAAAACGAGATAATGGGGGCAACAATGTCCAGACTGATTGAACACATCGAAAAGGTCAGGATGCGGCTGACGGAGATCTCCGTCAGCGAGCTGCATCTCGTCCGCGCGCTCGGCGACGCGCTGAGCCGGGTCGACGAGAAGCTTCTGCGCGACGTGCGCGCCGTCACCGCCGAGCACGAGGCGCGCCGCGGCGAGATCCTGAACGAGCTGCAGGTGCTGGCGACGCGCGTCGGCACCTTCCCGGCGCCGCACGAGCCTTACGCGGCGATCGGCACTGAGGGGATCGGCACTGAGGGGGTCCAGGAAGGCACCAACGGCTATCATGCGGCGATCGGCGTCGGTGACTGGCGCCAGGCGGCAAAGAACATCGAGGACGATTTGGATTTCCTCGACTGGGAGCTCGGTCGCGAGACGCGCGCGGCGACGAACGGCAATCACCACAGCCGCGATATTCGCTTGGACCACCAGATGGACCACCAGTAAGAGGCGCGCGAGCCCTTGCGGCGAGCAGGAAAGCCCCGTCCGGTTCCCTCGGCGGGGCTTTCCTTTTTTGCGCTATGACGAGGTGTGCTGCTGCGATCATTGCGAACGTCACCGGGAGCGCGAGCATGAGATTGAGCCGCGCGTAGAGCTTGAGGGCTTGCCGCGCTTTGCCTCTGGCGCCGTCATCGGCTGCCGTCTCACCGAGAACGATTTTGAGATTGGGCCAGATCGCGAAATGCACGAGCGCCCACATGATGAGCCCGCCGAGCACGCCCGCCCACAGTGTCGTCGTGCGCGCCGCAGGCATATAGACGGCCGACGCGAAGACCCAATGGCCCAGCACATAGCCTGAGGCAGCGAGCAGCAGAATGCCGGAGAGCACGACGAGGTGCGACGCATGGCGGTAGCCTTGGGCGGCGCGCGGCACGATCCAGCGTTGAATGGCGCTGCGGCCCGCTTCGTCCGCTTCTGCGAGTGCGCCGATCTGGACGAAGTTGACGAAGAAGACGAGCCCCACCCACGCCATGGCGGCGACCACGTGCACGAAGCGCAGCAGTACGGAAATAAGTCCCGTGCCGTCCACCGGATTGGCGACCAGCCAAACCGCGAGGATGAGCGCCGTGATCGCGAGACCCGCCAGAAGAGCGCGCCCTGGCGTCTCGAGGAGGCTGTTCATGGTGCTCTGCCTTTCCCGACCGGACTATTGGGAACGATGCCGAAGCTTAGCATGACGAAGCCCGATCTTGGTTCCGTCCCTTAGTGCCGCGTATGCGCGGCGCGGATTGCACATGCACGCTGGGCCGGGCCTTTGATCCCAGGAAAACAGGGCTTCGTCGGCCCACAGGCTTCGTCGCCCGCGAGAGCCCGCGACATCTCATTGTCGAATTGGCGGGGTAGTCGCATTTTGCCGGTGGGCTTGGGCGGCCGTCTCTTGTATGGCAACAAGCGGTTGTAGGAGCATGCGTGATCGGCGCCGGCTGGTCCGGGACGACCACGCTCGAGGGGAATGCACGCCGTGGCCAAAGAGCAGCGCAAATCGGCCCCGGTAGAGACCGACAGCCGCGTCGCGCCCGATCCCTTCGCCGCCGTGCTGCCGGCCATCGCCGCGCTCGGCGCGATCGCGTCCATTGCGAGCATCAACTGGGCCGCGCGCGAGCGCACCGCCGACCGTGCCCGTCCGCGGCGCAAGGCGGGCACCGCGCTCCGCGAGCTCGAGACCTGCTGTCTGCATCTGTCCGAGATCTTCCGCCGCTTCCAGCGCAACGCGAAGCTGTTCGCGCCCGAAGGGGGCCAGGGCGCTTCCCCGCTCAAATTCGGCGTGCACGGTCCCCGCGTGAGCACGGATATGGCCCGCCTCTATCTGCATGTCGTCAACGATATCGCGTCCATGCTTGTCCTCGCGGCGCAGAACTCCTTCGAGGTCATGTGCGCCGTCGAGGACGGCACCATCGAGGCGCCCGAGCAGATCTTCTTTGGCTTCGGCGAGTGTCAGGATCAGTTGAACAAACTCATCCAGAACCGCGCCACGCTGAAGGCCTCCGTCGACACCGGCGCCGAGGTGGCCGAGCGTTTGGTCGTCCTCGTGCGCGAGCTGAAGAAGCACCGCCACGACTGACCTTGAGCGCCTGTGCGTGCGCCGGTCAAAGCATCGCAGCCGGCCCTCGATACCAAGCGTTGACAGCGAACCCGCCTGGTTTCATGTGTGGGAGGCAAAAGATCGGGCTCAGGCCCGCAAAGGAATGCCGCCACATGGTCCAGCTCACGTTGCCGAAGAACTCCAGGGTCCAGCAGGGCAAGACCTGGAACGCGCCCGACATCAAGGGCGAGTGGCGCGAGTTCCGCATCTATCGCTGGAACCCGGATGACGGTGCCAATCCGCGCCTCGATACCTACTGGGTCGACGAGGAGAGCTGCGGGCCGATGGTCTTGGACGCGCTGATCAAGATCAAGAACGAGATCGACCCTACGCTCACCTTCCGCCGCTCCTGCCGCGAAGGCATCTGCGGCTCATGCGCCATGAACATCGACGGCACGAACGACCTCGCGTGCTTGAAGGGTCTCGACGAGACCGAGGGTGCGATCCGCGTCTATCCCGCTCCCGCACATGAAGGTGGTGAAGGACCTCGTTCCCGATCTCACGAACTTCTATGCCCAGCATCGTTCGATCGAGCCCTGGCTCAAGACCGACACGGCCGCCCCGCCCAAGGAATGGAAGCAGTCGCGCGAGGACCGCGAGAAGCTCGACGGCCTCTACGAATGCATCCTGTGCGCGTGCTGCTCGACGTCGTGCCCCAGCTACTGGTGGAACTCGGATCGCTACCTGGGGCCGGCCGCGCTGCTGCAGGCCTACCGCTGGGTCATCGACTCGCGCGATGAAGCCACCGGCGAGCGCCTCGACAATCTCGAGGACCCGTTCCGGCTCTACCGCTGTCACACCATCATGAATTGCGTCAAAGCCTGCCCGAAGAGCCTCAAGCCCGGCCAAGGCCATTGCCGAGTTGAAGAAGCTCATGGTGCAGCGGCGCGTCTAAAGCAGGCTGGCGCGCTGCACGGCCATTCCATCAATCACGCCGATCAGTGCGACTGTGTGTAAGGAGGTGCGTTCCCGTGCTCGACCACATCGGATTTCCCGTCACCGATTTCGAACGCTCGAAGGCTTTCTATACCAAGATCCTCGAGCCGCTCGGCTATCGCCTAATCATGAATGTCGACCTCTCGGACGAGATCGGTCCCGGCGGCTACGCGGGCTTCGGCAAAGAAAGACCGCAATTCTGGATCGGCACCGGAAAGCCGATCTCGGGCCGCCTGCACGTGGCCTTTATGGCCAACGATCGCGCCTGTGTGCGCAATTTCTACGACGCGGCGCTCGCGGCAGGCGCCAAAGACAACGGTCCCCCGGGTCTTCGGCCGCATTACCACGAGAATTACTACGGAGCCTTCGTTCTCGATCCGGACGGCCACAACATCGAGGCGGTGTCCCATTTGCCCGAGGCGGCCTAGCCGCACGAAAGCCCCTGCAAAAGAAAAGACCGATGGCGCGTCCCGCTGCCATCGGTCTTTTGAAACGTATAGAGGTGTTGTCTTTGAAAACACCCGCCATCCGCGCTCCAGGTGCCCAGCCCGGAGCGGGTTGGCACGCCGCCTTACGCGGCGCGACGCTTCTTCGCGCGCGTGGCGGGCTTCCGGCGAGCCGCAGTCTTGCGGGCCGGCTTCTTCGCCGTCTTGCGAGCGGTGGACTTCTTCTTCATCGTCTTAGCCATAGGTATCTCTCCCTCTAGGGTTCGAATCATTTCGAACAAAAAAAATCATGAGGAAGTTCGCGCAATTTGTTGACAGGTAAAGTTGATTCTGCTCGCGCAATTATCCTCATTCTCGAATAAGTGTTGCGTGAAGGCACTCATTTTTCGTCGGTATTCGAGGGCTCTAGGAGAAAATCACGATACGATGATTGAACATGCTGGTCCAATCCTAGCGTCATTCTCACAATCTATGTCGGAGCGCTTCCGCCATTTGATATTCACGCGCGACGCCATTGCGACCCGAAGCCGAATGCGGCGTGCAGCAAATGAAAGCAGCGGCATGCACGCAAATACGCGTCTCGGCGAAAGCAGATTAGATCGACTACTGACAATTTAGCGGTCGATCGGCCTATGCCGCCTTGACCGAGCGGCGCTGCAGGTCGAGAACCGTCATCATGAAGCCGACGCGGTCTTCCACCGCCTCGGCAAGAAGCGAGAAATAGTTCGGCTCCTCGGGCACGATCTCGCCCACGACCTCGCCGTACTCGAAGCGCAGCTCGGCTTCGTATTTTCGCGCGATTGCCTGCATTTTGGCGTTCTCGGCGAGGCAGCTCATGTAGAGTTGCTGGACGCCGCGGTTGCGCGCCGCGCGGATCACGCGGCCCATGAGCTCGGTGCCGATGCCCTGCTCCTGGTAGGCGGCTTCGACCGAGAAGGCAGCCTCGGCCTCCTGGCCCCAGGTGTCGCCGAGCTTCTTGAGCTCGGCCGCGCCGCGCACCTCTCCCTCCTCGAAGTAGGCGAACACGATCGAGCCGAGCTCGCCCATGCGCGCCGCGTAGTCCTCGACGAAGCTGTCGGACACGCCGTGCGCGAAGCGCATGCGGCGGCTCGCCTTGTCGAGCCGCAGAAGATGGTCGCGGAACTTATCGGCCTCCTTGGGCCATAACTTGCGATAGGTGCCGCTTGGGCTCTGATTTCCGCTCATGACTTCGAACTCCGCATCAGTCCCTCTGTGGATAGGAAGCCGCAGCCGAAAGTACTGCTGCCAGCCCCATCCTCGAGGCGACGAGTAGCACAGCCAGGCCACGCTGGGGCGTAACATTTTTGCAATGCACAAGAATGCAACTAAGTGGCTAGAATACCGACATATTGTCACGAAATGAGAGGCAACAAGATGACCCCTTTGTTGCAGCGCAGAAATAGCGCTTCAGCCCTGCGCCGGATGCAGGAGTGAGAAGCCCGGAAATGCTGCCGAATCGCCGCTTGGGGGCGGCAATGGGTCACGCCGCCCTTGCGCTTTCCTGCGACGTTTGGCCCAGTCCGCTGACGGGCGCGCGGGGGCGGAGCAGGAATGAGCGGGCGGGTTCTCGAACACTATGAGCGTCGCCTCTCGCTGGGCGAGATCGAGCTGGACGAGGCTCAACGGCGCGCCGCGGCCCGGCTCGACCGGCTGGCGGCCGAGCTCAGCGGCTGGCGTCCATCGCGGCTGGGTCTATTCGCGCGGCTTGATCCGCAACGGCGGCTCGGCGCCGCGCGGCGTGTACATGCATGGCGCCGTCGGCCGCGGCAAGACCATGCTGATGGATCTCTTCTACGAGGCGACGGACTTCGCGCCGAAGCGCCGGCTCCACTTTCACGAGTTCATGAGCGAGGTGCACGAGCGCATCGCGCGCGGGCGGGCGACGACCGACGGCGACCCCATCCCCTTCGTCGCCGCCGAGATCGCAGCCGGCGCCGGCCTGCTGTGCTTCGACGAGCTTCACGTCACCGACATTGCCGACGCCATGATCCTCGCCCGGCTGTTCAAGGTGCTCTTCGAGCGCGACCTCGTGCTTGTCGCGACCTCGAACGTCGCCGCCGGACCGGCTTTACTGGAACGGCCTCAACCGGCAGCTCTTCCTGCCCTTCATCGACCTGATCGAGCGCGAGCTGGATGTCGTCGAGCTCAGGGCGGCCAAGGACTTCCGGCTCGACAAGCTCGCCGGCCGGCAGCTCTATTTCTCGCCCGTGCGACCGGCGCGCCAGCGCCGCCATCGAGGACCACTGGCAGCGCCTGACCGGCCACCATCCCGCGGCCGCCGGCAACGCTCGAGGTCAAGGGCCGGTCGCTTCGGGTGCCGATGGCCTCGATGGGCGTCGCCCGCTTCACCTTCGCCGACCTCTGCGAGAAGCCGCTCGGCGCGGCTGACTATCTCCACGTCGCCCACGCCTTCCACACCGTCATGCTCGAGGGCATCCCGGTCCTCGGCGCCCGCGCAGCGCAACGAGGCGCGCCGCCTGATCAATTTGATCGACACCCTCTACGACAATCGCGTCTGCCTCATCGCCTCGGCCGACGCCGAGCCGCACCTCCTCTATCCTGCCGGCGACGGGGCGAACCTCTTCGAGCGGACCGCCTCGCGGCTGATGGAGATGCGCAGCGAAGCCTACCTGACCGGCCGTGCGGCACGCGCCGCCGCGGCAGCGACCCCTGCCTAGCTGAAGGGCACGCTGCCGATCCTTCGCCCAGCCCGGCGGCGTGAGGTGGTCAATATACCGCCTTGCCGGCCTCTCGAGCGGGAAGCAAGACTTTCGTTGGCAGCGACGTATGCAGACTTGAGCCGCATGGTCGTTTGGTCTTACGAGAAGCTAAGCTTCCGAGTTCGCGCGTGCGAAACGAGTTTCCTCTCAGGTCGCACCGGATCTGTCCGTTATGAAACCGAGGCCCGGAGAAGGGCCCTAGACCTCAGGGAGAATGCTCGAATGGCGCGTACGAAGATCGCCTTGATCGGCGGTGGCATGATCGGCGGCACGCTCGCCCACCTGATCGGCCTCAAGGAGCTTGGCGACGTCGTGCTCTTCGACATCATGGAAGGCCTGCCGCAGGGCAAGTCGCTCGACATCGCCCAATCCGGCGCCGTCGAAGGCTTCGACTGCAACCTCAAAGGCACCAACGCCTACGCCGACATCGAAGGCGCCCAGGTCTGCATCGTCACCGCCGGCGTGCCGCGCAAGCCCGGCATGAGCCGCGACGACCTCATCGGCATCAACCTCAAGGTGATGGAGCAGGTCGGCGCCGGCATCAGGAAGTACGCGCCGGGCGCCTTCGTCATCGTCATCACCAACCCGCTCGACGCCATGGTCTGGGCGCTGCAGAAGGCATCCGGGCCTGCCGCGCAACATGGTCATCGGCATGGCCGGCGTGCTCGATACGGCGCGCTTCCGCCACTTCCTCGCCGAGGAGTTCCGCGTCTCCGTCGAGGATGTCTCGGCCTTCGTGCTCGGCGGCCACGGCGACGACATGGTGCCGCTCGTGCGCTATTCGTCGGTCGGCGGCATTCCGCTGCCCGATCTCGTCAAGATGGGCTGGATCCGCCAGGACCGCCTCGACCAGATCGTCGACCGCACGCGCAAGGGCGGCGGCGAGATCGTCGCACTTCTGAAGACCGGCTCGGCCTACTATGCGCCGGCGTCCTCGGCGATTGCCATGGCCGAGAGCTTCTTGAAGGACAAGAAGCGCATGCTGCCCTGCGCCGCCTATCTCAACGGTGAGTACGGCGTGAAGGGTCTCTACGTCGGCGTGCCGGTGATCATCGGCTCGGGCGGTGCCGAGCGCGTGGTCGAGATCGACCTGAACTCTGCCGAGCGCGGCATGCTCATGAAGTCGATCGAGTCGGTCAAGGGCCTGGTCGATGCCTGCATCAAGATCAATCCGCAGCTCGCGGCATAGGTGGGTCCCCACTCTCCCTTTTTGGGGAGTGGGCATTGGTGAGGGGCGACACCACGCATGAACATCCACGAGTACCAGGCGAAAGAGCTCCTGAGCCAATACGGCGTGCCGACGTCCGAGCGGCGCGCCCGCCTTCTCGGTGCGAGGAGGCCGTCAAGATCGCGAACGCGATCAGGACGCCGATCAAGGTCGTGAAGGCGCAGATCCACGCCGGCGGCCGCGGCAAGGGCCGGTTCAAGGAGAAGGAGGCGGGCGAGAAGGGCGGCGTGCGCCTCGCCAAGTCGATCGACGAGGTGAAGGCCTTCGCCGAGCAGATGCTCGGCCACACGCTCGTCACCATGCAGACCGGGCCCGCCGGCCGCACCGTGCGCCGCCTCTACGTCTCGGAGAGCGTCGACATCGCCCGCGAGCTCTATCTCTCGGCCCTCGTCGACCGCGCCTCCTCGCGCGTCGCCTTCATCGCCTCGACCGAAGGCGGCATGGACATCGAGAAGGTGGCCCACGACACGCCGGAGAAGATCCTGACCCTCACCATCGATCCGGCGACCGGCTATCAGCCGTTCCACGGGCGCAAGATCGCCTTTGCGCTCGGCCTCAAGGGCGATCAGGTCAAGCAGTGCGGCAAGCTCATCGCCGACCTCTACCGCATGGTGGTCGAGAAGGACATGAGCCTGCTCGAGATCAATCCGCTCGTCGTCACCAAGGACGGCAACCTCACCTGCCTCGACGCCAAGATGAGCTTCGACGGCAACGCGCTCTTCCGCCACCCCGAGATCGTCGCGCTGCGCGACGAGACCGAGGAGGACCCGACGGAGATCGAGGCCTCGAAGCACGACCTCTCCTACGTCAAGCTCGACGGCACGATCGGCTGCATGGTCAACGGCGCCGGCCTCGCCATGGCGACCATGGACATCATCAAGCTCTACGGCGCCGAGCCCGCCAACTTCCTCGACGTCGGCGGCGGCGCGTCGAAGGAGAAGGTCGAGGAGGCCTTCAAGATCATTCTCTCCGACCCGGCCGTCAAAGGCATCCTGGTCAACATCTTCGGCGGCATCATGCGCTGTGACATCATCGCCGAGGGCATCATCGCCGCGGCGCAAGGAGATGCACATCGAGGTGCCGCTCGTCGTTCGCCTCGAGGGAACCAACGTCGACCTCGGCAAGGAGATGCTGGCCAAGAGCGGCCTGAAGATCACGCCCGCCGACGATCTCGCCGACGCCGCTGCGAAAATCACGTCCGCAATCAAGAAGGCGGCCTGAGCACGAGAAGCCGCACGGCCAAGGCAAAGGACGGAAGAATGTCAATTCTGGTCGACAAGAGCACGGTCACGATCTGCCAGGGCATCACCGGCAGCCAGGGCACGTTCCACACCAAGCAGGCCCGCGCCTACGGCACGATCGTCGCCGGCGGCGTGACGCCCGGCAAGGGCGGCACCAAGCACACCGACCCCGAGCTTGCCGACCTGCCGCTCTTCGACACCGTCATCGACGCCAAGAAGGCGACGGGCGCCAAGGCGACCGCGATCTACGTGCCGCCGCCCTTTGCCGCCGACGCCATCCTGGAGGCGGTCGACGCCGAGATGCCGCTCATCGTCTGCATCACCGAGGGCATCCCGGTGATGGACATGGTTCGCGTCAAGCGTGCGCTCGAGGGCTCCGCTTCGCGCCTTGTCGGCCCCAACTGCCCCGGCGTGCTGACGCCCAACGAATGCAAGATCGGCATCATGCCGGGCAACATCTTCAAGAAGGGCACCGTCGGCATTGTTTCGCGCTCGGGCACGCTTACCTATGAGGCCGTGAAACAGACGACGGACGCCGGCCTCGGCCAGACGACGGCAGTCGGCATCGGCGGCGATCCGGTCAAGGGAACGGAGTTCATCGACGTTCTCGATCTCTTCCTGTCCGACCCGGCGACCAAGTCGATCATCATGATCGGCGAGATCGGCGGCTCGGCCGAGGAGGAGGCCTCCGACTACCTGATCAGCGAGGCGAAGAAGGGCCGCAAGAAGCCGATGGCGGGGTTCATCGCCGGCATGACGGCACCGCCCGGGCGCCGCATGGGGCACGCCGGCGCGATAATATCTGGGGGTAAAGGACGCGCCGAAGACAAGCTCGAAGCCATGCGGCGCGCCGGCATCGCCATTGCTGACAGCCCAGCTTCGCTGGGGACGACGCTGTCCAAGGTCTTAAAGACGTTATGACGACGCATTAGTTTGTTGTTGCAAAAAGCGCGAGCAACAGCGCTTCCCAGGGGAGAAAGTCGCTCTCTAGTGAGTTGGCGGTTTTGCCGGCAGGAACGGGATTTCGCATGTCACGCCAATCGCGCAACGAGCAGTTCCTTCGCACATCGTTCTTGAATGGGGTCAATGCGCCCTACATCGAGGAGATGCAGGCGCAGTACGAGAGGAACCCGGGCTCCGTCACCGACGAGTGGCGCCACTTCTTCGAGAGCCTGAACGAGGAGCATGCGCGCTGGGCCGCCGACGACAAGCTGGAGCGCCGGGATGGCTCATCACAAGAGCCCTCCTGGGCCACGCCGCTGAATGAGCTGCAGAGCGTCAATGGCGAGCTGGTCGCGGCCCTGACCGGCGACTACGGCGAGACCGAGCGCATCGTGCGCGACAAGCTGCAGAGCCGCGCCTTCGCTGCGGGCTACGAGATGTCGCCGGCCGCCTCGCTGCGCGCCACCCAAGACAGCATTCGCATGATCATGATGATCCGCGCCTACCGCGTCATGGGTCATCTCGCTGCCGACCTCGATCCGCTGGGGCTTGCCGAGCGCAAGGTGCACAAGGAGCTCAAGGCCGAGACCTACGGTTTCACCGACGCCGATCTCGACCGCCCGATCTTCATCGATCGCTATATGGGCCTCGAGACGGCGACCGTGCGCCAGATCTTGAAGCTCCTGCGCCGCACATACTGCCGCAAGATCGGCTTCCAGTTCATGCACATCACGTCGCCGGCGCAGAAGTCCTGGATTCAGCAGCGCATCGAAGGCGAGGAGAAGGAAGTTCGCTTCACCGTTCAAGGCAAGCGCGCCATCCTGAACAAGCTCATCGAGGCGGAGATCTTCGAGAAGTTCTCCGACGTCAAATACACTGGCACGAAGCGCTTCGGCCTCGACGGCGCCGAGGCCATGATCCCGGCGCTCGAGCAGATCATCAAGCGCGGCGGCCATCTCGGCGTCAAAGAGATCGTCATCGGCATGGCGCATCGCGGGCGCTTGAACGTGCTCGCCAACGTTATGGCTAAGCCATTCCGCGCCATCTTCAACGAGTTCAAGGGCGGCTCCTGGAAGCCCGACGACGTCGAAGGCTCGGGCGACGTGAAATACCATCTCGGCGCCTCGTCGGACCGCACCTTCGACGGCAACAACGTCCACCTGTCGCTGACCGCCAACCCCTCGCATCTCGAGATCGTCGATCCCGTCGTGCTCGGCAAGGTGCGCGCCAAGCAGGATCAGCACGGCTGCGGGCCGGACGAGCGCACGCCGGTGATGCCGCTTCTCATTCACGGCGATGCGGCGTTCGCCGGCCAAGGCGTCGTGGCGGAGTGCTTCGGCCTCTCGGGCCTCAAGGGCCACCGCACGGGCGGCTCGATCCACTTCATCATCAACAACCAGATCGGCTTCACGACCAACCCGCGTTATTCGCGCTCCTCGCCCTACTGCTCCGATGTCGCGCGCATGATCGAGGCGCCGATCTTCCACGTGAACGGCGACGATCCCGAGGCCGTCGTCCACGTCGCCAAGGTCGCGACCGAGTTCCGCCAGAAGTTCCAGAAGCCGGTCGTCATCGACATGTTCTGCTACCGCCGCTTCGGTCACAACGAGAGCGACGAGCCGGCCTTCACGCAGCCCTTGATGTACAAGACGATCAAGGGCCACCCCACCGCCGTCGAGATCTACTCGACGCAGCTCGTCGACGAGGGCGTCGTCACGTCCGCCGACGTCGAGGACATGAAGACGGCATTCCGCAATACGCTCGAAACCGAGCTCAAGTCGGCCGAGGGCTACAAGCCCAACAAGGCCGACTGGCTGGACGGCCGCTGGTCGAAGATGGGTCACGCCCAGGACGACGAGCGCCGCGGCAATACGGGTGTTGCGCTCGGGACCTTGCGCGAGATCGGCCGCCGCATCACCACGCTGCCCGCGGACTTCAACGCCCACAAGACCATCGTCAAGCTGTTCGAGCGCCGCCGCGAGATGGTCGCCGCAGGCGACGGCATCGATTGGTCGATGGGCGAGCATTTGGCCTTCGGCACCCTCGTCAGCGAGGGCTACCCCATCCGCCTTTCGGGTCAGGATTGCGAGCGCGGTACGTTCTCGCAGCGCCACGCGGTGCTCATCGATCAGGAATCGGAGCGCCGTTACACGCCGCTGCGCCATGTCTCTCCCGACCAGGGACGTTTCGAGGTCGTGAACTCGATGCTCTCGGAAGAGGCGGTGCTCGGCTTCGAGTACGGCTACTCGCTCGCCGAGCCCAACGCGCTCACCATGTGGGAGGCCCAGTTCGGCGACTTCGCCAACGGCGCGCAGGTCGTGTTCGACCAGTTTATCTCGTCCGGCGAGCGCAAGTGGCTCAGAATGTCAGGCCTCGTGTGCCTCCTGCCGCACGGCTATGAGGGCCAGGGCCCGGAGCATTCCTCCGCCCGCCTCGAGCGCTTCCTGCAGCTCTGCGCCGAGGACAACTGGCAGGTCGCCAACTGCACGACGCCGGCGAACTACTTCCACATCCTGCGTCGACAGCTGCACCGTGAATTCCGCAAGCCGTTGATTCTCATGACGCCGAAGTCCCTCTTGCGCCACAAGCGGGTCGTTTCACGGCTCGACGAGCTTGGACCGGGGACCAGTTTCCACCGCGTCCTTTGGGACGATGCGCAGCTCCTGGCCGACCAGAAGATCAAGCTCAAGCCGGACGACAACATCCGCCGCGTCGTGCTGTGCACCGGCAAGGTCTATTACGACATCTACGAGGCGCGGGAAGCGCAGGGCATCGACGACGTCTACATCCTGCGTGTCGAGCAGCTCTATCCCTTCCCCGCCCGCGCGCTCATCCATGAGCTCGGTCGTTTCAAGAACGCCGATATCGTCTGGTGCCAGGAGGAGCCTAAGAACATGGGCTCCTGGACATTCATCGAGCCGAACCTGACGTGGGTGCTCGATCACGTCACGCCGGCAGGCCGACGGCCACGTTATGCGGGACGCCCCTCGTCTGCGTCGACGGCGACCGGCTTGCTTTCGAAGCACATCCACGAGCAGAAGACTTTGGTCAACGACGCGTTGAAAGGCTGAGGCCGTGCGCGGCCCTGCTGGAGGCATGAGATCGCGAGCCGCGGGCGCCGCGGCGTAACGAGAAAGAAGGCGAGCCCGCTATGGCGACAGAGATCCGCGTGCCGACGCTCGGCGAATCCGTGACCGAGGCCACCGTCGGCAAATGGCTGAAGAAGGCCGGCGACACGGTGAAGGCCGACGAGCCGCTCGTCGAGCTCGAGACCGACAAGGTGACGGTCGAGGTCCCGGCGCCGGCCGCCGGACAGCTGGCGGAGATCAAGGCGGCCGAAGGAACGACGGTCGCCATCGGCGCGCTGCTCGGCGCCATCGATGAGAGCGCGGCCGGTGCCGTTGCATCGGGCGGCGGTCAGAAAGAAGCGCCCGCAAAGGCGGCAGCTGCCCCGAAACCCGAACCGGCGCCTGCGGCTCGCGCTGCCCCGGTAAGCAACGTCATCTCCGCCGTCATGCCGGCAAGTCCGGCAGCGCGCAAGCAGATGGCCGAAGCCGGGCTCCAGCCGGGCGAGGTCGCGGGCACGGGACGGCGCGGACAAGTTCTGAAGGGCGATGTCGCCGCCGCGATGAAGCTCGAGCCTCAAGCGCAGCCGGCTCGACAGCCCCGTGAAGAGCAGGTGCCCGCGCCGCCTCCCGCCGCGCGCGGTCCCATGCCGGTGCCGGCACGCGATCTCCGCATTCCGGCGACGATGAGCGAATCCTCGCGCGAAGAGCGTGTGAAGATGACGCGGCTGCGCCAGACGATCGCCGTGCGCCTCAAGGAAGCGCAGAACACCGCGGCGATGCTGACCACGTTCAACGACGCCGACATGACCGCCGTGATGGCGATGCGCGCTCAATACAAGGAGCTGTTCGAGCGCCGCCACGGCGTCAAGCTCGGCTTCATGGGCTTCTTCGTCAAAGCCTGCATCCAGGCGCTGCGCGAGATCCCGGCCGTCAACGCCGAGATCGACGGCGACGAGATCGTCTACAAGAACTACTACCACATCGGCGTCGCCGTCGGCACGGAACGCGGCCTCGTCGTTCCGATCCTGCGCGAGGCGGACCGCATGTCGATCGCCGACATCGAGGCGTCAATCGCCGACTTCGGCAAGCGTGCGCGCGAAGGCAAGCTCTCGATCACGGATATGCAGGGTGGGACGTTCACGATCTCGAACGGCGGCGTCTATGGCTCCATGCTCTCGACGCCCATTCTCAATGCACCGCAGTCCGGCATCCTCGGCATGCACCGCATCGAGGAGCGTCCCGTCGTGCGCAACGGCCAGATCGTCGCCCGCCCGATGATGTACCTCGCGCTCTCCTACGATCACCGCATCGTCGACGGCAAGGAGGCGGTGACCTTCCTGGCCCGCGTCAAGGAATGCCTCGAGGACCCGCAGCGCTTCATATTGGAGCTGTGAGAGCGGATGGCGGGACCTTACGACTTGATCGTTGTCGGCACCGGGCCGGGCGGATACGTGTGCGCGATCCGCGCCGCACAGCTCGGCATGAAAGTAGCCGTCGTCGAGAAGCGCACGACCTTCGGCGGCACCTGCCTCAACGTCGGCTGCATTCCGTCGAAGGCCCTGCTTCACGCCTCCGAGCTCTATGAGGAGGCAGGCCACGGCTTCGCCGCCATGGGCATCAACGTGAAGCCGACGCTGGATCTGGACCGCATGCTGGCGTTCAAGGACGAGGGCGTCAAAGGCAACGTCGACGGCGTGGCCTTCCTCCTGAAGAAGAACAAGATCGATCATTTCCACGGCACGGGCCGCATCGCCGGGCCCGGCAAGGTCGCGCGTCACCTTCATCAACGGCGAGACGAGCGATCTCGAGGCGCAGGCGATCGTCATCGCGACCGGGTCCGATGTCGCGAAGCTGCCGGGCATCGACATCGACGAAAAAGAGATCGTGTCGTCGACGGGCGCGCTTTCGCTCCCGAAAGTGCCGGAGCGTCTGCTCGTCGTCGGCGCCGGCGTCATCGGCTTGGAGCTCGGCTCCGTCTGGCGCCGCTTGGGCTCGAAGGTCACCGTCGTCGAGTTCCTCGACCGCATACTCCCCGGCATCGACGGCGAGGTGGCGCGCACCACCGAGCGCCTCCTGACCAAGCAGGGCATGACGTTCCGCTTGGGCTCGAAAGTTTCGAGCGTCGCCAAATCCGGCGGCGCGCTCAAAGTAACAGTCGAGCCCGCGAAAGGCGGAACCGCCGAGATCATCGAGACGGACATCGTCCTCGTCGCCATCGGCCGCGTGCCCTTCACCGACGGACTAGGACTCGCCGAGGCGGGTATCGCGCTCGACGCAAAAAGGCGCATCCTCGTCAACGGCCGCTTCGAAACGAACGTTTCCGGCATCTACGCCATCGGCGACGTGATCGACGGACCGATGCTCGCCCACAAGGCCGAGGACGAGGGCATCGCGGTCGCCGAGATCCTCGCCGGGCAGGCGGGCCAGGTGAATCACGACGTCATCCCGAACGTGATCTACACGTTCCCCGAGGTCGCCTCCGTCGGGAAGTCCGAGGAGGAGCTGAAGGCGGCCGGCGTCACCTACAACGTCGGCAAGTTCCCGTTCACCGCCAACGGCCGCGCCAAGGTCAACCGCACCACCGACGGCTTCGTGAAGATTCTGGCCGACGCCGAGACGGATCGCATCCTGGGCGTCCACATCATCGGTGCGGTCGCCAGCGAGATGATTGCCGAGGCGGCCGTGATCATGGAGTTCGGCGGCTCGGCCGAGGATCTCGCGCGCACCTGCCACGCGCACCCCACGCTGACGGAAGCGGTGAAGGAAGCGGCGCTTGCCGTCGCCAAGCGCGCAATTCACATGTGATCAGACGGGAGCAGCGGACCCGCGCTCGCCAGCGGTAGACCGCGACGCCCGCCCAGATCGCCTCGACGACGCCGAAGGGCCACGCGCCCTGCAGAAATCCGTAAACCGAGCCCATCGCGCACGCTACGGCGAACGCCAGTATGAACCACGGGCTGCGGTCCTCGAGCGCGTAGAAGACGAGCATCGCTGTGACAGCGAAGAGACCGAAGAGCGTAAGTGCGTCCATTCCTGCGCCGGCTCCCCCTGCTACTCGACGGCAACCGCCGTATAGCCCGCCTCACGCAGGAGCGCGATGAGGCCTGTCGTCCCGGGGAGATGCATCGCGCCGACCGCGATGAACGCGCCGCCCTTCTCGAGGAAGGGCAGCGCGCCCTTGAGCATCTTCCGGTTTCGCTCGACGATGAGCTTCTGCTTGAAGGCGGAGAACGACGCTTCGCCGACGCCGGCCTGTGCCGCGAGCGCGAGCTGAAAATCCCACGACGCTCCGACCCGCCGGTCGAGGTAGAGACGCACCATCGTCTCGACCAGATCGTCGGTGCGATCGACGTACTTGAGGCTCGCGCGCAGCATCCCGACCTGCTGCTCGTCCGGCACCGACGTCATCGCGTTGAGCTGCTCCTCGATTGTCTCGAGCCCTGCGACTTCGATGCCGCGCGCCTTGGCCTCGGCCGCAATCTTCATGTCGAGCACGAGCTCACCATTCTGGATCTTGCGCCGCTCGCAATCCGAGGCGGCGATCAGCATGGTGATGACCCACGGCCGGTAGATGCGCGCTGTCTCGGTGGGCACGCCGACGCGGCGGAGCGTTGCGCGGACCTTTTCGTATTCGTCGCCTCTCAGCATGTTCTCGAGGCTTCGGCCATCCGTGTAGGTCGTGGCCTTGGTCGCCGCGGCGAGCGCGTGCGCCGTGGCGTCGGCAGAGAGATCCGCGGCTTCGAGGACGACGGCCCGCGACTGCTCGAGCGCGCTGCGGATCTTGTCCGTGAAGGTCGTGACCCGATTGTCCGTGAGATGCACCGTGCCGAGCACATAGGAATTGGCGACGCCCGCGCGCTCGAGCCGCCACAAGACGGCGCTTCCGTTCTCGGCGGTCTCTCCCTCGAGCTCGAGACGGGCATAGGCCTTGGGATCGGCCGCCTTGATCTCGGGCAGCATGTCGGTCCCATGGCACTCGATGGGCGGCGGTTGCGCGGGAACCTGCGCTCCCTCGGCAGGCTTCTCTTGCGGAAACGCGACCTGACACGGCGCGAGGATCAGGAGAGCTGCGAAAAGGCCAGCTTTGACACGCTTACGCAACACGAAGCTCCATGACGGCGGATTTCCCTCCCGGACGGGGCGTACCAGTAGCCGAGAATATCAACCGGATCAAAATGGCGGGACGCGAAATCCGCGCTTGGTTATCTTATGCCCGCGGATGCGCCGCGTCATAGACCTCGAGCAGGCGCTCGCGATCGACTTCCGTGTATACCTGCGTCGTCGACAGTGAGGCATGGCCCAAGAGCTCCTGGATCTGACGCAGGTCGGCCCCCGCCGAAAGCAGGTGAGTCGCAAACGAATGCCTGAGCGCATGCGGCGTCGCGGTATCCGGCAGTCCGAGCGAAGCCCTGACGCGCGCGATTGCGAGCTGAATGATGCGCGGCGAAAGCGGCCCGCCTTTGGCACCGACGAAGAGCGCGCCATCCGGCTCGAGGGGGTATGGACAGGCTTCGATGTAGCGAAGGATTCCCTCCTGGATGACGGGCAGCACCGGCACGAGGCGCTCCTTGTTGCCCTTCCCTATGACGCGTAGCACGTCGCGTTCACGCGTCGGCGCGTCGGCGCGCCTGAGACCGAGCGCTTCGGAGATGCGCAGGCCCGCGCCATAGAGCAGTAGCAGCACGGCCGTGTTGCGGGCCCCGATCCAGTCGGCGGCGTCGTCGTCCTCGACCAGCGCCCGCGCCTTGTCGACCGTGAGCGGTTTCGGGACCGAATGGGGAACGCGCGGCAGGCCGACCTGACGCACCGCGTGCGTCTTGAGCGGCGAGGAGTTTTCGAGCCAGCGGAAGAACGTGCGCAGAGCCGACATGGTTCTTGCGAGCGACCGGCTGGTCGCGCCGTTGCGCCGCCGCGCGGCCATGAAGCTCCGGAACGTCTTGACCTCGAGCCGCGCCAGATCGGCAAGGCACGGCGCGTGTCCGAGCTCGCTTCTGAGGAAGCCGAGAAACTGGCGCAGATCGCGCTCGTAGGCTTTGAGCGTGGCCTGCGAGTAGCCCCGCTCCTGGCCGAGATGCGCCAGCCACCGGCCGGCAGCGGCGCGGAGATCCTCCGCGAGCGGCAGCGCTCCGTCATCGAGGACATCGGCAATCGAGGCGTCGTTCATGGCCTTAAGCTTCGCGTCATGATCCTTAACAAAGTCTAAACGCGGGACCGAACGGCACATCTCGTTGCGCCCCTGGTATCTGACGTGGCGCCCCTGGTGGATGATGTGACGGGCGCGGTACCAGACGTTGCGCCTGCCCGGCAGACTTCGTAGCAGCCGGCATTTGGTGTTGCCCCTATATGGCGCGAGAGAGCAGAATTCGCCTGCTACATTAGGTGCCACAATGATCACGTCTCGTACCAGTGCGGGTTCCAGGTGCTCTCCGGCTCGGTTGGGCGCAAGTCTGCGGGGGCCTCGCGTGACGGTCTCCCCTGCGAGCGGCGGTCCCCCTCCGGCACTCGTCGCCAGCCTGCGGCTCCGCGCGGGCGACGCCGCGGCGTGGACCAGAAAGAACGCTCCGCTGATCGGCGCCAATGCACTGGCAGGCGTCGTCGCGTCGCTGCTCACGATCGCCTATTGCCTCTCCTTCAGCGCGCTCCTGTTTCAGGGCCAACTCGGAAGCGGCCTCGGCCCAGGACTCTGGGCATTGCTGGTCGGCTCGGCGATCGCAGGTCTCTATGTCTCGCTCACCACATCCCTGCCCCCGGCCGAGGCCGGACCCGACAACCCAGCCGTCGCAGTTCTCTCGGTCTTGGCTGCAACCGTCTCGGCCCAGGTCTTCGCCGCCGGCGGCGACGCGGCCCTCGCCGTCGACTACGTGCTTCTCTCCTTCACGATAGCGACCCTCGTCACCGGTGCCGTACTCTATCTCCTGGGACGCCTGAGGCTCGGCCAGTACGTGCAATTCGTGCCCTACCCCGTGATCGGCGGCTTCCTTGCTGCGTCCGGCTGGCTCCTGATCATCGGCGGCATTGAGGTCATGGCGGGGGTCGACCTGACGCTCACGAATCTCATGGACGCAATTCCGGCCGACAGGTTGCCGATGCTCCTTCTCGGGGCGGCCTTCGCCGCGGCGGTCTATGCGATCAAGGCACGCACCGGAAACATCTACATACTTCCCATAGCCTTCATCGGCGGCTCACTGGTCCTCGACGCCGTGCTCTGGAGCATGGGTCTCATGCATGGCGACAGCCGCTGGTTCGTGAGCGGAGCCTCCGAGTTGAAGCCATGGGTCCCGCTCGCCGCCGCATTCGAGCGCGACATCGACTGGATGGTATTTCTCAAGGCGGCGACCGAGATCGGTGCCGTCGCGGGCGTGACCGTGATCGCGCTGCTTCTCGACGTGACCGGTCTCGAGGTCGCGCGCACGAAGTCGGCAAATCTTGATTGGGAGTTCCGCACCAACGGTTTTGCCAACGTTATCGCCGCGCCGCTCGGCGGCGTCATGGGCAACCTGTCCCTCAACGGCTCGCGGCTGCTCGACGAGACCGGAGGTTTCGCGCGCGTCTCGGGCGTGTTCGCTTCCCTCGTCGTCGTGCTGATCGTCGTGACCGGCATCGACCTCCCTGGCTACGTGCCGAAGCCCATCCTCGCCGGACTTCTCATGTATCTGGGCTTGGTCGTGCTTGTGGACGTTCTCTTGCGCTCGCCCGCCCATCGTGCATGGGCCGACTTTGGCCTCGCGCTTGCGATCATGGTGGCGATCGTCGTCCTCGGCTATCTCGCCGGCATCGTCCTCGGCGTCGTCGCGGCGTGCTTGATGTTCGCCTTCAGCTATAGCCGCATCGCCGTCATCCGCCGCCATCTGACGCGCTCCGTGTTTTCATCCAACATGGATCGCTCGTCATCGGCGGCGCGCCATCTGCAGGAGGAGGGCGACCGCATACATGTTTTCTGGCTCTCGGGCTTCATATTCTTCGGCTCGTCAAACGGCGTCTTCGAGAGCATTCGTGATGCGATTAAGAGCACCGGCGATCGCAAGCGGCGCTTCGCCGTGCTCGATTTTTCCGATGTTTCCGGCTTCGATACCTCGGCTCTCCTATCGCTTGTGAAGCTCAGGAACTATGCCGACGACAACCGCGTGACGCTCGCTTTCGCGGGTCTGTCGCAGCGCATGTCGTCAGCTCTCGAACATCTGCTGCTGTTTGGCGAGCCCGGTACGCACCGCCACTACCCGACGCGCAACGAGGCGCTCGAGTGGTGCGAGAACGAGGTGCTGAGCGAAGGCAGGACCGGCCGAGCACTCCGGCTCATCGGATGGACTCGAAGGCTGGCTCGCGGCCGAGGTTGGCGATCGCGACATCGCGCACCGCCTAGCGCGATACTTCGAGCACCGCGAGGTCGCGGCTGGCAGCGTGCTCTACGAGCAGGGCTCTCCCGCCGACACGATCGATCTTGTCGTCGCAGGTCGGATGGCCGTGTCGGTCGCGTCCGAGCCCGGGCTCGAGCTCGTGGTCCGGCGCATGTCGACCCGCACCGTCGTCGGCGAGATGGGTTTCTTCCGCGGCAGCTCGCGCACGGCAACCGTGTCCGCCGAGGAGCCGGCGAGCATCTACACGCTGACCCGCGCGAGCTACGAGAGGCTCAAGGCAGAGGAGCCGGCGGTCGGCGCAGCCTTTTTGGAATTCATCGCACGCACGCTGTCAGATCGGCTCGATTTCGCCACGCAAGGCATCGCCGCTTTGAGCTAAAAGAGAATGAGCAACCGCGGCTGACAAGGGAGAACGTCCATGCACTACGCTGTCGGCCTGAAGTCAAAGGGTAGATCGAACCACATCGTCGTCGATGCGGAGGACGCACTCGTGGCGGCGCTCAAGGTGAAGGCTGAAAATCCCGAGGCGTCGATTACATATGTGCAGGCGCGAGAACCGTCGCGGTGACGCACGCCATCCCCCTCACCTGGCCCGCGAAGGAGAGGGACTAGGTTCCGCTCTCAACTGATCACCGTTGCTTTTGCAAGCGTTGCCGAATCTCCAGACCGAGGCAAAAAAGCATAGCTATTTGAATTCAATACGGTTGTTCTTTGAGAGTTGTTGTATGTTTCTGCGGATCGAATCATCATCACTGAGGGAACACCAATGGCAACGAAACCAGCTGCAGCTAAAGTTGACACCGTAACTCTGAAGCATATCGGGAACGCCCTTTCGGAGGCCCACGATCTTCCGAAGAAGCAGGCGAACGCCGTTCTCGAGGACATGATCGCGATGATCGCCAAGCACCTTAAGAAGGGCGATCGCATCCGCATCGGCGGCCTCGGCATCCTGCAGGTCAGGAAGCGCCCGGCACGCATGGGCCGCAACCCCGCGACCGGCGAGCCGATCAAGATCAAGGCCTCGAAGAAGATCGCCTTCCGCGCTGCCAAAGACCTGAAAGAATCGATCTAACAGAGCGATGCGGGCGGGTTTGTCGCAAGACTGCCCCCCGCCCTTCGGGGCGCGCGCCATACGCCGCCAGACGACACGCGACGATCCGGCGCGCCTGCGCCTCTATCTGATCGCGTGTGCTAAACGATCGTCTGCCCGGTCTTTTTCCAATCGGCGAGGAAGGTCGCGAGCCCGGCGTCCGTCAGCGGATGCTTGACGAGCGCTCTCAGGATCGACGGCGGGATTGTCGCCACGTCGGCGCCGATGAGCGCTGCTTCCTTGACATGGTTCACGGTCCTGATCGAGGCCGCCAGGATGTCCGTCGTGAGATCCTGATAGTTGTCGTAGATGGTGCGGATCTCGCGGATGAGATCCATGCCGTTCAATCCGATGTCGTCGAGACGTCCGATGAACGGTGAAATGAACGTTGCGCCGGCTTTTGCCGCGAGCAGCGCCTGATTTGCCGAGAAGCAAAGCGTGACATTGACCATGGTGCCCTCGGACGAGAGCGCCTTGCACGCCTTAAGCCCTTCCATGGTGAGCGGAACCTTGATCGTCACGTTCTTTGCGATCTTGGCGAGTGTACGGCCTTCCTTCAGCATGCCCGCGTAGTCGGTCGCTGCAACTTCGGCCGACACGGGCCCCGGCACGATGGCCGCGATCTCGGCGATGATCTCCTTGAAGTCGCGGCCCGCCTTGGCGACGAGCGACGGGTTAGTCGTGACACCGTCGAGCAGGCCGGTGGCCGCAAGCTCCTTGATCTCGGTAACATCCGCCGTATCGACGAAGAATTTCATGCTTCCGTCCTGTCACGTGGCTGCACTTTCCCCTGTCTATAGGGGAAAGGGGCCGTCTTGCGCCTGCCCTCGGCTCGCCCCAAGTTGGCGCCTAGGTTATGGGAAAGATCGCTCGCATTCCAAGCTTCTAATCTGGCAGCGCCCCATTTGGATAGCCTTCTCGGCATTAACGTAGATCGCGCGCGAAAGACGCGGCCGCTCGTGCCCGTGCTGTTGCCGGTCGCGCTCGACCAGACCTACGACTATCTCGTGCCCGAGGGTCTCGATCTGGCGCCGGGCGCGTTTGTGGTCGTGCCGTTCGGTCCTCAGAGCCGTGTCGGAGTCGTGTGGGATACCGGCACGGCGGACCGGGGCGGCGCGGAGCCGCGTCCCGTCGACCCCAAGAAGCTCAAGGCCGTGACCGAGCGCCTCGATGTGCCGCCGCTGCCGCTCTCGTCCCTGCGGCTCGCCGAATGGATCGCGAAATACACGCTGACGCCGCTCGGCATGGTTGTGCGCATGATGATGAGCGCCCAGGCCGCCTTCGACCCGCCAGCGCCGCGCTTCGGCGTGCGCCTCGTCGAAGGGGCGGCGTCCCCGCCGCGCATGACGCCAGCGCGCACTCGGGCGCTCGAGATCGCGGGTGACGGCTTGATCAGGGCCAAGTCGGCGCTCGCCGCGGAGGCTGGCTGCACGACAGGCGTCGTCGACGGGCTCGTCGCCTCGGGCAACCTGGTCGAGGTCGCAATACCCGAGAAGCGCTATCTGGCGCCGGATCCCGATCACAGCACGACGGAGTTCTCGGACGATCAGGCACGCGCCGTGCATGCGCTCGTCTCGGCCGTCGACGGCGCGAATTTCTCCGTCTCCCTGCTCGACGGCGTGACGGGTTCGGGCAAGACCGAGGTCTACTACGAGGCCGTGGCCCAGACGCTGCGCGACGGCCGCCAGGCGTTGATCATGCTGCCCGAGATCGCGCTCACCGGCCAGTTCATGAACCGCTTCGAGGCGCGTTTCGGCTGCGCACCCGTCGAGTGGCACTCGGCCCTTTCCAACGCCGAGCGCGGCCGCGCCTGGCGCGCCGCTGCGACTGGCGAAGCCCGCGTCGTCGTCGGCGCGCGCTCGGCGCTGTTCCTTCCCTTCAAGGAGCTGGGCCTCATCGTCGTCGACGAGGAGCACGATCAGGGCTTCAAGCAGGACGACCGCGTCCACTACCAGGCGCGCGACATGAGCGTGGTGCGCGGCAGCCTCGGCAAGTTCCCGGTGATCCTTGCTTCCGCGACGCCGTCGATCGAGAGCCACGTCAACGCGCGCACCGGCCGCTATCGCCACGTCGTGCTGCCGGGCCGCTTCACCGGCGTCGAGATGCCCGAGGTCGTTGGCGATCGACCTGCGCAAGGATGCGCCGGAAAAAGGCCGATGGCTCTCGCCCGTTCTCGTCGACGCGCTGAGTGAAACGCTCGCCCAACGCCAGCAATCGCTGCTGTTTCTCAACCGCCGCGGCTACGCGCCCTTGACGTTGTGCCGCAGCTGCGGCCACCGCTTCGAGTGCCCGCAATGCACGGCCTGGCTCGTCGAGCACCGCTTCCGCCACCGCTTGAATTGCCACCACTGCGGCTTCTCGCTGCCGATCCCGGAGAAGTGCCCGAAATGCGGCGAGGAAGGCTCGCTCGTGGCCTGCGGCCCGGGCGTCGAGCGCGTCGCCGAGGAGGTCGCGGAGCGCTTTCCGGAGGCGCGGCTCGCGCTTCTCTCGTCCGATCTGATCCCGGGCCTCACCGAGATGCGCGAGATCATCGGCAAGATCGAGAGCGGCGACATCGACATCATCATCGGCACGCAGATCGTGGCCAAGGGCCACAACTTTCCGCTCCTTGCGACCGTCGGCATCGTCGACGGCGATCTCGGCCTCTCCATGGGCGCCGACCCGCGCGCCGGCGAGCGCACCTTCCAGCTCCTGCATCAGGTGACGGGACGGGCGGGTCGCGCGCTGGCCAAGGGCAAGGGCTACGTCCAGACTCACATGCCCGAGCACCCGGTCATGCAGTCGATCCTCTCGGGCGACCGCGAGGCATTTCTCGAGCGCGAGATCGATTTCCGCCGCCGCGGCCTGCTGCCGCCCTTCGGCCGCCTTGCCGCGCTCATCGTGTCGGCGCGCGACAAGGAGCTCGCGGAATCATTCGCGCGCGAGGTGAAGCGACGAGCCCCGCCCGCCGGACAGATCGAGGTGCTGGGCCCTGCCGAAGCGCCCCTCGCGGTCGTGCGCGGCCGCCACCGCTGGCGGCTCCTGGTCAAGGCCCCGCGCGAGATCGATATCCAGGGCTATCTGCGGGCGTGGCTCGATGCGCTGCCCGCGATCAAGGGCGACCTGCGCCTCACCGTCGACATCGATCCCTACAGCTTCCTGTAGCGGGCCGTTAGCCGAGATAGGGGCATGGATGCCTAAATCCGTCATAGCCGAGGAACGTGCCTGACTCGGGATCGAAGGAGCGATACCGGGCCTGACAGAGCGCGACGGGATCATCGAGATCAGCGGGCCCCCCATCGTCATCATAGTAATCGTCATCGTCGTAGTAGTAGGCCGGCCCATAGCCGTAGTAGGGAAGGCCCAGGAACACGCCAGGGCCGAAGCGTCCGAAGTGCCCGCCGTGGAAATACCCGTGTCCGCCGGCGAAATGGAAGCCGCCTCCGGCGAGCTCGATGCGCGGCCCGGAATTCGAGGCCGCATCGTGCCGAATTGCTGCTGCGCCGAGCGGCGCCGCCGAAGTCGGGACAGCCTGTCCGAGCGCGAGCGCGGCTGCGAGAATGCTGGCCAACAGGATCGAGTGGGATACGTTCATCGGGTCCACCTTTGGGTTGGTGTTTCACAATGATCGGCGATGCATGGGCCTGCAGCGCCTGTTCCGCCCCTTGGTTGCGATATGGTGGCGGACGCGCGGTTTTCGAGATGAAAAACGAAAAAGGGCCGTTCCCTTGAGGGAACGGCCCCGGCGCGCTGAGCTTTGAGGTGGGGCCTAGCCGCGCGCCGTTATCGGTGGTTGGCCTCCGACGCCAGGATCGAGCCGATGAGCAGCACGCCGAGCCCGATGGCGATGCCGCGGGCGAGCTTCTTGTCGGACTTGTCCTTCTTGTAGCTGTGTTGATCGTAGCGGTACCGCGGACCGCCGTTCCAGCCGCGCTGATCGTTGTCCCAGCCCCGCGAATCGGACCTGTATTGGCCCTGTCCGCGCCAGGGTTCGGCCTGTGCCGAGTTGGCAAAAGCGGTGACATTGGCGGCGACAAGCGCCGTGCTGACGACGCCGGTCGTAAGAAGCTTCTTGAGCGACATGGTCAAATCCCCTGGACCCACTGCCTGCCGGGACGATTCCGGCGGCTATGACGCGACCCTACGAAAGGCGCCCTGAACCCCCATTGAACGCTGCATGCAGCTTCCGTTCATAATCGTGAGCAGCAGGTGACCTTGGGGGCGGCTAGGATCCAGGAATTCTGCGGCAATCCGGCCTGTGATCCCTGGTTGATGCTCCGCGGTGCGCATGTTACAGAACCGCGGATTTCAAGAGGGGGCTCGGCTGTTTGGGGACGCTCCCGCCTCTTGGCGAGAGAGACCGTTTCTCCAAATGGGCTGTGGCTTCGGCCGCGGGGCTTCTTAACCCCTTGAGCACGTGAGAGCTTTTGACGTGGCAACAGACGAACCCATCGCTTCCGGTGTTGCAGGGCGCTACGCGTCCGCTCTTTTCGATCTCGCAAGAGAAGAAAATCAGATCTCCGAGGTTGAAGAGGACCTCGACAAATTCCAGCGCCTCTACGACGAGAGCGCGGACATGGTGCGCCTCATCAAAAGCCCCGTCATTCCCGCCGACGAGCAGAGCCGCGCGCTGATCGTGCTCTTCGAGCGGGCCGGCATTGGTGCGCTGGTCCAGAATTTCTTCAAGCTCATCGCCCGCAACCGCCGTTTGTTCGCTGCGCCTGATATGGTGCGTGCCTATCGCGTGCTTGCCGCGAGGTCTCGCGGTGAGGTCGCTGCCGAGGTCACGTCCGCTCATCCGCTGAGCGATGCGTTGGCCCACGAGCTGCGTGACGTGCTCAAGGCTTCGGTCGGCAAGGATGTGCGCCTCGCGACCAAGGTCGACCCGTCGCTTCTCGGCGGTCTGATCGTGAAGCTCGGCAGCCGCATGGTCGACACGTCGCTGCGAACCAAGCTCACGAGCCTCAAGCTCTCCTTGAAGGGAGGCGTCTGAAGGCAATGCTGGCGGACGCGGGCGCGAGCCCGAGGTCGTAACGAGCGAGCCAAGAACGATTTCGAAATCAACGAGACTTCCAAGAACGCCCCGCGGAAACGCCGAAAGACAGAGGACTAGCGATGGAAATCCGGGCAGCAGAGATCTCCTCGATCCTGAAGGAGCAGATCAAGAATTTCGGCAAGGAGGCCGAAGTCTCCGAGATCGGCCAGGTCTTGTCGGTGGGCGACGGCATCGCGCGCGTCTACGGCCTCGACAACGTCCAGGCGGGCGAGATGGTCGAGTTCCCGGGCGGCATCCGCGGCATGGCGTTGAACCTTGAAGCCGACAACGTCGGCGTCGTGATCTTTGGCGACGACCGCACCATCAAGGAAGGCGATACCGTCAAGCGCACCGGCGCCATCGTCGAGGTTCCCGTCGGCAAGGGCCTGCTCGGTCGCGTCGTCGATGGTCTCGGCAATCCGATCGACGGCAAAGGCCCGATCAAGTCCGACAAGCGCATGCGCGTCGACGTCAAGGCGCCGGGCATCCTGCCGCGCAAATCGGTGCACGAGCCGATGGCCACCGGCCTCAAGGCCGTCGACAGCTTGATCCCCATCGGCCGCGGCCAGCGCGAGCTCATCATCGGCGACCGCCAGACCGGCAAGACCGCCATCATTCTCGACACCTTCCTCAACCAGAAGCCGATCAACGCCGGCAACGACGAGAGCGCCAAGCTCTACTGTGTCTACGTCGCCATCGGCCAGAAGCGCTCAACCGTCGCCCAGTTCGTGAAGGTCCTCGAGGAGCGCGGCGCGCTCGAGTATTCGATCATCGTCGCCGCGACCGCCTCCGATCCCGCGCCCATGCAGTACCTCGCGCCGTTCACCGGCTGCACCATGGGCGAGTACTTCCGCGACAACGGCATGCACGCCGTGATCGCCTATGACGATCTCTCCAAGCAGGCCGTCGCCTACCGCCAGATGTCGCTCCTGCTGCGCCGCCCGCCGGGCCGCGAAGCCTATCCGGGCGACGTGTTCTATCTCCACTCTCGCCTGCTCGAGCGCGCCGCGAAGCTCGGCGACTCCTCGGGCAAGGGATCGCTCACCGCCCTCCCGGTTATCGAGACGCAGGCCAACGACGTCTCCGCCTACATTCCGACCAACGTCATCTCGATCACCGACGGTCAGATCTTCCTCGAGACGGATCTTTTCTATCAGGGCATCCGTCCGGCGGTGAACGTCGGCCTCTCGGTGTCGCGCGTCGGCTCGTCCGCGCAGACGAAGGCGATGAAGCAGGTCGCCGGCAAGATCAAGGGCGAGCTGGCCCAGTACCGCGAGATGGCGGCCTTCGCCCAGTTCGGCTCCGACCTCGACGCCGCGACGCAGAAGATGCTCGCCCGCGGCGCACGCTTGACCGAGCTTCTGAAGCAGCCGCAGTTCTCGCCGCTCAAGATGGAGGAGCAGGTGGCCGTGATCTTCTCCGGCACGCGCGGCTATCTCGATCCGCTGCCCGTCTCTGCCGTCGGCAAGTTCGAGGCCGGTCTCCTGGCGTCGCTGCGCGAGGAGAAATCGATTCTTGCGACGATCGCCGCCGACAAGGCGCTGTCTCCGGAAACTGAGAAAAAGCTCGTCGCGTTCCTCGACAAGTTCTCGAAGGGCTTCGCGGCCTAGTCGGCACACCCTGTCATCCCGGCCGCAGCGCTCAAGCGCGGAGAGCCGGGACCCAGGGACGGATTTGAAGTTGTTCACTAGGGCACTGGGTCGCGGATCGGCTTTCGGCCGTCCGGGATGACAGAGAGAGCAGAGACGGCGCCATGCCGAGCTTAAAAGACCTCAGGAACCGCATCGCCTCCGTCAAGGCGACGCGCAAGATTACCAAGGCCATGCAGATGGTGGCCGCGGCGAAGCTCAGGCGCGCGCAGGAGGCGGCCACCGCCGCGCGTCCCTACGCCGAGCGCATGGACGCCGTGCTCGCCAACCTGAACCGCCGCGCCAACCGCGACGGCGCCTCGCCCCTGCTCGTCGGCAACGGCAAGGATCAGGTGCACCTTCTCGTCGTGATGACGGCCGAGCGCGGTCTGTGCGGCGGCTTCAACACCAACATCGCCAAGCTCGCGCGCGCCGACGCCCAGCGTCTGCTGGCCGCCGGCAAGACGGTGAAGATCATGACCGTCGGCCGCAAGGGCGCCGACAACCTGCGCCGCGATCTCAACAAGAACATCGTCGAGCGCGTCGATCTGCGCGGCATTCGTCAGGTCGGCTTCGCCAACGCCGAGGACATCGGCCAGAAGCTGCTCGCCATGTTCGAGGCCGGCGAGTTCGACGTGGCGACGCTCTACTTCGCCGAGTTCAAATCCGTCATTGCGCAGAAGCCGACCGCCTTGCAGCTCATCCCGGCCAAGCTGCCCGACGAGAAGCCGGCCGAAGCCAAGTCGCGCGGTGCCGAGGCGATCTACGAGTACGAGCCCGAGGAGGAGGCGGTCCTTTCCTTCCTTCTCAGGCGCAACATCACGACGCAGATCTTCCGCGGCCTGCTCGAGAACGCGGCGTCCGAGCAGGGCGCGCGCATGAGCGCCATGGACAGCGCGACCCGCAACGCCGGCGACATGATCAACAAGCTGACGATCAAGTACAACCGTCAGCGCCAGGCCAACATCACCAAAGAGCTCATCGAGATCATCTCGGGTGCGGAAGCGCTCTAGGGCGCGTCACAGCGGGGCCGTACGTGGCGTCGAGGAGTACCGGACATGGCTTACAAGACGACAGCGACGACGAAGGGTGGCCGCGACGGGCGCGCAATTGCCGAGGGCGGCAAGCTCGCGCTCGCGATGGCGCTGCCGAAGGATCTCGGCGGCTCGGGCGAAGGCCACAATCCGGAGCAGCTTTTCGCGCTCGGCTGGTCGTCCTGCTTCGGGCAGGCGATCCTGGTGCTGGCGAAGAAGCACGGGCTCGACGGCCAGGCGGCAAAGGTCACCTGCGACGTGACGCTCAACACCGAGGGCGGCTTCTCGCTCGCGGCCGATATCAAGGTTTCGCTTCCGGGCGCCGACCCGGCCGCGCTTAAGGCGCTGGCCGACGAAGCGCATCAGATTTGTCCCTATTCCAAGGCGACGCGCGGGAACATTCCCGTGAACTTGACGGTCGCCTGAAGAACACTGGCTGGAGAGGAAAATGACAGGCAAGGTTGGTAAGATCCGTCAGGTGATGGGTGCTGTCGTCGACGTGCAGTTCGACGGGCATCTCCCCGAGATCTTGAATTCGCTCGAGACCAAGAACCACGGGCAGCGCCTGGTGCTCGAGGTCGCGCAGCACTTGGGCGAGAACACGGTTCGCACTATCGCCATGGACGCGACCGAAGGTCTCGTGCGCGGCCAGGAGGTCGTCGACACCGGCGCGCCGATCTCGGTGCCCGTCGGCGACGAGACGCTGGGGCGCATCATCAACGTCATCGGCGAGCCGGTGGACGAGGCAGGCCCCGTCAACACCAACGCCCGGCGCGCCATCCATCAGCCGTCTCCGAGCTTCGCGGATCAGGCGGCCGAGGCGCAGATCCTCGTCACCGGCATCAAGGTCGTCGATCTTCTGGCGCCTTACGCCAAGGGCGGCAAGATCGGCCTCTTCGGCGGTGCCGGCGTCGGCAAGACCGTGCTCATCATGGAGCTGATCAATAACATCGCCAAGGTTCACGGCGGCTACTCGGTGTTCGCCGGCGTCGGCGAGCGCACGCGTGAGGGCAACGACCTTTATCACGAGATGATCGAGTCGAACGTGAACGTCGACCCGAAGAAGAACAACGGCTCGGCTAAGGGCTCCAAATGCGCCCTCGTCTACGGACAGATGAACGAGCCGCCGGGCGCCCGCATGCGCGTCGCTCTCTCGGGTCTGACGGTCGCCGAGGATTTCCGTGACAAGGGCCAGGACGTGCTGTTCTTCATCGACAATATTTTCCGCTTCACGCAGGCGGGCTCCGAGGTGTCGGCGCTCCTGGGCCGCATCCCGTCGGCGGTCGGCTATCAGCCGACACTGGCCACCGACATGGGCGCGCTGCAGGAGCGCATCACGACCACACAGAAGGGCTCGATCACGTCCGTGCAGGCGATCTACGTGCCCGCCGACGACTTGACCGACCCTGCTCCGGCTACCTCATTCGCTCACTTGGACGCCACCACCGTGCTCTCGCGTGGCATCGCCGAAAAAGGCATCTACCCGGCAGTGGACCCGCTCGACTCAACCTCGCGCATGCTCGATCCCCGCGTCGTCGGCGAGGAGCACTACCAGGTCGCCCGCCAGGTTCAGTCGATCCTGCAGAAGTACAAGTCGCTCCAGGACATCATCGCCATTCTCGGCATGGACGAGCTCTCGGAAGAGGACAAAATAACGGTTGCGCGCGCCCGCAAGATCGAGCGCTTCATGTCGCAACCATTCTCGGTCGCCGAAGTCTTCACCGGCTCGCCCGGCAAACAGGTGCCGCTCGCCGACACCATCAAGGCCTTCAAGGGCCTCTGCGACGGCGACTATGATCACCTGCCGGAACAGGCCTTCTATATGGTGGGCACCATCGAGGAGGCGATTGCCAAGGCGGAGAAGCTCGCCGAGGCGGCCTAGTCGAGATTTGGGCTCTCACTCGGAGCGGTAACGGAAGGCCATGGCAGCGGACGAACCATCGGGCGGCCAAAGTGCATCTGCGGAATTCGGCTCCTGCTGCAAGGAGCTGAAGGAGGCGATGAGCGGCAACGAGTTCGAGCCGCTGATCTCGGTGGGCGAGGACGGCGTGCTCTACATGTCCGTCGGTCTGATCGAGCTCGAGAGCGACGAGCCGGGTATGGTCGATCACCCGCTCTTCTTCTGCCCCTTCTGCGGCAAGCGCGTGCAGACGTCGGAAGAGGTTCACGCCAAATCCGGCAGCGGCGAGGTCGTGGACTAGATTGTGTTGGACGCGAGTGCGGCGGCGCACGCCGCGCTCCGGACCGGAAGCTGAGGACGGCACGAGATGGCATCGACGATCAGATTCGAGCTTGTGAGCCCCGAGAGAATTCTCCTCTCGGGCGAGGCCGAGCAGGTGCTGCTCCCCGGCTCCGAGGGCGACATGACCATTCTTCCCGGCCACGCGCCCGTGATCTCGACGCTGCGTCCCGGCGTGCTCGACGTGATGATGGACGGGTCGAAGTCGCGCCTCTTCGTCAAGTCGGCCTTCGCCGAGGTCGGCCCTGACCGCGTGACGGTGCTGGCCGAGAAGGCCTACGACATCGCCGAGCTCGACGCGGCGACGATGGCGACCGAGCTTGCCGCTGCCGAGGCCGAGCTCTCCGCCGCCAAGGACGACAGCGCGCGCCTGGCCGCGAACGAGGCGGTCTCCGCGCTCTCCCGCCTCAAAGGCGCCCACTGACGGGCCATGACCCTGGTTAGCTCTGGGCCGGGTCGGCTTTGCCGCGGGCCACGCGCCGCAGGAGCTGGCCGATATTCGCGATCATCGAGTTCTGGATGGCGAAATAGATCCGCTCGCCCTTGAACAGCCGTCGCTCGCGGTCCCAGGGGAACATCAGGACCACGTCGAACTCGATCGCATGCCCGGTTGCCGGGATGCCGAACAGCTCGCCGCCGGTGTTGACGCCGTTGAAATGGGCTTCCTCGACCACGCCCTGAGGCCCGATGAAGGCGTTGACCACCGTGAAGCAGTTCTCGGGGAATGCCGCCAGAAATGCCTCGTAGAATTTCGTCGCGCCCTCGTGCCCGTTCCACACCTTGCCGTTGTTGAGGATGGTGTAGACGCAATCCGGCGTCAGCGTCGCCATCAGCCCGGGAATGTCAGCGCCGTGCTCGGCCGCGATATGGTCGAGCCACAGCTCTTTGATTTCACTATATTCTTTGGCATCGAAGGGCCGTCCCGATTGGTCGTCGGCACCGTCGTTGAACGGGGGAAGCGTTCTCGTCTCGCGTTTGGTTTTCGTCAGCATCGTCCACTCTCACGCCATACGGGCCCCGATCGAGGGGCCCGCCACACGTCCTTTTTTCAGGAATGCGCCAAATGCGCAAACTCAGCAAGGATCGTTTGGTAAACCGGGCGTTTGAAGGGCACAATGAGATCGATCAATTCCTCCGGGCGCCGCCATTTCCAGCGGTCGAACTCGGCCTTGCCTCCGTCGTGCGGGCGAATGTCGATCTCGCTGTCGTCGCCCCAGAACTGCATGGCGAACCAGCGCTGGCGCTGGCCGCGGTACTTGCCCTTGAGCGCGACGCCGAGAAGCTCGTCCGGAAGGTCATAGGTCAGCCAGCGCGGGATCTCGGCCACGATGTCCGCGCTCTTGATGCCGGTCTCCTCCCCGAGCTCGCGGACGGCTGCCTCACGC
>CAVQUQ010000025.1:0-18892 GCA_963716835.1 uncultured Alphaproteobacteria bacterium | reverse complement strand
CTCCGCCGATGCGTTTGCTCGGAAAGACTCCCGACTACGACAACTCGTTTGACAAAAGTATCCAGGCCCTGCGGCCAGCCGTCAATCAAGGCATCGTGCAGGTGATGCGCACCTATCCCGACGCAAAGCAGGTGACCATTGGCAGCGTGCTTATGGTCACTACCCCCTTAATGTTCAGTTTGTGCTGGGCGCTTACCGAAACATAGCCGGAAGTGAGGATTTCCTTCAGGCAGCGTTACGCGACGATGGGCAACTCCTTGCATTAGACGACGACAGCATCGCCGCAATCGCCTTAAAGGGTGGTGCCGCCGACGGCTCGATCAATGACAGTTCACCTCTAGGAGATTTGTCGGGCCCTTTGGCAAGAGACCACTTGCGCACCGAGTTTTCGGCGATAGCAAGGGCACGCGTTGGCGCGACGCTAAAGTGCATCGGATATTGCGCCGCTCGCAACGTCATCCCCTACACCGCGAGCCCCGGGCATTACGCGATCATTGGGCAGATGACGAAGCGCGCAAACGAGCTGATTGACCTCGTCGCTGAAGATGACCCTGCCTGGCTCTACCGAACACAGGCACTCCGAGTTGCGCACTCTGAATACTTGGATGAAGGCGTCCTCGATCAGATTAGCATCGAGGAAACCCTAAAACTTAGAACGAAAGCGTGGGGCGCCTAGGCCGAGGCTAGAGACACCTTCTTGAAGGCGGTCGCTGACTTGGCGCGGAGGTTGGCTCCGTTTCTGATTTCGAGAAAGTGCGCGGAACGTATTCGCGCATATCGGGCCCAAGCGGATGAGCTGGAACGAGAACGCGACGCGTTCAAGATGCAAATCCTTTGCGACGTTGGCCAAGGCATACCCACTGTCGGCGGCGGAGTGGCAGCTGGCGCGATTACGCAGATTCACAATAGTCTTGGCATCACAGCGCTCTTGCTCGGAGGCTGCGTGTTCGCGTTTACGAAGCTAAAGGAATACTCTCCGGTGCGGGCTAGACTGCGACATGAAGAAGAGGTTTTCGCGAATGACGCGTGCTTCGGAATTCATCGTTTTTATAATGGCTAGCGTATGTCGGTGTTGGACATGTCGAGACCGAGTAATCAGAACAAACTTTGTAGCCGCTGCCGTCGCGACTTGGCCACGGCAGTTCGCTGTCCGACCCGTTTTTTGACGGAGTTCTGAAATGGCCCCACTCGCCGTGCGAATGTTCGACAGCGAGGCCATCAGGGGTTCATGAGTGATGGAGCAAAATAATCCCTTCAAGGGAGTGATCGATTGCCCTTCGGGCAACCGGGGCTCGCAGGCTCGCCCCGGATATCAACTACATGATGTCAACCTAGTTACCGAACGAGCGAAGCGATGTTCGAATTCGCCTGAAGGGCGAACCATTGAAGCTACGCGTCTTATCTGTTTCATGGTGAGGGGCACACTTTGCCCTGTTACGGGCAAAGCGGACATTCGGCTGTTTCGCGGAGCCGGAGCACATCTGATTTGAGAACCTCGATAAAAGGTTGGGGCGGTTGGGCGATCTCCCATTCTCTCAGCTTTTCCAACGGCAGATGCCGGTAGCCAATCAGCCGACTTTCTGGCGTCTCTCAGGTTGTTGTGGAACAGAGCCTGATCGTGTTAAGGGGCAACCTCAACTTTAAGCGCACATACTGAACTGTATTCTTCATATGCCAGAGGACAAACCGATAGCGGGCCTGCACATCCTCCATCAGAGGGTAGTGGCATATGGAAAAGCCCGCCGCTTTGAACTCGTTCCTCCTGTTTCAGAATGCGAGTGGCACCGATATTTGACCGCGCCAAGTCGTAAAACGGGACTTTGCGCCTCTACTGTTGAGGCGTAGTATTTATATCCGGCATGATTGCTGCGACGACTGACAGATCGCTCGTTTGTTCTGGAACATGCGGATTGTGGTGGTTTATCAGTCAACTCCCCGCTCGACGAGATCGAGGATATCCGAACTTCCCGCCAGCATGTGAGCCGTGCCCCCAGCTTGACTGGCTTCGGAAATTTCCCGGATTTGACCCCCTGCCACCACGTCGATTTTGAGACTGGAATGCGGTCGAGAACCCCTTTGAGCCGAACTAAGCGGCCCATGTCGGTCTGGTTTGTTTGAACTTGGCTCATGACTTTCCCCCCTGTGCTGTAGCAACTCTCCCTATTTAGTTGTGCCCGTTACTGGCCCCCAGCGCGCGAGTTCCACTTCACACTCCGCACGTCTCCCGTGAGGGGCATGTAGTCCTCTTGAAATAGGACGCCGTTGTGGGTCTAGCGCCTAAGCTCTCCGCAAGGCTTCAAAAGCCGCAGCGGCCTCGGGCAACCGAATTTCGCTTTTTCTTGACCATGCGCTTGCAGGGTAATTAGGCGTCATTCCAATGCGAATTGTATCAGCGTTGTTTTGTGAAATCAAATACGGAATCGGCCATTCGCGATTTTCTTGAAAAGCCGTCCAACAACTTTCTAGAAAGAATGCGAAAGGGTAATTTCGCCTTGACCACTGACAGCGCCGCATTTCGCTACGCCGTTCGTCAACCAGAGCGAAGTTCATACGGGCTTGCGAATGATAGCGCGGTCATCTCGCCCGTAGCGTCCGGATTTTGGCAGAGGTTTGGTCGCGAACTCGGCCCAGGTTTCCATCAGCGCCCGGCGCTTATCAAACAAATCGCGCCGCCGGTATGCCGCCTCGGACTTGCCTTTGATGGAATGGCCAAGCGCCATCTCGCACACGTCATTTGCAAAGTGCGTCTCCTCTGATGCCCAGTCCCTAAACGACGACCGGAAGCCATGGGGCGTTACATCGACGTTCATTCGCCGGAGCATCATCAGGAAGACCATATTCGACATCGGGCGCATGAGGGATAGGCCAGGAAACACGTATTCGCTCTCGCCCGAGAGCGGTTTGGCTCGTGCGACGATTTCGAGACAGCGCGGAGACAAGGGAACGCGATGTTTCCGCTTCTTCGGCTTCGTCCGCTCCTTGGGTATTGTCCACGTTGCAGACTGAATATCGAATTCTGCCCATGGTGCTTTGAGAACTTCGCTCGTTCGGGTCGCTGTTAGGATCAAGAATTCGAAAGCAAGCCGCGCAGGCTCACTCGCGTCGCTCCCGCGAAGGGCCTTGATGAACCAGGACACGTCTTCGAAAGGCAGCGCGGCGTGGTGGTCGTCGCTGCCATGCTGTTTCGGCAAGCCTTTCGCGACACCCTCAACCGGGTTGTCGCCCGAACGGAAGCCAGCGACCTTGGCCCAGTCGAGAACAGTGCGTATGCGCTGACGCACGCGCCGCGCCGTCTCAGGTTTTGTCACCCAGATGGGAGACAGGGCCCGCAGCACATCCGGCGTCTCGATTTGATTGACGGGCCGGTTGCCAAACACGGGAAACACATAGGCAACGAGCGTATTGATCCACTGCTGGGCGTGCTTGGCATTCCGCCATGTCTTGGCATTCTCTGCGTGCACCCGTCGCGCCGCCTCTTCGAAAGTGAGGATTGTCGCTCTCTGCTTGCGACGCTCTTCCAGAGGATCGCCACCGTTCCTAGCGATCTTGCGGTATTCGGCGGCTTTCTCCCGTGCTTCGGCTAAAGACACCGCGTTAAGTCCGCCCAGCCCGATGTCGCACCGTTTGCGGCGAACGAGTATGCGCAGGAGCCACCGCTTGGCCCCCGACGGAGCGACGACGAGGTAGAGCCCGCCCCCGTCGGCGTAACGCCCGGGTTCTTTGAGGGAACGAACTCGTGCCGCCGACAAGGCCCGATCAGGATGCTGCCTCTTGGGCTTCATGCGCTACCCCACATTTCACCCCACATTTTTTGTGGGATGCCAGTGGACTTCACCTAACGGTGCTGGACGACGGAGACACGTAAGCCCATGGAGTGGCAAGAGAATGGCGGACTTAGGCAGACCCTATAAGACGCTAGGTGGGCGGACTCCCTCTCCGCCATTTGCCTGCCTTGAGCTCGGCTCGCGCTAGGCGGCCGCCAAAAGTTTGTCGAGGTCGAGCGGGCGCGTGTACATGGCCAGCGCGCCATCGGCCGAGCGCGGCCATTCGGCCTCCGGTCTATCCCGATAGAGCTCGACGCCATTGTCGTCCGGGTCGCGCAGGTAGAGTGCCTCGCTGACGCCGTGGTCGCTCGCGCCCTCGAGAGGAATTCCCGCGTCACGCAGCCGCCGCAGCGCGTCGGCGAGCGCCGCCCGCGTTGGATAGAGGATCGCAACGTGGAAAAGCCCCGTCGTGCCGGGCGCGGGCGGGTGTCCGCCCTTGCTCTGCCAAGTGTTGAGCCCGATGTGATGGTGATAGCCGCCGGCGGAGATGAACGCCGCCTGCGACCCATAGCGCTGGGTCAGCTCGAAGCCGAGGACGCCGCAATAGAATGCCAGCGACCGCTCGATGTCGGCGACCTTGAGATGGACATGACCAATGCGCACCCCCGGATCGATGCCGGCCGATTGCTGCGCGGACTTTTCGGTCGCGGGCTCGCCCATGTCTTCCTCGTTTCCCGGCGGTTGCCGCACCTTCTATTGATCCCGCTCTTCGGGCTGCAATTCGAGCTCCATCAGCTGATGACGGCGCAGGATGGCGACGGTCACGCCACGACCAATGCGTTTGTCGTCGAGCACACGGAAGATGTCGTCGATGCCGGTTATGGCCTCGCCGTCGATGCGCACGACGACGTCGCCGGGCACCAAGCCAGCGCGATCGGCGGGGCTCGTTCCCTGGATCTCGCGCACGGCGACGCCGCTCTTTTGCTTGAGACCCGCTTGATAGGTCGCACGCGCAGCGAGCGGCACCTGCTCGCCAACGATGCCAATGCGGGCGCGGCGCACGCGGCCGTGCGCCAGAATCTGCGTCAGCACATGCAGCGCCGTGTTTGCCGCCACGGCAAAGCAGATGCCCTGCGCGCCCATGATCATTGCGGTGTTGATGCCGATGACCTCAGCGCGCGAGCTGACGAGAGGTCCGCCCGAGTTGCCGGGGTTCAAGCCGACGTCGGTCTGGATCACGTCGCCGATGAGGCGGCCGTTCTCAGCCCGCAAAGAGCGACCGACGGCGCTGACGATGCCAGCCGAGACCGAGGATTGGAATCCGAGCGGGTTGCCGATGGCGATGGCGACCTGCCCCGGCTTGACGCGCTTCGAGTTGGCGAGGACGGCCGAGGGAAGATGCTCGCTCGTCTCTCCGCGCAGCACGGCGAGATCGGTGTCGGCATCGGAGCCCAGCATGCGGCCCGTGAACGAGCGCCCGTCGGCGAGCGTGAGTCGCATCTCGCGCGCACCGGCGACGACGTGGTTGTTGGTGAGAATGAGGCCGTCCGGCGAGACGACTACACCCGAGCCAGAACCTTCGGCCGGCCGGCCGCGCCGCTCGCCCTTGACGCCGACGTGCACGACGGCAGGCGCGACGGTTTCGACGGCGCCGACGACGGCTTCCGAGTAAGCATCCAACAGACTGTCGTCGCTTTCAGGTGACTGGGCGTAACCGCTGTTTGAACTGGCGGTCCTGCCGGTGAGGAAGCCCAAATTGAGCATGATTGATCTCTCTCAATGACAACGCCATGGGCAGATATGGGGAGCGGCCGCGCGTTCCGCTACACGTGTTCTTCAGAGGAAGCGGAGCAGCTCTGCAACGGTTGCTTGCGGCGCTTCCTCGGGCACGAAATGGCCGCAATCGAGTGCCGTGCCGCTGACGGCCGCCGCCGATCTCTCGCGCCACGTCTCGAGCACGTCGAACTCCCTGGCGATTGTTCCGCGCGCGCCCCAAAGTGCGAGCAGCGGCACAGCCAAGCGGCGCCCGTCGCGCTCGTCGGCGGCGTCGTGCTGCAAATCGATGGTTGCCGCCGCGCGGTAGTCCTCGCAGGCGGCAGTGTATCGAAGTTTGTTCCTTGAAGGCCGCGATGTAGGCAGCGATCGCCTCCTCTTCAATGGCGCCGTCGGTCTTGCACCAGCTCTTGAGCGTGTATCGCAGATAGTATTCGGGGTCGGCGCCGATGAGCCGCTCGGGGAGATCGAAGGGCTGGATCAGGAAAAACCAGTGGTAGTAGGCCTCGGCGAAGGCGCGGTTCGTTCTGGCATACATCGTCGCCGTCGGCGCGATGTCGAGCACCGCGAGGCGCTCGACTGAGGCGGGATGATCGAGTGCCAGGCGGTGGGCGACGCGACCGCCCCGGTCGTGGCCGACGAGGCGGAAGCGGTCGAAGCCGAGCCGGCGCATGACCTCGATCTGGTCGGCGGCCATGGCGCGCTTTGAGTAGTTGGCGTGGCATTCGCCGCCCTCCGGCTTGCTCGAAGCGCCGTATCCCCTGAGGTCCGTCGCCACGACCGTGAAGCGGGTGGCGAGCTGCGGCGCGACCTTGCGCCAGCAGAGGTGCGTCTGGGGGAAGCCATGGAGAAGCAGCAGCGGCGGGCCCGAGCCCCCGGTCCAAGCGGCGATCTCGATCCCGTTGCCGGTCTCGATGGTCTGTGCTGTAAAGCCTTCGAACATGCGGCGGCCTCCCGCGCCGAGCATAGCAATTCTCAACGAGCTGGAACTAACCCACATGAAACTCGTGCGCTTTGGTGCCAAGGGCTCGGAGAAGCCCGGTCTGGTCGACGCGGACGGAGAGATCCGCGACCTCTCGGCGCACGTCGCCGACATCACGGGCGAGACGCTGGCGCCGGCAAGCGTTGCCAAGCTCAAGGCGATCGATCCCAAGTCGCTGCCGCTCGCGCCCCAAGGCGTGCGCCTCGGTGCTCCCGTGGCGCGCTCGTGGAGCTTCATCGCCGTCGGCTTGAATTATGCCGACCATGCCAAGGAGACGGGTCAGGAGATCCCCGCCGAGCCGATCCTGTTCAACAAGCTCGGCAACTCGGTCTCGGGTCCCTACGACGACGTCATATATCCCAAGGGCGCCGACCGCATGGACTGGGAGTGCGAGATCGCCTTCGTCATCGGCACACGTGCGCGCTATGTGGAGGAGAAGGACGCGCTCGCGCATATTGCCGGCTACTGCATCTGCAACGACGTGTCCGAACGGCGCTTCCAGATGAAGCGCAACGGGCAGTGGATGAAGGGCAAGGCGGCGGAGACGTTCGGGCCGCTCGGACCGTGGCTGGTCACGACCGACGAGATCACCGATCCGCAGAACCTCAAGATGGAGCTGCGCGTCAACGGCGAGGTGCGCCAGAAGGGCTCGACCTCGACGATGATCTTCTCGATCCCGTTTCTCGTCTCCTACATCACGCAGTTCTGCGTGCTCGAGCCCGGCGACGTGGTGACGACCGGGACGCCGCCCGGCGTCGGGTCGGCGATGAAGCCGCCGCAGTACCTGAAGGCGGGCGATGTCATGGAGCTCGAGATCGAGGGATTGGGCTTACAGCGTCAGACCGTGGTGCCGTTCCCGGGATGATTCTGCGCTAGGGGCGCCAGAGCGGCAGGCTCAGGCGATTTCCGTGATCTCGGCGACTTCGGATGGCAGGGGGGCCGTGGTGTCCGCAAGCGGCCACCGCGCTTCGGCAACACGTGTTCCGCCGCTGCCCGAAACGCTCACATCCGTGAATCCGGCCTCGATCAGCTTGCCGGCGATCAGGTCATTGTCGGCAAAGCTCTGCAGCACGCCGAGCGAGATCGTTGCCCGGTAGCGCTTGTCCTGGCGCACGGTGAAGGTCGGCATATTAAGGCTCCTCGTCGGGACGACAGTCTTGCTCATCGAGCAAGGGATTGTAGCCGACGGCGCCGGCGGCAGTCGAGCCGCTGCCGGCGCCAGAGCTTGGCGCACCGTCACGAGGCTTTCTTGACCTCGATCTTCTTCGTCTGCTTCTGTACTTCGGCTGGTTTGGGCAAGCTCACCGTCAGCACGCCGTCCTTGAAGGTCGCGCCGACCTTTTGCGGATCAATGTCGAAGGGCAGCGTCATGGTGCGCTGGAAAAAGCCGTAGGAACGCTCCGTGCGGTGATAGATGCGCCCCTTCTCGTCCTTCTTCTCATCCGCCTCGGACTTCTTCTCGGCCTTGATCGTCAGCTGATCGCCGGAGACCGTGATGTCGATGTCCTTCTCCTGGACGCCGGGCAGGTCGGCCTTGACCGTGAGCTCGGTCGGGGTCTCGCTGACGTCGACGCGCAAGGCGAGGAGGCCGTCGCCGCCGCCGGTCAAGCGCGGGAATCCGCCGGCGAAGTCGGAAAACAACTCGTCCATCTGGGACCGAAGCGCGCGGAAGGGATCGATCTCACCCTTGCGCTCGCTCCAAAGGGCGGGAAGCCATGTATCTCTCATGACAGATACTCCATTGGTTTGATGTGGTTCGCGGGCACTTTAATCTTGCGGCCCTGGCCTGCATTGACGCCCATCAAACGGGCTCGAGGCGCGGTCTCCACGCCTCTAGATTTCGGTCTTGCGTTGACGGCAATCAAGGCCTCCGCGGCGGCATCGCCCCACCCTGACCCGCGTGCTCATCGGAAAGGCATTGCCTCATGTCCTATAAGACCATCCTCGTGCATCTCGCGGACGAGCGGAACGTGGCGGGGCTGCTCGCGCCCGCCATCGGGCTCGCACGGCGGTTCGAAGCACATTTGAAGGGGCTCGCCGTGCTGCCGCCGCCGATCATCGAGCCTGCGCTCACACCGGGCGGGGGAACGGTGGTGATCGAGAGCCACCGCAAGGTCTTCGCCGAGGAGGCCTCGCGCATGAAGGAGCGGTTCGAGGCTCAAGCGCTCGATGCCGGGCTCAGGGCGGAGTGGGTCCTCGACGATGCGCAGCCTTGGACCGTTGGGCGCAAGGTCGCGGAGCATGCGCGGGTGGCAGATGTCACGATCGTCGGGCAAGCCGATCCCGAATGGGCCGTTGCGGCGATGACCGAGGGTCCGGAGGGGCTGGCGCTCACGTGCGGCAGGCCGGTTCTCGTCATTCCGAGCCGGGGTGACTTTGTGGACGCCGGGCGGCGCATTGTCGTGGCATGGAACGGCCGGCGCGAGGCGGCGCGCGCCGCGTTCGACGCGCTGCCACTCCTGCAGGCGGCCGAGAGCGTGCGCGTGCTTTGGATCCGGCCGGATGACAGCGGGGAAGGGGGCGACGTGCCGGCGGCCGATCTGGCGACGGCGCTGGCACGCCACAAAGTCCGCTGCGAGGCCGCCGAGACCGCGCGGCTCGAAGCCGGTGTCGGAGAGACGCTGCTCGCGTCCGTGCGCGACGCGCGCGCCGATCTTCTCGTCATGGGCTGCTATGGCCATTCCCGGTTCAGGGAGCTCATACTGGGGGGCGCGACCCGGCACGTCCTCAAGGCCATGACGGTCCCGGTGCTGATGTCGCACTGACCGGCCGGCGGCGATGAGACTTGCAACCTTCAATCTGGAGAGCCTCGATCTGCCGCCCAAGGCGGAGGTGGCACTCGAAGAGCGCATCGATCTCTTGCGGCCGCAGCTCGAGCGGCTCGAGGCGGACATCCTTTGCCTGCAGGAGGTCAACGGCCAATATCGCAAGGGCGCCAGCGAGCGCACGCTCGACGCGCTCGACCAGTTGCTGGCGGGGACGGACTACGCGGGTTTCGCGCGATGCTCGACGGCGGGACCCGGCGGCCGCGGCGTTGCCGACGTGCACAACCTCGTCACGCTGTCGCGCTGGCCGATCGAGGGCCGTCGCGAGATCCGCCACGAGCTCGTGGTGCCGCTCGCGCATCGCATGCTCTCGGCAGTGCCGCCGGAGAGCTTGCCTGCAAGCGTCGGTTTCGAACGGCCCATTCTTTGCTGCGACATCAGAATTGGCCAGGAGCACAAGCTCACGGTTCTCAACGTGCACCTGCGCGCGCCGCTGGCCACTGCCATCCATGGCCAGAAGGAGGCGCCCTTCGTGTGGAAGAGCGTCTCAGGCTGGGCCGAGGGATATCTCTTGTCGGCGTGGAAACGCGCGGCGCAGGCGCTCGAGGCGCGCATGACCGTGGACCGATTGCTCGACGCGGACGCTCATGCCGAGATCATCATAGCCGGCGATTGCAATGCGGAGGACCACGAGACGCCGCTCAAAATCCTCGTCGGCGCGGAGGAGGATACGGGCAATGGGGCGCTGTCGGCGCGCTCGCTGATCGTTCTCGACCGCTCGCTGGCAGCCGACCGGCGATTCAGCGTTCTGCACCACGGAAGGCCGCAGATGCTCGACCACATCCTCGCAAGCCGTGCACTGCTGGGGAGCTTCCGGTCCATCGAGGCGCACAACGAGACGCTCGGCGACGAGCTCGTCGGCTATGGCAAGACGCGGCATGCGGCGGGGTCATATCATGCGCCGCTGGTCGCGGAATTCGCGCTCGACTAGTTGAGACACGCGGAGCCGCGAGCCGGCGTCAACGGACGCTGAACTTGAAGGGCACCGAGACGACCATCGGCGCGCTCGCGATCTCGCCGGGCATGGGCGGAAACGGCGCCGCCTTGTCGATCGAGGCGACGGCCGCGTCATCGAGCATCTTCGAGCCGGAGCTTGCCGTCACCTCGCGCGAGACGACCTGGCCGGACGAGTCGACGGTGAAGCGAACGACCACGGTGCCGGCTTCGCGCGAGCGGGGGTTCACCTTCTTGCGCTCGAGATGCTGGTAGAGCTTGCCGCGGTACTCGGAAGCCGCCGTCGTGTCGCCACCGGTCTTCTTCGCGCCTGAAGCCTTCTGCTCCTCGACGGCAACTTCCGTCTGCTCCAGAGTGGCGACCTGCTTCGGGTGCGGTTCCTCGATCTTCTCGGGTTCCGGCTCCTTGACGATCTTCTCCTGCTCGGGGCCGGATTCCGAGCCGATGACGTGCTGCACGTCCTCCTCGACCGGCTTCACCTCCTCGAGCGGCGGCCTCGCCTCGCTGATCTCGGTCGGCGCCTCGACTTCCGGCGTCGTCGTCTCCGCCTCGCCGAGCTGAGCGAAGCCCTCTATCGCGATGCCCTGCTCGACGATGAACATGTCATCGCCGGAGCCGCTGTCGAGCGCAGCGCCGCCGGGCGTCACGAAAAAGAGCGCCACGAACGCTCCGTGAAGCGCGAGGGAGAGTGCCGATGTGATGACGCGAAGGGGCATGTGGGCGGCTGGCTGCTCGATTGTCTCAGGGCGCAGTCTTCGGTTTCGGTTGCGACAACAGCGAGACGCGGCCGTATCCGCTCTCGCCGACGCGGCCCAGGACCTCCATGACGTCGCCATAGGCGTTCTTGCCGTCGGAACGGACGTAGACGACGGCGTCGCCTTCCGTCGCACGCAATTCCTTAAGCTTCGGTATCAGCTCCTCGCGGGCGACGAAATCGTTGCGGATCTGGAGCTTGCCGTCAGCCGTCAGCGTGACGATCATCGGCTTCTTCACCTGGCCGACGCGTGCGGCCGAGGTCTTCGGCAATTCGACCGGGACGCCCGCGACCATGAGCGGCGCCGCCACCATGAAGATGATCAGGAGCACCAGCATCACGTCGACCATCGGCGTGATGTTGATCTCGGCCATGGGCCTGTAGCCGCCTTCGTCGTCGGCATCGAACCCGTTCGTGCTGGCAGCCATTCCCATCAGAAGGATTTTCCTGCGCGAAGCGGCTCAACGGTCGCCTTGGGGTGGGCCTCGCCCTGATGCTTCGAGAACTTCCTCGCGATCTCGGAAATCGAGGTGCCGGCGCGCGCGGCCGCGCGGCCGAGCTTCACGGCAAAGTGGTTGTAGGCCATGACGGCGGGTATCGCCGCGGCGAGGCCGAGTGCCGTCGCGAAGAGTGCCTCGGCGATGCCGGGAGCAACGGTCGCGAGGCTCGTGTCCTGCTGCTGACCGATGGCGGTGAAGCTGTTCATGATGCCCCAGACGGTTCCGAACAGACCGACGAACGGGGCCGCGGAGCCGACGGTGGCGAGGAAGGGCAAGCCCGCTTCAATTCTCTGCAGCTCGGATTTGAGCGCGGTCCGCATGGCGCGCTCGAGGCGGGCGCGCAGGTCGCTGCGGCTCTCGCCTCGCTCGGCGCCTTCCTCGGCCTCCTGGTGCGCGGCCCTGAGCAGGGCGCCGGCGACGCCGCGGCTCGGCTCCGACGCGGCTGCGCCGCGTGCCGCGGCCTCGAGCTTTCTCACATCGCGATTCAAGAGCGAAATGCGAATGAGCTTCTCGAACATGATGGCCCAGCACGCCACCGACGACAGCACGAGGGCGAGCATGACGCCCTTTACCACGATGTCGGCGTTGAGGATCAGATCGTAGATTGAGAACGAGTGTGGCGCCACGGCGCGGTCCTTTTTACTTGGTCAGCTGGACGGAAGTGAGCGATTTGACGGTGATGCCCGCCAGGCAGTCGTTGAGCGGACCAGCGTCCGACTTGCACTCGACCACCTCGTTGATCAGGAAGCTCCCGATCTTGTCGCAGGCAACCCCGTCGAGATCGAAGAGCTTGACGGCGCGCTTCGAGGGCTTGAGCGGTGCGAGGTCGATCGCAAAGCGGCGACCGATGACGCCGTCGGGCTGGAACAGGACAAGATCGAGCTTCAGCGTCTGATACGGGGTTGCGCTCTCGTTGTTGACGACGAGGTAGGCGCGGCAGCCGTTTCCCTGCGGCTCGAGCTTGTTGAGCTCGACCGTGAGGCCGGCCGGCTCAGCAGTCGCGGCGGCGCAGAAGCAAGGAAGGGCCAGCAAGGCGATTGCCAACTTTCGGCAATTCGCTCTCTGGAATACTGGCAACAGGCGCCACGGGTCGGAACCACGCACACCACACCTCAACAGACCCAAGAGCTCCTCCTCGCCGGTTGCCACTCATTAGCCTGGTGGACATTTTCGTTAAGTGTAACAGACCTCAAGCAAAGTCTGCAGCCTTCACGAGCAGCGCCGCCGTCGACGACTCTCGTCGTTAACATGACCAACAAAGTCAAGAACTAAAATCTGGACCGCACAGCGGAATGCGTCGCTCTTTGCCAGCCCAGCTCGATCGGTTGCTGAATATGGCGTGTCCCTCCTACTAATCAACGGTTTTGGCGATCACGCGGCATCGCATTCGATTGAATTTACCGTGTTGAGGAGCCGCGCAGAGCCAATCGGGAATTTTTCCCTACATGTTGCGGGAAATATTCCCGATCTCTCTTTCTGTCGTCCGGCGCCTGCGGGACATTCTTCCCGCATTCGATGCAGCATTTTTCCCAGTGCGATCGACACTGCTGTCTGCGGCTTCAATTTTGCTGACGGACGGCGGCTTAGACACATGTCGAGACACGGCGAATCACGCTTAATGCGCGCTTACGGAGGATTTCAAGATTGAGGTTGCGCGCCACGTAGTGCGTCAGGACAAGCCTCGCTCGGGAAACTGACACATGAAGACGAAAACGTCCGGCGCTTGCCCCCATTTGCGCGATTGCCCTGATGACGACAGCGGCGCAAGCGCAGCAGCCGAACGAAACATCACCGCAGGCGCCGACCGGTCAGTCGGGTCAGTCGGCTCCGCAGGCCGCAGAGCCTGCGCCTCCGGCAGCCGGTGCCGAACAACTTCCCGAAGTCGAAGTCATCCAGAAGAAAGAGCCGGTGGCAGCCAAGAAGGCGCCCGCTCCGCAGCCGGTCGCCAAGAAAGCGCCTCCGCCCGAGGCGACGCCCGCTGTGCCGCAACCCGAGGCGGTCGCAGGGCACCGGCGGCATCGACAGCGGCACCGTGCAGATGTCGCCGCTCAAGGGCAGCGAGATCCCGATCGAGAAAGTGCCGAGCGCGGTTGGGCGCGCGACGGCCGCCGATTTCGCCCGCACCGGCGACGTGCAGGCGACCGACGTCCTGCAGCATACGGTGCCGGGCGTCATCCTCAGCGACGCGCAAGGCAACGTGTTCCAGAGAACGCTGCAGTACCGCGGCTTCGATGCGTCGCCCGTGAACGGCGCGGCGCAGGGCATCGCCGTCTATCAGAACGGCGTGCGCATCAACGAGGCCTTCGGCGACATCGTCAACTGGGACTTCCTGCCGTCCAACGCCATCGAAGGCATCACGATCGTCGGCGCCAACCCCGTGTTCGGTCTCAACGCGATCGGCGGCGCGGCGACGATCATCATGCGGGACGGGTTCAATTTTCAAGGCACCGAGGTCGACATGCGCGCCGGCTCGTACGGGCGTGTCGGGGGATCGCTCGCGACCGGCGGGCGGAGCGGCGCCTGGGGCGCGTTCCTCGCACTCGAGGGAATCCAGTGACGACGGCTTCCGCGATTTCTCCGAATCCGAAATCAGGCGCATGTACGCGGACCTCGGCGTGAAAACGAGCGAGGCCGAGTTTCATTTCAACTTCACCGGCGCCAAGAACGAAGTCGGCGTCACCGCCGCGGCTCCGGAGCAGCTTCTCGACCTCGGCTGGAACCGAACGTTCACGTCGCCGCAGACGACCGACAACGAGATGGCGATGGTCTCGCTCAACGGCGCGGTCAAGGCGACCGAGACGACTAACGGTCTCGGGTGTCGCCTACTATCGCAAGTTCAAGCAGAAGCACGTCGACGGCAATATCGTCGAAGCGGTCGACTGCGGCACGGTCGGCGGGACGCCGGGCGAGCTCTGTCTCGAGGAGGAAGCGGCCGAGGATCAGAACGGCGATCCGATCCTTCTTGCGGACCTCGGCGTCGATCCCGAGGACCTCGGCTCGATCGATCGCACGAGCCAGGACGCAAACAGCTTCGGCGGAGCCCTGCAGGCGGTGGAGAAGACGCCGCTGTTCGGTCTGCCCAATCAGTTCCTGCTCGGCACGAGCTACGATCACGGCCGCGTCAAATACGGCGCCGGCAGCGAGCTCGGGTTCTTCGGGCCGAAATTCGTCGTCAACAGCTTCGGCAATCCGGTCCTTCTCACGGCGCCGGACGACTTCTTTCCGCGCGCGATCACGACGACGAACGACTACGTGGGCGTCTATTTCTCGGACACCCTCGACCTGACGAGCCAGCTCGCCGCTCACCGTGGGCGGCCGCTACAACTACGCCCGCCTCGATCTCCAGAACAACAATCCGGAAGAAGGCGAGGAGGACAAGCTCACCGGCACGCACACGTTTGAGCGCTTCAATCCGATGGCGGGTGCGACCTACCAGATGGCGCCCGGATTGACGCTCTTCGGCAGCTACTCGGAAGCCAATCGCGCGCCGACGGCTGCAGAGCTCGCCTGCGCCGATCCGGAGGCGCCGTGCCTGATCGAAAGCTTTCTCACCGCCGACCCGCCGCTGCAACAGGTCGTCAACAAGACCTATGAGCTGGGCCTGAGGGGCGAGCTCGCTTCCTGGAACCACGACCGGCAGCTGCAATGGACGCTCGGCGTCTTCCACGCTTTGAACGAGGACGACATCATTCCGGTGTCGGCGCCCACGCAGGGCCGCGGCTTCTTCCAGAATGCCGGCGAAACGCTGCGCGAGGGCGTCGAAGCCGGCCTGCAGTACACCGAGACGCGTTGGACGGCTTACGCGAACTACGCCTTCGTCGATGCGACGTTCGAGGATACGCTCGAGCTGTCGTCGCCTGACAATCCTGCGGCGGTGCAGTGCTCCAACGGCGTCGCCGACGCGCTGTGCGTCAACGTCAGGCCCGGCGACAGGATTCCCGGCATCCCGCAGCACAGATTCAAGGCCGGCATCGACTATTGGATCACGCCGAAGTGGAAGTTCGGCGGCGATCTGGTCGCGGCCAGCAACCAGGTCTTCTTCGGTGACGAAGGCAACGATCAACCGACACTCGACGGCTACGCCACGGTCGACCTGCACACGAGCTACGACGTGACGGACCACATCCAGGTCTACGGCCTCGTCGACAACGTCTTCGACAGCCGCTACGGCCTGTTCGGCAACTTCTTCAACCTCGAGCTCGCGAACAACGCGGGAGCGGCCGGCGGGCCTGCCGGACGACTTCTTCACGAATGCTCGAACGATTACGCCGGCTGCACCGATCACGGCCTACGGCGGCGTCAAGGTCAGGTTCTGAGCCGATCGCGGCTGCGGGCCGACAGGGTCGTGCTCGCCAGTGCAGAGAGAACTCTCGGCGACGATGATATTTGAACTGAAATTCTGATTAGGTCGGGAATTTTTCCCTATTGATCTGGATAAATTTTCCCGATGTTCTGCCGCCACATCATCCCGACAATTGCGATGACTTTGCCCCCTATGTGACGGGATAATGTTGACGGTCTTGCACCCCGTCTCTTAGCAACATTGTACCGGTTTGTTGATCGGACCTAGGGAAGGCGGCGCCATGAAGCGCAGCACCACAGATCACGGAGTACCGGGGGCTAGTTGAGTATGGGGAACGTGGGGCTATGTGGTGTATGCGTAGTGCGCTGTGCATCAGCGCCGTGTTGATGATTTCTTCTGCAGCAAGCTCGCAGACGACAGAACCGCCCAAGGCCGCCGAGCCAGCGCCTCCCGCGGCAGGCGGCAACCAACTTCCCGAAGTCGAGGTCATCCAGAAGAAAGAGCCGGTAGCGCCAAAGGCCGCTACCAAGAAAGCCGCGGCCGCCGCGAAGAAGGCCGCCCCGCCCGAGCCCGCGCCTCAAGCAGCTCCGGCCGTGGAGACCGCCGCCAAGGGCCTCGCCGATGGCTCTATCGTCCCCATGTCTCCGGTCGGCGGCGCGGAAATCCCGGTCGCCAAGTATCCGGGCGGCGTGACGGCGACGTCTCACACCGCCTTTGAGCGCCTGCGGGGCTCAGAGGCGCAACAGGTGCTCCAGCAGAACGTGCCGGGCGTCATCCTCGCGGATACGGCTGGATCATCGTTCCGCCAGCAGCTCGACTATCGCGGCTTCGGAGCAGGGTCCGTCACGGGCTTCCCGCAGGGCCTCGCGGTCTACCAGAACGGCGTGCGCATCAACGAAGTGTTCGGCGACGTCGTGAACTGGGATCTCATCCCGTCGAACGCCATCAACGACATCACGATCCTCAGCGGCAACCCGGTCTACGGCCTCAACGCCATCGGCGGCGGCGCATCGATCCTGATGAAGGACGGCTTCAACTATCACGGCGTCGAGGTCGACGCGATGGCCGGCGCCTTCGGCCGCTGGCAGGTCTCGACCCAGGTCGGCCAGCAGAGCGGGAACTATGCGCTCTATTTCGCGGGGCAGAAGATCGAAGAGGATGGTTTCCGAGACTTCTCATCGGCCGACGTGAAGCGGATGTACGCCGACCTCGGGGCCAAGGGGTCGCAGGTCGAGGCGCACTTAAACCTGACCTGGGCCGACAGCTCGGCCGGCGTCGCAACGGCGTCGCCCGAAGACATTCTAGATATCGGCTGGAACCGTACCTTCACGACGCCGCAGGTGACGGACCTCGAAGTTTTCATGCCGAGCTTCAATGCGGCGGTGAAAGTGACGAACACTCTCACCCTGTCGGGTATCGGCTACTACCGCCACTACAAGTCGGACGTGATCGACGGCAACCTGCTCGACGCCGAGGAGTGCGGTAATTTCCTCTGCGACGAGGACGGCAATCGCCTGCAGAGCGGCGGCGTCGACATCGAGGCCGACGACGTCGGCGAGGAGCCTTTCGGCGTCATCGACAACATCAACCAGAAGGCCGAGAGCTGGGGCGGATCGCTGCAGGCGGTGGAGAAAGCCAGGCTGTTCGGCAAGGAGAACCAGTTCCTCGTCGGCACGAGCTATGACCGCGGCAACGTCAAGTACGGCACCCGTTCGGAGATCGGGACGATCGGTGACCGTTATGTCGTGACGGGCTCCGGCATCATCGTCGACGGACCAGACGACTTCGCTCCGCGCAGCGTCGATGTCGACACCGAGTATTTCGGCGTCTACTTTTCTGACACGCTCAACCTGACCGACCGGCTCGCGGTCACGGTCGGCGGACGTTACAACAATGCCAAGATCGATCTCGTCGATCTTTCCGGCAACTTCCCTGACATCACGAGCGAGCACTCCTTCTCGCGCTTCAATCCCAATGCGGGGGCGACGTACGAGCTCATGCCCAGCATCAGCCTTTACGGCGGTTACTCGGAAGCGAACCGCGCGCCGACGCCGGCGGAACTCGCGTGCGCCAATCCCGATAATCCATGTCCGATCGAGAGCTTCCTCACGGATGATCCGCCGCTCAATCAAGTCGTGACCGACACCTGGGAGGTCGGTCTTAGGGGCGACAACGGACCCGGCCGAACGCACAGGCTCGAGTGGACCGCCGGGCTCTTCCGCGCCTTCAACACCGACGACATCCTGTTCGTGTCGTCGTCGACGACGGGCCGCGGCTTCTTCCTCAACGCCGGCGACACGCTGCGCGAGGGCGTGGAGCTCGGCGTCAGGTACTCGGAAGCCAGGTTCTCGGCCTATGCCAACTACAGCTATGTGCGGGCGACGTTCGAGACGGCCAACGAGTTCTCGTCACCCAACAATCCGGAAGGCGAGCCGTGCACCGCCGATCCCGGCGAGACGTGCATCAACGTGAGCCCGGGTGACTCGATCCCTGGCATCCCTGCGCACCGCTTCAAGACCGGGTTCGACTACTGGATAACGCCCAAGTGGAAGTTCGGCGGCGACCTGACCGCAGCGAGTGGGCAATATCGCCTTGGCGACGAGGCCAACCTCCTGGACAAGATCAACGGCTACACGCGGGTCGACCTGCATACCTCCTACGACATCACCGAGAACATCGAGATCTACGGCTTCGTGAACAATATCTTCGACCAGCGCTACGGCCTGTTCGGCACGCTCTTCGACACGGAAGAGGCGACGGAAGCGGGCGAGCCCTCGGGCTACGTCATCACCAATCCAGGCGGCATCGTTCCCGCGGCACCGACGGCCGCCTATGGTGGCGTGAAGGTGAAATTCTAGGAGCGGTCGTTTCTGGAGTCGCAATCCTGCGGGGCACCTCCAACCCGCTCTTTGGCCTCAACGCCATCGGCGGCTCGATCAGCCTGACGACGAAGGACAGCTTCATCTACCAAGGGGCTGAAGTCGACTCGCGGTTCGGCTCCTTCGGCCGCAAGCAGAGGGACGCGACACTCAGGCGA
>CAVQUQ010000024.1:0-81036 GCA_963716835.1 uncultured Alphaproteobacteria bacterium | reverse complement strand
AGGTCGCGCTGATCTCGGACCTGCTAATTTTTGCGCTGCTGGCCGTGTTTGATGCTAACTGCATATTCGGCGCGTGACCAAGCGACTTGTCCTCACGACGGCACAGGTAGCGACAAGAGTTCGCCTAAGAACAGATAGGTTTGAAGGATTATCGCTCGAGCTTCGCCACTATCGACGTCAGCATGGACTCCCGTAGACACTCGATCGTAGAGCGACCCTGGCCAGCCTTGAAGCCTTTAATACCAGTGTCTCAACCGAGACACGGGACATCACCGCGTCCTCGAGCAGCTCAAGTGCTAAGGCCGTAATCTGATCGTTCTTGGTGGCCATGCAATACTCTACACTCAACCAAGAGCGAACGTAATCCAACGTATGCGTGGATTGGTTGGTTCGTTCCTAATCCCCCACCACCTCGATCGAGACGTCCTGCGTCTTGCCCGGCGCGGTCTCGCGGCCCCGCACGTAGTTGAAGACGAGCTTCACGGTGCCGGCCTCGAGGCCGGTGACGCGGAACTGGTATTTCGAGGGCGCGCCGAGGACAGGGCGCTCGCCAGGCGCCAGCTCGCGCTTCACGTATCCCAAATCCTCGACCTTCACGAGATCGCCGCTCTCGCTCGCGCCGTTGTCGAGCTCCCAGCGGTAGCCGGTCGACGGATTGCCATCGAGCTCGATGGTGGTGCTTTCATTGACCGGCACGCTCAGCGCATCCTGCGCCCGGGCGGCGAGAGGCACCGCCGACATCATCGCCACGGCCGCAATCGTTGCGGCGCGCGCGAGCTTGCTCGCAAGGGCCGGTGCCAAGTGCATGTGTTCCTCCCAGGGCTTTTTCTATCGTCCATATCGAAGACTATCAGATGGACGGGGAGGCCAAAGCGCGTGCCGGCGCGTATGCACACTCTTGCGTCAACCGCCCTTGTGCGCACACGCCCTTCCCTCGCGCGCTCGCTCACGCTCCAAACCGCATCGCGGAGCGGGCCTTCGCCTTCGCGGCCTCGGCGTCGCGATCGCGCGGCGGGGCCATCGTCACCAGCGATCCCAGCAGGGTCTCGGCCGCCTTGGACACCTCGTCCACGGCGCGGTTGAACGCGGCCTCGTTCGCCTTCGACGGATTGGTGAAGCCCGAGAGCTTGCGCACGAACTGGATGGCGGAGGCGCGGATCTCGTCCTCGGTTGCGGGCGGCGAAAAGTTGTAGAGCGTCCTGATGTTACGGCACATGCGTCGGTCCTCGCTTTGAGGCAGCCCTTTCCTCAAGAATTATATGATGGATTTGAGGGCGCTGCGAACGCCGCCGCGATCGAACCACCAGGGCCGTCACGGGCCGCAGCACGCGTTCAACGGACCGTAACGTTACCATTTGGCGGCTGCGGTTAGGCGGCCGTTCAGGTGTATGCTCTAGGGTGCTTCCTCAGGTAGAGCGCACAAGGGCTAGGCCGATGAAGACCAACCGCATTTCCATTGCACGCAATCTCTGCATCGCAGCGATCCTCGCGGCCACGGCGCCACTCGTCGCGCCACTCGTCGCCATCCCCTCCCCTGCCCGCGCCGCCGACCCCAAGGAGATGTCGAAGGAGATCATCGCGGTGCAGATCCGCAAGCAGGGCTTTGCCTGCACGCAACCCGCAAAGTGCCACGCGCGAAGGCGACGCAACCAAGTACGACGACGCCGTGTGGCTGCTCAAATGCGATGAAGCGACCTACAAAGTGCAGCTCATTCCCGACATGGCAGCCAAGGTCGAGCGCCTGCCCTGATGCTGGGCACGACGATGACGAACCCGGCACAAGCGATCGTCATCCCAATCCCGCCGCGAGAGTGAGACCCGCCAGCATCAACAGCGACAGCGCGGTCGAGACGTTGATGTCGCCCACCTCCTTGACGCGCACGGTGCGCACGGTCTCGCGCACCTCGACCACCGGCTCGCCCGCACCGGGCTCCCGCGCCCGCACCCAGTTCCAGAAGAAGCGGCCGGCCTGACTGGTGCGCTTCCAGATCTCGGCCGGGGCGCGGCGCCAGCCGTACTTCAAATAGTAGACCGCGGCGACGAGGAGCGCGATCTGGAGCAGCGTCGACACCCAGCCGCTGATCAGGAACCAGAACAGCGACCAGACGAGCGAGACGATCGACAGAAGCAGCCACCAGAGCCACGCCAGGATGTCCATGCACTCCCTCTCCACTCGGCTGTTGCAGCTACCAGAGCGCGGCCGGCACAAGAATGCCCCGGAGCGCCGATACAAGCGTATTGCGTGCCTAGAAAGTGGGCTTTTCAATCGCGGCGAACTATGAGAGCATTCCTCATCGTTCAACAACTGAAAGGAGGTGATCCGATGTCGAGTGGGATCTTGAGGACGGCGATGTCGTGGTCGCTGAGTCTTGGATCGGATCAGCCTCTTAAGCTGAACTGACGGGACAAGCGGATCGCGGCGCGGCCGACAGACGCCGATCGCCGCCCATGTCTCACGGAGGCCGCCCCCAGGGCGGCCTCTTTGCTTTTCCTGGCGGCCGCTTGCCGCAGCAGAAGAGTTGGTCCGCGGCCCGGCCCCTGCTATTTCCTGCCGATGGCCGATACAACGACCGATCTCGTCCCGGGGCGCTCCTGCGAGGGCTGCACGCTCTGCTGCAAGCTGATGGAGATCGACGTCCTTGCCAAGCCGCGCGGGACATGGTGCGCCCACTGCGACCGGACGCACGGCTGCACCATCTACGAAAGCCGGCCCGACCCGTGTCGCACTTTCTATTGCGGCTACCGCAAGATCGCGCACCTCGACGAGCGCTGGAAGCCGGCCAAGGCCAAGCTCCTGATCAACTTCGAGAGCCGCAACAACCGCATCGTCGTCCATTGCGATCCGCAGCGCCCGGGTGCGTGGCGCGCGGAGCCCTACTACTCGATGCTCAAGCAATGGGCAAAGAACGCCATCAAAGAGAACGGAATGGTCGTCGTCTGGACGGGATCGCATGCGGTGGCGGTGCTTCCGGACAAGGACCGGGATCTCGGAACCGTCCGCGACGATCAGGTGCTGCTCGCCTCGACCACGCCCTCCGCTAAAGGTCCCAGCTACGACGTTATCGTCGTCGAGCCCGGCGATCCGCGCGTCCCAGCAAGCTAACGAAGTGTTTCGCTCCGCCACATTGCACCTTCCCGTCGAGACACCTAGATGGCTGGAAGTGCCCGCCAGGGGTGGCCCTCGATCAGGAGCTCATATGTCCGCACGCTCTCTTCCTTCCGCGCTCGCCAATACCGATCTCTTCGATCCGGTCCAGCTCGGACCTTACACACTCGCCAACCGGGTCGTCATGGCACCGCTCACACGGTCGCGCGCGGACGAAGCCGGCGTGCCGGGCGAGCTGCAGGCGACGTACTATTCCCAGCGCGCGTCCGCCGGCCTCATCGTGACGGAAGCGACGAACATCAGCGCGCAGGGAAAAGGCTACATCCTCACGCCCGGCATCTGGACGAAAGAGCAAGTCGCAGGCTGGAAGCTCACGACCAAGGCCGTGCACGACAAGGGCGGACGCATCTTCCTGCAGCTCTGGCACGTGGGGCGCATCTCGCATCCCGATCTGCAGCCTGGGGGTGCGCTTCCTGTCGCACCGTCTGCCGTGCGTCCCGAGGGCCAGGCCTACACCAGCGATGGCTTCAAGCCGCACGTGACCCCGCGTGCGCTCGAGACAGAGGAAATTCCCGGGATCGTTGCCGACTATGCGCACGCCGCGCAGTGCGCAAAAGATGCAGGCTTCGACGGCGTCGAGATCCACTCCGCGAACGGCTATCTCCTGCAGCAATTTCTCGCCGACAAGTCCAACAAGCGCACGGACCGCTACGGCGGCTCGGTCGAGAACCGCACCCGGATCGTGGTCGAGGTGGCTGAGGCCGTGACGAAGGTGTGGGGCGGCGACCGGGTCGGCATTCGCCTGTCGCCGCTGACGAAGTTCGGCGACACGGGAGATTCCAATCCAGAGCCGGTCTATCTGTCGCTCATCGACCAGCTCAATCCGCTGGGCCTCGCCTATATCCACGTCATCGAGGGCGACACGGGCGGCGATCGCCATCCGGCGGGCGGCTTCGATCTGCAGAAGCTCCGGCGCACATTCCGCGGCCTCTATATCGCCAACAACGGCTACACGCTCGAGCTCGCACTCGATGCGCGGGCGAAGAACCTTGCCGATCTCATCTGCTTCGGGAAGCCCTTCATCTCCAATCCGGACCTCGTCTCGCGCCTCAAGGCCGGCGCGCCCCTCGCCGCCCCCGACCAGGCGACCTTCTACGCCGGCGGCCCCAAGGGCTATGTCGACTATCCGGCATTGGCCGAAGGTGCGGCCTGAGGTTTGAGCCCGCACTGGCGCCGGCATGCCTCATGGTGAGCCTGTCGAACCATGAGGCGGCCACTCCTTTCATCCTTCGACAAGGTCAGGATGTGGGAACGGGACAGACCGACCTGAAATCATGCGGTTGAAAAGGCGAGCACATCATCTAAGAGGAGGCACCGCAATTCGAACGAAGGCCTCCAAATCATGCCGCTTCTCCGCATCGACGTCATCGAAGGGCGCACCGACGCCGAGCTCCACGCTCTGCTCGACGCGGCTCATCGCGCCATGCTCGCCGCCTTCAACGTTCCCGACCGCGACCGCTATCAGATCGTCACCGAGCACAAGCCCTCGCGCATGATCATCGAGGATACGGGGCTCGGTATCCCACGCACCGACAAGGTCGTGCTCGTGCAGGTCATCAGCCGGCCGCGCGAGCGCGCGGCGAAAGAGAACTTCTACAAGCTCCTTGCCGAGGAGCTGGAGGAGAGCTGCGGCATCGCCGCGTCGGACATCGTCGTCTCGATCGTCGAGAACACGGACGAGGACTGGTCGTTCGGCATGGGGCGCGCGCAGTTTCTCACCGGCGAGCTCAGGCCCGGCCCGGCCTCGGAGCCCGACGATCAAACGGTCTAGATAAGAGGCGCCTCAGCTCTGACTGCGCTCGGACCAGTCGGCGAGCGCGGCGAGATCGGGAACGCTTACGACACGCGCGCTTCTGACCGAGATTACGCCCTGCGCCTTCAAGTTGCTCATCTGGCGGCTCACGGTCTCAATCGTCAGCCCGAGATATTCTGCCATCTCCGTTCGCGACAGCGGCAATTCGAATTCGATCGCCTTGGTGCTGGGCGGGTCCTCGGCGGGCTCTGAGGCGAGATGGTGCGCCATGAGAAGCAGCAGGCTTGCGACCTTCTCCTGCGCCGTCTTGCGGCCGAGGACGAACATCCATTCACGCGCGACGTCGAGCTCGTCCTGCGTCTGCTCTCGGACGACGTGCTCGAGATCGCGGCTCTCGCGCATGGCGGTGTCGAAGGACGTGCCCGCAAAACAGCAGAGCTCGACGTCGGAGGCGGCTTCGGCAAGGAAGGGGCTCGCCTTGCCGCCCGGGCGGCCTACGAACTGGCCGGGGAACTGCAAGCCGACGATCTGGCGGCGGCCATCGGCGGCAGTCTTGAGGAGCTTGACGACGCCCGAGAGGATGACGGCGATCCAGCCCGGATCTTGCTCGCCGTCGAGGATCAGATTGCCTGCCGGAGCACGCCGGCGGTGCACGAGACGGGCAAGCGTCGCGTCCGAGATCGCGCCGCACAGCGCCCGCTGCCGGATGGCGCATCTCTGGCACACGTGCCCAAGACTCGATCCAACATGGCCCGATGCAATATGTCTCACTCGTGTGCTCTCGCGATGGCACCTGGTGCCCGAAACCGACGGCCGACGCTCCACGTGACGGCGGAGCGATATGCTCCCGAGTGCCCCCCGTCGATCCGGCGCATGGCCGCACCATTCGCAGCGTCCATCAAGGTAGCGGAGCCGGGGGGTGGGCGGAAGACGGCCTCCAATGCCTATCCCGGGTATTGGGGCTCCGGGCAGCCCGCCAATTATGGTTACCGCGCCGCCTTAAAGGACCTCAACCCAATCCCTGCCGTCAATCGGCCGTGTTCGGGCCCTAAACGTCGCCGATCACGCGTTCTCGACAAATTTCCTCCACGTGACCATGCTCACACTCACGGTCTATGTGGCGAGAGCCCAGCGCATCAGGGGAGGTTCAAGTGTTTGGCCGTACAAATTCTGATCCAAATCTTCCGCGTCCAGCATCCGGGCCTGGTCCTGGGGGGAGCTCGCCCGGCTCGTCTTCGGGACGTGCATCTCCGTTCGGCGCCGCCTCCGTCATGGGGTCGTCCGTCATCGGTACGGACCTCACGATCCTCGGCGAGAAGATCACCATCATCTCGCAGAACAAGCTGCAGATCGATGGCGACGTCCGTGGCGACGTCAACGGCAAGCAGGTCGTGATCGGCGAGGACGGCTCGGTGGTCGGCACGGTCTCGGCCGAAAGCATCGAGGTGCGCGGCGGCGTCCGCGGCGCGATCCGTGCCCAAAGCGTCATGCTGCACCCGACCGCGGAGGTCGAGGGCGACATCTTCCACCAGACGCTGTCGATCTCGGAAGGCGCCCAATTCGACGGGCGCGTGCGCCGGGCCAAGGACGCGAGCGAGCTCATTCCGCAGCTCGACCCGTCGTCGTTCCCGAATTCTCAGAACGGCACCGGCTGACACGGTTAACGCGCCGGGGCGTTGTTTCTCCCCGGCGCGTCGCATGCTTTCCTAGATTTTAGAAGCGGCGGCCCTGGCTGTTGGCGTCGACGCAGGCGGTCGTCAGGCGAATGTCGCGGCCGACGAACTGGCAGACATTGCGCTTCGTGTTCGGGATTGTTCAGCACCGCCGCGTCGGAAACCTTATAGCCGTACTCGCGGGCGACCTGCGCGACGAGCGTGTCCTGGCAATAGGGCGTCGCGATCGGCGAGCCGCTAACGATCTGATATCCCTTGACGCAGACGATCTTGGCCTCTGCGGGAGCAGCCGCAGCGAGCATAAGTGCCGGCGCGGCCAGGAGGCCCGCGGCCGCAATAAATCGAGACATGTTCCTCTCTCCATGACTGTTGGCGTGTGATGACGATACGTATGACCGGCGGGCGTGGTTTTGCTGTGACGTAGGGAACAACGCGTGCACCGCACGGTGACTTCAACCAATCGCGTGCAAACCCAGATGCGGGGGCACTTTGCTTTGTGTAAGTATCGGCCCGTGGCGGGGGTAGTTCAAGATACGTCCAGGGAAAGCTCGATGCTGACGATCTATGACACCACCGGCCACAGCCTGCTCAAGCACAACGAGACGGCGCCCATGACCAAGGACACGGTCTGGTACGACCTTCTCGATCCCACGCCCGAAGAGGACGCCTTCGTCGAGAAGTGTCTCGACATCTCGGTGCCGACGCGCGCCGAGATGCGCGAGATCGAGGCCTCGAGCCGCTTCTATCAGGAGAACGGCGCGAGCTACATGACGGCGTTCATCGTCCACAACATCGAGGCAAACGTACCGACCGGCTCGACCGTCACGTTCATTCTCTCCGGCAACGCCCTGGTGACGGTGCGCTATGCCAGTCCCAAGGCGTTTCAAATGTACCTGCAGCACGCCGGCAAGGGCGACGCCGGCTGCAACTCGGGCGCGGCCGTCATGATCGGCCTCATCGAATCGCTGATCGAGCGCAAGGCCGACCTGATCCAGCTCATCCAGGACCGCGCCGACAAGATCGCGAATGCCATCTTCGAGCACCAGGGCGAGCGGCGCCGGGGTGAGAGGAAGCTCGAGGTTCTGCTCAAGGGGACGGGCGCGCAGGGCGATACGGTCGCGCGCGCGCAAGAGGCCGCGACCTCGCTCGAACGCGTGGTGCACTTCTTCGAGGTTGCCGCCTGCGAGCGCAACTGCGACGCCAAGATCCTGCAGCGCATCCAGGGCGCGGAAAAGGACATCAACTCGCTGCAAGAGAACATGCAGTTCCTCTCGACCCGCATGAACTTTCTTCTCGACGCGACGCTCGGCATGATCTCGAACGAGCAGAACCAGATCATCAAGCTGTTCTCGGTGATGGCGGTGATGCTGATGCCGCCGACGCTCGTCGCCTCGGTCTACGGCATGAACTTCCGGCACATGCCCGAGCTCGAATGGCTCGAGGGCTACCCAATCGCGCTCGGCCTGATGTTTCTCTCCGCGCTCATCCCCTTCCTCTACTTCCGCCGCAAGCGCTGGCTCTAGGCAGCTCCCATCAGGTGCCAGGCGACAGCCAACGCGCCGCAAACCGCGAGCGTCGTCACGATGCCGCGGTGGGCCGCGAACAGCAGCGTGAACGCGACCGCCGAAAGGGCCACCGTCACGAAGTTGATTGATGCAAGAACGGGTACGGCTGGCCGCAATGGTCCGGCATCGAGCGTCGCGACCTCGGCGAACAGCACGTGCAGCGCAAACCAGACCGTCAGGTTGAGGATCACACCGACGACGGCCGCCGTGACGGTGGCAAGCGCCGACTTGAGCCGGGGCTCGGCGTTCAGGCGCTCGAGGTACGGTGCGCCGGCGAAGATCCAAAGGAAGCAAGGTGCGAACGTGGCCCAGAGGGTCACGAGGGCGCCGAGGATGCCCATCAGCAGAGCCGGCTCACCGCCGTGGCGCCAGGCCGCGAGCGTGCCGACAAACTCGTTCACCAGAATGAGCGGTCCGGGCGTCGTCTCGGCAAGGCCGAGCGCATCGAGCATCTCTCCGGGCGTCAGCCAGCCATAGCCCTCGACCACCGCCTGCGCCATGTAGGCCAGCACGGCGTAGGCGCCGCCGAAGGTGACGACCGCGAGCTTGGAAAAGAACCAGGCGATCTCGGTCAGCACGTGGCCGCTGCCGAAGGCGAGCGCGACGGCAAGCAAGGGCAAAATCCATATGCCGAGCCACAGCGCGACGGTCTTCATTGTCTCTGAGAGGGCGACGGGAGCCGGGCGCGGAGAACTGCTCTCCAAGTCGCGCCGGCTCGTGACCCGGAAGAAGCCGATCAGGGCGGCCGCCAGGACGATCACCGGAAACGGGACGGCGAAGGCGTAGATCGCCAAGAATGCCAGGCGCGGCGACGATCCAGTCAGCCGGCTCCCTCAGCGCGCGCCGGGCGACCCGAAGCAGCGCCTCGACGACGATTGCGAGCACCGCCGCCTTGATGCCGACGAAGAGCGCCTCGGCGACCGGGAGCTTGCCGAAGACGGCATAGGCCAGCGCCAGCGCCAGCATGACGAGCGCGCCCGGCAGCACGAACAACAAGCCGGCCGCGAGGCCGCCTCTCACCCCGTGCATGCGCCAGCCGATATAGGTCGCGAGCTGCATCGCCTCCGGGCCGGGCAGAAGCATGCAGAAGTTCAATGCCGACAGATAGCGCGGCTCGTCGATCCAGCGCTTCTCGTCGACGACGACGCGATGCATGAGCGCGATCTGGCCCGCCGGGCCGCCAAACGAGATGAACCCGATCTTGGCCCACACCTTCAGAGTGTCGGCGAATGGCGGGCGCTCGGACGATGCGGCGGTGTCGGTCATGTTGGCCCCTTTTGCAGCGGTTCAAGCGGGCCAACGCTCTCGGGATTGACGTGCCTGCCCAGAGCGCCAGCCAAGCGGATACTCCGCAGCGCTTGGGCCAGCCTTCCTGGGCTCGAGCCTAACGGGGCGGCCGATCAGCCCCGTGCGGGACCATTACGACTGGGCCCTGCACGTGACAAGCGGGGGACAGGGCGGTCGGATTCCTTGCGCGATCGCACACAATGCAGATCCAAGTCGCGGAATATTGCGGTGCGTTGCGACGTTCTTTCGTGGTCAGTTCCAATTTGTTGCCAATGCGTGCTCTCTCCGAATGTGCGACCTGCCGTCGCACTTTGGTGCAGCGCAGCAAGGAAAGTGTTGCTGAATCAACGGTATACGAATCTTAACCTGAACGTTGTTCAGACAAGTGCGTTGACCCCCTGCCCGTTCGGCTGGTTCGTTGCCCGCACCAGGACGGGGGTGGGACTGCCGATCCCCGCAAATGTCCGGCGACAGAACATGTTCTGGTGTTGCGCTGAGGCTTGCTCGTCGTAGCGGGATGCAGCTCAGGCTGGTCCCCGGCTTTCCGCGAACATGGAATTGCCGATTGCGATGGGGAACTCGTGGGGAGGCTGGAGGTTTGCTCCAGCAGAGCCAAATGCACTGTCGCCTTCTGACTGGAGAAAATATCATGCGGAATATCGCTCTTATGGGCCTCGCGGCTCTGACGCTCGGCCTCGTGGATGCTCGCCCGGCGAGCGCCGCTTGGCAGTGCGTGGGGCCTGAGTTCGCCTGCGGCTCGCATGCCTCGGCGAAGAAGATTTCGAAGCAGGCTTATGCGGGAAAGTCCAAGAAGTACGCCGTAGTCAGAAGTCGCGTAAGTACGCGAACCGTCAGAAGGCCCGCGCCCACTACGCCGAAGGCAGCAAGGCGACGCGCCGTGCGCGTGCCTCCTCCGTTGCCAGCTCGTCCTACGGCGGCGGCTCCAGCGGCCTCGCCTCCTACTACGCCTCGGGCACGCGGACGGCTTCGGGCGCCCGCTTCAACCCCGGCGGCATGACGGCAGCCCACCGGACGCTGCCCTTCGGCACGCGCGTCCTCGTCACATCTGCAGCGACGGGACGCTCGGTGACGGTCACGATCAATGACCGCGGGCCGTTCGTTAAGGGCCGCATCATCGACCTGTCGCGCGGCGCAGCGAGCGCGCTCGGCATCACGGGCGCGGGCGTTGCCCGGGTCTCGGTGTCGGTCATCGGCCGCGGCTAAGGACGAAAGTTCGTCAGACACTGAAGGGCGGCGGAGCCAAGGCTTCGCCGCCCTTCGGCTTTCTTGGGGAGGCGTGCGAGCCGGGCAGCAATTAACCCGCCCGCGGCCTCAATTGCCGAGTAGGGATAAAAACCGGTATATACCGGAAAGCCGTTATCCCTCCCGCGAGCGCCCCCAGATGAAGACCCCCGCCAACCGGAAAGAGCGCGCAAAAGCGCTCGAGAACATTCGGACGGCGATGATCGAGAAGAAGCTCACGCAGGTCGAGCTGGCGGACGCCGCCGACTGCCACGAGAAGACGATCCAGAATCTCCTCCACGGCAAGCCGGTGCGCGAGCAAACGCTGTTCGACGTGTCGATGGTGCTCGGTCTCGACTACCAGCGTCTCAAGGAGACCTGGTTCGGATCGATGTCGACGGCGCAGCCGATGGAGCTCAAGGGCGAGGGCGGCATCATGGCGCCGGTGTACATGGGCGCCTACACGCGCGAGGGCGTCGACCACTACATCGGCAGCTATCTCACCATCCGTCCGGCCTTCGCCAAGTCCGAGACGATCGTCGCCTATCGGACCGACATCGTCTGGGATCCCGAATGGCCGAGCCTGCTCTTCGAGGAGCGCGACCGGCCCGACGCACCCTACTCGCACCGCGGACGGCTCTATATTCCCGCCTCCTCGATGTTCATCCATCTCGTGTCGCTGACCAAGGGCGCGATGCGCATGGTGCTCGTCTCGCAGATCAACCAGGAAGGCGAGATGCGCGGCCTCATCACCACGCTCAACAAGCAGCGGGCGACGTTCGTGCCCGTGGCCTCGCCGATCGTCTACATCAAGCGGGGCGAGTTCAAAGGCGGGGCGATGGGCGAGCACACGCCGAAGAGCGCCGACTACGCTGTCTACAAGGCGCTGCTCGACGCGACGCAGGAAGAGGGATACGCGCGCCTCGTCGGCATCTGAGGCCGGCGCGATCAGCCCTTCTGCTCGAGACCGAGAACCTCCGCCACAATCGGGCTCGCAGGTCTCAACCGCACCTCGTCCGGCGTCCCCGTCTGCAGCGTCACGCCCTTATGGAGCACGCAGATGCGGTCGGCGAGCGCGAGTGCCTCGGTGATGTCGTGCGTAACGAGAATGATCGGGATCTCGAGCGAGGACCGCAGCGCGCGCGAGCTCACGCTTCAGATGCTCGCGCGTCATGCGATCGACGGCCGCGAACGGCTCGTCGAGAAGGAGCACGCGGGGCCCTCGCGCGAGCGCGCGGGCGAGCGCAACGCGCTGGCGCTCTCCGCCCGAAAGCGCTGCCGGGCGGCGGTTTTCGAACCCCTTCAACTGGACGCGCGCCAAGAGCGCGCGGGCAGCTTCCGTGCGCTCCGCCTTTAGCGTGGCCCCAAGCGCGATGGCGACGTTCTCCAGCGCCGTGAGATGGGGAAATAGCGCATAGTCCTGAAAGACGAGGCCGGCCGCGCGCGCCTGAGGCGGCAAATCGATCCCGCGCGCGGATGAAAACCACGTCTCGCCGTTGGTGCTGATCTCGCCCGCGGCGGGGCGCATCAGTCCGGCAATGGCCCTGAGCAGCGTCGTCTTGCCGGCGCCCGACGGACCAACAAGGGCAAGCAGCTCATTGCGGCCGACCGTCAAATCCACGGTGAGCGGGACCGGCGCCACCTGCTCGATCCTGACCTTGAGCGGGGCGCCGGAGGCGGCTTCAGCCATGGAGATTGGCTCTCCAACGCGCGACGCCGTTGACGATGATCAAGGTGAGAAAGGAAAACCCGAGCAGCACGGCGGCCATGACGCCAGCCTCGGCGTAGCGGAAGGCCTGCACCTCATTATAAAGCGACAGCGCGAGCGTCTGCGTGCGGCCCGGAATGTTGCCGCCAATCATGAGGATGACGCCGAACTCGCCCAGCGTATGAGCGAACGTCAAGGCGAGGGAGGAGACGAGCCCCGGCAACGCGAGCGGCAGCTCGATCTTGCGGAACGTCTCCCAATTGGAGAGCCCGCTCACCCAGGCGGCCTCGCGGACATTCTCCGGAATGGCCTCGAACGCGCGCTGCAGGGGCTGGATGGCGAACGGGAGGTTGGCAATGAGGGACGCCACCAGAATGCCGGTGAAGGAGAACACCAGCGGCTCCCCCAGAAGCGAGGCCGTGAAGCGTCCAAGTGCCGAGCCTGGCGCAAATCCTACCAGCAGATAATAGCCGAGCACGGTCGGCGGCAGGACGAGCGGCAGCATGATCGCGGCTTCGGCGAGGCTCTTGCCACGGAACCTTCCCCACGCCAGCGCGCGTCCGGCGACAATCGCGATCGGCAGAATGAGGACGCACGTCCAGAAGGCGAGATTGATCGAGAGCCAGAATGCCGTCCAGTCCATGATCCGACGATGCTCGCCTTCCTCAAGGCACCGTGAAGCCGAACTTCTCGAACACGGCGCGCGCCTCGGGCTCCTTCAGAAACGCGGCGAAGGACTTGGCCACGGGGCCCGCGCCCTTGACCACGGCCATACCCTGATTGACGGGCGCGTACCAATCCTCAGGTACGACCGCAACCGTGGTCGCCTTGGCGAATTCGGGTGCCAGCGTTAACGACTGCGCGACGAGGCCGGCCTCGGCGGCGCCCGATGAAATGTACTGCGCCGCCTGGCCGATGTTCTCGCCCTGCACGAGCAGCTTCTCGACGTCGGCCCAGAGGCCGGCCTTCTGCAGCGCCTCGCGGGCGGCGCGGCCGTATGGGGCGAGCTCCGGATTGGCGATGGCGAAGTGGTGCACCTTGCCTTCTGCCAGCGCTGCCTTGAGGCCCTCGAGCTTGCCGTCGACTGCGACGGGGGAGGCTTTCGGCGCGGCGAGGGCCAAGCGCCCACGCACGAGAATGGATGTCGGTCCTTCGGTCTTGCCGGCGGCGGCAAGCTTGGCGACGCTGGCCTCATCGGCGGCAAGGAAGACTTGGAACGGCGCGCCCTCCTCAATCTGGCGCAGCAGGTTGCCGGTGGCGCCAAAGGAGAAGGTAACCTTCTCACCGCTCTTCTTCTCGAACAGTGGCGCAATCTGCTCGAGCGCGTCCCTGAGGCTCGCCGCGGCGGCAACGACCGGCGGCTCGGCGGATGACGCCTGCGGCGCAATTGCCGTGAGCGCAACGAGAAGCGCAAACAAGCCAAAAGTCCCCGCGCGCAGCGCGCGTGCCGCATCAATTTTCAAGCTGCTCATGATGTCGAGATCTCACGCTGAATGGCCGATACCCTGGGCAAGCTAACAGTCCCTCAGCGCTCCGGTCGAGCGTTATTTCCATATGAATATATCGGATATTCAAGAATAAGAATGGTTCTTAGTTATCGGGTTCATCTCAGCCGCTCTTGCGCTCGGGCTGGCCGCTCTCCTCATCGCCGGAGGGCGGCGAAAGGGGCAGCTCGTCTATCTTCTGGAACGCCTCGGGCGCGAGGAAGCGGGCCTTGAGATCGACGCTCGAGCGGCGCCCGACCGCGGCGCGATGCGTATGCAGCCACTTGTGCGCTTGCGTTCGCCCCGCGCCGTGGAGGTAGGTCAGAAGGCCGAGATCGGGCTTCATCTTGCTTTCGTCGCTCAACGCGGCGGTATAGCGGCCCGCCTCGATCAAGTGAAACCTGTGCGTCGCAAGCGGGCGCAGCCGGCCTCGCCGGGCCCTGAAGGTGCCGCCCATCGTCTCACGGACCGTCTCGATGATCTCGACATCACGTAGGAGCGGCGCGTTGAAGGTCAGGCGATTGGCATAGCCCGCGATCTCGCGCACGCCCGTCGGGATGCCCTGCTTTACGAGCGGATTGATCTGGACGATGAGCGAATCCGCGACGGGGCTTTCGAGTGCGAGCGTGACGAGGTCCGGATTGGCGGAGAAGCCGCCGTCCCAGTAGGCAACGCCGTCGATCTCGACCGTGCGATGCAGCGTCGGCAGGCAAGCCGACGCGAGGACGGATTCGATCGTCAGCTCCCTGCGGCGAAAGATGCGCGCGCGTCCCGTCGCGACTTCGGTCGCCGCGATCAGCAGCTCGACGGGCGCCGAGGTCCTGATCTTCTCGAAGTCGATCGTGTCGGCAAGGAGGCTGCGCAAAGGATCGAAGCCCAAAGGATTGAAGTCGTAGGGCGACCAGAGGCTCGCGACATGCGCCATGGAGGCCGAGCGCGTGAGGCCATAGAGAAAAGGATTGAGGCGCAAGAGGTCGGGCACGCCAGCCTTGTGCACGGCCTCCCACACCTGGCGCAGCTTGGCGCGCGCGCCCTCGCGGCCGTTCTCGGCGAGCCCCGCAGCGAGGGCTACCGCGTTGATGGCGCCGGCGCTCGTCGCGGAGATCCAGGCGATATCGAGATTGTCTTCCTCCAGAAGACGATCGAGAACGCCCCAGGTGAAGGCGCCGTGAGCGCCGCCGCCCTGGAGTGCCAAGTTCAATGCTATCTGACGACGTCGGAGGGCCACGCGATCCCTTCTCGCATTGTAATCATGCGGCCTGTGAAATCATGCGGCCTGTGCGCACAATGTTCGCACGCATGTACGCTTGATCACTTATCATGGCGGAAGCCGGTCGGGGAGAACAACAGCGCCCATGCGACGATCAGAGCGCAGTGGAATTTGCAGGCGACTGCACAATATCTTTCCTCCCCATCGAAATGGGGCGTGCATTTGACACAGCCTCATGGTTCGACAAGCTCACCACGAGGCTTGCGCGGATGTTGTCGCACTTGAAGTGCACGGCGCCGGCCGCGGGCCTTCATCGTGAGCTCGTCGAAGGATGAAGGAACGGCTGCTTCACGACGCACGGAACGCGAACTCTTATGACACTTGAAATCATCGACATGGTGAGCAGCGGCGCAGGCGCCGTGAACGAGGATCGCGCCGGCTCGCATGGCGCTCTTGCCTGGGTCATCGACGGCGCGACGGACGTCATCGCATCGCCGCTCGCGGGAGAAATCTCAGACGCGCACTGGCTCGCTGTCGAGATCGAACGCGGGTTGCGGCTTGATGCCGCTGGCGCCATCGAAACGCTCGCCGAGCTTCCGGCACACCTCGCGCACGGATTGGCGCAATCGTTCGCGCGCGCGCAACGGCGTGCACCAGCGGGGCGCGAGGAGCATCCGTCCGCGTCCGGTGTTATCGTGAGATTAAAAGGTGCAACGCTCGAGTACGTCAGCCTCGGCGATTGCGCCATCATTGCCGAGGACGCGACTGGCTTGCTTGCGCTCGGCGTCGAGAACGACACGGCGGGCGACCCCTGGGTCCGCAGCGAGTTGGAGACCGACCGACGTGCCAACCCGGATTTGACACAAGAGAAGCTCAGGGAAAATCTCTGGCCGAAGCTGCGCGCCGCGCGCGCGGCGATGAACAGACCCGACGGCTACGGTGTGTTCTCGATCACGCCGCCGCCTGCCCATTTCATTCGCTCGGGAACAATTGCCCTCGAGCCTGGCAGCACCGTCCTTCTCGCAAGTGACGGGCTAACGCGGCTTATCGACGTGTTCCGCGCTATGACGCACAAAGACTTATCAACACGGCACGCGCGCATGGGCTCGCCTCACTCATCGCCGAGTTGCGCCAGATCGAGACGGCCGACGCCGAGTGTATCTCCTTCCCGCGCGCGAAAATTTTCGATGATGCCACAGGCTTGCTGCTGCGTGTTGCAGAGCGGTGACTATCCGCGGCTATCTGAGAATTCCGCCGCATACGCGCAAATGTAAAGTTCAGAACGGTGACATCTCCCACAACGATCCGCTAAGGTCCCGGCCCCGGGGATACTTCTCAATCATAGGGAGCAATCGATGCGAGTGAACATGTTCACGCGGGCGGCCATCGTGACGGGGGCTGTCGCGGGTCTCAGCATGCTGGTGGCTGCGGCGCCGGCAAGCGCGGAGTGCAAAGCGCCGCAAACGGCGACGGCGACCGGTCTCTTCAAAGGCGTCACCGGGATTGAAGCACGCGCCGCCTGGCGCATCGCCGTCACCGGCAAGGACGGCATTGCCTACGCTCTCTGGTCCAAGTCCAAGAACCGCTCGACGACGTGCTGGGAGCAGAAGACGGGCTCAAAGTGGAAGTGCGTCGCGAAGGCTCGGCCCTGCTCGTAAGCACGCGGCCGCACGGCAGCACTCACCATTTCAGGGGCAAGGCGGATCCTCCGCCTTGCCCCTCATGCTGTGTGCCGATGCGATCTCGTGTGGGGCTCGATCCTCGTGCGCGAGAGCTCGATGATCGGACCGTCCGGCTCCTTGAGCCCGCGCGTGTGCATATCGATCACGGCCTCGCCGCCGTCGCGCGTCAGGCGGAAAATATTGTAGCGCCCAAGCGGCTCGTGCTTGTGCGCCTGTCCGGCCGAGCCCGATGCGACACCGACCACCGGAACATGACCGTGGCTCCATTGCCGCCAGGCAAGCATGTCGCGGTGATTGTGGCCGTGCAGGACGAGCTCGGCACCATGCGTGTCGATCACGCGCTCGAAGCCGTCCGCATCCTCGAGGCCGCGAAAGCGGGAGCCTTGCCCGGGCAGCGGCGGATGGTGGATCAGCACGACGCGGATGAGGCCATCATTGCCAAGCCGCTCGAGCGTGCTTGCGAGCGCGCCAAGCTGGCGCTCGCCCAATCTGCCGGAGGCGACAAAGGGCGGCGTCGGCACCGCCGAGTTGAGACCGACGAGCGCGACATCGCCGACGCGGCGGACGAAGGGAAATCCGTCGCTTCGCTGCCGCGGCCAGCTTCGCGCCCCAGGCGTCGGAAGCCATGTAGGGCGCCCAGCGCTCGAGACACGAGGCGCCGTGGAGGCGCGCGGTGTAGATGTCGTGATTGCCCGGCACGACGGACACCTGACCTGGATCGCCGAGCGCCTTGAGCCACGACAGCGCCGCCTCGTACTCGGAGGGAAGGCCGATGTTGGCGAGATCGCCGGTTACGGCGATATGGTCGGGCTTCTGCGCGACGGCGTCGGCGGCGATGGCGTCGGCGACGTCTCTCAAATGCACGCTCACGCGGCCGCGGTGCCAGTTGAGATAGCCGAGGCCGCGCTTCAAATTCCAATAGCGGGGATGAAAGCCCGCTAAGGGCGCCAAATGGACGTCAGAGATGTGCGCAAGAGTCGTGGTCTGCGTCATCGTGGCCCTGCGAATGTGCGATCGACGTGCACTCCTAGCACGGGACGCAGCAGGCGGCGCGCCGCCGTCCCGAAAAATGCGCTAAAGATTCCCGCGCGCCGCTCTTGGCGGCGGGCCAGGGAGCTCGTGAATGCGGCGGACGAGATTTGTCAACAAGGTGCTGCAGCGCTACTGGCGCTACTCGCGCGGGCTCACGCTCGGCGCGCAGGGCATCGTGCTCGACGGGCAAGACCGCGTGCTCCTCATTCGCCATACCTACCGGCCCGGATGGCACCTCCCGGGCGGCGGTGTCGAGAAACGCGAAACGGCCTTGGAGGCGCTGCGGCGTGAACTCGCCGAAGAAGCCGGCGTACTGGTCGATGGCACACCCGAGCTGTTCGGCGTCTACACCAATTTCAACTACTTCCCGGGCGACCACATCCTCGTCTTCGTGGTGCGCCAATGGCGCCAGCCCCACGTTCCCGCGCCCAACCGCGAGATTGCCGAGCAAGGCTTTTTCCCTTCAGCCGGGCTGCCCGAGGACATTCAGCCGCAGACGCGCAATCGCCTGCTCGAAGTGCTCGGCGGCAGGCCGCGCTCCGAAGCCTGGTAAGGCCGATTTTCGGCATTGCTGGACCCCGGCGGCGCGCCCGTGTTAAACGCCCGTATCATGGACATGAGAAGTACGTTGCAACGCCCGGCGAGACGCATGCTGCGCGCCCCTCGCCGCTGCCGCTGAGCTTAGCTCAATGGCTCCGCTCTCCGCGTCGAGGCGCATCGAAACTTCTCAGGACTCTTCGTTCATGTCGCCCAAAGCAACCAACCGGCCCGTGACGCCGGCAGATCTGCCCGCGATCGCCGCGCTCCACGCCGAGGTGTTCGGGCCGGGCCGTTTTGCGCGCACGGCCTACCGCGTGCGAGAGGGACGGCCGACGGGCGCCACTCCCATCTCGCCCTACTGTCGGCTGGCGATGATCGGCGATCGCCTCGTCGCGGCCGTCCAGCTCACCGAGATCACTGTCGGGAGCAAGGGCGGCGCGCTGCTCTTGGGACCGCTCGTCGTGGCCACCGACGTCATGGGGCAAGGCTTCGGGCGCGCCCTCGTCGCGGAGGCGCTCGAAGCCGCCAAGGCCGGCGGCGTGGGCGTCGTCATTCTTGTCGGCGACGAGGCCTACTACGGCCGCTTCGGTTTCAAGCCCGTGCCCCTGGGGCGGATCACGCTGCCCGGGCCGGTCGATCCGGCGCGCATTCTCGCCGCCGAGCTGCAAGCCGGCGCGCTCGCGGACTATCAGGGGCCGATCGCGGCTGCGCGCTAGAAGCCCTCTTCACGCCGGGCTGACGCAAACGTGACCATTTCCTTGACCCGGATCAAATCGCGCACGGGGCCAGTGGGAGACTTTCCCGCCAGAAGGTTCTCGCCCAAGAGCGATGAGATCAGGTTGCCGGCCCCCATGCATTCGGGTCGGCTCAAGGAGGCACGTCCATGAACGAGTTCGTCAAAAGATTCGAAGCCGCAGAGAAGGCTTGGACGCCCGAGGAGCTCGAGGCGAAGATCCGCGCCGTCGGCGCCGAGCGCTACCACGACAAGCACGAGTTTCATAAGCTCCTGCACGGCGGCAAGCTCAACAAGGGGCAGGTCGCGGCCTGGGCGCTCAACCGCTACTGCTATCAGGAGGCGGTGCCGCGCAAGGACGCCGCGCTCATGAGCCGCGTCTACGATCGCGAGTTCCGGCGCGAGTGGGTGCACCGGGTGCACGACCACGACGGGCAGCTGCCGGAGGAGCACGGCGGCATCGAGCGCTGGCTCAAGCTCACCGACTGCCTCGGGCTCGATCGCGAGTATGTGACGAGCATGCGCGGGGCGCTGCCCGCGACGCGATTCGCAGTGGAAGCCTACGTGCGCTTCGTCGTCGAGCAGCCGCTGCCGGTCGCGGTCGCCTCGTCGCTCACCGAGCTTTTCGCGCCCTCGATCCACCGCGAGCGCATCTCGGGCATGCTGGCCAACTACGACTTCGTCAACGACGAGGTCATGGCCTATTTCAAGCGACGCCTGACGCAGGCCCCGCGCGACGCGACGTTCGCGCTCGAGTTCGTGAAATCGAATGCGCGGACGCGCGAGCTGCAGGAGGCCTGCGTCGCGGCGGTCGAGTTCAAGTGCAACGTGCTATGGGCGCAGCTCGACGCGCTCTATCTGGCCTACGTCACGGGCATGGTGCCGCCCGGAGCTTACCGGCCGACGTGAGCAGCCGGCGGCGCGGTCGCGTGATCACTCGACTGTCGGGGAAGTCAACCGCCGACGATCACGCTGCCCTGTCGTGGCCATGGCGCGCACCAAATAGCGCCTCCCACCATGTCGGCTTCGTGTCGACGTAACGATAAACGAGCCCTGGCGGCACGATGAACTCGCCCGGTCCCAGGGCATTGCCGTCGTACTCGCCGTTCCACTTGCGCGGTGCGACGCCGACATAGACGAAGTGCCGGCCGAACTCATCGACGACCGATTCCGATATCTCCCGGCCTGCGTAGGAGCCCATGCTGCGACCGGCGGGCCTCGCGCCGTGCAGAACCGAATACTCGATCGGCCGATCCTGATTGAACACTGAAACGCGCATGGTGTTCTCCCGGCACATTTAAGATCAGCTCCCGGCTTCAGCCCCACCACTTGGCAAACGCCGTCTGGGGCTATTCCGGTTCGCTCGAGAGATGGGAGAGACGAGGCGAAATTTCCATGTTGCTTGCCGGCATGGCGCATGAGGAAACTGTGAAGAGAGCGCCGGTGCAGAGCAGCCGGCCGGCTTATGACTTCCTTATGAAAGCGGCGGCCATTCTATATGGAATTCAAATGCCTATGCCCCTACGTTTGGTGGCATCAGCCCTTGGTTCCCCAGGATGCGATGGAGGGCGCGGCATGGCGAGTTCCGATTTCGAACATGACATTGGCGACGAGCGGTCGCCGAGCGCGTATGTGATCGCGGCTTTGCTGGCCGTGATGCTGCTTGTGGTTGCGTTGGTGACCTTTTCCCGCGACACCACAGGGCCACAAATCGCGACCGCTCAGGACTGTGCGGCGATCGACGACGGCAGCACGCGGCTCGGCTGCTACGATGGGATTTTTCATCGCACCGGACCGGAGCCGGCCAAGGGCGCTACTGCGCCGCTCAAGAGCCGGTGAAGCGCTGAAAGCGCGCACCGCCGGCAATACGCCGCCCCGGCGCAGTCACGCGGTCCTCGTCAGGCGGCGCGTTCTCGCGAGGGGGCTTCTTCGACGTCGCGCGCTATCAGCTCGACCAACTGCCCGATCGGCAGCGGGCGCGATATGAAGTAGCCCTGGACGAAATCGACGCGTTTCGTCTTGCGCAAGAGCTCCAATCGCTCGCAGGTCTCGACGCCTTCGACGACGATGGCGCGGCCCGAATCGTCGACCATCTCGATCGCGTGCAGGAGCATCTTGGCCATCATGCTCTTGTCGGGTGCCATGCCGAACGAGCGATCGAGCTTGACGCCGTGCACGGCGAGCATGGCAAGATTCTGGATATTCGAGTATCCGGTGCCGAAGTCGTCGATGTAGGTCTTGATGCCGGCGCGGCCCAGCGCCTCGATCTCGCGCTGCACGATGTCGATCGGCACGGCGTCGCTTTCGACGATCTCGAGCACGAGATCGAAGCGCGCGCTCTCGGCGATGAAGGCACAGAAGGTCTTGCGGAGCGCCGCGCTGTCGAGGTCGCACGGAAAGACGTTGAAGTTCACCTGGAACCGCTGATCCTTCGGCAGATGCGTGGAGAGCTCGCGGAACGCGCAATCGGCGACCAGCTGCGTGAACTCCATCGTCCGGCCGGAACGCGCAACAATACCAATGAACTTGTCCGGAGACGCAATCGTGCCGTCGACGTCGCGCCAGCGGGCGAGCACCTCGAAGCCGGCAACCTCGTCTTTGCGGAGGTTCAGGATCGGCTGGTACATGCAGACGATGGACCCGGCGTTGAGGTTGCGCTTGAATCGCGCCTCGAAGGACCAGTATCGCGCCAGGAAGGCTTGGGCATGCAATCCAAGCCAGGCAGCTAGTACGGCGGCGAAAAGCAGCGCCACGACGATCCAGGCCGTGCCATAGCTCAGCACCCTCAATGGCGTCGTGCCTGCGGTAACGCAAAACGTACTGTCGGCATCGCAGACGGTCTCGCGCATCGAAACGTCGGCGAGGGCCGGCGAGCCGTTCTGCGCGACATCTCTTCCGTGGCCGTCGTGGACGCCCTTGCCGCCGCTGCGGTGCCAGACATGGCCGTCCGGCCCGAGAAGAACCAGCTCCTTGCTCATCCATTCCGCACGCGATTCGATTTTCGGAGTGGGGACAACGATTGCGTAAGGAGGACTGTAGGCGATCGAGCCGTCGAGGCCCGTCAGGCCGGCAAAGTCGAGCGGCCGGTCGATCCAGAGTGCGGCGCCGAATGCGCTAGCGTTCGCGATCTCCGGCTCGCCCAGATGGTCGGGCGCGGAAAATCGCTCGATGCTCGTCGAGCAAGCGGGGATTCGGTCCGGCGCATAGATGAACTCGTTCAAACCGTCGGGGCGAAAGGCGACCTTCTTGAGCTGCTGGCGAAACTCGGCGGAGCAGGGCTCGGCCGTCACCTCGAGCTCGAGGGCTTCGAAGGCTGCGCGCACGCTCTCGGTCAATTTCTCGACATTCCTGATGTCGATGCGGGCGTCGGCACGCATCGCATTGCGCACCTCCATCACGGCGAAAGCAGACGCGGCGGCAAGCGTGGCGACGAAGAAGACCGACCACAGCGCGGGGCCCGTCAAGCGTTGGTACTTCTCGGAAATCAGAAGCTTGATGAAATTCGTCATCGAACCGAATTGTCTAATCGGGGCTGTCAGGCAAAGGGCGTATCGGTGAGGATACTTGCCGCCGGATAAAGCTATCGGAAGGTCATAAAGAAATCGGTAACACCTTGCTCGGTGCGATCGCGACGGCCGGGTGCTGCCCAGTGTGCGCGGCTTATCCCCCAGCCGTCGAATGCCCTACTCTGCTGCCCACTCGATCGAACCCTTCTCCCAGTGTCCGGTGATCCTCTCGGCGCTCGCCAAGAGAGCGTCGATGACGCTGATCGGCTTCTTGTCGGGGTTCTTGGTGCAGAACTCGTAGACCAGCGGGAGGATCTTCTTCTCGTCGTATTTGCTCAGATCCACGTAGAGGTCGTCGCTCTCGAGCGTGACGATGTTGGCGGCGCTCATGTAGCCCTGCACCCAGTAGTAGATGAGGTAGTTCGCCTGGTTGTTGAGCCCTTCCTCGGGCTTCATGCCGGCGGCAAGCTTCTCGCAGCTCGTGAGACCTATCCCGGCGGTGACGAGGGGATCCGCGAAGGCCGGCGCTGCTCCGGCCGCAATTGCCAGGGCTGCCGCGACATAGCGAAGCCGTCCGCTCATTTTGATCTCTCCCAGAGGACCAGGTTAAAGGGGCGCGACGCCATACGCATGGGGAATTGCTCTCCTCAATTCTATCTGATTCACGGCAACGTCGGCTGGCAAAGAGAGTGGCTGGCGCTCGCGCTGCGCTGCACTGCCTCGCCCTTGCCACCGGCCGGTGAAGTCTGCGAACTCTCGGCGTCCGATCGCGGCCCCTGCCGCACCTTGGGACCTGAATGACGACGCTGCGCGATCTCATCGCCGAACATGCACCCCTCGCTCTGGCGCTCGGCGGGCTCGGCATCGGCTTCATCTTCGGCGCCGTCGTCCAGGCGACCAACTTCTGCGTCATGGGCGCGGTGTCCGACATGATGATGCTCGGCGACAAGCGCCGGTTGCGGGCTTGGCTTCTGGCTGCGGCCTTGGCGATCCTCGGCGCACACGCGCTCGACGCGGCGGGCGTCGTCTCCCTCGATCAGTCCATGTACCGCAGCGCCCGCCTCAACTGGGCCGGCAGTCTCGCCGGCGGGCTCATGTTCGGCTTCGGCATGGTGCTGGCCGGGGGTTGCGCCAGCCGCAACCTGGTGCGGGCCGGCGCCGGCGATCTCAGGGCGGGGCTGACGCTGCTCGTGCTCGGCGTCTTCGCCTACATGGCAGTCGGCGGCATTTTCGGGCCCTGGCGCGCGGCGCTCGAAACCGCGACGGCCGTGGATCTTCCAGGGGGCGGCAAGAGCCTTGCCGCCATTGTTGCCTATGCGACGGACGCCAATATCGCCGACGTCAGCGGCGGGGCCACGGGCGAAGCGGGCATCGCGCTCCTCGCCGCCGGGGCGCTGCTCGTCTTTTGCTTGCGAAGCCCAGAGTTTCGCCGCTCGCGCATGCATATTCTGAGCGGTCTCGGCGTGGGCCTCGCCGTCATCGCCGGGTGGGCGCTCACGGGGCTTGCTCACGACGAGTTTGCCGCCGCCCCGCACAATCCGATCTCGCTCAGCTTCGTCAAGCCGACGGGCGACGCCATGGAATGGCTCGAGCGCTATACGGCGCTCGGCGTGCCCGCGTTCGGGGTCGCGACCGTGCTCGGGACGCTGATCGGGGCGTTCATCGCGGCGATGCTCGCGGGCCGCTTCGCGCTCGCCACGTTCAAGGACCCGGCCGACACCTTGAGAAACCTATCCGGCGCGGCACTGATGGGCGTCGGCGGCGTCATGGCGCTCGGGTGCACGATCGGTCAGGGCGTGACCGGCCTTTCGACGCTCGCGCCGGGCTCGCTGATCGCGGTCGCGGCCATTGTGACCGGTGCCGTGATTGCGCTGCGCACGCTCGAGCGCCTCACGGCTTAGGGGCCTCCTCGACGTCGATGGTGATGGCCGCGCGCCCGTCCATCTCGGGGCCGTCGGGATCGATGGGTGCGGGCTCCGCCTTCGACTTCTTGCGGGAGTGGCCCTCGCCGTTGCGCTTCCCCTCATCGTCGCGACGCGTTGCAGTGCGCAAGAACGCGCGCCAATCGCCGAGGACGGCAAAGCGCTGCTTCTCGTAGTTGTAGGTAATGCCTTGTGGCCGGACCGCCGTGCGCTCGCAGATGCCGACCACGGTCTCCTTGCCCGGGCGATCGAAGCGAAGCTGGTAGCCGGCCGAGGCGCCGGGAACGTGCACCGTCATGTCGGGGGCGATGGCGTTCTCGGTCTCGAAGTCGTTCGGGAAGAGGACAATCGCCTTGCCGTCGCGATCGATGCTGACGAGCGTCAGGTGGCAGCCCTTGCTGGCCTTGACGAGGAACGTGACCAGGTCGCCGGCTTTGTAGGCCGCGTTGTCGGTCCAGAGCGCGAGGTCGATGGCGGAGGCGGCTTCTTTTGCTGCGCCAACGACGGGCTGGGACGTGGACGTCACAGAGCTTGGAACAAGCTTCGCACGCAGGCGCTCCCATTCGCTGCGCTTTAGAAGTCCCAGCAGGAGCCTGCGGGCGAGGTCTTCCTCTTCCCCGCGATAGGCGCGCAGGCGATCGGCGAACGGGCGCGGCTCGAGACCTGACTCGGCTGCGGCGCGGTAGAGACCGACATCCGCCTCCCATTCGTGGGCAAGTGCGCCGGCTTCGGGAATTGCGATCTCGATGCTGCGGTCGGGGCCGGCCGCATTGAGCGCCGCCTTGGCGAGCCAATCGGCGCGTAGCGCACCTTCTGCGTCGTTCGGCGCGCCGGCCGCGAGCTTGTCCCAGTCGGCAGGCTCCCATCCCATGTCGGCAAGTTGCACGGCGAGCAGCGCGTTGCTGTCGCCGACGGTGTGCACGGTGACCAGCTCGGCGCGGCGCGACGAGACGGTTCAGGAGCCTGCCTATCGCTTCGCGGTAGGCTCCAAGCTGGGCCTCGCTGACGCAGGCATTATGGAGATGCGCGAGCGAGACGAAGCGCGTGCCGGCGGTGTTGCCTTGAGCGAGCTGGCTCGTCCATGCGCGCATGCTCACGTCGGCTGCCGCAGGAGAAACAAAGGCGCGCGCGCGGCACATCTCGTCGTGTGAGGGAAGCCCGTCGATCCAATCGCGAACCGCCTCGATCTCCTCCGGCGACGGGCCCTTGGCCCCCGACGTGCGAAGGGACGCATCGAGGGGCGCGTGGGCGCCGACCATGCGCTGGTAGATGCGCGAGGCGTCGGGGCGCCCTGGCAGGATGAGACTTTCCTCGGACGCGATCTCGTCGAGGTGCAGGATGTTCGCAACGCCGTCGGGCGTGCGACCGCTCGTTCGCCCGGACTGGTGGCAGCTCGCACACTGGCGATCGAAGACGGCCGCGGCTTTTTCAGGAAGCGTCGGCGCGGGGTCGGCGTGCGCAAGGGTGCTCAGCGCGCACGCGACGGCGATCGCGGCCGCAAGACGCGTCCACGCACCGATCCTGATCGCCATTCGAGCCAGCATTGACTTCATTCGAGCTCCCGCGGCGCGGAGGCGGCTTGCGCGCCTCGCACCGTGGGAAGAATACCGGGACCTGCTTGCTCGAGACTATTGCGGTTGCGCAACAATCTTACCGTCGCGCCGATCAGGCCAATTCGCTGTGATTTTCCGACTCAGTTAGCTCGCCGGCTCTGCTTTTCACTACCGTAAACGCTACGGGCTGCCTAAATCTGCGGAGAGATGTGAGCCAGAGGCACGCAGTGCGACACGGCGGCAAGATTCTGATCGACGAGCTTGCGGTGCAGGGCGTGGCGAGAGTCTTTCTCGTTCCCGGCGAAAGCTTTCTCGCGGCGCTCGATGCCCTTTACGAGTTCCCGCCGATCCAGACCATCCTCTGCCGCCACGAGTGCGGCGCCACCATGATGGCGGAAGCGACGGGGAAGCTCACCGGGCGACCCGGCATCGCCTTTGCGACGCGCGGGCCGGGCGCCGCGAACGCGGTCGGCGGCGTCTACGTGGCGCGCGAGGACGCGACGCCGATGATCCTTTTCATCGGGCTGCCTCCGACCTCGATGGAGGGCCGCGCGCCGTTCCAGGAAATCGACATCGAGCGGCTCTACTCGGGCGTCGCCAAGTGGGTGGACGTGATCCGCGACACGGCCCGCATTCCGGAGTACGTGGCCCGCGCCTTTCACACGGCGCTCTCGGGCCGGCCCGGTCCCGTCGTGATCGGCCTCCCGGAGGATGTGCTTTCGGCATCGGCGGACGTGGAGCCAGGAAAGCCGGTCGCCGCCCCGGTGGTAGCGCCCGTCCGAAAAGGAGATGGCGGAGATCGCGGCGATGATCGCGCGCGCGCACCGGCCCCTCGTCATCGCCGGCGGCGGAGGCTGGACGGCGGCCGCGCAACGCGACATCGAGGCATTCGCGGCAAAGTTCGACATCCCCGTCGCCACCGCGTTCCGATGCCAGGACTACGTCGACAACCGCCACCCCTGCTACGTCGGGCACGCGAGCTTCATCCCCGACGCCAAGCTTTCGGCCGCCATTCGCGCGGCCGATCTCATCATCGCCGCCGGCGCCGAGCTCGGCGACGTGACGACCGGCGGCTACACGCACATCGGTCAGCCGGACCAGACCATCATTCTGGCGCATCCCAGTCCGAAAGACGCGCCCTCCGTGTGCCGCGCGGCGCTCACGGTCGCCGCGACGGCCGAGGGATTTACCGGCGCGCTTGCCGCTCTCGATGCGCCGGCCGAGCGACCCTGGGCGGCTTACCGTCTCGACCTCAGGACCGCCTACGAGGCGTCGCTCTCGCCGCTCGCGACGCCGGGCGACGTCAAGCTCGAGGAGGTCGCGCGCTCAATGTCGGAGATCCTGCCCGAGAACGCGGTGATCACGAACGGGGCGGGCAACTTCATGACCTTCCTGCACCGCTATTTCGTCTACAAGGGTTTTCCAAGTCAGGTCGGCCCCGCCTCGGGCTACATGGGCTACGCGCTTCCCGCGGCAATTGCAGCGAAGCTCGCCTCGCCCGAGCGTCCCGTGGTCGCCTTCGCCGGTGACGGCTGCTTCCAGATGACGGGCCAGGAGATCGCAACCGCGATCCAGTACGCAGTTCCCCTCGTCCTCGTCATCGCCAACAACGGCATGCACGGCACCATCCGCATGCATCAGGAGCGGCGCTATCCGGGGCGCGTCTCGGGGACGAGCCTCGTCAACCCGGACTTCGCGGCGCTGGCGCGCAGCTATGGCGCTCACGGCGAGACGATCACGCGCACCGCCGACTTCGAGCCGGCGTTCCGGCGCGCGCTCGCTGCCGACCGGCTGACGCTCCTCGACCTCAAGATCGACCCGGAGGCGATCACGCCCGTGCGGACGCTGTCGAGCTTCCGTGCCGGGGCCTCGAAAATAGCGGCGCAAGCTGGATATCCAGCGCTTTCGCGCAATCCAGGGACTGCGCTTGACGCCTCAGCCGGACGGATAGCGGCAAGGACGCTCGACCAGACATCCGTGGCGTCGGCGTATACTCGTCTGCGCACCCGCTGCGACGCTAAATAATAGCGACTTCAAAGAAGCGCCGCCGCCGCGTCGCCCGAAACCCGGAAGTTGCCCGCCGGGTTTCGAGGCAGGTCGTAGAGTCCGAGAGTTAGTACCCCTTCGGACACCCAGAATTCCGAGGAGGACTTGCATGACACGGGGAAGGCGTTCACCATTTTCTCGGCCGCAGTCCATTCGTCCGCATCGATGCTGCCGGTGCCGTTCTTGTCCATAGGGGAGAACTGCGGAACCGGATCGATCTTCAGCTTCCCTACATTCGCATTGTACTCCGTCTGGGCGACCGTGCCGCTGCCATCGGTGTCGAGGGTCTTGAAACCGTCAGCCCAGCCGCCGGCGACGGCGGCCGTTCCTGAAAGCAGAAGAACCGAAGCGAAAGCGACCCATTTTTTGGTCATTGCGTCTTCTCCCTAATACGCAGTTCTATCGTCATGACAGCGTCGACCATCGCGGCCAACGGTCCTGCCGCCGCTTTTCGGCGGCCTTGCTAAAGGGCGCCTTCTCTCGAAGCTTAATCAATGGCAGACCTTCCAAATCCACCCGGGACAACTGGCAGGCGGCCGGGGACGGCAGAGATCTGTTGAGTTCTGCTCTTGGCCCTCAGCCGACTTCAATGCCAGCCCATCACTTCCAAAACCGGTCGTAGAGGCCGAGGACGATCTCGAGCGCGATCAGGGCGATGATGTAGATCTCGAGCCGGTGGCTGGTGCGCGTCGCCATGAGATCGGTGATCGTCTCGGCGGTCTCGCGAATGACGTCTAGCTTGCGCGCCACGGCGCGGCTGCGCACCGTGAGATCATACTCATCGACGAGCTTGGCCCAGAAGCGCTCGAGCTCCGGGTGATCCCACAGCACGTCGGGCTTGTCCTCGAGGTCGACGCGGCCGGCGAGGCGCTGCTGGATCGCGAGGGCTTCACCGATCTGTTGCGAGCAGGTCCGCGCGCGGCCCCGGCGGCAGGCGGCGCTGCTGCAGGCTCTGCGCAATCGGGCCGATGCGATCGAAGGCCTGCGCGATGCGCCGCTCGTCGTAGGCGAGAGACACGCTCATGGCGAGCGCCTGCGCGACGAGAAGCAGACGATCCGGATCGGCGCTCTTCAATTGCAGCGCCCCCGTGGCGCCGATGAGCTCGTCCTCACCGGGCTTGACGACGAGGCGCGCGGCCTCGCTCTCGCGCTCGGCGAGAGGCGCGGAAATGCGCAACCCGAGGCTCTGCACGAGGTCGTCCTCCTCGACGGGCGTCATGTTGATGAAGACCGCCGCGCCCGACTTGAACAGCACGGCGGTGCCGCCGGCCCGGGTGCGGAAGGCGAGCGGATTGGTCGAGAACGTGTCCTCGCGCTCGAGGCCTTTGAGGTCGATGCGCTCGCCGAGTTGCAGCGCACGCACCGGAATGCTGGTGTCGTTCATGATGATCTTGCCCCCTCTAGGCGGACGAACGAACGGTGCGCTCGGCTTGTCAAGGGCCGAGAAGCAGGATAGAAGCCCCCCATCTCACACGCTTGCTTCACGCGCCCGGCGGATTAAAAGCCCCGTCCGGTCGCTCCGGTGGATCAGCTAAGTTCCTCAAAGGACTTGCTTTTCTTCTCAGGCAGGCGGAGGACCAACCGGAAAAGGATAGATCCGCACATGACCGTGCCGGCATTCAACATGCGCCAACTCCTGGAAGCTGGCGTTCACTTCGGCCACCAGTCGCATCGCTGGAACCCCAAGATGGCGCCCTTCATCTACGGCGCCAGGAACAACATCCATATCCTCGACCTGACGCAGACGGTGCCGATGCTGCACCAGGCGTTGATGAAGGTCTCCGACACCGTCGCGGGCGGCGGGCGCGTGCTTTTCGTCGCCACCAAGCGGCAGGCGTCCGACGGCATCGCCGAAGCCGCCAAGCGCTCCGCGCAGTACTTCATCAATCATCGCTGGCTCGGCGGCACGCTGACCAACTGGAAGACGATCTCGACGTCGATCCGGCGCTTGCGCCAGCTCGACGACATCCTCGCCGACCCGCAGGGGCGCACCAAGAAAGAAGTGCTCAACGTGCAGCGCGAGCGCGACAAGCTCAATCAGGCGCTCGGCGGCATCAAGGACATGGGCGGCGTACCCGATCTTCTGTTCGTCATCGACACGAACAAGGAAGGCATCGCCATCAAGGAGGCGCGCAAGCTCTCGATCCCGATCGTGGCCATCGTCGACACGAACTGCGATCCCGACGGCATCGACTTCCCGGTGCCGGGCAACGACGACGCGGGACGCGCCATCACGCTCTACTGCGATCTCGTGGCGCGGGCCGCGATCGACGGCCTCGAGCGCAGCCAGACCTCCGCCGGCGTCGACGTCGGAGCATCCGCGGAGCCGCCGGCAGAGGCGGTCGTGGCAAAAAGCTTCCGCGGCATCGACGCGCCGCGCGGCGAAGCCGACGACCTCAAGCGCATCACCGGCATCTCGGTCAAGCTCGAGCAGAAGCTCAACGATGCGGGCGTGTTCCATTTCTGGCAGATCGCCGATCTCGACGCGGAGAACCTCGGGCTTCTCGACCGTCACTTGAGGCTCAAGGGCCAGATCGAGAGCGAAGGATGGGTCGCGCAGGCGAAGAAGCTCGTCGAAGCTTCGGCGGTCTGATGCCGGGCGGGTTGGCGCTACTCGTGAGTGGCGCGGCGGAAGCGCTTCGCCACTCGCATTGTGCAATATGCCCGTCGCAATTGGGCCACTCGCTATTGGCCATTCTCTATTCGCCAGCCGGCGAGAAGGAGCAGTCATGAGTACGATTACCGCGTCCATGGTGAAGGAGCTGCGCGACAAGACCGGCGCCGGCATGATGGATTGCAAGCAGGCGCTCACCGAGACCAATGGCGACATGGAAGCCGCCATCGACCTCCTGCGCAAGAAGGGTCTCTCGAAGGCGGCCAAGAAGTCGGACCGCGTCGCCGCAAACGGGCTTATCGGTGTCGCGGCGAGCGTGAAATCCGGCGCCGTCGTCGAGGTCAACTCGGAGACCGACTTCGTCGCCCGCAACCCGCAGTTCCAGGAGATGGTGCAGAAGATCACGTCGCAGGCGCTTGCCGCCAATGGTGATCTCAGCAAGCTGTTGTCGACGAAGTTTCCGGGCACCGCCAACACCGTCGACGTGGAGGTCAAAGAGGCCGTCGCAACCATCGGCGAGAACATGGGCGTGCGCCGCACCGCCATGCTCAGCGTCGGCGAAGGTGTCGTTGCCGACTATGTGCACAACAAAGCCGCCGACGGTCTCGGCAAGATCGGCGTCCTCGTCGCGCTCGAAAGCAAGGGCGACACCGACGCGCTCATGACGCTCGGCCGCCAGCTCGCCATGCACATCGCTGCCGCCAATCCGCAGGTCGTCAACGTCGAGGACCTGTCCAAGGAAGCCATTGAACGCGAACGCGCCATCTATGTGGAGCAGGCCAAAGCCGAGCCCAGGAACGCCGGGAAGTCGGACGAGATCCTTGCCAAAGCAAGCGAAGGCCGTCTGCAGAAGGAATTCGTAAGCCAGGCCGTGCTTCTGAAGCAGGTATTCGTCATCGACGGCAAGGCGACGGTCGGCGAAATCCTGAAGTCGGCCGAGAAGGACGTGGGTGCGCCGGTCAAGGTGGCGAAGTTCGTGCGCTACCAGCTCGGCGAGGGCATCGAGAAGAAGCAGGAGGACTTTGCCGCCGAGGTGGCGAAGGCCGCGGGCGCTGCGGCTCAGCCGGCTCCTGCAGCCGCGACGGCAAAGCCCAGCGCCAAGGAAGAGCCGAAGAAGGAAGCCGCCAAGACGCCAGCGGCGTCCGCCCCCAAGGCTTCGGGCAAGAAGAAGAAATAGCAGCGCGGGAAAGCAGCCGGGCGGGACAAGCGACCGGCCGCTTTTCTGCTAGGCTCCATGTCACCCGGGGGCTCGACGATGGCGAGGCAGGCATGACGACAAGCGGAACACCGCTCAAATACAAGCGTCTCCTGCTCAAGCTTTCGGGCGAGGCGCTGATGGGAAAAGGCGCCTTCGGGATCGACACGGCCGTCGTCGACCGGCTCGCCCGCGAGGTATCGGACGCAGCCCTCGCCGGCTGCGAGATGGCGCTCGTGATCGGCGGCGGGAACATCTTTCGCGGCCTGCAGGGGGCCGCGAAAGGCATGGACCGCGGCACGGCCGACTATATGGGCATGCTGGCGACGGTGATGAACGCACTTGCTTTCCAGAGCGCGCTCGAAGCGGTGAAGGCGCCGGCACGCGTGCTCTCGGCCATCCCGATGCCCACAGTCTGCGAGCCCTACACGCGCCCCAAAGCCCTCTATCATCTGGAAAAAGGGCGTATTGTTATCTTCGCCGCCGGCACCGGTAATCCGTTCTTCACAACGGACACGGCGGCAACGCTGCGCGCCATCGAAATGAACTGTGATTGCGTCGCGAAGGCGACCCAGGTCGACGGCGTCTATTCGGCGGACCCCAAGAAGGATGCCTCCGCCAAGCGCTATGACCGGCTAACCTATGCCGATGTGCTCGCGCGCGACCTAAAGGTAATGGATGGCGCGGCGATCGCCCTTGCTCGGGACAATCGACTTCCGGTAATTGTCTTCTCCATTGAGGAGCAGGGCAACCTCCTCAAGCTCTTGCGGGGTACTGCTCGTGCTACTGTCATTGAGGCACAGGCCTAAACTTTGCGTGTCTGGTTTGGAGGCCGTCAGGGCGGCCCCGGGCATTTTTGGACCGCTGCAGATTGGCGGCAATCTCTAAGGCCGACCGCGGCAGGCGAAGGAGAGGTACACCCCGTGTCGCTGACGATGTTCGATCTCAAGGAAATCGAGAAGCGGATGCGAGCTTCTCTCGACGGTCTCAAGCGCGAGCTTTCGGGCTTGAGGACGGGCCGCGCCAGCGCGCATCTTCTCGATACGGTCCACGTCAACGTCTACGGGGCTACGATGCCCATCAATCAGGTTGCGACCGTTACTATACCCGAGCCGCGCATGATTTCGGTGCAGGTTTGGGACAAGAGCAACGTGCAGGCGGTCGACAAGGCGCTGCGTGAGGCCAATCTCGGCATGAACCCCATCGTCGATGGTGTGATCATCCGGCTGCCGATGCCAGTGCCAACGGCAGAGCGGCGCCAGGAGCTGATCAAGCAAGCCCACAAGTACGCCGAGAACCACCGCATTGCCGTGCGCAACGTGCGCCGCGAAGGCATGGAGCTTTTGAAGAAGCTCGAGAAGGACGGGAAGATGAGCGAGGACGATCATCGGGGGAACTCCACCAAGGTGCAGGAGCTCACGGACAAAATCGTGAAGGAGATCGACCAGACGCTGCAGGCCAAGGAAACCGAGATACAGAAGGTCTAGTGAATGCCGACTGCACCGGGGGACGGGTGCAGAGCTGCGGACAACCACGGTCCTTGCGTAGCCTTCAGCACAAGCTCAGAGCCCGTGACCGATAGAATGCATACAATCGATGGAAAGGGCCGGGCTCCTCAGACCCCGCGCCACGTTGCGATCATCATGGACGGCAACGGCCGATGGGCCGCCGAGCGCGGTTTGCCCCGCTCGTTCGGACACCGCTCGGGTGTCGAGGCGGTGAGACGGACGGTGAGAGCCGCCATCGAGCTCTCGATACCGTTCATCACCATCTACACCTTCTCATCGGAAAACTGGTCGCGCCCGCCAGACGAGGTCGACGACCTCATGGGCCTGATCAAGCGCTTCATCAGGCGCGATCTGGCCGAGCTGCATCAGAGCAACGTGCGTTTGATCATCATCGGCGAGCGCGACAACGTCGATCCCGAGATGATGTCGCTCATCGCCGAAGCACGGGAGCTCACGCGCGAGAATACCGGGCTCACGCTCGTCGTCGCCTTCAACTACGGCTCGCGCGCCGAAATTGCCCGCGCGGCAAAGCGCCTCGCCGAAGAGGTCGCGGCGGGCAGGCTTTCGCCCGCCGACATCACGCCCGAGAGACTGGAGGGAGCGCTCGACACCGTCGGCATTCCCGATCCGGACGTGCTGATCCGCACAAGCGGCGAGATGCGCCTCTCCAACTTCCTGCTCTGGCAGTCGGCTTACGCCGAGCTCGTATTCCTCGACGCCTATTGGCCGGACTTCGGCCGCGAGCTGCTCGAGGAGGCGATTGCCCAATACCATGCGCGCGACCGCCGGTTCGGCGGCCTCTCCAAGCGGTCAACGGCCTGAGGCAACCCGCAATGGACGAAGACACGGCCGTGGAGGAGCCGCACTCGAGCGAGCATCCTGCCAGGGCATGGGACATCGGAAAGCGTCTCGCCTCAGGCGTCGTCTTCGCCGCAATCACCGTCGCTCTCGCGTGGGCAGGCCAGATGCCGTTCGCGCTTCTGGTGCTCGTTGCCGGCCTGCTCATGAGCTGGGAGTGGTGCCGCGTCGTCAGGGACACCGAGTTCGACCTGACGCTCGTCGTCCACGGCGCCGCCGTCCTCGCCGCAACGGTGCTGACGGCGTTCGGGTACGCGGCGCTCGGCCTCTCCGTGCTGCTTATCGGCACGATCATCGTCGTCTCGCTGCAGTTTGGAGAACGGCCGATCTTTTCGGCGCTCGGCGTGCTCTATTGCGGGCTTCCGGCCGTGGCGCTGCTCTGGCTGCGCGGCGACGAACCGATGGGCTTCCTGGCCGTGCTCTTCATCTTCCTCGTCGTCTGGGCGACCGATACGGCGGCCTTCGTTGCCGGCCGCATTATCGGCGGACCCAAGCTCGCGCCGAGAATCTCTCCGCACAAGACATGGGCGGGTCTCGCCGGCGGCGTCGCGGCGGCCGGCATCATGGCCGCGGTCTTCGCCATGCTCACGGGGGCGCAGCCGGGGTTTCTCCTCTTTATCGGGCTCATCATGGGGCTGATCGCCCAGTGCGGTGATCTCGCGGAATCGGCGCTCAAGCGGACCTTCGGCGTTAAGGATGCGAGCAATCTCATTCCCGGCCACGGAGGCTTCCTCGACCGCCTCGACGGCATCGTTGCGGTTGCAGTCGCGACCGCTCTTGCCGCATTATTCGTCAATCCGCATGCGCCGGCCGCGGCGCTATTTTCCACGCTTTAAGTCCAGGAGTGCCGGTGGGCATGGCGCGCTTAGCTAGTGCTGCTGCCGAACGCGAGCCAGAGGCCCAAGAGCGTGTGAGCCTCGAGGCGAAGGCAGGCAGGAAGCGGATCACGGTGCTCGGCGCCACCGGGTCGATCGGCGAGAGCACGCTCGACCTCGTGGGCCGGACCCCCGAGGGCTTCGAGGTCGTCGCGGTTACCGCGCAAAGCAACACAGCGCGGCTTGCCGCGCTCGCAATCCGGCACCGGGCGCGGCTCGCGGTCATCGGCGAGGAGGCGCGCTACGGCGAGCTCAAGGATCTGCTCGCAGGCACGGGCATCGAGGCCGCGGCCGGCGAAGAGGCTCTGATCGCGGCCGCCGCCGAGCCTGCGGACTGCGTGATGGCCGCCATCGTCGGCGCCGCAGGCCTCAGGCCGACGTTCGCGGCCGCACGGCAGGGGCGGCGCGTGGCGCTCGCCAACAAGGAATGCCTCGTCTCAGCGGGCGACGTGTTCCTCGCCGAGGTCCGCGACGCCGGGAGCGAGCTCATTCCTGTCGACAGCGAGCACTCGGCAGCGTTTCAGGCCATCGGCACGGCGGATTGCGCCACGATCGAGCGCATCATCCTCACCGCGTCGGGCGGCCCGTTCCGGACCTGGGACCGCGAACGGCTCGCCGCCGCGACGCCGGAAGAAGCCTTGAAGCATCCCAACTGGTCGATGGGTGCGAAGATCACCATCGATTCGGCGACGCTGATGAACAAGGGGCTCGAGCTGATCGAGGCCTTTCACCTGTTCCCGGTCGAGCAGCATCAGATCGAGGTGGTCGTTCATCCGCAGTCGATCGTCCACTGCCTGGTCGCGCTCAGCGACGGCTCCGTGCTCGCCCATCTCTCGCCGCCCGACATGCGCACGCCGATCGCGGTCGCGCTCGCGTGGCCGGCGCGCATGAAAACGCCCGTCGAGCGGCTCGACCTCGTCAAGATCGGCTGCCTCACCTTCGAGGCGCCGGACGAGACGCGTTTTCCGGCGCTCGCTCTCGCGCGTGCGACGCTCAAGCGCGGCGGCACCGCTCCTGCCGTAATGAACGCTGCGAACGAGGTCGCCGTGCAAGCTTTCCTCGAGCGCAAGATCGGCTTCCTTGATATTGCCGCAACGGTGGCCTCGTGTCTCGATGCGGCGGAGAGCCGCGGTCTGTGCTGCCGGGCGAGCTCGCTCGACGATGTGCTTGCAGCCGACCGCGAGGCCCGGACATTGGCGTCGGCCGCGATTAACCGCTAATTGGCGTGGCAGACGCCGCAAGACTGCTTATATGCAAGATCGTTTATGCAAAATCGTTAGCCGCAGCAGGATGAGAGCACGATGATCGATGGCTTCTTGACGCACGTTGTGAGCAACGCGGGGTTCCTGCTCGCGTTCCTGTTCGTGCTGAGCGCGGTCGTGTTCGTGCACGAGATGGGGCATTTCCTCGTTGCCCGCTGGTGCGGCGTGACGGTGACCACGTTCTCGATCGGCTTCGGACGCGAGCTGTGGGGCTTCGACGATCGCCACGGCACGCATTGGCGCATCGCCGCCATTCCGCTCGGCGGATACGTCAAGTTCCTCGACGACGAGAATGCCGCGAGCCAGCCTGCGGCCGAGGCGGTCGAGCTCACGCCCGAGCAGCAGGCCGGCTCGTTCCACAACAAGCCGGTCTGGCAGCGAGCGGCGGTCGTCGCGGCCGGTCCGTTCGCGAACTTCCTGATGGCCGCCGTCATCTATACGCTGATCAACCTCACGGTCGGCGTGCGCACGATCTCGGCGACGATCGATCAGGTGGTGCCGGGCATGCCGGCCGCCGAAGCCGGAATCAAGGCCGGCGACCGTATCACCGTCATCGACGGCTGGACCATCGAGGGCTTCGAGGACGTGGCGCGCATCGTCGGCACGAGTGCCGGCCGTACGCTCAATATCGAGGTCGAACGCAACGGAGCGCCGCTCTCGTTCCAGGTCCCCGTTCAAGGCAAGGAGCAGAGGGACGACCTCGGGCGTCACGCTCAAGCTCGGAGACATCGGCGTCCGGCGCGTCATTCCGGCCCGAGTCGGCGACGTGATACCCGACATGCCGGCAGCCAAGGCGGGCTTCAAGGCAGGCGACCTGATCACGCAGATCGACGGCAAAGCCATCCAGAGCTTCGACGACATCGTCGAAGCCGTCGGCGGGAGCGCGGGCAAGGAGCTGTCGTTCAAGATCGAACGCGACGGGGCGACCTTCGACATCGATGTCGTGCCCGTCAAATCCGAGCAGAAGGACGAGAAGGGCCACGTCGTTCAGAAGGGGAAAATCGGCGTCGCGCCGGTGCGGCCGGAGCCGCAGGCCGTCGGTCTCGGAGAGGCGGTCCGGCTCGGCGTGCGCGAAACTTACGCCAACCTTGCGCAGACGATTACGGGCCTCGGCGACATCATCGCCCAGCGCCAGTCCGCCGACCAGGTGGGTGGACCCATCCTGATGGCCGAGGTCACGGCGCGGGTGGTGGAGCTCGGAATCGAGCCGCTGCTGAGGTGGACGGCGCTGATATCCGCCAACATCGGACTCTTGAATTTGCTGCCTATTCCGGTCCTCGACGGCGGGCACCTGCTGTTCTACGCGATCGAGGCTTTGCGGCGCCGTCCGCTCAGCCGGCGGGTGCAGGAAATCGGGTTTCAGATCGGCCTGGCGCTCGTTCTGATGCTGGTCGTTTTCGTCAATCTCAACGACCTGGTTCGCGTTGGGAAAAGGTGGCTTTTTGGTGGCGGCTAAAATCACCGTACAGTGACGTAAACTTGCCACTTCCCAGGGGTTTAACCAGTTGTTAGAACCACTCGGACTGAACGAACTTCCGGCCGTTTAGCAGCCGCCCGGCTGCTTGGGGACCCGATCAGCACGCGTCTCAAAGAACGCTGTGATCGAAGGACGGTCGGAGGGCAAGAAAAAGGATACGGCGCAAGACACTTGCCGACGGGTCTTGCGGTCGAGGGGGATCGGCACAAAAAGGGGCGAGCAGATCCGCGCATGCTGCATTCACGGATCATGTCGAAGCGGGGATCGCGCCTCATTGCGTTGCTGTTGGCGCTGGCACCCCTGACGGGTGCCGTTTCAATCCTCTTTACCTCCAGTGCCGCCTTCGCGCAGGGCGCCGTCCGCGAGATCCGCGTCGAGGGCAACCGGCGCGTCGAGCCCGAGACCGTTCGCTCCTACCTCCAATTCTCGGTCGGAGACGCCTACGACGCGGGCAAGGTCGACGCCTCGCTCCAGGCTCTCTTCGCAACCGGCCTTTTTCAGGACGTGAACATCGACCGCGACGGCGCCGCGGTCGTCGTCACGGTGGTCGAGAACCCGGTCATCAACACGGTCGCCTTCGAAGGCAACAGCGAGGTCGACACCGACACGCTGAAGAACGAGGTGCAGCTCAAGCCGCGCTCCGTCTTCACGCGCGCCAAGGTGCAAGCCGACGTGCAGCGCATCCTCGACGTCTACCGCCGCCAGGGCCGCTTCGCCGCCACCGTCGAGCCGAAGATCATCGAGCTCGAGCAGAGCCGCGTGAACCTCGTCTTCGAGATCAACGAGGGCGGGGCCACCAAGGTGAAGGGCATCAACTTCATCGGCAATCACGCCTTCACCGATTCGCAGCTGCGCGACATCATCTCGACGACCCAGTCGGGATGGTTCGACTTCCTCAAGGGCACGAGCGTCTACGATCCGGACCGCATGAACCTCGATCGCGAGCTCCTGCGCCAATACTATCTCAAGAACGGCTACGCCGACGTGCGCGTCGTCGCCGGCAACGCCGAGCTCGATCGCGACGGCTCGGGCTTCTTCATCAACTTCGCGATCGAGGAGGGCGAGCTCTACAAGTTCGGCCCGATCACGATCGAGAGCTCGCTGCCCGGCGCCGATCCCAAATCGCTCTACGGCGAATTGCTGACCGATCAGGGCGACACATACAACGGCGGCGATATCGACAAGACGGTCGAGAAGCTGACGCTGGTCACCGCCGAGCAGGGCTTCGCGTTCTCGCGCGTCAGGCCGCGCGCCACTCCGGATGCGGCGAACCGCACGATCGCGATTGTCTACATCATCGACGAGGGCCCGCGCGTCTATATCGAGCGCATCAACATCGTCGGCAACGAACGCACCAAGGACTTCGTGATCCGGCGCGAGTTCCGGCTGTCGGAAGGCGACGCCTTCAACCCGCTGATCGTCGATCGCGCGAAGAAGCGCCTGCAGAACCTCGGCTTCTTCAAGGCCGTCGACATCAAGCGCCGGCCGGGCTCGGCCCCAGACCGCGTCGTCCTCGACGTCGAGCTCGTCGAGCAGTCAACCGGCGAGCTGTCGTTCGGCGCCGGCTACTCGACGGCGGAAGGCATCATCGGCGACGTCAGCATCTCGGAGCGCAACCTGCTCGGCAACGGCCAGTTCCTGCGCCTCAAGCTTGGCGGCTCGTTCGAGCGCTTGCAGGTCGATCTATCGTTCACGGAGCCGCGCTTCCTCGACAAGAACCTGTCGGCCGGCTTCGACCTCTATCACAAGGAGGTCGATCAGACGGACGAAGCGGGCTTCTCCAGCCGCCGCACCGGTGGCAGCCCGCGCCTCGGCTTCCCGCTGTCCGAGAACCTCTGGATGCAGACGGCCTATACGTTCGACTACAGCAGCATCTTCGATACCGAATGCGTACCGGACGCGAACGGCAACACGGTCACCAACAGGCTGGTGTGCGAGGAGATCGCTCTCAAAGGCGATAATGCAATCACGTCGGCGGTGGGAACAGGGCTCACCTACGACAAGCGCAACAACCCGAAGAACCCGACGAGCGGCTACTACGTCCAGCTCTCGACCGATTTCGCCGGCCTCGGCGGCGACGTGGACTATGTGCGCGTCAGCGGCGAAGGGCGCGCCTACTATCCGATCACCGAGAAGATCACCTTCGTCGGCCGTGTCATCGGCGGGCACATCCAGAACTGGAACGGTGACGGCGACGACATCCGCCTGACAGACCTCTTCTTCAAGGGCGGCGAGACGATCCGCGGCTTCGACCGCAGCGGGTACGGTCCGCGCGATGGTGTGACCGATGACGCTGTCGGCGGCACGACCTTCTGGGCGACGACGGCCGAGATCCGCTTCCCCTTCCCGTTCATTCCGGACGACCTTGGCTTAAGCGGTGCTGTGTTCGCCGACGCAGGCTCGCTGTTCAACGCCAGCAGCCTGGCCAAGAGCCTCAACGGCAAGATGACACTTTCTCTTAGCAGGACTCGTCTTCCGTCCGCTCCTCGGTGGGCGCGAGCGTCCTCTGGACATCGCCGGTCGGACCGATACGTCTCGATTTCGCCAAGGCGCTTACCAAGGAAGACTTCGACAAAGAGCAGTTCTTCCGCTTCGGTGCCTCGACCAAGTTCTGACAATGGCGCCCGGGTCTCTTGAGGAGGTCCGGGCGCACAAGTCTTGCCTCTGTCGCACATCTGTCCTAGTGGGATGGTTCCGGCCCCGCCAGCGGGCCCCTGCGTCACAGGCTTCTCGCAGACCCAAATTCAACTGCCCGGGTTATCCGCGGCTGATGGCGGGCGCGGCAGGCGTGGCTGCAGCGCAAGAGAGCTTCAGCTTGGGAGGTTTCGAGCCCGTGGATCATCCCGGTTTCTTCGCCAAGGCCGGGCCCTTTACGCTCGCCGAGGTGGCGCAGGCTACGGGCGCCGAGCTAGCAGCGGGGGCGGATGCGGGCCGCAAGATCGATGGCGTGAAGGCGCTCGCCGAGGCAGACGCTTCGCACCTCTCGTTCTTCGAGAACCGCAAGTATCTGCCGCAGCTCAGGGAAACGCGCGCGGGCGTCTGCCTCGATATCACCCCAATTCGCGGACCGACTGCCCGCCCACAGCATCCCGCTCGTCACCAAGAACCCCTACAAGGGCTTTGCTCTGGCGCTGGCGCTCTTCTATCCGGAGGCGCTCCAGCCCAAGGCCGCCGCAGCCGGGCAGGAGAATCGCGTCGATCCGTCGGCGGTGCTCGAGGACGGCGCTCTGATCGAGCCGGGAGCCGTAATCGGTCCTGAGGCGCGGATTGGGCGCGGGGCGCGCATCGCCGCCGGCGCCGTGGTCGGCTACCGGGTCTCGATCGGGCGGGGATCATATATCGGACCGCAACGCCTCCGTCATTCACGCCATCGTCGGCGACCGCGTCATCCTGCACGCGGGCGTGCGTGTCGGTCAGGACGGCTTCGGTTTCGCCATGGGGCCAGGGGGGCATCTCAAGGTGCCCCAGATCGGCCGCGTCATCATCCAGGACGACGTGGAGATCGGGGCCAATTCGACCGTCGACCGCGGTGCTCTTAAGGATACGATCATCGGCGAGGGGACGAAAATTGATAATCTGGTCCAGATCGGGCACAACGTCGTCATCGGACGCCATTGTGTAATCGTCGGCCAGGTCGGCATCTCCGGATCAACCGAGCTCGGGGATTTCGTCGTGATGGGCGGGCAGTCGGGCCTCGTAGGCCACATCAAGGTCGGTGCCGGCGCGCAGATCGCTGGCGGCGCGCATCCCAAGAACGACGTCCCTGCCGGAGCCGTCATGGCCGGCACGCCCGCTCGACCGCTCAGGCAGTGGGCGCGCGAGATCGCCGCGATTACGCGCCTTGCGCAGAAGGGTAGTTCTCCAGGGAACAGCGAGGACGGCGGCAAGCAGGACTAATCCGGAGCCGCAAGGCGCGGAACAGGGATTGAACGGAGCACGACGGAATGGACGACGCGACGAAAAAGGCCGGAAGCAGGGTCATCGACATCGGCCGCATCCTCAAGCTTCTGCCGCACCGCTACCCGTTTCTGCTCCTCGATCGCATCTACGATGTGAACGGCGACGAGAGCTGCGTCGGCATCAAGAACGTGACGATCAACGAGCCGTTCTTCCAGGGCCACTTTCCTCAGTATCCCGTGATGCCCGGCGTCCTCATCATCGAGGGCCTGGCGCAGACGGCGGGGGCGCTGTGCGTGAACAGCCTCGGCGAGGACTACAAGACCGAGCTCGTCTACTTCATGGGCATCGACCGGGCGAAATTCCGCAAGCCGGTGCTGCCGGGCGATCAGCTCCACTACCACGTGCGCAAAATCCGCAACCGCGGCAGGGTCTGGCGCTTCTACGGCGAAGCCAAGGTCGACGGACAGATCGTCGCCGAAGCCGAGATCAGCGCCATGCTGGCGGACACGGCGGAGGCGCGCGCATTCGCGGCCAGCAAGAATGGCTGACGCGGCGATCCATGCGACCGCGATCGTCGAGCCGGGGGCGACGGTTGGCGCCGGCGCGAAGATCGGCCCCTATTGCGTCGTCGGCGCGGACGTCAAACTGGCCGACGGCGTCGAGCTCGTGAGCCATGCCGTCGTCGCGGGGCGGACGACGATCGGCGCCGGGACGCGCATCTTCCCCTTCGCCTCGATCGGGCATCAGCCGCAGGACCTCAAATACAAAGGCGAGCCCTCGACGCTGACCGTCGGCGCCAATTGCATCATCCGCGAAGGCGTGACGATGAACCCCGGCACCGAAGGCGGCGGCATGTCGACGACTGTCGGCGACGGCTGCGCCTTCCTCGCGAACTCCCACGTCGGGCATGACTGCCACGTCGGCAACAACGTCATCCTGTCCAACAACGTCATGCTCGCCGGGCACGTCACGGTCGGCGATTTCGCGATCATCGGCGGCGGTGCGGCGGTCATCCAATTTGCCCGCGTCGGCGCGCACTCGTTCCTCGGCGGCATGTCGGGGTTGGAGCACGACCTCATTCCCTACGGGATGGCGCTCGGCAACCGCGCGCATCTGTCGGGGCTCAACATCATCGGCCTGCAGCGGCGCGGGTTCTCGCGCGGCGACATCCACGACATGCGCCGCGCCTATCGCCTGCTGTTTGCCGCCGAGGGCACGCTCCTGGAGCGCGTCGAGGACGTGGCTCTCGAATTCAAGAGCCACCCGATCGTGATCGAGATCGTCGAGTTCATCCGGGCAGGCGGAAAGCGCTCCATCTGCACGCCGCGCGAGGCCGGCGAGGCGTAGCGCTGCCGGCCGAAAAGGTTCCCCGGCTATTGACCGCCGTTGCCGGTGCCCGCCTGCTCGCCGCTCGACTCGGAGAACCTGGTCTTTGCTGCAGCCTGCTTCGCGGCGTTGTCATAGAAGGCTGTCTCGTCGCCGATGACGATCTGGGCCTCACAGTTGGGCGTGCAGCTCATGGATTGGCGCGCCGTGCCCTTGGTCAGATTGACGGTCCGCTGGTCATCGCGCTGCACGATCACGCGCTGATCCTGGATGATGTTCTTCTGCGCATCGAGGGCGATGATGTTGGTGACGCCGAAGGTCTTGCCGGTGACGATCAGCAGGTTGCCCGACTGAACGGTGACGTCGGCAATCGAGGCGTTGCCGATGATGACGTGATCGACGGGACGCGGCAGGCGAAGGAGCTGCGACTGGTCATACCTGACGATGAGGTCAGCGGCGTGCGCGTGGCCGATCGGCAGCGCAATCACAACGATGAGGGCGACCGCCGCTGCGAGCGCGGCCGCGGCGCAATAGGCCGCCATGTCGGTCCGCGGAAGGCCGGCTGGCAACTTGATCGAGGGCATAAGGACACTCCCGTTGCACTAGCCCGTCGGAGTGGGCTCCGCCCGGAGTTTGACCAGCAATTGGTGAATGAATCGCAAATGCCCGCCCGGCTTTGAGACAGAAGCCGCCATTGTTCGACCTCCGGCGGCCGGAACTAGCGCGCCGCCCGCGCGTTTCAGATCCATGTCACACACTCCAAGGCAGGGATAGTCATGACCAAGCATGAGCTCGCCGCTGTCATAATCGTAGGCGTAGCCGCTACCGCCGCAACCGCGATAGTCGTTGCGGCCGCGACGAGCGATCCAACCGTGATTGCGCCCGATCGGCGCACGACCGTCGAGACGCCGGGCAGCCGTGTGGAAGCATCCCGCGACAGGACACGTGTCGAGGCGCCGTTCACGACAGTCGAAAGGGATCACGACGGCGTTCGCGTGAAGACGCCGTTCGTCGAAATCGAAGTTCCCAAGGCCCATGAGCCGCATGAGCGCGGACCGGCTACAGCGCATGATTGATGCGTGAAAAAGATGAAGGGCCGCGCAAGCGGCCCTTCTCTTCAGTTGCAGTCATCCCGATCTTACGAGCGATGAGCGCGCGCGACAGCCGCAAAGTACTGCTTCTCGGCATTGCGGATCTGGAAGCGCTCGAAGAATGAAATCTTGCCATCCCTCAAAGCCTGCCGTTTCACCGACGCGAGATTGGCGCTAGCGCGGGCGATCGCCATACGCTCGTACGGCGTTACGTTGCCGCGTCCATCGTGGTCGCGATTCCACTGCTTGCTGGGAGCGGCGAAGGCCGAGCCCGAAGCGATAACAAGGGTCGTAAGAGCGAGAATTGCTGTCTTCATCATGGTCATCTCCTGTTTCTCCCCGCCGTCGAGCCGCCAATTTCTCGTCTGGGGCTTCGCGGGCTTGCAGGAGAGAAGACGCAGCCGGGCCGCTGCTTCCGTCGTCGAAAACGACAATTTTTTCAATCTCTTAGTGGCCATCTTCCTGAACGTTCATTCATCGGCCGGAAGGGCGAATAGTGTCCGAGGGTTGCGCGCTCACGCCGCCTCGCGGCCGAGCTGCTCGACGTCGCGAAGCCACTTGTCGCGTTTGGCGGCGCTCACGCCTTCGATCATGCCCAAGATCGTCGAGCGGATCGGGGCCACGCCCATGAAGCCCAGGATGTTTCGCTTGAGCATCTTCAGAGCGTGGGCGCCGAACCACCAGCGATAGACGATGCCCGGCATGCCCATCGTCATGATGATGCGCGCGGACTTGCCCTTGAGCACCCGCACGAACTTCCCCGTCTTTGCCGGCTCCAGGATGTCGGGCTGCAGGATGCGCTCGAGAAAGCCTTTGAAGATCGCGGGCAGCGTGCCGAGGTAGAGAGGAAAGATCAGCACCAGATGGTTGGCCGCGAGGATCGCATCGTGCGCTTGGGCGAGATCGGGCTCGAGCTCTTGCACTCTCAAATAGCCCTCGCGCAGGATAGGATCGAATTGCATACGCGAGGTGACGAAAAGCCTAGCCTCGTGACCGGCTGCCACGGCGCCGCGCCTGTAGGCGTCGCCGAGCGCCTCGCAATAGGTTCCCTGGCGTGCGTGACCGACGACGATTGCGATGCGTGCCATTCCTGCCTCTCGAGTCGCACTCTCCGGGATCAGATAGCGCACCCGCGGCAATCAGATTTTGATTCACGACAAGTGCAAGCGCCGAGGGAAACGGCGGCATCGCGGCCCTACCGGCGCCAAGGCGGCCTCAGCCGAGCAGCGACAGCATCCGGCTCGCGGCCTCGAACTCGGCGAAGCGCTTCATGCGCCGCGCATCGGCCTCGGCATCCCGGCCCCATTGCTCGATCTGCCAGTCCTCGTCGACGTGCGCAGCGGCCCAGGCCTCCTCGAGGCTAAGCCTCTCTCGCGCGCGGGCGAGCGCGATCAGCGCGGAGCCGGTGAGCGTCGTCATGACATGGAGGCAGGCCAGTCTGTAGGGATCGAGCCCTTCTAGCGCATGCTCGATGCGCGCCAGCGTCTCTTTGGGCTGTGCGACGTGGACCACGCCTTCGGCGAGCTGGAAGTCGGCGCCGAGCGCGTTACGCGCCCAATCGAGCACGGGATTCCACAGCGCTTTCTGCCGTGCGACGAGCCCCTCGGGCCCGCTCGCGCGGTAGCAAAGGTGGTCGCTTCCGGCAAAGGCGACGATGTCGGCGGCGACCTCGCGCATGTGACCGGCAACGGCATCGATCGCCGTGTTGGCGATGCGGGTGAGCGGCATGGTGTCGGGATCGATGCGTTCAGTCTGCGCCGACCATTCGGCAGCGATCGCGTCGGCGAGCGCCCTGGTCGGGAGCACGAGATCCTTCTTTGCCGGTGTCTTGATGCCCTTGCCGTCGAGCAGCACGGCAAAACCCTTTTCCCGCGGCGCGACAGTGACCGACTTGTAGAAGCGCTTCGGCAGTGGCGGGCGCAGGCTTTCCTTGCCGGGGATCTTCGCCGCGGCCGGGGTGGTGCCGTTGCTGCCGTTCTTGGTGTCGCTCATGCCGCCGTCACCCCCATTCGCATGAGGCTGTCGAGCGCGGGCTCAAGCTCGTGGCCGGACTCGACGAGCACGTGAGCTCCGGCGTCACGCAGGGCCGCTGCCGGATGGTAGCCCCAAGCCACGCCCACGGCGCTCACGCCCGCACCCAGCGCCATCTCGATGTCGTAGGTCGTGTCGCCGATCATGATCGTGTCCCGGGGCGCCGCCCCCGTCTCCGCCATGGCGGCCATGATCATCGACGGATCGGGCTTCGAGGGATGCGTGTCGGCCGTCTGGATGGTCGCGAAGAGGGGCGAGAAACCTTCGCGCTCGAGGACCGCGGCCACTCCGCGCCGTGATTTTCCCGTGGCGATGCCGAGCAGGACGTCGTCACGCCCGGCAAGCGCCCTGATCGCTTCGCCGACGCCTGGAAACAGAGGCTCACTGTGGTCGGGCCGCTGGCGGCGCATGGCGAAGGCAGCCTTGTAGCCCTCGGCGAGCCGGACGATCAGGTCCTCGCCGCTGTCCGGCGGCAGAAGGCGCGCGACGGCCGTACCGAGCGAGAGGCCGACGACGCTCACCACGGCCTCGCGCGGCGGCAGCGCAAGGCGCTCGGCGCCAAACGCCTCCTCCATGGCGGCGACGATGTGGTGCTGGCTGTCGACGAGCGTGCCGTCGCAATCGAAGATCACAAGCTTCATGGGGCAGGCTTATAGCACTGGCCGCGCGCTCGCGGGAATGCGTGCCTCACGGGTGCATTCACCGCAAAATGAAAAGGGAGACGGCCGCTCCCGGTGTCCAGGGCGGCCGTCTCTCGTTTGTCAGTCGCGAAGAGCGAGAGGCTCTCAGCCCATGCGGAAGACGGCGCCGGCCACGGAGCGGGCGCGCGTACGCACCGCGCCACCGTCGTTGCCGGAGCGGACGAGCCACTGTCCGTTGGCAGCGCGCCCGACGATCTCGCCGACGTGGTGGCGCCACACGACAACGGCACCGACCTGCGGACCTGACGATCTGCCCCAGCGGCTCCAATTCCAGGCGAGGTTCAACTCGGGGCCACCTCCGCGCTGCTGGCGCATCCACCAGCCGCACCATGCTCTCGGGCGACCGTTGCTGGCGGAGCGCACGCGCTGCGAGCGAATGGGCGCTCCCTCATAAGAAGCAGAGGCATACGACCTGCGCTTGGCGCGATACGCGCTCTTTGACTTGGTTGCGCGGTAGGCCTTCTTTGTTCCGTAGCCATTTACGCGATAGGCTCTCTTGCTCTTGTAGGCCCGCTCTCCATGATCGGCCCGGCGCTCACGTTGCGCTTCTTGCGATTTCGACCGTTCCCAACTATCCGAGCGCCCCTCGTACCGGCGCGCCTCGGCCGACGACGCGCCCGCGAACACGAGGAGCGTCGTCAAGATGGCGAGGACATTTCTCATTTCTTTTTTCCCGACCTGTTTACAACAAGCCGGAAACTGCCGCTTAATGGGGCGAAAACAAGGAACATCGCAACGCGCGTCAATTCGTCCCACCAAGCTCACTGAATCTGCAGGGTTTTTTATGAGGCGCGGATGCGGCAATTAACCTCGATATCGCTGCTTTTTTGTGATCACAAATCCTGTTGGTGCGGATGGCGGGCGGGGGCTATTTCATTTGCGGTGAAAAAATTCCAGCTCGATGCGGCTTCGACAAGATTGCCGTCGTCGGCTATGCAGCTTTCATGCGCCGCGTAACGGCGCGCTGTTGAAGCCTCCACGGATTGCGGCTCGAATGTCCTCTCCAGTCAGCAAGCAAAGCGAGCGCGGCCGGCATTCGCCCTGCGTCGGCGTTTGCCAGATCGATCAGGCGACCGGGTGGTGCCTGGGCTGCGGGCGGACGGGCAACGAGATCGGCCGCTGGCTCAGCATGAGCGACGACGAGCGGCTCACTCTCTGGGGCGAACTACCAGGGCGCCTCGATCGGCTCGCGGTCAACGCGAGGCTGTTGCCGTGGACCGCAGCCGAGCTTCGGGGCTGGATCGGCGCGACGCTCGCGCAAGGTCGCGGCACATGGGTCGTCGGCGTGCCCGGCGCGCTGGCGGAGTTTCCCTGCGGCGCGGCACGCGCGCTCGAGTTGACGGTCGCTGACGATTGCATCGAAGCCCGCGGGGGCAATGCTCATCTCCGCCTGCGGCTGCATGACAAGCTGCGCGCGTTCTCCTTCGCCGGCGATGGTCCGATTGTGCTCGGGCTGCCGAAGGTGCGCAGTACGCTCCCCGTGGCAAAGACATTTGCAGCACTCGGCGGCGATGTCGACGCGATCAATACTGAGCATCGCGGCGATCAGCTGTTCGATTTCGGAATTGGGCGAGAGAGCGCCCGCTTCTGCGTGCGCACATCACGCGCGGAGCTCATCGCCACTCTCAAGGCGCTCGGCGGAAAGCCTTGGGAAACCGTGCTCCGCGATGCCGGAATGCAGATCCTCGCCGAGAGCCCGCACCGGGTCGTCGAGTCGGCGCTGGCGCGCGTCGAGGTCTATGCGCCGATCCCTCCACCCGGCACCGTCTCGCCCGACGGGGCGCACACACACTTCCTGCCCTCGTACCTGCGATCGGGCGACGAAGCCCCCGCCGGGCTCGCCTTGCCGGTCTATGCGCAGCAGGTCGCGATCTACTATCCCGCTGCCGGCACGACATAAGGCGTCAGCCGGACTCCGTAGGCATCGCGCGGACTGGCGCTGACATCTGGCGGCGTCGCGCGAGGCCTAGGACGTCTGACCTAGGGCAGGCGCAGCCACTCCTTCCCACGTCAAAGCCAGAGCGACTGGGACGCTGTCGTCCCGGCTGCCCACGGCCGCGTTTGCGACCGGCATCCGCGACAAAGGATAATTGAAACGAAGGAGCAGACTGATGAAACGCGCAACGGGAATTGCAGCCGCCTGTGCCGCGGCGCTCGTGCTGACGGGCGCAACCGCCATGCAGGCGAACGCCTACTATCTCGGATACGGCAACGGCGACCCCGGCGGGTGGGACTTCTGGACCGAGCAGAATCCGCCCAAGACGGCTATGGGATACCAGTCGACGGCCCCGGCGCCGGTCCAGCATCACATGGCGTCCGACATGGGCTGCGGCGCCTTGCACCAGCGAGCTCTGCAAATAGGTAGCGCTCACGCGTGGCATCGCTATCACGAGTGCGTAAAGGGTTGATGCCCCGGCATCGCTTGCGCGCTTGTTCTCCCTTGCCTGCGCGCAAGCGGACGCCACCCCGACGAGCACTGTCCGCCCGTTACTCAGCCGCCGTTCTGATGTGTGCCTCTGCGCTTCATATTGCCCCAATGGGAGGCTAGCATGATGCGCGTTCCGACTAAGCGGGAGGGGCAGAGCGTGATCGTCATCGACAAGAACGGCAAGACGACCGTCATTTCCGGCTGGCGGGCGTGGCTTGCGGCTGCGGCGATGTTCGTCGTCGTGACGGCGGTTCTCTGGATCGTCGCGTTCGTAGTGCTCGGCGTTGCGATCACCGTCGGCACCATCCTGCTCATCGTGGTGCCGGTCATCGTCGGGGTGGCGATCGTCGCCTCGCTCTTCCAGTCGCCCAGCGCCCGCTAGGTGCCGGCCGGCCGCTATTCCTTCTCAGGATATTTCTTCACATCGAGCCCCAAGAGATCCCACGTCGCCACCATGTGCGCGGGGAGCGGCGCAGTGACATCAAGCTTGGCCTTGGTCTTAGGGTGCGGAATGACAAGGCGGCGCGCATGCAGGTGCAGCTTTCCCTCGATGCCGCTGTCGGCGAGCACCTTCTCACCATCGTACTTGTTGTCGCCGACGATAGGGTGGCCGATCATGGCCATGTGCGCTCGCAGCTGATGCTGGCGCCCGGTGACGGGCTTCAAGCTCACCCACGATGCCTTGTGCGCGACGCGGTCGATAACTGAATAGTGCGTGGTTGCGTGCATGGCCTCCTCCTGCTCGCCGGGACGGGCCTTGCGCACGCGATCGCCGTCGGGCCCCGACGCCTTGACAAGCGCGGCCTCGATCTTGCCCTGCGGCGGCTTCGGGACGCCCTTGACGAGCGCCCAATAGGTCTTGGCGGCCGAGCGCGTCTGGAAGATGCGCCCAAGCTTCGCGGCCGCGTCGCGGTGCTTGGCGACGAGGAGCACGCCCGTCGTGTCGCGGTCGAGGCGATGCACGAGACGGGGGCGGTCGCCGAAGCGGTCGGCCATGCCGGCGAGGATGCCGTCGAGGTGGTGCTTGGTCCCCGTGCCGCCCTGGACGGCCATGCCAAACGGCTTGTTCAAGACGAGCACGTCGTCGTCCTCGTAGAGGATCATGCGCTCGACGAGATCGCGGTCAGCCTTGGTAACGGCGCGAGCGGATTTGCTCTGCGGCGCACCTTCGCGCGGGGTGCGCACGATCTGGGGCACGCGAACTTTCGCGCCCGCCTCGAGGCGCTCGTTGGCCTCGACGCGCTTCGAATCGACGCGGACCTGGCCCGAGCGCAGGAGCTTCTGCAGATAGCCGTGCGTCACGTCCGGAAAATGCTGGCGGAACCAGCGGTCGAGGCGCATGCCCGCCTCCCGCTCCGCGACCTCGATTGTTTCTACGCTCATGGGGACAGGGAGAGCCCTGATTTTCGGCCGCGGTCAAGTGCCTCTTCTTGTTGCAACCGGAGGATTTTGAGCTATTTTCAGGATGCAAGCTGATGGGGATGGAGTTCCCCGAAACCGCCCCCGCTGGGGGCTAATGACTCCTACCGCGTGAGTTCGGCGGTAGGGGACGTTTCCCGAACCGCCCGAGGGGCGGTTTTTTTGTGCCCGCTCTCGCAATGATGGCGGTCGTGGGCGACGGGAGAAGAGATGCTGACCTATATCTGGATCGGATTGGGAAGCGCGCTCGGTGGGATGGCGCGCTACTGGTGCTCGGGCATAGCGGCAGCTCTCATCGGCGAGACGTTTCCCTGGGGCACGCTAATTGTAAACGTGCTCGGATCGCTCATCATCGGCTTCTTCGCAACCATCACGGGGCCGGATGGGCGCCTCTTTGTGGGCAGCGAGATGCGCCAATTCGTCATGATCGGGCTCTGCGGCGGCTACACGACTTTCTCGTCGTTCAGCATTCAAACTCTCAACCTCATGAACGACGGCGAATGGCTGAGTGCCGGATTGAATATCGGCGGGTCCGTCATCCTGTGTCTGCTGGCGGTATGGCTCGGGCATGTCGCCGCCGTGCACATGAACGCATTGAAGTGGGTGTAATCATGCAGATTCCGCGCGACGCCGTTTTGCTCAGGATCTTCCTTGGCGAGGACGACAAGGCGGGCCGGCAACCGCTTTACGAAGCGATTGTCTTGAAGGCGCGCGAGATGCAGCTTGCGGGCGCCACGCTTCTGCGCGGCCCAATGGGCTTCGGGCGCTCGAGCCGCCTGCACACGACGAAAATCCTGCGCCTTTCGGAAGACCTGCCGATCGTCATCGAAATCGTCGATGCCGAGGAGAAAATCAACGGCTTCCTGCCCGAGCTCGAGAAGCTGATGGGCAGCGGCCTGGTGACGCTCGAGAAGGTCAAGGTGCTGCGCTACGGCAATGGCCCGCCCGCGGCTTGAGCCGGCCAGTCGAAACATCGCGCTATTTGTAAAGCTCAGCTCGGGCGCTGGCCTCTCGAAAGCGGTCCGCCGATGGCCCAGCCGATCGTCCAGCCAACGATGAGGCCCGCGAGATTGACGGCCATGAACGTGAGCTGGTTCATGTTCTCGGCGTCGTCCGAGCTGTCGAACTTGAACTGCAGCGCCGCCCAGTCGGCCACCGGACCGCTCAGGAACTGCATGGCGAGCGCCGCACCGACAATCGCGAAAATGATGGCAACGAGATAGCGCATCGATCCCTCCGGCGGTTCCAGACCACCCCTTGTTGCTTGAACCCTGCCCCACCGCAGGGCGACGCCATCAGGCGATCACTTGACTTCCCAGAACCAGATCTCGCCGGCGCCCGCATAGTTCGAGTAGTAGCCGAGCCAGGAGAACCACTCCATCAGCCACTTGGCGGACGAGCGGTAGCCGTTCCAGACGTCGATGTGGTCGCCCGTGGCGCGGTCGCTGTCGGTCGAGCGGCGCCAGTAGTCCTGGATGTAGACGATGCCGGTGCGGCCGAAGAGCTTCGGATAGTAGTGCGCGGGCTCGGTGCCGGTGATCTTCTCGACCGGGCCGATGCCGGCGATGCTGGCGCGCGCAATGCCGTTGGCCAGCTGATTGGCGTTGATGAAGTGCATCTGCTCGCGCGGGTGCACCGAGCAATGCGAGATGCCCGAGAGCTGCGACGCCTGCACGCCCGCCCGGCGCAGCGCCGTGCCCATGCGGATGGCGCACTGGTTGTGAAAAACGGGAAAGCCCATGGGAATGAACTCGCCCTCGAGATTGGTGAGATTGTGAGGCGCGATGCACGGCGTCGATACGCTCTCGTTGATCGGGTGGCCGCGCCAGAGATCGCTGAACTCAACCATGGAACGCTCCCCTAAACTCACACAGTCCAGGTGCGCCGGCCCGGCGCGTCCCCTCAGGCCGGGGCCTCAAGGCCCGGACTATAGGCGGGCGAGGGGCAGTTGGCCAGACGGGCACCGCTCTCCCCGTCGTAGGGACGATGGGCAGAGGCGGACTCCTGGAGGTCAACTCACGAGTTACGCCGCCGCTCGCGCTTCGCGGCGGAGCTTGGCCCAGTAGTCGAGCCGCTTCCTGATCTCGCGCTCGAAGCCGCGCTCGGGCGGATCGTAGAACTGCGGGCGCTTCTTCATCTCGTCGGGGAAGTAGTTCTGGCCCGAGAAGCCCTCGGGCGCGTCGTGGTCGTACTCGTAGCCCGCGCCGTAGCCTTCCTCCTCCATGAGCTTGGTCGGCGCGTTGAGGATGATCTTGGGCGGCATCAGGCTGCCCTGCTCCTTGGCCGCGCGCATGGCGCCCTTGTAGGCGACGTAGGCGGCGTTCGATTTGGGCGCGGTGGCGAGATAGATCGTCGCCTGCGCCAGCGCCAGCTCGCCCTCGGGGGTGCCGAGAAAATCGAAGGTGTCCTTGGCGGCGAGCGCCTGCACCAGCGCCTGCGGATCGGCGAGGCCGATGTCCTCGATCGCCATGCGCACGAGCCGGCGCGCGAGAAAGAGCCGATCCTCGCCGCCGTCGAGCATGCGCGCGAGCCAGTAGAGCGCCGCATCGGGATCGGAGCCGCGCACCGACTTATGCAGCGCCGAGATCAGGTTGTAGTGGCCCTCGCGGCTCTTGTCGTAGAGCGGCGCGCGCCGCTGCACGAGCTTGACGAGCGCGTCGCGGTTGAGCGGCTTCGCGCCCGCGGGCGTCGCAGCGAAGACCTCGTCGGCGAGATTGATGACGGCGCGGCCGTCGCCGTCGGCCATCGACTTCAAGCGCTTCGCGGGCGTCGGCATCGAGCGGCAGCGGGCGGCCCTCCTCGGCCTCGGCGCGGCGCGAGCAGCTCGTCGAGCGCCTCGTCGTCGAGACGGTTGAAGATCAGCACGGAGGCGCGCGAGAGAACGGCGGCGTTGAGCTCGAAGGACGGGTTCTCGGTCGTCGCGCCGACGAGCGTGATCGTGCCGTCCTCCATGTGGGGCAGGAAGCTGTCCTGCTGCGAACGGTTGAAGCGGTGGATCTCGTCGATGAAGAGCAGCGTGCCGCGGCCCTGCTCGCGGCGCGCCTTGGCGCGGTCGAAGGCTTTGCGCAGATCCTGGACGCCGGAGAAGATCGCCGAGAGCTGCTCGAACTCGAGCTTCGTCTCGTCGGCGAGAAGGCGCGCGACCGTCGTCTTGCCGGAGCCGGGCGGCCCCCACAGGATCATGCTCGAGACGCGGCCCGATTTCAGCATGCGCGTCAGCGTGCCCTCGGGGCCGACGAGCTGATCCTGGCCGACGACCTCGGCGAGCTTCTTCGGGCGCAGGCGGTCGGCGAGCGGGCGCGGCGCGCCTTTCTCGAGCCCGGCCGCTTCGAAGAGATTTGTCATGGGTCATGTTACCGCCGCTGGCCTCGCATCGCATCAGGTAGCCTGTTGCCGGCGGCGCCGAGCCAGGCGAGGACCGCGAAGCCGATGGCGCAGAGCGCGCCGCCGATCGCACCCATGGCGAGCTTCCTGCCGTTGGCTTCCTGATCGAGCGCTGCCTGGCGGACGATGACGGGCGCGCCGTCCGGGGCATCGGCGGCGTACTTGATGAGGAGCGCCGGCGGATCGCCGGCCTCGCCCGCCACGAGCTGCCGTCCGAGCGCCGCCACCACGGACAAGCCCTTCGCGGTTCTCACCGCACCCGTCTGATCCTGCCACGCGAGATCGACCTCGATAGGTGTCGTCGTCGATCTGGCGAACGCCCGCCTTGCCGCCATCGACCAGGGCCGTCGTCTCGGCGCCGTTGGCCATGACGTCGCGGATACGGCGTTGCATCCCAATAGGCCCAGCGCGGCAACGGCGAAGAGCGCGATGCCGCGAGCGCCAGCAGCCACTTCATTATCGGGCGACGCGTGCCATTGCCGATCCGATCCTAGCCGGGAACCTGCAGCTGCAGGACCTTGTCGCCGCGCTGGACGCTCAAACGCCAGACGCGCTGGCGGGTTGCGACGGCGCTGTCGAGATCGGTCACGCTCGCGATCTTGCTGTTGCCGATCTCGACGATGACGTCGCCCGGCTGGAAGCCGAGGCGCGCGGCGATGGAGCCGTTGCGCACCGAGAGAATAACGACGCCGTCGGCTTCGTCGAGACCCATCTCGTCGGCGACGCCGGGCAGGATGTTCGACACGCGCGCGCCGTCGAGCGGATGCTGGCCGGCGAGATTGCGGACGTCGTCGCGGCCGGGCGTGGGTGCCGTCTGCAGCTTGATCTCGACCGTCACAGGACGCCCCTTGCGGATGACGTCGAGCTTCGCGGAGTTGCCGATGCCGCGCGTCGTCAGGCGATACTGCACGCCGCGCGGGTCCGTCACCTCGAAGCCGTCGACGTGCATGATGACGTCGCCCGCCTCGAGACCCGCCGCCGCCGCCGGGCCGCGATCGGAAACGCGGGCGACGACGGCGCCCGCGATGCGGTCGAGGCCAAGTCCTTCCGCGATCTCGCGCGTCACGGTCTCGAGGCGCGCGCCGAGCCACGGGCGCTCGACCTTGCGGCCCTGGGCCGCGCTGTCGACGTAGAGCCGCACGAGGTTCGACGGGATCGCGAAGCCGATCCCCTGCGAGCCGCCGGACTGCGAGAAGATCATGGTGTTGATGCCGACGAGCTTGCCCGACATGTCGACGAGCGCGCCGCCCGAGTTGCCGGGATTGATGGCGGCGTCGGTCTGGATGAAGACCTGCTGATCGGACTGGCCGACCTCGGAGCGGGCGAGCGCCGAGACGATGCCGCTCGTCACCGTCTGGCCGACGCCGAACGGATTGCCGATGGCGAGCACCATGTCGCCCACCTCGAGCGTGTCGGAATCCTCGAGCTCGATGGTCGGGAAGCGGGCGTCGCCGTTCTCGAGCTTCAGGATGGCGATGTCGGTCTTGTCGTCCTGGCTCACGACCTTGGCGTCGAACTCGCGCTTGTCGGCGAGCGCGACGCGGATCTCCGTCTCGCCGCGCCCCTTGACGACGTGCGTGTTGGTCACGACGACGCCGTCGGCGCTGACGATGACGCCGGAGCCGAGCGAGCTTTGCACGCGCTCGGACGGCTGGCCGAACTGATCGCCGAAGAACTGGCGGAAGAAGGGATCGTTGGCGAACGGCGAGTTGAACGTCTGCACGCGGCGGCGGACATAGACGTTGACGACGGCCGGCGCCGCCTTGCGCACGATCGGCGCGAACGAATACTGCGCGACCTCGCGCGAGGGGGGCACCTCGCGCTTCTGGCGCTGGCCGGCGCGAGCGCTCCGCCGGCGATGAGAAGCCCGAGCCCGGCCGTCAGCGACAAGGCTCAAAATCACGTACACGTGCCGCCGCATGCGTCTCCATCCCAATGGTGGTCGCGGGCGCAGGCGGCCCGCAGCGTCAGTCCCCTAGCGGCGCAGGATATAGGCTCGCGGCTTGGCCGGAGGAAGGCCGATTCTAGCGGCGCGCCCGCCCGCCAGGCGGCGGCCGATGCGGCTCCGAGGCCGGTGACCATACAGGCCAAATTGCGTTGCGCCCAGGCGATTTAGATGCGTGGCCGGCGGGCTTCGGGGAGGGGCCGCGGCGACGCCCCGGGACGCCGCCTTGATCCTGGCGGCGGCGGCATCGTCGGGCTCGAGATGACCGAGGCCGTGCGCTGCGTGCGCTCAGCGCGCGACGAGTCCGGCGCGGTAGGCGGCGGGCGACCAGGTTGACGGCGCAGGGTACGAAGGCGGAGCGGTTGCGGTGGTGTCGTTGTCGGCCCAGCCGCGCGAGGCGCTGTCGCGCTCGGCCGGCGGCACCCATTCCTGCGACGTGTACGTACGCTGCTGCGGGGCCGCGTATGCGCGCTGCGGAGAGGCCCAGTCTTGAGACGCATAAGTGCGCTGCTGCTGCGGTGCCTCATACGTGCGCGGTGGCGGCACAGGAGCATAATTCATCCCGGCATCGGCGACGCGCTCACCGCCACTCCAAGGGCGGCTGGCGAGGAACTGGCGCTCGTGCGTGTCGTTGCCGTCGAGCGGCGCGCGGCCTGCGTACTTGACGCGCACGCGTCCCGTGCCGCCGCGCTCGAGGCCGAGCTCGCGCGCCGACCTCTGCGACAGGTCGATCACGCGATCGGCGACGTAGGGGCCGCGGTCGTTGATGCGCACGAGGATCGTGCGGCCGTTCGCCAGGTTCGTCACGTAGGCATAGGACGGCATCGGCAGCGTCGGATGCGCCGCCGTCAGCGCGTTCATGTCGTAGATCTCGCCGTTGGCGGTGCGCCGGGCGTGAAAGTCGGTGCCGTACCACGAGGCGATGCCGACGCGATCGTAGTCGGGCTGCTCGCGCGGGTCGTACCACAGGCCGCCGACCTGATAGGGGTCGCCGACCTTGTAGATGCCGCCACCCTTCGGGATGGGCGCCGAAGCCGACGCGACGCGCTCGCTCGCCGAGACGCCCCACTTCGATTCCGGAAACATAGGCGCCATGCTGGTCTGCGGCGCGCCGCCGCCGCTCGCGCAGCCGCCCAGCGCGACGATTGCCGTCAGGCAAAACAGGCGCAGCTCGCGGCGCCGGCGCCAATCGCCTGACGCGCGGCCAAAGCCGAATTTCAGAAGGAGTTTACGCGCGCGCGACAGTCCGGCGCGCTCATCCGCCGATCCCAACATAACGCCCGTCCCTGGGCCCTCATTCGAGGACCTCACCTGCCTAGACGTCCCGGGCCGCCCTTCGCGGGGTCTTTACCCATTGGACACGGGCAGCATGGCAGAAGCGGTTTAGCTTGAGGTTAAAGGGTATGCTTGAGAGGGTGTTAAAGCGCGTGTAGGGTCCCTCGCCGCCGGGCCCGAAGCGCCCCGGCACTTCAGTCGAGCGACGGATGGGTGGTCGAGTGGTTTAAGGCACCGGTCTTGAAAACCGGCGTGGGTGCAAGCCCACCGGGGGTTCGAATCCCTCCCCATCCGCCAGAATGTCAATCAAGCTACTGATAAATAATAACTTTTTATTTGAAGCTATCGTTTGCCCACAATTGCACCCACATTGTCGATGATGGACGTCGGCCACATTCGGCCAACGGGAGGAAAGCCAGTCCGGAGTCAGTTAAGAGCCGCTGGAGAAGAGCGGTCTGGTGTCGGTTCGGAACCGGTTCTGCTTCGATGTTATCGAATATAGTAACATATGCCCACGTCGAGATTTGGAGTCCTTGATGCAGGTCATGGCGGACATCCGTAGTGCCGACCCCGATCACCCAAAGGCAACGTCCAAAAACATCATCACAGCGAACCCCATCATGAGGCCCGTCGTAGACCCATTCTGGAAGCCATGCCGGTGTGTCTCAGGTATGATCTCGTGACTGATCACGTAGATCATGGCCCCCGCAGCAAAGGTCATAGCCCAAGGAAGGAGCAGCTGCGACAAACTCACCCCGTAAGCGCCAGCAGAGTCCGGCCACGGGCTCGACTAGGCCCGTCAATGCTGCCACGGCAAACGCGTAACCGCGGGAATAACCGACCGAGACCAACGCCACCGCAACGGCCAAACCCTCCGGCGCATTTTGCAGGCCGATGCCGGTTGCGAGCATCGTGCCCTTTTCAATGTCGCCGCCGGCAAAGCCCACTCCGACCGCCAGCCCCTCAGGAAGATTGTGGATCGTGATGGCGAGCACGAACAGCCAGATGCGGGTCCACTCGGTCCGAGCTGGACCTTCCCGACCCTGAAAGAAATGCTCATGCGGGACAATCTCATTGAGCACGGCGATGAACCCGCCGCCCAAGAGCACTCCGAATACGGCAATCAAGGCCGGCAGCATGCGTCCACCGTAAAGAATCTGCGCGGCTTCGAGGCCCGGCACTATGAGTGAGAAGAATGAGGCCGCGAGCATCACGCCCGCCGCAAAACCGAGAAGGACGTCATTCAACCGCCGCGACACCGATTGTCTGAAAAGGACAGGCACCGCACCTACGGCCGTCACCAGGCCGGCTGCCAAGCTCGCAAGGAAGCCGAGTGCGACGTGACTCATTCATGCTCCGAATCTTGAGTGGCAGGCGCGGCCGAATCAAACTTGCCAAACATGTGCGGTTGTCCCGCGTGCGCCCATGACCACGATCAATGACGGGTCTCACGGTCGAGCACACACACTGCACGGCAGGCCCTCAGCGGAACAGCCTGACTGCAATGCGCATCAAGTGTCCCTCACAGCGGGTGAGAAGGCATGCCGTCGGACGATCGAGTGTCCTCTCCAGCTTGCCGAGAGATGACAATGTTCCTCTGCGGCGACGTGATGACAGGGCGTGGAATTGACCAAATTCTGCCGCATCCGAGCAGGCCGCACCTGTATGAATCCCACGCGCGGTCGGCCATCGACTATCTTGAACTCGCAAAGAGGAAGAGTGGGCCGATACCACGTCGTGTTGACTTCACTTACATCTGGGGTGACGCCACGACCGAGTGGGCGCGCATGAAGCCCGACGTAAGGATCGTCAATCTCGAGACGGCGGTGACGACAAGTGAAGACGCCCAACCGGGAAAGGGCATTCACTACCGCATGCACCCTGACAACGTGCCTTGCCTGCAGTCGGCAGCGTTCGACTGCTGCGTCCTGGCCAACAACCACATCATGGACTGGGGAGCCGACGGACTCTCTGAGACTGTTGCCAGCCTTCACCGAGCCCGCATAAGGACCGCTGGCGCCGGCTACGATGCCGAGCAAGCTTCTCTGCCGGCCACGCTTGATGTCCAGGGCAAGGGCCGTGTCTTGGTGTTGGCTTGGGGCATGGAAAGCAGCGGAGTCCCGCGAAGCTGGGCAGCAGGCAGGAATGCTCGGGGCATCAACTTTCTCGCCGATCTCTCATCGCAGCAAGTGGACACCATCGCCGCCGCCGTGCATCCGCTCAAGCGATCGGGCGATATCGTCGTCGCCTCAATCCACTGGGGCCCCAATTGGGGCTACGCGATAACTCCGGAGGAGCGCAATTTCGCGCACGCACTTATCGACGCGGCCGGCATCGATGTCGTGCATGGCCACTCATCCCACCACCCCAAGGCTATCGAGGTCTATCATGGGCATCCCATTCTCTATGGCTGCGGTGACTTTCTCAACGACTACGAAGGTATCAGCGGCTACGAGGACTATCGCCCGAACCTCTCGTTGATGTACTTCGTTACTCTGGACGCCAAGACAGGCACTCTCGATCGCTTTGCCATTTCGCCAATGGAAGTGCGGCGCTTCCGCTTGATCCGCGCCTCCAACGACGACGCGCGCTCGCTTGCCCACACCCTGACCCGCGAAGGCCGGCCATTCGGAACCCGTGCTGCGCTAGGCTCAGAGGGTGAGCTCACCCTCGAATGGCAATGATAGGGCCCCGGCGCCTTGAGCCCGGTCAAAGCGGGCACGCCAGAAACCCATTAGACAACACTGCGAGCTGAACGCTTGAGCTCCTCAGTCGGCGTCGTTCCACGCATTCCGAGTTCGGGACATTTCATATTTGGTGCGTCAGCATGAGCCGCCACACGGTAACGTCATTCGATGACGAGCTCCGCCACCTGCAGCAGGACATCGTCAAGATGGGCGAATTGGCGTGTCACCAACTTGAGCAGAGTCTTGCTGCAGTCGAAGGGGCAAATTCGGACGTTGCCGCACGTGTCATAGAGCGGGAGCCCGACGCTGACCGCATGGAGCACGAGATCGAGGAATTCGCCATCCGCTTGCTGGCGTTACGCCAGCCCATGGCGAACGATCTGCGCGCCGTTTTGGCGGCCATCAGAATTGCCAACGAGCTTGAGCGGATTTGCGACTACTCGGAGGACCTGGCCGAGCGCGTCATTGCCCTGCGCGCCTCCAAATGTGAGCCTTCTCGCTCGCTTGGCGGAGTCGGGCGGTTTGCGGCCACCATGCTCAAGGATGCACTCCGTGCGTATGCGCAAGGGGACATGCATGCGGCGGAGGACGTCTGGGGTCGCGACAAAGAGCTCGATGAAATGTACACAGCTCTGTTTCGCGAGCTGCTGACCTACATGATGGAGGATCCGCGGCGCATTTCGGAGAGCACTCAGATGCTTTTCATGGCGCGCGCGATCGAGCGCGTCGGCGATCGCGCCACGAACATCGCCGAGATGGTGCGCTACCTGGTCGGCGGCTTCCTCACGAGCGAAGAGCGGGAAAAGGCCAACATGACGAAGTCCATCATGCCGCAAGCAAAATCGTGAGCACGCTAGCGCCCCACTCCGATGCAGCGGCAGGCTAGGCGAGCAGTCACTCCCGGCCCCACTCTAACGATGCGCAGGACCAATCGACCCTGCGCGCGCGGCGCGACGCCAAACCGAACAGCCTTGTGGCGCGCAGGCAGGTCAAAGCGGACATCCGCCGGTGTATTCGGCGCGACCTACGCGTGATGCTCGGAAACGGCGGCCACAACCTCGGCTGTCAGTTCATGAGAGGCGGCGCGGGATATATCGCCGAGGCTCAATATGCCGACCATGCGCTTCTTGCCGTTGAGCACGGGCAGCCGGCGGATCTTCTTCTGCTCCATGATGCGCAGTGCATCGTCGAGCTCCTCGCCTTCGCTGCAATAGATGATGCCCTTGGTCATGACATCCCGGGCCTTGAGCTTGGAGCTGTCCTTGCCCTCGGCAACCCCGCGGCAGGCGATGTCACGGTCGGTCACCATGCCAACGAGTCGATCGCTCTCCCCCACGGGGATTGCGCCGACGTCGAGATCGCGCATTTTCTTTGCAACCTCGGGAAGCACGGTGTCCGGGCTGACCCATTCCACACCCGTGTGCATTGCATCTTTGACTTTCATGGCGAAACTCCACTCGCTTTGAATTGGTCCTCGCGCAGAACAGACAAACGATCGCGCGCGCGGCCGTGGGGCGCCTTGACCCCCGTCAAAGGAGCGCGCTACGCGTTGATCCCCGTCATTGCGGACCACGACTCCTGCCCCATCATTCAGAGATAGCAGAGCGCGAGGACGCAGCCTGTGAGGTGGAGGGTCACGTGCCACTGATCTTGGAAAGCGCCGCGTTCGAGGCGGGCGCCACGATACCGAAGCGACATACTTGCGACGGCGACAACACCTCGCCTCCATTGAGATGGACAGGCGTGCCGAAGAACGGAGGCCGTCAACGACTTTGGCAAGACGGGCTACGGCGGCCCTTGTCCGCCAAAGGCGACACGCCGCACGGATACCAATTCCGGCTCAGTGCACCGATGGGCATGCGGTCGCCTGCCGAGAGATCATCCGCCCCGCCAAGGTCCACGACATCGCAACCGCCGATCTCGTCGGCTACTACGGCCGTAGGTAGGCAAGAAGACAGTGAAGGCCGGCAATGGAACTGTTCGAGGCAATTGAGACCCGCCACGCGGTGCGAGAGTTCACTTCGGAACCGGTTGCGAAGGAGACGATCGAGCGCCTGATCGGGGCGGCCGCTAAGGCGCCGAGCGCCATGAATTTACAGCCTTGGAGTTTCGCAGTCATTCGCGACCAAGCGCGACTTTCGAAATTGTCGGAAAAGGCCAAGTCGCACCTACTGAAATCAATGCCCGCCGGCTCGCCCCTGGACCATTATCGCGCCACCTTGTCCAACCCCGCCTTCGACATCTTCTACGGAGCGCCGGCTCTCATTGTCGTCTCGGCGACGTCGCGGGAACAAGGGGCGAGCGAGGATTGCGCGCTCGCCGCACAGAATATCATGCTGGCAGCGCACGCGATCGGCCTTGGCACGTGTTGGATCGGATTCGCGCGGCCCTGGCTCAACGAGCCAGTTGCAAAGGCAGAGCTTGGAATACCTGCTCATCACTCGCCTGTGGCCCCGGTCATCGTGGGCCATCCGCGCGGCCAACCTGAAGCCCATCCGCGCCGTCAACCGGAGATCATCTGGATCGGAAGCTGAGGAGAGCGCCTACACGGCCCTGGAGATGATACCGAACGGCCGTCAGATCCTGCCGTCACCGGCGTGAGGCGCCTTCAACTGTGTCAGCTTGGCCAGCAGCTCCGGCAGTTCAGCCCCGCGCTTGCTCAAAAACATCACCAGTTCCCAGGTGTCACCCGGCTCATCGAGCCGCAGGATATAGGTATTGTCGGCGGTGTCCCTCACCTTGAAATAGCGGTCGTCAGCGCCCCACCACTGGTCGACGACGTCGGCAACGTCGACGTTTCGCCCATCAAAGTGCATGCTCGATGGCGCCGGCTCGCCCCTGACATCCACCGCCGTGTCGACGTGAATACGCATTGCTGATTAGACCTCTTCAATCGAGATGATGCTTGCCGACTGGGCGCACGAACGTCGCCTGCGGGCCTTTGTCTCCGACGGATTCGGCAAACCGTACTTCCTGCCCCAGCTCGAGACTGTCGAACTCATCGTCGGCGACGCTGTTGCGGTGGAAGTAGATTTCGCGTCCATCGGCCGAGGTAATGAAGCCGTGATCGCGCTCTGCGACGAGCGAGCGAATGGTGCCATGCGGTTGCGGCTCGTGAACCTTGACGTGTCCCTGCCTCTTACGCACGAGGTCCTGCAGCTGGCGGCGCGCAGCGTCGAAAGCATCCGTGATCGTAACCTGGACGTCCTCGTGCCGTCCGGTGGCCGCGGGATCGCGGCTTATGGCGATATCCGCGGCGCCGGGGACCGTGAGGTGGAGACGAACACTGTACGTATCACCCTTGTGATGGCGGTGCTGCGGGCGCCCGATGACGACGCGCACCGACGTAATGCGATCGAAAAACTGCTCGAGCTTCTCCGCCTCCTGGCGCACGCGCTGCTCGATGTAATCGACGTGCGCGATGTGCTCGAATGTGACTTGTAACGGCACTTGCATGATTATTTTCTTCCTTCGGTCCGGGACGCCGACCTGTCGCACGAGACGGGGAGCCTAGGCATCCCGCCGCCATCGGATGCGCGCGAAATAACCCGCTTCGTCATAGTGCGTCTCGATCTCGCCCTTGTAGGCATCGACGAGCGCATGACCGATGCGCCGCGGCAGATGCACGTCAGTGGTCGTGATCACGACCCTATCCGGATGCTCTTCGATGGCCATGATCCGCTGCAGCGGATGCTCGGCCTCCTCCTTGCTTTCTATATTGCGGGCAAGACCGATGATCTCGGCGCGATGCGAACTCGAGGAATTGGCCGCCAAGTGTGAGCTCTCCGGCTGGAAACTTGTCGTTGATGCGGTGGCAAGCCGGGCAGAGCTCCTTGTGCGCGTCCTTGGGCACCTCGTCAGCCCATTGCCAGTGGCCGCGATGCAGGACGGCGCCACACTGCGGGCAGAGGGTCGGCTCCGGCAGCTTGCCGCGCGCCTTGTAGGGATCGTGGACCTGCTGCTCGATATGATGCGCCTTCATCATATCGTGGCGTGCAGTACGATGAACGTCCGTTTTCTTCATTGTTGCTCTCGCACTTGAGGGGATCGAAATCATGGCCCCGCGTATCGCTCAGCCGCGATTGATCTCGATCTCGGGTCTCTGGAGGATATCGCAGAGCTCGGCGACAGGACCGTGCGGCTGGTGACGTCCTTCGCGAGTCATCGCGTCGTCTGCGTTGACCCATGCGAACGCCTCCTCGAGTTCCTCCTTGGTCGCCCCCGTCCCTAGAATCTCAAGAATGACGCTTTCGGCTACCGCCGGACCAACGACGTGAACCACATCCTCGCGTGTCATCGCATTCATGACCAACAACTCACTCTAGGCGGTTGTCTCCTGCCCTCAATCGCACAGTGCAGCATAGTCTCTGTTGATACCGGTCAATCCCGAACCGTCACGGGCCTCTAAGTGCGAGCACCCTTACAGGGGATTGATCTCATCCGCGTCGCACGCATGGCCCAAGATGGAGAGCCCCTCCTCGAGATAGTCACCGAGGAGCGGCATGCCGAGTAGGTAGCGAGCAGTTCTGGCGTTATGCGCACGCGCAGCCTCCTGGCGGACCGATGGCCAGTCGGCGGCAGTATTGTCATCGCGCCCCAGCCAGGCTAGAGCGACGAGGTCTATTTGCTCGTCCTCCGTCAGACTGTCGATCAGCGATGTCAGCTCCTCGACGACCGGATCGTCGGTGTGATCCTCGAGCACAGAGGTCATTTTGTCGTCAGACGGGTTGGACCCGGGATCAGGCTCCGTGACCGCGTCCTTCACGTCGAATTCGCGCGCCTTCATGATGATGAAACAGACCTTCTTGATCGGTATATCGAGCGCGACAACTTCCTCTTCCTGCATAAACAGCCTCCCTGGCAGCTACCCAAATCGGCGTCCTCCCGTGGAGAGCAGCAGTCGCATGAACAAAATGAAATTTGCCCGAATGCCGTGGCACGGCGATGCGAGCGTTCGACGAACGAGCCCGCCTAATCAGATGGTGCCAGCCCACGGCTACGCCGCGAGGGCTGGCACCATGTCGCGAAACTAGCCCTTCTTGATCTCGATCCTTTTCTCAGCTTTGACAGCCTCCGGCCTCTTCGCAGCTGTGATCTTCAACACGCCTTTGTTGAAGCGGGCATCGACCTTGCTCTCGTCGATAGTGTCGGGAAGCCGCACCGAGCGCTCGAAGCTGCCGAAGCTGCGTTCGCAAAGGTAGTAATTCTCCTTCTTCTCCTCGCGCTCGTTCTTCCTCTCGCCTCGAATGGTGAGAATGCCGTTGGCCAGCGTCACGTTGAGATCCTTCTCTTCGACACCCGGCAGATCGGCTTCGATGGTCACCTCCTTGTCGTTCTCGTGAACGTCGAGGTTGGTCAGCATGGCCTCGGCGCCGTTTCCTCCTCGAAGAAGGAGGCTTGGCCAGCGGTGCAGGCCGCTCTCGAACCGCTCGAACACGCGGTCCATCTCATTATGCAGAGCTTCGAAGAGGCCGGGTGTGTGGGCTGCTGGGCTGGTCGCGGGTTTCGTGACCTGAATATTTGCCATGAGACGTACTCCTTTCACGTATGCTTGCGAGCTAATCAAATTGCGATAGCTGGATCGGCATTCCTTGCGTGATCTGTCGTTTTTCCCAATACGCGTCATTTTTTTCGCGAAGCATTGACGTAGCGCAATGAACGCCCGCATGGGCTATCGCTGGGGCCGGCAACTGGATCAAATCTCGACCCATCCAGGTCGCTGTCGCAGGCGGCGTAAAAGCGCTGCAGCTCCATCCCGGGGTCGCATTCACCCCTTGATGCAGATGAGAGGCGAAAGCTTGGCAACTTTTTTGCCAGACCAGCGGCCTCTGCCGAGTTGACAACGGCGCGGACGTTCTTATAGGCGCCAGGTGCCTCCTCGGCGACGCCGCGCATCGACGGGCTCTTCACGATACGTCCCCTTGGCTTCGAGTTCGTCGACCACCTGCCGCCCGTACCACGTCTTCAGGGCCTGGTGGCGGCTCATCTGACGTCCCGCGCCGTGACAGGCCGAGGCGAACGCCCGTTGCTCGCCCTCGCTGGTGCCGACGAGCACATAGGACTCGGTTCCCATGCTGCCGCCGATGAGCACGGGCTGACCGGCCGCACGCAGCGCCTCGGGCAAGGTGGGGTGGCCGGGGCCAAAAGCGCGTGTCGCACCTTTGCGGTGGACATAGAGTTTCTTTGCCTCGCCATCGATGGCGTGCGTTTCGACCTTGCACGTGTTGTGAGAGACATCGAACAACAGCGGCAGCTCGCCGTGGCGGAAGAAGCGGGCGAACACCTGGCGTGCGAGGTGACCGATGATCTCCCGATTGGCGATGGCGCAGTTGATGGCGGAGCGCATCGCGCCCAAGTAGCGCTGGCCGACCTCCGACTTTATCGGGGCGCAGGCGAGCTCTCGGTCGGGCAGCGTGATGCCGTAGGATTCCGCGGTGATCGCCATCTCGCGCAGGAACTCCGTGCCGATTTGGTGGCCCAAGCCGCGCGACCCGCAATGTATAGTGACGACACACTCACCGCGCTTAAGCCCGTAAGCCTCGGCGACCGGCTCATCGAAGATCTCGGAGACCTCCTGCACCTCGAGGTAGTGATTGCCGGAGCCCAGCGTCCCCATCTCGCGGCGCTGGCGTTTTCGCGCGTGCTCGGACACGGCGCCGGGATTGGCGTCCTTCTGGCAGCCGCATTCCTCGATGCGATCGAGGTCCTCCTTGCGCCCATAGCCCTCCTCCACGGCCCATTTCGCGCCGCCGGCCAGCATTGCCGTCATCTCCTGGTCGTCGAGCGAGATCGTCCCCCTGGAACCGACCCCGACCGGAACATGGGCATAAAGCGCGTCGGCGAGAGGCTGCTGTACAGCAATGATGTCCTTGCATGTCAGATGGGTGAGGTGGGTGCGCACCCCGCACGACACGTCGAATCCCACGCCGCCTGCGGAGACGACGCCGCCCTCATCAGCGTCGAACGCGGCAACGCCGCCGATCGGGAACCCATATCCCCAATGTGCATCAGGCATGGCATAAGAGGCTCGCACGATGCCGGGTAGTGTGGCGACGTTTGTCACCTGCTCGAAGACCTTGTCGTCCATGTCACTAATCAGGTCCTCCGACGCGTAGATGATGGCGGGCACCCGCATCGCACCTTTCGGCGCCACCTGCCAGGCCGTCTCCGACAGCTTCTCAAAGCGCGAGAGATCCATATCCGTATCCTCCCTGAGGACGGCTGTTCACACGTCGACCACGCACTGGGCGCGCCAAAGACCCGGCTGGTCCTCGACAACCCTCAGCTCTGTCAGCGTCGCGCCCTTGATCTCGACGGCTGGTGCATGACGCTCGCGCGATACCGCCTCGCCCCTCACCGTGGCTTGAAGGCAGTTACCATCGATGACGACGTCGAAAGACCCGAAAATCATGCCTCGCGTCGCCATCTCGAGCACCAGCGCGTTGAGCCAGTCGAGCAGAAGGAAATCCGCATTGGGGGCCTCGGCCACTATCGTCGACGGCGCGTCCCACCTGACGGTCGCTGGATTGGTTATGACGGCGACCATGGCGACGGCGGCCTGCTCGAATGCCATTGCCATCGTAGGTCCAAAGCCGCGCACGCCCATGTCGGCGACGTGCGGGAAGTGCTCCCATCGTGCCGCTCGTCTCGCCTCAGCCTGCGGCTCTCCGTTCACGCCATTGTGCCCCATAGCAAAATGTGGTCCGCACGTTCACCAATGACCATTGCCCGCCGCCTCCCTTGATCGCTGTCAAAGCCGGACCGGATGGGGACATCGAATATGGCGTTGAGGGGGTCGATCGCACATCCTCCTCCGCGTTCCTGGGATGAATACAGGGGTCTCGAATGGCACACAAAAAGGTCCTGTTTCGCTCGGAGGCCCGCGAGAAGATTCTCCGGGGCGCTGCACAGCTCGCCGACGCTGTGCGCGTGACGCTCGGACCCAAGTCGAAGTCCGTTCTCATTCAGAGGAAGTGGGGCGCACCGCTCGTCTGCAACGATGGCGTAACGATAGCCAAGGAGCTCACTCTCGCGGATGCCGAAGAAGATCTCGGTGCCCAGATGCTGAGGCAGGCGGCCGAGAAGACCAGCGAGGTTGTGGGCGACGGTACCAGCACATCCACCATTCTCGCCCACGCGATCCTCGCAGACGGAATTCGCAACGTCGTGGCTGGCGCGAGCGCCATCGATATAAAGCGCGGACTCGAGCGTGGGGCCGCCGCAGTATTCAAAGCTCTCAAAGCGATGTCACGGCCGGTCAAAGAGCGGAAAGAGCGCGCGCAGGTTGCGGCGGTCTCCGCTCACAATGATAGTGCTATCGGCGACTTCGTCGCGGACGCTATGGAAAAGGTCGGTACCGAGGGCGTGATTACCGTCGAGGAATCTAAGACAACCGAAACCACACTCGATGTGGTCGAGGGTATGCAGTTCGACCGCGGCTTTATCTCTCCCTATTTCCTCACCAACCCGGAGAAGATGGAGTGCGTTCTCGAGGACGCCTCTATCCTCATCTGCGACCGCAAGATCAGCCCGCTCAAGGACATGATCCCCCTCCTTGAACAGATTGCGAAATCGGGCAGACCCCTGCTCGTCATCGCAGAGGACGTAGAAGGAGAGGCGCTCGCCACGCTTATTGTCAATCAGGTCCGCGGCACGCTGAAGAGCTGCGCTGTCAAGGCGCCCGGGTTCGGAGAACGCCGTAAGTCCATACTACAGGACATCGCCGTGCTGACCGGCGGGCAAGTGATCGCCGAGGAACTTGGTCTCAAACTCGAAGGCATCACGATCGAACAGCTGGGCCGGGCCAAGCGCATCGTAGTCGACAAGGACGCGACGACGATTGTGGGAGGCGGCGGAATCCGCAAGGCCATAGACGATCGCGTCCAACAGATCCGCCGCGAGATCGATACGACCACCAGCGACTACGACCGCGATAAGCTGAAGGAGCGACTCGCCAAGCTCGCGGGGGGTGTCGCCGTTATCCGTGTCGGCGCGCCTTCCGAGTCCGAGATGAAATCCAAGAAGGAGGCACTCGACGACGCCATCAGCGCGACCAAGGCCGCCGGCGCAGAGGGCGTTGTGCCAGGTGGCGGGCTTGCGCTCCTGCGCTGCATGGAGGCGCTCACGCGCGAGGAAGCGGGTTGCGACGGCGACGAGCGCACCGGCGTGCAGATATTGAAGCGCGCGTTGGCCGTCCCCGCCCGCCAGATCGCGGAGAATTCAGCCGTCGACGGTGGCGTGGTGGTGGCGCGCATGGCTGAGGGCAAGGGAAATTACGGCTTCGACGCTTCGCGCAACCAATACGTTGACCTCGTGGAGGCCGGCATCATCGACCCGACAAAAGTCGTGCGCATCGCACTCGAGAACGCCATATCGGTCGCGAGCGTGCTGCTCCTCACCGAGGCGACCATGACCGAGGTTCCGGAGAAAGTGAAAGAGGCATCCACCCCAGGCGAAATGCCCATGTGATGTGCCACCAGCAAAGCTTGGCGGCCAGGCGCGATATCCCTCCCGCCGCTAGCTCGGTCAGGGCTTTAAATCGGGTGCCGATTCCGGTTCATCGGATTCGCTTCCGCCGCTGTCCGCTTTGGTGGCGTCGCCTGCCGCCTCTTTCGCCTTGTCGAGAACGTCACCGGTTGCCTGTTTCGCCTTGTCCAGGACGTCCCGTGTGGCCTCGCTAGCCTTATCGAGAATTCTGGTGGCTTCGCTCGCCTTCTCCAAAGCGTCCTTGCTCGACTCCTTCGCCGTTGTCAGGGCGGAGCTCGTGCCTTTCTTGGCTTTCTCGATGGCTTCTATGATCGCCTGCTTTGCGGCCTCGATCGCGGCGTTCGCCGCTTCCTTTGCAGTATCTATAGCCTCGCTGGCCGATTGCCCTTCCGCTTCCTCGTCTGCGGCCTCCGGGCTTGCAGGTGCCGCCTTCGCGTCGGGTCCCTTCTGCGCGGCAGCCGGCAGCGTCATACATGCGGCACCACCACCAAGTAGCAAGACCATCACCAGCTTAGTGTTTGAATTCATCGTGCGCGCCTCTCAATTGCGGTTCTCCCGCACCTTGCCCTCAGGACCTGCTCTCCGGCAAGTTTACCGATCCCAATTGCTAGCCCGGTCGCACCAGCAAGCATTGAGCATGGTCAAGCCGGACTTGACCCGTGCGAATGTTACGGCACTAGGCGGCGCGCGCCGCAGCCAAGCGGCGCTTCTTACGTGCCTGCTCGAAATGGAAGAGAATGACGCCGCTCGCGGCGGCCGCGAAATAGCACCAGACCGACGTAAAGGCCTGCCAGTAGATGAGGTACGCCACAAGCGAGGCCGCGATAAGAATCAAAGCGAGAAGACGAACCGTCCGATGTGAGGACAGGGCTGGTCCAAGACAGGTTGCCATCGGGTACAAGACACGCAAGGCGTCGGGCAGGCCTGAGTCGCCACTATAGACGATATGGCCACCCTCGATGATTGCTGTTTGAGGGCTCGTATTGAGCGACCAGAGAAAATAGACAGCTACCACAATGCCGGAAATCAGGCAGGCGCCGATCCATTTGCGCCGCCGCTGGTCAGGCTCAATGAGCAGTACTGTGAGCGGCGCGAACACAGGCCAGAACACCAGCGCGAAGTGCAGAAACAATTGTATTAATAGCGAGGTTGGCGGCCCGCCTGGAGACGCCTGCAACGAGAGCCAAATAAAGCCCTCGTTCGCCTGTTGCACTGCAAAGAAGAGAGGCATGGCCGCAAGCGGAAGCTCCTCGCGTCGATGAACTCTCATCATGGCCGCGGCACCTGCCGCTCCCGTGACGGCCGCTGCCACAAAACTTGCCGACGCGGAAAAGCACATGACACTTTCGGTAGTCCAACCGCCCCCGTTAGGACTCTGACCTGCTTTGAGCAGGTAAATCACCCTGAGACAAGCATCAGCTTCGAAAGCCGCGCGCCTTGGACCATGAATTTCCTCTCTACACGACCGGCGAACGTATTGCCGACGCATGCATTCACATTATTGGCGTTGCCGCGAGCCTCGTCGCCGCGGCGACCTTAACCATCATTGCCATCAATACGCTGTCCACGCTCTCGATCATCAGCGTGGCAATTTACGCCACCGGTCTTGTGGCGGTGTTCGCGTTCTCGGCCGGATACCATCTTGTCACCCTGCCCGGACTGAAAGCGATCCTGCGACGCTTCGACCACGCAGCGATTTACGTGAAGATTGCTGCCACCTACACGCCATTCGCGCTGGTCAAAATGGGCGGAGCTGCAGGCTATGCCCTGCTGGGGGCTGTCTGGGTAATCGGTCTGCTCGGAGCGATGGGCAAGCTACTTTGGCCAGAATCCCTCGCACGTGCGTCGTATGGCCTTTATCTCGCCCAAGGATGGATCTGTGTTGCAGCATTGAATCCGCTCATCGAAGCCGTCTCCCCTCGTGTGCTCGTCCTGCTCCTGATCGGTGGCGGCCTATACACAGTCGGCGTCGCCTTTCATCTGTGGCGGAAGCTTCCCTATCACAACGCCATCTGGCACGCGTTCGTCCTCATGGCCTCGGCCTGCCATTTTGCAGCCGTCCTGGAAGCAATAGCCGATACTTAGTCCGGCGGACGTTGCCCCCGCATTTGCCAGCGGTCACATCTCTGTGCCCTGAAGATGGTCGAAGCCGCATTGAACCATTGAGCAGCGTCAAAGAGGCGTTGGCGATCGGCGTTTAGGTTGCCTGTCTGGGCGGTCACTAGGAGTCCTGCAGCATGTCCATGAACAGGCTGGGTGCCAACACGGCGACAGCTGCAGGTTCCGTCCTCGGGCAATTCATCGATGCGGCCGGTGTGCAAGTGCGAGATATGCCGCCCTTTGCCCAGAACGCAAGCGCGCTCGTGCCCCTCTACCGGGCCATGGCCTTCGTACGCACTTTCGACGAGAAGGCAGTCGCGCTGCAGCGTACGGGCCGTCTCGGCACCTATGCCTCGTCTTTGGGCCAGGAAGCGGTCGGTATTGGGCTCGCCAGTGCGATGCAAGCCGACGACGTTCTACTGCCGTCCTTTCGCGAGCAGGGCGCCATGCTGTGGCGCGGCGTCAGCCCGGTCGAGCTTCTGCTCTATTGGGGCGGCGACGAGCGCGGCAGCGACTTCCAGGGCCCCCGTCGCGATTTTCCGATCTCTATTCCAGTTGCGAGCCATTTGCCCCATGCAGTTGGCGTCGCGCTGGCGATGAAGATGAGGGGTGAGAAGCGCGCAGCCGTTGCGGTCACAGGCGACGGGGGAACCTCAAAGGGTGACTTCTACGAAGCCGCTCAATATCGCCGGCGTCTGGCGCGTCCCAGCCGTCTTCGTCGTCAACAACAATCAATGGGCGATCTCGGTACCGCGCAGCCGCCAGACGGCTGCGGCAACGCTCGCGCTAAAGGCTGCGGCCGCCGGTATTCCCGGCGAGCAGGTCGACGGCAACGACGTAGTAGCCGTGCGCGACGCAACAGAACGGGCGCTCGCACGGGCACGGGCAGGCGACGGACCAACGCTCATCGAGGCCGTGACCTATCGGTTGTCGGACCACACGACCGCCGACGACGCTCACCGCTACAGGAGCGACGCCGAGGTCTCAGCCCGCTGGAAGGAGGAGCCGATCGCGCGCCTGCGCAATTATCTCGTGAACAACAAAAGCTGGTCGAAAGCGGACGAGGAGGCGCTGCACGAGGACAACGCGAAGCGCATCAATGAGGCCGTCGACGAGTATCTGGCAACTGCAGCCGAACCGGTGGCGGCGATATTCGATCACACGTTCGCCACGCTCCCGGCCGATCTCGCTTCCCAACGGGCCGCGGCTGAGCGTCTTGCGGAGGCCGAGCCGTGGCTGAGGTAACGCTTGTCGAAGCCGTCAATCTCGCTCTCGCTCGCGCCATGGTCGAAGATCAGCGGGTGGTCGTCCTTGGCGAGGATGTCGGTGCAGACGGAGGCGTGTTTCGTGCAACTGTCGGGCTGCTCGAACGCTTCGGCCCGGAGCGCGTGCGTGACACGCCACTCTCTGAGACCGTCATCGCCGGATTGTCAATCGGACTCGCCGCGGAAGGTTTTCGGCCCGTAGCAGAGATTCAATTCTCGGGCTTCGTCTATCCCTGCATCGATCAGCTTGTGAACCATGCGTCGCGCCTTCGAACGCGCACGCGCGGACGTCTCTCGTGCCCCATGGTCCTGCGCACTCCCTCAGGAGGCGGCATTCACGCGCCAGAGCACCACTCGGAAAGCATGGAGGCGATGCTCGCGCACGTGCCGGGCCTGAGGGTCGTATTCCCGTCGTCGCCGCGACAGGCTTACGGTCTGCTTCTCTCGGCCATCCGCGATCCCGATCCGGTCGTGATCATGGAGCCAACCCGCGCTTACCGCGCACTGAAGGAGGAAGTGACCGACGATGGCGCGGGCCTCCCACTCGATCGATGCTTTGTGCTTCGCGAGGGATCCGACGTCACACTTGTCACGTGGGGCGCCATGGTGCGCGAGACGCTCGCTGCCGCAGACGGGCTTGCCGACGAGGGTATATCGGCAGACGTCATCGATGTTGCCACGCTGAAGCCTCTTGATGAGGCGACGATCCTCGCTTCCGTGACCAAGACAGGGCGCGCCGTCATCATCCACGAAGCCCCGCTGACGGGCGGCTTCGGCGGCGAGATCGCGGCGCGAATCGCCGAGAAAGCGCTGACCTCGCTCGTCGCTCCGATCCGGCGCGTCGCGGGCTACGATACCGTGATGCCTCTACCGCGTCTCGAACGCCACTACATGCCCTCCGAGGCGCGCATCCTCGAAGCCGTTCACGACGTGATGGCCTACTCATGAAGACCTTCCGTCTGCCAGATCTCGGTGAGGGCCTCGAGGAAGCCGAGCTCGTCTCCTGGCATGCGAATGTCGGCGATCGCGTCGTTGCCGATCAGCCGTTGTTGTCGGTCGAGACGGACAAGGCCGTCGTCGAGGTGCCATCGCCGTGGTCCGGACGCATCGCCAAGCTCAATGGCGCCCGCAGGCGACATCATCAAAGTCGGCGCACCGGTCGTCGAGTTCGAAGATGATGCCGCGGAGTACAAAGATGCCGGCACAGTCGTCGGCTCTCTCCCCAAGGCACCCGCTGCCCCTTCGCCACCAAGAACAGCCATAAAGGCAAGCCCTACGCGTCCGCGCGCAGGCCCGCGAGCTCGGCATCGATCTTGCGAGCGTCAAGGGCACCGGCCCGGACGGTGCCATCACAAGCAAAGATATTGAGGCTCTCAAATCCTCAGTTGCTCTGGCCGCCGACTACGAGCCCCTGAGAGGCGTGCGCCGCGCCATGGCTGTCAATATGGCCCGCTCGGCACTTGAGGTGCCCGGTTCGACCGTCACCGACGAGGTGATCGTTGGACATTGGCCGAAAGATGCCGACGTGACACTGCGTCTGATCCGCGCCATCGCAGCGGCCTGCCGGGCAGAGCCAGCGCTCAACGCATCATTCGACAAGGCACAAATGGCGCGCAAGCTGCATACCAGGATCGACCTTGGCGTAGCGATGAACACGGGCGATGGCCTGTTCGTGCCCGTGTTGCGCGACGTGAGCAATCGCGAGGACAAGGATCTGCGCGCGGGTCTCGAGGCGATGAAGCGCGACGTGGCGGCTCGCAAGGTGCCGCGCCGCAGAACTCAAGGGCCAGACAATCACGCTCTCGAACTTCGGCATGCTCGGCGGCCTCAACGCGTCCCTTGCGATCGTGCCGCCTCAGGTCGCGATCCTCGGCGCCGGCCGCATCTTCGATGCCGTAAGACCCGTGGGCGGCGAGGTCCGCATCACGAAGGTAATGCCGCTTTCGCTCACGTTCGATCATCGCGTCGTGACGGGCGCCGAGGCCACGCGCTTTCTGAATGCGGTCGTCGCCGATCTCGCGGGGCGCTGCGAGAACGCCGGTCGCCGACCCGGATGAGAAAAATAGGATGAAGGACATCTTCGAATTCGCCGATGAGATCGGCCCCGCCAAGATCATTCATATCTCCGAGCCGTCCGTCGGCCTGAAGGCTATCGTCGTCATCGACAATGTGGCGACGGGTCCCGCGATCGGCGGCACGCGCATGGCGCCCGACGTCAGCGTCGAGGAATGTGTCGACCTCGCCCGCGCCATGACCTTCAAGAATGCTGCCGCCAGCCTGCCTCACGGCGGCGCCAAGTCCGTCATCTTTGGCGACCCGGCGATGCCCCGCCGCGAGAAGGAAGAGCTCATCCGTGCCTTTGCATGCGCGATCCGCGATCTCGCCGAGTATATACCCGGTCCCGACATGGGGACCAACGAGACCGCCATGGCGTGGATCAAGGACGAGATAGGCCGCGCCGTCGGTCTGCCGCGAGAGCTAGGCGGGATTCCTCTCGACGAAATTGGCGCGACAGGTTTCGGGCTCGCCGTCGCGGCGGAAGTGGCGGAAGAGTTTTCGGACGTAAAGCTCAAGGGCGCGACGCTTGCAGTGCAAGGATTCGGGGCTGTTGGCCGCCACGCGGCGCACTATCTTGCCAAGAAAGGCGTGAAGCTGATTGCAGCGTCGGACACGAAAGGTGCCGTCGTCGATCCCAATGGGCTCGACATAGACGAACTTGGCCAAGCTCAAGGCAGATGGAAAAAGCGTTCGCGAGCTCAAGGGTGCCAAGGCAATCGATGCCGATGAGCTTGTCGGCGTCGCATGCGATATATGGATCCCTGCCGCACGGCCGAACGTCTTAAGAGAAGACAATGTCGATCGGCTCAAAGCCCGGCTCGTGCTCCAAGGTGCCAACATCCCGGCGACGGCAGAAGCCGAGAAGCGCATGCACGCTCGAGGCATCCTGTCGGTTCCGGACTTCATCGCCAATGCCGGAGGCGTGATCACTGCTGCGGTCGAGTATCACGGCGGCAGTGAAAGGTTGGCCTTCGACACCATTGCTGAAAAGATTACCGCAAACACGCGAGCCGTGTTGGAGACGGCAAAGACGAAGCATGCCCTTCCACGCGATGCCGCGGTCGAACTGGCAAGCTCGCGCGTGAGGCGCGCGATGCAGCTCCGCCGCTGGCATCGGGCGCAGGGCGCCTTGGTGTAACGGACTCTCCCATCATGCCCGGCCCAGAGAGTCGTTGATCCCCGTCCTTGCACCTCGTCACCGATATAGCGTCTCGATCACACGCGCGAAGCGTCGCTCGACGGCCTGACGCTTGATCTTCAGCGTCGGGGTCACGGTGCCGGTCTCGAGCGTCCATGGCTCGAGCGTCACGTGGACGTTGCGCACCTGCGCGTAGTCAGGCATGTCGCGGAGCCGGTAGGCAATCCGCTGCAAGACGTGATCTCTAACTGCAGGCACATTGGGATCGTCCATGCTCCAGCCGTGCCGGCGCGCGAGATCGGCCCAGCGATCGCGGTTGAGAACGACGATGGCGACGAGGCAGGATTTCCCTTCGCCGACCGCTACTGCCTGCTGGAAAAGCGGGTCCTTGACGATCTCCTCCTCGATCGACGCCGGGTTGACCTTCTCGCCAGTCGCGAGAACGACAATGTCCTTAAGTCGACCGAGGAGAAACAGACGCCCGTCGCGAATGTTCGGCCATATCGCCAGTGTGCAGCCATCCATCGCGATCGATGGCAAGTGCTGTTGCCGCCTCGTCGCGCCAATACCCATCCATGACCGACGGCGTCCGGACCAGCAACTCGCTCTCGAGGCCCGATCGCAACCTCGAGCCCGGCAGAGCGGCCTCCCGACCGAGCCCGGCACGCTGTCCGCGACCGCTGCAGCCGCCACCACCGGCCCCGCCTCGGTCAGAGCCGTAGCCTTCCGTCAGCGGGATACCGAGACCAAGAAGGAACCGAGCAATGCTTGGGGTCGAGCGCCGCGCCGCCGCTCACCGCCGCCCTGAGGCGCCCACCCAGCGCCTGGCGCACTGGCGCCCCGACAAGCCGGTCGAGGGCTTTCCAGAGGAGTGCACGGGACGGATCCAAGACGGCGGCTCCGCTTCGCACACCCGCCTGCCGGCGCCATCCGAGGTCGGCCGTCACCTCGAGCAGCCAGCGCTTGGCCGGATTGCTTGCGACCTTCGCCCGGATACCGGCGGCGAGGCGCTCATAGAGGCGCGGCACGGACAAGAAGACTGTCGGACGAATGCTTGCGATGTCCTCCTTGAGGAGGTCGATCGATCGCGCAAAGGCGACCGTGCTCGCACCCATCATCGGAAGGTAGCACCCGACCGTGCGCTCGAAGGCGTGGGCCAGTGGAAGATGCGACAGCAAGACGTCGTCGGCGCACGGCGTGATGACCTTTCCTGCTGCCTCCGCATTCCAAAGCAACGCAAAGTGGGAAAGCATGACGCCCTTCGGGCGGCCGGTCGTGCCCGACGTGTAGATGAGGGTGGCGAATGCGCGGGGATCCCTGACATCCGTATCGAGTTCGCCCGCTACCGCCGGCAGGACTTCCGACAGGGACCGCACCGCTCTCGCATCATCCCCATGTTCGCCGGCTCCGGGAGGCTCCCTGATCCATACCTGCTCCAAGGCCTCGAGGCGCGAGGCGTGGGGGCGCACATCGGCCCAGCGCGACAGTGTCGGAAATAGCGCAAGCCGAGCCTCTGAAGTCCGCCAGCACGTCGGCCAGATTGGCCGCGCTGTCGTGTGAATAAAGAGGCACGACGACGATCCCAAGGCTCATGGCGCCGATATCAAAAGCGATCCAATCCACAGAGTTCGGCAAGAGAAGCGCTACCCGCTCACCGGCCTTCAGCCCTGCCTGGACGAGCGCAGCGCGAAACTTGGCGGCGCGGTGGCCGACGTCGCGCCAGGTCTGCGAACTCCAATTCCGTTGTTTCGCGTCGTACTCTAGGTAGGCGACCGCCTCGGGCGTACGCCGGATTCGCTCGAACAGGAGGCCCGGCAACGTGCCGGCCTCGGCGCTGGTTATCAGTTCTCTCAAAGCCGGGTCTCTATCAGACGGCAGCCCAAAGACCATCGCAGGCAGCGCTACTCGCCGAGACGTGCGTGCTCAGACCAACGAGCTTGATCATCGATTGGCCTCGGACATTGATAGTAGTCAATGCCGTCCGGCCGATGCCCTCCGTAGTCTTGCTGCACTCTCGCAAGAGCTGATCGACAACATGTATTGCGGCCAGAGAGGAGACTCCGATGGTCGCCGAGAAAGAGGTAGCTGCGTCATCGCTCGGGCCCTCGCGCGAGAGCAGGCTTTCCGATGAGCTGCTCGCCATCGTGCGCAATCTCGCCATCGAGCTGCACCCGCATCTCGAGCGCACGATCGTGGTTCGGCTCGACAGCGACCTCGACCGCGATCTCGGTCTCGACAGCCTGGCCCGCTCGGAGCTCATGCTGCGGCTCGACCGCGCCTTCAAGGTCAAGCTGCCTGATCAAATCCTCGGCGATGCCACGACCCCGGCTGACCTTCTCCAGGCCGTAAAGGCGGCCCGCCCTCTCGGTGTCGCAGCGGCTTATCTTCCCACTGCAGCGCCACCCGCGTTGCCGGCGGTCACCGAGCCCATCCAGGCCGAGACCCTTCTCGAGGCGTTCGACTATCATGTCCGCCTGCGTGGAGAGCGGCCTCACGTTATTCTCTGGCGCGGCGAGGAGCCCGAGGAGATCGTCACCTACGCCGCTCTCGACACGTCGGCGCGACGCGTCGCCCGCAGCCTTTTCGCAGGTGGGCACGAGGCCGGTGATCGCGTCGCCATCATGCTGCCGACGGAAGCGGGCTTCTTCCAGGCCTTCCTCGGCGTGCTCATGGCGGGTGGCGTGCCGGTGCCGATCTATCCGCCGTTTCGCCGCAGCCTGATCGAGGATCACCTGCGCCGGCAAGCCGGCATCCTGCGCAATGCCGCTGCCACGACGCTCATCACGAGCCCAGAGATCCGCCCCCTCGGGCGGCTGCTCTACGGCCTCGCAGAGCGCCTGAAGCGGGTCGAGACGGTCGGCGACCTTCTCGCCGCCGATCCGGTGCTCTCGCCGCAGCCGGCCGCACGCGAGACGACGGCGCTCATTCAATATACGTCCGGGAGCACCGGCGACCCAAAGGGGGTCGTGCTCACCCATGGCAACCTCCTGGCCAATATCCGCGCCATGGGCGACCGCGATCAATGCGAACTCACCGACGTCTTCGTGAGCTGGCTGCCGCTCTACCACGACATGGGGCTGATCGGCGCTTGGCTCGGCTGCCTCTACTACGGCGCGCCGACGGTGATCATGCCGCCCCTTGCATTTCTCGCCGATCCGGCACGCTGGCTCAGGACGATCCATCGACATCGCGCGACGCTCTCGGCCGCCCCGAACTTCGCCTTCGAGCTGTGCTTGAGGAATATTCGCGACGAAGACATCGCAGGCCTCGACCTCTCCTCGCTGCGCATGGTCGTCAACGGAGCGGAGTCCGTCAGCCCCACAACAATAAGCCGTTTCACCGACAGGTTCCGCCCCTTCGGTTTCAAACCGGAGGCTATGGCCCCGGTCTACGGGCTGGCCGAGAACGCGGTCGGGCTCGCCTTTCCGCCGGTCGGCCGGCCTCCGATCATCGAGCGTATCGACAGGGACGCACTCGCCCGTGACGGCGTCGCCAAGCCGGTCGAGGATGCGGCTACTCCGTTGATCGAGTTTGTCGCTTGTGGTCTCCCGATCCCCGGGCACGAGATGCGCATCGTCGACGATCTCGGGCAGGAGTTGCCCGAGCGGCGTGAAGGTCGGCTTGCAATTCAAGGGCCCCTCGGCAACCAAGGGCTATTTCCGCAACGAGGAGAAGACGCGCCGGCTCTTCAACGGCGCGTGGCTCGACAGCGGCGACCGTGCCTACATCGCCGCCGGCGACATCTACATCACCGGCCGCGTCAAGGACATGATCATTCGCGCCGGCCGCAATGTCTATCCGCAGGAACTCGAGGAGATCATCGGCAAGCTTCCGGGCGTCAGAAAGGGCTGCGTCGCGGCCTTCGCCAGCCGCGACGAGCGCACGGGCACCGAGCGCCTCGTCGTCATGGCCGAGACGCGCCTGACAAAGCAACCCGCGCTGGACGCTCTGAGGCGCAGCGTCAGCGAGGCATCCGCTGCCCTTCTGGAGCTGCCGGCCGATGAGATCCTTCTCGTGCCGCCGCGCACGGTCCCGAAGACATCGAGCGGCAAGATCCGCAGATCGTCGGCGCGAGAACTCTATGAGCAAGGCCGGCTCTACGGCAAGCCGCGCTCCGCGTGGTGGCAGCTCGTGCGGCTCGCGGCGAGTGGCGTCCGTTTTCGCTCGAGACGGATTGGCCGCTATGTCATCGAGCTTACCTATGCCGCCTATTGGTGGTGCGCACTCGTGCCGATCGCCGGATCGACGTGGCTGCTGGTCATGCTGATGCCACACCGCAACTGGCGTCACTCCCTTATCCACTACGCCGCGCGGGTCTTCCTGTGGCTTACCGCGACCCCGCTGACCGTCGAGACGGACGCGCCGCTTCCCGAGCGGCACGCGGTTCTCGTGGCAAACCACTCGAGCTATCTCAACTCTGCGGTGCTCGCCGCGGCGATCCCCGGCCTCCTATCGTTCGTCGCCAAGGCCGACCTCCAAGGGCAGCTCGTCGCCGGCCCGTTTCTGCGGCGGATCGGCACGCTCTTCGCACGCCGCGACGGAGGCGGCAGGGGGCGTTGAGGACACCCGAGCCCAAGTCGCCGCAGCCAAGTCCGGCGAACGGATCGTCTCGTTCCCCGAAGGTACTCTGACGCGCATGCCTGGCCTGCTGCCGTTCCATCTCGGCGCCTTCGTCGTGGCGACCGAAGCGGAGGTACCCGTCGTGCCGATCACGATCTCCGGCACGCGATCAATCCTGCGCGGCGGGCAATGGTTTCCGCGTCGTGGTGCAATCCGGGTGCATGTCGGCAGGCCCATTGCGCCGGCTGGAAAAGGCTTCGACGCCGCGCTGGCGCTGCGGGATGTCACCCGAGCCGCCATGCTCAGCGAAATCAACGAGCCGGACCTCGCGCGCGAGCGCGTCGTCCTCGA
>CAVQUQ010000023.1:0-32055 GCA_963716835.1 uncultured Alphaproteobacteria bacterium | reverse complement strand
GCGTTTCTCATCTGGCTTGCCGATCTCGTGACGCGTTACGGCGTCGGCAGCGGGTTCTGGCTGCTTCTTGCAGCGCCGGGCGTCGCGGAGTTGCCCGGCATGACAGCGGGCCTCCTCTATCTGGCTGACATCGGCTCCATCTCGCCGATGGCCGTGGCTCTCTCTGCCGCGGCTGTCGTGCTCTCCACCGCGGCGTTCGTCGCGCTTGCCAAGGCGAACGGCGGCGCGGAGTTTCCGAGCGGCAGCGTGGGTCCGTGGCCGGTCCTGCTCGCCTACGCGAGCCTTGGCTGGATCCTGGGCGCGCTGATGGTGGTGCCGTCGCAAGCCTGGCGCGACGGCGTCTTGAGCGTCGCCGGCCAAGGCCACCCGATCAACATCATCCTGCACGCGCTCCTCGTCGGGCTTTTCGTCCTGCTCTATGCCAACCGATCGCAGGAGAGCGGGCGCGGCGCAATGGGGCTCGGCGTGGTTGCGGCGTTGGTGCTGATCGCGATCACCCTGGTACCGGAGCTGCTCGCTTCCTATTTCAGCATGCCGCTCGATCGCCGATGGGCGTTGGCTGGTCATCATCGTCACCGTGGCGCTCTGCATACTCGCCGCGCTTCCAGGAGAGAGGACGCGCGTGCAGGCTGGCGGAGAGCCGCGCTAGAAATCTTCTCCAAAGGGCCATGCGCACCTCCGACGCAGACATTCTCATTGTCCCCGGCTGGTCGAACTCGGGCGACGATCACTGGCAATCGCGCTGGGAGCGCAATCTCAAGACGGCGCGGCGAATCGACCAGGAGAGCTGGGTCAAGCCGCAGCGCGACGCGTGGGTCGGCCGCATCATCGAGGCGACGACGCAGAGCTCACGTCCCGTCGTGCTCGTCGCGCACAGTCTCGGGGTCGCGGCGGTGGCGCACGCGGGCATGCGGATGCCGAAGGGCCTCGTCGCCGGGGCTTTTCTCGTCGCGCCGGCGGACCCCGAGAATGCCGACGGCTGGCCCGAGACGCAGGGCGAGCTCTTCGATGTCGAGACGAGCGGCTTTGCACCCATGCCGCTCGAGCGGCTGCCGTTTCCGGCGGCGCTCATTGCGTCGTCGAACGATCCCTATTGCTCGATCGAGCGGGCGCGCCAATTCGCTGATGCGTGGGGCGCTTCATTGGTCGAGGGCGGCGATCTCGGCCACATCAACGCGGAGTCGGGCCATGGACCGTGGCCCGAGGGCGTGCTCAGATTCGGCGGGTTTCTGAGCCAGCTCGCACAGTAATCGCGAGCGACGGCGCTCAGCCCTTGCCGCTCGCCTCGACCTCGTGCACGGCCTTGGCGAGAAACTCGCCCATGGCCTTGCGGATGTCGGCGTCCGACACGGCGACGCCCTTGTCGGCGAAGTCCTGCTTCACCTTGCGGAAGACGTCGTCGTCGCCCTTCTCGACCAAGTCGGCCTTGCGGACCTCCTTGATGTAGTCCTCGAGCGCCGCGCCCGTGATGCCGAGCTTGGCGCCGGCCCATTCGGCCAGCATCTTGTTGCGGCGCGCCTCGGACCTGAATTTCAGGTCCTGGTCGAGGGCGAACTTCTTCTCGAAAGCCTTCTCGCGCTCATCGAAAGTGGTCATTCCGGTCTCCAGAGTCTGTTCTTGCTTCGTTCCGGCGCCTCTGAGTTGTATAGGGCGTGCCAGAAATCCCATCTGCGGGAGCCGTAACCCGCCGGGGCATACAAATCAACGGCTTGTCGCGGCCGTGAACCAGTCCCCTATTCCGTCCGTCGTTTAGATTGTTTCTCCCCCCCGGTTCGGCTAGTGTCCGGTTCGAGATTTTCGTGCGTCTGGCCGACCCTAAGCCACGCCGTGTGCAGGTAAAAACACGCTGCAAGATCAAGGGGTCGGCTCCACGGGACTGTACGTCTCTCCCCACAAAAAAAGATGAGTATGAGCGTGATCGTCAAGGGACCAGGATCGATGAGCAAGCGGCGTCGGATCTACGAGGGCAAGGCCAAGGTTCTTTACGAAGGACCGGAGCCCGGCACCCTCATCCAGCACTTCAAAGATGATGCGACGGCGTTCAATGCGAAGAAGCATGCGCTCATCGAGGGCAAGGGCGTCCTTAACAACCGCATCTCCGAATACATCTTTCTGCGCCTCGGCGAGATCGGCGTGCCGACGCACTTCATGAAGCGGCTCAACATGCGCGAGCAGCTGATCCGCGAGGTGGAGATCATTCCGCTCGAGGTCGTGGTGCGCAATGTCGCCGCGGGCTCGCTCTCGACGCGGCTCGGCCTCGAGGAAGGCATGCAGCTGCCGCGCTCGATCATCGAGTTCTACTACAAGGCCGACAATCTCAACGATCCGATGGTCTCGGAAGAGCACATCACGGCGTTCGGCTGGGCCACGCCGCAGGAGATCGACGAGGTGATGCAGCTCGCGCTGCGGGTCAACGACTTCCTCGTCGGACTTTTCCTCGGCATCGGCATCCGTCTCATCGACTTCAAGGTCGAGTTCGGACGCCTGTGGGACAACGAGCAGATGCGCATCGTGCTCGCCGACGAGATCAGCCCGGATTGCTGCCGGCTGTGGGACGTCACGACGTCCGACAAGCTCGACAAGGATCGCTTCCGCCGCGATCTCGGTGGCGTGCTCGAAGCCTACCAGGAGGTTGCGCGCCGCCTCGGTGTCCTGGCCGAGAACCGGCCGCCCAAGGGTACGGGGCCGGTGCTGGTCGCATCCAATCCCGGCGCCAAGCCGAACTGATGAAAAGCTCGCATCGACACTTGTGCCCGGCCGAAAGGCCGGGCATTTAGTTTCGCAAATGCGAGATTAGTCTGGCAGGAGGTTGCCGCTCCATGAAGGCCCGCATCAAGATCACCCTCAAGAATGGCGTCCTGGACCCGCAAGGAAAGGCCATTCAGAGCGCACTCGGCGCGCTTGGCTTCGGCGGCGTGAACGAAGTGCGCCAGGGCAAATACATCGAGGTCGAGATCGCGGAAGCGAGCGAAGAAAAGGCGCGCGCCGAGGTCGAGCGCATGTGCCGCGACCTGCTCGCCAACACGGTGATCGAGAACTACTCCTTCGAGCTCGTGAGGTGACGCGATGCTGCGCGCCTCCGTGATCGTCTTTCCCGGATCGAACTGCGACCGCGACGTGAAGACCGCGCTCGAGGCCATCACCGGCTTTCCGGTGAAGATGGTCTGGCACGGCGACGCGTCGGTGCCGGCGTCGGACCTGATCGTGCTGCCCGGCGGCTTCTCCTACGGCGACTATCTGCGCTGCGGCGCCATGGCGGCCCACTCACCGATCATGCGCGACGTCATCGCCAAGGCGAAAGCCGGGACGCCGGTGCTCGGCATCTGCAACGGCTTCCAGATCCTCTGCGAGTCGGGGCTCCTGCCCGGCGTGCTGATGCGCAACGCCTCGCTGCACTTCATCTGCCGCGACGTGCATTTGAAGGTCGAGAGCGAGAAGACGTTCTTCACCAACTGCTACCGCAAGGACGAGGTGATCCGCATTCCGATCGCGCATGCGGAGGGCAACTACTTCGCAGATGCAGACACGCTCGACCGCCTCGAGGGCGAGGGTCAGGTCGTGTTCCGCTACTGCACAGCCGAAGGCGAAGTCTCGGCGACCGGCAATCCGAACGGCGCGCAGCGCAACATCGCCGGCATTGCCGATCCGACGGGACGCATCCTCGGCCTCATGCCGCATCCCGAGCGTCTCTACGAGACGGCGCTCGGCGGCACCGACGGGCGGCGCATGTTCGAGAGTGCGCTCGTCTCCGCGCTCGCTGCCGCTGCGTAGTTGCGCACAAATGAAAAGGGAGCGGGCCTGAGCCCACTCCCTTCACTCAAAATCTCATCTCAACGCCAGTCCGTCGCGCGATCGGCGACGGACGAAAGAACTTTAGCGGCGCTTGCGAGGCGCGGCACCGGCCTGCGCAGGCACCAAGCCAACGATCCCGCCCGGCGCTGCGGCCTGCAGAAGTGCGAGCAATACGGCTTTCATGACCATTCTCCAATCGATCGTTTTTTGTGCGTTTTCATGCCTGTAGATAAGGCACATCGCGATGGCAGAGAATGGCCGAGCCTGCATTGCCGATATGCGAACACGGGCGTGCGCCCAGATGCCGCGTCAAGGTGGCTACGAGTTGTGCAGGAAACAAAAAAGGGAAGCGGGTTTTAGCCCGCTTCCCTTCGCTCATGATCCATCCGGGAGGAAATCGGAGAGGATCAGATTTCGTTACTTCGTGGCAGGTGTATAGGCCACGACATCGAGTGCACGCACGTTCATCGCGCTCGCCCCGCCGGCACAGGCAAATTCGAGCGACTTGCCTTCCGCCGTCTCGACGCGCGCGCTCTTGCCAGCCTCGACCGCGACATTGATGCGGGCACCGACGGACGAGTTGTCACCCTCGTCGTTGGCCTTGTCGCCGATCATCAGCGTCAGGTTGCATTTACTGCCGTCAGTCAGGAAATAGCTGACCGTGTGCTTCGAGCCGACATCGAGCATCAGGCCGTGAGCGGGACGCACGTACTGCCCCTCATCTGCGAACGCCTGAAGTCCGGCTACTGCCGTTAACGCCACACCGGCCACAGCTACAATGGCCAAACTCTTGATTGCCGATCCCATGGTTATTGCTCCTCAAGATCGCGCAGCCAGTCCAGGTGACGGCCATGACTTGGCCGGCCTGCTGGCGAACAGGAGCGTATGTAACACCGTGACTCGGCAGTAGAAATCCGGTTTGCTGCATGGCAGCAGTGAACTTTGTGCAGCGCGATAATGTCGCGGCGAGCACTGACGACATGGTTTAGTCTGACGTCAGAGGAAGTCATTTTCTGCAGCACCGCGACCGGCAGCGCTTGCGCTCTCCACAGGCCGCTGCCGCGTCGCGACAACGGCGCGCTCACTCGCTATAAGCACGGGCGTTCGCACCCTAGACGCCGTAAAGCTCGAGGACCATGCAGGACAGCGCCCAGCCCCAGAAGCCGGCCGTGATCACGCCGGAGATCGTCGCCGAGCACGGCCTCAAGCCCGACGAGTACAAGCGGCTGCTCAAGATCCTCGGGCGCGAGCCCTCGCTCACCGAGCTCGGCATTTTCTCCGTCATGTGGAGCGAGCACTGCTCCTACAAATCCTCGCGTGTGTGGCTGCGCACGCTGCCGACGTCGGGGGCGAAAGTCATCCAAGGTCCGGGCGAGAATGCGGGCGTCGTCGATCTCGGCGACGGGGACTGCGCCATCTTCAAGATGGAGAGCCACAATCATCCGTCCTACATCGAGCCCTACCAAGGCGCGGCGACGGGCGTCGGCGGCATCATGCGCGACGTATTCACGATGGGCGCGCGCCCCGTGGCGAACTTGAATGCGCTTCGATTCGGCGATCCGGCACATGCGAAGACGCGCCACCTCATCTCCGGCGTTGTCTCGGGGATCGGCGGCTACGGCAATTGCGTCGGCGTGCCGACGGTGGGCGGCGAGACGAACTTCGACGCCGGCTACAACAACAACATCCTCGTCAACGCCATGTGCGTGGGTCTCGCCAAGGCGGACAAGATCTTCTACTCGGCGGCCAAGGGCGTCGGGCTTCCGGTCGTCTACGTCGGCTCGAAGACGGGGCGCGACGGCATACACGGCGCCACGATGGCGTCGGCCGAATTCGATGAGAAGAGCGACGAGAAGCGCCCCACGGTGCAGGTCGGCGACCCGTTCACGGAAAAGCTCCTCATCGAAGCGTGCCTCGAGCTCATGGCGTCCGACGCGATCATTGCCATCCAGGACATGGGTGCGGCCGGCCTCACGTCGTCGACCTCGGAGATGGCGGACAAAGGCGGCGTCGGCATCGAGCTCGATCTCGACCATGTGCCGCAGCGCGAAGCGGGCATGACGGCCTACGAGATGATGCTCTCGGAAAGCCAGGAGCGCATGCTCATGATCCTGAAGCCCGGCCGCGAGGGCGAGGCCGAGGCAATCTTCAAGAAGTGGGGCCTCGATTTCGCGGTGATCGGCATCACGACCGACACGGGCCGCATGATCGTCAAGCACAAGGGACAGGTGGAAGCCGACCTGCCGGTGCCGGTGCTCGCCAACTCGGCGCCCCTCTATGAGCGGCCGTGGTTCCGCCACGTGCCGCCACAGCCAATCCTGCCGGAGTGGGTCAAGGCGCCCAACGGCATCATGGATGCTCTCAGGACCATGATGGGCCATCCCGCGCTCGCGTCGCGGCGATGGATCTGGGAGCAGTACGATCACATGGTGATGGGCGACACCGTGCAGCGGCCCGGAGGCGACGCGGCCGTCGTGCGCGTGCACGGGACGCAAAAGGGCCTTGCCGTCACGTGCGATGTCACCCCGCGCTACGTCGCGGCCGATCCCGAGATGGGCACCAAGCAGGCGGTCGTCGAGACCTGGCGCAATCTCACCGCCGTCGGCGCCGATCCGATCGCGATCACCGACAACATGAACTTCGCCAATCCAGAGCGGCCCGAGGTCATGGGACAGTTCGTGGCGTCCATCCGCGGCATGGCCGAGGCGTGCCGGGTGCTCGAGTATCCGGTCGTGTCGGGCAATGTCTCGCTCTACAACGAGACCAACGGCGTGGGCATTCCGCCGACGCCGGCGATCGGGGCCGTGGGCCTCGTCCCTGATGTGGCAAGGATGGCGGACATCCGCTTGAAGCGCGATGGAGACCTCTTGATCGCGATCGGCCGCGAGCAGGGCTGGCTCGGCCAGTCGCTCTATCAAGACATCATCGCCGGCAAGCTCGAGGGTGCGCCGCCGCCGGTCGATCTCGCCGACGAGATCAAGGCCGGGCGCCTCGTCCGAAGCTTGATCCGCGAAGGAAAAGTCGGCGCCGTGCACGACATTTCGGATGGCGGGCTTCTGGTCGCGATCTGCGAGATGGCGCTTGCGGGCGGGGCAAATGGTGCGGGGATGGGCGTCGAGCTTTTCCCCTACGAGGGCAAGCTTCCAACACATGCCATCTGGTTTGGTGAGGACCAGGGCCGCTATGTCGTGGCCGTCGAACCGGGGATCGCCGAAGAGGTCGTCGAGCGCGCGCGCCTGCTCGCGTTGCCGGCGCGCATCGTCGGACGAACGGGAGGAGACGCGATCGCGCTCAAGGGCGAGCCGGCGCTTCCGATCGCGGAGCTGCGCCAGATCCACGAGCGCTGGTTGCCGGAGTATATGGGCGGGTAGGCGGCGGCATGCCGCGTATCCCTCATGGCGGCGCACGGACGTCACGCGCCGAGGGATGGAAAACAGAAGGCAATTCGCCGCGGAGCTTGCCCGGTCAGTCAAGTTCGGGAGCCCGTTCGGCAAAGCCGAACGATGCGTCATGTCTCATACTTGAGCCTTGCGGCGTGAGTGTGCAGTTGAGCCAACTGATTCCGCTCTACCTAAGTAGTCGAGCTTCAGGAATAGTCTAACGACATTCGACGCTTGGCGCAGTTATCGGTAACGCTTCCTTAAATCAGCACATCTAATAGTCCACGCGGTGTGCATAAGCACCTCGCCCATCGGCGTCACTGGAGTTTTCCCGCGACAATCACATGAGACCGTGCGCTGTGCATTAGCCAGGGCATGCGGGTGGCGTTGGAATTCGACGATATTTGCGGGCCTCGCGGACCGCCAGCATTTTGCATCCGAGCTATTCACCCCGACTTCCCGGCTGCGTTAGCGGCCAGATCGAGGCAGGAGACGCCCGAATGTTCACGTCGAAATCCAGCGAGCTTCAAGCAACGTTCAACGCCATGGATAAATCCCAGGCGATCATCGAATTCAACATGGATGGCACGATCATCACCGCCAACCAGAACTTCCTCAACGCGCTCGGCTACTCGCTCGAGGAGATCCGCGGCAAGCATCACAGCATGTTCGTCCAGGAGAAGGAGAAGAACAGCGCTGAATATCGCCAGTTCTGGGAGAACCTGAACCAGGGGAAGTTCCAGGCGGCCGAATATCTGCGCGTCGGCAAGGGCGGCAAGGAGATTTGGATTCAAGCATCGTACAATCCCGTAGTCGGCTCCAACGGGAAGCCCTTCAAGGTTGTCAAGTTCGCGACCGACATCACGGCGCGCAAGATGCAGAACGCCGACTATGAAGGCCAGCTCAAGGCCATCAGCACGTCGCAGGCCGTGATCGAGTTCAATCTCGACGGCACGATCATCACCGCCAATCAGAACTTCCTCAATGCGCTCGGCTATTCGCTCGACGAGATCCGCGGCCAGCATCACCGGATGTTCGTATCCGACAAGGAGCGGAACAGCGCAGCCTACCGGCAGTTCTGGGAGGCGCTCGCGCGCGGCCAGTATCAGGCTGCAGAATATCTGCGCGTCGGCAAGGGCGGCCGCGAGATCTGGATTCAGGCGTCCTACAATCCGATCTTCGACTACAACGGCAGGCCGTTCAAGGTCGTGAAGTACGCGACCGACATCACGAAAGCGGTCGAGGATCGGATAAAGAAAGCTTCGATCCAGAAGACACTCGACGCCGATATCGGTCTCATCACGGAGGCCATTCAGAATACCAACGATCAGGTGGCCTCCGCCGCCAGCTCGTCGACGCAAACCTCGACCAACGTTCAGGCGGTCGCCTCCGCCGCCGAGGAGCTCGTCGCCTCGGTGAAGGAGATCGGACGGCGGGTGGACGAGGCGTCGCAGATCTCCAATCGCGCGGTGCAGCAGGGCACGCGGACGAACGAGATCGTCTCTGGCCTGTCGGCCGCGACCGAGCGCATCGGCCAGGTCGTCGAGCTCATCAACTCGATCGCCTCGCAGACCAACCTGCTTGCGCTCAACGCCACGATCGAGGCGGCGCGCGCGGGCGACGCGGGCAAGGGCTTCGCAGTCGTCGCGCAGGAGGTCAAGGCGCTGGCCAGCCAGACCGCTAAGGCCACAGCCGACATCGGGGCCCAGATCGCGAACGTGCAGAACGGCACCAACGATGCGGTGGCGGCCATCAAGGAGATCACCAACATCATCGGCAACATCAGCGATATCTCGACCGGCATCGCTGCTGCCGTCGAGGAGCAGACGGCCGTGACGCAGGACATCTCGTCCAACATGCAGACGGCGGCGGTGGGCGTGCAGACGATCAGCGAGAACATGGTCAAGATTGCGGACGCGACGAACATGGCCGCCGAATCGACGCGCAAGGTCAAGGAGGCCTCGATCGCGCTCGTTGCCTAGCCCTGAGAGGGAGCGCTTCCTGCCGGCAGGACAGTCGCTTCCCATAAGGGCGCCAAGCGCGTATTTAGTCCCGGGGAGGGGCGCAAACCTGCGCTCCTCCCCGACGCATTTTCGACGGAGATCGATCAAGCGATGCCCATGAACGCCGGCGACATCGAGCGGCTCATCAAGGAGAAGCTGCCGGACGCGCAAATAGAGATCCAGGATCTCGCCGGGGACGGCGACCACTATGCGGCGCACGTCGTCTCGGCGGCCTTCAAGGGCAAGTCGCGCGTCCAGCAGCACCAGATGGTCTATGATGCGCTCGGCGGGCGCATGGGGGGCGTCCTGCACGCCCTGGCGTTGACAACTGCTCTGCCCGGCGATTGACAATCTCGCCCGGGGCGCCACATCTAGGCCCACAAGACGTTGGATGGCTCAGGGACGCTCCCAGGGCTCGAGACACAGGAAGGACGGGCGGCATGAGCGAAGCGGCCGTACACGATCAGATCAAGAAGACCATCGAGGCAAACGACGTCGTGCTGTTCATGAAGGGGACCGCGAAGTTTCCCCAATGCGGGTTTTCGGCGCAGGTTGCCAAGATCCTCGATCATCTGGGCGTGCCCTATAAGGACGTGAACGTGCTCGAGGACCAGGGGCTGCGCGAGGGCATCAAGAGCTTCAGCAACTGGCCGACGATCCCGCAGCTCTACGTCAAGGGCGAGTTCGTTGGCGGCTGCGATATCGTGCGTGAGATGTTCCAGGCGGGCGAATTGCACGCGCTGATCCACGAGAAGGGTATTCCGCACGCGGCGCATGGGTGAGCGTGGCTATCCCCTCTCCCCGTTTACGCGGAGAGGAAGGCTCGCAGCCTCAGTTTCGCCGTTCCCGCCTTCTGATATTCTCCCAGTGAGCGTGCGCCATGCCCGGCCAAGAGGGCGCGGCGGTGCAGGCCGGGACAGTGGGCGGAGCACATGCGACTGGGTGGGCGGCGGTTTCTTCTGAGCCTCGCCATCATTGGAGCGGCCGTGTGCCTGGCGCTCGGGCTGTCGCTGCCCATCATCCGGCTCACGAAATACGTGTTCTGGTCGACCGAGCATTCGCTGCTCTCGACGGTCATGGTGCTGATCCGCGACGGGCAATCGTTCCTCGGCGGCACGGTGCTCATCTTCTCGATCGTGCTGCCGGTCTTGAAGCTGCTCTATCTGCTGCTCGTCTCGACGCTGCCCGCCGCCGAGCTCGCGCGCTACCACCGCCGCCTCAGGGCGCTCGAATGGCTCGGCAAATGGTCGATGCACGACGTGCTCGTGCTGGCGCTCACGATCTTCTTCATCAAGGCGCAGGGCATCTACGACGCGGCAAGCCTCAACGGCGTCTATTTCTTCACGGCCGCGGTCGTGCTGATGATCCTCTCCTATGCCTGGCTCAGGACGGAAGGGCTCGCCACCGCACCCTACTCGCATGTGCCCGTCGCAGAGCCCGTGCTGGCGCGGCGCCCGCTCTCGCCGTTGCGCAACTTCGTGCTGTCGTTCCTGATCATCGTCGCGACCGTGTTCTTCGTGCTCGGCATCATCCTGCCGGTGATCCGCTTCACGACCGTCTACGTGTGGACCAAGGAGCATTCGATCGCGACCATCATCTGGGCGCTGTTCGAGAACGAGGAGTATTTCCTGACCGTCGTGCTGTTCCTGTTCTCGATCCTGTTTCCGTTCCTGAAGCTCCTCTACCTGCTCACGCTCGTCACCTCGCCCGACATCCCGCCCGAGTTCCGCCGCCGCTCGATCTCGACCATGGAATGGCTCGGGCGCTACTCGATGACCGACGTCATGGTGCTGGCGCTGATGATCTTCTACGTGAACTCGTCGGGCTACACGGAAGCGTCCGTGCAGCCGGGCGTCTATTTCTTCGCCGCGTCCGCGCTGATCACGATGCTGGCCTACGGCTGGGCGAACACGGTGCCGCCGGTGGCGCGCAACAACGCGCCCGAGGGCGAGCTCATCTCGCTGCCGACGAACCCGGCGCGGCGGCATAGGCCGGCCAAGCCGATGCAACAGCCAACCTAAATGAAGAGGGCCGGCGGTGAGCCAGCCCTTCGACAATCGCAAATAACCCTGAGCTACTCTTAGCGCGAGTAGAACTCGACCACCAGGTTCGGCTCCATGGTCACCGGATAAGGGCACGTCGGAGAGCGACGGGATGCGCGAGAGCTTCGCCGTCATCTTGCTGTGGTCGGCGTCGACGTAGTCCGGCACGTCTCGCTCGGCGCTCTTCAGGGCCTCGAGCACGAGCGGGAGCTGGCGCGCCTTCTCCTTGACCTCGACCACGTCGCCGATCCGGCAGCGGAAGCTCGGGATCGTCACGCGACGGCCGTTCACCGTCACGTGGCCATGGCTGACGAACTGGCGCGCGGCGAACACGGTCGGCACGAACTTGGCGCGGTAGACGAGGGCGTCGAGGCGGCGCTCGAGGAGGCCGATCAGGTGCTCCGACGTCGAGCCCTTGAGGCGGCTGGCCTCGACGTAGAGGCGCGAGAACTGGCGCTCGGAAAGGTTGGCGTAGTAGCCCTTGAGCTTCTGCTTGGCGCGGAGCTGCTGGCCGAAGTCGGAGAGCTTCGAGACGCGCCGCTCGCCGTGCTGGCCGGGGCGGCTCTGGCGCTTGTTGAGCGGGCTCTTCGGGCGGCCCCAGACGTTCTCGCTGAGGCGGCGGTCGATCTTATGCTTGGCGCGGACGCGCTTCGTCATGACTGTGGCACTCCAAGAGTTGCATGTTCATTTTTGCCTGGAGCGCCCCCTCCTCTGCCCGTTCTCCCGCCCCGAGCATTCGAGGCTCGCGAGGGGGAAAGGGCCGACAGGCAAGACACTTAACTCTGCTTGCCGCGGGTGCGCAAATGGAACGCGGGCCTAAACGGCCCGCGTCGATTTCGGCGTTGATAGTCGACGCCGGGGCGTCCGTCAACCGGTGGCCGGCTACTTCTTCTTGGCGTCGGCGGCCGGGGCCGCGGCCGCTGCGGGGCCAGGCGCAAGGGCTGGCGCCTCGTTCGAGGCGAGCGCCGGGCCGGCTTTCACGTAAGCGGCGATGATGTCCTTGACCTTGCCGCGCTGCTCCTCGGTGCAGGTCTGCTGCGGCGCCTGCTTCTCGTCGACGACGACTTCCTTGTCGCCATCCTTCTCGACGAGCTTGATCTTGCCGGTCAGCAGCATGACCGTCGTCAGGTGCAGCTGGCTGATGTAGAGCAGTTGCTGGTCGGTCCACTTCTTGAGATCGACCTGACGCTTCATCAGGGAGCGATAGTTGAGAGACTGATCCTCGGCCAGATTGCAGACCTGGGCATGGGCCGAGATGCGGCCGACCTTGATCACCTCGCGCGCGATGTCGACCGGCACCATCACGTCCGCCTTCTTCGTCTTGTCGACGACGATGACGGTGCCGTCCTTCTTGCTGTACTGCTGCGGTGTCAGCGACCAGGCGTATTCCATGAACACCTGAACCGATTTCTCGCTGAGCTCGTCTGCCTGGGCGGATGTTGCCGCCGCGGCAACGAAGACTGCCGCACCCATCCACTTCCTCGTTGCCATCATCACTGTCCGCATCATCCTGCCCCTGCTGCGCTCAACCGTCGTTCTTGTATGGATCCCTTCGTCCCAGCCGCCGCCGGGCGGAACCGCCCTGTTCCGTAGGTATGCCAAGTTTGCGGGCATCGCTCGGCCGAAAACTTGGCCACATCATGGCGGCTTATGTGGACGGTTTACGGCCGTGACCTTTGCCTTTTGCCAGAGTTGCAACAATGCCACGAAGGGTGCGGATTTCTTGTTCCGTAGCCGTCATTCTGGAAAACATGGTTCTCAGATTCTGCACTACGGCCGGACGCTTATGCGTCGGATTGAAGAAGCCGAGACGGTCGAGCTCGGCCTCGAGATGCTCGAAAAATCCAATGAGCTCCGCCTTCGTCGCCGGCCGGTCGCCGCCAAGATTGAGACCCGGCTGTAACGGAGTTTCATAATTTGTTACCCGGCCCAAGCTCGCCAATCCGCTTTCGCGCATCCAGGAGTAGCCGAGGATCAACACGGCCTGCGCCAGGTTGAGGGATGCGAAGCGGGAGTTGACCGGGATCATCACCAGCGCATCGGCGTTGGCGACCTCACTCGTCTCGAGGCCGCTACGCTCGCGGCCGAAAAGGATGCCGCAGCGCTCGCCGTGCGCGATCCGCCCGCGCATCTCGGCGACCGCCTCCTCCGGCGTCAGCACCGGCTTGCGCAACGGCCGCTGGCGCGCCGTCGTGGCGACGATCCAGTTGAGGTCGCCGACCGCGCTCTCAAGCGCCGGGTAGTGAAACGGCGTCGTCGATGATGTAGTTGGCGCCGGAGGCGGCGATGCGTGCCTTCTCGTTCGGCCAGCCGTCGCGCGGCGAGACGAGGCGCAGCTCGTCGAGGCCGAAGTTGGCCATGGCGCGCGCCACCATGCCGATGTTGTCGGCGAGCTGGGGCTCCATCAGGATCACGGCCGGCGTCTGGCCCGGCTCCGCGAGCGGAGCGCCCTGGATGTGCGCGCGGCGGATGCCGTGGCGGAGCTTGCGCAGCACGCGCCGCGCCCAGAACCAGTAGTTCTCGCCCGACCACGTCTTCTCGAGCGCAGCAAGCGACGGGGCGCGGATCGTCTTCTCGCCTTTGCCGACGAGGCGCACGGAGCCGTCGCCGACGACGATCTCCTTGTGGCGCGGCGATGAAGTCGTCGAGGGTCTCGAGCCCCAAGACCTCGGTGCGCCGCTTGCAGCCCGGGCAGGTGGCGCGGTCCGCCTCGCAGCGCAGCTCGGCGCAGTAGGTGAGGATCGGCTCGAGGCTCGCCCGGTCGAGACCCGGGATGGCCAGTGCTGCCAGGCCGTCGTCGATCGTTTTCTCGTGGCAGGCATGGACGACGGCAGCCACGGTGTGCCCATGGCCGGCGAGACGCGGCTCGGCGCCCGCCGCTCCCGCGACAATTTCAACGCTTGCTAGGGCGTCCTTCAACATTGGTTCTCATAGTAGAGCATCGAGCAGAGCACGGGCCGGCGGGCTTGTTGCGATGCAGCACGCTCGCTAAGCTGCGGGCCAAACTCGGGACGGGGACTAAAGAGGCTCATGGACAAGATCAAGGTGACCGGCACCGTCGTCGAGCTCGACGGCGATGAGATGACCCGCATCATCTGGAAGCTCATCCACGACAAGCTCATCCATCCCTATCTCGATGTCGATCTCGAATACTACGATCTCAGCGTCGAGAACCGCGACAAGACCTCCGACAAGGTTACGATCGAGGCCGCCAACGCCATCAAGAAGCACGGCGTCGGCGTCAAGTGCGCCACCATCACGCCCGACGAGGCCCGCGTCAAAGAATTCAGCTTGAAGGAGATGTGGAAGAGCCCCAACGGCACCATCCGCAACATCCTCGGCGGCGTCATCTTCCGCGAGCCCATCATCTGCAAGAACGTGCCGCGGCTCGTGCCGGGCTGGACGCAGCCGATCGTCATCGGCCGCCACGCCTACGGCGACCAGTACCGCGCCACCGACTTCCAGTTTCCCGGCAAGGGCGTGCTCACCATGAAGTTCGTCGGCGAGGACGGGACGGTGATCGAGCGCGAGGTGTTCAAGAGCCCGGGCGATGGCATCGCGCTCGCCATGTACAATCTCGATGAGTCCATCCGCGAGTTCGCCCGTGCCTCCTTCAACTACGGTCTCAACCGCGGCTATCCGGTCTACCTGTCGACGAAGAACACGATCCTCAAGGTCTACGACGGGCGCTTCAAGGATCTGTTCCAGGAGGTGTTCGACAAGGAGTTCAAAAGTGAGTTCGAAAAGAAGAGGATCACCTACGAGCACCGCCTCATCGACGACATGGTGGCCTCGGCGCTCAAGTGGTCGGGCGGCTACGTGTGGGCGTGCAAGAACTACGACGGCGACGTGCAGTCGGACACGGTCGCGCAGGGCTTCGGGTCGCTCGGACTCATGACGAGCGTGCTCATGACGCCCGACGGCAAGACGGTCGAGGCGGAAGCCGCGCACGGCACGGTGACGCGCCACTACCGCGAGCACCAGAAGGGCAAGGAGACCTCGACCAACTCGATTGCCTCGATCTTCGCCTGGACGCGGGGGCTCGCGCATCGCGCCAAGCTCGACAACAACGCCGCGCTGGCCAAGTTCTCGGCGACGCTCGAGAAGGTGTGCGTCGACACTGTGGAAGCGGGGTACATGACGAAGGACCTCGCGCTGCTCGTCGGTCCCGATCAGAAGTGGCTGTCGACGGGGGCCTTCCTCGACAAGATCGACGCCAATCTCGAAGTCGGCGATGGCGTCCGCCTAGCGCCGCGAAATCGCGTCATCAATTTTGAGGCGACGGCCGGTGTCGGCTAGCCGAGCTTCGCCCCGGGGCGCGGCCCGGCGAGGCGCTGATGGCGGCGCTGATAGCGCGCGCACTGCTTCGATCCGCCTGGACGGAAGCGTGCCACGCCGACGACGGTCGCGGCGCACAGCACGATGAGCCCGGCAGGGGCTGCGTCGGGTGCAATGGCCAATCCCGTAAGGCCGACGAGACCGGCTAAGCCGGCGCCCGTCAGGGCGATGCGTGGCGATGTGTGGGGAATCCGGCGCGGCATGTTTAAGAAGGGAATCTTTTTCTCCCGGCGGTTGTGCAAGATAGCTGAGTCGCGGCCAAGGCGCGCCTCTCTACCAGCACGGTCTTATCGGGGGCCATGCGACTTTGGTACGCGGTGAACGTTGGCCGTAATGTAAACGGCGGTCAGCGGCTGGCGGTCAGCGGCTGCCGGGGCGGAGCCTCATGGCCGTCAATAGCCTCTATTCGGCGGGCTGAGGCGCGAAGGCCGCCTGGCAGGTATGCGAATAAGTGGTATCAGCGCCCGTCGCCGACAAGTGCGCCGAAGCTCGAGCGCAGCTTGCGCAGGTGGCCAAGGCCGTCGAGCGTGATCTCGTACATGCCGTTCGCCGGCTGGTTGATAAGGCCGAGCTTCTTCAAGCGATGGAGCTGCGAGACGACGGCGCCGGAGCTGTCGGTGAAGCCCTTCTGGGTGAGCGCCGAGAGAAGCTGCTGCAGCGAATAGGGACGCGTCTCGCGCGCCATCGCCTCGAGAAGCTGCAGCTCGCGCAGACGGCTCCGCTGGTTGCGGCCGATGTCGTCGTAATCTTCGCCCTCAGCCTCGTCGGGCTCGTCGAGGCCTGCGGCGACCACGGCGGGGCGCGCGGCAGCGCTGCGGTCGAGGCCGCCGGAGCGGCCCTGCTCGGCGGTCGCGATCACCTTGTCGAGCAGATCGAGCTTGTCGCGAAACTCGGCGATCAGCTGGCGAACGTCGCCCGGCGCGAGGGGCGCCTTCTGGAACATCGGCTGGAAAAGACTGCGATGAAAAGCGTCCGAAAGGCGGGCGACGAAGCTCTCGTTTTCGATCCAGCCGTCCGCAGCCATGAACATCCTCGACGCCGCAATGAAACGCGATCGCATCCCATTCCGAGTGGTGCGCTGCGTTGCATGCCATACTGCCATCGGCCTGCGGCGCTCACAACGTGCATTTCATTCGATACTTTACATTGCATTGCATTCTATATGAGCGTGCCGGTCTAGATGCCTGTTTTGCTGACGTTTTTTCTGGCCGCGTTGCACGCGATACGCGGTCATACGGGCGACCGCGGCCTGATAATTCAGGTTGCCGCTAAATCTTAGGCTGTCGTTGTAAGGCATTTGTATTCCACGCGAACTTCAAGTTCACGCTGGCCTATCTGGAGCATCCCCCGAACCTCGCCCCATCCACAAACACGAGGGAGAGCCAAGCGCGGCCGCGGCTGCGCCGGCTCAGAGGGAGCGGTGGTCATGAACATGGGCTGGCTTGATATCGTCGAAGGGATCGACCTCGATCCGAGCGTGATGGATCTCGTCGTTTCGTATCCGCATATGAGCTCGCAGCAGCTCCTGATGTGGGTCGCGAGCCTCATCCTGTGGCGCCTCTTTTTCTCCCGCCTCGAGGACGCCGTCGCCTTCCACACGCGGCGAACCGTATCCTGGGGCCTCTTCCGGCTCGCGGTCGCGGTCAAGCCGTAGTGTCTAGTTTGGCTGCTTCTCCGTCGGGGTCTTCTTGGCCCTCAGTCCGCGACTTGTCTGGCCGGCCTTGCGAGCCGCTCCCTGCAGCGCCTCGCGGAACTCGTCGCGCTTCTCGTGGATCGAGGCAATGACCGGACCTGTCGGCACGCCGATGCCGACGAGCGCGGCTTCTGAGAGCTGCAGGCTCGCCTCGATCGTCTCCGGGACGGCGTCGGTGACGCCGATCTCGTAGAGATGACGCGCGTGCTCGGCGTCGCGAGCGCGGGCGACGATGACGATCTTGGGACGCTCGGCGCGGACGGCCCGCACGAGATCGTCGACCTCGGGCCAGGTGTGGATGGTGATGATCACGGCTGAGGCCTCGTCCAGGCCGCAGCGGACAAGGAACGGAGTATTCTTGCCGTCGCCGAAATAGACGGGCCGACCCTTCGCGCGCGCGCTGCTGACCAGCGATGGAATGCGTTCCGTGACGACATGGGGGATGCGGTGGCGGTCCAGCATGTCGGAGACGAGCTCGCCGACCCGGCCGTAGCCGATGACGATGGCGCGCGGGTGGGCCTCCTCCGGCGGCATCTGCCGCGAGCGCGGGATCGGGTGCGCCCTCGTCGATCTTCTTGATCAGGCGCGAGATGCGGCGGCCCGCGATATCGAACAGCGGGATCAGCGCCATGGAGACGGCGGTGGTGGCCTGGACGAGCGCGCCGGTCTCGGCCGCGATGACGTTGTGGAAGACGGCGAGGCTGGCAACGATGAAGGCGAACTCGCCGGAGGGGCCCAAGCAGGAGCGCGGTCTCGATCGAGACGTTCCACGGGAACCTGTAGAGCGCGCATCAGTCCCGTGACGACGATGGCGTTGACCGCGACCAGCCCGAGAACCGCGCCGCCAAGCAGGAGCGGGTTCGCGGCGAGCGCGGGAATGTCGATGCTCATGCCGACGGCGAAGAAGAAGACGCCGAGCAGAAGGCCGCGGAAGGGGTCGATCGCCGTCTCGATGGCGCGGCGAAATTCCGTGTCCGCGAGCAGGAGCCCGGCGACGAAGGCGCCGAGCGCCATCGAGAGGCCCATCGGCGGCGGAGAGCAGCCCGCTGCCGACGGCGACGAGGAGCGTCGCCGCGACGAAGAGCTCCGTGTTCTCGCTCGAGGCGACGAGGCGAAAGAGCGGCTTCAGCGCAATCGAGCCGACGATCACGATCAGAGCGACCGCGAGCGCCGCCTGGCCGAACGACCAGCAAAGCGCTGACCGCGATCGAGCTCGTGCTTTCCAGGACCAAGGATGGTCACAAGCAACAAGAAGGGGCACGACGGCGAGATCCTGCAGCAGCAGGATCGAGAAGCTGGCGCGTCCGGTTGCCGTCTTGAGGCGCTGCTGGCGCGACAAGAGCTCGACGACGACGGCGGTCGAGGACAGCGCGAGGCTCAAGCCGATGATCGTCGCTGCGGCTGCGTCTTGGCCGAGCGCGGCCAGGATCAGGCCGATGCACGTCGCCGAGATCGCCACCTGCAGCACGCCGAGGCCGAAGACGAGACGGCGCATGGTGACGAGACGCTTGGGCGAGAGCTCGAGGCCGATCAGGAACAGGAGGAAGACGATGCCGAGCTCGGCGAGCGGTGCCAGGCCCTCGGGGCTCGGTGATCGTGAACCAGCCGAGAGCTGGAAACTGAGCGGCGAGCGCGCCGAGCCCCTTGGGCCCGAGAATGGCGCCCGTGATCAGAAAGCCGAGCACGGTGCTGATCTTCAAGCGCTGGAAGAGCGGCACGGCGATGGCGGCCGTCGCGAGGACGATGATCACGTCGCGATAGATGCCGAGATCATGTGCCGCCGTCGTTGCCGGTGCTGCGTCCATGCGCCCCTCATGTCACCGCACTAAGCGCGAGCAGCGCGCCGCTCGAAGGCGGCCGCGTGCCGCGTCTCTAACGAATTAAGGGGACCCGTGCCTTGCGGCGCAAGAAGGAATTTTGGGCAGGCTACGCGCCGGCGCTCAAGCGCGCCTCGATCGCGGCCAGCGCCGCGTCGGCCTTGGAGCCGTCGGGGCCGCCGGCCTGCGCCATGTCGGGCCGGCCGCCGCCGCCCTTGCCGCCGAGCGCCTCGGCGCCGGCCTTGCACGAGATCGACGGCGCTCCACGTCTTGGTCAGGTCGTCGGTGACGCCGACGGCGAGGCCCGCCTTGCCGTCCTCGGTGACGCCGACGATGGCGACGATGCCGGAGCCGACCTGCTTCTTGCCGTCGTCGACGAGGCCGCGCAGATCCTTCGGGTTGAGGCCCTGCACGGAGCGCGCGAGGAGCTTCACGTTGCCGACGCTGCGCACGCCGGTCGGCCGCCGGCGCCCGCTCGCCGCGGCGCCGCCGCCGAGCGCGATCTGCTTCTTGGCGTCGGCGAGCTGGCGCTCGAGCTGCTTGCTTCTCCTCGACCAGCGCCTTGCACGCGCTCGACCACATCCTCGGGGCGCGTCTTCAGGACGGCGGCGGCCTCCTTGAGGCGCTCGTCCGCTCGGCGAGGTAGGCGCGCGCGCCGTCCGCCGTCAGCGCCTCGATGCGGCGCACGCCGGCCGAGCTCGCGCTCTCGCCGACGATCTTGACCAGGCCGATGTCGCCGGTGCGCGTGACGTGCGTGCCGCCGCACAGCTCGACCGACCAGGCCTTGTTGGCGTCCCGGCGCCCGGCTTCACCCATCGACACGACGCGCACCTCGTCGCCGTACTTCTCGCCGAACAGCGCCATGGCGCCCGACGCCTTCGCGTCCTCGAGCGCCATCAGGCGCGTCTCGACCGGCGCGTTCTGCAGCACGATGGCGTTGGCGAGCGCCTCGACCGCTGCGATCTCCTCGGCGGTCATCGGCTTCGTGATGCGAGAAGTCGAAGCGCAGCCGATCGGGCGCGACGAGCGAGCCCTTCTGCGCGACGTGCGTCGCCCAGCACCTGGCGCAGCGCCTCGTGCAGCAGATGCGTCGCCGAGTGGTTGGCGCGCGTCGCCGTGCGGCGCGCATGATCGACCTCGAGCTCGACGGCGTCGCCGGCCTTGAAGCTGCCCTTCTCGACGCGGCCGAGATGCACGAACAGGTCGCCGAGCTTCTTCTGCGTGTCGGTGACGCGGAACAGCGCGCCCTTCGGCCCGCGGATCAGGCCCTCGTCGCCGACCTGGCCGCCGCTCTCGCCGTAGAACGGCGTCTGGTTGAGGATGAGCGCGCCCTCGTCGCCGGCGTTGAGGCTCTTCACGCTCCTTGCCGTCCTTGACGAGCGCGACGATCTCGCCCTCGGCCGTCTCGGTGTCGTAGCCGAGGAACTCGGTGGCGCCGGTCTTCTCCTTGATCTCGAACCAGATGGTCTCGGTCGCGGCCTCGCCCGAGCCCTTCCAGGCGCGGCGCGCCTCCTCCTTCTGCTTCTCCATCGCGGCGTCGAAGGCCTTGGTGTCGACGGCGATGCCGCGCGGGCGCAGCGCGTCCTCGGTGAGATCGAGCGGGAAGCCGAAGGTGTCGTAGAGCTTGAAGGCGACGTCGCCCGGAGAACGTGGCGCCCTTGCTCGAGGCTTGACCGACGCTTCGCCGAGCAGCCTCAAGCCCGTTCTCGAGCGTCTTGCTTGAACCGCGTCTCCTCGAGCTTCAGCGTCTCGGTGATGAGCGGCTTGCGCGCGCGACAGCTCGGGATAGGCGTCGCCCATCTCGTCGCACGAGCGCGGGCACGAGGCGGTACATCAGCGGCTCCTTCGCAGCCGAGCATGGTGCGCATAGCGCATGGCGCGGCGCATGATGCGGCGGAGCACGTAGCCGCGGCCCTCGTTCGAGGGCAGCACGCCGTCGGCGATCAGGAAGCTCGTCGCGCGCAGGTGGTCGGCGATGACGCGGTGGCGACGTGCTGTCGCGCCTCGCGCCGTCGGCTTCGGCGCCGCCTGTCGCATCGCTCACGGATGGCCGCGATCAGGGCGCGGAAGAGGTCGATGTCGTAGTTGTCGTGCATGCCCTGCAGCACGGCGGCGATGCGCTCGAGGCCCATGCCGGTGTCGATCGAGGGCTTGGGCAGCGTCGACGCGCTCGCCCGGGGCCGAGCTGCTCGAACTGCATGAAGACGAGGTTCCAGATCTCGACGAAGCGGTCGCCGTCGGCGTCGGCGCGAGCCCGGCGGGCCGCCCGGCGATCTTGTCGCCGTGGTCGTAGAAGATCTCCGAGCACGGACCGCAGGGGCCCGTGTCGCCCATGGCCAGAAGTTGTCGGCGGTCGCGATGCGGATGATCTTGTCGTCGGCGAAGCCCGTGAGCTTCTTCCAGATGCGGAGCGCCTCGTCGTCCTCGTGATAGACGGTGATGACGAGGCGCTTCTTGTCGAGGCCGAAGTCCTTGGTGAGCAGGTTCCAGGCGAGCTCGATGGCGCGCTCCTTGAAGTAGTCGCCGAACGAGAAGTTGCCGAGCATCTCGAAGAAGGTGTGGTGGCGCGCGGTGTAGCCGACGTTGTCGAGGTCGTTGTGCTTGCCGCCGGCGCGCACGCACTTCTGCGAGGATGCCGGCGCGCACATAGGGGCGCGTCTCCTGGCCGGTGAAGACGTTCTTGAACTGCACCATGCCGGCGTTGGTGAACATCAGCGTCGGGTCGTTGCGCGGCACGAGCGGGGACGAGGGCACGACCTCGTGGCCCGCCTTGCGTGAAGTACTCGAGGAACGCTCTCCTGATCTCGTTGACGCCTGTCATCTCGTTCACGTGCCTGACGGACAAAAGGGGAATCAGCGGGCGACGCCCGGCCGCCGACGTTGTAGCGGCGCCCTCGGGGGCTGTCCACTTTGCCTCCCAAAAGCACGAAAGCGAGGGGCATTTCGCCCCTCGCCCCGTCAATTTCCGGTGCATCGCGCCGAGGTGCGGCCCATGGCCGCCCCGCGAACCCGAACGCGTCAGCGCTTGCCGCGGGCGCCCTTCTTGGTGCCGTGGTCCTCGGCCTCGGGAAGCACGCCGTCGGCGTCGGGCGTCTCCTCGTCGGTCTCGGCGGCCGCCTCGGGCTCGGCCAGCATCTTGTCGACGATGAGCCCGGCGCTGGCGCGCACCGCCTTCTCGATCTGGTGGGCGATCTTGGGGTTGTCCTTCAGGAACTGCTTGGAGTTCTCGCGGCCCTGGCCGATGCGCTCGCCGTCGAAGGAGAACCAGGCGCCGGACTTCTCGATGATGTTGGCCTTGACGCCGAGGTCGACGAGCTCGCCCGTCTTGGAGATGCCCTCGCCGTACATGATGTCGAACTCGACCTGCTTGAAGGGCGGCGCCACCTTGTTCTTCACCACCTTGACGCGCGTCTGGTTGCCGACGGCCTCCTCGCGCTCCTTGATCTGGCCGATGCGGCGGATGTCGAGGCGCACGGAGGCATAGAACTTGAGCGCGTTGCCGCCCGTCGTCGTCTCGGGGTTGCCGAACATGATGCCGATCTTCATGCGGATCTGGTTGATGAAGATCACCATGCACTTCGACTTCGAGATCGACGCGGTGAGCTTGCGCAGCGCCTGGCTCATCAGGCGCGCCTGGCTCCCCAGCTGCATGTCGCCCATCTCGCCTTCGAGCTCGGCCTTGGGGGTGAGGGCTGCGACGCTGTCGACGACGACGACGTCGACGGCGCCCGAGCGCACAAGCGTGTCGGTGATCTCGAGCGCCTGCTCGCCGGTGTCGGGCTGCGAGATCAGGAGGTCCTCGACCTTGACGCCGAGCTTCCTGGCGTAGATGGGATCGAGCGCGTGCTCGGCGTCGACGAAGGCGCAGATGCCGCCCTTCTTCTGGGCTTCGGCGACGACGGAGAGTGCGAGCGTGGTCTTGCCCGAGGATTCGGGCCCGTAGATCTCGACGACGCGGCCCGCGCGGCAGGCCGCCGATGCCGAGCGCGATGTCGAGGCCGAGCGAGCCGGTCGAGATCGCCTCGATGTCCATGGAGCGCTCGTTGGCGCCGAGGCGCATGATCGAGCCCTTGCCGAACGCCTTGTCGATCTGCTCGAGCGCGTGCGCAAGCGCCTGCGCCTTATGCTTGTCCATGCTTCCCCCTTCGACGACACGCAACTCCGGTTTCGGTCCGTGGCTCATCGGCATTTACCCTATGGCATGTGTTCGAGGTCAGCAAAATCTGCTGGTGTGGAGACTCATGTGTACACGTTTTGTTCCCTGATGTCCAGCGCTGCGGCATTGCGTATTTTGTTATTATATGATAACTTTGTGCTGAATTTTTTGGGGGTTAGCATGACGCCGCAACAGTGCCGGATGGCACGCGCCGCTTTGAATCTCGGCTTGCGCGAGTTGGCTGAACTCGCGGACGTGTCGCCGAGCACGCTCGTCAGGTTAGAGCGTGGAGATGCGCTTCACCCGAGAACCACGCAGTTCGTCAGAGGGGTTCTTGAAGCAAGTGGCGTGGATTTTATCGATCGCGGTGCGATCAGCGCTCGAGGTGGCGTGGGTGTCAGACTTGGTGATGGCCCAAAGTCTGCGCGCGCAAAACTTTTCGAGAGTATTTGGAATTTACCGAGTGCCCACGCCGAACCCGAACAAGTGTACGAGAGACTGCTTCAGATAATCGACCAATATCTAGATATCGCGAAAGGTGAACATCGCGAACTCGACACATGGGAGCGTATTGACCTAAACGACGCGCTTGGCTGTCTCGAGCGTTCGCAAGTGCCGTTCGCGTGCGTGCTTCTCCGTCGGGGCATCACGCCTCCCGACAACCAGTCGCCGGAATATCCAATTTCCAAGGATCGCGCTGCAGCTGTGTCCGGTCTTCATTTGGATTACTTTCGCAATTCCGTGTCTACTCTCCGGGCTCGAGGATATCGACGTCTTCGGTCGGACCGGCGCACATAGTTATGGCTCCTCTCTCGTGGGTCGCCACATGACTACGTCATCCCGGCGCAGGCCGGGACCCACGACACATCTCCACTTGGGTCCGCGTGGAGAATGGCAGGACGCGGCCACGTTGAATTTGGCCTAGCCAAAAGAACTTGTGGCAGCTTGCGTAGATCCCGACCTTCGTCGGGATGACGGATTTGGGGCGTTGGGCCGCTGCAAATTCACTTGGCCGTCGGCATCTTGCACCTCTCCCTTAATCCTCTCTTAGGCTTCGACTTGTAGAGGTTGAGGACTGCCGCCCGGGTCCTCGATCCATGGTCAACTCCTGCACAAGCTGCAGCTCCGGCCTGACCGTCGCGCTTCTCAAGCTCGACGAGGCGACCACCAATGTCGTCAAGGCGACGACACCTCAAACGCAGAGTGCGGCGCGCGACGGGGCGCCGGTGACGGGCGCCACTGGCGCGCCGTCGGGCGGCTCGGGCGACGCGGCCTGGGCGTTCCTCGATCTCATGAGCGCGGAGATGAGCTTCCGGGCCAACGTCGAGGTGGTGAGGACGCAAACCGATATGGTGCGCGCCCTCTACGACGCCATCGACTGACTTCGCAGCGCGCGCCAGCTACTGCGTCGCGGTCGGCGCGGACTTCTGCGGCACGGCCTGTCCCTGCTTCTGGTTCGTGTCCGATTGCAGATAGGTGATGATCTGCTTGCGCTCTGCAGGATCGGCGACGCCCGGAAATGGCGGGGCCATGTTGTTGCCGGATACGACCTTGTTGGGATCGGCGATCCATTGGTCGAGCATGTCCGGCGTCCAGGTGATGCCGGAACCCTTCACCCCTGGCGAGTAGCCGCCAAACGTCGCAACGCTTCCCGCCTTGCGGCCGACGACGCCATAGAGCGTGGGGCCAAGTCTGTTGTCGTCCTTCACCGCCGAATGACATTCGCGGCAGTGGTTGTTGAAGGCGAGCTCCGGATCAGCGTCGGCGGCATGGGCGATTGTCGATGTGGCGAGAAGAGCGATGCCAAGAAGAGCGAGTGAACTGGGCGTGACGTGCAAGCGCATGGTTTGGGTCTCCGGCGCCGATCCACTCCCCTGATCGGGCGTTGCGGGAGCTCCTCCTGCGCTCCCGTTGTGTTGGCCCCGTGCTCATGACAATGCGCGCGCCGGGCTTTTGTCACATCTCCGGCAGCATACGGATTCGTATGGTGCGACGCGTCGTCACTTCGGCTGGTGTCACTTCGGCTGGATGTCAGGGTCGCCGCCCGGCTCGCCGGCCGGCGGGATCACGGGTGATTTCGAGCCGGGCTCCGGATTGGGCACAGGCGCCTCCTTGTGGATCTCGGGGTCCATGCCGCGCGGCGGCTCGAGCACGCCCTCGCCTTCCTTCAGCTTCTCGGTGAGCGGCACCTCGGGCCTCGTGTCGCCGGTGCTGGGATCGGTCGGCGGCACAGTGCTCTCAGCAGGCGGTTTCGCCCCTTCAGGCGCCTGAGACTTCAAGTCGGGAATGCCGGCTTGCGCGAATGCCGCCGACGAGAGTGCGGCGAGCATGGCGGCGCTGGTCAATATCCGAGCGGATATCTTACGTTGCGACGATGGATGGTCGACATGCACGGAACTGCGCGACATGGGTGCGCTCCTTGGCCGTTGACGGTTTACTTTGAAACCGATCGGCGGCGGATAAGGTTCCTATTCCCCCCGCATGGCACAGCCTTCTCGCGTAGAGTGCAGGTCAGAGCGGCGCCGTATGGCGCTACCGCAAAGGACAGCGCGGGAGAGATCCATGACGAATGAGGCATTCAATCTGTCGCTCAGGAAATTCCTGAAGCGGGTCGGCGTCTCGTCTCAGGAGGAGATCGAGCGCGTCGTGCGCGAGAAGGATCTCGCCGGCCGCGGCACGCTCAAGGTGCGCATGGTGCTCACTGCCGACGGCACGGACTTGAAGCACATCGTCGACGGCGAGATCGATCTCGGGTGACGGCAACTAGCCCAGCGCGAGCTGCTCCTTCACTTTGGCGGCGAGCTGGGGCAGCGAGAAGGGCTTCGGCAGGAAGGCGAACTGCTCGTCCTTGTCGAGGCTCGTCTCGAAAGCCTCGTGCGGGTAGCCCGAGACGAAGATGATCTTCATCTTCGGGTTCTTCTTGCGCAGCTCCTTGAGCAACGTCGGTCCGTCCATCTCCGGCATGACGACGTCGGAGACGACGATGTCGATCTTGTAGTCGACCTTCTCCATCACCTCGAGCGCCTCGACGCCGGTGGACGCTTCGAGCACCTCGTAGCCCTGGCGCTTGAGGGCGCGGACGGCGAACGAGCGCACGATGTCCTCGTCCTCGACGAGCAGCACGCGGCCCGAGCCGGTGAGATCCTGCGGGCGCTCTTTCTTGGCGACCTTCTGAGCGATGATCTCGTCCTCGTTCTCGGGGACGTGGCGCGGCAGGTAGGCGCGGAACGTCGTGCCCTTGCCGACGGCGCTCTCGGGATAGATGAAGCCGCCGGACTGCTTGACGATGCCGTAGACGGTGGCGAGGCCGAGGCCGGTCCCCTTGCCGACGCCCTTGGTCGTGAAGAAAGGCTCGAAGATCTTGGCCATCACCTCGGGCGTCATGCCGGAGCCGGTGTCCTCGACCTCGATCAGCACGTACTCGGCGACGGGCATGCCGTGGTGGGCGAGCTTCTGCACCTCGCGCTCGGTGACGTTCCTAGCGCGGAACGAGAGCGTGCCGCCGTCGGGCATGGCGTCGCGGGCGTTGAAGGCGAGGTTCAAGAGCACCTGATCGAGCTGCGTCTTGTCGGCCTTGACGTACCAGAGGTCGCGGCTGGCCGCGACCTTGAGCTCGATCTTCTCGCCGATGGAGCGCTTCATCAGCGGGCCGAGGTCGGTCAGCACGTCGCCGAGGAGGAGCGGTTCCGTCTGCAGCGTCTGGCGCCGCGAGAAGGCGAGCAGCTTGGCGACGAGACCGGCGGCGCGGTTGGCGGAGGACTGGATGTTCTTGATGTCCTTGTAGGCGGGGTCGGTCGGACGGTGCGTCTGGAGCAAGAGGTCCGAGAAGCCGATGATGGCGGTCAGCACGTTGTTGAAGTCGTGGGCGATGCCGCCCGCGAGCTTGCCGACCGCCTCCATCTTCGAGGACTGCGCGAACTTCGCTTCGAGCGCCTTCTGCTCGGTGGCGTCGATGACGTAGAGGATCGCCGCTTCGGGCGCGCCCTTGGTCTGGGTCAGCGGGCTGACGTAGACGCGGCGCGAGAACTCCTTCTGCGGGCCGACGGTGATCTCGATCGGGGCCGCGCCCGGCGTGCCGGCGAGCGCCTGCTTCAAGCTGGCTTCGAGCGCGGTGAGCGTCTCGGCGTCCGCCGAGCGGCAGAGCACGTCGGCGGCCTTCAAGCCGAGGCTGTTGGCGCCGTCGGGGATCATGCGGGCGAAGGCGGCGTTGGTGCTGGTGAGGCGGCCGTCGGCGCCGATGGTCGCAATGCCGAAGGGTGCCGACTGGAAGACGCGCGCGAAGCGGATCTCGGCGGCATCGCCGTCGGGCTCGGCTGCGGCCTCGCGCAGGTAGGTGGCGACAAGCAAGCCGCCTGCAGCCTCGCGCCGGGCGAAGAGCCGCATCGGCATGGCGCGCCCCTCGTCGGCCGCAACGTCGAGGTCCAATCCCGTTTCCTGGCTCTGAGGCGTGTCGGCGGCGGTCTCGATCAGATCGGCGCCCGGCTGGGTGAAGATGTCGCGCAGGCGAAGCGCGCGCTCGGCGAGCGCCAGCGGCTCGCGGCCGAGCCAGCGCAGGAGCGTTGCATTCATGTGGCGGATGACGCCGCGGTTGTCCGTCCACATGAGGCCGGCAGGGACGGCATCGTAGCGGGCGAGCGACGCTTCGAGAGAGCGCACGGTCGCGACGTGGTGGGCACGCTCGCCGGTGACATCGGCTACCGTCCAGAGCACCAGCGGGCCGAGATCGCGCTCCTGGCCCGGCACGGTGCACGGACGGTGCGTGATGCGCAGACACCTCGCGGCCGACCCGGGCGCGGCCGGAATGTCGATCTCCTCGCGCCCTGGCTCGCGCCGGCTCGCGGCGCGTGTCAGACGGAAGAGAGCGGCGGCGGCGTCGGGATCGCCGGCGAAGGCCGACTCAAGGCTCCTGTACTCGCCAGCCTCGGTCATGCCGACGAGATGCTTGAAGCTGTGATTGGCATAGACGGCGGCGCCGTCGAGCCGCGCGACGAGCATGCCGTCCTCGTGACTGTCGGCGAGCGCCTTGACGAGATCGTCGTCGCGCACACGCTCACCGATACGGATATGCCCGGCGAGGTAGCCGAAGATCAGAAATGCGCCGAACATGGCAAGTGTCGCGAGCAGCGTCAGCAGCAGCGGCTCGGCGGCGCCACTGGCGACGAGCGCGAGCACGATCGCGCCCGTGAGCGCGGCGATCAGAAGAAGCGGAATGGCCCCGCTCTCGCCGGCGCCGTCGGCGAGTGCATGGTCAGCCGGAAGTGCTGCTTGGGGCTCACGGATTTCGCTTTCGCTCATGAACGCGAAAGCTATCTGATTCTGGGGGGAGGGCGCGTTGGACGCCTGCATGGGATACTCTGTACGCTACGCTACACATACACGTGAGGAACGCCGCCGGCTCGAATGCCACTTCCGGGCTGCGGCTTGGCCGCGTTGGGCGCCCGGGCTCGGCATTCCTCACGCCCCAACACTTCGATCATTAGAGTTAAATTGGCGTGAATTCCGCGCTATACGTCGGCACGCGTTCAGAGTGGCGAAGGTCCGCGCCTCAGAGTGCGCGGAGATTCGATCGCATCGCGGCGGGGTAAGATGCGGACGAACCACGGAAACATGTGTTGGCCGATAAACAGGGTCGCGGCGCGAGCCGCGTTAAGCCGAAATGTGGGACGTTGCGTACTATCTCGCGATCGTGATCTTGCTCGCCGCCGCCGTCATCGCGAGCGCATTTGCGGTGCGCGCCTATATGAGCGGAGCCGGACCCATGGACGCAGTTTCCAAGCTCTTCGGACCGAAACCTGAGCGGCGTCTCGACATCGTCGAGCAATCCAATCTTGATGGCCGTCGCCGCCTCATTCTCATCCGGCGCGACGACGTGGAGCACCTGATCATGACCGGCGGCCCGGTCGACATGGTGATCGAGACGGGTATCGGCGAGCGGCGCGAGCGCAATGTCGATACGATCGAGACGCCGGCAGCCGTCTTTTCGCGCATGCCGAGGGCAAAAGGACAGGGCGCTGGAGAGCAATAGATGCGCAATTGAGTTGCGCATCGCACGAGAATCTGATCGTCAGCCGCGTAAGGCCAGGACAGCATTGATGTTTCGTGCACTCACCAGATTTGCCGATGGTCTCGCTTCGGTGGCGGGTTTCGCGCGGCGCGGAGGAGCGGATGCGCTCGTCGTCCGCGTCGGCGTGTCCTATCGCTCCGACCCCGATCAGGTGCGCGCGGCCCTCGAGGGCGTGGCACGCGACTGCCCGCTCATTCTGCGCGTGCCTGCTCCTTCGGTCACGTTCGACGACTTCGGTCAGAGCGCGCTTGAGTTCTCGCTGCATGCGCGCCGCGCCGCCCACGCCGAGCCGGGCGCGGCGGAGACGGAGCTCAGGACGAGGATCCTCAAGGCCTTCAGAGGTGCCGGCATCGAGATGCCTTACGCGCAATACGACATCCACCTGCGCGACCTCGATGCGGTGCGCGCCATCCTGAACCGAGTCGCCGAGGAAAGAGCGGCGCGGCCGGGCGTCAATGGCGAAGCGGAAAACCTATCAATGTCTGCGGCTTCGGCGCGAGAGCAGAGACGGCGGGCGCCCTGATGGGCCGCCCCGCTCAATCCTCGCGATAGACGCGCTCGCGCCGCTCGTGGCGCTCCTGGGCTTCGACCGAGAGCGTCGCAATCGGGCGTGCATCGAGGCGCTTCAGCCCGATGGGCTCGCCCGTCTCCTCGCAATAGCCGTACGTGCCGTCCTCGATGCGGGCGAGCGCCGCGTCGATCTTGGCGATGAGCTTGCGCTGGCGGTCGCGGGCGCGCAGCTCCAGCGCGCGGTCGGTCTCGGACGTGGCGCGATCGGCAAGATCGGCGTGCTGGGTCGAATCCTCGTGCAGGCCAGCCAGAGTCTCTTTCGTCTGGCGGATGATTTCTTCCTTCCAGGTCACAAGCTTCTGGCGGAAGTAGAGGCGGTGACGCTCGTTCATGAACGGCTCGTCCTCGGACGGCCGGTAGTCGGGCGGCAGCACGATGGAGGAGCTCGAGGCTCGAACCGTCAGCGTCTTGTCTCGCGCTTTTCCGACAGCTCGCGTCTTGGGCTTGGCTTTCACCTTGGGCGCTACTGCCTGTTTGGGCCGGGCTGCGGCTTTCGGGGCTGGCTTCTTGGCCGCCTTCCTTGCCGGTGCAGACTTGGCCGTTTTCTTTTGTGCTCGCTTGCTCATGATGGGCCTCCCGGAGGCTCTCTTGCCGCCTCTGCCCCTCCCTCTAGACAGCGTACAGCGATGAACACGAGTTTGCGGGCCTCTATTGAAGTGAGTGGCCGCTTGAGTCAAGAAAATCCGAGATTTAGGTGTGCGGCGCAGTAAATTCAGGGGCTTGACTTGCCCCCGCCGGGGTCTGGATCGCTGGTATGCCCCGGAGATAGCCGGCGCGTGTTTGGGTCTCTACCCCGCACCGCAAAAACTCGCGGCTGCAACCGGAGCGGGAGCCCCTTCGATCCCCTTGGGGGCAGTTCCTTGCTGGCCAGCGTCGCGGGACCTAATGTCCAGCGCCCAATCGAGGGAGCAATAAGAACCGATGACCGAGACGGCGGCAGGGAAGTTTCAGGGGACGCGGCGCTATGTGGCGACCGACGATCTCAAGGTCGCCGTCAACGCCGCGATCACGCTCGAGCGGCCCCTCCTCGTCAAAGGCGAGCCGGGCACGGGCAAAACCCAGCTCGCGCTCGAGATTGCGGAGGCGCTCGGCGCGCCCATCATCGAGTGGCACATCAAGTCCACGACCAAGGCCCAGCAGGGTCTTTACGAATACGACGCGGTCTCGCGTCTGCGCGACGGCCAGCTCGGCGACGAGCGCGTCAAGGACATCCGCAACTACATCCGCCGCGGCAAGTTGTGGGACGCGTTCCAGATGGAGCGGCGCCCGGTGCTGCTCATCGACGAGATCGACAAGGCCGACATCGAGTTCCCGAACGACCTCCTGCAGGAGCTCGATCGCATGGAGTTCTACGTCTACGAGACGGGCGAGACGGTCGCGGCCCGCAACCGGCCGATCGTCATCATCACCTCGAACAACGAGAAGGAGCTGCCGGATGCGTTCCTGCGCCGCTGCTTCTTCCACTACATCAAGTTTCCCGATCCCGAGACCATGGCGGCCATCGTCGAGGTGCACTTCCCGGGCCTCAAGGGGCGCCTGGTCTCAGAGGCGATGCGCATCTTCTACGACCTGCGCGAGGTGCCGGGCTTGAAGAAGAAGCCGTCGACGTCGGAACTGCTGGACTGGCTCAAGCTCCTGCTCAACGAGGACATCGATCCGGCGACGCTGCGCGAGACGGACGGGCGCAAGCTCATCCCGCCGCTTGCCGGCGCGCTGCTCAAGAACGAACAGGACGTGCACCTCTTCGAGCGCCTCGCCTTCATGAGCCGGCGCAAGGAGCCGCAATAGTCAGCAACGGGCCGCAACTAGCCGAAAGGCTTAGTTTTCAGCCGCAAAGCCGCCTCAGTGCTGTCGTCCGTTCCCGCCGCCTCAGACGGGACGGGAATTTCCATGACAACGAGATGGCCAATTTTCGGTTCGAGCGACGGCACGGCCATGAACATCGCCGAGATCGGCGGACGGGGCGGCAAATGGGCGACGATGCTCTCGGCGCTGGCGCTTGGTTTCTCGGGCCTCTCCTTCTACGAGAGCGTGATGAAGACGGCCGATCTCGAGGTCTACGTGCCGCCGGTGATCCACTACGCGCGCGACCAGGGCGGCGACGTCGAGCAATTCGCCATTCCGCTGACGATCGTCAACGCGGGCGCACGCACGGGAACGGTGATCTCGATGGAGCTTAATGTCGAGAGCCTGCGCCCCG
>CAVQUQ010000022.1:0-45535 GCA_963716835.1 uncultured Alphaproteobacteria bacterium | reverse complement strand
CGATTTTCCTGATGATACGGGCTCTTTCTTAAACCAAAGTCTGAACTGCCCGAAGGCCAAAGTATCCCACAAAGTAACACGCGACACAGACATCAGCCGAGAACCTTCTGCAGCTTGCGCATCAAGCTCGCATGGCGCTTCGGTGACAGGCCCAGCTGCGCCCTGAGGGCCTCGTCAAGGCGTTCCGGCGTGACACCGTGCATCCCCTTCCGCTCGGCCTCGAGCACGTCTGCCAGCAGGTAGCTGATGCGACCGCTATCCGGGTCTTTCTCGAACCGAAGGCCCTTGCGTTGAGCCCGCTGGTTGGCAAGCGTCCGCACATCGGTGCACCAGCGAGCGGCCAGCTGGGCGGGGGTCAAAGACGCGGGGCGATCGTCGCTTTGGCATGCTGTTGGGTCAATCGCTGGTGATAGGGCGATGCTGGAAGTACAAGGCCGCCCAACAGAGCACGTTCAACAAGCAGAGCCAAACTCGTTTCAGGATACCGGAGCTACTGTCGCCGTAAGCCCATTGTATATACGACGGCACTGTCATTGGCATTTGCTCGACCTCGTCAACGCGCGCTGACTCAAGACGGGCTGCGAAACTGTGTGCGTCACCGTGAGGTCCCGGCACGGAGAACGGAAGATCTGCCACAAAATGGCGAGCGCGTGGATTTACATAGGGCGGCGTATTCGTCACCGCGAGAGCGGCGCCGGAGTCCAAATATGCGCTCCCAGACGAAGTACACAGCATTGTACCGCCTCGGATAGGTGAAAAACTGGGGAGGTTGCGCTCGCCAGGATACCTAGCAGAGCGTCTCCTTCTTCCGCCCACGCTTCGGGGAGAATGATGAAAAGGAGAGCTGGAGCTGTTGAAGGCACCTGATCCTTCTTGTCGTTCAGCCGATTTTTGATCGTAGCTTTCGACAGCTTTGGGACGTTAACTGCGGTCACTTCAACGTTGAATAGCGTTGCCCCTTTCCGGGCGATGAACTCGAAGTCATCACCACGCTTCTTTGACCTCTTTACGATTGAAACGGAGAACCCTTCTGCAACAAAGAAGGAGGCGATTTCCGCCTCGAGAAAGCCGGGCTGAGCTGTCCGTTTATCCTCGCCGAACCGTTTGATGAAAAATGACATCAGGAAAGTCGGCCCTCTGATGCCGATCTTGGCTCACGTTGATGGACGGGCCGCCATCGAGAATTAGAGTGGTCGGGGTGGGGTGGAATGTGATCCCACGCAGGAATCGCCAATTTTAGAGAAACATTATAACATCGAATCATGGGCTGACGCGCGCCGTCGCCGGCGTGCAACGCTGAGGAGTAGCCATGACAGCCAGCGGCCAGGCGCCAGAAGTAGAGAGCGACCAGGAAGCTCTCGCTCGCATCGTCGCGCAATTTCGTGCGGATAGCGGAACGATCCATAAGCTGGCATCAGACGGCTTGCTGCACCTGAAAGCTGCGACTACCGGAATGCCCGAAGCGGTGCTGGCCGTCATCAGGACGATACCCGTCGGGAAGGGCATGGCCGGCCTTGCCGTCGAGCGGCGCGAGCCCGTCAATGCCTGCAACATCCAAACTGACACGAGCGGCGACGTACGCCCTGGCGCCCGCGCAACCGGACTTGCCGGCGCGATCGTGGTGCCGATATTCCACGGCGATGATGTGGTCGGCGCCCTCGGCGTCGCCAACAGAGGCGAGCGGACCTTCACCGACGCCGAGATTGCGGGCTTGCTTGCCGAAGGACGGGAGCTGGCGGCGCGCCGCACTTGGACTAATGCGCGGGCCTGATAGCGACCCCCATAACCAAGCGCCCGATGAGATGAAAGACATAGATTTTCCGCACTCTTGCGCCCGGCGATGAAGGGTAGAAGATGCCCTTCACCCAAGGATGGCCGATCCGATTGCCTCGGTGTCATTGGAAATAGGGCTCAATCGAGCGAAAGCGGGGCTCGCATGCGTGGGCGCCCTGTGGCCACGATGCTCGCCTTCGGTATTTCCATGGCGGGTCCGGCGCACGCTGAAACGGTCTACGAGTTCGTCTCGCTCTGCAAGGCCGAGACACTCTCGGGTTGCTTCAATCTGATCGAGAAGCGGCTTGATCGGTTGCGGGTGGCCGAGCAGGGTCGCGCTTTCTGCCTGCCGCGTGTTTGGGGCGCGACGATGGTCACGAGTGAGAGCTATCCTGTCTCCGTGCTCGAGCATGTGCGCCTCGCGCTTTCGGCGGCGCGTTTTGGTAAGGCCGAGCGCTCCGTTGAGAAGGAGATGACGACAATCATCGCAGAGGTTTACCCGTGTAGCGCGGACGCGCCGGCCGGCCCGCACTAGAGACCGGTGGCTTGCATCGCGAGTGGCCAGCTCTCTTCGACGTAACGGCGGAACCAGAAACTGAATCGAGCGGGAGACGCGGTTATGTCGGCGCGGATCGCGTCGAGTGGGCGCCAGGTGTAGTCGGCGGCCTCGTTTGGATCAGGATAGACCGTCCCGTCGTAAATCCCGGCGTAAACATGCACGAACTCGTGCTCGATCATGCCGTTGTCGAGCTCAGCGCGGTATTGCAGGGCGCCGAGTGGGGAGAGGACACAGCGGAAGCCCATCTCTTCCTCGAGGCGGCGCGAGGCCGCGGCATCCGTCGCCTCGCCGGGCCGCGGATGTCCGCAGCAGGTGTTGGTCCAGAGTCCACCCGAGTGATATTTGCCTTCGGCGCGCTTCTGCAAAAGCATCTCGCCCGAGCTATTGCGAACGATGATGGAGAACGCGCGATGCAACTCGCCACGCCGGTGAACATCGAGCTTGCTGCCGCGGCCGAGCGCGCGATCCTTGCCGTCGACGAGTATCACCTGCTCGTCGATCTCTCGAATTTTCGCGATTGCGCTCATGATCGGCTCGAAAATACGTGCGCGAGAAGGAGATCTTTGACCTCCGTTGCGGCGACGGGGCCGTCGGGGAGGAGCTCCGGCCGAGACGATATGAAGACCGGGCCGTGCTCAGCGGGCGCGTCGGCGCGACCGTGCGAGCCTTTGACGAGCCGGGCATCGAGCGGGATCACGTCCATCAGCGTCCTCAAGCCCAAGCGCTTTTTTCAGGAGGCGCCAGCCGATCGCGAGCTTGGGGAAAGCGATCGCCGGGTCGAGAAAGAGCTCGACGGGATCGTAGCCCGGCTTGCGGTGGATTTCGACCGTGCGCGCGAAGTCCGGCGCGTGGTCGTCGTCGAGCCAATAATAGTAAGTGAACCAGGCATCGGGCTTGGCCAGTGCCACGAGCTCGCCCGAGCGCGGGTGATCGAGACCAAAGTTGCGCTTTTCCTCGTCGCCGAGAACCTGGTCGACGCCGTCGATGCCGCTCGAGCAGCGAGCGAACCTCGGGAATGAGAGCCGGATCCGAGACATAGACGTGCGCGATCTGGTGGTCGGCGACGGCAAAGGCCCGCGACTGCGGCGCATCGAGCAACTCGCCGCCCTGCTCGACACGTACGGCAAGCAGCCCCGCCTCGCGCAGCGCCGCGGTTGATGTGAACCGGGCGCGAGACCGGCACGATGCCGTACTCGGAGAGGATCACCACGCGCCGGCCCATGGCCTCCGCCTCCGCGATGAGATCGCCGATGACGGCGTCGATCTCGTGCGAGATCCTTGGCGATCGCTGGATCGTCGGGTCCGAGCCGCTGCAGCCCGTAGTCGAGATGCGGCAGGTAGACGAGGCTCAGTGTCGGGTTGCGCGTGCGCATGACGTGGATGGCGGCATCCGCGATCCAGCGGCTTGAGCGGATCGACGTCGCCGGGCCCCAGAACTCGAACAGTGGAAAGGTACCGAGGCTCGCATTGAGCTCGTCGCGGATCTCGGGCCGGCTGCGCGTAGCAGTCGGGGAGCTTGCGGCCGTCGGCCTTGTAGATCGGACGCGGCGTGACGACGAAATCGGCAGCCGACGCCATGGCATACCACCAGAAGAGATTGGCACAGGTGAAGCGCCGGGTCCCGGCGCTTGCCCGCGTCCCAGACGCGCTCGCCGGCGAGAAGGCGGTTCGATTGCCGCCAAAGCCAGACCTCCATGAGGTCGCGGAATAGCCAGCCGTTCGCCGACTGCGCCGTGGTCGCGAGGGCAGCAGCCCGGTGAGAAACGTCGCCTGCACCGAGCACGTGACGGCGGGCGTTACGGTGGCGAGCGGACGCGTCCCGCCGCGCGCCGCGAAGCGGGCAATGTTGGGTGTGTGCGGCCCGATCAGCGACGGCGTCAGCCCGACGACGTTGAGGACGACGAGAGGATGCATTGCCCGGTCTCTACGCGATGGCCGCGTCGTTCCGGAGCGCCGCCCGGCAGTCTAATCAGCTCGCCCTATTTCTTCAGCGAGTTCACGTAGGCGATGACGCTGCAGGATCTGGTCCTGCGTGAGCCCGCGCTTGGCGAACGAGCGCATGGCGCCGGCCGCGCCCGAGTGAATGATCTCGAACTTGCCGACGTCCGTGTTCGCGCGCTTGTTCACGTAGACGTCATCGACGAGGCTGGGCCCCATGCCGCCCGTGGCGTCCGGCGTTATGGCAAGCCTGGCAATTTTCGTCGAAGAGCTCCTTGCCCTTGGCGATGGCCTCCGCGTTGCCGTTGTAGGGATTGGTGCCGGTCTCGTGGAACGACTTCACGGCGTCCGTGAACTCCTCGCCCTTGATCGGCGTCACGTCGAGCGGCGAGTCGTCGAGCGCGTTCCGGAACTCGATGGCGGCGAGAACCGGAACGGCAACGAGGAGCGGCAGCAGCAGGCTCGCTGCAATGATGTGATGTCGCATGGACGGGCGGTACGAATTCCGGAGCATGAGATCTCGACTGTCTGGGATTGCGATGGCGCTTGGGTATCGTGATAGAGGCCCCTCCGCCGTTCTGGCGAAGGGGCCCCTCATTTCGCGTCAGCTCATCCGGCTCGATCACTTCTTGGTCTTGGCCACCTCGGCGCCCGGCAGGAACCTTGTCTGCCGGCACGATCTTCCACAGCGAGCCGGGCGGGTTGGCGGTCGCGCCCTTGTCGTCGAGTGTAGAAGCAGTTGCAGTTGACCGCGAGCACGGTGCCGTCCTCGTCCGTACGTCGCCGGACGGTGAACTGCAGCGCGGTCTGCGCCAGCTCCTGCATCTGCCACTTCTTGCCGTCCCAGCCGGTGCCGAACACGCGGCCCGAGCACCAGTCGCCGGTGAGGAACACGCCGTCCATGCCGCCGTAGTTGGCGACGCCGAGGCCCATGACCGAGCAGCCCCAGCCGTCGGTCAGCTTCTGCGCGCCCGGATAGGGCTCCTGATGCGGATACTCGGCGACCGGCAGCATGCCGACGATCGGGCATTTGTCGTCAGGCCCCGTCATCGGATGGCACTTGGTGCCCATGTTGAACTTCCAGCCGTAGTTCTCGCCGCCCTTGCTCGCCGCCGGCTGCCAGTCGATCTCCTCCAGATGGTTCTGGCCGACGTCGGCGATGAAGAGGTCGCCGGTCTTCTTGTCGAAGTGGAAGGAATAGGGATTGCGCAGGCCGCAAGCCCAGATCTCGGGCCGCGCGCCCATGTTGATCTTGGAGAAGCCCTCCTCGGTGATGCCGAACAGCGTCATCATGCGATCCTGATAGGCGCTCGGCGAACGGGTTGGACGGCGGAATGCTGTAGCCGACGTCATCCGGCGTATCGACGTCGATGCGCAGCATCTTGCCCCACAGCATCGCTCTGGTTCTGGCCGGCGTCGAGCGGATCGCCTTCCCAGCCTGCGTCGCCCTTGCCGATATAGAGATAGCCGTCGGGTCCGAACTCGATGCCGCCGCCGTAGTGATTGTAGTAGGGCTGCGGGATGTTCATGATGACCTTGACGGTCTTGTTGGCCTGCTCGACCGATCACCACGTCGGGGCTCGCCTGGTCGACCGTATAGCGGGCGATGATGTGCGCGCCGTTGAACGGCAGCGACGCGTAGCTGACGAAGAAGTAGCCGTTCTCCTTGAACTTCGGATGGAAGGCGACGGCCAGAGGCCCTGCTCGACGAAGCCGGTCTGCACCTCGCTGCCGAGCGGGCTGTTCTTGGTGAGATCGAGGAACGGCTTCTCGTTGACCTTGCCGTCCTTGGTCACGACCTTGATCTTGCCCTGCGCGCTCGACGACGAAAATACGGCCTGTGCCGTCATTTGCCGATGCGACGCCGACGGGATCGCAAGAAGCCGTCGGCGACCTTCACAACGGCGATCTTGGGATCGCCGGGCAACTTTCCGCCTGGCCGCGCCACGTCGGCGACAGCCTTCGGCACCTCTTGCGCGGTAACTGCCACTGATCCGGCAGAGACCGAGGCAGCCGCAATCATCGACGCGGTGAGCACTAACCGCATTCGCATTGGACGTTCTCCCCATGTGCGAGTTTTTTTCGAAAGCGGCAGACGGCGTTTTCTTTCGTGACCGCCGGCCCTTCCGCTGCTCAACGTTATCCGTGCGGCAACGTTTCGCAGCCGCCCGTACGAGTAATGGAAGCAATTTCGGGCGGCAATGACTTATCTTCAAAGAACGCTCAACAAAATTTGAAGACAGTGCCATTCATGTGAAATGGGAAAATATCCCGTCTATATGTCCCTAATAATCCCGCTGAATGTTGGCATTATTCCCGCAGTGTACGTTCTCATTTCGGGAAGTTTCCAATCTTTCCCGCAGGCGATTGCACTGCGCGGCGATCTAAACAACATCGGCATGCGGAAGGGTCCGCGAGACGCGCCGCGTTGCCACTCGCTTGAAAACTCGTGAGTAATCGAGAATATGCGCAACACGAGCCGTGTGCGCATGCCGCTGCCGCGCCTGTCGGTGATGCGGCAGGCGGCAAGGGAAATTGCGGCATGACGCGAGCGGTGCTCAAGGACGAGATAAAGGCCGCAAAAGCGGCATCGAATAAGGGGAAACGACGGTGTCGGGATCGATAAACGCGGCGCTTCCAAAACTGGAGTCGCCGCAACAAGAGCGAGTTTTTGCGCAGCGATTTTCCGTCACTTACGAGTTTCCGGTATTTTTCACGAGGGACGTTTTTTCGCCAGAGAATGACGCGCTCCACGTGGCCGTGGCGGCGTTTGCCGCGAGCGGGTTGCGGCGGCTAGCGTTCGTTCGTCGATTCCGGGGTGCTGCGCGAGATGCCCGATCTGCCGCGGCGCATCGCGGGCTATGTGCAGCATCACGAGAGCTGCGAGCTGGCGGGCCCGATCGAGATCATCGCCGGCGGCGAAGGCGCAAAGAACGATCCGGCGCTGGTGGCGGAGCTTGCAGAGCAAGCTCGTCGAGATGGGGCTCGACCGGCATTCCTACGTCGTCGGTGTCGGCGGCGGCGCCGTGCTCGACCTCGTCGGCTATGTCGCGGCGACCACGCATCGCGGCATCCGCCATATCCGCATTCCGACGACGGTGCTGGCGCAGAACGACTCCGGCGTCGGCGTGAAGAACGGCGTCAATGCGTTCGGCATCAAGAATCTGCTGGGCACCTTCGTGCCGCCCGCCGCCGTCATCAACGATTCCGCCTTCATCGACGTGCTTCCCGGACGCGACAAGCGCGCCGGCATGGCCGAGGCCGTCAAGGTCGCGCTCATTCGCGACCGCGCTTTCTTCGAATGGCTGGAGGAAAAGGCGGAGGCGCTCGCTCTCTTTGCCTCCGAGCCGCTCGACCGGCTGATCCGCCACTGCGCGGTACTGCACATGCGCCAGATCGCGCACGGCGGCGATCCGTTCGAGCGCGGCAGCGTGCGGCCGCTCGATTTCGGTCATTGGGCCGCCCACAAGCTCGAGGCGCTGTCGCACTACGAGCTTCGCCACGGTGAGGCGGTGGCGATCGGCATCGCGCTCGACACGCGCTATTCGGTGCTGGCCGGGTTTGCTGCCGGCAGGCGAGGATCAGCGCGTGCGCGCGCCTGCTCGAGCGGCTCGGCTTTGCGCTCTGGCAGCAGCCTGCGATGCTACGAGCGCCGACGGCGAGCGTCTGCTGCTCGTCGGCCTCGAGGAATTCCGCGAGCATCTCGGCGGCGAGCTGACCATCACGCTGCTCGAAGCGAGCTCGGCGTCGGCGTCGAGGTGCACGAAATGGATCATGCGCTCATCGCCGAGGCCATCGATTGGCTTCGGCCGCGGGAGACGCAGTGATGCAGCTCGCGCTGCCTGGACGGCCGCATCTCACCTACTGCACCAACATCCACGCCGGTGAGAGCTGGCCGGAGATCGAGGCTGCGCTCGAGCAGCTATCTGCCCGAGATCAAGCGCGCGCGATCTCGCCGGACGCGCCGATGGGGGTCGGTCTTGCGGCTGTCGGCGATTGCCGCTCGGGAGCTTGCGGCGAGCCGCCGCTCGCGAGCGCCTGAAGCGCTTTCTTGCGCGAGGGCGGCTTCTACGTCTTCACCATCAACGCCTTTCCCTACGGCTCCTTCCATGGGCGGCGCGTGAAGGAGAAGGTCTACGAGCCGGATTGGCGCGACGCCCGAACGGCTGCGCCTTCACCAATCGCTGTCGCCGACATCCTCGCTGACATCTGCGCCTGCCGGGCAGGTGGGCAGCATCAGCACGGTGCCGGGGGCCTTCAGGGCGAACGTGAAGGCACCCAGCGATGTGAGTGGCATGGCGGAAGCCATGGTGCGCGTTGCCGCTCACCTCATCGAGCTCGCGGCCGCGCACTGGCACGCACGATCGTGCTGGCGCTCGAGCCGGAGCCCGCTTGCTTCCTCGAGACCACCGACGAGGCCGTGCAGTTCTTCGAGGAACATCTTTTCTCCGTCCCGGCGCGGCAGCTTTTGCATGCGCTGACCGGCGCTTCGCGGGCTGCGGCCGCAGCGGCGCTGCGGCGACACCTGGGCCTCTGCTTCGACGTCTGTCATGCGGCCGTCGAGTTCGAGGATGCGCGGGGCAGCCTCGAGCGCGTCGCGCGACGCCGGCATTCGTGTCGCCAAGATCCAGCTCGAGCTCGGCCATCAAGGTGCCCGCGATCGGGCCAGAATGCGAGCCGCTGCTCTCGGCCTTCGACGACGGCATCTATCTGCATCAGACGGTCGAGACGCGCGACGGGCAGGCTCACGCGCCACACCGATCTGCCCGAGGCGCTTGGCGGCACTGCGGCGCGGCAGACGCCGGCGGCGAATGGCGCGTGCATTGCCACGTGCCGGTATTTCTCGAAAGCTTCGGGGCTATCCAGTCGACGCAGGACGTCGCTGCGCGACGTGCTCGCGCTCTGCCGCGAGCGGGACGTCTCGCCCCATCTCGAGGTCGAGACCTACACTTGGGACGTGCTGCCCGCCGATCTGAGGAACGGCGATGTCGCGACCAACATCGCACGAGAGCTCGCAATGGGTGCGCTCGGAGCTCGGCGCGTGATGCGTCTCGGCACAGCGCTGAAGCTCGGCCGCGTCTCCAACCTGCCGACGGTCTGGAGCAACGTGCTGGCTGGCGCTGGTCCTGGCCGGCGGCGTTGCTGTTCCAGTGCTCACCGCTGGTCGCTGCTCGCCATGTCGCTGCTCTACGTCGGCGGCATGTGTCTCAACGACGCCTTCGATCGCGAGTTCGATGCGCGCGAGCGGCCCGAGCGGCCGATCCCGGCAGGTGACATCGCACCTCGCACGGCCTGCGATTCTGGGTTTCGGCCTGCTCGCCGCGGGCATCGCGCTGCTGGCGTTCTTCGGATGGGCGAGTGCGGCCTTGGCGGCGCTCGTGCTGGCCGGTGTCATTCTCATCTACGACGCTGGCACAAGGGCAACCCTCTCGCTCCGTTTGTCATGGGAGCGTGCCGCGCGCTCGTCTATGTCGGAACGGCCGCTGGCGGTCGGTCCCGACGTTACATCCTCCACTGCTGGTCGGCAGCGCTCGCGCTACTCTTTTATGTCGCGGGACTGTCGCGAGCAGCGAAGCGGCGAGCGCATTCCAATCCCTGGCGACTTCATGGCCGGCCGTACTTCTTGCGCTTCCAGCGGCCGTCGCCCTGATCGATGGCTACAATATTTCCAGCCTCGCGGTTCTTCTCACGGGGCTTGCGGCGTTCGTGATCGGATACGCCATCTCGCTGCTCAGCGACAGGTGATGGCGGCAGTCGCGAACGTGCCATTGGCCTCCTGATCGCCGCCATCGCGCTCATCGATGCGCTGGTCGTCAGTCACACACGGAAGCCCGAGCTTCGGCCTCGTCTGCTTCGCATTGTTTTTCCTAACGCTGGCTTTGCAGCGTTTTGTCCCCGGAACCTGAAGACGCACCATGACGGCCGCAGACCAGACACACGAGCGCATTGACCTGCTGGCGGGCTGGCTCGCGAAGCGGCTCACACCCGAGCAGCTACAATGGCTCGACGAGCAGACGGACCGCGTCCGGCATGCGGACAGTTCCGCGGCACTCGCCACTGCCATAGGGCTCGCCCCGCGTCGCTTGGGCAAGGCGGATCTCGCCCTCACGGATGCTGAGGCAATGGAGGCGGTCGCGCTCCGGCCTGGCTTCGACCCTTCGCTATGGAGTGTCGATCAGACGGCGCGCAGTGCTTTTCGTGCTCGCGAGCTTCGACGGCGATGAGGCCCGCTTCGCCGAGCGCGTCGAAGCCCTTTTCCGTACCGGCGAGATCGGAGAGCACATGGCGCTGCTGCGCGGCCTTCCGCTCTATCCCGCCCCCGAACGTCTCGCCGCGCGTGCTGCCGAAGGCGTGCGCTCGGCCATGCAGCCGGTATTCGAGGCCGTCGCCCATCGCAATCCCTTCCCGACGGATCACTTCAGCGAGGCGCAGTGGAACCAGATGGTGGTCAAGGCGCTCTTCATCGGCAGCCGCCTTGCGCCCGATCCAGGGCCTCGACGGAGCGACGCAACGCCGATCTGGCCAGGACGCTCATCGACTATGCTCACGAGCGCTGGGCGGCGGGGCGCTCCGTCTCGCCCGAGCTCTGGCGCTGCGTCGGTCCCTTCGCGCGAGGAGGGCGACATACGCCGATCTGGCCAAGGTGTTGCAAGAGGCAGCGACGTCGAGGCGCCGGCTGCGGCCCTCGCACTTGCGCGAATGCTCCGTTGCCGTCGGCTCTCGCCGCGCTACGAAGCGCGCCGGCTCTTTGCGACCGAAATCGGGGAGGGCCACATCACCTGGAATGAAATCTCCTAGACCGCTCAAGCCGCAACGCATACGCCGAGGAACGCCCATGCCCTATCATCGACCCGCACGCGCACATGATCTCGCGCACGACCGACGACTACGAGGCGATGGCGATGGCCGGCGTGGTCGCCGTCATCGAGCCTGCGTTCTGGATCGGCCAGGCGCGCACCAACGCCGGCAGCTATCGGGACTATCTCTCGCATATCCTGGGCTTCGAGCGCTTCCGCGCCGGCCAATTCGGCGTGCGCCACTACTGCTGCATCGGCTCGAACTCCAAGGAGGCGAACAACGAGGCGCTCGCCGAGGCGGTGATGGAGATGCTGCCTGGATTCGCCACCAAGGAGGGCGTCGTCGCCATCGGCGAGATCGGCTACGACGAGCAGACGCGCGCTCGAGGACAAGTATTTCCGCGCTCAGCTCGACCTTGCCCGAGAGCTCGACCTGCCGGTGATGATCCACACGCCCCACCGCGACAAGAAGCGCGGCGCCTCACGCTCAATGGACGTCATCATCGAGCACGGGCTCAAGCCGTCGCGCGTCGTCATCGATCACGTCAACGAGGAGACGGTGCGCGAAGTGAAGGACCGCGGCTTCTGGGCCGCGTTCTCGATCTACCCGCATTCGAAGATGACGGCCGAGCGCATGATGGCGCTCGTGCGCGAGTACGGGCCTGAGCGCTTCATCGCCGACTCGGCCTGCGACTGGGGCGTCTCCGATCCGCTGTCGGTGCCGAAGACGGCCGATCTGATGGCGAGGAGCGGCATTCCGGACGAGCACATTCGCTTGGTGACCTACGCCAATGCGCTCGCCGCGTACGGCCAGAGCGGACAGATGAACGAGGCCGATTGGCTCGCTCCATCGGCCATCGATCAGCGAACGCTCTACCAGGGCAACACGGTTCTGCGCGGCGGGCAGACGCCACGCATTGGGACAGTACGCTCGTAATCTGCTTCGGGAACGCGGGAAGGGATCAGATGTCCTTGTCGCCCGCGCTCGACTGCAGCGATCCGAACACAGCTCCCGTCCACCGCTCGACGCGCTCAGGGAGGAAGAGGTAGCTCTGCACTCTGAAGACGAGCCCGCCATCCATGACGGTCTTTTCGCCTGTCTGGATCGCATTTGCGGGCCGATAGTAGGCGCAGGTGAACCTGCTCAGGGACTTGTTGACGGCGTTCGCGGCCATCTCGTCGCTCTCGCCCTGCGCCTTGAAATTGAGGAAGGCAACCTGCTCGCCCGGCGCGTTGCAGAAGTAGCCTTTGACGCGCACCTCGGCATCATCGGCTGCCGCGGGCGCAATCAAGGCCAGCGTCGTCAGCAAGGCAAGCCGTAATCTGCGTCTGGCGGGGCGTGGAGGCGCGGCAATCTGAAAGCGCAGGAGAGATCATCGGGGACCCCCAAAGCGTTGCGAGCAACCGTCCGGGCCGCAGGAGCCAATCCCTCGGGCGGACCACGAGTACCAATACAACGTACCATGTTTCCCAAATGCAATAGGGAAGTTTGGGAAATAACAGAATTGCCGGCTAGGAGTGGTGCGGCGGTTCGGTTGATGCACTCTCGGGCATCTGCGCGCTCGGGATTTGTTCCCGCGGATGTTTGTCATGACATCCACCCCGTCTCGCTCCATGTCTGGCGGCTCTCGTCCACCAACTGCGGAGCCCGCTCGTGCGATTGTCGATCCTGGTGCTGAGCCTTCTCCTTGCGGTGCCCGCTCACGCGGCGGCCGATTGCAAGTCCGATGTCAACACGGCATTCGAGAAGCTGAGGGCCAGCAAGGCCTTTCGCATGAAGACGACGATCGTCAACGAGCAGGGCTCGCTCAGGATGAGCATCGACTATGTGCTCCCCGATCGCATGCATCAGAAGGTGTCGCTCAGCACCGGATCGGGACAGGTGGAACTGATCGTGATCGGCACCAAGGCCTGGTCCAACAATGGTCAGGGCTGGGCGGAGATGCCGGCGAATTTCGCCGAGCATGTCGCGGACCAGATCAAGCAGTCGGTCGTCGAGCCGCCGCAGAGCAACAACGACTTCACGTGTCTCGGCGACAAGGAGTTCGAGGGCAAGTCCTACGCCGCCTACCGGGCGGTGCTGGCGGTGCCGCTGCCTGAGGGACAATCACAAGGCGCGAGCACGGGGACGAATATCCAGACCGTCTATATCGACAAGGCGACGGGTCTTCCCGAGCGCAATATCGTCACGGCCGACCTCGCGTCCGAGAAGCGCCTCTTCGACGGCACGTTCTCATTTCCCCCATCGATCTCGATAGAGCCTCCGCCGACCGTGCCCATGCCGGTCCCCTGATTTCGCCTGGCGCTCGCGGAAAGCTACAAGCTCCGCCGCCCAGTCTCTGAGGGGAGATGGGCAATGGCGATGCGCATCAGCTCGGGCAGGCTCTTGGCATTGAGCTTGGTTTTGATCAGCGACGCCGTGTTGGCTACCGTCTTGTAGCTTACGTGCAGCTCGTCGGCGATGGCGCCGTACGACTTGCCCTCGGCGATGAGGGAGAGCGTGTGCAGCTCGCGCAGGGTGAGCGCGCGCAGCGGGCTCGCCGTGCCGCGCGCCTCCATGAAGGCCACCTCGGACGCCAATTCATGGCTGATGTAGGGGATGCCCTCGCGCACTTTGTGGAACGCCTTGATGAACTCGTCCGACCAAGTGTCCTTCAAGAGATAGCCCGTGGCGCCGACCTGGAGCGTGCGCGCGACGATCACGGGATCGGAATGCATCGAGAAGACGAGGATCGGCGTCGTCTTGTCGTGGACGCGCAGGCGGCGGATGAAGGAGATGCCGTCGAGCGCACCCGAGCGCACCGACAGATCGACGACGATCAGGTCGGGTTTTATCGTCCGGTAGAGGCGGAAGCCGTCGACCAGGCTCGAGGCCTGCGTGACGCTCTCGACGCCCGCGTCCTCGAGCACCTGCTTGCAGCCCTGGAGCACGATCGGATGATCGTCGATCACGAGTACTTTGGTCATGGGGAGATCTCAGCCAGCTCTTCGATCCGTTCCGCCTTGGCCATCTCGGCGGGAACCGGAATCGTGATGTTGATGACGGTGCCGACAGGCACGTTGGGTGTGAGCGAGAACGTGCCGCCTTGGGCGCGGACGCGCTCGCGCATGGTGCGCAATCCAAATCCGATCGCGGTCGACGGCGTGATCCCCTTGCCGTTGTCGGCGAGCGAGAGAACGATCTTGGCCGGTGTGCCATCGCTTTCGCCACCCGGTGCGTCCTGAGCGAGGGTGACCACGATCTCAGTCGCCTGCGCGTGGCGCAGCGCGTTGGTCACGCCCTCCTGGATGGCACGGTAGAGGGTCAGATCCGTATGCTCGCCGTAGCTCTTGGCGAGGCCCTGCGTGGTACAGCGAAAGCGCGTGCCGGCGTGGCGGCGCTCGAACTCGGTCATCAGCTCGGAAATGAGCTCGGTAAGCGAAATGCGGCCCAAGGCGACGGGACGAAGGCGCTTCAGGAGACCGCGGTTCATATTCTTCAGACGCTCGGCGATCGCAAGGATCTCGGCGATGCGGTTCGAGACCTGCTGAGTCTGCTCGCTTCCCATCTGCTCGCACTGCTTGCCGATCGAGGAGGCGTTGGCCGTGATGCCGAAGAGACAGGGTCCGACCTCGTCGTGGAGCTCGTTGGCGATGAGACGGCGCTCTTCCTCCTGGACCGACACCAGATCGCGATAGAGCCGGTCGTTCTCCTCGCGCGTGGCGCCGAGCGCGGCGGCGAGCTTGTTGAATCGGTCGGTGATGGTGCCGATCTCGCGCACCTTCGAGGGCGCGAGGCGAAGCTCGAAGTGGCCGTCCTCGAGCTTGCGCATTCCGGCCGCCAGCGTGAGGAGCGGATTGAGAATGTGTCCGAGCACGACGTAGAGCACGGCCATCATCAGCGCATTGGCGCCGAGCCAGAGTATCGCCAGCGTGCTCAGATCATCCCAGACCTCGGCGATCTCGTAGGCCGGCTCGCCGGCGATCAGCACGGTTGCGACACGCCTGCCGTCCGCGTTGACGTCGATGCGGCGCGGCGCCAGCTCGGTCGTGACGAGCCCCGCAAACCATTCGGGCACGGCGGGCACGGGATCCAGCTCTCCGTTCTTATTGCCGGCGTCGGTCGGCATTGGATGCGGCTTGCCCGCGGCGTCGAGGACCGCGATCTTGACGTGACGCAAATGGCGCAGCTGTGAGGCGAGTATGCGCGGCAGCCGTTCGATATCCTGGTCAGTGGAAAGATTGCGCGTCGTCTCCTGCACGAAGCGCGCCGCAAGCTCGATCGGCGCGCGCATCTCGACCTCGGCGCGATCGCGCGCGTCGAAAACGATGATCAAACCGGCAATGACGGTCGCAAGCAGCGTGATGACGAGGAACGCGAGCAGAATCTGCCAGCGAACCGGGCGGTCGTACCAGGCGTGCTGCATGGCGGCCGACGCGACAGAGCGCGCCATGTTGCGGCCCGTTGTCATTCTTTCCGTTAGCGCCGCCATCCCGTGTCCGACCTCGGTTTCATGGGCTTTGTTGCCTTGGGACTGCAGGCAAGGCGCGAGGCGCGCATGCCCTATTGAATTGTTATATTGTTGCATACTTTGACAGGTCACGAAAGCGCTGGACGGCGTGCGGGCGGGTTAATGATTAGGCAGACGGGTAACGCGTCGCGGCCCCGGGGACGTGAGTATTGGTCAGCTGCGGGAACTCTCCTTAATAGAGGGGACACAGTCGGCATCTGTTCGAAATCCATCAGGCATCGGGGCCGTAGCGCTCCGCGAGCACACTGAGAGCCTGCTCCCGATCGAGCCCCTGGACGCGAAGATTGAAGTAGTACTGGCAGATCGACGCGAAGCCTCCGGTGGGCTTGCTGCCGGGTGCGACATGCATCAGCGTCTCGATTAGCGCCATGGCATCTTCGTCGTAGCCTTTTTGCGCAAGCATCTGCTCGAGCTGCACTGCGCGGTTAGCAATCATGCGCGATTGATCGCCGAAGCGTTGGCTCGCTTCCTCGAGAAGCACCCGTGCGGCGTTGACCTTGTGCGGGCCAACTTGGGTCACGCTCTTTTCCCGTCGCTGCACGAGCCATTCCTCAGGGGGTGTTTCGTCGTCGAGTCCGAGCCACGCGGTCTCTCCAGTGTGTTCAGACTCTCCATTGTGTGCAGACGCGACGCCTGTGCTTTCGCGTTTAACGCTCTCCGTGCTCTCGTCGCCGCAAGCCGCAACCGCTGCCGCGGCGGCGATCGCACACAGCAAGGTGCCCACGGCGCGCCCCACACGCTGCATCTGTGCTCTGAATTTCCGGGACATGACTCTCTTTAAACGTGCGCGCGGGAGGCTGGATGTCGAGACGCCGTCGATGCAGTCCGCTAGCTGCGGCGCAGCAAAAAGGCGCTTTTCCCAGTGTTATGTTGTTGCACAATTCCGGATGCCAAAGAAAGGCACCAAGGCATGCCACGTCTTCCCGGCGACGTTTGCATGTCGGACTAGAGACGCGGCCAAGGTCGAAGCCTAGCGTCCACCTACGGCCCTTAGCATCTTCATGGGTGAACTCCGCCGAGAGACACACTGGGGGCAGAGGCCGCACCGGTTTCGGGCGAAAGCAGAGTTTCCACTCCGCCTTTCGCGCGCACCGCATCTAAGGGGTGGGCACGGGTCACGCTGTCACGCGGTGCGTGGGAGTGCGGGTTGGAGCCTGCCTCATCCTAGGGAGTGAAACCGCGAGGTTCTGCAAATGAAGGCATTCCTAAGAACGGGATTGTTGGCGTCTGCTTCGTGCATGGCGCTCACAGTCACGGCTCAGGTCTCGCTCGCCAACGACAAGCTCGATCGAGCTGTCGAAGAGCGACGAGAACTGGGTCATGACGGGCAAGAACTACAGATTCGAACAACTACAGCCCGCTGAAGCAGATCAACACCGAGAACGTGAAGAAGCTTCGGGTGGCCTGGTCGTTCTCGACCGGTCTGCTGAACGGTCACGAGGGTACCCCGCGCGTCGTCAACGGCGAAGATGTACATCAACTCGTCCTTCCCCAACAACGTGTTCGCGCTCGATCTCGAACAATCCGGGCAAGATCATGTGGCAGCACAAGCCGAAGCAGGATCCGGCCGCCCGCTCGGTCGCCTGCTGCGATCTCGTCAACCGCGGTCTCGCCTACTGGCCCGGCGACGGCAAGACCCCGAACCTGATCTTCAACAACCAGCTCGACGGCCATGTCGTGGCGCTCAACGCCGAGACGGGCGAGGTGTACTGGAAGGTCGAGAACTCCGACATCAAGGTCGGCTCGACGCTCACGGTTGCCCCCTATGTCGTCAAGGACATGGTCATCATCGGCTCGTCGGGCGCCGAGCTCGGCGTGCGCGGCTACACGACCGCCTACGACGTCAAGACCGGCGAGCATGGAGTGGCGCAAGTACGCGACCGGTCCCGACGAGGAGATCGGCATCGGCGACGACTTCAACAAGGCCAACCCGCACTACGGTCAGAAGGGCCTCGGCACCAACAAGACCTGGGAAGGCGACGCCTGGAAGATCGGCGGCGGCACGAACTGGGGCTGGTACGCCTACGACCAAGGCCGAGAACCTGATCTACTACGGGTCGGGCAACCCCTCGCCGTGGAACGAGACCATGCGTCCGGGCGACAACAAGTGGACCATGACCATCATGGGCCGCGACGCCGACACGGGCAATCTGCAAGCTTCGGCTACCAGAAGACGCCCCACGACGAGTGGGACTATCGCCGGCGTCAACGTCATGATGCTCTCCGATGCAGAAGGACAAGACGGGCAAGGAGCGCAAGCTTCGTCACCCATCCTGATCGCAACGGCATCATCTACACGCTCGACCGCACCAACGGCGACCTCGTCTCGGCCGACAAGCTCGACGACACGGTCAACGTGTGGACGCATGTCGATCTGAAGACCGGCATCCCGGTGCGCGATCCTGAGTACGGCACGCGCATGGACCACAAGGGCAAAGAGATCTGCCCGTCGGCCATGGGCTATCACGATCAGGCCCACGACTCCTACGATCCCGACGAAGCAGCTCTTCTATCTCGCCATCAACCACATCTGCATGGACTGGGAGCCCTTCATGCTTCCCTATCGCGCCGGTCAGTTCTTCGTCGGCGCCACGCTGTCGATGTATCCGGGCCCGAAGGGCGACCGCGCAAACTATCTCGGCCTCGGTCAGGTCAAGGCGTACAACGTCATCACCGGCAAGTACAAGTGGGAGGTCATGGAGCGCTTCGCGGCTTGGGGCGGCACGATGGCGACCGCCGGCAATCTCGTCTTCTACCCGACGCTCGACGGCTATTTCAAAGCGCGCAACAGCGACACCGGCGAGCTGCTGTGGAAGTTCAAGATGCCCTCCGGCGGCATCGGCTATCCGATGACCTACACGCACAACGGCACCCAGTACGTCGCCATCTATTACGGCGTCGGCGGCTGGCCGGGAGTTGGTCTGGTGTTCGACCTGCAGGATCCGACTGCCGGTCTCGGCGCGGTCGGCGCGTTCCAGCAACCTGCAGAACTGGACGCAGATGGGCGGCGGCATGCTGGTCTTCTCGCTCGACGGCAAGGGTCCGTACGACGACGTCGAACCTCGACGAGTATCCGCCGCAGATGCCGAACAAGTCGTAAGGCGACGAAAGTTGTCCCGCCAGGGCCGCACTAGGAGGACTGCGGTCCTGGCGGGACGACGCCTCAGCGACGCTTCAATCCCGCGAGCACGCGCAGTCCGGAGCAATCGATCGATGAGACGACGTGCAGGACGCACGACCCCGATGATCAGAAGCCAGCTTCACGATGCTGTCACCTCAGCACCGTCTTCGGTGCGGCGAGCCGCCATGGCCCTGGCGAGCACGTAGCTGGGCCGCACAGGTCGCACCCTCGCGGCGGATGAAGTCGCGCCTCAAGCAGCCGCGCAAGCCGCGCAGCCCGACGGCATCCGAGCGAGTCTGCGCATCTGCGCGGCGGCGAACGAGGAGCCCTATCTCGAGCAGCACGGAACGCGGGCTTCGAGAACCGCATCGCCGACGCCGTCGCCGAAGCGATGGGCCGCAAGGTCGAGTTCGTCTGGTACGAGAAGCCGGCGATCTATCTCGTCCGCGATCAGCTCGAGACGAAAGCCTGCGACGTCGTCATGGGCGTCGACACCGGCGACGATCGCGTGCTCGACCACCAAGCCCTACTTACCGCGCGCCCTATGTCTTCATCGCAGCGCCAGAACTCCCCGCTCGACATCACCAACTGGGACAGCCCCGATATGATGAAGGCCGGCAAGATCGGCTTCGACCGGGACACGCCGGCAGAGGTCATGCTGGCAGGACTGCGACCTCTACGGCGCCAACTTCAACTACATGAAGTCGCTCACCGACTTCAAGAGCCCGCGCAACCAATATGTGCGCATCGAGCCGACGCGCATGGTCGGCGAGGTCGCGAACGGGACGGCCGATCTCGCGATCGTCTTCGCGCCCGAGGTCGCCCGCTACGTCAAGGAGAAGGCGAGCGAGCTCAAGATGGTCGTGATCCCGACGACCTACACGCGCTCGGACGGCAAGGAGGTGCCGTTCCATTTCGACCAGTCGATCGGCGTGCGCAAGGACGACGCGAAGCTGCTCGACGAGATCAACGCCGCGCTCGAAAAGGCCCGCCCACAGATCGAGGCGATCCTTAAGGAGGAAGGCATTCCGCTCGTACAGGCAGGTCTACCCGAGGGTCGCGCAGGATGAAGTTCAAACGTTTGATGAGGATGGCGCTCGTGGTGAGCGCCTCCGCTGCTGTGCCGCTCGTCGCTTTCGCCCTCGAGCCGTTCCGCAACACCGTCACCGGCGACATCATCGATCTCAACACGGCGCCAAAGGAAGGCCGCGACACGAAGGCGTCAAGCGCTTCCTGGAGACCGGCGTCGACCCCTACATCGAGGTCGAGGCCTGCCTTCTCAAGGGCGAGCAATCCTACCTCTCCTCCTGCTCGGGCTGTCACGGCCATGTCGGCGAAGGCAAGGTCGGGCCTGGCCTCAACGACAACTACTGGACCTACCAGAAGAACAAGACCGACAAGGGTATCTTCGAGACCATCTTCGGCGGTGCCCGTTCCATGATGGGACCGCACAACGATCTGCCAGCTCGACGAGATGCTGCTGATCATGGCCTGGATCCGTCACATCTACACGGGGCCGGCGGCGGATGCCGACTGGCTGACGCCGGAGCAGAAGAAGGCCTACACGCCCTACAAGGCTCCCAGCGGCGACGAATCCGAGAAGCGCACCGAGGAGGCAAAGACCGCGAAATGCGCGCCCGCTACGGCGAGCTGAGCACACGGAATTCCGCGCATCGCTCGGCGCGGATGAGCAAGGGCGGCAGCGCCGCCTCAAATGGATACGGAAACGAGCACGAGCTGTGGAGGAAATGACAATGACTTCAAGAACCCTTTTGACCGGCAGCGGCGACGGTTGTCGGAGCTGCAGCAGTGGCGTCCTGGCGGCGACTCTGCGTTCGCCTACGACGGCACCAAGTGCAAGGAGCCCGGCGTCTGCTGGGAGCCGAAGCCCGGCTTCCCCGACAAGATCGCCGGCTCGAAGTACGACCCGAAGCATGATCCGGCAGAGCTCGCCAAGCAGGGCGACTCCGAGCGCGCGATGGAAGAGCGCAACGCCAAGCGCACCGAGAACTTCGTCAAGACCGGCAAGTGGGTCTACGACGTCTCGAAGTTCTGATCCCGCGTCGGGCCGCCGTCAAAAGTTCGAATTCCTCGGGCGCAGTGCCACGCTTGCATACGAGCCCTGCTTCCTCTCCGAGGAGGACTGGGGTGCGGTTTTCGCCGCACCCCCTTTTGGCGCCCCATTGGGGTGTGCATCATGACTGCTGATTTCTATTCTCGCACGATGACAAGCGGCTCCTGCGCGGTCAAGGTCATCACGATCCTGGCCGGAGCCCTCGCGAGCCTCGTTCTGCCTTTTCCGCCTTCGCGTGCCGAGGATGCCGCGCCTCGAATCGTGACCAGTGGCGAGCCGCTGCGCGTTTGCGCCGCGAGCGACGAGGCGCCCTATTCGATGCAGGGCGGCCAAGGCTTCGAGAACAGAATTGCCGAGGCGGTCGCCGCTGCGATGGGCCGGAAAGCAGAATTCGTCTGGTCGAGCGAGCCTGCGGCATATGCGGTGCGCGATCAGCTCGAGATGCGCGCCTGCGACATGATCGTGGGTCTCGATTCAGGCGACGCGCGCGTGCTGACGACGAAGCCCTACTACCGCGCACCTTATGTTTTCATCCAGCGCCGCGACACGGCGCTCAGCATCACGAGCTGGGACAGCCCCGACATCCTTAAGGCGACGAATATCGGCTTCGTTCCCGGCACGCCGGCGCAGACGATGCTCGAGAAGATCGGCATCTTTCGTGAGCACTACAACTACATGCACTCGCTCGCCGACTATAAGGTGCGGGGCGCCACGCCGGTGCGCGTGCCGCCAACTCGTCTCGTTGCCGACGTCGCGGACGGCAAGGCGGAGCTTGCCGTGGCGTTCGCGCCCCAGGTGGCCCGCTACGTGAAGGCTATCGACAAGCTCGTCATGACAGTCGTCCCCGACACCAACGTCCGCGCCGACGGTGTCAAGATTCCGCATCACTTCGATCAGTCGCTCGGCGTCCGCAAGACCGATACTGCTCTTCTCGCCGAGCTCGACGTCGCGCTCGAGAAGGCGCGCACGCGTATCGAGGAGATTCTGAAGGAAGAAGGCATACCGCTTCTCGGCGCGGCGCCGAGAAGCTGAGCCACCTCGTTCCGTGACGGGGGCGACACATCACCAACCACGGCAGGCTTTCGGCAGCACTGCTTCGCACTAACGCTTTGCCGCCACCGTCTTGCCCCGTGAGTCCCAGATGCCGCTCGAACCCGTGCGAACCGACACAACCACTAGCGCCATCGACCTCGAAGAATGGCGCACACGCGCCCTCGCCTTCGAAGCCGAGGTCGCCAAAGCCGTCATCGGCCAGGCCCGCGTCATCCGCCTGCTGACCATCGCCATCTTCGCGCGCGGCCACGTGCTGCTCGAGGGCGACGTCGGCGTCGGCAAGACGACGCTGCTGCGCGCCGCGGCGCGCGCCCTCGGCGGCGCCTACGAGCGCATCGAGGGCACCATCGACCTGATGCCGGCCGACCTCGTCTATCACACCTACCTGAGCGAGGACGGCCGGCCGCGCGTCGATCCTGGCCCGGTCCTCCGCCACGGCTCGGCGCTCGTCGATCTTCTTCTTCAACGAGATCAACCGCGCCCGCCCGCAGGTGCATTCGCTGCTGCTGCGCCTCATGGCCGAGCGGACCATCACGGCCTTCAACCGCGAGTACCACTTTCCCGATCTCCTCGTCTTCGCCGACCGCAACCGCATCGAGCGCGAGGAGACGTTCGAGCTTCCCGCCGCGGCGCGCGACCGCTTCCTGATGGAGATCGCGATCGAGACGCCGGCCGATCCGACGACTCGCCGCAGCCTCGCGTTCGATCCGCGCTTCCACGACGCCGACGCAGCTCATCGGCATCGTGCGCGAGAGCGTGCTCGACCACCGCGCGCTCAATGCCGTCGCGCCGCGACATTCAGACTCGAGGTCCGCGCGTCCGAGGCGCTCGAGCGCTACGTGCTCGACCTGTGGCAGGCCTTGCGCGATCCGGCAGAGGCGGGCATCGAGCTGGCCGGACATCGACATGTCGCGGCTCGTGCTCGCGGGCGCCAGCCCGCGCGGCATGAGCTATGCTGATGCGCGCCGCGCGCGTCGCCGCCTGGCTCAAGGGCCGCGACATGGTGGTGCCCGAGGATCTGCGCGCAGTCTTCTTCGAGACCATGGCGCATCGCGTCTTCTTCGAGCCGGTCTACGAGCTGCGCCGCGACGAGATCGCCCGTGCGCTGATCGCCGCGCTCTTCGAGCAGGTCCCGGCGCCATGATCGCGCGGGCACCGCAGTCCGGCCGATAGGCCGCCCACGCCCTGGACCTGCCCTATCGCATTCCCTGGCGGACGCCGGACGTGCGCGCCGGCGCCCATCGCGGCACGCTCGCGGGCTCGGGCGGGCTATTCCGCGACTTCGTCTCGCTGCTCGACTATCCCGACCCGCGCCGCATCGACCTGCGCGTGAGCGTGCGCGATCCGTTCGAGGCGATCCATGTGCGCCGCTTCGAGCAGAACTCGGCGATCTCGGTCTACGTGCTCGTCGATGTCTCGGCCTCGATGGGCTTCGGCGGCGGCAACGGCAAGATGCGATGGCCGCCGACATCGCAGCCGCGCTTGCCGCCTCGACGCGCCGCGTCGGCGACGCCTTCGGCCTGATCGGCTGCGACAGCGCCGTGCGCCCGGAGCTGACCTTCCTCGCGACGCGCTCGCGCGCCGGCGAGCGCGAGATGGTCGAGCGGCTGCGTGCCTTCAAGCCCGTGCGGCGCGGTGCCTTGGGCCTTGCCGAAGCCGCGCTCGCTGATTGCCGGGCGCCGCAAGCTCGTCGTTGTCATCTCCGACTTTCTGATGCCCGACGAGCACATCACCTCCGTGTTCCAGGCGCTTTCCAGGCACGACGTCGTGCCGATCATGATCACCTTCTCGAGCGAGCTCAGACGCCTGCCGCGTTGGGGACTCGTGTCGCTCGCCGATCTCGAGACCGGGAAGCGCCGACTGGTCGTGTTGCGGCCTGCTTTGCGCGAGGCCTGGAGAGCCCATGACGAAGCCCGCCGCGCCGCCTTTCGCGTCATCGCCAACCGCTACGGGCGCAAGCCCTTCGAGATCGTGGACCGCATCGACTGGGACCGGCTCGGCGCGCACCTGATGGGCGGGGGCGGGTGATGCGGGTCGCCGATCGCAGCGCTGCTATGTCTTTGCGCCGCGTCGGCGGCAATGGCCGGCGTGCGCTCCGTCCGCATGACGGACCCGCGCGCCTTCGGTCACTTCGTCGGCGACGTCATCGAGCGCCGCGCCGAGATCGCCGTCGATCCTGGTGACGAGCTTCTGGACGCTTCGCTGCCGCATCCCGGGGCCGTCACCTACTGGCTCGATCTCATCGCCATCGACGTCACCTCCGGCGAGCAGGATGGCGCCAAGCACTACCGCGTCGATCTCAAGTATCAGACCTTCTACGTGCCCCTCGAATCGAAGCGCGTGACGATCCCGCCGCTGACGCTGCGGTTCAAGGCGGCTGCCGGCGCTGCTGCGGCGACCATTCCCGCCTTCAGCTTCACGATGTCGCCCCTGCGCGAGCTGTTCCCTGAGAAGGGCGAGACGGCAGCGCGATCGTGCCTGCGGCCGGACGTCGGAGCCGCGTCTGATCAAGACGGGAGCCGCTGCGTACGGTCCTTCTCGCATCGGCGGCAACCGCGCTTCTTGCGCTCGCGCTGCTTGCCTATCACAACGCCTGGGGCCCCTTCCGCCGGCGGCCGCACCGTCCCTTCACCGAGGCCGCGCGCCGTATCCGGCTTGCCGCCGGAGAGAACGGTGCGGGCGCCGGCTATCGCACAGGGCCTCATCGCCCTGCACCGCGCCTTCGACGAGGTCGCGGGCCAGCGCCTCCTCGCCGAGGACCTCGACCGGTTTCTCGCCTCCCATCCGGATCTCGATCGAAGACAGCGGCGAGATCACCCGCTTCTTCGCCAGCTCGCGGTCGGTCTTCTTCGCCGACGATCTCACGCGCCGGCATCGCCACGTTGCCGCCGTCCGAGCTTTCGTCCCTGGCCGGTCGCCTGGCCAGCATCGAGCGAGGCGCCGCATGATGCTCGCGCTCGCAGAGCCCTGGGCCCTTTGGCTTCTGCCGCTCGCAGTGCTTCCGCTCTGCGTCGGCGTGCAGTCGCCGCAGGGCTATCCATCGCTCGAGGGCTTCGAGCGCGACCCGTTGTCGCTTCGCCATCGATTGGGGCCTGCAGGGTCGCCGGCGTGATCGCGATCCTGGGCCTCATCCTGGGCCTCGGCGGCGTGCAGCGCCTCGGACAGACCATCGAGCGTCTGGGCGAGGGAGCCCACATCGTGCTCCTGATCGACCGCTCGAGCAGCATGGACAACACGTTCGCCGGCAGCGAGCCGACCGAGGGCGAGGCCTCGAAATCCGCCAACGCGCGCCGGCTTCTGCAAGGAGTTCATCGCTCGAGCGCAAGCACGACACCTTCGGCATCGTGGCCTTCTCGACCTCGCCGATGCACGTCCTCCCGCTCACCGACCACAAGGAGCCGATCCTGGCGGCGATCGACGCCATGGACCGCCCGGGCCTTGCCTTCACCAACGTCGGCAAGGGCCTCGCCATGGCACTCGACGTCCACGAGCAGGATCCCTCGCCGTCGACACGCGCCATCCTTCTCGTGTCCGACGGAGCGGCCGTGATCGGGCATCGGGTGCAGGAGAAGCTGCGCGCCGCATTCCAGCGCCGGCCAATGAATCTCTACTGGCTGTTTCTGCGCACCGCGGGCACGCGGCGGCATCTTCGACCAGCCGGCCTCGCCCGACGAAGACACGCCGCAGATCATGCCCGAGCGTCATCTGCACAAGTTCTTCGAGTCGCTCAAGGTGCCGTATCGCGCCTTCGAGGCCGAGAACCCGCACGCCCTCGCCGAGGCCATCGCCGAGATCGGCAAGCTCGAGCGCAGCCCGATCACCTATTTCGAGCGCATCCCGCATCAGGATCTCTCGAGGTGGGCGTACGGGATAGCCGCCCTGAGCCTCGCGTTTCTCGTGCTCGCCAAGCTGGCCGAGGCGCGCCTTGCCGTGTCCGAGGGAGCCTGAGCCCGAGATGCTGGCGGTGAACAACAGCATCGACGTTGGGTCAGCGCATTCCCGCAATATCGCGTCGCAGCCACGCGGCCGGTCTGCGCCGCCTGATCGTGCGCGCGCGGGGACCGGCCTACATACTGGCTCTTGTCGCGAGCGTTGCCGCACTCGCATTCGCATCCTGGTTGTATTTCGACGCGCAGCGCCAGAACGCCCTCATCCAACGCCTCGCGGGCGGAGAGGATGTGGCGATCGACATCGCCCCTGCGCCCGACGCCGTGCTCGTCGCGCGCGCGCACTATCTCCTCGCGCGCAATCGCATCGACGAGGCGCAGACTGTTGCCGACATTTCCGCCGCGCGCAGTGCCCCCGAAACGCGCACAGACGCTGCTTTACAATCTCGCCAACGCCCGCCTGCGCATCGCGATCGAGGCGATCGAGCAGGGCTCGCTCGACAAGGCGATCGCCAGCGTCAACCTTGCCAAGACCGCCTATCGCCTGGCGCTGCGCATCGATCCCGAGGCGTGGGACGCGAAATTCAATCTCGACATCGCCATGCGTCTCGTGCGCGACCTGCCGCAGCAGGACGACGCCGCGGAGGAGAAATCTCCCGAGGAGCCGAAGCAGCTCTGGACCGATCTTCCCGGCGTACCGAAGGGCCTGCCATGAAGATCCCCGCGCTCCGCGATGCCAAATTCTGGGTCCTCGCCGGCGCACTTGCGCTCGTGCTCGCAGCGCTCTTCATGCCTGAGATCGAGCGCGAGCGCCAAGTCTACGACCTCGTCGCCGTGGTCGACATCACCGGCAGCATGAACACGCGCGACAGTGAAGCCGATGGCAAGCCAGCGTCCCGGCTCGAGGCGTCGCGCCGCGTGCTGCAGAAGCTGCTCGACCGAGCTGCCGTGTCAGTCGCGGCTCGGCCTCGGCGTGTTCACGGAGCGGCGCACATTCCTGCTCATCAATCCCGTCGAGGTGTGCGGCAACTTCGCAGCCCTCGAAGGCGCCATCGGCGGCCTCGACTGGCGCATGGCGTGGGAAGGCGACAGCTACGTCGCCAAGGGCATCTACGACGCCATCGCTATTGCCGAGAGCCTGAAAGTCGGATCTCATGTTCGTCACCGACGGGCACGAGGCCCCGCCGCTGCCGGCCTCGGGCCTGCCCGAGTTCGAGGGCAAGCCCGGCGACGTCACGGGGCTCATCGTCGGCGTCGGCGGCAAAGCAAAGTCGCCGATCCCCAAATACAACGACGATGGTGCAGGAGGTCGGCTCGTGGGCCGCGACAGATGTGCCCCACGACAACCGCGTCGGGGCTCCGCCAAAGGGTGCGGAGAACCTCCCCGGCTATCACCCCAAATGGGCGCCCTTCGGCGCCGCCGCGCCGCTCGGCGAGGAGCATCTCTCGTCCGTCAGGACCGAGCACCTCAAGACCGTCGCCGCACGAACCGGACTCGCCTACGCGGAACTCGCCGAAAGCGCCGATCTCATGACGCCGCTCGGGGCCGCCGCCCGCACGCGCTCGATCAAGGTCGCAAGCGACGTCCGTGCCTATCCGGCGGGGCTTGCGCTGGCGCTTCTCGCCGCCCTTTACGGCCTCGTTCCGCTGTTCGCCTTCGCGCGCGCCTACGCCGAGGCGGGGCCGTCGCAAGAAAGAGCTTTCACACCCAGCATGAGGACTACCCCAATGAAGACCTTTGCCGTGCCCGCGTTGGCGTTCGCACTTATCTTCGCCTTCGCCCCCGTGCTCAACGCCCACGGGCCGACGCCGCAAAAGGTCGAGGAGACAGTCGCGATCGCGGCGCCGCCTGCCGCCGTCTGGGCCGCTGTCAAGGACTTCGGCGCCATCTCGGCGTGGCACCCCGGCGTCGCGAAGAGCGAAGGGCAGGGCGGCAATGCAGCAGGGTCGGCCACGCGCACCGTGACGCTGAAATCGGGCGGCGTGCTCGAGGATGGACTCGACGAATACATCGAGGCCGACATGACTTATAGTTATCGCCTCGCCAAGGAAAACCTCGACGCGTTGCCCGTGAGCTTCTACTCGGCGACGCTGACGGTGAAGCCTGCCGGCGGCGGCAGCGAGGTCGAATGGATCGGCCGCTTCTACCGCGGCGACACCAGCAACTTTCCGCCTGATAACCTGAACGACGAGGCGGCGACGAAGGCGATGACGGCATTCTTCCGCCAGGGCCTCGACGGCCTCAAGGCGAAACTCGAAGGGAAACCGTGAGACAACACTCATAAACGTTGTACGTGTCCGCGCGGCTGCTATCCGCGCTGACGGCAGCATCACCTTTCCCGAAATGCCTTAGCGATCTGATCCTGTAGCGGCTTCAGGAGGTAGGAGAGCGCCGTGCGGTCCTGCGTGCGGATGTGGACCTCGGCCGGCATGCCGGGAACGAGCCTGCTGTTCTCGAGACGGGCGAGCTCGGCTTCGGGTATCTCGATACGCACCGTAAAGAAGGATTCTCCCGAGCGCGCATCCTGCGTAAGGTCGGCGGCGACGGAGCGGATGAGCCCATTGATCTCGGGCGTCGTGCGTTGGTTGAACGCCGCGAAGCGTATCGTTGCCGTCTGGCTTTGCAGGACCTGATCGATGTCGTGGGGCGCAATCTTTGCCTCGATGACGAGCTTGTCGCCCTCCGGCACGATCAGCATCACCGGCTCGCCGGGATTGACGACGCCGCCGACGGTGTGCGCGGCAAGTTGGTGGACAATGCCGGATTGAGGTGCGCGGATCTCGACACGCTTCAATTGGTCTTCCGCCGCAATGCGCCGTTCGACGAGTGTCGCCTGCTTTGACTGGTTCTCGGTCAGCTCCTGCAGAAGCTCGCTCCTGAACTCCTGGTCAATGTGCAGAATTTGCAATTCTATTTCCGCGATCTTGCCCTTGGCTTGTGCCGCGGAAGCCCGCAACTGCCCGCGTTCGCCCTCGAGCCGCGCGGCTTCACGCCGCAACGACACCATTTTGGATGAGGTCACGAGCTGTTGAGCCTCGAGGTGCTCGAGGCTTTTCAGCTCCTCGCCGATGAGCTCGATCTCCCGGGCCTTGGCCGTTATCTGACCGCTGACGCCAGAGAATTCCTCGTTGAGCTGCGCGATGCGCTCTTTGAGCTGCGCCTTCTGCCCCTCGCGAGACTCGCGGCGACTTCTGAAAAAGGTTGTGCTCGGCCGCAAGCAACTCGGCCACGGCCGGCTCGTTCATGCGGCTTGTGAGATCCTCAGGAAGCACGGGCTCGGCGAGGGCGTCCCGCTCAGCTTTTAGCCGCCCCTCGCGTGCAATGAGCTCGTCGAGCTGCTTTGCCACCATTTGCAGGTTGGCGCGTGTGACCGTCTCGTCGAGGCGCATGAGGAGATCGCCGGCTTTGACCTTGTCCCCGTTCTCGACGCGGATCTCACCCACCACGCCGCCCGTCGGATGCTGCACTTTCTTGACGCTCGTCTCGACGACCACGAGACCGGAAGCAATGACCGCGCCGGCGATCTCTGTCCGTGCCGCCCAGACGCCGATGCCTCCCAAGAGCAGAAACACGACAGCGAGACCGCCGACCATGTAGCCCGAGACCCGGGCGCTCACGGCTCCGCTGGTTCTCTTGGCAGGCGTCGCGGTCACGGGGCGTGTCCCAACTGGCGATCGCCTACGATCTTTAGACCTGGGGTGCCGTGAGCGGACTCTGACGCGGATGGGCGTTGCGGAGCCGGCGCCGATTGAAGCATTTTGCGCAGTACATCGTCCTTGGGGCCGAACGCCTGAGTGCGCCCCGACACAAGGGCCAGTACCTTGTCGACGCCGGCAAGCGCCGAGGGCCGGTGGGCAATGACGACGATGATGCCTCCGCGGCGGCGCACAGACAGAATCGCTTCGGTAAGGGCTGTATCACCGACGTGATCGAGATTGGAATTGGGCTCGTCCAGCACGACCAGGAAGGGATCGCCGAAGAGTGCGCGCGCGAGCGCAATTCGCTGGCGCTGGCCGGCCGATAAAGCGGTTCCGCCTTCGCCGACCTCGGTCTGGTATCCATTTGCAAGGTGGACGATCATGTCGTGGACCCCAGCGGCGTGGGCCGCGGCCACGATTTGCTCGCTCGTCGCCGCCTCATCGAAGCGGCTGATGTTGCTGGCGACGGTGCCGTCGAAAAGCTCGATGCTTTGCGGCAGGTAGCCGATATGGCGGCCAAGCGCTGCGGGCGTCCACTGGTCGAGTGCGGCGCCATCGAGGCGCACGCCACCACCCATCGTACTTCCGCCGAAGCGTGCGGGCTGCCAGGCACCGACGAGGGCCCGCGCCAAAGTCGACTTGCCGGAGGCGCTCGGCCCGATGATACCGAGGCCGTCGCCGGCGTTGAGCGAAAAGCTCACGTTGTGCACGACGGGGCGCTGCTCGCCAGGCGGTGCGATGGTGAGATTGTCGACCGCGATACTGTCGCGAGGCTCGGGAAGCGCGAGGAGCTCGTCGGGTTCTTGAGCGAGTGCTCCGAGCAGATCGACAAGACGACGGTAGCTTTGGCGTGCCGAGACGAAGCCGCGCCAGTGCGCGATCGACGTCTCGATCGGGGAGAGCGCTCGCGACATGATGATGGATGAGGCGATGATCGCTCCTGCGGAGAGGTTGCCGCCAATGACGAGGTAGGCGCCAAGTCCCAGCATGGCCGACTGCAGTAGCAGGCGCAGAACTTTCGAGGCTGTGCCAATGCCGCCGACGGCGTCGGCCGCCTCGAGCTGATCCAAGAGATGCGTGGCATTGATCTCGGACCAGCGCCTCTGAAATTGCGGGCCCAATCCCATGGCGCGAATGACCTCGGCATTGCGCCGGGCCGCTTCGCCAAAGGCAAACCGCTGGGAGGAACTCTTTGCCGCGGCCCTGAGCGGCCCGGTGCTCTTCAAGTCAGTGAGCAAGGTCAGGCAGACGAGGACGAGAGCCCCTCCGAATGCGAGCATCCCCATTAGCGGATGCAGGAGGTAGACTATAGCGAGATAGACCGGCACCCAGGGCAAATCGAAAAACGCCGCCGGACCGAGGCCCGAGAGGAAGGAGCGAATGTGATCGAGATCGCGCAGCGGCTGCAGTCCGTCGCCGCCTTGGCGTGATCTCAACGGCAAGAGCTGGATGGCGGCGAATACCTTCTCTCTTAGGTCGTTGTCGATGCGGATGCCGACACGGCTCATGACGCGAACGCGAAAAAAGTCGAGAAAGCCGTTCGCCGCGTAGAGGCCGGCCATCAAAAGCGTCAGGCCGACGAGGGTCGGGATGCTGCGCGACGGCAGCACCCGGTCGTAAACCTGGAGCATGTAGAAAGATCCGGTCAGCGCCAGAAGATTTATGACACCGGAGAAGAGGCCAACGCCAACTATAATGAGGCTGGAGCGGCGGATCGCTCCTGCCACGGGATTGTGTCGTCCACGCCCCTCCCTGCGCGCACGCATCAGTCGTGAGCTCGATCAGCGGCCCGTGGCGCCTCAAGCATTGGCGGGGGCCTTCTCCTTGATCTCGAGATGACCGACGCTGACCTTGCCGTCTCGGCCGCGCACGCGCATCTTCGGCTGGCGATCCTTGAAGGCTGTCTTGGTGAGCTGCTGGATGAGGCCGCCGAGCACTTTCATGTCGCCCGTCGCGTGCACGATCCAGGGAATGTCGCCCGAACGCCATTCGTCGGGCTTGAGCCGCAAGGGTGCGGAGAGGTCAGAGAGACGCTTGTCCACTTCATCCGACACGAGGCCCCACAGGACGGCGCCGACGGGCGCGGTTGCACCCGTTTCCTTCGACTGTGCCTCGGCCAACGCATATTGCCCGCGCACGACGGCTGGCACGACAAGCCACTCGAGATCCTGGAGCGAGTGATGCTTATCGGACGGCGAGCGCATGAGCAGCGATACGATTTCGCCGAAGGCAGCCGCCATCTGCTTTGAGGCGATCATGCGCTTCTTGGCGTCCTCGGGGCTCATCTTCATACCGTCGATCGGGCCGTTGACACCGCCGTTTGCTGGTGCGGCCTTGGCGTCGGCCGCGGCCTCAACCTTTGCTGCCTCGTTCTTCTCATCCGTTCCCGACTTCTTGCCGAAAAACATGACCTAAATCTCCCGTACTAGCCCTGTGCCGAGTGCAGCGAGAGAGCACATGCTCCTCGCAACTGTTTCGTCTTCTTTCGTCCCAATACGACCTCTCGCCCAAAAGCGTCAGGTTCTCGACATAGGAGGCGAGCTTGTGGCTCACCGTGCTCAGAACGGTGTCCGTGCCCTGGCCGCTCTTCTCGACCACCTTGTCGCCCGAGCTGTCGACGACGTAGGTGTCGTTGCCCTTGCCGCCGGTGAAGGTGTCGCTGCCGCCGTGGCCGTCGAAATAGTCGTTGCCCGACGTGCCGGAGAGCTTCTCGCCCGCCGCCGTGCCGTGGATCATCTTGAGGCCCGGGATGTCGTCGACGGCGAGGCGATAGGTGTCGCTCACGGCGTCGGGCGTGCCGGGGATGGCGTCGTCATCGACGGCGACGGCGACCTCGAGCTCGGAGGCCTTCGACGCATCGAGGATGGCGCCGGCCTTGAGGAACAGCGCCATGCCGATGATCTCGAACAGCGCCGCATCGCGGCCGACGAGGGAGAGCCTGTTGGTGCCGCGCGCGTCGTCGGCGAGCACGATGTCGGCGACCTTGATGCGCGAGACCGTCGGTGCGTTCTCGGCGATCGACGGCGTGACGTTGATGAGTGACACCGTCGGCGGAAGGTTCATGAACTCCGCAAGCGTTACGGTACCGTCGGCGAATTGCAGGTACTCAATCGAGTTGAAGCGTATCGGCACCGTCACGACTGGCCACGCTGTCGATTACTTTCAAGTTGAACTGGTTGGCCGAGGAACGTGTACTCGGACCGATTACCGGAAAAGACAGCGGTATCAGGTCCGCTATCGCCCCTGAGCTGGTCATCGCCGCCGCCGCCTATGAGGATATCGGCTTGAGCGTTGCCGCGCAGAACATCGTTTCCGCCGCGGCCGTCCAAGATGTCTTTCAGTTGGTTGCCCACCAACGTGTTGGGATCATCGTCGCCGGTTACGATGTCCGGATTGACGTCACTGATGATGACCTGAACGCTTTTCTGGAACGTGTGGCCCTCTAAGTCCTTGACCTCCACCGTCACGGTGTTGGTGAAGTTCGGGTAGGCCTGCTCGTAGTCGATCTTGAAGCCCTTATCCACCAACAGCTTATCGCCATCGATTATGTAGGCGCCGGAGGGATTGACCAGCGTGTACACGAAATCGTTGCTGTCGGGATCGAACGCCGTAAGCGTTCCGACCACAGTGCCCGTCGCGCTGTTTTCGGGCAGGTACGCCGATTGCAGGAGGACTATGTCGTACGGGAGCGCCGCCGGTGAACTCCCCATTGGGGCCTAGGATTGTGCTGAAGGAGCCATTGTCGAATTCGATGCGCTCGATGTTGCGCAACGTGTCGACGCCATCGACCGCGCTCACGCCGCGATTGTCGGTGACGACGAGCGCGCCATCGACCATCGCGAACGTATAATCCGCCGAGTTGCCGTGGAACTTGACGGTGTCGAAACCGTCGCCGCCATCGAAAGTATCCGGAGCCGGCCGCACCACCGAAGGTATCGTAGCCGCTGCCGCCCTTGAACGTGACCCCCGTAGTGGCCGTCGCAAAGGCCGTCACGCCTCCGACGATGCCGGTGCCCGTTACTTCGCTCGCATCAAGTAGCGTAACCTTGGAGATGTCCGACGCCTGCGACGCTGAAGTCCCAGCCCGTGTCGCCCTTTCACAATAACCGTCGTCGTCTCATCGAGTTGCAGCGCTTGGCTGAACGGGTCCGTCGGCAGGACCGACAACGGCGCCTTCGTCGGGTCGGGATTGGGTTGCCAAACCCCGTCGCGGTACTCCGTGTCGAGCGACGCGGTAAGGACCCAGACTTTCTCCGCGTCGGCCACGTGAATGGTGCCCTTGTCGACGCCGTCCGTCTGCAGTCCGATGAACCTGAGGGTCAGCTTATCGTCGGTTTCGTCCCCCGCCATATCGAGATGGATGGTGCCGAACTCGTTGCCGTACTTGTCGAATACGTAGGAGCCCCAGTTGTTGGGGGTGATCTCCCTGGCCTCGGAAACCGAGACGAAGTTCACTACTGATTCGGCGACGAGGTTGGTGACGGTGTTGTCGCCACCCGCCGCCGTTCCGGCCGCAATGACCAGCGTCTTCAGGCTGTCGAAGTTGGTGACGTCGACCACCTGGCCCGTGAGCGTCGGCGTATCGAGGCGCAGGATTTCGAAATTCAGGATGTGGTCGCTGATGTTGCCGATGGCGGCCGCGACCCCGAAAGTCATGCGCAGAACGTCGCCTTTATACTCGGTCGGTTGTGGTAGCCCGCCCCAGTCGTCGACTACGGAAACACCACCATCGAGAATGGCGCCGTCCTTGAAGGCACCCGTGCCCAGGATGCGCGCCTCGTCGTCACCCCCCTTGAGGTCGATGATACCTTGCAGGCCAAGGCCGAGCGTTGGTGCCTTTCTCATCGCCGACGGTCCCGTCGTTCGACATACGTGCACGTCGCCGAGGTTGCCGAAGCGGACGAACTCGCGGCCCGTGGCCGCCGGTAAACGAGTATGTCGGCGCTGCCGCCGCCGGTCGCCAAGATCGAATCATCCAGCGGCGTTTCGATGAACTATGTCCCCTCCGCCGATCTGCGTCTCATGCCAGATGTCATTGAACTGGACCCGAGGCATGTCGATTTTCGTGACGTTCGGGACATTCCATTTGATCAGGCCGCGAGAAAAATTGTTGAACGTGATCTCGGTTGCGTCAGCGAACGAGAGATTCCAGCCGTTGACGGCGGCGCCGTTCAATTCGTCCCCTGTCCGGATAGCTCGTTGGTGTAACGTGCTTGCCGTAAAGGCTGACGCTCGTCGCGGTGTCGTCGATGATCTTGCCGTTCGCTCCAAGGGCGACGGCGCTGCAGCTCGAATCGGAGGTGACGCTCGCCTTCCGCAGCGTGCACCTCGACGGTTCCCTGCATCCGGTTCGATGATCCACTTGGCCTGGATCCAGGTCATAGTAAGTACTTGCCGAGGGGCTCAGACCTCGAGGTCGGTCGAGGACATCGCTGCTGGATGTTGACATCGCCGTAGGCATGACCGACGTAGGACAGCCTGCAGCTCGTCGACCTTTCCGTTCTCGGCGCCCGTGTCTGTAACGGTGACGTTGTCCGCCTTGTCGATCCAAACGCCGAGCTCGTAGGCGTCGACTTCGACATTCACGTCGTCGTAGAACTCCACGGCGTTTGCATATCGGCTCGCCGCCGTAGACTCTCGATCATCAGATCCTGTGCTGACGTCGATCGTACGGTCGCTGAACTGCAGAAACTCGATGTCTTTGCCATGGATCCCGAGTCGTCTCCTGCGTCGTAGCCGTGTTCCTTTCGAGGTGAACGTATAGTGCGCGAGTCTTCCCGCGGGCGCAGAACATGTCGGCTACGTACCAGCGGTATTCGTCGCTGGCGCCTTCGAAGATGACCGTGTCGATGCCCTCGCCGCCCGAGACCTAGTTCGCCTTGCCGAGACCGGCGCGCAGGCGGTCATCGCCATCGCCGCCGTATAGCCCGTCGCTGCCGTTGCCGCCTTCGAGATAGTCGTTGCCGTTCCCTCCGTCCATGATCGTCGTCGCCGTTCAACCCGTAGAGTTCGTGTCGTCCACCGTCCGCGCCCGTCAGCTGGTCGCCGTGCCCGAAGAACGAGTTCCAGGCCTCAGTCGTTGATCTGGTTGTCGCTGCCGATGATGACGTCGTCGCCAGCGCCGCCGTCGATGGTGTCGCCGATAGTAATTCCAATGAGCCGCCGCCGATCAGGACGTCGTTGCCACGGCCGCCGAGGACGGCATCGACATCCGCACCGGCATCGACATAGTTGTTGCCGTCGCCCGTGACGATGATGTCGTCGCCGCGCGAGACCGAAAATCTGGTTGTCGGACTGATCGCCGCGCAGCTGGTCGTCGCCTTCCGTGCCGAAAATCGTGCCGCTGCCCGCCCGATTGTCCTCGACCTCGGAAACTTCCACGGTCGGCGCGTCCGCGGTGCGGTCCATCGGTCGTGACGATGTCGCCGGGCTGCTGCGAGACGATCGTCGAAGTCGTCCCACGACGATGATCGGCGGGACGGTTCGACAGGGTCGCGAACTGGATCTGCATCGAACAGCGAGCCATTGCCGTCGGCGTCGAAGTAGAGCGCGCCGGTCAGCTGAATCGTAGATGATGCGGTCGAGTTCGTCCTGCGCGCCCGGTGCCGGTCACAGAAGCGCATCCGCGCTCAAGTGCACCGGCGACAGGCCGGCGAAGATCGTCGACGTCGAGCCAGATCGTGTCGTCGAGGTGCGAGAAGTCGGTGATGATGTCGACGTTGGTCAGCCGCGTTGAGCGCGCGGTCGAACAGGAAGATGTCCTGATCTGCGCCGCCGGTCAGGGTGTCGTTGCCCGCGCCGCCCGACAGCGTGTCGGCTCCGCCGCCGCCGCTCGATGCGTGTCGTTGCCGCGCATACCGTAGAGCGCGTTTGCCGCGTCGTTGCCGAAGATGCTTGTCGTTGCCGTCGCCGGTGACGGCGTTCTCGATCACCGTGCCCGCAGCGATCTTGAAGATATCGCGCACGCCGGTCGTCGAGGTGCCGGTCGAGATCTCGCCTGCCGTGAGGCGCACCACGACGTCGCCACTCATGGCCGCGAGGTCGAGCCAGTCGACGCCTCCGTTCGTATCGGTCAGGGTCAGGCGCGATCGCATCGCGATCGAGCGTCGTGAACACCTCGTTGGTGTAATGATAGACGTCGTTGTCGAGGTCGTTGCCGCCTGCGTTCCGTCGCGGCCGTGGATCGTGACGTCGCCGAGTTGATCATGCCGTCGGGATTGCCGCCCCAGGCATCGGTGACGCGCAGCGTCCATGTCCCGCTGGCGTCCTCGCCGCGGAAACGCGTTGGCGCCGAACTGCAGTTGCAGGCCGAGCGAGCCGTCCTCGACGCTGATGTCCTTGGTGAAGTCGGCGAGCTCGACCACCGTGCCGTCAGGCGAGATGAGCTGGATGCTGATATCGGCGAGGCTCTTCAGACAACGCGAATAGATGGTCCCCAGGTCGGTGAACACCGCCATAGAGCGGTGAGTTGTGCGTGATGTTGATGTCGACGTTGACGTAATCGACGTCGAAATCCGTCTCGGTGAACTCGAACTTGAGGTCGGTGTGCGTCAGGTCGGCGATCGCCTGACGGAGCAGCCAGCGATGCCGAGATCGACGTCTCGTTGGCGCTGACCTGCGGGGCCGCGAACAATCCCCACACCTCGGCCATGCGCACGGCGTTGTAGGCATCGACCGAGCCGTAGCCGTAGTCATTCGAGAAGTGCAGGCCGCCGCCGTTCCAGTTGTCGGCGTTGTTGTAAAACCATTTGTGCTCTTCGGATGACGTCGCGGCGCCGCCGACGCCGCTGCCGATCTCGCGCGCCGAGTAGGCGAGAATGTTCTGCACGTCGCGCCAGCCGAGATCGGCGTTGGCGTCGAGCATCAGCGCGACGACGCCCGACACGATGGGCGTCGCGCCGGAGGTGCCGCCGAACTGGTCAGTGTAGTCGGAGTCGGCAGCCTCGTCGTCACTCATGTTGTAGCCGCCGTAGCCGTCAAGATCGGTGGTCACGATGCCGGGATCGATATGAGCGTCCGGCGGATCGAGAAACCCGCGACGGTCGCCGCTCGACGGGGCCGAGACCAGCAGGTTCGCGCCGAAGCTCGAATAATAGGAGGCATCGCCCGTCGCGTCGTAGGCGCCCACGATGATGGTCGCCCGGGTCGTATTGGCCTGATCGCCGTTGGTGTTCAAGTTGTCGTTGCCGGCCGCCTTGACGATGATGGTGCCGAGCTTGTTGCCCTCTTCGTCGACCCGCCCTTCCTCTACGGCGTGCATCCAGCCGGCGTTGATTCAGATCGTTACTGCCGAATCGACGACCTGATAGAACGGCAGCCGTGGCGCCCCAGCTGTTGCTAATGATGTCGAACTCGTTCGCGTGGCCGAGCGCCTCGATGAAATCCGTCGAAGCTGTAGTTGATGTCAGCTGCGCCGCTGAAGATCGGGTACGCCGGTGATGCGTGCTGCCGTACGCCACGCCGACGGTGCCGGCGCCGTTGCGTGCTGCCGCGATGAGACCGGCGACCGACGGTGCCGTGCGGGTAGCCGTACCACTCGATCGGCTGCTTGGGATCGAGGTGCTCCTCGCCGTATATGAACAGAGTGAGCTCGCGCGAGGCGTCGTAGTTGGCGTCGAGATCGGGATGGTCGCGTTTGCAGACCGTCGTCGTAGATGCCGACGTGGACGCCGACGCCGGTGAACTCCTCCCAGATCTTCTGGATGTCAGACGATGAAGAACTGGTCGTGGGTGAGGTCGAGGCCCTTGGAGAGGACGGCGATCTCGACCTGTCCGCCATGGGACTTGCCGTTGCTGTCGTAGATGAGGACGCCGGTCTTGGCATTGTAGATGATGCGGTCGTCGGCATCGTGGGCGCCCGATCCTTTCCAGAACTGGTCGGCGGAGAGCGCGGAGCCGTCGAGGCCCGCGAGCTTGGTGAAGATGTCGTGGTCGAGCCAGATCTGATCGCCGTCGGCAACGCTGAAGTCCGTGATCTTGTCCTTGTTGCTCGACGAGGAGAGGCCGTTCTTGAAGATGAAGGCGTCCGCCCCCGTCCCGCCCGAGAGCGTGTCGTTGCCCTTGCCGCCGTCGATCTCGTCGTCGCCCGCTCCGCCCCAGATGCTGTTCTTGCCCGAGGAGCCGGTCAGGTGGTCGGCGAATGCCGAGCCCCTCAGGTTCTCGAAGCCCTTGAGCGTGTCGGTGCTCGTCGAGTCGCCGGTGAACTGCGGCCCTGAGAGCGCAAGGCTCACCGTCACGTCCGAGGCGGCATGCTCATAGGAGAGCGTGTCGGTGCCCGAGCCGCCGTCCATGACGTCGTCGCCGCCGCCGCCCTCGATCACGTCGTTGCCGGAGCCGCCATAGAGGCGGTTGTTGCCGGCGTTGCCGGTGATGACGTTGGCGCCCGAGGTGCCGGTGCCGTCGATGGCGCCGTCGCCCAAAAGCGTCAGGTTCTCGACATAGGAGGCGAGCTTGTGGCTCACCGTGCTCAGAACGGTGTCCGTGCCCTGGCCGCTCTTCTCGACCACCTTGTCGCCCGAGCTGTCGACGACGTAGGTGTCGTTGCCCTTGCCGCCGGTGAAGGTGTCGCTGCCGCCGTGGCCGTCGAAATAGTCGTTGCCCGACGTGCCGGAGAGCTTCTCGCCCGCCGCCGTGCCGTGGATCATCTTGAGGCCCGGGATGTCGTCGACGGCGAGGCGATAGGTGTCGCTCACGGCGTCGGGCGTGCCGGGGATGGCGTCGTCATCGACGGCGACGGCGACCTCGAGCTCGGAGGCCTTCGACGCATCGAGGATGGCGCCGGCCTTGAGGAACAGCGCCATGCCGATGATCTCGAACAGCGCCGCATCGCGGCCGACGAGGGAGAGCCTGTTGGTGCCGCGCGCGTCGTCGGCGAGCACGATGTCGGCGACCTTGATGCGCGAGACCGTCGGTGCGTTCTCGGCGATCGACGGCGTGATATTGGCCAGCGACACGCCCGGCGGCTCGTTGACGATGCCGGTCGAGAGATTGTCGAAGGACACCGTGCCGTCGGCGAACTTGAACAGCTCGACGTTGCGCACGGTGTCGACCGTGCCGTCAAGCAGGCTCGCCAGGGTTACGAGACCATCGTCACCGACGGTGATGTCGTAGTCGCCCCAGTTGCCCGCGAACACCGCCTTGTCAATGCCGGCGGCACCGTCGAGGAGGTCGTTGCCGCCAGTGCCGCCGGTCAAGGCATCGTTGCCCGCGCCGCCGGTGAGCTCGTCGTCGCCTGCGCCGCCGATGAACGTCACGCCCTCGTCCGTCTGCGCGATGGCCTTGACGGCACCCACCACCCCGTAGCCGGTGACGCCCGAGGCGTCGAGAGTGGCGAGCTTGCCGATGTCGGTGCCGGCGGCCGTGAAGTCCCAGCCCGTCTCGCCTGACAGCGTCACCGTCGTCGTCACGTCGAGGTCGAGGACTTGCGTGAAGGGATCGGTGGGATCGTATGAGAGGTAGTCGATGGGCTGCGTAAATATGTCGACAATGAACGTCAACTCGTCGAAGGCTTCGGTCGTGATGTTGACCGTCTCCGCGTCGACGACGTGGACCGTGCCCTCGTCGAGACCGACGGGACGCTCACCGTTGGAGTAGCTGTCGATGGCATAGCCGACGAAGGAGAGGTTCAGTGTGTCGGCCTCTCCATCTCCGGCCATGTCGAGGTGAACGGTGCCGAACTGGTTGCCGTACATCTCGAAGGCCAGCAACGTCCCTTCAGTTGCCTCCAAACCCGACGCGAACGTCACGGTGGCGCTATCGGCGATATTCGTGATCGTGTTATCGCCGCCGGCCACCGACGTGCTGACGACCTCAATCTTGTCGAAGTTGCCGAACTTGGTGACGTCGACCACCTGGCCAGTGAGCGTCGACATGCCGAGGCGAAGCCCCTCGAAGCCGGTGATGTGCTCCTTGATGTCGCCAATGGCCGCCGCGACGGCAAAGTTCATGCGCAGGAAATCGACGCCGGTGCCGCCATCCAAGGTGCCGCCCTGGAAAGCGCCAGTGCCGAGGATCCAAGCCTCGTCGCTACCCGCGCCTAGGTTGATCGAGCCGCGCAGACCAAGACCCTCGTTTGCTTGCGCGTCGTCGCCAGACGTCCCGTCATTCGACAGGTTGACCTCGCCGAGATTGCCAAAGCGGATCAGCTCGGAACCGTCGTAGAAAGTTCCTCCGATGAAGCGGAACTCCGCGCTGCCGCCGGCGGTCGCCAACAGCGAGTCATCGAGCGCCGTTTCGATGGTGAGGTGACCGGTGTTGCCGCTCTCAAAGATGATGCCCACACGGTTCTGATTCTCCGTCAAGTCAATCGTGGTGACATTGGGAATGAACCATTGGAGTCTCGTGTTCATCTCGTGGATGGTGAATGCGATCGTCTCGGCCGAAGCGAAGGAAAAATTGTAGCCGTCGACCGCGGCGCCGTTGAAGTAATTTACGTTGTTGCCGCCACCGCTGCCGCCGAACTGCGAGACGAAGTTGATGGACGTAGCGGTGTCGTCGCTGATCACGTCTTCCCCGGGATTGTCGAACGCGAATACCTCGGGATTGAGCTGCAGGGTGAGCGTGCGCTCTCCGGCGGCAGCGTCGACGGTGACGGAACCCTCCAGGCCACCGATCTCCAGGTGGGTCAGCGCATCGCTGTGGATCGTGATATTACTTTCGCGGACCAGGCCGAAGTTCCAGTTGACGACGTTCACCTTCTGGAGCCGATCCGCCGGCCCGCCATCGTAGACGTCGTACGTACCCGCCCGGAAGAGGTTGAGGCCGACCTCCGAGTTGTCGAACGTGACGCTCTCGCCGTCCAAGGGCTCATAGATGTTGGCGACCAGAGGATTTCGCTCTTGGAGGTTGATGGTGCCATCGGCGAACTCGAGCGCTTCGACGTTCGCCATGGAAAACCGTGTCGTGAACTTGATCTCGCCCGTCTGGCCAAGGCGCTCGAGCGTCATGAACTCTTCTTCGTAGGGCTCGAGATAAAAGCGATAGTCGGCAAAGTTTCCGGAAAGCACGACTGTATCGAAGCCGTCGTTGCCAGCTACAATGTCTCTCTCGCCCTCGCCGGCAAATATTCGGTCGTCGCCCGATCCGCCGGAAAGGCTGTCACTTCCCCTGCCGCCTTCGAGAATGTCGTTGCCGGCGTTGCCACGGATATCGTCGTCACCATCGAGACCATAGATGTGGTCGTTCCCCTCGTTTCCTTCCAACAGGTCACCCCGCTGGCCGAGGAGCAGTTCGAGCGTGTCGTTCGGCTGGTCGCCGCTTCCGAAAATCAGATCGTCGCCTTCTCCGCCGCCGATAAAGTCTCCCCACCGCCAGCTCGAGCCGCCGCCTATGAGGGTATCGTTACCGGCTCCGCCGAGAATGCCGTCGATATCGGCCCCTCCGTCGATGTAGTCGTCGCCGTCGCCACCAGTGATCATGTCCCCGCCGGCGAGGCCAAAAATCCGGTCGTTCAGGTTTTTCGACCGGAGCGTATCGTTGCCGCCGGTGCCCACAATCGGCGTGCCATCGCTGGAGGGTTCGTCGAGGTCCGTTCGCACGACGCTCGGATCCGTCGTCGTCGTTCTGTCGGTTGTGGTGGTGATAGTGTCAGGATCGGTGGAGACGACGGTGAAATCGTCGAACGACAGGTCGACGGGCGAGCCCAGAAGCGTGGCGAACTGCAGCGCGCCGCCACTGCCGCTGCCGTCGGCGTCAAAGTAGAGAGCGCCCGTCAGTGAATCGTAGATGATGCGGTCGAGCTCGTCCTGCGCGCTCGTGCCCGCGAAGAAAGCGTCGGCGCTGAGCTCGCCCAGAGAGAGGCCGGCAAAGATCGTGGCGTCGAGCCAGATGGCGTCGTCGAGGTGCGAGAAGTCGGTGATGATGTCGACGTTGGTCAGCGCGTTCAGCGCGCGGTCGAACAGGAAGAAGTCCAGACCGATGCCGCCGGTGAGCGTATCGCTGCCAGCACCGCCGGAGAGCGTGTCACCTCCCGCTCCGCCGTCGATCGTGTCGTTGCCGCGCATGCCGTGCAGGCGGTTTGCTAGGTAATTGCCGGTGATGATGTCGTTGCCGTCGCCGGTCACCGCGTTCTCGATCGCCACGCCGGCGCCGATCTTGAAGATCTCGCGTACGCTCCCGCTCGCCGTGGTGCCGGTCGAGGACTCGCCGGCGCCGAGACGCACCACGAGGTTGCCGCTCATGGCGGCGAGATTGATCCAGTCTGTGCCGCCGTTGCTCATCCGTGATTGTGCGACGGGAATCGTCGAACTCCAACTCGGCCAAGCGTCTCGAACACCTCGTTCGTGTAGTGATAGACATCATTGTCGAGATTGACCTGGTCACCATCACGGCCATGCAGCGTTATCGTAGCCGAATTGACGGTGCCGCTATCGCCTCCCAAGGTATCCTTGATGCGCAGCGTCCAGGTGCCGATGCCGTCCTCGCCGCGGAACGCATTGGCGAGAAAATCGCCCTTCCACTGGTCCGTTCCGTAAAGCGCGGGATCATCAGTTGCAATGTCCCTACCGAAATCCGCGAGCGTCGTTTCCGTGCCGTCGGGGGAGATCAGCGTGATATCGAGGTCGGAAAGGAAGGCGTCTAGGAGAAACGGTATGAGGAAGCCGAAATTCGACCTGAAAGTAGATCTCTTCGCTGTGGGAGCCGTGCGTAATATTGAGACTGATGCTGACGCTGTCGACATCGAACGAGCTGCCGTCGAACTGGAACTGGATGTCTGTCGCCTGCAAATCATTGAGCGCGACGTTCGTCGCAGTGCTCGAGTAGGACGTCTCGTTGGCGCTCGTCTGGGGGGCGGCGAATAGCCCCCACACCTCGGACATGCGCACGGCATTGTAGGCGTCGACCGCGCCGTAGCCGTAGTCCTCCGAGTAGTGCAGGCCGCCGCCGTTCCAATTGCCGGCGCCGTTGTAGCGCCAGTCGTGATCCTCGGTTGCTGTCCGCGAGCCTCCGACCCCGCTTCCGGTCTCGCGGGCGGAGTAGGCAAGAATATTTTGCACATCGCGCCAGCCAAGGTCAGGATTGGCCTCGAGCATCAGCGCGATCACGCCGCTTACGATTGGCGTGGCGGCCGAGGTGCCGCCAAAGGCGTTCGTATAATCGCCCTCGACGTAACCAAGAACCGGATCGACGATGTCATAGCCATTCAAAATGCCCAGAAGATCGGTGGTAACGATGCCCCGATTGGTGTTGGCCCAGTCGGAGGGAGGCGCGAGAAAGCTGAAACCGCCGCTCGAGGGGGCCGAGACGAGAAGGTTGGAGCCGAAGCTGGAATAATAGGAGGCGTCGCCGTCGTCGTCATAGGCACCGACGATGATGGAGGCGCGCGAGGTGGCGCCCAAGTCGCCGTTTGCGTTCCGGTTGTCGTTGCCTGCCGCCTTGACGATGACGGTTCCCAGACCTTCGCGGCCATCTTCGACCGCCTCCATCCACTCGGCGATGAGCGCGGTGTCCTGGTCCCAAACTTGAGGATGCTGCCAGAAGAACGGTAGCTTTCCCCAGCTATGATTGACGATGTCGAAGTTCTCCGTCTGGTCGACGGCTGCGAGGAAATCCTTCATAGTTGTTGTTGATGTCGGCCGGACCATAGAAGATCGGCACGCCAGTGAGGGAGGCGCCCCACGCGATGCCGGTCGTGCCGAACTCGTTCTTCTCGGCGCCGATCAGCCCTGCTACCGACGTTCCATGTGCAAAGCCAAGGCTGGCGTCGTAATCCGGATCGAGAAGCTCGCCGCCAACAGTGACCTGCCGCGACGCGTCGTAATTATCGCCGAGATCGGGGTGGGAGTACTGCAGACCGTCGTCATAGACGCCGACGTGCACGCCTGCGCCCGAGTATTCCTCCCAGATTTTCTCAATGTCGCCGAGAAAGTCGAAGTGCCACTGATCGTCAAAGTAGACGCCATCGATCGGCGGGGGCGCCTCGTTGGGTGAGGCCTGCGGCGGATCGATAGCTGAAATGGGGCTCGGTTGCGTGGTATTGATCGGCAGCAGCATTGTGTGCGTTATCGGGCTGATCATGCCTGCGCCCAGAGCCTGCCCTTCCTCCAGGGAAAATTCGACACGCAGGATCTCGCGGCCGTTGGCGGCAGTCGTGGACATGAAATCCTCCCCCTAATGCTCTTCTTGAACTCTCGTTCGCTTGCGGGCCTTCACGGCCTCTCCATGCTTTTTTGGACGTCAGCTGATGATTTTCCCCTACTTCAGGCAGGTCTTCTGCCATTGTTAACGACTGACTAGACGTCTCATCAATCGGCAGTACTCCCAGAAACGCGGGGCAAATTTTCCCTATTGTGATTGCTGTCGATCGCGAACGTCGGTGGGCTAAAAAGGGAAACCGGCTGCCTCGGAACTCTGCGCCTGCGCACGCTACGTCGCCGATCTGTGGGAACAGTCGCCTAAATGAGGGACGCCCCGGCAGAACATTGGGCAGGACAATCAGCATCATCCAGCGGCGAATCCATGCCGGCAGATAGGCGGCAGCGCATCGTCAGGAAGTAGAACGTCTTCAATCTCCCTTATGGGTCACAATCTGACCTCGGCGTCCCGCGCATGACGTCCGCTAGAACCTCAAGAGCAGACGCGGAACGAGCATCGCTGAGTGTCGGCTTTGGGCAAGCAGAGACTGCGGACCCTCACGGACCGGTCTTCATGACTTGCAAGGCGCGCCCCATTTCGCCAAATATCTCGCTCAGGCGCCAGGTCATCGAATACGATTTCTTTTCGGACCCGACACCGCTTTCCCCGGAGCCAGCACCTGTGGCAGCCTGATCAGACAGCTGTACGGGCCCGAGCTTGACGGTCAGCTTGGCGCGCTTGCCGTCGAAGCGGAACGGGACCCTGTAGTCCTGGCCATCTTCCGCTGATAGAGCCGCGCCGCTAAGGGCGTGAGACCTGGGAAGAACCCGCGCTAGCACGACAGAGTGCCTTCCGCGCTAAGGGGGTGCGCTTCACACTGTCGTCGTGAGTTAGTACCGACGGCCCGTGCACTACGATCAACGGACGGTTATGTCGTCCGCCTCCGAGAGATCCTTCTCGTGGCGCCTTAGCCAGGGTTCCACATCCTACGGCCACGATCCGCCACGTCTCCGCATTCTCACCGCGAGCTCTTGAAAGTCCCAACCGCAAC
>CAVQUQ010000021.1:0-143988 GCA_963716835.1 uncultured Alphaproteobacteria bacterium | reverse complement strand
TACCCCACCCTTGTCGCCGTGACGTCGATCACCTGGCCGCCGCCCTTGGCGCGGGGCACGTGCCCGTGCTTGGCAAGGTGCGCCTTCAGCAGCGCCAGGTTCTTCAGGTTGGCGCGGAAGTAGATGTCGAAGGCGTCGCCCGCGAACGGGATGATGCCGACCACGGTGTCGATGGCGCTGTTGGCCATCATGCGCGCCAGCGTGAAGCGCGAGACGCCGAGCTGGCGCGCCTCCCAGATGATGTAGCTCGAGATCACCTGCGAGATGAGATCGCCAATAATCGGCACGATGCCGATGATGGCGTCGAGGCCGACGCGCACCTTGGTGCCCGGGATCTCGAACATGGAGTCCATGATGCGCGCCACCGCCTCGACGCGGGCAACGGCGGCCTCGGTCTCAGGGTGAGAATATCGCTCGACGCGTGCGTCCATGGCTCTTTTGCCCTCTTCCTGCCTCTTGTAAGCCCGGTTGCTTGAACCTAGGCTTTGCTCGCGGTCCCTGGATCGGACGGGGTGGGACGCGGGCCGCTCCTATATTGGAACGATTTGGCGGGGTTCAAGTTTCCTGCGTCCGGAGGGATACGCCATGCTGCTTCGCCTGCTGCTTGGGACCAGCACTATCTTCCTGTCACTCATTCTCGGCGCGTTCGCGCTGGCGTTCGTCGGCTACGAGTCGCCCGAAACGCTGTCGCACATGCTCGCCTGGGCGCGCGATCTCAAGAGCGTGCTCACGAACACGGGCCTCGACCCCAAGTACAACATCTGGATCGAGCTCATCCTCGAGGAGCGACAGCTCCTGTTCATGTTCTTCACGATCGGCGCGCGCATCTTCCTCGGCATTCTGGGCGGGCTCTTCGGCGCGCTGATCGGACGCTGAGCAAGCGAGCCGCTGCGCGCCGGCGGCCGCTGGTTAACGCGGTCTTAGGCAATCGGATTCTAGTCTCCTCGAAGGCTGCGGCGAGACTGCGGCCGCATTCGCATTGCGCGCGTCGAGGCTGGAACCCGAAGGGCGTGGGGTATTCAGGCCGAGGCCAGGCAGGGAAGCCGGGGCCGCATCATGTCTTCTCACTATATGCCGACACTGGACCCAGCACCGGGCGGCGGGGGGCATAGCTACCCGCCGCACGACAGCGGTCCGCAGAGAATTCCGTTCCACATCAAGTTCATTCTCCTGGTGCCGATCCTGGCGCTGTGCATGGCCGCGGCCGGTGTCGGTGCCATGTTCATCTACTATTCGCTGACCTTCCCGGATCCCTTGACGATGCGGGCTGCGGCCAGCGGCGGCCCGGTGATCCGCATTCTCGCGCGCGACGGCAGCGTGCTCGCCGAGCGCGGCGCGACGCGGGACTACATGCCGCTCGATCTTCTGCCTAAGCGGGTGACGGACGCGGTGCTCGCGACCGAGGACCGGCGCTTCTACGAGCACGTGGGCCTCGACCCGCTCGGCCTGGCGCGCGCCACCTATACCAACTTGAGGGCGGGGCGCTTCGCCGAGGGCGGCTCGACGCTGACGCAGCAGCTCGCCAAGAACCTCTTCCTCACGTCCGAGCGCACGCTCGAGCGCAAGGTCGAGGAGCTCGTTCTCGCGCTCTGGCTCGAGCTCAAGCTGACGAAGAACGACATCCTCGAGCTCTATCTCAACCGCGTCTACTTCGGCGGCGGCGTGCACGGCATAGAAGCCGCGGCGCAGCGCTACTTCGGCAAGTCGGCGCGCGAGCTCTCGCTGGCGGAAGCCGCCGTCATCGCCGGGCTGCTCAAGGCGCCGTCCAAGTATTCGCCGAGCTCGAGCCCGATGCAGGCCACGGCGCGCGGGCGTGTCGTGCTCGGCAAGATGCGCGACGCCGGCTTCATCACCGCGGAGGAAGAAGACGCCGCACGCGGCGAGCAGGTACGCTTCTCGAGCACGTTCCGCCTCGCCGAGCGGGCGGGCGCCGGATACGCCGCCGACTACGTCATGGAGAACCTGCCGCCGATCGATGCCGGCAAGGGGGCCGAGATCGTCGTCGAGACGACGATCGATGCGGCGCTGCAACGGCGCGCGGGCGAGGTCGTGTCGAAGGCGCTGGCGCAGCAGGGCGACACTCTCGCGGCGAGCCAGGCGGCGGTCGCCGTCGTCGCCAACGACGGGGCGGTGCGTGCGCTCATCGGCGGGCGGTCCTATCCCGACAGCCAGTTCAACCGCGCCGTGAAAGCGCGCCGCCAGCCGGGCTCGGCCTTCAAGCCGATCGTCTATCTCGCCGCGCTCGAGGCCGGCTTCACGCCCGACAAAGTGGTCAACGACGAACCGATCACGGCAGCCGGCTGGACGCCGCGCAACGAGAACGGCCGCTATATCGGACCGGTGTCGGTGCGCGACGCGCTCGCCCAGTCGATCAACACGGTCGCCGTCAGGCTTCTGCTCGAGGTCGGGGTCAAGAAGGTGTGGGCGACGGCGCGGCGGCTCGGCATCAAATCGGAGCTGCGGCAGGACGCGTCGCTGGCGCTCGGGACCTCCGAGGTCTCGCTGCTCGAGCTCACGGGCGCCTACAGCGCATTCGCCAACGGCGGCTACGTGCACGAGCCGTACGCCATCCGGCGCGTGCGCACGAGCGCGGGCCGCGTCCTCTATGCGAAGGTCGATGCCCGCTTCGAACCGTCATTCGGCGCCAAGAACATCGGGGCGATGAACGACATGCTGCAGGCGACGCTCGTATCGGGCACCGGCCGGCGCGCGGCGCTGCCTTTGCATCCGGCGGCGGGCAAGACCGGCACATCGCAGGATTTCCGCGATGCCTGGTTCGTCGGCTATACGGCCTATCTCACGGGCGGCGTCTGGGTCGGCAACGATCACAACCAGGCCATGAACCGCGTCATGGGCGGCAATCTGCCGGCCGAGATCTGGCGCCAGATCATGCTTGCCGCGCATCAGAACAAGCCGCCGCGGACGCTGCCGGATGGGTCAGGCACTGCGCCTGCGCAAAACCGCGATGAGATGCCTGTCGCGCGCAACGGCCCGGACGACGATCCGATCGCGCGGCTCGCCAAGGCAAGCGAGAGCGGTGCGCCGCCGGCCGGGCCGCCGCATCCCGCGCAGGCCATCGACGAGAATTTCATCTCGCGCGCGCTCACCGGCGGAACTCTTGCTGAAGGCGATGTGAACGGGGCCCAACGCACTCCGGACGCAGGCCGCTCGCCGAGCATCGTCGTGCACCCGCCGCCGGGCTCGATGTCGCTCGGGCGCGGGACGCAGTAGCTTTCCAATCTGCGAAAATCAGGCTTCGCGGGCGCTGCCGCTGGTGCCGTAGCGGTGGAGATCCATGCCGTAGATCTGGAGCCAGCGCTTGGCCTCGTCCATGGCCGGCATGGTCTCCCGCACGAGCGCCCAGAAACGCGGCCCGTGGTTCATCTCCTTCAAGTGAGCGACCTCGTGCGCGGCCACGTAGTCGAGGATTTGGGACGGCGCGAGGATGAGGCGCCAGGAGAAGGAGAGTACGCCGGTCGTCGAGCAGGAGCCCCAGCGGCTCGACTGATCGCGAACTGCAATGCGCTTGGGCTTCAGGCGAAGACGCGCAGCATGGCAGGCGACGCGCTGATCGAGATCGCGCATGGCCTCGGCGCAGAGCCACTCGCGCAGCCGGCGCGGAGCGTGCTCGGGAGCGCCGATGACCTCGAGCTCATGCAATTCGGCATGCGCGCAGCATCTGACCGAGCCGCGCATCTCGTCCTTGCCGCGAGACCGAGAGCTGTTGCGGCCGGCGAACACGACGCGATGCGGCTCGCCGCGCAGCGGCATGAAGACGCCGTCGCGGAAGGGAACCGGCACCGGCAGGCTGTCGAGGCGCTCGCGCACCCAGGCGATGTTGCGGTGGAGGAAGGAGCCGGCTTCGTCCAAGTCGCACTGCACGGGCAGCGTGACGATGACCGCGCGCCGCGTGCGGCTCACGCGCAGCGTCAGGCGGCGCGCACCCGGATGACGCCGCACTTCGACAGGTGCTCCGAGATCGTCGATGCTTTGAGCCTTGAGCGTCGAAGACGCAGAGGCCTTGGTCTGCCGCATGAGTGACCTTCGGTAGACGCTGCGCTTCAGACTGATCCATCCATGGCCGTGCAGGAAGCTCAGCTTCCCAAGCGGACCGGAACGCGGATTACTCTCAAGCAAGAAATTTCGACACGCGCGATGCTCGACCAACGCCTTCAGATAGCAACATCATCGCCGCAAGCTCCAGCGCGAAAGCGAATCTCGATGCACGCGATGGCCACACTGTTGCGGAACAGCCCCAGCAGCCAGACTCGTCGATGGACGTGAACACACGCTGACAGACGTATGCGCCAAGATCATGATCGTAGATTCACGCAACTTCCTCGATTGGGGACTAGCTACTCTTCTGGACGACGCGGCATCGCGCGCTCGGGCGCATCGAAGTTCGGAAGATCGCGCAGGTCCAAGGTCGGCGCACCAGGGCCGCTCGCGAAGGCTGCGGCGCGCCATCGATCTCGGGCGGCGAGGCTGGCAGCGCAAAGCCCTTACCCGTCACCGGAATCGCGGTCGCCGAAGCTGGCCGGTCGAGTCGCTCGACGCTGGAGGGCGCCTCGACCTGCTTCGTCGTCAGGGGCATGGCGAGCGACGGTATCAGCATCACCAGCGCGACCATGGCGAGCTGGATAAAGACGAACGGCACCGCGCCCCAATAGATCTGGCCCGTCGTCACGGGAGCCGTGAGCTTGCCCGTGACCTTGTCGCGGAAGGGCTCCTTCGGCGCCACCGAGCGCAGGTAGAAGAGCGCGAAGCCGAAGGGCGGATGCATGAAGCTCGTCTGCATGTTGATCGCGAGCAGCACGCCGAACCAGACGACGAAGGGAGTCACGTCGGCCACGTACTCGTGCATCATGCCCGAGCCGTCGGCGGTGGCAATGACGGCCATGCCGGCGCTCTTGGCGATGGCGACGGCCTCGGGCGAGCTCCTGAAGATCGACTCGGCGGCCGGCTTCAGAAGCGGGACGAGGATGAAGCACAGCTCGAAGAAGTCGAGGAAGAAGGCGAGCAGGAAAACGAGGATGGTGACGACGATCAGGAAGCCGTACATGCCGCCCGGCAGCGAGGTCAGCAGGTGCTCGACCCAGATGTGGCCGTTCACGCCGTAGAAGGTGAGCGAGAAGATGCGCGCGCCGATGAGAATGAACATGACGAAGGCCGCGAGCTTGGCAGTGGCCTCGGCGGCCTGCCGGACGATAGCAACGCTGAAGCGGGCAGGATTGCCGTCGACGTAGCGCTTGATGGCGGCGAGCGCCATGGCACCGACGGCGCCCATGGCACCGCCCTCGGTCGGCGTCGCAACGCCGATCAGGATCGTGCCGAGGACGAGGAAGATCAGCAGCAGCGGCGGCACCATGACGAACGTCACGCGCTCGGCAAGCGGCGACAGGACGCTCACACCCCTGAAGTGCAAGAGCGCGCGGTTCGCCAGCGCGACGGCGAGCGCGAAACCGATGCCTGCCGCCATGGCCAGGATGAACAGCTCGGTTCCGGAGTAGGACGAGCCGAATAGCGCCCAGGCGCCGAAGACGGCCGAAGCCGCGGCCAGCACGCCGCAGGAGAGAAGCCCGCGCGATCCATCCGGCTTCTGGTAGCCGATCTCGCTCGCCGGCAGACCGGGCGCCGCCTCGGGCTTCACGAGCGAGACGACGAATACGAACAGGGCGTAGGAGGCCGCGAGCAGGAGGCCGGGGACGATCGCGCTCTTGTACATGTCGTCGACCGAGCGGCCGAGCTGGTCGGCGAGCACGATCAGGACGAGCGACGGCGGGATGATCTGGGCCAGCGTTCCGGACGCGGCGATGACGCCGCTCGCGAGGCGGCGGTCGTAGCCGTAGCGCAGCATGATCGGCAGCGAGATGAGGCCCATCGAAATGACGCTGGCCGCGACGACGCCGGTGGTTGCCGCGAGCAGGGCGCCGACGAAGATCACGGCGTAGGCGAGGCCGCCGCGGACGGTCCCGAAGAGCTGGCCGACCGTGTCGAGCAGGTCCTCGGCCATGCCGGAGCGTTCGAGTATCAGCCCCATGAAGGTGAAGAAGGGTATGGCGAGCAGCGTGTCGTTGCGCATCACGTCGTAGATGCGCCCGGGCAGCGATTGGAGCAGCGGCCAGGAGAGCGTGATGGTGCCGCGCGAATAGGGCGCGAGCTCCACGCCGACGACGAAGAACATGAGGCCGACGGCGCCGAGCGAGAAGGCGACGGGATAGCCGAGCAGCAGAAACACGACGAGCGCCGCGAACATGATCGGCGCCATGTTCTCCGCCAGGAAGGCCGCCATCCCTCATAACCCCTCTCGCTTCCCGCCGCTCAGCTCTTGCCGGTCCGTCCGGTCGGTCTCTCTCAGCTCCGCGCCCGTGGCGGCGACGACGTCATGATAGCTGTCGTGGGCACGGGGCTCCTCTTTGTCGCCGCGGATGATGGCGATGCGCTTGATCAGCTCCGAGAGGCCCTGGACGAAGAGCAGCGCGAAGGCGATCGGGATCAGCGCCTTGATCGGCCATTGCGGCAGGCCGCCGGCGTTCGGCGACTGCTCGTTCTGGGCGTACGACGTGAGGAAGAAGGCCCATGACGTGAAGAGGATGACCGCCGCGGTCGGAAGCAGGAAGAAGACGTGACCGATGACCTCGACGGCATTCCTCCAGCGCTGCGAGAAGCGGCTGTTTACGATGTCGATGCGGATGTGCTCGTTGACGGCGAGCGTCCAGGGCGCGGCGAGCAGGAACACGATCGCGAAGAGCCACCACTGCAGCTCGAGCCAGGCGTTCGAGCTCACGTCGAACACCTTGCGGATGACGGCGTTGCCGGCGCTGATGACGGCCGCGGCGACGATCAGCCACGACACCCAGCGCCCGATGCGGGCAGAGTCTTCGTCGATGAGGCCGCTCAGGTAGAGAAGTCGTTTCATGGCTCTCTCGCCTCGGGCGCACTCCCCGTGACTGATATGCGCCTGCTTCCTATATCCGAGAGTAGCTTGTAGACTCCAGCCCCAGCCGTGGGGCATCCCATGTCGTGACTTCCACCACGGCGTCTGCCACTATTCAGGCTGGATTCGGCGCCATTGGCGGAGTCACAGCCGCGCGCCAACCCGCCCCCGGCTCCGTCAATCTTCGCGAGGCAAGTGCCAGGAGGCAAGTGAATGCCCGTCTCGAAGGCGCACATCTTGGACCGCTTGCGCCGCGTCAAAGGCCCGGATCTCGAGGGCAACATCGTCGACCTCGGCCTCGTGTCCGACATTCTCATCAAGGAGGACCGCGTCTACTTCTCGATCACCGTGCCGGCGAGCGCGCGCGGGCGAGCTCGAGTCGCTTGCGCCAGGCGGCCGAGAAGGTCGTGCGCGAGGTCGAAGGCGTCGGCGGCGTCGTCGCCGTGCTGACGGCCGAGAACAAGCCCGGCGACATCCGCCCGAGCAACGTGCACGAGCATCCGCGCGTGCGCGAGGCGAGGAAGCGGGGCATGGCCGGCGACGGCGCCAACGGCCAAGCGGGTCCTGGTGCGGCTCCAGGCGGCATGCGCCAGGCCCAAGGCGTGCCGGGCGTCAAGCATCTGATCGCGGTCGCGTCGGGCAAGGGCGGCGTCGGCAAGTCGACGGTCGCCGTCAACCTCGCGCTCGGGCTTCAGGCGATCGGCCTCAAGGCCGGCATCCTCGACGCCGACATCTACGGGCCCTCGCAGCCGCGCCTGCTCGGCATCTCCGGCAAGCCGGAGGCGACCGAAGGCAAGAAGCTCGTTCCCATGGAGGGCTACGGGCTCAAGGCCATGTCGATGGGCTTCATGGTCGACGAGGGGACGCCCATCGTCTGGCGCGGGCCGATGGTGGTGCAGGCGCTCAACCAGATGCTGCGCGAGGTGGAGTGGGGCGATCTCGACGTGCTCGTGATCGACATGCCGCCGGGCACGGGCGACGTGCAGCTCACGATCGCGCAGCAGGTGCCGCTCTCGGGCGCGGTCATCGTCTCGACGCCGCAGGACCTGGCGCTCATCGATGCGCGCAAGGGCCTCGCCATGTTCCGCAAGGTCAACATTCCCGTGCTCGGCATCGTCGAGAACATGAGCACTTTCATCTGCCCCAAGTGCGGGGAGCGCTCCGACATCTTCGGGCACGGCGGGGCGAAAGCGGAAGCGGAAAAGCTCGGCGTGCCGTTCCTCGGCGAGGTGCCGCTGCACATGGACGTGCGCGCGACGTCGGATTCGGGGAAGCCGATCACGGCGACGGCGCCGTCCAGCCCGCAGGCGCAAATCTTCCGCGATCTCGCAGGCAATGCCTGGGCCGAGCTCGAGCGCGTCCAAGGCAAGGGCATGAAGCCGCCAGGGCTCGAGGTGGTGCACGGCGGCGAGGCGTTGCGCGTCACGTTCGCGACCCGCGACGTGCACGAGCTCCCGGCCGAGCTTCTGCGCGTCATGAGCCCGTCGGCGGAAGTGCAGGGGCACTCGAAGGAGCAGCGCGTGACGGTCGCCGGCAAGCGCAACGTCAAGATCCGCGAGCTGCGCCCCGTCGGAAACTATGCCGTGCGCGTCGTCTTCGACGACGGGCACGATACGGGGCTCTTCATGTGGTCCTACCTGCACATGCTCGGACTGCAGAAGGACAAGCGGTGGGCGGAATATCTCGCCGAGCTCAAAGAGAAGGGCCTCAGCCGGGATTGACGGCGGCAGGCTGGAGCGTGGCAGAGGCGTGCAATGGCAGATCAGGTCGTGTGGGTCGATATCGCGGTTGCCGACCTCGAGCGTGCGGTCCGCTTCTACTCGGCTGTCCTCGGCACGGCGCTCGCGACGCACGAGATGCAGGGCATGACGCTCGCCTTCCTGCCCTCCGAAAGCGGCGACGTGGGAGGTTGCCTTTTCGCGTCCGAGAAGGAGAAGCCGGGCGCGCAAGGCCCGCTCATCTATCTCAACTGCAACGGCCGCCTGGAGGCCGCGGTCGCCGAGGTCGAGAAGAACGGCGGCAAGATCCTCAAACCCGCGCATTCGATCGCGCCGCACGGCAACCGCGCCGTCATCCTCGACAGCGAGGGCAACCGGGTGGCGCTGCATTCGCGCTGACGCGCCTGCAAACGGCAATCGCGCGTCCGGAGAAACTCCGAACGCGCGAACTGCACTGGTCTTGGGTGTAGGGCCGTGGAAGGCCGACTAGGCGGCCTTCCGAACCCTCGATGCCTTGGCGACCGGAAGCTGCAGGGCCGCGGCACGGTAGTGCCGAGCGGCCGCCCGCAGCCTGGACATGTCCGCCTCGGACCGCTGCTTCTTGATGACCGCCTCGCGGGCATCGAAGGCATCGGTCAGCGCGGTGAGGACAAGCTCGGGGCGCATGCCGACGTAGCTCTCCAGATCAACGGCGACGCAGCCGCTCTCCGGGCAGACCTCGACCGAGACGAGGCCATCGGCCATCGTCACGTTGCCGGTCACACAACCGGTTTCTTTGTCGCGGCTGAGGGAAGACCTCAGAACCCTGCCCTTGGCAAACTCCAGCGCCTGCTTCAGCGCCCGTTCCACTGACTTCGCCGATTCGACCCGTCGCGCGCCGAACAAGTCGACGATGATGCGTTGGGTCGTGCGAGCACTCTCGCGCTCGACAAAGCTATCCTGACAATCCTCGTGCGCTAGGCGCACAACTTCATTCAGATCTTCCTTTTGGGCGGTGCTTGAACGAGTCAAGTCCATCCCCAATTGGAAGAGGGTGTCATTAAAGGCCATATGACCCTCCCCAACCAGTAGACAGATTCAACCCGCCCGCTCCTTACCTTTTGCTTTGGGGATTGTGTCCTTGGGCCTTGGGGCAGGTGGACGAACGGAGACGCGTCATATGAGGCCTCACCCCCCCTCATGCAAGAAAAATTTGCCCCTCGGGGCAAAATTTTTTGGCGCGCGTTTCACGCTGCCTTAACAGAGTCATGCGCGCGGCGCGCATCGAGAGATTTGTGACGATCCCGCGCGCGCTCGAGCGCGCACTCGCAAGGCGCGTCGACGGCTCTCACTGCTTCTTGAAGAGCTTGTCGAGCAGCTTCTTGGCGGGCTTCTCCTCGCCCGGCGGCTCGTCGCCCGAGCCGAAGATCCCCTTCACGATCTCGTCGGCGCTCTTGCCTTTGAACTGCTTGCCGATCTCCTTCACCGTATCGACGGCCTTGTCGGGATCCTTGAAGGCGCCGCCGAGATCGGGCGTGATCTTGGGCTTCTCCAAGGGCCCGTGGACGCGAACCGGTATCTCGATGCCGGAGAGGTTCTGCTCGCCGCCCTGGCCGGAGAGAGACGCGACGATCTTGGGCCGCAGCATGTAGTCCATCTCGCGGGCCGGAAGGCTCACGCTGCCCGAGCCCGTCATGCGCAGAAGCGGGCTCACGAGCCTCATGTCGCGGTTCTCCGCCACGCCCGCCGTCACCACCCAGCTCGAGGCGAGCTCGCTGAAATCGGTCTTCTCGACGCTGCCGTTGTCGCCACTCGGGCGACCAAAGCCGCGCACCATCTGCGGGATGTTGACGCCGACGATGGCGCCATTGGTGAAGTTGAACTCGGCGCGGCCGTTCAACGTCTCGATGATCTGGCGCTCGCTCTGGCCCTGGCCCGAAAGCGCAAAGGCGAGCTTGCCGGTGCCGGCGAGCCAGTCGAGCTCCGCCGCATCCTTCAGGAGCGGCTGCAGCGGCGATGCCGTCGAGCGTGATGTTGCCGCCGACGTTGGCCGCCTTCGGCGAGCTGGCGTCGATGGTGACGAAGCCGGTGCCGCGACCCTCGTAGAGACGCACATCGTCGAACGTCGTCTTCATGACGGCGTTCTTGAGCGCGACGGTGAGCTCCGACTGTCCGGTCTTGATGCCGCGGACGATGAGGCGCGCCACCGACAGCTTGGCGTCGGCGTCGAGAAGTCCCAGCCCCGAGAGATCGAACGGCTCGTCGCTCCATCCATCGCGCTTGACGAAACCCTTGACCTTCGGCCCCGGCGCTGCCGGCTCTCGATTCAGGAGGTCGTTGATGGACGCGGGCGGCGCGCTCTCGGTTTGCGGCGGCTCCCCGGCGGGTGGGGACGGGGCCTCACCGGACGGCACAGGCGGTGACGCCGGCCCGGCATCGGTGAACGCACCCTTATAGCGATTGAGATCGAGCTCGGAGAGCTTGAGGTTGGCCTTCACATGCGGCCGGGGCCCCGACGTCTCGACCGTGACCTGGCCGCGTGCCGTCGCTCCATCGAGCGTCATCTCGGCGGCGGTGAGGCTCACGGCCTTGCTGCCGGCGCGGACGAGCCCCTTTGCGTCGAAGCGGGCCGAAGCCGTCCGAGGGGCCGAGCTCGGCGCCGAGCCAGCCGGCGAGATCGCGGGCCGACGCCGACTTCGCCGTGAAGCTTCCTTCCACCTCGAATGCATTCGAGAACGAGACCGTGCCGTCGAAGGCCGCCTCGCCCGCCGCGCTCGTGAGCTTCAGCTCCAGCTTGGCCGGGCGGTCCTCGAGCACGGCCTTGACGGAGGTCAGCTCGGCATTGAAATCGACATTTCTGCCCTTCCAGTTGAGGCTGCCGCTCGCCTCCAGCGGGTAGGAAATCGACGGCAGCGTGAGAGACGCGTTCACCGCACGCGCCTCGCGCACGGCGCCGGAGCGCGCATCCGAATAGCGGATCGTGCCGTCCTCGATGCGCACGTCGCCGAACTCGAGCTTCTCGAGCTTCGAGCGCGAGGCGCGCTGCTGCTGCGGCTGTCCTCCAGCGTCCGATGGCAGACCTCCGTCTGCGTCGGTGGCGCTACCCGCGGCCTGCGCAAGGCGCACTGGCGGCGCCGGCGTGTCGCGGGCGGCGAAGTCCCAGCTCTCGCGGCCCTCCTTGTCGACCTCGAGATTGAACTCGGGCTGGCGCAGGACGAGGCGGCTCACGCGCACGTCACGCTGCAGTAACGGAAGCAGCCGCACGCTGACGTCGAGGGACGCCATCTTCACGAGCGGCTTGCCGCCCGAGCCCGGCGGCCCCGAGAGCGAGACGTCACCGAGCGATACCCCGACCGACGGGTAGAGCGTGAACGTCGCCGGTCCCGCTATGACGAGATCGCGGCCGGTGCGGGCCTTCACCTCGGCGACGGCGCGATCGCGAACGACATCGGTCGGTATCGCCATCACCAGGAAGGCAACGGCGACGGCTGCGAGGGCGATCAGGGCGAGCGCGCCATAGAGAGCGCCGGTGAGCCACGAGGATCCCCGGTCATACTGCGGCGGCTGCCGTCTCTGCGGCGCCATGCCGGGCTGGCCCGGCCGGACGGGATATGGCTGCTGGGGGGCCGGACGAGGCGACATCTCGGGCCGCTCCTGCGAGGGGCGGTACTGCTCGAAGCGCGGCGGTGGCGCGGGCGGCTTCCTGTCTGTCATCTCGATCTCAATTTCGTGCGGGGCGGAAAGCTTCCGGCCGGCCCGCACCATGGAATCACAGTCGGCTTATTAATCTGAGATTGTGTCGATGCCGGACAAGCATAGCACGGCCCACAGCTTATGCTTTTTGCCGTTCAAGACCGCGTCCCCCGTGATCGCCCGGAGCGGCGGGCCCGGCCGCCCAAGTTGAGCATCGCACACGGCAAATCGGCGTCACGGCGCGGTCTCAAGTGAGGTGTGGGCCGCCACATTTGGGCCCGGGTTCGAACACCCGAATCACCGACGCCTCGATGCATGCGTGGTTCTCCCATCGTGCACTCGAGCCGCCGGTCAGTGGCGTTTGCGCTGGCCGGCACTCTTGCTTTCATCTCCCTCTCGTCGCTTGCGGGTGGCCCCTCTCATGGCGCCGAAACGCTCAGCGGCCGGGCGACCGTGATCGACGGCGACACGATCAACATCGACGGGACGCATGTGCGCCTCGAGGGCATCGATGCCCCGGAGGCGAGCCAGTCGTGCGCGCGCAAGGAGATCGGTACTTGGAGCTGCGGCGCCGCGGCGACCAAGGCGCTCGCAAAGCTGATCGGCGAGCGCAGGGTCGACTGCGAAGAGCGCGGCCACGACAAGTACGGCCGCACGCTCGGCATCTGCTTCGTTGACGGGCGCGACATCAACGCGGAGATGGTCCGCACGGGGCTGGCGTGGGCGTTCGTCAAATACTCGAAGACCTACGTCGAGACCGAGGGCGAAGCGCGTGCGCTCAAGGTCGGGATCTGGCAGGCGGAGACGGAGCCGGCCTGGATCTTCCGCGAGAAGCGGTGGCAGACGGCCGAGACGGCGGCACCGAACGGCTGCGCGATCAAGGGCAACGTGACGGCGCACGGGCAGATCTATCACATGCCGTGGAGCCCCTGGTACGGCAAGGTCAGGATCGACGCGGCCAAGGGCGAGCGCTGGTTCTGCTCGGAAGCCGAGGCCAAAGAGGCCGGATGGCGCCCGGCGCAGGTGCATTAGCGGGCAGTTAACGAGGCCATAGGATCGGCACTATGGGCCGCTAGGGAAAGTATCGTGATGCGATCCCTTGATGTTCGTCCGCTCACCCTTGGCATATTCGTGCTTGCTGCGGCGGCGGCCGCGGCTGCCGAAGGCGTCCTCGTCAGCAACACGATCGAGTTAAGGACGTCGAAGGACGAAGCCGCGAGCAAAATCGTCAACCATGCGGTCAGACGTTGCAAGTATCTCAATCTGCTCGGATTGCGGGAGCGGGAGAAGTCGGCAGACGACGGGGAAGCCAATTGCGCCCTCTTCGCCCTGAGTGAAGGTGTGTCCGGGCGTTGACTTCCGGCCTTGGCGGGGAGAAATTCCCGAGCGAAGCATGCACCGATTTGGTGCATGGAGGGATCGGCGCCCCATGGCTCACACGGCTTTCACTCAAACGATCTTGCGATGCCTGCCGCTCGCGGCGGCTGCCGCCATCGTCATGGGTACGGCCGGCGCGGCCCAGGCGAGCGAGAGCTGGCCCGGCATCCGCGCCGAGGTCTACGGCGGCCGGACGCTTCACGACGGGCTCGGGATCGTCACCCTCAAGGCGCCCTACCGGGCAGAGGATGTGCGGTCCGTGCCGCTCGCGGCTGAAGCGCATTTCGCGGACGGTCGGACGATCAAGTCGGTGGCCTTCATCGTCGACGAGAACCCGTCGCCGGTGGCGGCCGTGTTCCGGCTCGGGGGGCTGCGCGATAAGGTCGCCATCACAACAAACATCCGCCTCAACCAGCAGTCGGACGTGCATATCGTCGTCGAGGCCTCCGACGGCGAGCTCTACATGGTCGAGCAGCTGGTCAAGTTCGCGGGCGGGCAGGCGTCGTGCTCGGCGCCGCCGATGGGCGACCCCGCCGAAATTCTCGCCAACATGGGCAAGATGGACTTCGCCGCGGTGGGCGATAGGGCCACCGCGTCTCATTCGCTCCAGCGGGCACGCTTTGCGCTCAACCATCCGAACCACACCGGCATGGTGCTCGACCAGATCACGCTGCTTTACGTGCCGCTGCTCATGGTCGACCGCATCGAGGCGCGGCAGGGCGACGAGCTCGTGTTCGAGATGACGGGCTCGATTACGCTGGCGCAAAACCCGCAGGTCGAGTTCGACTACGTCACGAACGGCGCCGAGGAGATGACGGTGGTCGCGCGCGACACGAGCGGCGCCACCTGGCAGCGGCAGTTCCCCATCGGCCCGGCGGGCTGAAGCCAAGCGAACAACCGCTCACGAAATCCCGTCGCCCAGCGCACCTAGCCAGGGAAGCTGATCAGGATCTTCATCTTGATGATCTGGGGGTAGAACGTCTCCACGAGCTGGCCGCCGACCCAAAGGATAGCGGTCAAGAGGATCAGCGCGGGAATGGCGGCGACCACCGCCTTCAGGAAGAAGAACACGAGCCGCATGAACGGCACGTCGATCCGCGTCACGGTGGCGGCCGGGGGGGCGTCGAGAAGCGGGGCTGCGGCATAGCCGTCATCGCGCGAGACGAAGCGCGGCGGATCGCCGAGGGCGCCTTCGCGCTGGCGGGCGCGGGCCTCGTGCTCGCGCCTCAACGTTCGTGGCAGGTCGTCCAAATCAGCGTCCGCTGAGAGCGGGAAGTTGGTGTCCGTCATGGCTCGATGGCTCTAATCAAATCGCCAGTTGCCTCAAAAGCTTGCAGTGCGCGAAGCACCACCCCGGCGAATTGTCCCTTGGCTGTCCGCACGTTCTATCTTGCCACGACGGTTATTGCTAACTTGCGCCGCGATTTTGTCGGGGAGGTGTCCTTGAGCGACCTAAAAGGCCTGATACGTACTATCCCGGATTACCCCAAGCCCGGGATCATGTTCCGGGACGTGACCACGCTCTTGGGCGATGCACAAGGCTTCAAGGCGGCTATTGCACAGATGGCGGAGCCCTTCCGCACGCAGCCCGTCGATGCGGTGGTCGGCATCGAGGCGCGCGGGTTCATCCTGGGCGGGGCCATCGCCGACCGGCTCGGGTGCGGCTTCGTGCCGATCCGCAAGAAAGGCAAGCTGCCGTGGAAGACCATCGGCCAGGAGTACACGCTGGAATACGGTGTCGACGTGATCGAGATGCACGAGGACGCGATCCGCAAGGGCGAGCGCATCCTGATCGTCGACGACCTGATCGCAACGGGCGGCACGGCGGAGGCGGCGGCGAAGCTCGTGCGGCGCTCGGGCGGCACGATCGTCGGGCGCGACCTTCATCATCGACCTTCCGGATCTCGGCGGGTCGAAGCTGCTCAAGAGCCTCGACATCGCATGTCACGTGATCGTCGCCTTCGAGGGGCACTGAATGACGACCGACGGCGAGCCGGGTCTCACGGCCGAGGAGACGCGCCTCGCCCTCGCACGGATTGCGGGCTGGCGTCTTGCTCCCGAGGCCGCGGTCGCATGCCCGCGCTGCGGCCGCGACGGGCTTGCGATCATCGACCGCTCGGCGCGACCCTATTCGGAGTGGTATGCGCTCTCGTGCGCGGCGTGCGGCCTCGAGGCGACGATCCAAATTCCGATGTCAGCTCCACCTCCGCCGAGCCTGGACTAGCGTCATGAACATCAACGGAAAGCACTACCGGACGATCTGGCTCGCCGAGGACGGCTGGTCGGTCGAGATCATCGACCAGACCAAGCTGCCGCACGAATTCAAGATCATCGGGCTCGCCTCGGTCGCGGAGGTCGCGCGGGCGATCTTCTCTATGCAGGTGCGCGGCGCGCCGCTCATCGGCGCCACGGCCGCCTACGGCGTGGCCATCGCGCTGCGACAGGACGCCTCCGACGAAGCGCTCGACACGGCGATCGATCTCCTCGCCAAGCAACGCCCGACCGCAATCAATCTCCGCTGGGCGCTCGACGAGATGCGCAAGGCCGTCCGCAATCTGCCGCGCGAGACGCGCGTCGCTGCGGCCTACAACCGCGCGGCGGAGATCGCGGACGAGGACGTCGAGACCTGCCGCATGATCGGCGTCAACGGGCTCAAACTGATCCGCGACATTGCGGCGAAGAAGAAGCCGGGCGAGCGGGTCAACGTGCTGACCCACTGCAACGCCGGCTGGCTCGCCTGCGTCGATTGGGGCACGGCGACGTCGCCGATCTACCAGGCGCACGACGCGGGCATCGACCTCCATGTCTGGGTCGACGAGACGCGCCCGCGCAATCAGGGCGCGGCGCTCACCGCTTATGAGCTCGGCTCGCACGGCGTGCCGCACACGATCGTCGTCGACAACGCCGGCGGGCACCTTATGCAGCAGGGCTATGTGGATCTCTGCATCGTCGGCACGGACCGCGTGACATCGTCGGGCGACGTCGCCAACAAGATCGGCACCTATCTCAAGGCGCTCGCGGCCAAGGACACCGGTGTGCCGTTCTACGTGGCGCTGCCGCATTCGACGATCGACTGGACGATCGACGACGGGCGCACGATCCCGATCGAGGAGCGCTCGGCGGACGAAGTGCTCAAGATGCCGGGACGGCTCGCCGACGGCTCAGTGGTGACGGTGGAGATTGCGGCGCCTGGCTCGCCCGCGGGCAACCCGGCGTTCGACGTGACGCCAGCCCGCCTCGTCACCGGCTTCATCACCGAGCGCGGCGTCGCGCCCGCGTCGCGCCAGGGGCTGCTCTCGCTTTATCCCGAGAAGGGGTAGTTCTCCGCGATCCAATGCCTACGTTAAAGGTCTCGGCCGCCGCCTGGCTCCGGCAAGACGCGCTCTATTCTGAGCACGCGCGACAGAGTAGGAGACCCACATATGCCTCGACCATTTGGCCGGCATCGGGCCGCCACCGTTTCATTCGCGACAGTTCTATCGCTGGTCGCAGTTGCTTTGCCCTCGCTCGCGTTCGCCAACGAGGTTCGCTACTTCGATGTCCCCAAGGGTGACCGTCCGCACGACGTCGCACCTGCTGCCGACGGCACCGTCTGGTACACGGGCCAGGGCGCCGGCGTGCTGGGACGTCTCGACCCCGCCAATGGACAGGTCGAGCGCATCCCGCTCGGAGACGGCTCCAAGCCGCACGGCGTGATCGTCGGGCCCGACGGCGCAGCCTGGGTCACCGACGGCGGCTTGAATGCCATTCTGCGCGTCGACCCCGCTGAGCAAAGAGGTAAAGAGCTGGCCGCTGCCCAAGGAGCGCGCCGACGCAAACCTCAATACGGCGGCCTTCGACGGCGCCGGGCGCATCTGGTTCACGGGCCAGAACGGCATCTACGGACGCCTCGATCCCAAGATCGGCGACATGGCCGTGTGGGACGCGCCGCGCGGGCGCGGACCCTATGGCATCACCGCAACGCCAGCGGGGCAGATCTGGTTCGTCTCGCTCGCCGGCAGCTACCTGGCGCGGGTCTTCCTCGAAAGCGGCGAAGCGGAGATTGTGGAGCCGCCGAAGAAAGGGAGCGGGCCGCGGCGCGTCTGGTCGGATTCGCAGGCGCGACTCTGGGTCAGCGAGTGGAACGCCGGAACGCTCAGCGTCTACGATCCGAAGAAAAGGAAATGGCAGACGTGGGCGCTGCCCGGCGAGATCCCGCGCGCCTACGCGGTCTATGTCGACGAGAAGGACATGGTGTGGGTCACGGATTTTCCGGGGAACGCGATCCTGCGCTTCGATCCGGGGACCGAGAAATTCGAGAGCTTTCCGAGCGACCGCGAGAACGCCAACGTCCGGCAAATGCTCGGGCGGCCGGGCGAAGTCTGGGGCGCCGAATTGGGCACGGACCGGCTAGTGGTCGTACGCGGCGCCAAGGCAACGGATTGACGCGCTCGAGACCGGCACCTGCCGCCATCTCAGACATTCATTCACCATAACGCAAGAAGTGCGGAGCTTTTCCCCGTGGCCCACCAAAGGGCTCGCCCTTTGGAAACCGCTTTGTTCTATGCTCTGCCTCCTGCAACGCGCTTGCCGAGTGGCGCGTTTCCATCCCGGGCTCGAGCATGAAGGCAAAAAAGAAAAAGGCCGAGGCCGCGGCGCGGCGCGCCGTCATCGCCACCGCGCTGGCGATGAGCGAGCGTGGCCTGTCGCCCGGGCGCTCGGGCAACGTCTCGTGCCGCTGGAAAGGCGGCATGCTGATCACGCCGACGGGGATTGCCTACGACAAGATGAGGCCGCGCGACGTCGTCTTCGTCGCCGGCGACGGCCGCGTGCCGGGGAAGCAGAAGAAGCCGTCCTCCGAGTGGCGCTTCCATCTCTCGGCCTATCAGGCGCGCCCCGACATGGGCGCCGTCGTGCACACGCACTCGATGCACGCGACCGTGCTCGCCTGCGCGGGGAAGAGCATTCCGGCCTTCCACTACATGGTCGCGGTGGCGGGCGGGAAGGACATTCCGATCGTGCCCTACGCGACGTTCGGCACCAACGAGCTTGCGACCTACGTCGCGGGCGGCCTCACGGAGCGCAACGCGTGCCTGATGGCGAACCACGGGCTGATCGCGATCGGCGCGACGCTTGCCGCCGCGCTCGAGCTTGCGGCCGAGGTCGAGGTGCTGGCCGAGCAGTACAGCAAAGTGCTGATGCTCGGGCCGCCGTATCTGCTCAGCGACGCCGAGATGACAGTCGTGCTCGAGCGCTTCAAGGGCTACGGGCAGAAGGCGCAGGGCTGAGGCAGTCGCTCAGCGGAACCAGCGGAAGGGCAGCCACGGACTGCCGAAGCCGACCGGCAGGCGGCTCGCTATGAAGCGCCCCGTGTCGAGGCGCCGGAGCAGGAACCAGCCGGCGAGAAAGCCGCCGATGTGCGCCCACCAGGCGATGCCGCCGCCCTGCATCGGAAGAAAGAGCGACGACGTTCCCTGCAGCACCTGCATCAGGAACCAGAAGTCCGGCGAAGACGAGCGCCGGCACCCAGAAGAAGATCGGAATGATGACGATCAGCACCAGCACGCGGATCCAGGCGTGGGGAAACGACAGCGCGTAGGCGGCGATGACGCCGGCGATGGCGCCGGATGCGCCGAGCGCGGGGAGCGCCGAGGAGAGATTGAAGATCGCGTGCGCCAGGCTCGCAATCACGCCGGAGCCGAGATAGAGCGCCAGGAATCGCGCGCTGCCGAGCCGCTCCTCGAGCGCGGGTCCGAAGATGTAGAGCGTCCACATGTTGACGATGATGTGCAGGAAGCCGCCGTGCAGAAACGTGTTGGTGAGAAACGGCGTCACGTCGAGCGGGTTCAGGCCCACTTCCGAGGCCCACGAGGGATGGAAATAGCGCGCCGGAATCAGCGCGTACTTGGCGAGAAAGATCTCCTGTGCGCCGGCCGGCAGGCTCACCTGGTAGAGAAAAACCGCGACGTTGATTGCGATCAGCCCCCACACGGCGGCGGCGAAGCGCGTCGAGGCGATGTTGTCGCCTAAGGGAAACATGGGGCGGGGCGGCTCCCTCTTCTCAAATCACGGATGCAACGGCCGGCCGCGGGCGCGGCGCAGCACCCCTTAACGTAGGTGCTCGACGCGAGTTCCGCAGGGGGCTAGCTGCTCATTTCCTAAGCAGCTGCGATTTGCGCTGAATGTGAGAAGTCGAAGAGGGTCGCGACGTTGAGGACCGGCACCAGCATGTTGCCGACGCGATAGAGGTCGGTCATCAGGCGGCGGCGGGCGGGATCGAAGTGGTTCGGAACGGGCACGCGCATCGAGGCGTCGAGCGAGATCACGTCGCCCACCTCGTCCACCATGAGCGCGAAATTCTCGCCCTTGTGGTCGATGACGATGGCCAGCGCATTCTGCAGGTTCCCGGCCGGGATGCCGAGACGGCGGCTCAGGCTGACGGCGGTGACGACCTTGCCGCGCAGGTTGGCGAGCCCGACGATGTCGGCGGGGCCCATCGGGATCGGCGTCACGGACGTGATGCGGAAGATGGTCTGGGCGTGGAGCACCGACAGCCCGAAGCACTCGCCGCCGGCGAAGACGGTGAAATAGCTCTCGTCGCCCGCACTTGGAACGGCGGAGTTGTGGCCCTTGGCGCGGGGCTCGGCATCGGAAGACGCTTCGGGTGCAGGCGGCGGCGCATTGGGTTTCGCTGCGGCTGTAGCTGTCATTTTGGGTGCCTCGACCTCGGGTGCGTCTAGCTCTTCGGCGTCCGCCAACGGAGGCGTGGGCGCGGGCGGCGGCGGCGCGACCTCGGGCTCTGCAGTAACGGGAGCCGCCGTCTGCGGCGGTGGTGCTTGAACCTCGGCCTCGGCCGGCTCGCCGGTCGCGGCCTCGGAGATGCTCAAGATGCGCTCGACCATCTCCTGGGGCGTCTCGACGACCTCGCCGCGGCCGTTGTTGACCAGGTCGGCGGCGCGGTTCAGCGCGCTCCTCATGGCGCGCGAGGAGTTCTCGCAGAACTCGGAGACCTGCTCGGGATCGATCTCGCCCGAGGGCGAGCGGTGGTTGCCGATCACCTGGACGGAGGCGAGCGCGATGGCGTTGACGCTCTTGATGATGGTCTCGAACTCGGTGCGGAAGTCCTCGTCCAGGCCGTCGTAGATGGCAATCGCCTGGGCGGAGCCCGGGAGCAGCGACTTCTGGAAGTACTCGCGGTAGGTCACCGGCTTCCAGGCCATGAGCTCGTCGAGCATCTCCGGGAGCAAAATCGGCAGATTCTCAATGAGCAGGAACACCTCATTGAAGTGGTTCAGGTAGTCGTTGGCTATGCCTGAGCGCGGATTGACGAGGCAGGCCGCGCGCTCCTCGAGACCCGCGCCGTCCTCGGCGCCGCCTCCGGAAGCGCCGGCGCTTTGTTCCTCAAGTGTCATCGGCGGGCTCGGCTCCGGGGAAGTCAGGTCTGCACGCAGTGCGGCATGCGTCTGCGCATGATTGCCCTGACATGGCTAAGAAGCAGTGAAGCAAACGTATACATCGCGCCGAAATGGCTTTGCCCGGCCGGGCTTAATGAACCATTAAGCGGCACTTGCGGCCGCCGCCGCCGACGCCGCTTCAACCTCCAGTCGGCGCCCTCAAGTCGGCGCCCCGGGCCCGCGACTCGCGGCGCTCACAGGAGCGCTTCCGGACCGGCGCCGCGGCGGGCTAGGATGAGGAGCGTTCATCGAACAGAAGGATCACGCACCGATGGCCGGCAGACTGGCAGGCAAGATCGCGCTCATCTCGGGTGGCGCAACAGGAATGGGGGGCGCCTCGTCGCGCCTGTTCGCGGCGGAGGGGGCCAAGGTCGGCGTCGTCGACCGCAACGAGGAGGCGGGGCGCGCGGTCGTCGCCGAGATCCAGGCCGCCGGCGGGACCGCGATGTTCGCCAAGGCGGACGTTTCCCAGGCGGACGAGGTCGAGGCCGCCGTCAAGGCCGTTGCAGGCGAACTCGGCACCATCAACGTGCTCTTCAATCACGCCGGCACGATCATCATCAAGCCGTTCCTCGAGTGCACCCTCGAGGAGTGGAACTGGCTTATGGCCGTCAACGTGACCAGCATGTACCTCATGACGCGCGCCGTGCTGCCGGGCATGCTGAAGGCAGGCGGCGGGTCGATCGTCTGCACCTCGTCCATCTCGGCGGTTGCGGCTACGCCGCGCGAGGTGTTCTACAACGCCTCCAAAGGCGCCTGTCACATGTTCGCCCAGTCGATCGCCGTCGAATATCGCGATCAGAACATCCGCTGCAACACGGTATGCCCCGGGTTCGTCGCGACGCCGCACGGGCTGCGGGAGGTGAAGGAACTCTCGGCGCTCGGCGTCGACATGTCGGACGCGGCCATCGCCGTGCAGCAGGGGCGGCTCTGCCGGCCCGAGGAGGTGGCGCGCGCGGCCCTGTTCCTCGCCAGCGACGAAGCCTCCTTCGTCAACGGGACGCATCTCTTCGTCGACAACTGCTTCACGGCGGTGTGAGGCGGACCAATCCCGCGTTGTGGGAAGGATTGAGAGGGGGCGACCGCGGCACGCCCACTCGCTGACGTCATCCCGATGAAGATCGGGACCCACGTCAGCTGCAGCAGGCATGACGGTCGTAGGTCGAGCAAGGCAGACGCTGCGCCGTTGCTCCGTTCATTGCACACAAAGCCTCGCTGCGCCTTGCGTGGCGTCCCGGCCGTCCATGCGGAGCGTGGGCTCCGCCATGACGCCGGGATGACGTTGGTGGGGAGGCGAACCCTCGGCGCTAGAAGAACGACTTCAAGCGCGCGGGATCGAGGGCGGCGACGCGGCGGCCGTGCTTGCCGTGATGGTGTCGGCGGCGAGCATGCGCGTTGAGCACGCTCTCCTCCACCGCCTCGACGGCGCCCATGAAGAGCGGGATCGAGGTCGTCGTTCGAGAGCGCGGAGAACGCCAGTCGCGGCGGCTCGGGGAGCGGGCCCGGATCGTTCGCGGTCGAGAAGGCGAGGAAGATGTCGCCCGAGTTGTTGCCCGACGGCGTGCCGCCGCGGCCGATGCCGATCGCGGCGCGCCGCGCCAGGCGCTCGAGCTGTGTCGGGATCAGCGGCGCGTCGGTCGCCAGGATGACGATGATCGAGCCCTTCTCCCGGCTCCAGAGCGTGTCCTCGGTCATGCTTTTCCCGACGGGGACGCCGCAGACGGTGAGCCAGGGGCGTAGCCCGTGGTTCGCCTGCACGAGGGCTGCGACGGTGAAGGTGCCCGAGCGCGTCGTGGCCCGGCGCGAGGCCGTGCCCGTGCCGCCCTTGAACTCATAAGTGATCATGCCCGTGCCGCCGCCGACGGAGCCTTCGGCGACCGGGCCGCTCGTGGCTCCTCGAATTGCGGCCAGCACATGCGCCTCGGTGACATGCAGGCCGGCGATGTCGTTGAGATAGCCGTCGTAGGTCTCGGCGGCGACGGGCAGGATCCAGAGCTCGTCCTCGAAGCGCGCCGGGAAGCGCTCGACCATCCAGCGCACGGTTGCCTGGTGCGCCGTGCCGAGCGACAGCGTGTTGGTGATGGTGATCGGCCCCGTGAACCAGCCCGCCTCGCGCACCCAGTGCACGCCCGTCATCTCGCCGTTGCCGTTCATGGAGAAGGCGCCGGCCCAGACGGGATTGAGGAGCGCGTCGGGCGCGCGCGGCAGGATTGCGGTGACGCCGGTGCGGATGGAGCGCGCGGGATCGATGAGCGTGGTCAGGCCGACGGCGACGCCGGCAATGTCGGTGATGGCGTTGAGCGGGCCGGGCTCGCCCGAGAGCGGGAGGCCCAAGCCGCGGGCGCGCGGGCGGCCGGAGGGGGAGTGGGTGGCGGGGGTCATGGGTGGTGGGCTCGGGGCGGCGAAGAGCAGATGTGGCGCGTTTGCCCACAAGTGCATTGCCAGCAATTTGTGGTCAGTTCAATTGGCTCGTACTGACTTGCTCCCTAGCGGATCAACACGCTTCGATCGCAAACGCCGCGGGAGACCGCGCGGCATGGCATACCGATCTAAAGAAATCCGCGTGAGATTCTGCGGAGTTGCCTACCGGTCTTACGACATCCGCGGATTTACGTCTTATCGCGCCCTATGTGGCTGAGCGAATCGCCAATCGCGACCATCTACCGCCGATGATGCTTCATACAGAGCAATTCGCGACAGGATGAAGAATCGCGCTTAGCAACTTTGAGCCTGACATACATCGGCCGCTGGAAGCAATTTTTTGGCACGTCAGACTGGATTACGCTCCGCCCGAATAAAACCTGACTCCAGTTCGTCTAGATGCACCTGGCAAGTGACGCCGACGTTTCCAAGGAGTCACCGGCCAAGCTACCAGTTGTTCGCTCGGATGTTATGTCGGTTGAGCTCTGCCAAGAGTAACATGCTGGGATCTGGTACGGTCTCAGCCCGCCAGCATTGCTAGGTCTCGAGAGTTCGTCAGAATCTGCAGATCCGAGAGTTAATGCGGGCCGTATCACCTTGGCCTCGACTCGCAAGACCCTCATGGCTAGCTATCGTCTGGATTTGCTCTCTGAATCACGGCTCTGACTTCGAATGCCATGTCCTCAATGTGCTCTTGGACCGCGCTCGTAAGGCTGGTCAGATACAACTCCAATAGTGCATCGTCGCTGACTGGCGGTTCATCTAGCTGATGGCCGCCTATTCGGATTCTGTGTGTTCCCACCGCCGAAGATTCGTTCTGGCGTCAATCGTTCAGTGACTTGCGTAACTACACTCATCGTGAAACTGTCGGATCTTCTTCCGTAGACTCGCCACGCCATTGAGTCCTAAAAGCACGCTAAGATACGTCAGCAGCGATCTTCTAGAACTTGGTGGCACCCTCTGGGCAACGACTTTTTTCGGTGAGCGTTTGAGCGACCAGAATCCGCCGTTGGATTCGCAAGCCACTGACTTGCCTGCGGAGCCTCGCGTCGCCGTATGTTGCGTTAAGCCCGGGTCTATGCCGACGTGACTGCGCGCACCTACCCGCACGGCGTGCTGCGGCTGACGACGCCGTTGCAGCTGCTCGCAAACTGGCTCAGGTCGAAGCCGCTCTCGGTGAGCGCCTGCGTGAGCTCGCCCTCCGTCATGTAAACGCCCGCGTTGAGAAGCAGGGCGTGGAGATCGGCGATGGTCATCTGGCTCAGCGGGCGAGGCAGCGTGATCCCATATAGAGAGAGAAAGCCAGTGAGCTGATTTGGCGTCAGCGGCGCCGACGTGAGGCTCGCGAGCCGCAAGAGCCGCCGAGCTGGTCCGTCGTCATCGCCGACATGTCCGGGACGGTTTCCGCCAACGCGATGGCCGAAGCATAAAATATGTCGAGCTCGCTGGCATTGAGGGTCGCCGGGTTGAGCCCGTAATCCGGCAGATGATCGGCCAGCCACTGGGCACCTGCCTCCCAGGCAGCCAGCTCGGCGGCCGTGTAATCGTCGCTGGAAAAGCCGTTGCTCGAAAGCCAGCCAGCGACATTCAGAGTAAGAGGCGGAGCGCCGGGCCGCTGCCTCCACCACCGCCGCTGTTCGAATTGCCACCATTGCCTGACGTGCCGCCAATGCCGCCTGTGCCGCTGCCGATGGAGCTGCCGAAAGCGGAGCCGAATCCCAATCCGCCCGAGCCGCCACCTCCTCCGCCCGCAGGACCGCCACCGCCGCCTGCGCCCGCCGCAGCGCCGCCGCCAGAGGCAGGAGCGGGTCCACCCGTCCCGCCGCCGCTCTCGCCGCCGCCGGCGAGCGCCACAGCATAGGCGGCCTGAAACGGCGCCGGAGCCGCGGCGACAAGGGCGGCGATGACCTTCGCGCCGTCGGGGTTGGTCTCCTTCAGGCGGGTCTGGATCGTGGAGAGAAGCTCAGCCAGCGCCTGCGCGTGCTGGGGGTTCTCCTTTGCGGCCTCGATGAGCCCGGCGGCGAGCGCCGGGTCGGCATTGATGAGCGCGATCAGCTCCGGCGTGATCTTCTTCAGATCGCCGAGGTTCGCCGCGACGAGCTTGGCGACGGCCGCGCCCTCTTCAGGTCCGATCGCGGCCGCGGCGTTCGGCGTCTGTGTGCTCTCGACCGCGGGCGGAAGCGGTGGACCTTCTTGAGCGGCCGTCTGCGCTCTTGCGCACGCAATGGAAAGGGCGAGCGCCAGGATGACGACAAGCGTGACGATCGGCGCGGCTCTGGCCGCCTCGCGCGCGAGGCCGACGCGCGCCCAAGGAAAATTCATAAAGTGCTCCCGCTAGTCGGCAACGCAAACTCGGGACGCAATGAGATGTGTTTCGCCAAATGCTTTGCGCTCGAAACAACTCAGAGCGCTTCACCGCATGATAGGCGATCGGTGCTCGGATGTAAGACTTGTTGCGCGTGTTGCCGGCTCCGCTGTGCATAACGGTCTGTTATCTGACCTTCATCGCCCGGGCGGAAGCTTCGCGCGCCTCTTCCTCCGCCCGCACGGGAACTGATCAAAACGAGGCAGCGGGCTGGCTAAACTTTGGCCTCGACGTGCCGCTGCCCGTCGTGCACGATCGTTGACGGCAATCCGAGTTCGTAATGCGTAAGGAGCGCCCGTTGCTCGAGACAGTCATCCATCTCGCCACCTATCTGGGCGTGCTTGTCAGCGTCGTCGTCTTCGTGCGCGCCGTGTCGCTCGCCTTCGACTAGTCGCGCCGCCTCTCCAGCATCGCGTGCAGCGCGCGAGCCGTGCGCTCGATCTCACGCCAGCGTCCGTGCGGCATCTCGGTGGCGACAACCTTCAGCGCGGCGGCGAGCGTCATCGGGTGCTTGAGCCCCAGGCGCACGACGAGGCGCAGGGCGTCCTCCTCGGCCATGGCGGCCGCGTCGATCGCGGGCGGCAAGCCTGTAATGAGGCCGCGCAGCGCCGCACGCTCGGACTTGTTGATCACGTCCGCTCCCTCCGCTGTCGTCCCAAACCACTAAAGGATTTCGAACGGCGTCGGGTTCCACGAAGATTGTGGAGAGAGATGCGCGTGCGCGCCGCGGCGCCATCCCAGGCTAGCGCTGAGACTTGACCGGGCCGGAGTAATGCACGCCTGTCGCGAAATGGCGGCCATGGCCGCGCGTGAGCGAGTTGGCGACGAGGGTGCCGATCACGGTGACGATGATGCCGATGACGATCTGGGAGAGCCAGCTCTTCATGCGCCGGAGGATGCACGGGCCCCGCGGCCGAATTTGGACGCGGCGAGACCGCGCGGAGGCGCAAGCCGAGACGGCGCGCGCCCACCAAGTAAAACCCCCTAGGATCAAAGCCTGACCTAGGGGGCCACTACCAGTCCCGCCTTCGAACGCGACAAATGAAGGCATTCGGGACGACGTAAGTAACGCGCTTGCCGACCCGCCGTGTTGCGTTACAAATTTGTATGTGGAGGCATAAGCCGGCCGGCGTTCAGACACTCAATTCGGCACGCGGATTGTAGCGGCCCGTCGTTATGCGAGAATTTCCTTTCTTGCCGTCCAAAGCTGGGCGTTCACTTCCGTGCGGCTTATCTTTGCGGCCTATCTTTCCGGCGCGCACGATCCACTCATCGCGTCGACGCTCAAAAGCCATCGGTCACGCGACTCCGTATTCCTCGAGAAGGCGCAAGATTTCTTCTTGCTGCGCCTTCGCCTCTGCTGAGCCGCTGCCGCCCCGACCAGTGTTCTGCGTTGCAAGAAACTTTGGCGTCGAACCGTTGATGTTCCTGGCTTGCGCATCGGCGCCACCATCGAGGAGGGCCTTGACGGCTGCGGCGCAACGCGTGCGCACGGCGCGGTGCAACGGAGTGACGCCGCCCTTGTCGACGGCGTTTGGATCGGCGCCCGCCTCGATGAGGCAGGCGATGGTCGCCGCTTGGGCAGGCGGATTCCATGCGCGCGAGCCAGGCACGCCATCGGCCGCGTAATGAAGCGGCTCGGCACCGCGCCGATTTCTGGCGCGGACATCGGCGCCTCTCGCTATCAGCTCCCTGGCAATGTCTTTTTGATAGGCTGCGGCGGCGATGTGCAGAGCCGTGTCGCCTGCGTAGAGGTAATGCCCGATCTCATCGAGGAAGTGCTCCTTCGATGCCTCACGGGTTGCGCCCTCCCCCGCACGCTCGCGCGCCAGCTCGGGTGAAGCTGCCAGCATTCTGGTGACGGTCGCCGCATCTCCGACGACGATCGCCTGCACCAACGCCCTGAGTGGAGAGACCGCGGCTGCCGCTGTCGGTCATGCCGGCCTATCGGAAAAACGAGGGACATCGAACCGCCTCAGCCGCCCTGCGGCTCAGGCTTCTTCAGGGACTAAAGGAAAATGTGTGTGGTTTGGTGGAGCCAACCGGGATCGAACCGGTGACCTCTTGCATGCCATGCAAGCGCTCTCCCAGCTGAGCTATGGCCCCGACCTTGGGACGGGAAAGGGCGCACCTCGCGCGCCCTCCCCGAAAGGCCGCTGATTAGGCCCAACCGGGCCAAACATCAAGCGCGAAGTTCGCTCACATGGTGAGCCTGTCGAACCGTGAAGCTTTGCCCTTTGCATTGGAGGGCGACGGCGCACGGGGCGCGGAAACTGCGTCAAGGCGCCTCGTACATGGCGCGATACTGCTCGGCCTCGGCTTGCGGCATGCGCTTCAGCAGCGGGCGCATGGTCTCGTTGCCGACCATCTTGCCGTTGCGCTGGAAGAGCCAGTCGGAGATCTCGGCCTCGGTGAACTCGTAGCGCGCGCCGTTCTCGACGTTGTCGACGAGGCCGGGCTCGTTGTTGATGGTGCCGGAAAGCTTGCCGCCGTCGCGGGCAACGTCGGTGAGCCAGAAGTGCTCGACGTCCTTGCCGTCCCTGATCGCGACCTTGAGCGCGAAGCCCTCCTCGCCTGGGCCGGGCTGCTCGAAGGACTTCCAGAACACCGGCAGGCTGGCGCGGGCCTTGGCGATGGCGGCGGCCATCTCCGGATCCTCGTTGGGAACGGTGATCAGAGTGTCCGACTGGGCCGAAGCAGCCAGCGGCGAGGATGCGAGCGCGAAGGCAGCAAGAATTGCCGCAAGCAGACGCCTGGTCACGAGAGGTCCCTCCATACAAGGAATAGAAGCGGCCCGTGACTAGGGCATGGAGCGCACGGCGCCTGTTACGCAGGGAACAGCGCCATGCGGGACGCCGGCGGGGAGCGCCTCAGCGCTCCTCCTCGCCTTCGGCGACGGGGCCGCCGATGATGTTGGTCACGTCGCCGCCCTCCTCCTCCTCGACGGGAAGGAAGGTCTCGTCCTCCTCGGCGGCAATCTCCTCGCCGCCGTCCTCGATATCCGGCAGCGTCTCCTCGACCTCGGCCTCGGTCTCGGCCGCGGCGTCGGGGGTATCGGCCACCTTCTCGGGCACGAACTCGGCCTTGCGTGCCCGGCGCGCGGCCTTCTCCTCGGCAGCGATGGCCGCGAGGTTGAGAGGCGCCGAGGCCAGCTCGTACACCGTGCCGCAAACGGGGCAGACGATCGGGTGGCGGGCCAGGTCGTAGAAACGGGCGCCGCATTCACTGCTCTGGCACGTGCGCTTCATCCCGCGCGCTTGCTTGGTCGCCATGGCTGTCACTCTGGTTGGAATTGGAAACACGCGGTCTGCCATATGGCGGCGGCGCTGTCAAAACGAAATCCCGTTCATGGGCATGTTGAGCAGTGGGGCCGGGCAAAAGCGGCCGCGCGGCGTTGACAGGCTTCCGATCCGCGGGCTCTATGCGGCGCACCAGCAAAACCCGGCCGGCCCCGCGACTTCGCTCAAGGCTCCCTGCGGCCGACAAGGGGCTCGATTCCCCGTGAAACACGGCGAACCTTCACCACTTACCGCACTGAAATCCGGCCCGCTCAGGGGTCGCGTGCGCGTGCCGGGCGACAAGTCGATCTCGCACCGGGCGCTGATGCTCGGCGCGCTGGCGACCGGGCGGACGCGCATCCGCGGGCTGCTCGAAGCCGAGGACGTGGTCAACACGGCGCAGCGCCGTGACCGCGCTCGGCGCGCCCATCGCGAAGATCGGCGACGTCTGGGAGGTGCTGGGGCGCGGCGTGGGCGGGCTTGCCCAGCCCAGCGGGCCAATCGATTTCGGCAACTCCGGCACCGGCACGCGGCTGATGATGGGCGTCATCGCCGGCCACGACATCACCGTCGCGCATGACGGGCGACGCCTCGCTGCAGCGGCGGCCGATGGGGCGGGTGCTCAGGCCGCTCGAACAGATGGGCCTCGAGGTGGACGGCAGCGGCGACATGCTGCCGCTCACGCTCCGCGGCACGCTCGAGCCTCATTCCGATCACGTACGAGCTGCCGGTGCCGTCGGCGCAGGTGAAGAGCGCGGTGCTGCTTGCCGGGCTGCATGGCGGCGGGCGAGACGAGCGTCATCGAGCGCGAGGCGACGCGCGATCACACGGAGCGGATGCTGCGCGTTCTTCGGCGCCGACGTGCGCACGGAGGAGAGCGGCGGGGCGACGCGCATCACGGTGCTGGGCGATGCCGAGCTGCAAGGCCGCGACGTGGTCGTGCCGGGCGATCCGAGCTCGGCGGCGTTCCTGGCCGCGGCGGCGCTCATCGTCCCGGGCTCCGAGATCACGATCGAGGGCGTGCTCGTCAATCCGACGCGCATCGGCTTCTACGAGACGCTCATGGAGATGGGCGGCGACGTCGACTTTCATGAATGCGCGCGAGGAAGGCGGCGAGCCGGTCGCCGACATCCGCGTGCGGTCCTCCGAGCTCAGGGGCGTGCGCGTGCCGGCGGCGCGGGCGCCGTCGATGATCGACGAGTATCCGATGCTGGCCGTCGTCGCGGCCTTCGCCGCCGGCGACGACGCGTCATGGAGGGCCTCGCCGAGCTCAAGGTCAAGGAGAGCGACCGGCTCGCGGCGACCGCGGCGGGGCTCGCCGCCAACGGCGTTCGGCGCCGACGATCGACGGCGATACGCTCACCGTCCACGGCACGCGGCATCGTCGAGGGCGGCGGCACGGTCGCGACGCATCTCGATCACCGCATCGCCATGGCCTTCCTGACGCTGGGGCTCGCAGCGCGCGAGGCCGGTGACGGTCGACGACACGACCATGATCGCGACGAGCTTTCCCGAGTTCCGCGGGCTGATGGAGGGCCTCGGCGTGCGCTATCGAGCCCCGACGGGAGCCGCGCCATGATCATCGCCATCGACGGGCCGGCGGCTTCGGGCAAAGGCACGCTCGCCAAGCGCGTCGCCGAGCACTTCGGCATCCCCTGCCTCGACACCGGCCTCCTCTATCGCGCGGTGGCGCGCGACGTCGCCGCGCGCGGCTTCCGCCTCGACGACATCTGGGCGGCGGTTGCGCGCGGCGCGCGGCCTCGATCCCGGCGACGCTCGACGATCCCGATCTGCGCGGAGCCAACGCCGGAGATGCCGCCTCGATCGTGGCCAGGATCCCCGAGGTGCGCGCGGCGCTGCTCGACTATCAGCGCGCCTTCGCCCGGCGGAAGCCCGGCGGCGCGTGCTCGACGGCCGCGATATCGGCACCGTGGTCTGCCCGGACGCGGACGTTAAGATTTACGTGACGGCCACGCCCGAGGTGCGCGCCAGGCGCCGTTTTGCCGAGCTCGAGGCCCGCGGCGAGGCGGTCACCTACGAGGCCGTGCTCGCCGTCATCGAGGCGCGCGACGCCCGGGATGCGGGGCGGGCGGACGCCCCCATGGTCCAGGCCCCAGACGCCGTCTTGCTCGATACGTCGGACTTGGGTATAGAAGCCGCATTCGACGCCGCCGTCGGATTGATCAAGAGGAAGATCGGCCAATAGGGACGCGCAAACCGCGTCTCAATTTCGACTGGCGGGCTTGAGGCCCATCACGGCGGCGCCGAGACCAAGTTTCACCTTCCGAGCTCAAGGGAGAGCGTCCGGCTGCGCCTAGCGTGGCGGAGCCTGCCTCGGCTCGATCACACCCATCCACCGCGCCGGCGGCAGAGCCGCGCAGGTCAAGCAACGCGTTTCACAAAGGATCACGAATGAGCACCGCCACCACCCAGCAAAGAGATGTCGCCCGTCGCGCGACGAGTTCGCCGCCCTGCTCGCCGAGAGCCTCGCCAAGGACGACGTCTTCGAAGGCAGCGTCGTCAAGGGCAAGATCGTCGGCATCGAGAAGGACCTCGCCGTCATCGACGTCGGCCTCAAGATGGAAGGCCGCGTTGCCGCTGCAAGGAATTCGCGGTCGCCGGGCAAGCCCGACCTCAAGGTCGGCGACAAGGTCGAAGTGTACCTCGAGCGCGTCGAGAACGCGCTCGGCGAAGCGGTGCTGTCGCGCGACAAGGCGCGCCGCGAGGAGAGCTGGACCCGCCTCGAGAAGCTGTTCGAGAAGGGCGAGAAGGTCACGGGCGTCATCTTCAACAAGGTCAAGGGCGGCTTCACCGTCGATCTCGACGGCGCCGTGGCCTTCCTGCCCGGCTCGCAGGTCGACATCCGCCCCGTGCGCGACATCGGCCCGCTGATGCATCAGCCGCAGCCGTTCCAGATCCTGAAGATGGACCGCCGCCGCGGCAACATCGTCGTCTCGCGCCGCTCCGTGCTCGAGGAGACGCGCGCCGAGCAGCGCGCCGACATCGTCGCCCGCCTCGCCGAGGGCCAGGTCATCGACGGCCTCGTCAAGAACATCACCGACTACGGCGCCTTCATCGACCTCGGCGGCATCGACGGCCTGCTGCACGTCACCGACATGGCCTGGCGCCGCGTCAACCATCCCTCCGAGATCCTCAACGTCGGCGACACGGTCAAGGTGCAGATCATCCGCATCAATCCCGGAGACGCAGCGCATCAGCCTCGGCATGAAGCAGCTGCAGGCCGATCCGTGGTCGGTCGATCGAGGCCAAGTATCCGGTCGGCGCGCGCTTCAAGGGCACCGTCACGAACATCGCCGACTACGGCGCCTTCGTCGAGCTCGAGCCCGGCGTCGAAGGCCTGATCCACGTCTCGGAGATGAGCTGGACCAAGAAGAACATCCACCCCGGCAAGATCGTCTCGACCAGCCAGCAGGTCGAGGTGCAGATCCTCGAGGTCGACCCGGCAAGCGGCGCATCTCGCTCGGCCTCAAGCAGACCCAGGACAACCCGTGGGATGCCTTCCTCGCCGCGCATCCGAAGGGCTCGATCGTCGAAGGCCCGATCCGCAACATCACCGAGTTCGGCCTGTTCATCGGCCTCGATGGCGGCGTCGACGGCATGGTGCATCTGTCCGATCTCGACTGGGCGAAGGCCGGCGACGAGGTCGATCAAGGACTACAAGAAGGGCGACAACGTCAAAGCCGTCGTGCTCGACGTCGACAGCGCGAAGGAGCGCATCTCGCTCGGCATCAAGCAGCTCGGCGGCGATCCGGTCGACGCGCTCGCCAAGTACAAGAAGGGCGATCAGGTGACCTGCGAGGTCGTCGCCGTGCAGGAGAACGGCATCGAGGTGAAGATCGCCGACAGCGACATCACCACCTTCATCAAGCGCTCCGACCTGTCGCGCGACCGCTCCGAGCAGCGGCCCGAGCGCTTCACCGTCGGGCGAAAGGTCGATGCCGCCGTCACCAGCGCCGACAAGGCCGCGCGCCGCATCACCGTCTCGATCAAGGCGCTCGAGATCGCCGAAGAGAAGCAGGCGGTGGCGCAGTACGGCTCGTCCGACTCGGGCGCGTCGCTCGGCGACATCTTCAAGGCCGCGATCAAGAAGCGCGATTCGAACGACGACAAGGACGACAAGGACGACGACGACGAGGAGTAATGGCGGGGCCGGATTCGGCGCAACGGCTCGCTTGCGGCGCGCGGGGCACCAGTCTCGCGCGCCAATTTGCATGAACCGGCCGGCCGGAGCCGGTTGAAGATGTCTGGTTGAAGATGTCTGGCCGATTGCCTAACCTCTAGTCGTCGCACTTCTTTCAGGACCGGCCGCGTCTGTTGCGGCAAGCGTGAGAAGCGAGCCCCATGAGTTTCGAGACCGAAGCCGTGCTCGACCGGCGCCGCATGCGCCGCCGCCTCGCGCTCTGGCGCGGCGCCGCCATCGTCGGGCTTGCGCTTGCGTTCGGCGCCCTCGCCTTCAAGGGCAGCGACCTGTCGTCGATCACGGCACCGCGGCAGATCGCGCGCATCGCGATCGAGGGCACGATCACCGACGACCGCGACCAGCTCGACGATGCTGAAGAAGATCAAGGAGGCGAACCACGTCGAGGGCGTGCTCGTCTTCGTCAACAGCCCGGGCGGCACGACGACGGGCGGCGAAGCCTGTTCACGGCGCTGCGCGAGCTGGCCAAGAAAAAGCCCGTCGTCGCCCAATTCGGCACGGTCGCGGCCTCGGCCGGCTACATCGTCGGGCTCGGCACCGACTACATCGTCGCCCGCGGCAACACGATCACCGGCTCGGTCGGCGTGCTGGCGCAGTGGCCCGAGGTGAGCGAGCTCCTGGACAAGCTCGGCGTCAAGTTCAACGAGGTCAAGAGCGGCGAGCTCAAGGCCGCGCCCAACCCGTTCGAGCCGGCGACGGAAGGCGCCCGCCGCGTGATGCAGGAGATGATCGACGACGGCTTCCGCTGGTTCATCTCGCTCGTCGAGGACGCGGCGCGGCATCGCCGCGAGCAGCGTCGACGGGCTCGTCTCGGGGCGCATCTACTCGGGCCGCGCAGGCGCTCGAAAAGAAGCTCGTCGACGAGATCGGCGGCGAAGAGGAGGCCGTGCGCTGGCTCGAGGAAAAGCGCGGCGTGACGAAAGACCTGAAGGTCGTCGACTGGAAGCCGGAGACGCGAGGACAGCTGGGGCCTTTCGAGCTCCATTTCCGGCTGGGCGGCGGACGGGCTTGCGCCAAAGTGCCGGCCAAATTGCCGGCATATTCCGCGATAACCCTACAATCGGCACGCTCGGTCTTGACGGCCTCGTTTCCGTTTGGCACCCTTCGGAAAACTAAGGAAATACAATTACTTTCCGGGGGACGCCCGTGATCAAGTCCGAGCTTATTCAGAAGATCGCGTCCGCGAATCCGCATCTATATCATCGCGATGTGGAGCGGATCGTAAACGTCGTATTCGACGAGATCGTCGATGCGCTGGCGCGCGGCGACCGCGTCGAGCTCCGAGGCTTCGGCGCCTTCACCGTCAAGCACCGCGCGGCGCGCCAGGGCCGCAACCCGCGCACCGGCGACCCGGTGCCCGTCGCGGAGAAGTTCGTGCCGTTCTTCAAGACCGGCAAGGAGCTGCGCGACCGGCTCAACGACGAAGCCTGATTGCGATCGCGGCGCACTAGGCGAGTCGGCCTGAGCCGAATTGGGAGACGCAGCTCGTGCTGAAACGGATCGTCTGGCTGCTCATCGCCTTTCCGGCCGCCGTCTTCCTCATCACGCTTGCGGTCGCCAACCGGCATGAGCGTGCGCCTCGTGCTCGATCCGTTTCGCCCCGAGCAGCCGGTGGTCTCGGTCCTGCTTCCCTTCTATGCGTATCTGTTTGGCGCGCTGCTGATCGGCGTGCTGGTCGGCGGGCTCGCGACCTGGATGTCGCAAGGACGCTGGCGGCGGGCCGCGCGGCGCAATTCCGGCGACGCCAAGCGATGGCGGGCGGAAGCCGAACGTCTCACGCGCGAGCGCGACGCCGAGGTCGCGGGGCGCGCGAAGGAGCTTCCCGCTCCGGGCCGCCGCGACGCGGCCTAGATGCCCCCAATACGCTATAATAGCTCGTAGTCCCTTCATCCCGAGCCTGTCGAAGGATGAAGGGCCAGGCGAACATCTCGCCTCCGGCCTCATGGTTCGACACGTTCACCAAGAGGCTCGGCCATCTGAAGTCCGGAACTCATGACGACGAAAGTCAAAATCTGCGGCATCAAGACGGAGGAGGCGCTCGACGCGGCACTCGAGGCCGGTGCCGACTACGTCGGGCTCGTGTTCTGCGAGAGAAGCCCGCGCCATCTCGATATCGCGGCCGCCAAGGCGCTTTCGCGGCGCGCGCACGAGCGCAGCCGGGCGCAGGTCGTCGCCTTGCTCGTCGATGCCGACGACGCGCTGGTCGACCGCGTGGCCTCCGAAGTGCGCCCCGACCTGCTCCAGCTCCACGGAGCGGAGACGCCGGAGCGGGCCCGCGAAATCCAGCGGCGCGTCCGCATACCGGTCATGAAGGCGATCGCGGTCGGGAGCGAGGGCGACGTCGCGGGCGCCGACCTCTATCTCGAGCCGGGCGGGCGCGCCGATCTCGTCCTGTTCGACGCCAAGCCGCCCAAAGACCCGGCCGCGCTTCCGGGCGGCAACGGCCTCACCTTCGACTGGCGCATCCTGGCCGGCGTCAAGGGCCAGTATCCCTTTGCGCTCGCGGGCGGCCTCACGGCAGACAACGTCGCCGAGGCGATCCGTCTCACCGGGGCATCGATCGTCGACGTCTCCTCGGGGGTCGAGAGGGCGCCCGGCGAGAAGGACCCTGAGCTGATCCGCCGCTTCCTTCGCGCCGCAAAGGCGGCTAAGCAGACGGCTGATCCCTAGGACCCTGACAATGGCCACGAAGCACGAAAAAGACGGGCGAAGCCAAGCTCAACACCTTCCGCGGCGGACCCGACGAGCGCGGGCACTTCGGCCTCTTCGGCGGCCGCTTCGTCGCCGAGACGCTGATGCCGCTCATCCTCGAGCTCGAGACGGCCTACGAGGCGGCGAAGGCCGATCCCGACATTCCAGGCCGAGCTCACCGATCTCCTGCTCCACTACGGCGGCCGGCCGAGCCCGCTCTATTTCGCCGAGCGCCTGACGGAGCATCTCGGCGGCGCCAAGATCTACTTCAAGCGCGACGAGCTCAATCACACCGGCAGCCACAAGATCAACAACTGCCTCGGCCAGATCCTGCTCGCGCGGCGCATGGGCAAGACGCGCATCATCGCCGAGACGGGCGCCGGCCAGCACGGCGTCGCGGTCGCGACCGTGTGCGCGCGCTTCGGGCTGCCGTGCGAGATCTACATGGGCGCCACCGACGTCAAGCGCCAATCGCCCAACGTCGTGCGCATGCACATGCTCGGCGCCAAGGTCAACGCGGTCACGTCCGGCGCCAGGACGCTCAAGGACGCCATGAACGAGGCGCTGCGCGACTGGGTGACGAACGTGCGCGACACCTACTACCTCATCGGCACGGCGGCCGGCCCGCATCCCTATCCGGCGATGGTGCGCGACTTCCAGTCGATCATCGGCAAGGAGACGCGCGAGCAGATGATGGAGCGCGAGGGGCGCCTGCCCGACACGCTCGTCGCCTGCATCGGCGGCGGCTCGAATGCGATCGGGCCTGTTCCATCCGTTCCTCGACGACGAGAGCGTCAAGATCTACGGCGTCGAGGCCGGCGGTCACGGCCTCGAGGTGGAGAACGGGCATGCGGCATCGATGAACGGCGGGCGGCCGGGCGTGCTGCACGGCAACCGCACGTATCTCCTGCAGGACGACGACGGGCAGATCCTCGAGGGCCACTCGATCTCGGCCGGTCTCGACTATCCGGGCGTCGGGCCCGAGCACTCCTGGCTCAAGGACACGGGCCGCGTCGAGTACGTCTCGATCACCGACAAGGAAGCGCTCGACGCGTTCCAGCTCTGCGCGCAGCTCGAAGGCATCATCCCGGCGCTCGAGCCGTCGCACGCGCTCGGCTGGGTCACGAAGCTCGCGCCGAAGCTGCGCGAAGGACAACCTGCTCGTCATGAACATGTGCGGGCGCGGCGACAAGGACGTGTTCGCCGTCGCCGGCCACCTGGGGATGAAGATTTGAAGGCATGAACAAGGCAAACGCGCATCGACCGGCGCTTCGCGAAGCTCAAGCAAGAGAAGCGGGCGGCGCTGATCACGTTCGTCACCGCGGGCGATCCCGATCTCGAGACGTCGAAGAAGATTCTCCTCGGGCTGCCGGAGGCCGGCGCCGACGTCATCGAGCTCGGCATGCCGTTCTCGGACCCGATGGCGGACGGCCCCGCGATCCAGGCCTCGTCGCTGCGCGCGCTCAAGGCGGGCCAGAAGATGCGCAAGACGCTCGGCCATGGTCCGCGAGTTCCGCGAAGCGGACAAGGACACGCCCATCGTGCTCATGGGCTACTACAATCCGATCTACGTCTATCCGAACGAGAAATTCCTCGATGACGCCGCCGCCGCCGGCGTCGACGGGCTGATCGTCGTCGACGTGCCGCCCGAGGCCGACGACGAGCTCTGCCTGCCGGCGCTCGAGCGCGGGCTCTCCTTCATCCGGCTCGCCACCCCGACGACGGACAGCAAGCGCCTGCCGGCCGTGCTCGCGAACACCTCGGGCTTCGTCTATTACGTGTCGATCACGGGGATAACCGGGGCCGCCACGCCCGATGTTAACGATGTTTACACCCAGGTCGGGCGCATAAAGAAAGCCACGCACCTTCCCGTCGTAGTCGGTTTTGGCGTAAAGACAGGGGAGCAGGCACGCGCCCTTGCTCAGGGCGCCGACGGCGTCGTCGTAGGCTCGGCTCTGGTTAACGCCATCCAAGGGAGCCTGGACGAAGCCGGGCGGGCAACTGGCAAAACGGTCCCAGCCGTCCTAAATCTGGTGAAAAATCTGAGCGCGGCCTTACGGCCCAACGGATCTGGGCGATGATCTGCCACTTGCGGGCCCCGGCAGAGCCGGGTGCGAGAGGCGCGAAGCGGCTTAGGTGTCAAACGCAGCGGGGTCGCTTCGGCTTTTCGCTGCACTTGCGTGCCGGCTCATCTCAGGATGAGATCGGCGGTTCGAGGAGTCGTCTTGGCGCGTGAACTGGATCAACAACGTTGTCCGCCCCAAGATCCGCAGCTTCCTGACGACGAAGCGCGAGGTGCCGGAGAACCTTTGGGTCAAATGCCCGGAGACCGGGCAGATGGTCTTCTACAAGGACCTCGAGGCGAACCAGTTCGTGGTTCCCGGCTCCAACTACCACATGAAGATGAGCGCCAAGGCTCGTCTCGCCCACCTTTTCGACGGCGCCAGCTTCGAGATCGTGCCGTCGCCGACGGTGGCCCAGGATCCGCTGCGCTTCCGCGACGGGCGCCGCTACACGGACCGCCTCAAGGATGCCCGCACGAAGACGGGGCTCGACGACGCGCTGCTCATCGGCGAAGGCCCGCTCGACGGCGTCCATGTCGTCGCCGCGGCGCAGGACTTCGAGTTCATGGCCGGCTCGCTCGGCATGGCGGCGGGCGAAGCCGTCATCGCGGGCATGCTGCGGGCCGTCGAGAAGAAGTCGCCGTTCATCCTGTTCGCGGCCTCGGGCGGCGCGCGCATGCAGGAAGGCATCCTGTCGCTCATGCAGATGCCGCGCACGACGATTGCCGTGCAGCGCCTCCGACAGGCGAAGCTGCCCTACATCGTCGTGCTGACGGACCCCACCACCGGCGGCGTCACCGCCTCCTACGCCATGCTCGGCGACATCCACATCGCGGAGCCCGGCGCGCTCATCTGCTTTGCGGGACCGCGCGTCATCCAGCAGACGATCCGCGAGCAGCTTCCCGACGGCTTCCAGCGCTCGGAGTATCTGCTCTCGCCACGGCATGATCGACATGGTCGTGCACCGCCACAAGCTGCGCGAGACGCTGGCCCGCATCTGCAGCATTCTCATGCACGAGGGCGAGATCGGCCGCGGCAACGGACGCAGCCGCAAGGTCAACGGCGGCCACGGCAAAAACAACGTCAACGGCGGCGCGTCGGACGGCAGGCTGATCGAGGCGGGGGCCCGCGCAACGGGTACGGCCCTCATCGAGCCGGAGCCGGTCGACGAGAGCGAGCGCTTCGGGGCACACCAGGGCGACGGGCGCGACAAGGCGCGGGCCGACGGGCCGACAACGCGGTCCGGGAGCAAAGACGGCTCGCGCTCCTGACGGCTGGCTCCTTCCCAATTCCAATCCATAGGATCAAATAAAATTTGGCAGCGGCGCTGTTGACGCAGACCCCGGGGGAGGGCTTTGTCGTGCCGTGTGGTCCATTACGCCCTAGGAAGCGCGCCAGATGCCGACGAGCGACCAGCTCCTCGCAGACCTGAAGCTCCTGCACCCGAAGCTCATCGACTTGTCGCTCGGGCGCATCGAGCGGCTGCTCGCGAAGCTCGGCGACCCGCACAAGCATCTGCCGCCCGTCATCCACGTCGCCGGCACCAACGGCAAGGGCTCGGTCACGGCCTATCTCAAGGCGATGATCGAGGCGGCGGGGCGGGGCGTCCACGTCTACACGTCGCCGCACCTCGTGCGCTTCCACGAGCGCATCGAGATCGCGGGCACGGGTCCGCAGGGGCGCGCGGCGCCGATCGGCGAGGCCGAGCTGGTCGACGTTCTGATGCGCACGCAGGCGGTCAACAGCGGCGACGACATCACGCAGTTCGAGATCACGACCGCGGCGGCATTTCTGGCCTTTGCCGAGCACCCGGCGGACGCTCTCCTGCTCGAGGTCGGGCTCGGCGGCCGGCTCGACGCGACGAACGTCGTCGCGGAGCCGGCGCTGACCGTCATCACGCCGGTGTCGATGGATCATGCCGAGAAGCTCGGCAATACGCTCGAGAAGATCGCTGCGGAGAAGGCCGGCATCGTGAAGCCCGGCGTCACCTGCATCGTCTCGCAGCAGGAGGAGCGCGTGCTCGACGTCATCCGGCGCGCGGCCGATCGCGCGGGCGCGCCGCTCGTCGTGTGGGGCGAGGACTTCGACGCCTATGAGCAGCGCGGGCGGCTCATCTTCCAGAAGGAGGATCACCTGCTCGATCTGCCGCTGCCGGCGCTCATCGGCCGGCATCAGATCGTCAATGCCGGCACGGCGGTCGCGGCCGCGCTCGAGCTCGACTGCTTCAGGATCGAGGAGCGCGCGATCGAGCGCGGGCTACTTGCCGTCAACTGGCCGGCGCGCATGCAGCGCCTCGATGCGGGTCCGCTTGCCCTCACTCTTGAAGCCGGGCTCGGAGCTCTGGCTCGACGGCGGGCACAACCCGGCGGCCGGGCAGAACCTGGCGCAGACGCTCGCCGACCTCGAGGAGCGCGCGCCGAAGCCGCTCTATCTCGTCGTCGGCATGATGGGGCTCAAGGACGCCGCCGGATTCCTGTCGCCGTTCCGCGGGCTCGCGCGCTCCTGCGTGACCGTGCCGATCCCCGGAGCGCACGAAGCGCCTTATCCGCCGGATGCGCTCGCGGCTGCGGCGCGGGGCGCCGGGCTCAAGGCCGAAGCGGCGGCGGACGTGGAGGCGGCCTTGAAGCGCATCGAGGCGCTCGAGCCGGGAGCCAAGCGCATCGTCATCGCGGGCTCGCTTTACCTCGCGGGGCATGTGCTGGCGCTGCAGGAAGGCGTCGAGCCGCAGGCGAATTGAACCTGGGGCCCGTCGTATCAGGTAGCCCGCCCTTTCGGCTTTTCGAGAGGGATCTGGATCATGCAACGTACGCCGTCGGGCGCAAATGCGAGGTCGGTTTCGCCGCCTAGCTCATAGGGAATGAGAATTCTGTATGAGGCTCGTGCCGTAACCGCGTCTGGTCGGAACCGCTACCGACGGACCGCCACTCTCCTGCCAACTGATCCTCAAGCTGGTTGATGCGTTGCCGCGCGATATGCGCTCCCAAGTCACGAGGACATGACCCTCCGCTCTCGACAATGCACCGTATTTTGCAGCATTGGTTGCGAGCTCGTGCAGCACCATCGCGGTCGATTCAGCAGCTGCCGCCGAGAGCGCCACATTCGGCCCGCAAATCGTTGTGTTGCGAGCCATCGCATGGGGAGCCAGTGCCTGGCGGACCAAATCGACGATGCCGACGCCCTGCCAGCGACATCGGGTCAGCAGTGCGTGGGCGTTGGCCATCGATTTGATGCGCCCGTCGACGACCTTCACGAACTCGTCGAGCGACGTGTTACCCTCGCGCGTCTGGGCCAGAACCGCCGCGACACGCGCGAGGACGTTCTTGACGCGGTGGTCGAGCTCCGTCATCAGCAGGCCTTGATGCTCCTCCGCGCGCTTGCGCAGACTAATATCGCGCGTGAGACCCTTGATGCGGAGACAACGTCCCGCGGAATCGAATTCTCCTTCGGCGGTCTCCTCCAACCACACTTCCTGGCCGTCTGGGCGCAGGTAGCGGAAACTGACGGCGTAGGAAGGGCTCTCCGGCCGGACGCCTTTCAAAGATGCCTTGAATCGCGCGCGGTCGCGCGGATGGACCCGAGCAAGGAAGTGGCCGGAACTCTCGCTTTGCTGTGCGGTGAACCCTAGGATTTGTGCGGCATTCTCGCTGCGGTGCGACAACCGCGTCTGAGCATCCCATTCGAAGGCCATCACCGCTCCCGCCCTCAAGGCCTGCTGCAATCGCTCCATGCTGTCGTTGAGAGCTGCTTCGCTCTTGCGCTGGTGGGCAAAAAGCGCCGCGAGAACGGATGCGCAGAGCGCGGCACCGATCATGCTTGCTTGGGCGGCAAAAATTCGGTCGCCGATGGGGAGCATATTGTTGCCGAACAGACCGACGCCGAAAGTCGTCGTCCAGACGACAGCAACGGCAATAATGAATGAGCCTCCAGCCGCGAAGACCGGACGGCAGCGGGCGGCGAGCCACAGCAACAGCGGAAATATGGCCGCAGCTGGTACCGCGGTTGCCCAGGGCTCTGCCGGCAGGGAAATAACGAATGCGCTCATTGCCGCTAGCACCCCGAGCGCTACGGCGCCTTCGATGAGCTCGGCCCGCGGCGGCGGGTCGCGCATAGCCGAGGCGAGGCCGATCACCAATGGTGCGACTGTGATGATGCCAAGGCCGTCGGAAGCGAACCAATGATACCAGGTGGTTGTGACAGGCGCCGTGGATCCTTGAAGGAATTTGAACGCCAACGTCCCACCGACGCCCGAGACGGCAGCCGCGATAGCTGCCGCCACTAGGAGCCCCAGGACGCGGCGCACGCTGTCGAGAGCGAAGCCCGGGCCGAAATACGATTCTATCAGCCATCCGGTCAGCAGCGCCTCGCCCGCATTGCAGAGCGCTTTTGCCAGGGAGACCCAAAGCCCGCGGTCCACCAGCATATTGGCTATTATGGTCGCGGCTATCACTCCGGCCACGACAGGCAAGCGCACGCCGCGTCCGAAAGAAATCAGGATTCCTGCGGCGATGCCCGCGGCGGGCCAGAAGACGGCCACGCCATCCGGCTTGGTCAGCAAAGCCAGGCTGAGCCGCGCGGCGAGGTAGTAGGCAATCGCCATCGCAACAGCGAGAACGAATGGGCCAGGCCACAGCAGGGCCCTCTCGCCGATGGCGACCCGTCGCTCGTCCGGGTGGTGCGATTTCTGCATGTCGCTCCACCTCTTAGGCTCGTGCGCACCCCGCTGGCCAGTGCGGCACGAGCCGCAAGTGAATGGCTGCATTATTGCGCGGTTGGCGGCAGAGTCCCAGCCCACATGACCCAGCAGGGCGAGATAGCAGCGCGCGCTCGATATCCATTTTGTCCATGAAGATCGCGTCGAGCCGCGCGCGAACTGAGCGAGGCCTTTGCTGCCAGGCCAGGATGGATTTTTCCGGGAAGAACCAACAGCCGACACCATTTTTGGGTCCGGGAACGGCGTTTTTTGCGCGCTTAACTCACCGAGTTTCACTAGATATCACCAGTCGACGTTGGCTCATTAACCACGTGTCCATCCACCTCGACCATCAACCCCAATTGGTCTGAATCGGTGAAAGTCCATTGCCCTTTACTTGAGGTACGGCGGACCTCGGTGTGGACTACGGTCGATACGCATCAATGACGAACGATGCACATGCGCGCTGGTAGGTGACGGGGGGACAGTCTCAGGAGTGTCCCATGTCGACAAATCTAGTCTCCCACATCACTCAATTCCCGTTAGCGAGATCAGGACTGGCCTTGGCCTTGATGGTCGGGATGGCGGCATCTTCGGCGGCGAGAGCTGACGATGCAGAGGCCAAAAAAATGATGAAGGCCATGTCCGATTACATGGCGGCACAGCAGGCCATCTCGTTCGACTTTGATGCCAACTTCGAGGTCGTGACCAAGGACAAGCAAAAACTCGCTCTGGCGAGCTCGGGCTCGGTCGCTCTCGCCCGCCCCGACAAGATCCGCGCCACGCGATCCGGCGGGTTTATCGATGTCGAGACTGTCTTCGACGGTAAGACGCTGACGCTCTTCGGCAAGAACAAGAACGTCTATGCTCAGGCCGACATACCCGGCACCCTCGACCATCTGGTCGACGAGTTGAAGGACACGTACGACCGGCCCCTTCCTGCTGCAGACCTGCTTCTCTCGAACCCCTACGATCAGTTGATGCCGGATGTGATCGACGTAAAGGACCTTGGCAGCGGTGTGATCGGCGGCAAGGAATGCGACCATCTCGCCTTCCGAAACAAGGAAGTCGATTGGCAGATATGGATCGCCCAGGGAGACCAACCCTATCCTTGCCGGTACGTCATTACGTCCAAGCAGGTTGCGGACGGTCCGCAGTACACCGTCCAGGTCAGCAACTGGAAGACGGGTAAGGACGCTGCCGCAAACGACTTCGCTTTCAATGCTCCGGCAGATGCCAAGAAGGTGGACGTGAAAGACCTCAAAAACCTGAAGGGCATGAGTGAATTGCCGAGCAATTTCTCGATGGGAGTCACTCAATGACAATGCTGAAGAAATTTGGCTTCCTGCTGTTCGTCGGCATGATGGGTCTTCAGCTTGCGGGGAGGTCGCCAATCCCCGCCGTGAGCAATCTCGTCTCAACTGCCAAGGCCGAAGTCGGGCGTCCACTCACACCTGTCAGTGTCGCCGGGGCAGCGCGGCGGACGGCACGTCGGTGTGCGGCCGGCGTCTACAATTGCTAGGTGATGGTCTGTGCTCGATGGCGGCAGCGGCGCTGGACGCACGCTGCCGCACGTATTGCAATGTCGATCAATTGGGCACGTCGATTGTGCACGTCGGCCACCTCCTGATCCAACGGAGCCTGCGCCTGACGTCACGCATCTACGCAGAGGGCATGAGTGAATTGCCGAGCAATTTTTCGATGGGAGTCACGCAATGACAATGCTGAGGAATTTCGGCTTCTTGCTGCTGGTCAGGCATGGTCTGGCTTGGCGGACTTGAGCTTGGCAGGGGACTGCCAATCCCGGCCGCGAGCTATCTCGTCTCGACGGCAAAGGCCGAAGTCGGGCGTCCGCTCTCGCCCGTCAGCGTCGCAGGCGTAGCGCGACGTTCGGCGCGTCGTTGAGCGACCGGGTCTGGTCGCTCGGTGGTCTCAGGTCCAAGTGCGGCAGCGGCGCCGGACGAGCGCGCTCGCATTGCGCCAGCGGACAGGAGGCCTTCCTTGCCAGGACCAGATGGTAACGAGCTCTTGCTACGGTTGCGGAGGCTGCCGGGCCAGCTGCTGATGGCGTTGATCAACGGCACCGCCATCCTGGTCATCGTCGCGGCCATCCTTGCCCTCGTCGCGACGTCAAGGGTCACGCATCTTGCCGGAGATGTCGCCTCGACGATGACGGACGCTGTGCTTTCCCGGATTGATGTCGAGCCGCAACAAGTCCGCTCCCGCTTGCAGAGTGTCCGTGAAGACGTCCGCGCGCTGGCGCAAACACTCAAGCAGGCCAAGGCCGAAGGAACATTCGGGCAGGCCCCGGAGATTGAACGGCTTACCGAGAGACTGGGTGGCCTGCAGGCAAGCATCGACCGGCTCGGCGACGCCCGATCACAGCTTGTCGATGAAGCGGCCGCTCGCGTCGCCCGCGCGGTCGCCGAAGGCGTCGAGAATCTCAGGGCTTGCAACCCGACGCGATGACGTCTCCACCCCTGCCCGCTGCATGAAGGCGTTGAGCCGCGGGCGAATTGAAAATTCGCTGCAGTTCGTCAGCCAGACTCTATCATGGTTAAGCTGGCTGAGACTGGGAAGGCGAGACGGCGGCGGTTTCGCGCCCGTGAACAGTTGCCAAAAATCGATCAGTGTGCGCAATTTAAATATGGGCTCGAAACCGCCGTCAATTGCGACGTGTCGCGAGCTCATGCCGTCGGCGCCTGATCCCTGAGGCCGTCATCAAAAGGTCAGCGAAACCCACCGAACTTTTCATTAGGCGTTTCATTAATTGCAGAACGGAAAGTCCGAACGTACCGGCCTACGAGCAGCATTCGCCAACGGCTGACCCCCGATAACCAGACCGATCGGCCTGGAATGGTGGAAGAAGCCATGTCTCTCAAGCAGCTATTTGTTGCCGTTCCCGCAGCACTATTCATTCTTGGAAATGGCGCGGCAAGCGCCGGACAGACCATCCCCGAAGTGGGCGCCTTCGCCTGCGTGACCGACAAGTGGGACGAGAAGGAAGCCGGAAAAGGGACACAAGCTGGTCGACTTTGTCAGTCGATGCGTCCTCATTCCCGACGATCCCGCCGCGCCGAAGGCCACGGAGGAGTGCGTCGGAAAATACGAGTACATGCCCGACAAGAGTTGGAAGGCCAGCGGAACCTGCACTGACACCTATCAAGGCGGGGCCAAGAAAACCTATACCTGGGAGGAAGGCTCGCACCTCAAGGCGTACACGTGGACGACGTACCGATGGCAGGGCAAATACGAGGGTGCCAAGGGCGGCGGCACATACATGTACGATAACCTGACGGACACCCTCTCTGGCGGCAAATACAAACAGGTCCAGGATGCCGTGGATGCGTCGCCAGGGCTTTGCTTGGCTCTGTTCTAGGGCCCGTCCCGAGATCTCACTCGCCGGTGAGGCTTGCGCGATGGACGTAGATCGCCATCAGCAGGCCCATGAGCGGGATAGCGACCACATGGATGTTGAGAAGGAGATTGCGCAGCCATTTGCGGGCTGCGATGTGCCGGTTGATGCGCATGATGGAGATGGCGATCATGACGCTCACAGCCATGTACGTGAACAGGAATATACGGTCCGACAGCGTCGTCGTATCGGCGTCGATCTTGGGTAGCGCGAGATAGAGCGCGACCGCCGAAAGGAGAGCCGTGACCTGGATGGTGACGATCGCCTCGAAATTCGTGCGCGGGATGAAGATCGACAGATAGGCGACGATGACGATGAACGCCAGCGGTACGACGACGCGGAGATAATAGTCGGTTGTCTGCCGCGTCATCAGCCACACGAAGCTCGCCTTGTAGAAGGGAACCACGCTCTGATCGTGGCTCTTGGCGTCTATGGTCGCGACGAAGTCCTCGTCGTAGCCGACGTACTGCTCCTTGGGCTCCCAGCCGTCGGTGATGATGGCGCGGTCACGCAGCGACTGCGGCGGTGGCTGGATGATGAATGGCGCATCGCCGCGCTTGGGGCGGATGTCGATCGAGAACCGCTGGGTGTCGAAGGGATAGCTCGCAAGCCGCGGGTCGAACATGAACCGGCCCGACACCTGATAGATCTTCATGTCGTCGGGATAGGCGTCGCTCTTGCCGCCGTCGTTCAAGAGGCGGATCGTGAGCTGGCGATCATTGGTTTCCGGATTGAGGAAGGCGTTGGAGAACTCGATGGCATCGATCGAGTTGCCCTTTCCGTCGTCGTGCATGGCGAGATTGAACTCGGCAAAGAACGATTTCTCGTTGTCGTCGATGCGGAAGGCGCGCAGCAGGTCGATGTCGAGATAGAGCGTGCTGACCGGGCGCAGGACCTCGTTCTTGAGGCGGACGAACTGGACGGGTGCGAGCTGCGTGCGTCCGCGGCCATGCGCGAGCTGGACGATGAACGGGACGCGCGCGGCAGCACGTGTAGCCGGACGGAAGGACCAATTGTCGAAGCTGCCGGGAAACGTGCCGCGCCCCGTCACATACGTGGTCTTGAGCTCGTCGAGCACCTCGGCGCGCAGCTTGGCGATACCGGTCGGCGGGGCGGTCGTGCGTGCTGCGGCGGCGACGAGGCGGACCATGTCGGCCGCCTGCGATCCATTACCGATGGCCCGGAGGTTGTCGTCCGACAGCGGATCGGGATCGAGATCGCTGTCGCGCGGCTTGCATTCTCCCGTCTGCCAGCCGGGAGCCTCCGGGATCTTGCGCCCCTCGAATATCCACTTCCCAGGGTCGGAGCGCGAGATACGCTGGCGCAGCCGGTCATTGTAGACGTCGGGAAGACGGTCCCAGGCGATCTGGTAGATGTCGCTCGGATAGGCGTCGGCGATCTCGTGGCGGCAGGTCGTCGATGCGGCCGGAAATGAACAGAGGCGGCGTGATCTTGGCCGCCATCATCTCCTTGATGATGGCTACGTTGCGATTGCTGCCGATGGAAAAGAAAGCAATATCCGGGCCTTTCAGCTTCAATTCGGCGACCGCGGCCGCGATGTCGGCCGCATCGAGCTTGTCGTCCTTGAGGACGAGCCGATGATCCAGAACCAGCGGCGTATTGCCGTCCAAACCGTGCTTCAGACCATCGGCGAGCAGATCGCTGAATATGGCGTCCTTGATGCCGACGAACGCGGGGCGGATGGCCCCGATCTGCTTGATGAACTGGATCAGCACCGGCAACCGCTCGTCGTCCTGCGAGGGGCGCGTCGTGAAGACGTTCGGGTAGTCCGCATAGATGCTGTTGATCATGATGCTGGAGAGGAACGGAATGCCGCTCGCCTTGATCTCGGGGCCGAGCTCCTCGAACACCTTCTTGGCCCGCTCCGCGTTGCCGAGACCGATCATGGCTATCGTCTCGGGGTCGGAGATCGCCGAGCGCACGTTGGCGACGGTCCGCGTGACGTCGCGGACGTCGTCGAGGAACTGGAGATCGAGCCTGCGCCCGCCGATCCCGCCTTGGTCGTTGATCGTCTCCTGCTCGAGCTTCGCGAGCCGCTTGATCGCTGCGACGTCGCCCGAGTCGTAGCAGACGTCCGTGCGCGAGCTCAGGAAGATCTTGATGGCAACGGGAGACCTCTGCGCGGCCTCCGCCTCATCCGCGGCGGCGCCCGATGCCGAGCCAAGCGCCAGCAGGCAAAGCATTGCCGCCCCGAGGATCAGATCGAGCATGGGTCCGCTTGTTCGCTCAACGCCGAGAATCGCGCGGCGTGCGGCGTCGAGCGTCGAGGCGTGGTTCTCACTTGTCACGATCTACTCCCTCGGACGGATTCTGGCTGCGACTTTGCGCGGCGGCTCAATCAGATGATGCTCTTGGCGTAGAGATCCGTGCGCCGGTCGCGGAAGAAGCCCCAGTCGGCGCGGTAGCTCTCGATCTCGGTCAGATCGAAGGTGTGCACGAGCACGCCCTCGTCCTTCTCGCCGAAGCTCTCGACCAGCTCGCCGCGATGGTCGGCGATGAAAGAGTGGCCGTAGAACTTCTGCTTCGCGCCGTCGTTGTCCTCGAGGCCGATGCGGTTCGCGGCAACGACGGGCACGGCGTTCGAGACGGCGTGGCCCTGCATGGCCCGCTGCCACTGCTTGTGCGTGTCGAGCGCCGTGTCATAGGGCTCCGAGCCGATGGCGGTCGGGTAGAACAGGATGTCCGCGCCCTGCAGCACCATGGCGCGCGCGGCCTCCGGGTACCACTGGTCCCAGCAGATGCCGACGCCGATGCTGCCGGCGTGCGTCTTCCAGGTCTTGAAGCCCGTGTCGCCGGGGCGGAAGTAGTATTTCTCCTGATAGCCGGGACCGTCGGGAATGTGGCTCTTGCGATAGACGCCGAGGATGTCGCCGCTCGCATCGGCGATGGCGACGCTGTTGTAGTAGCGCGGGCCGTCCTTCTCGAAGAACGAGATCGGGATGACGACGCCCAGCTCACGAGCGAGCTTCTTCAGCGCGAGCACGCACGGGTGCTCGGTCGCGGGGAACGCGGTCTCGAACCACTTCGGGTTCTGCTTGGTGCAGAAATAGATGCCCTGGAACAGCTCCGACGGCAGCACGACCTCGGCGCCGCGCTTCGCCGCCTCGCGGACGAACGCCTCGGTCTTGGCGATGTTGGCGCCGATGTCGTTGCCATAGCTCGTCTGGATGGCCGCGACGGTGAGAGTGCGATTCGACATTACAGGGGTTCCTGCTGGGTGATGCAGTGGAAGGAGCCGCCGCCGGCCATGCCGCAGCCCAAGAGCCCGCGCGAGGGGACGCCGACGACCTTGCGGTCGGGGAACACCGCCTGCAGCGCATCGAGGGCCGCGGCCTCTGTGGCGGTGCCGTAGACGGGCACGACGACGACGCCGTTGGCGATGATGAAGTTCATGTGCGATGCGGGCGAAATTTCGCCGAGCGCATTGCGATAGAGGCCGACGCCGGGGATGCGGACGACATCGAGCTTGCGGCCCGCGGCATCGGTTGCGCGCTCGAGCGTGCGCGGCGATGGCATCGAGCGTTGCCGCGTTCGGATCATCGGCGCTCGGCGGGCGCCTGGCAGACGACGCGGCCCGGGGCCACGAAGCGGGCGATATTGTCGATGTGCCCGTCGGTGTGGTCGTTCTTCAGGCCTTCGTCGATCCAGATGACCTTGCGCGCGCCGAACGCCTGGCGAAGTGCGGCTTCGGCGACCTCCTTGGTCCAGCCGTTGCGGTTGGGATTGAGCAGCGTCTGGCGCGTCGTCAGAATCGTGCCCTCGCCGTCATGATCGACGGCGCCGCCTTCGAGCACGAAGTCGAAGCGGCGGATGGGCTTCTCCGGCAAGGCGCGCGATGTCGTCGCCGACCGTCGCGTCGTCGGGAAGATCGTATTTGCCGCCCCAGCTGTTGGTCGTGAAGCGAAGAGCGGCGAGGCCGTCGGGCGTCACGCGCAAAGATCGGTCCCGTGTCGCGCAGCCAGATATCGCCGTAGCGCGCGGGAACGAGCTCGGCGGCTTGGCCCACGGCCGCGCGTGCCGAAGCCTCGGCCTCGGCGCCGTTCACCAGAAGCCGGACCTTGTTGCGCTCTCGCCCGTTGCCTTCAGCGAGCGCGCGCACGAGCGCCGCCACGTCGCGACGCGGTGCCTCGAGATCACCGTTCCATTCGTCCGCATCGGCAGGCCATGCCGTCCAGATGGCCTTCTGCGGCGCCCACTCCGCCGGCACGGTGATCATCGTCTTCTCGGTCACGGAGGCTTCCACGATATTTCGTCCTATTTCCCGCGCCACACGGTCGGCGCTTGGCGCTCACCTAGCATCGATAATGAGGGCCTGCAAAGCCGACGATACCTGGGCGTCCGCAAGGCCCTGCCGCGGCTAATTCTTACAAATCGGAAATTCTTACAAATGAGACCTGCGGCAATGCGGCAGGTGGCCAGAACTCCTCAATACATGTTCCTCAAAGAACAGCGCGACGCTTCGGTCTCGGTGCAGATGGGCCGGTCGCTGCCGGTGCAGCGACGAGCAAAATCCGTCCCGTTAACGAAATCCGACCGAGGCAGGACACATGAGCGCGATCGAGCAGACTTCGGCGGCTGTCGCAAACAGCGTCTATGACATTCCTGTAACCTCGGCCAATACCCAATCCGGTCTCTTTCAGAGCGTCCGCCGCCTCCTGCGCTATACGGGCGTCAATCTGGTCACCGTCACGCTCGACTATGCGATTTTCCTTTCGCTCACTCATTTCTTTGGCGCTCCGACGATCGCAAGCATCATCGGCTACGGGTGCGCCTTGACCATCAACTACGAGCTTTCGAAGAGATACGTTTTTCTTGCCCATCTCTCCCACAAGAGCGCCAATCGCCTGATGGCGGAATTCCTGGCGACCGGTATTTTCGGCCTCGTGCTGACGGCGACTATCACGGGACTTTCGGTGCACTTCCTGCACCTCAGTCCGCTGCTGTCCAAGACGATCGCCGTGCTGGTCTGCTTCGTCGCCCTTTACGTGATCCGCAGCCGGCTGGTCTTTAAGACGAAGGCGTAGGTCAGCGTTCTTATCCTGAACATCGCACGCCACGTGCTCCGCGCGCCACGGTCGCCGCTCAATCGGCGCTGGACGCTGTTATGACAGTGGATCTGACATTTTGCCGTGCGTTCCGCGGGCGTAAATTCCGCTCCTGTCAATAACGGAGCGGGAGACTTGTGATGATCAAGAAAGAGCTGACTTACTCTCTGGTAGTCGCGATTGCAGTCATCGCAGGCGCCGCGGGCGCCGAGGCAAAGAGCTGCCGCACGATCGGCGGGCTTGCCGAAATGCCGACGCGGGGCATTGCCGAGTTCATGGCGGAAGCCGCCCTCAAGAACGCGATTGCCGCCCACAACATGACGGCGGCCGGTCCGGTCACGATGAAGTGCAAGGACGACTCGATCACGACGACCTGCACGGCGCGGCGGCGGGCCTGCGGCTGAGGCCAGCCGGGCGCGGCCTCGCCTATCAAATTGTGAACGGGGCGGGGTCCAGGAAGCGTCGCAGCACGTTGCCGGTAACTCGCGACACGTTGTTGTCATAGTTGTTGTGCGAGAGGCTGCCGGCCCACGAGATGGAGCCGACGGAAAAGACGGCGCCGTTATTCGGCATCGTGAAAAAGACGATGTCAGCGCGCGCCAGCGGGCTTTCCTCGGCTCCGAGGCCCGGCGCTGTCTCGAGAAACTCCTCGGGCACGATCAGATACGTGTTGGTGTGGTTCTCCGAGCGGGCGAGGATGAAGGCGTTGGGCGGGGTGCCGAGCTCGGGTCCGGAGCGGTCGAGCTCAAGACCGGCGGCACCGCCACCGATCACGCCGAAATCGCCGATCCGCTCGTCGCCGACGCCATCAAAGATGAATTGGACCTCGGGCTTGTAGCTATCCGGAAGCCGCCGGTAATAGCTTGAGATATCGAAGCCCTGGGCGGCGAAACCGACGCCAACGAGCGCTTGGGGCGGACGCCCCAGACGCGACCAGAGCCCGCCCTGGCGGCGATCGAAGTTCTGATAGTACTCGCCGGGAGCGGCGGGCCATGCGCGAACGCCGCTCTCGGAGCGACGCAGCTCGATGATGCCCGGGCATTGCGGGTGGTAAGCGATACGCCAATACCAGCCGTCGCCGCCGAGATACATGATCCGCCCGCCGCGCTGGCGGTAGACATCGAAAGCATCCCACATTTCGGTCGACCAGTACTCGGGGTGGCTCCCAGTGATAAGCACCTTGTAGGGTGCAAGAAGCTGATATCCGCGATCGTGCAGCTCCTCGTCGGTCAGCACATCGTAGGAGTGCCCCTGCGCCTCGAGCCAATCGGTGATGTGCGTGTCGGCTGCAAACTGCCACAGTTTCGATTGCCCGAAGCCGCCGAGCGTGCCTTGCCGCTTCGGCCTCATATTGACCAGGGGACGTAGGCGCGAGGAATAGCAGATGCCGCTGCCGTCCGAATGCGCGTCGTAGAGGGAGCCCCCGTATTCGACGTGATCGTTCAGGAACAGCTCGTGAGGCGAGATCACGTTGAGGATGTTGTTCAAGAGCTCCGCGCCGCCGCCGTCCATGCCGAGACGATCGTTGCCATAGGCCATGTAGCTCGCCGTCGGCAGCAGGAGAGCCATCTTGCTCTCCTTGCCCGGCTCGGGGCCCACCGTGAAGGGGATGTATTCCTCGTCGCCGCCGGAGCGCAGCCGCGCGGCGTAGATGCCGCTCTTTATGCCCGGCGGCACGGTCAGCTTGAAGTCGGGCTGCCAGCCCGCGTCGTAGACGTCGTCGTCATGGAAATGGATGGCGCCCCACTGCTTAGGATCCTCGTTGTAATTCATTTGCTCGCCGGTCCAGTTCCAACCGGTCATGGCACGCGCCGGGAAATTGACGACTTTGCCGTGAAGGCGATTGGGGGAGCGGTCGACCGCCGTTTGCGAGTCCATCTTGGCGGAGAAATCCCAGTCGCCGACGATGTCGATCGCGAGCCGCTTCGGGGTCTCGCCCGAGATTGCCTCGCATTCGGCCTCGCTCAGAGCACGCGAGGCGAGGCGCGGACTGTCGATCTTGCCGTTGTAGTAGAAGTCTAGTCCCGACTTCGTCGTCCCGCCCATGGCGGCAAAAACGAGGGCGGCGGTGTTCTTGGCCGGCAGGACCTTGGCCTTGCGCTCCGCCATCCCGCCATCGGCATTGGATGGAAGCGGATCGAGAGGATGCTGGAACACGCGCACGACGCCGGTCGCGGCATCGAAGCTCGCGCCGACGCGATACCATCGGCGCAACTCCACGGGGCGACCGATGGAAATCGTATCGACGGCGCCGCTGCCATCGCCAGTCTGCAGGGCGATGCTCCCGGTTTCGTCGAGGACGAGTGCCAAGCCGGAATTGCGCTCTGCGGACCACTTGGAAATGATCGCTTGCTTGCCCTTGGCAGGCGTGGTCGGCCAGATGAAAGCCTGGACCGTGAAGCTTTCGAATTCGCGCAACGGCCGCGCGTCGGCAACGGTGACGTAGGACCCGGCGTGAATATCTTGCTTGCGGCCTTGAAATTGGCCTTCCGCGCCGGTCAGCAACACCGGCTCCTTGATGCCCGGACCTTCGGGATTGTCGTCGCCGCAAACAATGCGAACGAAGTCGACCTGGTACGTCATCGGGACTTCGCAGCTCACCATGAAATTCACGGTGTCGCCCGGGCGGCAGTAGAGCCGATCGCTATAGCCCGTGATCTTCAGCATCGGCTCATGCTCCGGATGCCGGCGGAAGCACGAGCTCCTGGCCCGTGAAGTCCTTCCAGCGACGCTGGAAGACGTCCCACTCAGCTTCCTTGAGACACGTGTAGTGCTTGTCGATCAGCGTGGGCGGCTTGCCCCGCTCGCCACTCAGCCTGGCGAGCTGCCATTCCTTGTGCGGCTTGGTGCAGATGAGGACATACTTGTCCTTGAGAGGCTCACCCCGAAACACGTGCAAGATGCGCTGAAGGCCCGGGCTATGGTGCCCGACGGGCTTACGGCGGAACTCCTCTGCAAAGGGCAGGTCCCGGACCGCGTCGACGCGATAGATTGACGGAGGCGGCATCGCGCGAAATTCCCCCATTCCAAGGGCTTCATGAGAGCCGAATGAAGCCCGCGGAGATAACATCGAGAAACTATCAAGTCCTCGTATGTTGGCAATCGGTACCGGCCGTCTTTTGCGGCTCATTTCAGTCCTGGTGTGACCGTCGGCCATGTTGCCTTTCCGAATGCCAAAAGATTTGTGCTCTTGGCCCGTCGCCTTGATCTGCATACGTGCAGGTCTGATCCCATCCTGTCCGTCGCCGTCTCGCCGTGAACGCGCATCGGAAGTCCCAACCAGATGCAGAAGTGCGAAGAGCCTCGCAGCGGGACTGCGAGGCTCTCGAAGTCTCTGGGTCGAAGCGAGGCGCCCTAGCGCTACGCCACCAGCGTGCCGTTCAGCCAGTCCTCGAGCTTCTTCTTCTGCACGAGGGCGCCAATATGCTGGCCCGCGACCTCGCCGCCCTTGAACACCATGAGCGTGGGCATGGCGCGGATCGAATACTTGGCGGTGATGCCGGGGTTCTGGTCGACGTCGAGCTTCACGACCTTGACCTTGCCCTTCAGTCTCAGCCGCAACCTGCTCGAGCGCGGGGGCCATGGCCTTACACGGACCGCACCACTCGGCGAAGAAGTCGACGAGCACCGGCTCAGCGGACTTCAACACCTCCTGGTCGAAGGTGGTATCGGAAACGGTCGGCGTGGCCATGGAATCCTCTCCTTTCGGCCTTCCTTGCGAAGGCAGCGTCTCGGCGGATCAGGAAAGTAGGTAGCCCCCCCTCAACCGTCAAGGCTGGCCGGATCGAGGTCCCATAGCCGAGTTGCATAACTGTCGAGCGTAGCGGCGGGGATCTCCATGATCCGCGGCCCGTCGGTCCAAAGAAGGGCGGCGCGCACCGGCTTGCCCTTGAAAATCTCTGCTACCGCAAGGCGATAGGCAGCAAGCTGATACAAGTAGACGGGGGCGACGTTGGCGAGCTCGCGCGGGGCAAACCGATTCGTCTTGTAGTCGACGATCAGCACCGCGTCGTCCGTGCTCCGCGAGGCGGTCGATCTGGCCGGTCAATCGCAGCGCCGGGCCGACACCGTGGGGCCTTGGAATCACGGCCGCGATCGGAACCTCGGCGCGGCTCGCGGCGCCAAACAGCGGCGCGAAGGTCGCGTCGTTGAGAATGGCCAGCGTCTCAGTGACGATGCTCGCGCGATGGCGCGCGGGGAGCGCCGCGCCGCGCTCGGCGACGAAGGCCTTCGCGGCCTTGGGCCACGTCTTGGGATCAAGGAGCGGCAGATGCTCGAGGAGGGCGTGGGTCAGCGTGCCGCGCAGGAAACGGCTGTCGCCTGCGACTGCGGCCGGCGAGGGAGCCGCCGGCTCGGCGATCTCGCTCGGCGGGCGCGGCGCAGGTGATGGCTCGCCGGTGTCGTCGGTCTCGTAGGGTGCCAAGCGCGAGGGCGCGAGCGGCATCGTCAGCTCGCGCTCGCGCGGGGCCGGCGCATGCATCCAAGCGGGCGTCTCGGCGGCAGCGCGATCGGCGGCGCGCTCGCGGCGCGGCTTCTCGTGCTCGGCAGTCTGCGCAGCGGAAAGACGCCGCACCTGAAGCCCGTCGGGACGCTCGGCGCGCTCGAGAGCGCCTTCGAGGCCCTGCGAGATCAGCTCGTACCAGCAGTCGCGGTCGCGGCCCTTCTTGCCCTCGAAGCCGGCGACGTAGAGGCGGTCGCGGGCGCGCGTCATGGCGACGTAGAGAAGGCGGTTGCGTTCCTTGCGCTCCTCTTCGTCCAGCGCCGATTTGGCGGCGCTGATCGCCGCGAGCCTGCTTGTGCCCTTCACCGGCCAGACGAACGGGATCGGGCATGGCTGAGGGACGTTCGAGGCGCGCGAGCTTCATGGGCCGGCCGGCCTGGCGCGCGGCGGAGCCGGCGCTGCAGGTGTCGGGCAGGAATACGATCGGCGCCTCGAGACCCTTGGCGCCGTGCACCGTCATGACGCGCACCTCGTTGCGGCCGTGCTCCATGTCGCGCTTGATCTCGCGCGTGCCCGCGCGCATGGCGGCGAGAAAGCCCGTGAGCGAGGGCGGCGCGTTGTCGTCGTAGGTCAGCGCGAGGTTCAAGAACTCGTCGAGCGGGTCGGCGGCATCGGGCCCGAGTCGCGAGAGGAGCTTCTTGCGCACGCCGTCGCGGTCGAGGAGGGCGGCGAAGAACTCGTAGGGCGGGGTGAAGTCGGCCGCCTTGCGCCAGCGCTTCAAGGTTGCGGCGGCCTCGGCGTAGCGCGGCTTTGCGCCCGCGTTGTCGAGGAGCGCCTTCCAGAGCGTGCCCTTGCGGCCGTTGGCGAGCGCCAGGAGATCGTCGTCGTCGAGATTGAAGAGCGGGCTTTTCAGGACCTCGGCGAGCGCGAGGTCGTCCTCGGGCAGCGTCAGGAAGTCGCCGAGCGAGACCAGATCCTCGACGCCGATCTGCTCGGAGAGGCGAATGCGGTCGGCGCCGGCCACGGGAATGCCGCGCGCCTTCAAGCGCCGCGACCATGGGGCCGGCGAACGGCTGGCGCTTTCTCACCAGAATCAGGATGTCGCCCGGCTCGATGGGGCGGTTCTCGGAGGCGAGCTGCTCTTTGCCGTCATCCATCCTTTGATCGTGTCGGCGATGCGGTTCGCCAGCCGGACGACGGGAGCCGCGGCGGTCTCGTCCTCGAGCGGCGACCACGCATCGGCAGGGGCGATCTCCTCGTGCGTCTCGGTGGGCCAGATCTCGACGAGGCCTGCATGGCCCGCGCGCTTGGCGATGTGCGGGGCGCTCTCGACGCCGGGCGTGCGAGCGGGATCGGCGAAGACGAGATCGACGGCGCGCAGCACCGGCTCGACGGTGCGGAACGACACGTTCAAGGGTATGCGGCACCACGCGGCGCCTGCGGCCTCCGTCATGGCCGCGAAGCGCTCGCCCATCTTGGCGAACATCTCGGGTGCGGCGCCCTGGAAGGAGTAGATCGACTGCTTCTCGTCGCCGACGGCGAAGACCGTGCGCGGCTCCTCGCGCGCGCCGGAGCCGGAGAAGAACTCTCCGGCGAGCGCGGCGACGACGTCCCACTGGTCGGGGCTCGTGTCCTGGCTCTCGTCGACCAGGATGTGATCGAGGCCGTTGTCGAGCTTGTAGAGCACCCATTCCGCGGACGCCGCCGTGGCGAGGACGACGCGCGTCTTCTCGATGAGGTCGGCGAAATCGAGCGCGGCGCGGCGGACCTTGGCGTCCGTGTAGCGCTGCATGACGGCCTCGGCGAGGCGGGTCAGCGCCATCGTCGCCTGCACGCAGTCGGCGCCCTTCAACTCGGCCCAGAGCGCGCACGAAGCGGGATTGCGCGCGCTCGAGCAGCGGCTCGATATCGGGATGCTCGGCCTTGAGCGCATTGGTGAGGAATTTCGCGCGCGGCTCGCCGTCGCTCTTCAGGAAGACGCCGGAAAGCTCCTCGGCGCGAACGCCGGGAGTCGTAGCGCGCCGCGCAGCGTCGACGCAGTCGGCCAGCTTCTTGTCGTTCGTCGAGCCGCCGGCCAGCACATCGCGAATGCGCGCGAGCTCGCGGTCGCTCAAGAGGCCTTGCGATTTCATCCGCGATCGACTCGCGCGTTGCGCCCTCGCGCACGCCGAAGTGGCGCTTGTAGAGGACTTCGACCGCATGCAATCCCTCGTGCGTCTCGGTCTCGTAGCGCGCGGCGGCGTCGAGCCAGCTTCGGTAGTTGAGGGCATCGGCGAGGATATCGTCGAAGCGGTCGTCGGCCGCGTAGGCGATGGCCGCTTCGAGCGCCTTCCCCAGCTCGCTCTTTCCTGTCGCGGGCGGCAATTCCGAGCACGGCATCGATCGCCTCGCGGCGCAGCGTGCGCGCCATCTCGTCGTCGAGAATGGCGAAGCCCGGCGTGACACCCGCCTCGAGCGGAAAGCGCTGCAACAGACGCTCGGCGAAGGCGTGGATGGTCTGCACCTTGAGGCCGCCCGGCGTCTCGGTCGCGGCGGTGAAGAGCGTGCGGGCGCGCGCCGTCACTTCCGGCGACGGCTTATGACCGGTCAGACTTTCGAGCGTCGCCGCAAGCTCCTTGTCGGGAGCCATCACCCACTTGGCCAGCTCGTCGAAGACGCGCTTCGACATCTCGGCGGCGGCGGCCTTGGTGTAGGTGAGGCACAGGATGCGCTCGGGCGGTGTGCCGGCCAGCATGAGGCGCAAGACGCGCGTCGCCAGCACGTGCGTCTTGCCGGTGCCGGCGTTGGCGCTGACCCAGACTGAGGCCGCGGGATCGGACGCCTCGGCCTGGTAACGCGCGGTGCGCTTGAGCTCGGCTTCGATGGATTGCACCGTCATGGCTATGCGTCCTCGCCGTTGCCGGTGCCGGACGACCACTCGGCGACGCGCGCGAGATGCGCGTAGACGTCGTAGTCATAGGAGAAGCGCGCGCGGCGCAGCGGCCGGTAGGGCGTCGCCGGATCGTCAAAGCGCGCGATGTGGCGCGATAAGCCTTCGAGCGCCGATTGCGCGAGCTTGGCGACATCGGCGGTCCTGACGTCGTGCTCGTCGCCGGGCGGCTCGCCGCCCGAGGCGCGGATGTAGCGCAAGGCCGCCACGGCGAGCCGGGGCACGTTGTCGAAGCCGGCTTGATCCGTGCTCGCAAGCGCGATCGCGGCTTCGAGCGGCAGCTGCGGGGCGACGAAGGCATTGACCTTGGCGTCGTTCGGCGGCGCACCGGTCTTGTAGTCGGTGATGACGAGCGCGTTGCTTGTCACGTCGATGCGATCGGCGCGCGCGGTCAGCGTGAAGGGACCCGCGGGCGCGTCGATAACAAGCGAGCCCGGCGTCTCGGCGACGACGTCCGCAACTCCGTTGCGGCGGGCAGGCTCGGTCTCGGCGAACCAGGCCGCGAAGCGCTCGAAGCGCGGCACCCAGAAGGCGGCGATGCGCGGATGCGCGGCGTAGAGCTGCAATGTCTCGCGCGCGAGCCGCAGGAGCTCGGCCTTCGGATCGGCGGGCAGGTCCTTCGGATAAGCCTTGGCGAACTGCGAGAGGGCGGCGTGGATGATGCTGCCGCGCAGCGAGGGGCCCGGCTCCTGACCGAGCGGGTCCAGCGGCTCGAGGCCGAGGATCTCGCCGGCGAAGATCGCATAAGGGTTGGCGAGCCAGGTCTCGATGCGCGAGACGGAGAGCTTGCGCGGACGAAGCGCGAGCGGCGGGCGGGGCGCGGGCACCTCGAGGCGCGGCGGCCGGCGATGCACTGTCGCGCCGGCGCGCCAAATCGAGCCAGGGCGTCTCGGGCACGAGCGCGTCGGCGGCGCCCATGCCGGCGAGCAGCGCCTTGAGCCGCAAGAGCCAGCGCGAGGGCACGGTCGGCACGCCGTCCATCTTCTCGGCGCGCGTCAGGATCACCTCGGGAGATGCGAGCAGCGTCGCGAAATCGTGGGCAGACTGGCCGATCCTCTCCTCGGGCGACGGCAGTCCGAGCGTCTTCCGCATGGGCCGGTTGAGCCAGGGGCCGGGATCGGCGGACTCGGGCCACGTGCCGTCGTTCAAGGAGCCCAGGATGACGACGTCGGTCTGCTGCAGGCGCGCCTCGAACGGACCCCAGATGAAGACGCGCGGATGGACGGGCACGCGCGGGCGCACGGTCTCGCCGGCAATCAGGCTGCGGTAGAGATCGGCGTAGTCGTCTGGCGCGATGTCGAGGCCGGGCAGGCGCTCGTCGATCAAGCTCGCGAAGAAGCTCGCGGCGGCGGCGCCCGCTTCGCCTTCCCACAGCGGCGAGCGCCGCTCCTCTTCGGATGCGGCGGGCACCTCGGCCGTCGCCTCGGCGACGGCGACGTGAGCCTTGGCGAATTCGCGCAAGGAGCGCGGGCCGCCCTTGCGATAGGCGTCGTCGAGCGGCGCGACGGCTTGCCTGAGCCGCGCCAACGAGATCGCGTGCGCCTTGCCAGTCCTCGGGCCAGAGGCGGCGCACGGCGCGCTGGCGGCGCTCCTGCTGTCGGTACTCCTGCGCGGCGCGCTCGAGCGCCGCATCGACGCCGTCGAGGCCTTCGCCGAGGTAGGGCGTGCGGAAGGCCGCGATCTCGAGCGCGCGCGCGGCACGCCGCACGGCGAACGGATCGAGCCCGAGGCGGGTCAGCGGGTGCTTCAGACAGCGCCATCAGCTCGGCCGGCGCGAAGCTCTTGGCGACGGCCTCGAGGATGAGATTGAGGAACGCACCGGGCACCGTCTTGGCGAACGGGCGGCCGGCCGAGTCGTCGACCTTGATGCCCCAGGCTTCGAGGCGGACGGCGACGCGGCGCGCGAGCAGGCGGTCGGGCGAGACGAGCGCGGCTGTCCGGCCCGGCGTCTCGACCGCCTGGCGCAGGATGAGCGACGACGACCTCGGCCTCGTCCTGGGCGGTCGGCGCCTCGACGAGGCTCAGGCCCTCGAGCGCGCTCCGCTCCTTGTCCATGCGCGCGGCCGCGGCGAAGGCCTGCCAGCGCTCGGTCGTGCCCGAGGGGCGCATCGCCTCGGCGACGAACCTCGCGCGCGCGCCGGCGCGCGCGCTCTCGTTCGCGCCGGGCAGGATTGCGACGTCGCGGCGCCTCAGGCCGAGCGCGTCGAGCAGCTTCTTCAGCCCGAACTGGGGATGCTCGGGATGATCGGGTGCGACCGCGTCCCAGCTCGCGTCGTCGAGCGCCGTATCGAGCGCGGGCAGCACGATGGCGCCGTTCGGAAGCGCGGCCACGACGCGCATCAGCTCGATGGTCGCCGGAATCGAGCCGGTGACGCCGGCGACGATGACGGGCCCCTTGGGCGGCATGGCCGATCAGGCGGCGCGCCTCGGCGCGGATGACGGCGTTGCGGCGCCCGGCCGCCGAGAGCAAGCTTGCTTTCGGCGAGATGCGCGGGCCAGGCCTCGGTCACGATCTTCAGGAAGTCGAGCGTCTGCTGCCAGTGCGCCGAGAAAGTCTCGGGCACAAGCGCGGCGAGACCGTCGAGGCTCACGCCCTCGGTCTCGACCATGTCCATCAGGCGGGCGAGCTCGGCGGCGAGCGTCGCGGCCTGGGCGGGCGTGCTCATGCCGGACCCGGGGAGAGGCGCGAAGCTGCTCTCACTCCCCTCGCTCGCATGGCGCATCGCCTCGGCCCAGCGCAGGATGAGCCGCGTCAGCGTGAGGCGCCGCTCGAGCTCGCTCATGGCGGGCGGGATATCCAGTGCGCCGGCGCCGTGGGCGTCGAGCGCCAGGCCCGCGAGCAGCGAGAGCTCCTCCTGGCCTTCCGCGATCGGCATGATCTTCGGCAGCAGCATGGCGCGTCCGCCGGAGGCGGCGAGGAACGCATCCTGTAGCGCGCGCGTGGCGCGGCGCGTCGGCAGCAGCAGCGTGATGGCGGCAATGTCGAGCGCCCCGCGCGCCTCGCCGCCGGCAACCGGAAGGTTGCCGTCGAGGATCGCCGCCGCGAGGCAGCGCAGAAACGGGCGCCCCGGCGGCACGGTGTAGACGTTGCTCTTCAAGGCCGCGTCGGTCCCTTGAACATGACCATCAGTGCCGAGCCATAGGCCATTGATTCGAGGCCGGATCGTGAAGCCGCTTTATGCGTGCAACCGGCGAGGCTTAGCAGGCTCTCTCAGCCCGCGTCCTCATGCTCGATCCACTTTTCCGCTTCCTTGAGGGCCTCGGGCGTGCCGACGTGCATCCACATGCCGTCGAGCCGAGCGCCGTAGAGCCGTCCGCGCTCGATGGCGCGGTCCCAGAGCAGGTTGAGCGAGAAGCGGCCCGGCGGCGCGTCGTCGAAAAGGCGCGGATGGGCGATCGAGACGCCGGTGAAAACGAACGGCGCCTGGCGATGCTCGGCGCGCCGCGTGATCAGGCCGTCGGGCGACATGTTGAAATCGCCATGGCCCTCGTAGCCGAGGCTCGTCGCGCCGATGGCGAGCAGCATCAGGCTGTCCATGCGGCTCGGGATCCCACGCGGCCATGAGGCGCGCGAGGTTGGAGCCGATGCCCTCGATCCAGACCGAGTCCGAGTTGTGGATCAGGAACGGGCCCGGCCCGAGCTTGGGCAGCGCCTTGATGAGACCGCCGCCCGTGTCGAGGAGCACGCCGCGCTCGTCGGAGATGGTGATCTTGGGGCGCTTGCGGCGGGCGAGGTGGGCCTCGAGCTTGTCGGCGTGGTGATGCACGTTGACGACGGCGTTGGCGATGCCCGCCTCGGCGATGCGGTCGAGGACATGATCGATGAGTGGACGGCCGCGCAGCGGCACCAGTGGCTTCGGGATGGTGTCGGTCAGGGGCCGCATGCGCGCTCCCCATGCCTGCCGCCAGCACCATGGCCGTGTTCAGCGTGCTCATCGAAGCTCTCGGGTGGCCTGCATCAGATCTCAAGCGCGCGGTCGCGGCTCTCGGGCGGGAAGTGGCGATCGTACCATGCGCGCAAAGGGGCGAGATCGGGGTGGGTGAAGTTGCGCGCCAGATACCGCCATAGCCTGGGAATGTGACGCAGATAAAGGGGCTTGCCGTCGCGCTTGGCCAGGCGGGCGAAGATGCCGAGGATCTTGGTGTTGCGCTGTGCGCCGAGCGCCGCATAGGCGAAGGCGAAGGCGTCGCGATCGAAGGCCTCCTCCTGCTCGCGGCGGGCGGCGCAATAGTAAACAAAGAGCGCGTCCTCGAGATCGGCGGGGACGTCGACGCGGGCATCCTCGAGCAGCGAGACGAGGTCGTAGGCCGCGGGGCCGCGGAGCGCGTCCTGGAAGTCGATGATGCCGACGCGCGCCAGGCCGATCCGCTCGGGGAGCCACATCAGGTTCGGCGAGTGGAAGTCGCGCAGGATCCATTGCTCCGGCATGGCAAGGACGCGGTCGAAGACGGGCGTCCACGCGGCGTGGAATTCGGCGCGAGCCTCCGCGGGCGCGGGCGCACCCTTCACCGCCGGCCAGTACCAGTCGAGCAGGAGCTCGGTCTCGATCTCGAGGACGCCGCGATCCTGCGCCGGCACGCGATAGGGCGGCGAACCGCCGGGAAGCGGAAGCTCGTCGAGGCAGCGGAATATTGGCGAGCCGGACGAGCGCATCGGTGGCCGCGCGCCAGAGCTCGGCCTGGGACGTCGCCGCCCTCAATCTCGCGGCCGAAGACGCGGTCGCCCAGATCCTCGAGCACGATGAGCCCGCGGTCGAGATCGGCGGCGTAGATCTCGGGCACGCTCAAGCCCGCCGCGCGCAGGGCGCCCTCAACGGCCACGAACGGGCGCACGTCCTCGGCCAGGTGCGCGATGCGGCTGTAGGGTAGGCCGTCTCGGATCGGCGGCCCGTCCGGCTGGCGCGCCTGATCCATGAGCACGGCATGAACGTCGCGCGTCGCGAGGCGGGCATAGGCGCGCGCCGAGGCGTCGCCCTGGAGATAGCGGGCCTCGGCCTTGCCCCAGGGCGGGCTGGCGGCGAGAAAGGCCGCGATGTCGCCGACACGCTCGAGGCGGCGGGCCCATGTGCCGAGCCCCGTCATGGCGACCTGGCGCGTGCCCTCAGACGCGCCTTCGCTGAGGCGGATCTCGAGGCGGTTCTTCGACAAGAGCCCCGGCGCGCGCTCCGGCCACTCGACGATGATCGCCCCTTGGGCCAGCGCCTCTTCGGCGCCGAGCTCGGCGGTCTCGTCCTGGCTCGCGATGCGATAGAGATCGAGATGTGCGAGGGCCAAGCGCGGCGTGTCGTAGGTCTGCACGAGCGAGAACGTCGGGCTCGGCACCTCGGCGTCCTCGTTGCCGAGGAGTGCTCTGATGAGAGCACGCGCGAACGTGGTCTTGCCGGAGCCGAGGTCGCCCGAGAGCGCAATGGTGTCGCCGCGCGCGAGCTTCAGGGCGATGAGCCCGGCCAAGCGGCGGATGTCGCTTTCGCTCGCCTCAAGATTTGGCAATGCGTACCGGGTCGTCGCTTGACTGTGGGACATCATACTTCTGGTCGAGACCGCGTTCCGGGAAGCGTACCGTGATGCGCGTGCCCCGGCCAGGCTCGCTGTCGAGCGCCATGTGCCCGCCGTGCAGCTCGACGAGGCTCTTCACGATCGAGAGCCCGAGGCCAGCTCCGCGGTGCTTCGAGCCGTGGCTGCGGCTTTCGAAGCGCTCGAAAATCCGCCGCTGCTGCTCCTTCGGGATGCCGATCCCCTTGTCCTCGACCGAGAATACCATCTCGCCCGCCTCGCGCCAGCAGGAGAGATGGATGGTGCCTTCGGGCCGCGAGAAGCCCACGGCGTTGGAGAGGAGATTGTAGAGGACCTGGCGCACGCGCTGCTCGTCGGCGACGAAGCTCTTGGCGTCGTCGGCGACGGCGATGTCGAGCGTGAGGCGGGCCCGCCCGGCCGGCTCGCGGATGCCGGCGATCGCCGCGTCGATGACGTCATGGACGTCGACGTCCGCGAGCTTGAGCTCGAGGCCGCCGGCGTCGATCGTCGCCAGGTCGAGGATGTCGTCGATGATGGCGAGAAGCGTTTTCGAGGAGGCGCGGATGTCGTCCAGGTATTCGCGCTGCTTGGGCGACAAGCAGGCCAATATGCGGGCTGCCGAGCAGCTCGCTGAAGCCGATGATGTTGGTGAGCGGCGTTCGCAGCTCATAGGACACGTGGCCGATGAACTGGTTCTTGAGCCGGTCGGCGGTGACGAGGGCCTCGTTGCGCTCGACGAGGGCGCGCTCGTAGCGCTTCGAGAAGGTGACGTCGGCGAAGGTGAGCAGCGTGCCGCCGTCGGGCAGCGGCGTCGCCGCATAGTCGATGACGCTGCTGTCGGGGCGCACCATCTGGCCCTCGAGCGGCTCGCGCTGCTCGGAGAATGCGGTCACCGTGCGCCCCATTTGCGCCCAGGTGGCGGGATCGTCGTAGAGCACGCGGGCGTCGCGGATGAACTCGTCGATGTGCGGGTTCTCGGCGAGCTGGCGGCGCGAGAGCTTCCAGATGGCGGCGAAAGCCGAGTTGAACAGCCTCAGGCGTCCGTCCGTGCCGAACACGGCGACGCCTTCCTTCAAGCTGTCGAGCGTCTCGCTCTGGGCGCTGATCAGGGCGTTGTAGCGGCTCTCGAGCGCGAGCCGCTCGGTCTCGTCGGCGAAGAGATACGTCACGCCGCCGTCGGGGCGCTGCGCGGCCATGACGTGGACGATGCGCCCGTCGGGGAGGTGCCACCAGTCCTCCTGCTCGGTGCCCTCCTTGTAGCACTTGAGGACCTTGTCCTTCCACTCGCGGTAGTTGACCACCTCCGGGAGCCGGCCTAGCTCGCGCAGCCGGTCGAGCACGGCGCCGTCGCTCGGGCCGGAGGCAAGCCAGTCGCCGTCGAGCTGCCAGAGCTTCTGATAGGCGGCGTTGAAGAAGGTCAGGGTCTGCTCCGGGCTGAAGATGGCGACCGCCGTCGCGACCCTGTCGAGCGTGCGATCGTAAGCGGCACTCTGACGGTCGAGCGCGCCGCGCGCGGATTCGAGGGCGGCGACGTCGATCGCCGCGCCGGCAGTCGCATCGCCCAACGGCAGCAGCGATGACCTCGTGCGATTTCTTCTCGCCGCCGATGATGAGCGGCAGGCGCTCGGTGAAAGACTGCCCCTTGCTCAAGCGCGCGCTGCACGCTCTTTCTCTGGCGCGACTCGAGGAGCTCGATCTGGCCCTTCAGCACCTCGGCCGTCGCTCTCGGCGTCGACCGCCTTCACGTAGGCCTGGTTGACCCAGCTCAGGCGTCCGTCCTGGTCGCGCAGCCACGCCGGATGCGGCAGCGCATTGAGCAGCGCGCGGCTCGAGCGGACATCGCGCGCGAACCTCGTGTGCTGGTCGAGAATGACCGAGAGGTCGCGCTTGTAGCCGGCGACATCCTTCAAGCGCAGCACGGCGCGGCCGCCCGCGGCGCGGCCGTCGGCCTCGAGGTGGCCTCCGGCGGCCGTCTTCAGGATCATGTTGAAGGCGCGGCCTTCCGCGAACAGGTGGTCGAGCGCCGTGCTTGAGCTTGGTCGTCGATTTCTGGTCGAGCCAGAAGCCGAAGCGGACAAGCTCGGGCTGGTTGCCGGGCAGGCCCGGAACGCCGGTCAGCGTGTTGGCGATGACCGCGAGACCCTTGCCATGCTCCCAGTACATGAGCACCTGCGGCTCGGCCCTGATGAGAGCCTCGGCGGTCGCGAGGCGGCCGGTCAGATCCTTGTTGGCAGCCTGGGCGATGCGGGCCTGGCTGCGGATCGTGCCGACCGACTGCGTCAGGAGATAAAGCAGGGCGAGAACCGTCCCGGTGATGAGCGCGCCCGAGCAGCAACACGCCGGCGCCCGTGCCGCCCGGCGCTCCCGAGGTGCCTGCGGCGATGCCGGCCGTCAGCACCGACACGCAGGCGAGGCTCGCCAAGCAGCAACATCACGAGCTCGACCCGTGTGTTCTGCTTCCTGAATGCGAGCGTGAGGAGTTGCATCGGTCCCGGTGGCGAAGGCTGGTCCGTTCGGGCAAGCGGGCACGCCGCGCGAAAGCACGGGCTATCCCGCCGCGGGTACGGCGAATCATGGGCGATTATGAGGAGCTTCCCGGGCCCATGCCAGTGCGGGGGAGGCACAATGGTCCGCGCACGGCGGGTTGTGCATGTGCTCGGAGTTTTCCGGCGCACGCAGGTGCCCCGGCCTCCAGGCGGGCCAGGCGGCGCGAAATCTCAGGGGCAAGCGCCCTGTGGGGCCCTGCTCGGGCCCCAAGATCAATACCGGTAGTGGTCCGCCTTGTAGGGGCCCTCGACGCGGCACGCCGATGTAGTCGGCCTGCTCGGGGCGCAGCTTGGTCAGCTTGACGCCGAGCTTCGGCAGGTGGAGCGCCGCGACCTTCTCGTCGAGCACCTTGGGCAGCGTGTAGACCTTCTTCTCGTACTTGCCCGGATTGGCCCAGAGATCGATCTGCGCCAGCGTCTGGTTCGAGAACGACGACGACATCACGAAGATCGGATGGCCCATGGCGTTGCCGAGGTTCACGAGGCGGCCTTCCGACAGCAGGATGATGCGCTTGCCGGACGGGAACTCGATCTCGTCGACCTGCGGCTTGATGTTGTTCCACTTGAAGTTCTTGAGGCCCGCGACCTGGATCTCGTTGTCGAAGTGGCCGATGTTGCAGACGATGGCGCGATCCTTCATCTGGCGCATGTGCTCGACGGTGATGATGTCCCGGTTGCCGGTCGCGGTGACGTAGATGTCGGCGCGGCTGAAGGCGTCCTCGATGGTCGCGACCTCGTAGCCTTCCATCGACGCCTGCAGCGCGCAGATCGGATCGATCTCGGAGACGATGACGCGGGCGCCGGCCTGACGCAGCGAGGCGGCCGAGCCCTTGCCGACGTCGCCGAAGCCGGCGACGAACGCGACCTTGCCGGCCAGCATCACGTCGGTGCCGCGGCGGATGGCGTCGACCAGCGATTCACGGCAGCCGTAGAGATTGTCGAACTTCGACTTGGTGACGCTGTCGTTGACGTTGATGGCCGGGAACAGAAGCTTGTTCTGCTCGGCGAGCTTGTAGAGGCGGTGCACGCCCGTCGTGGTCTCTTCCGAGACGCCGCGGATCGAGGTCGCGACATGGGCGAACCAGCCGGTGGGCTTGTCCTTCAAGAGGCGCTTGATGAGCGCGAAGAAGATCTCCTCCTCCTCGGAGCCCGGCTTGTCGAGGAAGGCGGTGTCGCCGTTCTCGGCGCGCAGTCCGTAGTGGACCAGCATGGTGGCGTCGCCGCCGTCGTCGAGGATCATGTTGGGGACGCCGCCGCCGTGCCAGTCGAACAGGCGCGCGGTGTAGTCCCAGTATTCGATGAGCGTCTCGCCCTTGTAGGCGAACACGGGCGTGCCGGCGGCGGCGATGGCGGCCGCGGCGTGATCCTGGGTCGAGAAGATGTTGCAGGACACCCAGCGGACGTCGGCGCCGAGCGCCTTCAGCGTCTCGATCAGCACCGCGGTCTGGATGGTCATGTGCAGCGAGCCGGCGATGCGCGCGCCCTTCAAGGGCTGCTTGGGGCCGTACTCGGCGCGGATCGCCATCAGGCCCGGCATTTCCGTCTCGGCGAGGTCGATCTCCTTGCGGCCGAACTCGGCGAGGCTCAGATCCTTCACGATGTAATCGTGCTTGCTGGTCATGGAGGTTCCTTTGTGCTGGGGCTCGGAATTGGGCGAGCCGAAGCGTTGGGGCTTGGAGAGCCATGAAATCGGTGCTCGCGCCGGCCGAAGCGCGGTCGCTTCGCGCCACCGTATAGCGGCGTCGCAGGCTTATCGCAATAGGATATAAACAAGTCTTTATGTCGCCTCTGGGCCGCGCCTTTTGGCGAGAACACGGACCCGCACTAGCGGGGCGGCAAGTGATCGTAGCCACGCATGTTCGGTTTACTCATCGATGGCCAACGCGATGAAAATATAGACATAGATAATATCGATATAATTCGTACTTCATATTGGATCAAAACAACCATTTCTTGAGATGCGTAAAGTTGTATATTTCATAATTCTTCAATTGCCCCCACCTATTCTCCGGCCACGGAAGAAGAGCTGGAGGCATCAATGACTATTCATGTGGCGTCGCGCCGACGCGGCGTGCATGGGTCGCAAGCGGACCAAAGCCGCGCAGGCCGCCTCGTCGCGGCCGTGACACGCGGCTTCTCCCGCTTCAGAAGGGACAGCTCGGGCAACGTCGCGATCATCTTCGCGCTCTCGGCGGTCTCCTTGTGCCTCTTCGTCGGCGCAGCCGTCGACATCGGCCGCTGGCTGCACGCGCGGCAGCTGACCATCGCCGCCATGGACGCGGCGGTGCTTGCGGGCGGGCGCGAGCTCCAGCTCGACAGCAGCAATATCTCCGGCGCCATCGAAGCCGCGAAGCAGTTCTACGCCGAGAACATCAAGGACCGCGGTCCGGTTATCGACGACACGATCTCCTTCACCACGGCCGACGGCAACAAGTCCTTCACGGCCACCGGCAACGCCTTCGTGGCGACGCCGCTGCTCGCATTCGCCAACATCACGAAGCTGCCGCTTCTGGATACGAGCGGCGTCGAGTACTCGAAGTCGCAAGTGAAACAGGGCGGCAACGGCGAGGGCGATCTCGAGATCGCGCTCATGCTCGACATCACCGGCTCGATGGCGGGCAGCAAGATCAAGGATATGAAGACGGCCGCGACCGATCTCGTCGACATCGTCGTGTCGGCCGACCAGAGCGAGCACAAGTCGCGCCTCGCCCTCATCCCGTTCTCGGAGGGTGTGCGCTTGCCGTCGGATTCGAATGCCGCGGCGCGCGGCTCGCCTCCGAAAAACATCACATTGACCTGCAGCGGCTGGGGCGGCAGCACCTCCTCGTGCACCTACGACCGCACGAAGTGCGTCGTCGAGAGAGCCGGCAACGACAAGTACACCGACGCGGCGCCTGCGGCCGGCAACTATGTCATGACCATGTACAACAACGGCGGCTCGTGTGCGCTTGCCTCTACCGCGGAGCTGGTGCCGCTCACGAGCGACAAGACGCTGCTCAAGAAGCGGATCAAGAACCTCGAGGACGGCGGCGGCACGGCCGGGCAGATCGGCACGGCGTGGGCGTGGTACACGCTGTCTCCGAACTGGAACACGCTGTGGCCGGCGGCGAACCAGGCGGCTGGCTACAGCACCAAGCTGCAGAAGATCGCCATCCTGATGACCGACGGCGAGTACAACACCGAGTACGACAGCAACGGCGTCCAGACGGGCACCAACGGCGCAGGCCCGGCGGCAAACGACAGCTCGACCAATCAGGCGCGCGCGATGTGCACGGCGATGAAGGCCAAGGGCATCGTCGTCTATACGGTGGGCTTCGACCTCGGCGGCAACCAGACGGCCATCGACACGCTCAATCAGTGCGCGACCGAGCCCGGGAAGTTCTATAACGCCGCCAACGGCGAGCAGCTCAAGGAAGCCTTCCGCGACATCGCGCTCAAGATCTCGCAGCTCTATCTCACGCAGTGAGGCAATTGCCGTGGCGCTCTAACGGAAGCGGAGCTTCGCCGGCGCTGCGGCGACCGACTGCGACCGGCGCGGCGCCGCCTTGCGCGGGGGCGCGGAGAATCTGACGCCAATATCGCGGCCGCGGCGCCAAATCATCTCACAATCGGCCTCGAGCCCATCGAGCTCAACGATGAGCTCGAACCGCTGCGGCACGTGTGCCACCTCGCTCAAGCGCAGAAGCGCCCCGGTGTCGGAGAGGTCGCGAACCGCGCACGACAACGTTGCATGGCGCTGGTTGAATGCCACGAGCCCGGATTTCAGGACCCGGCGCCGCGGATTTTGCCGATTGTTGTCCTGCTTGGAATCGGCATCGGACGTGGGCGATGCAGTATCCTCAGAGCTCGGAGCACGCGATTCAGGCATTTCGGAACGTCTCAGCAGCGAAGCTGCCACGTTGCCGAAGCGCGATTAACGTGGACTTAAAGCCCCTTCAATTTGCAGAGGCGAATTAAGCGGATAGCGACCTGTTCGGGCCGCCAACCTTCTGTGGCGAACAGCGCGAAACCCGTATATTAGAACGCTGGCGGGTGCGCGGGCGGCGCTTGCTGCACCCGTCCCATCTCTGAGGACACTCAAAAATGGACAGCGACAGTCGAAGCCGATCTTCGCTGCCGCCTAGGCTTCCGCGGTAGCCCTCCCGGGGCTCCCGTGGCTGCTCAGGCGGCGCCACCCGGAGCCTTTTCATGCTGCGCACCTATTTTCGCAATGGCGACCGTCTCGTTGTCCGAGAGGCAACGCAAGGCGAGCTGCCGGTTTGGATCGATCTTCTCAAGCCGACGGCGGACGAAGACAAGCAGATCGAATCGGTCCTCGGCATCTCCATCCCCACCCGCGAAGAGATGCAGGAGATCGAAGTGTCGGCGCGCCTCTATAGCGAGGACGGAGCGGAGTTCATGACCGTTGCGGCGGTGACGCAGATCGACACCGACGATCCTATGCTGACCCCAATTACCTTCGTCTTGAAAGGACAGACCCTCGTCACGGTGCGCTATGAGGAGACCAAGGCGTTTTCGAACTTCGTCGCCCGGGCTCAGAAATCCAATGCAGTTCCTTGCGCAACGGGCGAACAGGTCATGGCAAGCCTCATCGAGGCCTTGGGCGACCGCATGGCCGACGCGCTCGAGCGAACCGGCACCGAGATCGACAACGTTTCTCGTGAGGTATTCCGGAAGCGCCGCACTGCGGGCGAGGCCGCCAAGGCCCGCGACCTCGAAGGGCTTCTCGAGAGAATTGGCGCGAGCGGGGATCTCTTGACCAAGGTGCGCGAGAGCCTCGTCAGCATCAACCGCGTGCTGACGTATCACACAACAGTCGAGCAGGCCGACAAGAAGGCCAGCAAGGACGCCAAGGTGCGCGTCAAGACGCTCTATCGCGATGTGGTCGCATTGACCGACCAGACGGCATTCCTGTCGAACAAGGTCAACTTCCTGCTCGATGCCACGCTCGGCCTCATCAACCTGCAGCAAAACCAGATCATCAAGATCTTCTCGGTTGCGGCGGTCGTCTTCCTGCCGCCGACGCTGGTCGCCTCGATCTACGGCATGAACTTCGAGTACATGCCGGAGCTGAAGTGGCTCGAGGGATATCCCTTTGCCCTCGCTCTCATGGTCATTTCCGCGATCCTTCCGTACTTGTACTTCAAGAGACGCGGATGGTTGTGAGGATCGTTCTCTGAAGGTGGCAGGGCCGAGAGTGGTCACGGTCTCTGGATTGTGAGGCTCTTACGCGCCGAAGACGAAGGGCACGTCCGTCGAGCGGCGCACCGCGCGCATCAATCCTCTTCCGCAAGCTCCTCGTCGAAGCCCGTCTCGACGAGGGTCACGAGCGCCTCGAGCGCTTCGGGGGCCTCGGGGCCTTCGGCGGTGATGTGGAGCGTCGAGCCGGGGCCGGCGGCCAGCATCATCAGACCCATGATCGACGTGCCGCCGACGGTCTGGCCGTCGCGGGTGACGGTCACGGCGGCGTCGTAGCTTTCGGCGAGCTTCACGAACTTGGCCGAGGCGCGCGCGTGCAGCCCCTTGCGGTTGACAATCGTGACGACCGCCTCGGGCCGCTTGCTTTCTCGGACGGGCATGGGATGGACCGGGGCTTAGGATTCGCCGGAAAGCTCCTGGCTCGCGACCTTGATGTACTTCCTGCCCGCTTCCCTGGCGAGAGTCACGGCCTCATCGAGGCCGACCTCGTTCCTGAGCCCTGCAAGCTTGACGAGGATCGGCAGGTTGATGCCGGCGATGATCTCGACCTTGGCCTCGTCCATGACGGAGATGGCGAGGTTCGAGGGCGTGCCGCCGAACATGTCGGTGAGGACGATGACACCTTCGCCCGAATCCGTGCGCCGGATGGCGTCGAGGATGTCGGTGCGGCGCGCCTCCATGTCGTCCTCGGGGCCGATCGAGATCGTCTCGAGCTGAGTCTGCTGCCCGACGATGTGCTCGAGAGCGGCGCGGAACTCGACTGCCAAACCGCCGTGCGTGACGATCACAAGTCCGATCATCGATATCAGCCGATGTTGTTCCGAGCTCGCAAATGCGGAGCGCTGCTGCGCCCTGCCACTTTTGCACACGGGCCCTGATAGGCGGGGGGCCGGTCCGAATGCTTCGCGGGGCCGGAGACTTACAGGGGTTCGCGGGCAACGCAAGGGTTTTTCGGCCCGTTGGTTCATGGCCCCGGAACGCGGCCGCGGCGCGAGCAGAGCGCCATAAGAAGCTTAATTGGCGCGGATTGCTCGAAGGGAGCAAGACGTATGGCGGGCAGCTCGATCCCCAGAATACTTACGGTGGGCACCGGATCGGGCAGACGCTCGATCTCCGACGAAGGTACGAGATCGGCAATGAGGATAACATCGGCCGCCAAGACAGCAGGAACGGCCACGATGCCGATGCCGCGAACTTCCAACCGGTCGCGAATCGCGGGCGGCGCGCTGGCGCGAATGCGCTCGCCCATGCGCTCGATGCGAACCTGATCGTCGGCTACGAGCTCTGCCGGCGCAGGCAGCAAAGGAGACGGCGCGGCGGCGAGGCATCGGAGCGCCAAATCCGACTTGCCGGAGCCCGAGGGTCCGCGGATCAGCACGGCTTGGCCGGCGACCGCGATGGCGGTCGCGTGGACGAGCTCAAACGCGCCGTCCACTCGCCGCCCCTGCGCGCGATCGCGGACACGACGGCGGGCAGCTTCACCGTAAAGCGGGCGCCCGTCTCCACTTTTGCGTCCGCTCCGCCGGTGGTGCCGGCGCCGTTCATGCGATTGCCGGCAAAGATCTCGCCGCCATGCGAGCGCACGATCTCGCGCGAGATGGAAAGACCGAGGCCAGAGTTCTTGCCGCGGCGCGCCTCCGTCTCAGGGCGGTCGGTGTAGAAGCGGTCGAAGATCATCTCGAGGCGGTCGTCGGGAATGCCGGGGCCCTCGTCGTCGACAACAAGCTCCACGGTCCCGTCGACGCGGCGCACGCGCAGCGTCACGGCGCGGCCGTCGGGCGTGAACGAGATCGCGTTGTCGACCAGATTGGTCAGCACCTGGCCGAGGCGCCCGGAATCGCCGTTGACGAGGAATGCGCCGTCGAACGGGGCCGGCTCGACGACAGTCACGATGCGGCGCGAGTCGCCGGTGAGGATGTCGCGGAAGATCTGAGAGACGCTGGTCACGACGCTCGTCGCGTCGAGGTTGTGCATCTTCTGGCGCGCGAGCTCGGCGTCGAGGCGCGAGGCGTTGGACACGTCCGTGATCAGGCGATTGAGCCGCGTCAGCTCGTTCTGAATCTGGCGCACGAGCTCGTCGCGCTGCGTCTCGGACTTGGCGTAGGCCAACGACTCGGCCACGGAGCGCGCCGCCGTCAGAGGGTTCTTGAGCTCGTGGGCGACGTCGGCGGCAAAGCTCTCGCTCGCCTCGATGCGCCTGTAGAGCGCGGCGGTCATGGCGCCGAATGCGCTCGCCATCTGGCCGACCTCGTCGGTGCGCTCCTTGTACTCAGGGAGCTCATGGCGCGCGGCGATGTTGCGGCTGGCATGATCGGCGGCTTCCGAGAGGCGGCGCATCGGTCCGGCGACCGTGCGCGCCAAGAGGAAAGAGGTCACGATCGCAGCGAGGAGCGCGATGGCGCCGAGGGCCCAGATCAGGTCGCGCTCCTCGGACAGGATCTGGTCGATCTCGCCGGGACGGGTCGAAATCAGGAGCACGCCCTGCACGTTGGACACGGAGCGGCGGATCGGGATCGCCATCGACACGATCTGCTCGCCCCTCTCGTTCAAGAGCAGCATGCTGTTCGGATCGCCGGTGAGCGCCTTGCGGATCTCCGGATAGGCCATGCCGTTGGCATTGCCGATCTCTTTGTAGACGGGCAGCTCCTCGTCGATCATCCAGGCCTTGAGCCGGGTCCAGAAATTCTGCGTCCTCGGCTTGTCGCCGCTCGTCACCTTCGGGTCGTAGCGCGAGATCGACGCCCGCGTCAGCAGGTTGGCCGAATCCATGATCAGCGTGCCGTCACGGCTGTAGACGCGGGCGCGGCGCTTCTCGGCTCGATCAGGCGGCGCAGGATGACGGCGACGCGCTCCGGGCGCATCGACAGCTCGAGCGCGGGGAAGCCGTCATCGAGAAAAGGTTGTTGGCGAGCCTTTTCACCGGGGCCGGGCAAGTTCTCGTCGCTGATGACGAGGCGGCCGGTTTCGACCTTGGTGTCGCCGGCGATGGCGGCGGCGATGAGCTCGCCCTGAAGCGTGAGCGACTCGCGCTTGGCGTCGATCAGCCACGCGTGGTACTGGCTGAAGTAGTGGATGCCGCCGATCATGATGACGAGGCCAACGAGGTTGGCGACGAAGATGCGGCGAAGCAGGCTGCCGGCGATAAAGCGCACGGGCCTTAGCGAGAGAACCCAGCGGCCTGCGGCCTGGCCGAGCGCAGGCACGCGCTCAAGAGCGCTTACCAGCAAGGCCCCAGCGCGAGCCAGTCCGGACCTGATGCTTTCCCAGGCGCCTGCAACTGCCGGTGTCCGCTCCGTCTCGAGCGCCATCTCTCCTCCGCGCGCGCACCCGTCCGCACGGGTCGGGCTCCCCTCAGGCTTCCTTGAAGCGATAGCCAACGCCGTAAAGCGTCTCGATCACGTCGAAATCGTCGTCGACCTGCTTGAACTTCTTCCGCAACCGCTTGATGTGGCTGTCGATGGTGCGGTCGTCGACGTAGACCTGGTCGTCGTAGGCCGCATCCATGAGAGCGTCGCGGGTCTTGACGACGCCGGGACGCTGGGCCAGCGCCTGCAGGATCAGAAACTCGGTCACCGTCAGCGTCACCGGCCGGTTGTCCCAATGGCAGGTATGGCGCTCGGGGTCGAGCTTGAGCTTGCCGCGCTCGAGGATGTGGGCGACCGTGACCTCCGGCGCCGAGCCGTCCTTGGGCTGCAGGCGGCGCAGGATGGCGCGAACGCGCTCGACGATGAGGCGCTGCGAGAAGGGCTTCGAGATGTAGTCGTCGGCGCCCATCTTGAGGCCGAACAGCTCGTCGATCTCCTCGTCCTTGGAGGTGAGGAAGATCACCGGCATGTCCGACTGCTGGCGCACGCGGCGCAGCAGCTCCATGCCGTCCATGCGCGGCATCTTGATATCGAAGATGCCGAGATCGGCCGGATCCTCGGTCAGGGCCTCGAGCGCGGACGCGCCGTCGCTGTAGGTCCGGACCTTGTAGCCTTCTGCCTCGAGCGCCATGCCGAGCGAGGTCAGGATGTTGCGCTCGTCGTCGACGAGCGCGATCGTGCTCTTTTCTTTCATGTCTCGATCATCCTTGCGGCATCTCTCGCCAATTTGCGCTTTATGGTCCCAAGGTGGACCAATTGTGGCGCGATCACTGTGGTCGAGGGCGCCTGAACCGTATCTGAATAGGGCTTCTTAGGCGATCACCCCCCCTGAGGCAAGTTTGCATATCAGGGGATAACCTGAGGAAATCCAACATGGAACCGCTTTCAGACCCTTCTCCGCAGCTCGCCGCCCGGCGCCTCATGAGGACCGCTCTCAAGGGGTCGCTCGCCACATTGGACCGCCGATCGGGCCATCCCTACGCCTCGCTCGTGACGGTCGCCACCGACCCCGACGGGGCACCCTTAATGCTGATCTCGACGCTCGCGCTGCATACACAGAACCTCGCGGCGGACCCGCGGGCGAGCCTGCTGATCGACGGCACCAGCGCGACGGGCGATCCCTTGGCCGGCGGACGCGTGACGCTGATAGGGCGTGTCGAGGTCGCCGCCAGCCCCACGGCACGGGCCCGCTTTCTCGCCCGGCAAGCCGCATGCCGCGGGCTATGCGGATTTTCCCGACTTTGCCTTCTACACGCTGAAGCTCGAGGGGGCGCATTTCATCGGCGGTTTCGGGCGCATTGTCGACCTTTTACCATCCGACCTCCTGCTCGACCTCGCCGGGGCGGAGGCGCTCGTCGCGGCGGAAGGCGACATCGTCTCGCACATGAACGAGGACCACGCGGGGGCGCTCGAACTTTACGCAACGCAGCTCTGCGGCGCTCCCGGAGGCCCTTGGCGCATGACCGGCATCGACCCCGAGGGCTGCGACATCATCTGCGACGGCGCAGCGTGCCGCGTTCTCTTCTCGGCAAGGATTACGTCGCCCGGCGAGGCGCGCCAAGAGCTCGTTCGGCTTGCGGGGGAAGCCAGAGCGCGGGCGCGGACCCGCTTAACGCCCTGGCGCTTTGGCGGGCGGTTGCCTTGAAAGGCGCGCGATATCGATGCTACGAATTTCTACGGCCAGACTATTGTCGCCAAACATCAACAAAACGCCGACGAGGAACCGCCGCAATGACTGTTCAGTTTTCCGCGCCTGGCGCGAGCCAGCAAGCCCCGACGACGAACCCGAAAGTGCTGGCTTTTGTCGAGGAGGCGAAAGCCCTCTTCAAGCCCGACCAGGTCCGCTGGTGCGACGGCTCGAAGGCCGAATACCAGGATATGCTCAAGGCGCTGGTCGACGGCGGCACCGCGATGTGGCTCAACCCGGCCAAGCGGCCCAACTCGATCCTCGTGCGCTCGGACCCGCTCGACGTCGCCCGCGTCGAGGACCAGACCTACATCTGCTCGAAGTCGAAGGACGACGCCGGCCCGACCAACAACTGGTTCGATCCCGCCGAGATGAAGGTGACGCTCACCAAGCTCTACGACGGCGCCATGGCCGGCCGCACGATGTACGTCGTGCCCTACTCCATGGGCCCGATCGGCTCGCCGATCGCCGGCATCGGCGTCATGGTGACCGACAGCGCCTACGCCGTCGCCAACATGCACATCATGACGCGCGTCGGCACGAAGGTGCTCGAGGCGCTCGGCCAAAGCGACGACTTCGTGCGCGGCATGCACACGGTGGGCTATCCCGCTGTCGACGCCCGCGACCGCCGACGTGCCGTGGCCCTGCAACAAGACCAAGTACATCTCGCACTTCCCGGAGACGCGCGAGATCTGGTCGTACGGCTCGGGCTACGGCGGCAACGCGCTGCTCGGCAAGAAGTGCCACGCGCTGCGCATCGCCTCGGTCAAGGCGCGCGACGAGGGCTGGATGGCCGAGCACATGCTGATCCTCAAGCTCACCAACCCCGAGGGCAGCGTCGAAGTACATCGCGGCGGCGTTCCCGTCCGCCTGCGGCAAGACCAACCTCGCCATGCTGGTGCCGACAATCCCCGGCTGGAAGGCCGAGACCATCGGCGACGACATCTGCTGGATGAAGTTCGGCGAGGACGGCCGGCTCTATGCCATCAACCCGGAGACCGGCTTCTTCGGCGTGGCGCCCGGCACGTCGAACGAGAGCAATCTCAACGCCATGAAGACGCTCAACGCCAACTGCATCTACTCCAACGTCGCGCTGACCGACGACGGCGACGTGTGGTGGGAGCAGATGGGCACCACGCCGGCGCACACCGTCGACTGGATGCGCCGCAACTGGACGCCGGCCTCGGGCCGTCCCGCCGCGCACCCCAACGCGCGCTTCACCGCGCCCGCCGGCCAGTGCCCGGTGATCGCCAAGGAGTGGGAGGACCCCAAGGGCGTGCCGATCGACGCCATCCTGTTCGGCGGCCGGCGCGCCACCGTCGGTGCCGCTCGTCATGGAGGCGCTGAACTGGGTGCACGGCACCTTCCTCGGCTCCATCATGGCCTCGGAGAAGACGGCCGCCGCCGCCGGCTAAGATCGGCGATCTGCGCCGCGACCCGATGGCGATGCTGCCCTTCTGCGGCTACCACATGGGCGACTACTTCGCCCATTGGCTGAAGATGGGCGAGAAGGGCGGCGCCAAGATGCCGAAGATCTTCTACGTGAACTGGTTCCGCAAGAACAAGGACGGCAAGTTCATGTGGCCCGGCTACGCCGAGAACAGCCGCGTCTTGAAGTGGATCTTCGAGCGCTGCGACGGCAAGGCTCAGGCGGTCGACACGCCGATCGGCAAGCTGCCGGCCGAGGGCGCGATCGACGTCTCCGGCGTCAAGGTCGAGCCGGCCGACATGAAGGAGCTGACGTCGCGTCGACAAGGAAGGCTGGAAGGCCGAGCTGCCGCTGATCCACGAGCACTTCGCCACCTTCGGCGCCAAGCTGCCGAAGGCGCTCAGCGACGAGCTCGCCGCGCTCGAGCAGCGCCTTAACTAAGTTAAGTGCGACGCACGAAATCGAGAAACCCCGGATTGATCCCCGGGGTTTTTTCGTGCGCGCCATCGCGGCGTCGGCGGCATTGGAGTAGACTTAGATAGCAGCGTCCGCCGCTCGCCCCGCCGCGGCCGCAAAATCGGGATCAGGTCCCGCAGATGTTGAGTTGGCTCCTTAAGCGTTTTCAACGCCATGAGATGCCGCCGCAACGGCGCGTCCACGTCTCTCCTGTGCGCGTGACGCACGACGACAAGACGATCACCGTGCGCCAGCCGAATGGAGCCACCGAGCAGATCGCATGGAGCGACCTCGGCTGCGTCAGCGTTCTCACCACGGACGCGGGGCCCTACGCCGACGACCTCTTCTGGGTGCTCACCCACCGCGACGGGCGGCGCGGGCCCGTGGTGCCGATGGACGCCGAGGGGGAGCATGAGCTGCTCAAAGCGATGCAGCGGCGGCTTGCCGGCTTCGACAACATGGCCGTCGTCGAGGCCATGGGGAGTGCCAGCAACGCCAGCTTCGTCGTCTGGGAGTACGGCAAGCGGGAGATGAGCGGGGCGAATTGAGGGGCAAGCGAGGACGGTCGCTTGTTCCGTATGCGGCGGCGAAATGCTAGATGTGTTCGCCATCGGCTCCGGGGGATCGGACGTCATGGCGGGCATCTTCATCAACTACCGGCGCGACGACGCGCCTGGCGTCGCGGGACGGCTCTACGATCATCTCAAGCGGAAATTCCCGAAGCGCGACCTGTTCATGGACGTCGATGCCATGAAGCCGGGCTTCGACTTCATGCAGCAGCTCGATGCGCAGGTCTCGCAATGCGACGCCCTGCTGGCGGTCATCGGACCGCAGTGGCTCAACGCGCGGGACGACAAGGGCCGCCGCCGGCTCGACAGCGACCGGGACTACGTGCGCATCGAGATCGCATCGGCCTTGAAGCGCGACATTCCAGTGATCCCGCTGCTGGTCGATGGCGCCTCCGTGCCTCCCGAGGAGGCCCTTCCCGACGATATCAAGTCTCTCTCGCGCCGGCACGGCCTGGAGCTGCGCCACACCCGCTTCAATGTCGACGCGGATGCGGTCGTCGCCGCGCTCGAGAGCTCGCTGCCGCGGTCGCGGCGGCGGCGGATCTGGCCGTTCGCCGGAGCCCTGCTCGCGGTGGCGTGCGTTGCGGCGCTCTTGATCCTCTGGCCTCAGATCTCCGCGCTCATGCAGCAGACGAGCCAGCCTCGCAAGCCCGCCGTGTCCGACGACGCGAAGACGGACCGCGACCAGGCAGCGGCACAGAAGAAAGCTGCGCCGCTCAAATCCACCGCCCAGGTCGAAGGGATCTCGGTGGCGCTCGGCGACACCATGGACGCCGTCAAGGCGGCCTACCCCTCCGGCAGCGTGATGGAGGATCAGGTCTATCTGCCGCTCAGCGGCATACGGTTCATCTTCGACAAAGACAACCGGACGCTGCGCACCATCAGGCTCGAGCCGCCATTCGCGGGCAGCGTGCAGGGGCTGCACATCGGCAAGTCGCTCGACAACCTGCTGCGCCGGATGGGCCAACCCTACACCGTGCCGTGGGATTTCGGGGACAACAAAGCTTACGCCTACAATGTGGGCGACACCGTCGTTCGCTACGACATCGACAAGGCGAACAAGATTGCGACGATATTCTATTTTCCGCGAGGCCGATGATCGCGAAGGTCCAGCCGAAAGGCTGACCCCGCCGACGTCGAGAAGCTGCGCGCGGCGATCAACAAAATGAACTAGCGCCCGCCACGCGCCTTACACCTCATGGCTCGACAGGCTCGCCATGTGGCTCTCAAGCCTCCTGAAAGCGATCGAGCAGTGTTCAGGACGGCCAATGCCCGGAAATACGGGGCGTGGCGCGGATCTAATCCCCGCCGGTTAACCTATTGGGCACGCAAGCGTTAACGATCGGCGCCTCGGCGTATAGCTTGCACCCGCTATGACGTTAATCAGCTCCATTGCCAGAGTAACGCTTCTTCCGCTGCATCGATTCAAGCTCAGGCGGTTCATTCGCTCCCTCGATACCGCACGCGACGCCCAGCGCGAGACGATGATGACGCGGATCCGCCGCGTCGGCCGACACCCAGTTCGGCCGCGAGCACGGCTTTGCGGCGATCGAGAGCCTCGCGGACTATCGCCGCGCCGTGCCGATCTCGTCCTACGAGAGCATCTCGCCCTACATCGCCAAGGTGATCCAGGGCGAGCAGGCAGGCGCTGCTGCCGGCGTCGGAGAAGGTTCTCGCGCTGGCCTGCACGACCGGATCGGGCGGGGCGCCCAAGGTCCTTCTCGTCACCCGGACGTGGCTCAAGGAATACCGCAAGGCCTGGGAGATCTGGGGGCGTCAAGGCGGTCGTCGATCACATGGACATCATCGGCACGAAGTGGCTCCAGTTGTCCGGCCCGAGCGAGGTGTCGGTTGCCGAGAACGGCATGCCGGTCGGCATGGTTAGCGCGGTCACGGCCCGGTATCAGAATCCGATCTTCCAAGCTCTTCTACGCGACGCCGGCCGATACGGGCGACATCGAGAATGCCTTCGATCGCAACTACACGATCCTGCGGCTCGCGCTCGGCCGGCCGGTCGGCTTCATCATGACGATCACGCCCGCCAACCTCATTCACCTCGCCGAGACCGGAGACGAAAGCCGGGAGTCGCTGATCCGCGACCTCTTCGACGGCACGCTCAGGCGCGATATCGTGCTCGAGCCCGCGTTTCGCAGCCGCATCGACAGCCGCATCCGCGAAGCCGCAGCCCGAGCGCGCCCGCGAGCTCGAAGCGATCATCGAGCGCACGGGAACGCTCTATCCCAAGGACTACTGGCCGCTCAAGGTCGTCAACTGCTGGCTCGGCGGGACGGTCGGCTACCAGTCGACGCGCCTTTCGCCACTACTACGGCGATGCCGCGACCCGGGACCTCGGCTACATCTCGACCGAGGGCCGGCACACCATTCCGCTCGGCGACCACTCCTCCGACGGCGTGCTCTACCCTTACGGCGCCTATTACGAGTTTGCCGACGCGGGCGCCGATCGCGCGCCGAAATCCGCCGCACGCTCGAAGCGCACGAGCTCGAGGTCGGCCGCGACTACTCGCCCATCATCTCGACGTCCAACGGGCTCTACCGCTACGACCTCGGCGACGTCGTGCGCTGCAAGGGCTATCTCGGTCAGGCCCCGGTGCTCGAGTTCCTGCACAAGACGGCGCAGTACTCCGACATGGAAGGCGAGAAGCTCAGCGGCCATCAGGTCGCGCGCGCGGTCGAGCGTGCGTATCGCCGTCTCGGCCTGCCGCATGAGCTCGTTTCCGCGCTGCCGATCCGAGGCGGCGACGGGCCGTCCTATTACGGCATCCTGACCGAAGCCCAATCTCTCGGCGACGACGCCGTGGCGCGGCGGTTCCTCGCCGCACTCGAAGAGGCGCTCTCGTCGATGAACCTCATGTACGCATCGAAGCGCCGCGACTCGTCGATCGCACCGCCGCGGCTGTTGCGGCTCGCGCCCGGGTCCTGGTCGCGGCATATCGAGATCACGGGCCGGCAGCGCGGGACGGGCGACACGCAGCACAAGCATCCGCTCATCTTCCAGGAAGGGACCTGGCCCGAGGGCATCGAGCTCCTCGATGTGGTGCGGACCGACAAGCCTCGCGCGGCTGCCTCGCGAACGGACACAGGGCGGCTCGCGTTTCGCCTAGACATGCGCCGGCTTGGGTCCAGACGCCTCGCCGGCGCCTGGACCGTCCGACGTCTCGTTACTTGCCTTGGCCCTGCATGGCTTTCACGTCGGCGGTGGTGAGGCCCTTGCCGCCGATGCCCCAGTTGCCGCTTTGAGACCTCGTGCACGCGGACCCAGGTCACGCCGCGCATGGCTTCGCCTTCGATCTCCACCATGGCATCGGTGACCTTCTTGATCATCGCCTGCTTCTGGCTCTTGTCGAAGACGCCTTCGATAAGCTGGATGTCGACGAGTGGCATGACAGTTCCTTTCAATTACTGGTTTGTCTGCCGCTTCGGGAGCGATCCCGTCGCGTGGGCGGCGATATCTCATGCCCGGCCCGAGGCCGGCCAGTTCACGAACTGAATCGGACCGGTACAGTTTCTGAACTGGCCGCGATGGCCGGCGACCGCGTACCCTGGCGGCGCAGCATTCGATGCTTGCTGTCGACAGGAGGTGCCCCATGACCGAGGGCAGCTACAATCAGTTCTGTCCCGTCGCGATGGCGGCGGAAATCCTTGGCTCGCGATGGACGCTCGTGCTCCTGCGCGAGCTCGTCGCCGGATCGACGCGGTTCAACGAGCTCAGGCGCGGCGTGCCGAGGATGTCGCCTGCGCTCCTGTCGAAGCGGCTGAAAGACCTCGAGGCGGCAGGCATCGTGTCGCGCTCGCACGTGCCCGGCGAGCCGGACGTGCTCGAGTATCACTTGACGGACGCAGGGCGGGACTTGAAGCCGGTCATCGAGGCGGTCGGCGTCTGGGGGCAACGGTGGATCGAGACGGAAGCGTCCTTGAAGAAGCTCGATCCCAATCTTCTGATGTGGGACATGCGCCGCAACATCAACCCGAAGCCGATGCCGCGCCGGCGCAACGTGATCCAGGTCATCTTCACCGACCTCAAAGGAGGCGCAGAGAAACTGGTGGCTGATCGTCGAGCCGGGCCGTGAGGTCGATTTGTGCTCGGTCGACCCAGGCTTCGACGTCGACCTCTACCTGTCGACCAATCTCAGAACGCTCACCGAAATCTGGATGGGCTACACGACGATCGCGCGCGCCAAGGACAAGGGCAAGCTCACGGCCACCGGAAGCCGGCAGCTCGAAGCCAATCTCGGCGTGTGGCTGAGGCTCAGCCCGTTTGCGAAGGTCGAAAAGCTGGTCGCGTAGAGAGATGGAACGCCACGATGCTTGAGCTCAGACCAACCTGCGAGCACTGCAACCGGGCGCTGCCGCCCGACGCGACGGAGGCGCGCATCTGCTCCTACGAGTGCACATTCTGCGCCGACGTGCGTCGACACCGTGCTCGAGAACGTCTGCCCCAACTGCGGCGGCGGGTTCACGCCGCGGCCGATCCGCCCGGCGACGAACTGGAACGGCGACAACTATCTCGGCAAGGATCCGGCCAGCACCACGGTCAAGCACAGGCCCGTGGACGCTGCCGCGCACGCGACTTTCGTGGCGAAGATCCGGGGCATTCCGCCTGAGAAGCGGTGACGCGGCACGAGCCAGGGGGGCCCGAGCGAAATTCGGGCCCGGCAATCTCGCATCCGGCGAGCGCTCGGCGTATCGGGGAATTAGCTTACGCTCTCGCCTTGCTATCCTATTCGGAGTAGGATTGAAGCAGACCGGTTGCATTGCCCTAATTTGGCAATGAACGGTTCAATACTCTAATTCGCATATTGAAGAACGAGACACTTTTTTCGAGGATGTTCTCATGGAACCGACCGACGAGTTCATGCCGATTTTCGTAGTCATTCCAGGATTGAAAATGATTACGGCAGCCCATCCAAGCGAAGCAACGAAGGCAGATTACAGTCCGCCGTCAATTCAAGACGAGGCAGACGTCCTGTCGCGCATCGGCACAATGGTACGCAACAAAGACGGCAGCTGGACAATTTCGTTAATTGCAGTGCCGCCATCGGGGCACCTTCTTGCACGCCCGCCGATAGCCGGCGAAACACGGCAGGTTAAGTGACATTTTGAATGAGCCTATTTGCGATAGGAGAGCATTGTGGCAGCGCAACCTGCTAAGCACTGGCGGCATTTTTGGGGCCGTCAAAAGACAAGTGTTTTCAATTTTCAATGGGATGCGATAAACGACCGGTCCACGGTGGTGATTACAGCAAGTGAGGGCCAGCCAGACGGGCAAGGCAATCCAAATCGTTTTGTCGGCGCCGCTCATTTCCAAGTCAGCAGCGTGGCGCCGCACAATGGCGGCGTTACTTTTTGGGTGATTATAGGTGATGCGCGAACCCTGCACGACGGGTTCTTCAATTGGTGGATAGATCCCTTGCCGACCTGGACGGATATTACTGTCTTCGATCCAAGCGACCCGTCTGGACAGAATTGAAGCGCTTGCGGCCGCGACTTAGTGGGCTGTCATCGCGGCCGCCCCCTCATTGATATTAGACCATCTCGCTGCAGGCTGGCTCTGCGCTCAGTCGCGGTAGGCCTGATCGAGGTTCTTGACGTGCTCGAAGTTCTTGGCCGTGTCGAGATTGACGAGCTTGCCGATGTGGGCGGAGTTCACGTCCGCGCTCATGAAGTCGGCGCCCGAGACATCGGCGTTGGTCATGTCGGCGCCGGCGAGGTCGCACCCCGCCAATACGGCGTCGACCAGGCTCACGTCGCGCATGGAGGCAAACTCCATGAAGCAGGCCACCATGTTGGCGCCCTTGAAGGAGGCTCCGTCGAGCTTGGCGCTCTGGAAGCCGCGCTTCACCATCGAGCGCTCGTTCTTCTTGCCCGGGAAAAGCTCGGCGCCGTCGAAGCGGGCCTTAAGCAGGCTGGCGTTGGTGAAATTCGCGGTGGCGCGCGAGCGCGAAAGATCGGCGCCGTCGAGCTTGGCGCCGATGAGCTGGGCACCGGTCAAGTTCGCGCCGCTGAGATCGGCGTTCGAGAAGTCGGCGCCCATGGCCCAAACCATGTCGAACTTGACGCCCGCGAGCTTGGCGCCCGTCAGGTTGGCCTTGTTGAGACGCGCGGCCTCGAAGTTTATGCGCGTGAGGTCCATGCCCGACAGGTCGAGGCCGTTCAAGCCCTTGCCGGTGAGGTCCAAGGTCTCTCCGGGCGCGAGCTTGGCGAGCGCTGCCTCGAGCTCGGCCCGCGTCATCTCGGACTTGGTGAAGGCGTCCGACGTCATGTCGATGCCGGCGAGCGCATCCTGCGCGAGCGCGGGGCCGGAATTCGGCGCCAGGGAGACGGCGCAGAGGACAAGGAGAGTTCTGAGCTTCATAAGATTTCCTGATGTGGCGGAGCGGGCGGCGGGCGACGTTAGCAGCCTCGCCGCGCGGCGTACACCCAGCGGCAGGCTTAACGGCGTGAGCCTAGTTCACGAATGCGCGATCCAGGTTCTTCACCTTGTCGAGGTTCTTGGCCGCGTCCTTGTTCTTCATGGCGCCGATGCGGGCCGAGTTGACGTCGGCGCCGTCGAAGTCGGCGCCGGTGACGTCGGCGTCCGTGAGATCGGCGCCGGCGAGCTCGCTGCCGTTGAGCCGGGCATCTTCGAAGCTCGCTCCCTTGAGGGAGGCATACTCCAGCATGGCGCGCGACAGGTTGGCGCCCTTGAAGGAGGCGCCTTCGAGGTTCGTGCTCCTGAAGGTGCCGCGCATGAGGCCCATCGACTGGTTCTTCTCGTTGGCCGAGAGATCGGCGCCGTCGAGCTTGGCTCCCGTCATGGAGGCTTTCGAGAAGTCGCCCGCGACGTGGGCGCCGGAGAGGTCCGCGCCGTCGAGCTTGGCACCGACGAGCTGAGTGCCGAACAGGCTCGCGCCCTTGAGGTTGGCGCCGGTCCAGTCCGAGTTCAGCGACCACGCGGAATCGAGGTTCACGCCCTCGAGGTTGGCGCCCGAGAGGTTCGATCCCATGAGGCGCGCGGCCTGGAGGCTCGTGCGGCGCAGATCCATCTTCGAGAGGTCGAGGCCGTTCAGCGCCTTGCCGAAGAGGTCGAGCTTCTCCTCGGGGCCGAGCTTGGCGATGGCCGCCTCGAGGTCGGCGCGGCTCATCTCGGCCTTGGTGAACGCATCGGACTTGAGGTCCACCATGTCCAGCATGTTCTGGGCCTGCGCGGGCCCGGCCAAGCAGCCGAGAATGCTCAACATCAGCAAGAGGCTGCGGGGCGTCATGAAAATCCTCCCTGTCCACAGATTGTCCGCTTTTCCGGCTTTCGGGCTGTGGCTCTCATTCATACATAGTATCATTGCGTCATCGTTGCGCGCCGCGGGCGCCCTCGCAATCGCCTAAACGTCGTATATATGCTCCTCGGAAACCGAAGCGCCTGCCGCGCACCGCAGCCGTCCAGATGAGGTTCACTCCCATGTTCGATCCCGAAGCGCCGCCCGAGCTCGAGACCTCGCGCTGGTTCAACGCCGAGAAGCCGCTCTCGCTCAAGGGCCTCAAGGGCAAGGTCGTCGTCTTGGCGGCGTTCCAGATGCAGTGCCCGGGATGCGTCAAGCACGGGCTGCCGCAGGCGGCGCGGCTTTCGGGCGCCTTCAACGACGACGAGGTGGCGGTGATCGGCCTGCACACGGTGTTCGAGGATCACGACAAGCAGAAGCCGGAGGCGCTCGAAGCTTTCATCGACGAGCTCGGGCTGCCGTTCCCGATCGCCGTCGACAAGCCGAACGGCGGCAGCCTGCCCAAGACGATGGAAGCCTACGAGATCCAGGGCACGCCGTCCGTGCTCGTGTTCGACCGGCAGGGGCGGCTCAGGCGCCACTATCTCGGCCAGGTCGACGACGTGCGGCTCGGCGCGGAGGTGATGGCGCTCGCCATCGAAGCGCGCGACGCGCCGCGCGAGCAGTCGATCGCGATCGAGCGGCGGCTGGCGGCGACGCTCACCGATCCTTCCGAGCATCACCATCACGAGGGCGGATGCTGCGGCGGGCATGATCACGATCACGACCATGGGCACGATCATGCGCACGGCCACTCCCATGAGCATGGCGAAGGCGGATGCTGCGGCGGCCACCACGCGCACGATCACGACCACGCGCACGGCGAGGGCGGGTGCTGCGGCGGTCACGATCACGCCCACGATCATGAGCCACGGGCACGAGCACGCCCACAAACCGGTGAAAGGCAAGCCGGCAAAGGCCAAGGCGTAGAGGCGCATCCTGCGGCTGCGAACCTGATCTGCGCCTCCCCGCGTGCGTTGCCAAGCATGGCTCCGCCGTTGACAACGGGGAGAGGGAGCATTGCGCGCCTTCAAGACAACACCCGAATCGGTCGAGATTCCCGCTTCCCAAGTTGTAGAGGCGGCGAGGAGCGGTCATGACCGAGCGCGCGACGGGGCGGCATCAGGCGGCAAATGAAGATCCCGAGGTCTCGCGGCGCGGGCGCGGGGGCCAAGCGCGGCGCCAAGTCTCGCGCCAAAGCCGGCGGCAAGACCGAGAAGTCACGCGCGCACTTCGAGAAGAAGACGATCGCCCTCGTCTACGACTTCGACGGCACGCTTAGCCCCAAGCCGATGCAGGAATACGCGTTCCTGCCGCAGCTCGGCATCGACGGGCGCGAGTTCTGGGCCGAGAGCAACCGGCTCGCCCGCGAGCAGGGCGCGGACGCGCTCATCACCTACATGCACCTCCTCTACAGGAAGGCGAAGGCGAAGAATCTGCGCATCGACCGCGCCGATCTCGTCGCCCAGGGGCGCGACGTCGAGCTTTTTGCCGGCGTCACCGAGTGGTTCGACGAGATCGAGGAGCTACATCAAGGAGCACGCGCAGAGCCACGGCGTCGGCTTGCGCCACTACCTCGTCTCGTCGGGGCTGACCGAGATCATCGAGGGGACGAGCATCTACCCGCGCTTCCACAACGTGTTCGCAAGCGAGTACTGGTTCGAGGCCTACGAGACGCCGTTCCCGAAGCGCGTCATCACGGACACGGGGAAGACGCAGTACCTGTTCCGCATCAACAAGGGGATCGAGGACCTCGGCGTCGGCATCAACGAGCACATGGCGGAGGACGCGCGGCCGATCCCGTTCGCGAACATGATCTACTTCGGCGACGGCGACACCGACGTGCCGTCGATGGCGGTGATGCGCAAGAACGGCGGGCACGCGATCGCCGTGCACACGCCGGGGAAGTCGAAGGCGAAATGCGTCGATCTGTTCCGCGCCGGGCGCGTCGATTTCTTCGCGCCGGCGGACTACCGGCGCGGGATCAGAGCTGTTCAAGCGGACGTGCCTGCTGCTCGACCGCATGCTGGCGGACATCCGCGTGCAGGAGGAGACGTGGCGGTTGGGGCGAGGGGTGAGGTAGGCCTAGATGTTCAAGGCTACTTTGATGGCCAATAGGTCAGCATTTGGGGAGCCGCAGTCCCCGCGACGCTGGAATCTCAGGTCAACTGGATTTCGCGAAGGCGACGAAATTCAGAAAACGTGGTCGACTCACCGATGGCCTAGTCATCGCTTCTAATGGCGGATGTGCAGAATACGCACGCCGGATTGCTCTGACCCCCAACGACAACACGAAGATGCACCATGGCAGCAATCAATCTTGTTGGAATCAGGAACTAGAGCCCGTTTGCGCAAGAACGGTCGTGCAAGTTGATAACTTCCTCGAGCAAATTTTTGCAAAGAAAATCATCGCCGACAGGCGATATTTGACCTAGCGCTTCGCGTCATGAAATCGCGATTGAGTTTAGAGCGTACGCTAAACAGGATTTCGCAGGAGGTAGATGTCCGCACGGAATTGATATCTGCTGATGTCAGCCAATATGTCGGGGGTCGCGCTCCCCGGCCGTTCAACCCATCGTCGGTCTGGAAGATGATTTTAAGGCATTCGTGCTTAGGTTCGCTAGGCCGTCAATCACATCACTGATCTGTCGAGTTGACCATCGACGAAGTTGTCACCGCGGGCCGCTTCGACCTCGCTCGCAATAGGATGCGAGAGCGATACGGCGATGACTTCGTCATCTACAAGATGCTGGAGGGTGATGCGCGATGGATAGATATTTGGATCGCGATGGCAAATACAATTAAGCACCCGAAGGCGAATGAACGATTGACTGTGAGCGATATGGTTCTCTTGCCAAATAGACAAATTCGACTGCCGACATGGCAGCTACTTCATCCGAAATATGACTTGGACCGGCCACAGGCTCTTCTTGAGCCATGTGAAACTGTCATTCAGAATTTGCTTGGGCTTTTTGAGAACTTATTCGCGAATTGATACCTGCACTCTTTCCTAGTCTCCCGCGAGGGCTGTCGTGGATTATCGAGGATAGAAAGGCGCCAGATCGCAATCCAATCTCCCCGGCGAGGTCATGTTCTTACTATCGGTGAATGTGGTGCTGACTAGAGAAATTTGGTTCCAACCAGGGTGCGACGCGCGCGCCGCTCGCGCGACGGCAAGAAACCTGAAACCACGGTGAGGATCGGATTAACGGGCGTCCCGGCATTCGGCCGCGCAAAATTGCCGCAACGGGCGCCGCGTAAGGGCCCCCTTAAGATATGCTCTTGCAGGTGCTAACGCGCCGTGCGCTGATTTTCCTCATAGATCCGCGCTTCCGCTGCGCCGCGGTGTTTAACGCAATATTTCCGGCGCGCTCGCGCGTCATCGCGGCAGCGGTCCCACGCACCTTCCAGCGTTGATGCTCCGTCAATCTTAGCTCGTCCATGCTCGATACGGCCAATTGGGCCAATGTTGCGGGTCGTGCTGAGAGGAGCACACCATGAAGATCGTACTCATAGACGACGACAACTCAACGCTCGCGATCCAGAAGCGCTACACGAAGAAATTCCTGGGCGTCGACGCGATCGCGTTCTCGGATGCCGAGCAGGCGGAAAAGCATCTGCGGACGAACGGCGCCGATCTCATCGTCCTCGACTACTCGATGCCGAAGATGAACGGCGTCGAGCTCATCCGCCGGCTGCGCGCGGGCGGGCCCAACCAGGCGACGCCGATCGTGATGGTGACGAGCTCGGCGTTCGAGAGCCTCAAGGGCAAGATCATGATCGCGGGCGCGCAGGATTTCCTGACCAAGCCGGTCTCGCCGCAAGACTTCAAGACGCGCGTGCTCGACCGCGCCGGCGACTCCGGTCGAAGCGGCCGAGCCTGCCCACGCCTGAGCCGCTGACGCACCTACCGCCCCGGCGCTCGTCTCGCGCTCGTCACCCCGGCCTAGTCATCTCGACCTAGGCCGACGCGCTTGTTCGTGTTCTCAGCTGCAAACATTACATCGTTACGGGAGCGGCCGATTGCCTGCGGCAGCAGCGGCCGTTTCCTTCGGTGTGCGCGGCGCATGGCTGCGCGGAATACAGAAATAAGGAGTTCACCGCATGAGACAGATATTGCTAGGCGCCTCGCTCATAGCTGCGTTGGCTGCGGCTCCCGCAATCGCAAAGGAAAAGCAGGCTCTCAAGAATGACGCCATGAAGCAATCGGGCTCGATCAGCCAAGAAAACCAGAACAGGGAGCAGAACCCGGACGGCACGTTCCAGGGCAAGCCGGTGGTTCAAGGGCCGGCCCATTGGACCAACATGGACCCCGGTGCGACAGGAGAATCGAGCGGAGAGTCCGGAAAGGCCCTGGATAGCGGCTCGAGCAAAAAGTAGCGCCCGCCAAATCAATCGATGACGGCCTCATGCGCTCGGTCTTGCCGGGCGCATTCTTTTGCCTGGTCGGTGCCGAGGCGAATACTAATCCCCGCTCGTATCTGCTCACATAGTATCTCTGTCGCCCGCTCCGCTGGGGTCGTCTTCTAGAGGCGTCTTGAATGCGAGGGGCGGGTCCGAGTCCTGAGGGATGCACGAGCTACGCGGCTCGTCTCCCCGGCGCGTTTACCAATGGCCGGCGGTAACGTCGGTACTGAGGAAGCTGCGGTTGAACTGAGGTGCGGGACGCCGGGATTTGGCTTCCTCCGGCGCAAAGCTCGGAAAAGCGGGGCGCCGGTGCGCCTTCGAATTACAAGATGCGGAAGACCGCGGCAATCCCGCGCCCCGCTCCCCCTACTAGCCATCACCTCGGGTCCGACGGACTGCGAGGCGCGGGGCGCTTGCTTTTTGCTTGCATGTCTTCGACATGACGCCCCGCTCCCCTACTTCCATCACCTCGGGTGCTCCGCGCTGCGAGGCCGTCAGTGTTTCCACCACGGGGGCACTGCCCCGCCTCATGGTTCGCCCCTCGACAAGCTCGGGGTGAAGCTCATGGTTCGACAGGCTCACCATGAGGCTGCACGTCTTGGGTGTCCGGAGTTCTGCATCCCATCCCCGAGCCCTTCATGCTGAGCCTGTCGAAGCACGAAGGGCGAGCGGCGCGCAGCGGGGCGACATCACACACTGGCCGGACGGAGCGGCAATACAGGCTTGAGCGACAGCTCCCATTCCTCGAGAGCGTCCAGCAGCTCGTGCAGGCCGCGCTTGTAGACAACGGCGTGGGGCTCATTTTCCGAGAGCGGCGCCTCAGTCTTCAGCTCGATTTGAGATTCTTTGAGACCGTAGCGCACGCCGAGCACAAAGCGTGGCGGATCTTCGCTCTTGACGTAGACCTCCAAGGGCCGAAAGCGGGACATGTTTCTCTCCGCGTTCACTTGGTTCCTCGTCGGAGCATTCTACACCGAGTTGCGCCCTATGTTGCGGCTCAGATCAGGGCGAGGAGCCTCTCAGCTCGAGTCGTACTGGAGATACCAATTGCCCTCGACGTGACGGCGGACGAGGAGCTTGCTCGCCCGCGATACTTGTCGAGGGGCTCCGCGACGAGGTCGTCGGGCGCCGTCTCGGAATAGAGGTAGCCCTTGGCACAGCCCGAGACGGAAAGGCCCTCCGCATAGGCGATGAAATTGACGGCCGCGCGATCGCCATAGGCAGCAAAGCCGCGCGGCAGGCCGGCCTCGGCAAAAAGCCGCCGGTACTCGGCAATGCGCTCGGGGCTCACGCCGATCGAGGCCGGGTCGTCGGGCAAAGTCCAGTCGTCGTCGACGCGCTCGAGGCCCTTGTCCTCGCGGATCATGGCTATGAGACGATCGAAGACGGCGCGATGCTCGGCGAGATTGCGGATCAGGGCCTCGTCGCTCGGCGGTCCGCCGGAGCCCGGCATGAGAAGAGCAACGGCCGCCCCAATCGCAGCCACGACCAGCAGAGCGTAGACGGCTTTGGTCACGGGAGATGCAACGGGCGGGGCCGCTCCTGGTTAAGGACGCGCCATCATCGGACCGCGGGAGGCAACGGTAAAGGTGCGAACGAGCTTCACCCCCTGTACAATGCGCCCGATCAGGGGACGAGTTTCGCGTAACGGAGATGCTCATGGCCTTCGAAGCAGTGAAAGCGGAGATCGGGATCCTGCTCACCAGGATGCAGAACGAGCCCGAGGATCGCCACGAGCTCTACCTGCAGCTCATGGAGAAGCTCAACGAGCTCAAGGCCTACGGGATGCCTATCCCGGAGGACCTGCTGCAGCTGGAGGCGGCACTCGAAGCCGAGTTCGCCGAGGACAAGCGCGAGCAGACCTGAGGTCGCGCGCCGCGCCAGAAAGCCCCGAACACGCGGAGCCGAACTTCATGTGGCCGTATCCTCTGCCTCAGCGCGCGCGCGGCGATCTCAAGGGGAACCTGCGCTCGCTCACGCTCGCCATCGGCGTCATCGAGACGCTGGCGCTCCTCATGTTCGCGGCGCTGATGCTGCAGGCGTCGGATCCCTTGGGCGCGGCCATCGGGCGGGGCGTCACGATGCTGCTCGCCGTGCCCTATGTGGCACTCACGGTGCCGGGGATGGCGCTGGCCTTTCTCGGGCGCTGGCTGCCGTTGGCGCTCGGCCTGGTCGTGCTCGCCGTGCCGGCGGCGATCCTGCTCTGGCGTTTCGCCTGAGGCGGCTATTGCGTCCGGGAAGCGGTCACATCATGCAGCCCATGCCGGTCAGGAGCTCGTCGGCCTTCTGCTTCTGGTCGCCGGAGAGCGCATCGTAGAGCGCGACGAGAGCGGGGCGCATCTCCTTCAGCGCGCCGAGACGGCCGTCCATGGCGGCGATGTGCGCATCGAGGCGCGCGACGGGCGTGGTGGCGGCGATCATCTCGAGCATCCTGGCGTGCATGCCCTGCATGTTGACGAGGTTCTTGCGCACGGCATCGGCATAGGCGGTCCATACGCCTTGCTGCGCATCCGTGATGGCGAGCTCGGCTTTCAGGAACGCGACGCGGCCTTCGGCGAACGACTGGCCCTGATCATTGTCGCCGCCCCAACCCATCATGCCGCCCATCATGGGGCAGCCGCCATCATCCCGCCGCGGCCCATCATCATGCCCGGTCCCATCGTCCAGCCGGGTCCCGTTGTGCCGAAGCCCTGGCCCATCATCATGCCGTGATCCATGCCCATTCCGGATTGCGGACCTTGGGCGGCGACGCCCGCTCCGAGCGCGACGAGTGCGGCGGCGCAGGCGGCGGCGAGAAATGTCTGTTTGCGCGTCATGGCAACGATCCTCCACGCATTGGCCCCGCGAGCTATCCCCGGGGCATCATATGCGGCGCACAATGAGCGCGCGGGCGGCAGGCGGCGTTGACCGCAATCAAGGGAGAGCAGCGTGGAGAGATTTTGGCGCGGGCGGCAGGCTAGGCGTCTTCGCCCGTCCGATGTTCGGCGAACGCGGGCGGAACGATGAGCTGCAACCGCGGGCCGCCCGCCTCGACGACGAGGGGCGTGTACCCGAAGTCGTCGCCATCGATCTGGACCGGGACGAGCACCGGACCATCGACGGTCACATGATGGCAGGGAAGAATTTCGACGCCGGCTTCGCGCTCGAGCGTGCCGGCCGCGAGAGCCACGAGCTGGCGCAAGAGGACGAGGCGGGAGTCCGACTGGAAAAGCACGACTCTCAGGCCGGGCTTCAGAACGCCGGCCTCGCGCGAGATGACGAACGAGCCGCCGTAGCGGCTGGCTTTCGTGACCACAACCCAGCGCGCGGCGTGGTCGGCACCGTCGACGGTGACCTCGAGCGGGACGGGGCGCGTGAGGAGGGTGCGCAAAGCGGGCAGCGCGTAGGCGGCCTTGCCGATGCGCCGCTTCAGCCCGACATCGAGTGTGTGCACGACCGCGCCGTCAAATCCCGCCCCCGCCATGAGGAAAAATGGCGCGCCGTTGGCTTTGCCGCCTTCGATCTCGATCGCGGGGCCGCGGATCAGGACATCGGCGATGGCCGCGGCGGAGCGCGACAGTCCGATCTCGGTCGCGAGCACGTTGCCGGTGCCGGCGGGGATGATGCCGACGGGCAGGTCGCCCACCACGTCAGCAAGGGCGCGGATCGTGCCGTCGCCACCGGCGGCGATGACGGCGTCGTAGCCGGAGAGCGCGAGCGGGCTCGTGCCCAGGCCGCCTTCCTCGCGCGGCGCGGCGATGTCCACGGACGCGCCGCTGGACTTAAGCGCAGCGACGACCTTGTGGACGAGGCTGCCGCCCTTCACGCCGGCCGTCGGGTTGTGCACGAGCAGGAAGTGGCGGCGATCGAGGCGCGGGGCGGCCGGGACATGCTGATGACCGTTCGCAACGGGACTGTTGCGGTCGCTCGCCGGCATCAGGGAAGGCTTCGCGGCTTCGGATGCAGTGCTTGGCAATTGAGCGACCCACAAGTTCGAGGAGAGTGTTCGAGTGAGAAATAAGCGAGCCCCCGACCACGTACACTGGCGCGGGGGCCCAGAAAAGGCGTGCCGTGCGAGGCTTCAGGTGGCCTTGCGGATCAGGCCAATCAACAACAGCAAGATCACGGCGCCGATGACGGCCGTGATGATCGCGCTCACGATGTCGCCGCCCGGGAACAGCCCGAGCCGCGGAAGCAGCCAGCCGCCGATGGCCGCGCCGACGATGCCGACGACGATATTGCCGACAACGCCAAAGCCATAGCCCTTGACGATCAGGCCGGCGAGATAGCCGGCGATTGCGCCAATAATCAACAAGACGATCAATGTTTCGAGTGCCATTCTCGTCTCCCCTTGATGTGCCGGCGGGTTATTGTCGCAAAATTGTCGTGTCAGACCGGCGCGGAAAGGTTCGGTTCACTGGGTGCCCCTGTCAAGCGCCGTGGACGGAAAGAAGGCCAGTAATACCTTGATTGTTGCCGCCCATAAGCCCGGCTGGAGCCGCTCATAAGGAAGGCTTATGGTCTCTTCACGAACTTGCGATTTGTCGTTATCAGGCCCGATCGCTATATTCCTCACATCACCAGACGGGCAAGGCGATCCGCTGGTTTACCACTGAGGAGGACACTATGAAGACCTGGATGAAGCCTTCGGTTCGTGAGCAGGAAGTCGGCCTCGAGGTTACCTCGTACCTGCCGGCTGAGATCGACATCATCTAACGTCGATCCTCACTAAAGCGGAATTTGATACGGCGGCTGAGACATCAGCCGCCGTATTGCTTTTGAAAGTCGCCGGATAGAAGGCCGGACTTTTTCCGGTCCGTTGGCGGGCCCCGAGCGGGCAATCAGGACGCTTTGCCCGCTTTCAGAAATTCGATGATCTTCTTGCGCTCTTCGGCGTCAGCAACGCCCGGGAATGGCTTCATCGTCGTGCTCGAGGCGATCGAATCGGGATTGGTGATGAACTTGTCGAGCGTCGCCTCGTCCCAAGTGACGTCCGGCGTGAGGCTCCCCGAATAGGCGCCGAAGCCTGCGACCTGTCCGGCCTTGGCGCCGAAGATGCCATGCAGCGAGGGGCCGAGACGATTGTCTCCCGGCTTTGTCGAGTGGCAGTTGCGGCAATGAGTGTTGAACGCGATCTGGCCGGCGTCGTCTGGCGATTGCTTCTCCTGAGCCATGGCTGCGGAGACGGCAAACGACAAGGCCGGCAGCGATGCCGCGATCGCAATGAGGTGTTGCATGACGCGCTCCATCAGTGACCCGGCCGACGCCGGGCCTTGCTCGCGAAAACTCCCCAGGTGACGAGCCGGTTCCGGCACGCGAACGTCTCGCCAAATCTCGTTGGCGCAACGCATTCTTCGGAAACGGCTTTCTTGATATCGCACGCTACAACGTAGCATCAGCCCGACTGATACGCCGGGAAGGAAAATACGATTGGTGTTTATCGAGGCAGCCGCCTATCAAATCTTCACACGATCGGCGGATCTCCGCTGCGTGTTTGAGGAGGAAAATCATGAAGACATGGATGAAGCCCGCGGTTCGCGAGCAGGAAGTCGGCCTCGAGGTCACCTCGTACCTGCCGGCTGAGATCGACATCATCTAAGCTCGTCGATCACTCCGATCCTAGGCGCGGCGGTCGCATCAGCGACCGCCGTTTGCTTTTGCACCAGCTCGCATTGGCTACCTGCCGGTTCTCGAGCGATTTCCGCGGTTTTGCATGGCCTTTGACCGCGCCCGGTAACGATGCCGGAACGTCTCGTGGCCTAATCTCTCCACGGTCTGGCCCGATGTCCCAAAGTGGCACATCGCGGCCCCTTGGAGCGAACTCGTGACGGGACAGCCAGAAGCGCAGCGCTACGACTGGGTCGATGCCGCCAAGGGCATCTGCATCATCCTCGTCGTCCTGATGCACTCGACGCTCGGCGTCGAGAAGGCCTTGGACACGGAGACATGGCTGCACGCCTTCATCGACTGGGCCCGCCCGTTCCGCATGCCCGACTTCTTCCTGATCTCGGGGCTCTTCCTCGCGTCCAGGATCGACCGGCCGTGGCGCGCCTATCTCGATACCAAGGTCGTCCACTTCGCCTACTTCTACGTCTTGTGGCTCACCATCCAGTTCGCGCTCAAGGCGCCGGGCATGGTGGGCGAGATGGGTGCCGCCGCGACGCTCGAGAGCTATCTCTTGAGCTTCATCGACCCCTTCGGCACGCTGTGGTTCATCTATCTCCTGGCGGTGTTCTTCGTCGTCTCGAAGCTCCTTCGCGACGTGCCGAAGGTCGTCGTGATCGCGGGCGCGGTGCTGCTGCGCGTCTTCGCGCCCGTCACAGGCTGGGTTCTGCTCGACGAGTTCAGCGACAGGTTCGTGTTCTTCTACACAGGCTACGCCCTCGCCCCCGTCGTGTTCGACTATGCCGAGCGCGTTGCAAAATGGCCGGCGCTGCCGGTCGCGGCAGCCCTCGCAGCCTGGGCGGCGCTCAATGCGGTTGCCGTCCAATCGGGCATCACGCATGTGCGCGGGCCGGACTTCATCTTCTCCTTCGCGGGGATCGCGGCCGTCATCGCGGTCTCGGTGCTGCTCGCCGGCAGCCTGCCCGGCCGCGTCCTCGCCTACTGCGGGCTCAATTCGATCGTGATCTACCTCGCCTTCACGGTCTTCATGGGCCCGACACGGGTGCTCCTGCTCAAGCTCGGCGGCGGCGAGGCGCCGGTGCTCGTGGCGCTCGCGGCCACGCTCGCCGGCGTCGTCGGATCGCTCGTCCTGCGACGCTTGGTTGCACCGACGCCCCTTTCGTTCCTGTTCACGCGCCCCAAGGCCTTCCGGCTCGCCTCCTCGCGGCCTCGAATCGCGAGCAAAATCGGGACCCGCGGGGCGTCGTCGAGGCTGCGGAGTAACGGCTGCGGGCACTTTAGGGCGGACCCGGATAGATATAGACTGGCAGCGTAATCTGCCGCCGCGGACGCCCGTCTATGCATTCCCTTGTCAAGCTCGGCACCTTCACCGATCTCGCGGAGCTCGCCGGCGAGCTCAAGCGGCGCATGGCGGATCGCGGTCTCGACGCGACCCGCTCATTCCCGAGCTTTGCCGACCAGATCCTCACCGATCACCCGGATCATCGCGCCCTCGTCCTTCCCGCCGGGACGGTGATCGAGGGCGACGTCCGCCTCGACTTCGAGGGCCTCGACGAGCACCGCGTGACGACGGTTGCCGTGCTCGGGGATCTCGAGGTGCGCGGGCGGCTGATCAATGCCGACGGCGACGGCGGACCGTTCTTCTTCGTCGACGGGGACTTGCGCGCCGGCGAGATCGAGAAGGGCGGGGCAAGCTTCATCGTGCTCGGCTCCGTCTACTGCGACGGGCTCGTCTTTTGCGACCGCGACAACGGCGTATTTCTCGTCGGCGGCGATCTTACCGCGCGGGCGATCATCTCGTGCGACCAGGATATCATCGTCTCCGGCGCCATCAGGGGCACGGTCGTCAGCACCGAGCTCGGCAACATGCGCGACGTGCTGGTGCCGGAGGTGTTCATCGATCCGGGCGACCCGCAGGACGAGTTCGCGGACGGAGGCCTCATCCGCCAGCGCATCGCCGCCGGGCAGCGCGTGCTCAAAGTCGGCTAGGCCTTCGTGACGAGGTCCGGCCGTCGCGCGCGGACGGCGCTGATCAGGTCGTCGGACGAGCCGTCGAGCAGCGCCATGCTGATCGAAACGCGCGGAAACCGAAGCAGGCGGTGCAGCGGCGCAGAGAGACGCACGAGCCAGCCGGTCTTGGCCAGGCTCGCCGCCGGCTCCTTGAAGTCGAGGCCGACCCAGGTGAGATTCTCGGCTTCATAGGCCTCGACGGCGCTGATCTCGTCCCAGCGAAAGCGCTCGCCCGCAATGCGCCGGTCATGAAGACCTTCGCCATCGACGCTGACGACGGGGGCGCGTATCGCGCATGCGCCGCGCAAGGGCGACGATGGCCCATGCAAAAGCCGCGATCCATAGAGCGCCGAGCACGCGGGCGCCCGCATCGTCGGCAAGAAGCATGGGCAGGCCCAGCGCGGCGATCAGCCGCCGAAAGAATGATGTAGAAGCGCAGTCGCGCCCTATCCCAACGGAAGTGCACGGCGTCCATGGTATTTCCCCCAAGAGCCTCTCCGCGCACCTATCCATAAAGTGGCCTACGAAGCGCTCAGAGAGGCGTCTGCTCCTTCTGTGCCTCCTTCTCGAGGCGCTGGATGCGCTCCTTGAACTTCTTGACCATGCCCTCGACGTAGTCGAAGAGCTTGTCGACGTCGCGCTCGGTGGGCACCGCCAGATCGCCGGGCGGCGCAGGGGGAACCGTATCGCCGGCAAGCGGCGGCTCACCTCGGCGGGCCAGCATCCGGCTGCCTCCGGGCTTCCTTCAGCGACTTGTTCTCGCTCTCGAGCTCGCCGATGCGGCCCTGGAGCTTCTGCTCGGCGTCCGGCATCGGCTTGCAGGCCCAGTCGCCTTCCTTCCCGGAGCAGAACGACATGGCGCCGGTCTGCTTGTCGAGGCGAACGAACCCGCCTTCAGCGGGCGTCATCGTGTAGCGGTCCGGCTGGCCCTCCGTCGCGGCAGCCGGAGCCGCCAGCATGGCCGCGAGGGCAGCCAGCGGCGGCAAGGCGACTAATCGCAAACACCTTCGGCACGGGTAATCCTCCACCTCTCTTGCGCATGGTACGTTCTCAAGCCGGCGAGCATAGCGGGCGACTATGGCAGGAGGGGCGGCGAGGCCCTTTGACCGCCGTCAGAGTCCGCAAGGACGCTTCGCCCCGGGCATCGGCATCGCCGGGAGCATATCCCCGAAGGCCCGGCGAATCACCTGCGTTGGCCCGCGCTACGAGTTCGTCAGCTGGCTACGCAATTTGAGCATATCTCCTGCATTTCGAATGCTCATTTCAGCACTTAACCGATCATTTACTGGACCCTGCGAGCCTCCTACTGAACGGTTCCAGATCGTGCCGCGTGTGAACCGCCATTGCGCTACAACCCGGCACGAACGGGGCGGAAATCAACCGCCTCGATCATCTCCCATGGGAGCGGCCGGGCGCTGTGCGCCGTACGTGTCCGCGGGGAGAGAATGTCGTACGCCGAGCAGGGGAAGTCGCACAGCGAGCGGCAGGGGCAAGAGCCTCTTGCCGGGCTTTCCGGCGTCGCGGACGAGATCAAGCAGCTTCTCGCGACGCTCGCGGGCGAGATCGAGGATTCAAAGCGCGTGCAGCGCCAGGCGCTCGACCAGATCGAGGCCCGCCTGACGCGTATCGAGAGCGAGGCGCCGACAGACGCCGGCACGGCTTTCAGCGCCGGGCGTCGGTCTATTGGCGCGGCGCCGGCAGCGGGCGCGCCCGAGCCGTGGGATCTCGATACGGCGGAGGCCCTGACGAAATCCTATGAGGCGCAGGACCCGGGTTTCGTGGCGGCGCGGCCTTATCGTGCGAGCTACGCGGCGCCTGCCCAAGCCAAGCCAAATCACAGACCGCCACAGGGGCCGCCGCAGGCGCAGGCCGCGCCCGCCGGCACGGACCTCGAGCGCGCCTGGCTCGGCCACCGCATCACGGATTTCACGCAGCGCATCAAGCGCTCGCTCGCGGAGATGCGCCCGCAGAGCTCGCTCGCAGCTCTCGAGGAGCGCATCGATCAGTTCCAACAGCGTATCGCGTTGGCGCTCGAGGATGTCGCGCGGCGGTCGGACGTCGACGGGCTGCGCAGGATCGAAGCCCAGGTCGGCGAGCTCGGCAACAGGCTCGGTCACGTGCAGTCGCAGCTCAGCCGCTTCGACGGCATCGAAAATCATCTGAGCACCGTCCTGGAGCGGCTGTCGGACGAGCGGCTCGGCGAGCTTGCCGCCCAATATGCGCGCGGAGCGACCGATCTCGAAACTGTCGCCCGGTTCGCCGCCGAAGAGACGCATGTCCGGCTCGCGGAGGCGGTTGGAGATCGGGATCACAACGACGCTCGCTTCGAAGAGCTCAGGGCCGCGATCGAGGATTCGATCAGCGAGCGGCGCATGGGCGAGCGGCAAGCGATGACGATGCTCGATACCATGCAGGAGGCTCTGATCCAGGTCCTGGACCGGATCGAGGCGATCGAGCATGCCACGCGGGCCGCGAGCCCCGCAGCGGCCAAGACGCGCGGCCTCTACGACCCGGCCTCGGAGCTTGCTCACGACAAGGCGCCGAAAGTCGCGCCGCCAGCCGTGTCCGGCCTCTCCATTGACCCGCGTGACCTGCGCGACGTGGAAGTCGAGAACGGGTACTGGAGCGAGCTCAGCTCCGACGTCCTCAGCACGGGCGCGCAGCCGCCGGCGGTGCCGCTTCAATCCTCGTCCCGACCCGCGGATCCTTTCTCGTCCGCGGACGGTCTCGACGGCGAAAAGGCCGAGGGCCTCTCGGCCATAGACAAGCTGCGCCTCGATCTCATCGCCGACGCACAGCGCGCCAAGCTCAAGGCCGCGGCGAGCCGAGCCGAGCAATCCTCGCTCAAAGTGGCGGCGCGCCGGCCGCAGATCGGGTCACGTCTCTCATCGTGGGTTGCGACGCAGGCAGCCAGCGGCGCGGGAAGGCTTTTCGGTGCGGCGCCCAGGCTGATCGTATCGGCGCTCTTCATTGCCGCCGCAGTCGGCGGCGCCCTGCTCATGAACCTCCTGCACGAGCGGGAAGCGAAGCTTGCTCAGGCGACGGCAGCGGCACCTGCCCTGCTCGGCGCCAATAGGGAACAGCGTGCCGCTCCGAAGGTCGCTCAGGAAGAGCCCCGCGTACCCGAAGCCGTGATCCAGGGTCTCGGCTTCGAGACCGGCGACGACTGGCCACGGAACGGCGCCATGCCGGTGCCACAGAGCGCCTTGATCGAGGAGGCGCCGGCGCCCGCCGGAAAGAGCACGTCCGGCCGCGGCGGGGACGCAGCCTCGAGCCTATCCGACAAGCTCGGCGCGGTTGCCGCCAAGGCCAATCTCGCATCGCTCTTCGACGAGCAGGGCGCCAGCATCGCGCAGGACACGACTCCGTCCACGGACGACGACGACCAGCAAGGCGAGCGCGCTCAACCTTCCGCCGGTGTCGGTCGGCCCGCTTGCCTTGCGCCTCGCCGCGGCCAACGGAGACGCTTCCGCGGAATTCGAAGTCGGCGTGCGTCTGGCGGAGGGCCGGGGCACGCCTCAGGACCTCGAAGGGGCCGTGCGCTGGTACCGGCGCTCGGCCGCGCGCGGATTTGCGCAGGCACAGTACCGCCTCGCAACGCACCTCGAGCGCGGCTTCGGAGTCGGCAAGGACGTCGGCCGCGCTCGCATCTGGTATCAACGCGCCGCCGAGAAGGGCAACGTCAAGGCGATGCACAATCTGGCGGTGCTCAGCGCCAGCAGCGAGCCGACCTCGCCGGACTACGCGGCCGCCGGAAAGTGGTTCACGGCGGCAGCAGAATGCGGCCTGTCCGACAGCCAGTACAATCTCGCCGTCCTCTACGAGAACGGTCTCGGCGTGGCACGAAGCCTGGTCCTCGCCTACAAGTGGTACAGCCTGGCGGCAAAGGGCGGCGACAAGGATGCGATCGCACGGCGCGACGCGATGAAGGGCGAGCTCTCGGCCAAGGATCTAGCGGCTGCCGAGGAGCTCGTCGGCTCCTTCAGTCCCAAGGCTGTCGACCCGGTCGTCAACGACGCGCGCGCCGGCGGCGAGGACTGGAAGAGGCGGGAAACGCTCGACGCCAACGGCTGAGCAGCTTCGGGTTTATTCGGGCACTCGGTGCGCGACAGAACGCAAGTCCAGCTCCACGTGCGTTCGCTTGTGTGACAGCCACGGCACGCCAACGTCGAGGGCTATGGCCCGTCGGGCACAGAACATCGGCTCGATGGCGCGATGGCTCACGATTCAGGCAATCGAAGCCGTGAATCACATACTAAATCAAAAGTGTAGACCATAACTCGCGCATGACCGTACTAAGGTCACAAGCGAAGGTCTAAGGGGACAGGCTTTTCGCCTCCGTGCAAGACGGCGTTCTGACGAGACTCATGTCCATCTACCTGCCCATAGCCGAGATGTCCGCGAACGTGCTCCTGTTTCTCGGCATGGGGTGCGCGGTCGGCTTCCTCTCGGGATTGTTCGGAGTGGGCGGCGGCTTCCTCATGACGCCGCTCCTCATCTTCTCGGGCATCCCGTCGATCGTCGCCGTGGGCACGGGCGCGGCGCAAATCGTCGCCGCCTCGGTGTCCGGTGCCATCGCGCAGTACCGGCGCAACAACGTCGATATCAAGATGGGGCTCGTCCTCCTGGCGGGCGGCCTCGTCGGCTCCGTGATCGGCGTGCAGATCGTCAAGATCCTGCGCCAGGCCGGGCAATTCGATCTCTTCGTCGCTTTGAGCTACGTGACGTTCCTCGGCGTCATCGGCACGCTGATGCTCATCGAAAGCCTCGCCGCCATCCAGAGAGCGCGCGGCGGCAGGCCCATTTCGCCGCGCCGGCCCGGTCAGCACAACTGGGTCCATGGGCTACCGTTCAAGATGAGGTTTCATCGCTCGAAGCTCTACATCAGCGCCGTGCCGCCGCTGATGATCGGCGCTTTCGTCGGCTTCCTCGCCGCGATCATGGGCGCGGGCGGCGGGTTCATCATGGTGCCGGCCATGATCTACCTCCTGCGCGTGCCGACAAACGTCGTCGTCGGCACCTCGCTGTTCCAGATCGTGTTCGTGACGGCGGCCACGACGATCCTGCATTCGACCGAGAACCACGGCGTCGACGTCGTGCTGGCGCTGCTCCTCATCGTCAGCGGCGTCATCGGGGCGCAATTCGGCGCTGCAGCCGGAAGCAGGCTCAAGGGCGAGGAGCTGCGGTTCCTGCTGGCGGCGCTCGTGCTCCTCGTCTGCTTCAGGATCGGCTGGGACCTCGTCGTCACGCCCAACGACATCTACTCGATCAGCACGCCGCTGGGGGCCCGCTGATGGAGCGTCTCGTCCCCGGCCCTCTCGGTGCTCTTATACTTGCAACCATGTGCGTCTCTCTCATTGCCGCCGCAGGGTGGGGTTCGCTTGCCGTACCTCAGGCGGCCGCTCAGACTACGGCCCAGGACAAGAAACTGGAGAAGCAGCGCCGGCAGAAGAAGGACCGCCGTCCGCAGCCGGCCCCTGCCGCGACACCGGAGGCGTCTCAGACCGAGGCGCCGAAGTCCGCTCCAAGCGATCAGACGCCCGCGGGTGTACCTGCCGCCGGCCGGCCAAGGGGCACCGCTCCCGCGCGAGAAGGTCGAGGCCGACGTGTCGATGCGGTCGATCGCCGTCACGTCGGGTTTCACCGGGACCGAGATCATCGTCTTCGGCTCGGTCGACAACAGCCGGCAGTCGAGCGCGGAGGCCGGCTACTATGACGTGGTTGTCGTCGTCGAAGGCGGGGCGGCGCCACTCATCGCGCGGCGCAAGAGCAACGTGGCGGGTCTTTGGATCAATACGGCGTCAGCGGCCTTCACCAGCGTGCCGAGCTACTATGCCATCACGTCGACGCGCCCGCTCGAGGAGATCGCTGACGCGACGATCCTCGAGCAGAACGCGATCGGTCTCGACAACGTGCGGCTTACGCCCGCCGCCGCCGCCGACGAGCTCACCGCCGCGGAGCTCAAGGACTACCGGGCCGCGGTGGTGCGGATCAAGGAAAAGGACGGGCTGTTCCTCAAGGACGAATACGGCGGCGTGGCCTTCATCGGCCGCAGCCTATTTCGCAGCTCCGTCGAGCTGCCGCCGAACGTCCCGGTCGGGCCGCTCACCGCGCACGTCTTTCTGTTTCGCGAGGGGGAGCTGCTCAGCACGTTCACGACCTCGGTCAAGCTCGAGCGCGAAGGCGTCGAGCTTCTGCTCTACCGCTTCGCGATGAACTATCCTCTGCTCTACGGAATTTTCGCGGTCGTCGTGGCGGTCGCCGCCGGGCTGCTCGCGTCGACGGGATTCCGGCGCATGCCGCGCTAGGAGCTGGCGTCAATCCTCGCGGAGAAGGCGCGTGGCGACCGGATAGAGGCCCTCCTGGCCGAGCACCAGGACCGACAATCCATCGTTGCGGAAGAGCGGGGCGAACGCCTCGTCGAGCACATTGAGGCCGCCCGTGTAGGTGCCGAACGCCGGCAGCACGAGGCGCAGTCCGTTGCCGACGAAGCAGGGGCGGCGAATGACATGGCCGCAGTAGGAGAGCCGCGCGGCGGGATGCAGGTGGCCGGAGATCTCGTGGGTGACGGGGCTCGCATTGGGCCCGTGACGCAAGGTGAGGCCAGAGACCTCGATCTCGCCGAACACGCGCCCGCCGAGAAGCCCGGAAATGTGGGGGTCATGGTTGCCCGTCAGCCAGATCCACTCGCGGTCCTCCTGCATGATGGCGAGGGTCTCGAGCTCCTCGGCGCCCATGCGCTCGGCGCCATCGGCATCATGCAGGTTGTCGCCCAGACAAATGACGGTCGCCGCGTCGTATTGATCGATCGCCGCGGCGAGGCGCGCCAGCGTCTCGCGCGTGTCGTAGGGCGGCAGGAAGATGCCTTTGCGGGCGTATGCCGACCCTTTCTCCAGGTGCAGGTCGGCGACGATGAGCGCCTCCTCGGCCGGCCAATAGAGCGCGCCCGAGACGTCGGCGACGAACGACCTGCCACAGATCGAGACCGGCTGCTCGCTGAACTCGCCGACGTTGAGACGTTCAGGTTTAAGCTCGAGCATTCGTGCCGCCGTTCCCCATCATGTGCTCCCCGTCGCGTCGGCGATCAGCTCGCGCGCCGCGGCGCGCAGAAGATCCTCGCGCGCCACCTGCCCCACCGCTTCCCTGCCGATCTCGAGGAGGATCGGCACCGAGAGCGGCGAGACGCCCGGCAAAGGTTGATGCCTGATTCGACCCCGGATGCGGGCGAGGAATTGACCAAGACGAGCAATATCCAGGAGACCCGTTGCAGCATCCTCCCAGGCGGCCTCGAGAAGTATATGCCCCGGATCGTGCTTCAAGAGCACGTCGTAGATGAGATCTGTGGACATTGTGACCTGGCGGCCGGACTTCTCGCGGTTGGGGTGGCGGCGCTCGATCAGGCCGGCAATCACCGCCGCATTGCGGAACGTGCGCTTCATGAGGCTGCTTTCGGCCAGCCAGGCCTCGAGATCGTCGCCCAGCATATCCTCCGCAAAAAGACTATCCAGGTCGAGGGCACGCTCCGCCACGAGCGCCGAGATGTCGCCCAGACCCCAGACGGAGAGGCCGTAATCGTTGGCGACGAAGCCCATCGGCCGGGCGCCGGCGCGCTCGAGGCGGCGGGTGAGCAGCATGCCGAGCGTCTGGTGGGCAAGGCGCCCCTCGAACGGGTAGACAACGAGATAGTGGCGGCCGCCGCGCGGAAAGGTCTCGATCAGCACCTCGTCGCTCGCGGGAATGATAGAGCGGTCGGCTTGCATCGTCAGCCATTCGGCGACGGGGCCCGGAAGATTGCGCCAGGCTTGCGTGTCGGCCAGCATGGCGCGCACGCGGCGCGCGAGATGCGTCGAGAGGGGGAATTTGCCGCCGGCGTAGCTCGGGATCATGGCGTCGGAGGCCGGGGCGCGGGACACGAAAGCCTCGGTCTCGACCAGGCCCTCGAAGCGCAGGATCTCGCCCGCGAACACGAACGTCATGCCGGGCGACAGCTGCTCGACGAAGGATTCCTCGACCTCGCCCAAGACGCGGCCGCCGCCGACAGCCAGCGGAGCGGCCCTCCGCTTGGCGTCCACGGCGCGCCGCTTGCCGACGAGGCGCACCTTGATCATCGGCGCCTCGACGATGGTGCCGGCATTGAGCCGGTATTGTTGCGCGACGCGCGGGTGCGCAATCCTGAGCCGGCCGTCGTCCGTGGGCCGGAGCCGGCTGAAGCGCTCGTAGGCGCGGAGCGCATAGCCGCCGGTCGCCACGAAATCGACGATGCGATCGAAGCGATTGCGTGTGAGGCCTGCATACGGAGACGCCGAGCGCACCTCGGCAAACAGCGCATCGGGGTTGAAGGGAGCCTGGCAGGCCATGCCGAGGACGTGCTGGGCCAGGACGTCGATGGAGCCGGTGCGCGCCGTCGTTACGTCCTGCTCGCCCGCGCGCGCGGCCTCGAGCGCGGCGCGGCACTCGAGAACCTCGAAGCGATTGGCCGGCACGAGCAACGCCTCGGACGGCTCGTCGAGGCGGTGGTTGGCGCGGCCGATGCGCTGAATGAGCCGGCTCGCGCCTTTCGGCGCGCCGACATTGATCACGAGATCGACGTCGCCCCAGTCGATGCCGAGATCGAGCGTGGAGGTGGCGACGACGGCTCTCAAGCCGCCCGCGGCCATCGCGGCTTCGACCTTGCGCCTGCGCGCCTTGTCGAGCGAGCCGTGATGGAGCGCAATCGGGAGTGCGGCCTCGTTCGATCGCCAAAGCTCCTGGAATACGAGCTCGGCCTGCATGCGCGTGTTGACGAAGACGAGGCTCAGGCGATGGGCGAGAATGGCGCGGTAGACTTCATTGATAGCGTAGCGGGCCGAGTGGCCGCCCCACGGCACCGGCTCCTCCATCTCGAGGATCGTGATCCGGGGCCGGGCGCCGCCTTTGGCGACGACGACATCGGCGAGGGCGATCGCCGTTTCCGGCGCCGATTGCGGCGCGAGGTAGGCGCGAAGCTCGGTCGGGCGGGCGACGGTCGCCGACAGGCCGATCGTCAGCAAGCCCGGCGCCAGCGTGTTGAGCCGTGCGAGATCGAGCGACAAGAGATCGCCGCGCTTCGAGGGCGCCAGTGCGTGCAGCTCGTCGAGGATCACGGTATCGAGGCCGGCGAAGAGGTAGTTCGCGTCGGGATGGCTCAGCATCAAGGCAAGCTGCTCGGGCGTGGTGAGCAGGATGTCGGGCGGGCGCACGCGCTGGCGCTGGCGGCGGTGCACGGGCGTATCGCCGGTGCGCGTCTCGCACTTCAAGCGGCAGCGCCATCTCGTCGATGGGCGCCATAAGGTTGCGCGCCACGTCGACGGCGAGCGCCTTCAACGGCGAAATATAGAGCGTGTGAAGGCCGGCGCCTCGGCGCTCGCGTCGCTTTTGAGAAAGCGCGGTCAGGGTGGGCAGGAACCCGGCCAGCGTCTTGCCGGCGCCGGTCGGTGCGATGAGAAGCGTCGAGCGGCGGGCGCGGGCCTGCGCGAGCAGCGCCGCCTGATGGGCGCGCACGGTCCAACCGCGCTCGGCGAACCATTGGCGGAAGGGATCGGGCAAGGCCGCGGCAGGCGGCCTCGTTGCGGGCGCGGGGTGCGAAGCACCGGCCCGCAAAGTCGGCGCCCGTTCCGGCTTCTCTTTGGTCGCGCCTACCCGCGGCGGCATCGGTCATTACTCAGTTGACTGCTTGGGTCGCCCGTTCCGAGAGTTTATGCTAGGCGCATGTGATCCGAGAATGGCGCCGCCTGAGGGCCGGCGCCGGCGCACTCAACAAGGAGCCTCGAACCCATGGATCGTAGCACTTTTCTCGGCGGCAGCCCGCTCGGCGTCGTCATCCGCCTGGCGCTGATCTCGATCGCCGTCGGGATCGTCTTGAAGGCGCTCGGAATCAACCTGCGCAACTTCTTCGACCGGATCAACGAGCTCCTGCGCAACATCTACGATCTCGGTCTGGGTGCCTTCGAGTGGGTGCTCGAATACTTGCTGCTCGGCGCCATCGTCGTCGTGCCGATCTGGCTCATCTCGCGACTCGTCGCGTCCTCGCGTCAGAAGCAGGGGTAGCTAGCCGGCGATCTCGAGGACGCGCTCGGGCGGGCGGCCGATCACGGCGCGCTTGCCGGCGATAAGAATCGGGCGCTCGATCAGAATGGGATTCTCGACCATGGCGCGGATGAGGGCCGCGTCGCTCAGCGCGGGATCGGCAAGGCCCAGCTCCTTGAAGACCGGCTCCTTCGTGCGCATCAGCGCGCGCGGGCCGATGCCGAGCTTGCCGAGCAGCTCCTTGAGCTCGGCCGCGCTCGGCGGATTCTCGAGGTAGAGGACGATCTTGGGCTTCTTGCCCGCGTCCTCGAGCAGCTTCAAGGCCGCACGCGAATTGGAGCAGCGTGGATTGTGGTAGAGAACGAGCGGCATTTCCGTCTCACGCTAAGAGGCTTGGCGGCCCACTCCTTGGACCGCGTTCCGATCAGTGATGCGATCGACTTCGCTCCCGCACGCCGGACGGCGGACGCGAGATGATCCTTGATGCGGGCGATGAGCCCGGGGCCTTCATAGATGAGCCCCGTATAAAGCTGCAAGAGCGTGGCGCCGGCCTCGATCTTGGCGAGCGCCGCCTCGCCGCTGTCGATGCCGCCGACGCCGACGAGCGGCACGCGGCCTGCGGTCGCCTCGCGGACACGGGCCAGCATGACGGTCGAGCGGTGGAAGAGCGGGCGGCCGGAGAGCCCGCCGGCTTCGCGGGCATTGGCATCGATGAGACCGTCGCGGGCCAGCGTCGTGTTCGACACGGCGATGCCGTCGACCGCATGCGCGAGCAAGGCGCTCCGCAATCGGCTCGAGATCCGCCTCGGCGATGTCGGGCGCGAGCTTGACGACGACGGGGCGCTTCGGCTTGCCGGATTGCACGAGCGCTTCGCGGGCGGCCATGACGCGCGCCAGAAGCTCGTCGAGCGCGGCGGGCGCCTGCAGATCGCGCAGGCCGGGCGTGTTCGGCGAGGAGATGTTGATCGTGAAGAAGCTCGCGACGTCATAGAACGTCTCGATGCCCTTGACGTAGTCGGCCGTGCGATCGGTCGCATCCTTGTTGGCGCCGAGATTGACGGCCACGATACCGCGGCTCGTGCGCCGCCGCAGACGGTCGAGCGCGGCCGCGTGGCCGGCGTTGTTGAAGCCCAGCCGGTTGATGACGCCGCGGTCGGCGACGAGGCGGAACACGCGCGGGCGGGGATTGCCCGATTGCGCAAGAGGTGTCGTGGTTCCCGCCTCGGCGAAGCCGCAACCCATGCCGAGCACGGCATCGACGACGCGCGCATCCTTGTCGAAGCCGGCAGCGATGCCGATGGGATTCGGAAACCTCAGACCCCAGAGATCGACGGCGAGCGATGCGCCATCCGGCGCGATGGGACGCGGATAGACGCCCATCTCGAGCGACTTCAAGGTCAGCTCGTGCGCGTCCTCCGGCGAGAGGGCGAACAGCATCGGCCGGGCGAGTTCGAAGATCGCATTCAGCATCAATCGAGGTCCCGCGGGAGCTCAGGCGCGCCGTCTTCGCCCAGGACGAGGGGCCTTGTCCAGAGCGCAGCCTTGGTGGGGAGCGGCGCGTAGAGGTGGGGAAAGAGATCGCCGCCGCGGGAGGCTTCCCAACGCAGATCGGGTCCCAACGCCGCCGCGTCGAAGGCGATCAGAACGAGGCCGGTCTGTCCCGAAAAGTGTTTCCTCGCCGTCTCTTGCAGCTGGTGGCGGGCGGAGAAGTGAATGAAGCCGTCTCGCTTGTCGGCGTCGGAGCCCAAGAACTCTCCGCGCGTGCAGGCTTGAGACCAGGCGTTCAGATCGGTGATCTTGAAGATTGCAGTTCCTGCGACTTTGGTCGAATTGTCCATCGTTCGGATGTTCTAAGTCCCATGCTGGCGCGGCGTTTTTAGCACAGCGCACGACAGAAATATCGAGGCGAGAAATGTAGCCGCTGCATTGCGCGCGCCCGTATGCGATGCGGATGGCATTGCACCTCTAATTCCCACTCCTCAATGCGATGGGAGGTTGTAGTGTGCGTCGCGTGGTCTCCGGGGCGGTCGCTCCGGATGCGACTCCAAGGGAGTGGAGTGTGCCGGAGTATATTTCGGTCAAGGTCATTTCCCTCAAGGAACTGTTCTCGGGCACGTACAATTTTCGCCTACCATTCTTCCAGCGCGCCTATGCATGGCAGACGGCCGAGGTCGGGCGCCTGCTGGCGAACATCACCGAGGAGATGAGTGCCGGCGCCAAGCAGCGCCGGTATCTTCTCGGCAAGCTGATGCTGGCGCAGAGGCCCGGCAGTGCCGGACACGGCGCTCGTCGACGGGCATCAGCGCATCATGTCGCTCACGATCCTTTTTGCGGTGCTGCGCGACCTCGCGCAGGAAGCGGAGGAGAAGGCGCGCCTACACGCCTTCATCGCGGGGCAGGGCTACCGGCTCAATCCGCAGGAGAACCTCGCCGATTTCTGCCACCGCTACGTCCAGGCGCAGGGCGCCACAACCGTCGAGCCCGATGAGGACTTGCAGGACCTGGGCGAGACAGAGCGCAACATCATAGAGAACCGCAATTATTTGCGGACGGAGCTCAACGGGCCGGAGTGCACGCCCGCCAGCCGGCGCGCGCTTGCAGAATTTCTGGCGGAGAACTGCTGCGTCATCGTCTCATCGGTCGATGACGAAGGCGATGCCTGGCGCATCCTCAGGATCGAGGAGGAGACCCGCGTCGCGTTCAATCCGACCGACAGAGCAAAGGCCACGCTGCTCTCGATCGTCGCCAACGATGACCGCGCGATCTGCCAGCGCGTCTGGGAGAAATGCGAGACGCAGCTCGGCTTCACGGACATGCATGCGCTGCTCGGGCACCTGCGCACGATGAAGCTCAGGAAGCGGTCGGAAAAGCCCGTCGAGATCGATCTCGCCGAGGGCTTCAAGCTCAATGTCGCGGGGTCAGGGCGAGCCTTCCTCGAGAAAGAGCTCGAGCCCGCCGCGCAGTGCCTGGCGGCGATCCGGCGCGGCGACTTTGCCGAAAGCAAAAAGCAGCAGGCGGTCGCGAGCTCCCTCGAACGGCTCGCCTGGATCCACACCCAGTCCTGGGTTCCGGCCGCACTGCTCTGGCTTTCGCGAAGAGCCAACGATGCGGGCACGCCGCTCTTCTTCAGCCGTCTCGAAAGGCTGATCTGGATCATGCGCATCGCGGGGCTGGACCCGACGAAGCAGCAGGTGCGCATTTTGCAGTTGCTCGGCGAGATCGACCGCACAGCCAAGGTCGACGAGATGCGCGAGCTCGAGATCGGAAAGACGCTGCGCGAAGTCGGCGCTGTCCAACCTCAGGAGCAAGACGTTCGAACTCGAAGCACTACGCCGCAAAGGTGTTGCGGCTCATCTCCGACGCGCTCGGGCAAGATCCGGGGCCCGTGCATCCCGAGAGGGTGACGATTGAGCACATTCTGCCGCGTGCCTGGCCGCTCAACGAGGGGTGGCGGAAGAATTTTCCGACCAAGAAATCGGTGCAGAGCTTTGCCCACAAGCTCGGCAATCTGACCTTTCTCACGGGCGCGGAGAACCACAGCGCCGATACGCTCGACTGGAGCGACAAGCGCCCGATCCTCGCCCGCTCGAGATTGGTGCTCGCCAATCGGCTGGCCGCAACCGTCGATTGGACGCCGGACTCGATCATGAACCGGACGGAGGAGCTGATCCGAATCCTGTTCGAGGCATGGGACATGAAGGTTTGAAGACCAGGGACGCGGAGCAGGCCGACTTGGCGTGATCAGGCCGCTTTGACGAGCTCGCCCGAGAGCGCCTTGTCGATCAGCGCGCGTGTCTCGGGCACGCCGTAGAGGGCCACGAACGAGCCGAAGCGCGGGCCCTTCTCCTCGCCGAGCAACACCTCGTAGATGGCGTTGAACCAGGCGTTGGAGACGCCGGGCTTCTCGGGCGTCGCGCCCTTGGCCTTCGGGTCCTGATAGCGCGGGATGGCGCGGCCGACGTCGTAGATGATGGTCTGCAGCTCTTCCGCGCTTGAGCCGGGCTTGGCAGTGGCGAGCGAAGCCGACAGCGCGCGCAGCGCTTCCGTCTCGACCTCGTCGGCGGGGCGGAACTTTTTGCGCGGCTTGACGAAGTCGGCGTAGTAGCGGACCGCGTAGCCGGCGAGCTGGTCGAGCAGCGGGTGCGTCTCGGGGGAGACGCCCGGCACGTGGCGGCGGATGAAGCCCCACAGCACGCTCTTGTCGTCGGCATTGGAGGCCGCGACGAGGTTGAGCAGCAGCGCGAACGTGAGCGGCGTGTCGGCCGCGGGCGGCTCGCCGCCGTGAATGTGCCAGACGGCGTTGTCGAGCTTGCCCTTGGCGTCCTGGCGCGCGATAGGCCGCGAGCAACTGCAGATACTCGTCGACAGCGCGCGGAATGACGTCGAAATAGAGCTTCTTGGCGCTCCGCGGCTTCTGGAACATGAACAGCGCCAGGCTCTCGGGCGAGGCGTAGGTCAGCCACTCGTCGATGGTGAGGCCGTTGCCCTTCGACTTCGAGATCTTCTCGCCGTTCTCGTCGAGAAAGAGCTCGTAGACGTAGTGCTCGGGCGCGACGCCGCCGAGGATCTCGCAGATCTTGTCGTAGATCGGCGCGTTCGTCTGGTGGTCCTTGCCGAACATCTCGAAATCGACGCCGAGCGCGGCCCAGCGCATGCCGAAATCGGGCTTCCACTGCAGCTTCACGCGTCCGCCGGTGACGGGCACGGTGACGTCGGTGCCGTCCTCGTCCGCGAAGGTGATCGTGCCCGCCTTGGCGTCGACCTTCTTCATCGGCACGTAGAGCACGCGGCCGCTGGTCGGAGAGATCGGAAGGAACGGGCTATACGTCTCCTGCCGCTCGGAGCCCAAGGTCGGCAGCATGACGGCCATGATTTCGTCGTAGCGCTCGACGGCGCGGAGCAGGACCTCGTCGAAGCGGCCGGCCTTGTAGTACTCCGTGGCGCTCGCAAACTCGTACTCGAAGCCGAAGGTGTCGAGGAAGCGGCGCAGCATGGCGTTGTTGTGGTCGCCGAAGCTCGCATAGTTGCCGCCGAACGGATTGGGCACGGACGTCAGCGGCATCTGCAGATAGGGCTCGAGGGCCGCGCGGTCCGGCACGTTCTCCGGGATCTTGCGCATGCCGTCCATGTCGTCCGAGAAGCAAAGGAGGCGGGTCTTGATCTTGCCTTCCGTCAGCACCTCGAAGGCGTGGCGCACCATGGTGGTGCGCGCAACCTCGCCGAAGGTGCCGATGTGCGGCAGGCCCGACGGGCCGTAGCCGGTCTCGAACAGCACCGTCTTGTCGCTGCCGCCCTTGGTCTTTTCGAGACGGGCGATAAGGCGGCGCGCCTCCTCGAACGGCCACGCCTTGGCATCGCGGGCAGCAGCGGTAACGGCGGGATCGAGGGAGAGTGTCATCGCAGGCGGGTCTCGGGCTTCCGGATTTCAGTCTTATCTGGGCAAATCAATGCGCGCTGCAAACTAGGAGGCGCGATGGGGGCCGTCAATTGCACCAGCGGCCGGCAGGCGAGGGTCCTAGGGTCACAGCAGATCGCTACGGCGCGCGATATCTGGCGACCATGGCGGCGGCGATCTCCTCGGCCCCGAGGATGACCTCGTTGGCCCCATAGTCCGTCAGATGCTTGGCCTCGGCGTCGGAGTGGGCCCAAGCGATGATCTCGAGGCCCGTGTTGGCCGCGCGCGCCTGGGCGACGATCTGGCCGGCCTCGAAACTGTCGGGGATGGCGACGAACAGCGATCTCGCCCGGGCGAGATTTGCCGCCTGCATCACCGTGGTCGCATTGCCGGCTATCCCCCTCACATTGCGGGCCTTGAGACCGGCGACGACGTCGTCCTTCTCATCGATGACGAAGAGCGAGGTTCTGAGGTGCAACAGCGCCTCACCGATGCGCCCTCCGACGCGGCCAAAGCCGACGAGCACGACATGGCCGGTCTGATCGGTGATCTCGATCGGTGCAGGCTCGGCTGGAGCTCCGTCTGACGCGCGCGGGGTCCGCACCGGGTCGTACTTCTCGAGCAACGGGCCAAAGCGGTCCAGCGCCATGAACAGCACCGGATTGAAGAGGATCGAGAGAAGCGCGCCCGCGAGAATGAGGTCGCGGCCCTCTTCGGGCATCAGGCCGAGCGCTACGCCGAGGCCCGCGAGAATGAAGGAGAACTCGCCGATCTGAGCGAGACTCGCCGAAATGGTCAGTGGCCGTCGAGAGCGGATGACGGAAGGCGAGGACGATGCCGAGCGCGGCCAGCGATTTGCCGACGACGATGATGATGAAGGTCGCGAGGACGGGCCATGTCTCGCGCACGAGGATGGTCGGATCGAACAGCATGCCCACGGAAACGAAGAAGAGCACGGCAAACGCGTCGCGCAGCGGCAGCGTCTCCTGAGCGGCGCGCTGGCTCAGCTCGCGACTCGCTCAGGATCATGCCGGCGAAGAAGGCGCCGAGAGCAAAGGAGACGCCGAAGAGCTTGGCGGAGCCGAACGCAAATCCGAGCGCGATGACCAAGACGCCGAGGCGGAACAGCTCGCGCGATCCGGTGTGGGCGATGTAGTGCAGCACCCAGGGTATGAGGCGCTGTCCCAGCACCAGCATCACGGCGATGAAGGCTGCAATCTTGCCGACGGTGATCGCGAGCGTGATCAAGAGCGACGTCGTGTCGAAGCTCGGGCCCGCCGAAACCTGGGCGCTCGGGGCGAGCAGCGGGGCGAGCGCCGGCAGGAGGACGAGGATGAGGACCATGAAGATGTCCTCGACGATCAGCCAGCCGACGGCGATGCGGCCGCGCTCGGAATTCAAGAGGCGGCGCTCCTGCAGCGCGCGCAGCAGCACGACCGTGCTCGCCACCGAAAGCGCGAGGCCGAAGACGAGGCCGGCCCCGGTCGACCAGCCCATGAGCGCCGCCAGCCCCATGCCGAGCAGCGTCGCGACGGCGATCTGCGCGATGGCGCCGGGGACCGCGATGGCGCGGACCGAGAGCAGGTCTTTGAAGGAGAAGTGCAGGCCGACGCCGAACATCAGGAGGATGACGCCGATCTCGGCGAGCTCGTCGGCGAGCGATTGGTTGGCGACGAAGCCGGGCGTGTGCGGGCCGACGAGCACGCCGGCCAGGAGGTAGCCGAGCAGTGGCGAAATACGGAGACGTTGCGCGATCGTCCCCAGGACGAAGGCGAGAGTCAGACCGATGACGATCGTGGCGATGAGCGGCGTATCGTGAGGCATTCGCGCGGAAGCTCCCCTGATGCGGCAAGTCTCAAGGCATCTTGGGGGATATCAGCGCGTTTGCAAACCTTTGCCGGCGCAGGCGCGGCTCTGCACAAATTTGCAGCGTGCGGCCGAGCGGCAACTCGCAAGCACACGCTGCTTCTGCTCCGGATGCGGCTATGCAGCGCGCACGGTGGCGAGGAAGCGCTCGACCTGCACCTTGAGGCTCCGGCTGTCGGCCGACAGCGATTTGGCCGAGGAGAGAACCTGCGACGACGCCGATCCCGTCTCGGAGGCGCCCTTGCTCACCTCGGTGATGCTGGAAGCGACCTCGGACGTTCCCTTTGCCGCCTCCATGACGTTGCGGCTGATCTCAGAGGTGGTCGCGCCCTGCTGCTCGACGGCAGCGGCGATCGCGCCCGAGATCGACGAGATCCTGTTGATGGTGGCCGTGATCTCGCCGATTGCGCCGACGGCGTCCTTGGTCGCGGTCTGCATGCCGGCGATCTGGGCCGCGATCTCGCTCGTCGCCTTCGCGGTCTGCGCGGCGAGGGCCTTGACCTCCTGCGCAACCACGGCGAAGCCCTTGCCGGCGTCGCCTGCGCGTGCCGCCTCGATGGTGGCGTTCAAGGCCAGCAGGTTGGTCTGCCCGGCGATGGTGTTGATGAGATCGATCACATGGCCGATGCGTTCGGCGGACTGCGACAGCTCCGTCATGCTGGTGTTCGTCTTGCCCGCCTGCTGCACGGCCTCGCCGGCGATCATGCTGCTTTCCTGCACCTGCCGGCTGATCTCGGTGACGGTCGACGACAGCTGCTCGGAAGCCGCAGCGACGCCCTGGACGTTGACCGAGGTCTGCTCGGAGGCCGACGCCACCATGCCGGAGAGCTGCTGAGTAGAACTCTGCGTTCTTGGTCAGCAGGCTGGCGGCAAACTCGAGCTGGCTCGAGGCCGCGGAAACGCCATCGACGACGCTGCCCACCGACCTCTGGAACTCGTCGGCGAGACGTTGCATATCCGCCTTGCGCTGTGCGGCCGCGCGCTTTTCGATGTCGGCCTGCGCGAGACGCAGACGCTCGCCCTCGATCATGTGATCCTTGAAAACGAGGACCGCGTTGGCGATCTCGCCGATCTCGTCGTGGCGCTTGGTGCCGAAGATCTCAGCGTTCATGCTGCCGCCCGCGAGATCGAGAATGCTCATCTTGATGCGCTCGATCGGACGGGTGAAGCCGGTGAGCACGACGAGCACACCGCCGATCGCCGCGAGCAGAGACACCGCGCCGATCACGAGGACGCTGTTGACGACGCCGATGCGGATTCTCTCGGCATCGGCGGAATTCGCCTCGACGTACTTTTCGTAGCGCTCGGAGAGGCCGCGCAGCTTCTCGTTGAGGGCCTTTCTGTTGGCGCGGTTGTTGTCGTTGTCGCCGAAGGCGCGGGCGGCCGAGACGGACTCGTCCTTGGCAAGGCGCGCGAGCTCGGCGCGAAAGGCGATGAATTCGGTGATATTCTTGCGGGCCTCGGCGAGAGCTGCGGCCTCGGCGTCCAAAACCTGCCTGGACCAGAGCTCGGCGACCTGATCGAGCTCCTTCGAGTGGCGGGCAATCCCCTCGGCGTAGGATTTCGCGCTGTCCCAGTCGCTCGACATGTAGATGCCGCGCGAATCCATCACGATCGCATAGACGAGGCCGTTGATGCGCTCGAGATAGGTCTGCCCGGCCTTGGTCTGCATCGCGAGCCGCTCGGCCGCGGCCTGGTTGCGCAGGCTCACATAGGTGAATGCCGCGCTCAGCACCGGCAGCAGCCCAAGGAAAACGATGAGGCCCAAAACCTTGTGCTTCAATTTCATATTGGCCAACACGGATAACCCTCACTCGCTATTTTAAATTGCTGATAATAATTTCAGCCCTCATGCATAAATAGATACGCACGAGAGTTCTTAGAAAACTCTAACGCGGCACCCCTATCAGATTCTCGCCGAACGGCTTTTGGCGAAAAATTCGCGGCAAACTCCGGCGTCGCGGAAGCCGCGCCGGTGCGTCATTTTTCTGAACGTCATTCGACGAAGGGCGGGGACGCCCAAATTACAATTCGAACTGGTCGTCCTCGACGCGCAGATCGGCGAGCGGGACTGCCGGCGCGTCAGAAATTGATCTTGGCGCCGGTGATGACCATGTCGAAGTCGTCGAGATCGCTCTTGAGCGCTGGCGCCAAGAGCGACGAATTCACCACCATAGTGCCGGTAGAGGGCGTAAAGCGTCATGTCCGCGCTCTCGATGTTCTGCGCGATGCCCGCAGCCCACAGATTGAGGTCGGACGAGTTCGCCTTGGTCGTGAGGCCGACGTCGTCTTGGCGGTACTCGCCGAAGACGTTGGTCTTGCCGAGGTCGCACCACTTCCGCTCGATGCCGGCTTGGATGTACCAGGTATCGCTCTCGTTATCCTGGCCGGCTTGGGCTGGCTTGAGATCGATCTGGTTGTTGCCGAAGCCGCCGTAGACGTAGATGCCGGTCGGCGTGTGCTGGACGAGGCCGCCGATGGCCCACCACTGGCAGTCGCCCGTGCCCACCGCGCATTGCGCGGCATTCGTTGCCGGATCCGTGCTCTCGCCGTAGCCGACGCCGAAGTTGACCTTGAAATCGCGGATGTCGCCGCGATAGTTCAAGGCGAGCTCCCACTGATCGTCCTCGCCCCAGGACGCCGTGCCGACGAAGTTGGCAATCGTCGGCGTGTCGTAGCGGACGATGTTCCTCAAGCCGGACTGTCCGGGCGTGGCGTTGTTGAAGCCACCCATGATGTCGGTCCACTTCGTCGTGCCGACGAAGGCGCCGTTGACGCGGATCTTGAAGGCACCGATTGCGACGCCGGCCGCCTCGTAGTCCGAGACGTTGCGCGTCAAGAGCGTGTCGAGGTTGTCGATCAGGTGGTAGGTCGCCGGATCGAACTTGCCGACGGTCACCTTGCCGTAGTCCTTGCTCTTGATGAACCAGGCCGTCTTGCGATCCACGGCATTGTTGCCGGTGCCGTCGGAGTTCTGGCTGAAGGTCTTCGAGTCGGCACCGTTAATCCCGATCTCCATAATGTAGCCCGCGGACCAGCCATCGACGATCTTGGCTTCGCCCGTGAGCCGGAAGCGGTCCTGCTCGAGGCCGTTGGTGCCGACGTACTGGTTGGCTTCGACGCCGTCGTCCCAGAAGAACACCGCCTGGTTGACCCAGCCCGAGACCGTGAGCGAGACCTTGCGATTGCCTTTGCGCGCCGTCGTCGCCTCGAGCTCGGCGATGCGCTCCTCAAGGTCCGCGCAGCAATTGCCGCCGAGATCGGCCGCAAAGGCCGGCGCCGCCGAAAGAAGCCCAATACACGCGGCCAATAAGATCGCCTGCTTGCCCTTCGACCGCATATTCATTGGCCCCCGCCAGCTGAATAATTGTTTTCAGCTATAAGATTTTGATCCCGCTGAACGGTGAGTGATTCGAGGGTCGTAGAGCAAGGGGCAAAGTATTAAACGCCTAATACTTGAGCGGGCGAATGTTGATCCGCCAACCGCGCCAAGGTTATTTTTATTCCGAGCTGAAGTCGCGCAGAGCAGTTCACGCCGGTCGCGGGCGACGCGTGAAAAATAGGCGGCGCAACAGCAGCAACACCATAAGCGCCAAAATAAGCGCGGCGCCGATCAGCAGCGGGTGCTTCTCCCAGATAAGAACCGGAGCGATGCGCCCCTCCCAGGCGGCTCGCGCATCGGCGATGGCGGCGTCCACGCCGGCGCCGCTCTCCCGCAACATCATTTCGACGGCCGCGGACTGATCGGAGCTCGCGATCACGGCATCGCGGACGCGCGCCGAGGCGAGGACCTGCATGCGCGCCGGCGCATTGGCCACGGTGCGCAAGACGCGCTCGCGCGGTCCCTTCTCAAGGCCCGTGAGATAGCTCGCCAGCGTCGTCAGCTCGGCCTCGGTGAGGCTGCGTGCGAGCCCCTTCAACTCGGCGGCGTCGAGATCGAAAAGCTGGCCGCGCGCGTCGCGGCTGATGCCGGCGAGGCGGGTCACGGCAAGACCGTCATCGAGCGACAGCAGCCGCGCCAGCGAAGACTTCGTGAAGTCGTCAGGCGTGGCACGGCGATAGATCTCGTAGTCGAGGACCTTGCCCAGGTTATCGCCGGACAGGTCCGACCAGCGCATCGCCGTGTCGATCGAGCGCGTTGCGCGCGCAATCTCCATCGCCGGCTCGGGAAGGAAGCGGACCGCCTCCTTGAGCGAGCCGTCGTCGAGGCGGCGCAGGGCACCGCTCTCGCCTTCGGCGGCGAGCACGAGCCCGGTTACCTCGTCGAGACGGGCGAGCTGCTCGGGCTTGGTGCCGTCAAGGAAGCTGCGGAACGGAGGATGGCGCTCGGCAAGATCGAGCACCTGGGCATGGGCGCGGCGGAACTCTTGCCAGATCTCGACAATGCGATCGGCGGACTTGGCGGCGATCTCGTGCAAGTGCTCGGCAATCTGCTCGGAAATGCCCTTGGCCAGCTCCTCCTTGACCTTCTCCTTGGTCTCCTTCGACTTCATCTCATCGGCAATGATCGGCAGCACGCCGTTGCGCAATTCCCAGATGTCCTTGGCGATGAGGACGAGACCGATGCCACCGGCCACGACCGAGACAAGGCGCGCAAGCACGCTGCCGGCAATGCGCTGGCCGATGCGCGCGGCCATGTTGGCGAGCTGGCGGCGCACGAGCAGGATCGCGGCGCCGGTTATGCCTTCGCTCGATTGCTTGAGGACCGAGCCCGACGTCACCTCGGCGCCGCCGGTGGCCGCCACGACGCCGAAATCGCGCTCGGCATCGCCCGTCACGACACCGGCAACCGTCGCGCCGTAGCGGGGCCCCAAAAAAGCGCGGAGGCATTCAAGCGCCGGCCCCGTGGCATCCTGGCTCGCGATCTCGATTGCTTTGCCGACCTCCTTGCCGACGCTCGTCGCGAGAGCCTCTATGGCGGACTTCACGGCATCCGAGCGATAGACGCGCTCCGCCACCTCCTTGGCGAGCTCCTGGGCCTTCTCCTTGCTGACAAGAGATTTGGCGAGACCCGACCAGCTCGTCTCGGCGCGCACCTCGGCGACGGCGATGTCGACGCGCTTGTCGAGGATGTCATCGAGATTTTCGCGGCGCCAGGCATCGGCGACGGCGGCCGTGTAGTCGATGCCTTTGGTGCCGGCCTCGAGCGCTCGGGCCGATATGGCTTCGACGCTGCGCCTAAAGCTCGCCTCGTCACCGGCCTGGCAGGATTCGTAGTCGGCGCGCGTGAGTGGCTGGGCCGCCAGAGCGGGCGAGACGCAGTTGGCAGACAAGGAGAGGATGAGAAGCGCCGACACTCCGGCGCGCGGGAAGAGAAACAACGGCCAACTCCTGCGGCGCGACGGAGCATCGAGCCAGCGGAGGAAGCCTCACGCCGGCCAGCCGCAAGGGCCGCATCGACGAAGTATAGGCGACGACATCGCCGTGAATAGTGACAAAACAGAAATCTCGGTTTGCTATACGACGCCCACCACGCGCGCCGCATCTTGCTGCTTCATCAGCGGGATCATGCTTGGCGCATCAGCAAGATTTTATTCCATGCCGGCAATCGCAGCTCTCACAAAGCGGGAGCCAAACGCTGTTAAAGCTTGCGGGAGACTGGAAGATGTGGAATTGGAGCCACACCGTCGGCGCAAGAGTTCCCGGACGGGGTGCCAGCTTTGCTGCATTGCGGCATACTGACCCATGGGCAAAGACGGAGATGGGTTGCAGAAGGTACCGATCCTGAGACCGCGCACTGGTCTCAGGCGGGTGACGGCAAGATCGATGCATACGGCGTGAGGGAGCCGCACGCCCCAGAAATAAACGCTCTCAAGCCGGCGAACCCATGAGCCGGCAAAATCGTAATGAGGTCTCGGGAGGCGTGAAGCGCGCCTGAATCGGGACCCTTGGAGAGGTAACCAAAAGGGGAACGACCGACGTCGTCGGGGGGTCGAGGCGCAAATCAGGCCTTGGCTTTGTGGCGTAATCGGCCTAATTCTGTTCGTGAGCGGTAACAGCGAGTTAAGCTAACAGCATGAATAATAAAGACAAAATTAAAGCTTACCGTGGAAGCCTTGTCATCCCTGGCGGGCGCGTGGGCGTGCTCCTGGTGCATAGCCTCGGGGGCAATCCTATCGAGCTCAGGTTCGTGGCGCAGGGCCTCGGACGCCTGGGATATACCGTCTATTGCCCGCTTCTTCCGGGTCTTGGCGGCGGCACAGACGTGTCCGGACTGTCGTCCTGGCAGGACTGGTACGCGGCGCTCGAGACAGCGCACGACGAGCTTAAGGCGCGTTGCGATATCGTCCTCGTCGGCGGCATCTCGGCCGGCTCGATGCTGGCATTGAGACTTGCCCGCGAGCGCGCGGCCGACGTTCACGGCCTCATGCTGTTCGCCCCGACGATCTGGCCGAACGGCTGGGCCATTCCGCGCCATTTCATCTTCTTCAAGCTCATTCGCCACAAATGGGTCGCGCAACTCTTGCGTTTTCAGCAGCGCGCGCCATTCGGGATCAAGGACGAGCGCATTCGCAATTTCGTCATCGAAAGCTTCAAGAACGACGACCGGCCGATCGAGGATCTTTTCGGGCGCGGCGGCGGACTGGTTTGGGAATTCAAGGCGCTGGCAAAAGACGTCAAAAGGCGCCTCGGAGAAATCAGCCAGCACACGCTCATCGTGCATCCGCGCGATGACGACCAGAGCAATATCTCCAACGCCGTCATGCTGCAGAAAAAGCTCGGCGGCGTCGTCGAGACGACCGTGCTCGACGACAGCTATCACATGGTCACGCTCGACCGGCAGCGCTCGCTCGTCGTCGACCGGACGGTGGAGTTCGCCCAGCGCCTCACACAGCACATCGAGGAGAAGGCGGCGGTCGCCAGACTCAAGAGCAAAGGCGCAGCCGAGTAACGGCTGCCGCCTGCACGCGGCCTCGCGGCGCACGCTTCCTGGCCACTAACGCGTTGACTGGCCAGGCCGCTCGCGGCGGACCTCAAGCCATCATTTCAAACAAGCACGCGGACGAGCGCGCCAAAGCGCTCGCTCACTCATCCCCAGCCGCTCGTTCACTCGCCCCAGCCGAAGGGGCCGTGGATGGGCGACGTATTGTCGGCCTCATTGTCGGCCTCCACGGGAACCGGCTTCTTCTTAACGACGGGCGCTGCGGGCTGAGCGTTCGGCTGGGCCGTGGCTGTCGCCGTCGTTGCAGACGTCGCGGTTGCGGCCTTATTGGCCGCAGCCGTAGCCGTCTTCGCGGCAGGCTTCGGCGCTGGTGTCGCCGATCCCGTCACAGGCTTGGCACCTGTCGCCGTTTTTGGCGTGCTCGTCGAGGACACCTTCGCGGCAGAGGACCCGGTCGCTGTAGCGGTCGGCCTTCTTTTGCGGCAACGTCGCAGGCGTGGCGGCCGCCTGCTTCGCAGCCGGAGCAGTGGGTGCCGTCGCCGGCTTCGGGGCAGGCGGGGTGACCGGAGCCATCATGGCGGCGTCGCTTGCCGCGGGGGCCTTCGGCGGCGTGGCTGCCGCCTCGACCGTCGGCTTCGCCTGAGAGGCGGCCGGCTTCGCCTTTATAGGCTGCGCGCCCGGAGCGCCCTCACACCGCTGGAGATCGCCCGATATGCGGGTCCAGACAAACGACTTGCTCAGGAACTTCATGCCGACGTAGCCGGTGACCGTCAGACGATCCGGGCGGGCAAGCTGAATGGCGGCGCTGTAAGATTTTCCGGCCTTGGGATCGTAGATCCAGCCGCCGTCGAAGCCGCCCTCCTCGAACTCTGGCGAGATTGCCGAGCATGGGGAGGCCGCAAATCGGACGCGTCTGGAGCGCTTCCTTGGGATTGTAGCGGTCGCGCTTGGGCACGCCTTGAGCGTTGAGCGGCTCTTTCAGCCAGACGATGCGACCGCAAAGACGGTCGGCGCGGTCGGCGCAAACATAGATCTCGACGGCGCCGGATCCGCTGTCATCCAGCCATATGCCTGTCTCCGGGGGCGACGTTTGCGCGCAGGCGGCGGCAGAATAGATGCCCAATGCGACCAGCAACTGGCCAATACGGGCAGTTGATCTAAGACAAAAGCGAGGTTTCTGGGTCATGGCGCTTCTCGAGTGTCTAGTCGTCGCAGGTAGTGGACTATGCAAGCAAAAGCGGCGAAAACACGGTTTGCAATGGTTGCTTGTGCCGATTGCAAGTTGAACACGGTGGTCTTGAAAAGAGCGTTACCATTTTTCTGCCAACGGTCTCTGATTTGGACTCTTTAACACGAGAAGGGTAGAGTCTTTTCACCAAGCCACCTATATAGGGGCAGGTAGATCGATCGAGGCTGCACTGACTACGCCCCAGCCTCGGGTTCGCTCGTCCATCAGTGCAAAGGTCTCTGCGGTAAGGCTGTCGGCGCGCGCGCGTGCCGGCCACGATAACTCGATCAGGTCTATGCAATGACTCTCACGCTTGCGTTCCGAAACCTGTTTCACGATCGCATCAGACTTGCGGTGACGCTGGTCGGCATCCTGTTCTCGATCGTCCTGGTTGCCATACAACTCGGGATGTATCTCGGCTCGAGCAAGATGATCACGGCCATGATCGAGCACTCGAACAGCGATCTCTGGATCACGACGTTCGGGGCCAAGAGCTTCGAGGAGGGCGGCGTGCTGCTGACATCGCGCGAGCGCCATCAGGCGCTGGCCACGCCGGGCGTCAAAGCCGTCATCCCGCTCGTCGTCGCCTTTGCCGAGTGGCGCAAGCCCGGCGGCGGGTCGACGCGCGTCGTGCTCGTCGGCACCGATGCCGAGGACGGAGCGCTCGAGCCCTGGTCGCTGGTCGCACGGCACCTGGGAGGACATCAAGTCGCCGGACGCCATCTCCGCCGACGACACCTATTTCCGACGAGCTCGGCATCGAGGGCCTCAACGATACGGCCCAGATCGCCAACGGCCGCGTGAAGGTGAAGGCGCTCACGCACCGGATCCGCTCGTTCACGCAGTCGCCCTACGTCTTCACGACGCTTTCGCGCGCCCGCAGTCTTTTGGGCGCCGACAGCGACAAGGCCACGTTCTACCTCGTGCAGCTGCAGCCGGGCGCAAACGCCGAAGCGGTGCGCCAGGAGCTCACAGCCCGGCTCGACGGCGCCGAGGTGCTGACCAAGACCGAGTTCCGCGACCGGAGCCTGCGGCAGTGGCTGTTCCGGACGGGCGCCGGCCTGGCGCTCATCGGCGGCGCGCTGCTCGGCATCATGGTCGGCACCGTCATCGTCGCCCAGACGCTCTACTCGAGCACCAAGGACCACTTGAACGAGTTCGCAACGCTGCGCGCGCTCGGGTCATCGTCCGGTTACATCTATCAGGTCATCCTGGCCCAGGCCGGCCTCAGCGCCGTGATCGGCTACGTGCTCGGGATCATGATCTCGCTCGGGATCCTCTACATCAGCCGCAATACGCCGCTGCCGCTGGTCATGACTCCGGGGCTCGCCGCGTCGCTCTTCGGACTGACGCTCGTTCATGTCGGCGATCTCGGCCATATCCGCAATCATCAAGGTCACCAAGATCGACCCAGCCATGGTGTTCAACAGATGACGAGCCCCGTCCTAGAGTGCGAGAACGTCGTGAAGGAGCTCGGCAAGGGCGCCGCGATGGTGCGTCGCGCTCAAAGGCGTCGACCTCTCGCTGGTGCAGGGCGAGCTGACGCTCCTGATGGGCCCCTCCGGCAGCGGCAAGACGACGCTGCTGTCGATCCTCGGCTGCATCCTGACGCCGACGTCGGGCACAGTGCGCATCGCCGGCGTGACCACCAACGGGCTCAGGCCCGAGGAGCTCGCGTCGCTGCGGCGCAAGCACATCGGCTTCATCTTCCAGTCCTACAATCTCTTTCCGACGCTCTCGGCGCTCGAGAACGTGCGCATTGCCTTGGATGTGATCGGCCGCAAGGGCTATCCGGCCGCGCAGCGCGCCGAGGAGGTCTTGCGCGAGGTCGGGCTCGGCAATCGCCTGCAGAACTATCCGGCAAATCTTTCGGGCGGAGAGCAGCAGCGCGTCGCGGTGGCGCGCGCGATTGCGTCTTCGCCCTCGATTGTGCTTGCGGACGAGCCCACGGCCGCACTCGACGGTGAAAACGGGCATGCCGTGATGGCGCTGCTTGCCCGTATCGCAAAGGAACAAAACCGCAGCGTGCTTGCGGTGACGCACGATCCGAGAACGCTCGGATATGCGGACCGCGTCGTACGCATCGAAGACGGCAAGATCGTCGGTGAGGAGCGCAGACCACAAGGGCTCGATGCTCCCGAAATCACCGATCTCACAAAAAGGCGGAAGGCACATGCTTAAGCTCGATCCCACAGTCTCCACCCTGTCGGCCGCCGGCGTGCTGGCAATCGCGACAAGCGTCATGCTCAATTGGGCGGCCGCGTCTATCGGCCAGCAGACAATATCGCTCGCGTCCGACGCCGCTCACGCCGCAGACGCACCCAACGCGAAAACGCAATGGGCCGCTTCGTCGACGGGACGCGTCGAGCCGAAGGACGGCGAGATCCGCATTACCACGCAGGCGCCGGGCAAGATCATCGAGGTCGTCGCCGATACGAACGATCGCGTCGTTGCCGGCGATCTACTCGTCCTTCTGGACGATGACGACCTGCAAGCCAAGCTGACGTCCGCAGCGGCAGAGGCTCTTGTGCGCGAGCGCGAGCGCGAAGACGAGGTCGTGAAGGGTTTGCCCCTCGAGCGGCGGACCGCGGAGGACACGTCTTCGGCCTCCGACCGGGCCCTCTTCCATGCCCGCATCGCTCTCGACGATGCCCAACGCAAGGCGAAGTCCGGTCAGGCCCCAGCCGACGCCGTCACTGCGGCACGGGACAAGCTCGCTGCGGCGGAGAAAAAGGCAATTGCGGATCGTGAGACGCTCGACAAGGTGAACGCAAAGGACGGCATGCCGCTACCGACGCGTCTCGAGTCGGCATTGACGCAAGCGCGCGCCGACATCTCTCAGATCGAGACGGCGATCGAGAAGACGCGTATCCGCGCGCCGGGCGACGGCACGGTGCTCAACGTCTGGGCCAGGGTCGGCGAGACAGCCACGCCTTCGCCCGACACTCCCCTCGTTCTCTTCGGCGACATTTCGAGCCTTCGGGTGCGCGCCGAAGTCGAAGAGCGCGACGTGGTCAAGATTCGCGTCGGCCAGCGCGTGGTCGTGCGCGCCGATGCGTTCCCCGATCGCGACTTCGAAGGCGTGGTGACGCAGCTTGCGCCGGCGCTCGGACCGCCGCGGATCACGACTCGCGGTCCGCGCCGTCCGAATGATGTCGAGGTGCTCGAGGTTCTGATCTCGCTCGACGGCCTGCCGCCGCTGCTGACGGGCATGCGTGTCGATGCGTTCTTCAAGAACGACAGCTCGGCCGGCGCGACCTCAACTCCGACGTCCACCAGCACTACGCCCGGCGCGACGGCCGCCGTCACAACCACCGACAAGTAAGACCGGCAAGCGAGTGCGAGCGCGGCTGCCGCGAGGCGGCCGGCTTCTACTCGGCCGCGAGCGGTGGAGACTGCATGGGCTCTTTTCTATCGTAACCCGGAAGGCGGCGCGCCGCGGCTATCGCGGCCGAATGGGCGACGGTCGCTTCGGCGTCATCCTCGAGCTCGTCGGACGGCCCGACGAAACGCCCGAACACGCGCCAGACGAAGCTCACGGCGTCGTCCATCAGCGCGAAGACTGCGGGCACGAACAGTAGGCTCGAGACCGTCGACGAGATGAGCCCGCCGATGACGGCAATCGCCATCGGGGCGCGGAACTCGCCGCCGGAATCGAGCGCCAACGCCGACGGCAGCATGCCGCCGATCATGGCGATGGTGGTCATGACGATCGGGCGGGCGCGCTTGCGTCCGGCGTCGATGATCGCCTCGTCGCGGGGCACGCCGCGGCGAATCTCCTCGACAGCGAAGTCGACGAGCATGATGGCGTTCTTGGTGACGATGCCCATCAGCATCAGGATGCCGATGATGACGGGGAGACTGATCGGATTGGCGGTGGCCGCGAGCGCGATGATGGCGCCGCCGATCGCATAGGGCAGCGAGAAGAGAATCGTGGCCGGCAGCAGGAAACTCGAGAAGAGCAGCACGAGCACGGCGTAGACCATCATCAGGCCGGCGCCCATCGCCTGCTCGAAGCTCTGGAAGACCTCGCCCATGATCTCGGCGGCGCCGAACTGCTTGATCTCGACGCCGGCCGGAAGGTTCTTGGCGGCGGGAAGCGCCATCACGGAATTGACGGCGTCGCCGAGCGGCGTATTGCCGACGAGATCGGCACCGAGCACGATGCGCCGTTCGCGGTCATAGCGATCGATCGCGGTCGGTCCCTGGCCGAACTCGAAGTTGGCCACGGCTGCGAGCGGCACGGCGGCTCCGGAGGCGGTCGGCACCTTGATCTGCTCCAGGAGCTGGCGGTTCTCGCGGGCACGCTCGTCGAGCTGGACGCGGATCGGGACCTGGCGGTCGCCGACGTCGAACTTGGCGAGGTTGGCGCTGATGTCGCCGATGGTGGCGACACGGACGGCCTCGGAGATGGCCTCCGTCGAGACGCCGAGGTCGGCCGCGACCTCCGTCTTCGGATAGACGCGCAGCTCCGGCCGGTCGAGCTCGGCGGTCGAGACGACGTTGACGAGCGTCGGAATGCGCTTTGCCTGGCTGGTCAAATCCGCCGCCGTCTTGGTCACGGCATCGCCGTTGCGACCGGCGACGACAAGCTGAAACTGGCGCTGTCCATCGTCCTGCAGGAAGAAATAGCGGATGTCGGGAATGCTCGCCAGGTCGCGGCTGATCTCCTGCTTGATCTCCGCCTGCGAGAGCTTGCGCTCGTCCTTCGGCACGAGCTTGAGAATGAGGGTCGCCTTGCGCACCTCCTCGCCGCCGCCCAACAGCATGCCGCCGTTGACGAAGACGCTCGTCACGTCGGAGCGCTCGCCGAGGCGGCGGGCGATCCTGTCGGTCACGGCGCGCGTATCCTCGAGCTTGGAGCCCGGGGGCAGCTCGATGCCGAGCAGCGTGCGGCCACTGTCCTCGGCGGGGATAAAGCCTGAGGGCAGGAGATAGAAGCTGCCGATGGAGACAAAGAAGATGACAACGCCGAGGCACACGGTCTTGATGCGATGATGCACCGACCAAGCTACGAGGCGCGTATAATTGCGCATCAGCCAGCCTTCCTTGTCGACGTGTCCGGACGAGCGCAGGAAGTAGGCGGCCAGCATCGGCGTCACGAGACGCGCCACAAGCAGCGAGAAGAACACGGCCGCGGCGACGACAAGGCCGAATTGCTTGAAATATTGGCCGGCGATGCCGCCCATGAACGAGACGGGCGTGAAGACGGCGATGATCGTCGTCGTGATGGCGATGACGGCGAGGCCGATCTCGTCGGCCGCCTCAAGGGCGGCGCGGTAGGGTGACTTTCCCATCCGCATGTGGCGCACGATGTTCTCGATCTCGACGATCGCGTCATCGACAAGAATGCCGGTGACGATCGTGATCGCGAGCAGGCTCACGAGATTGAGCGAGAAGCCCATCGCATCCATGGCCCAGAAGGCGGGGATGATCGAGAGCGGCAGCGCAATGGCGGAAACAATGGTCGCCCGCATATCGCGCAGGAACAACAGCACGACGATGATGGCGAGCACGGCGCCCTCGATCAGGGTCTTCATGGTCGACTGATAGACGCCGTAGGTGTAGTCGACCGTGTCGTCGATCCGCGACAGGCGCACGTCGGGATACTTGGCTTCGATCTCCTTGATTTTCTTGGCGACCTCGTCGGCGACAACGGTGTCGCTCGCGCCCTTGGATCGCGAGATGGCGAAGGCCACGACCGGCTGTCCGCCGAGCTCGGCGAACGTGCGCGGCTCCTCGACATCGTCCGTCACCTTGCCGAGCTGGTCGAGCCTCACCTTGCGCCCACCCGGGAGCGCGATCATGGTCCCGGCGAGCTCCTCGACGGTGTGCTTGCCGGCGAGCGTGCGAATTGCCTGCTCACGGCCGCCGATCTCGCCACGGCCGCCGGCAAGGTCGACGTTCGTCACCCTCACCTGCCGGTTCACGTCGCCGGCCGTCACGCCATGGGCCAACAGGCGGTCGGGATCGAGAGCGATGCGGATTTCGCGCGTGACGCCGCCGATGCGCTTTACATCGGAGACACCCTTCACGCCTTGTAGAATGCGCACGATCGTGTCGTCGACGAACCACGACAGCTCCTCAGGCGTCATGCCCGGCGCGCGCGCGGCGTAGGTGACGATCGGCAGGCCCTCGATCTCGACGCGCGTCGTGACGGGCTCCTCGATCGTGCGCGGCAGATCCGTGCGGATGCGCGCGATCGCATCCTTGACGTCATTCAGCGCCCGGTCGACGTTGACCTCGAGGCGGAACTCGAGCGTCGTGACGGACGCTCCTTCCGTCACATTCGATTGGATGTGCTTGACGCCTGCCACGCCGGCAACGGCGTCCTCGACCTCCTTCGTGACTTGCGTCTCGAGCTCGGCGGGCGCGGCGCCGGACTGGTAGATGCGCACCTGGATGATCGGCACGTCGATATTGGGAAAGCGCGTGACGGGCAGCGCCCTGAAAGCTCAGCACGCCGAGCGTCATCAGCACCAGGAAGAGCACCAGCGACGGCACCGGGTGGCGGATCGACCAGGCGGAAATATTCCAGCTCATCGCGCCGCCTCGCTCACCTTGGAATCGGGGAGCACCGGGCGGACCGCGTCGCCGTCGCGGAGGAACGTGCCGGACTTGGTGACGACGATGTCACCCTCGGCTAGACCCGAGAGGACCTCGACCTGGTCTCCGGCCGCGAGCCCCGTCTCGACACGGCGCGTCACGACCTTGCCGCTTTCGACGACTTGCACCGTCGCGCCCTGGTCGCCATAGAGCACGGCGGACTGCGGAACGGCGAGGTTGTTGGCTTTGGCCGTTTCGATCAGGCCACGCGCGAATGCACCAACCCTCAGACCCGGCTTGTCGCCGAGAAAAACGCGCACGCGCCCAAGCCGCGTTGCCTTGTCGACCTCCGGACGACACGAGACGCACGGTGCCTTCGAACTCGCCGGTGCCTGCAACCTGCACTTTCGCCGTCTGCCCCATAGCGACCCTGGCGAGACGGGTTTCCGTCACCTCGGCATCGAGCTCGACCTCGCCGCGGGCGACAATGCGGAAGAGGGGCTCGCCCGAACCCGCCACGAAGGCGCCGATCGCAATCGAGCCGACGCGCGCGCCGCGGCGGCTCACGAGACCGTCGGCCGGCGATTTGACCTCAGTATTGCTGCGGCGCCAGACCAGCTCGCGCCGCTGGGCCTCGACCTGCCCCTTCTCGGCCTGCGCGAAGTTCAGGTTGTCCTTGGCCGCGGTGAGCTGCGCCGCAGCGGTCTTGGCGGCGGCGTCGCGCTGGTCGTAGACACTCTCTGACAGGTACTTCGACTTGACGAGCGGGCGGGCGCGCTCGAGCGCGGCATTGGCTTCCGCGAGGCGCGCATCGGCCTCGACGATCTGGCTCTGCGCACGCGAAATGGCGGCGTTTGCACGCGCGAGTGCGGCGTCGTTCTGGGCGACCTGGGATTCCATCGTCTCGGAGACGAGCACCGCAAGGACGTCGCCCTTCTTCACGCGGTCGCCCTCGTCCACCTTGAGCTCGAGGACGCGTAGGCCCTCCACCTCCGGCGCGACGAGGATTTCCTCGCGCGGAACGAGCGAGCCGGTCACGAGAACCGTCTCGACAAAATCGCGGGCGGCAACGGTTACGACCGAGACGGCAGGAGCGGGCGCGGTATCCATCGCCGCCGCTTTGTTTTCGGGCCGGGCGGCCTTCTCCTTCAGCGACGCAAGCAAACCGCTCTCGTGGGCGGCGAAGGCCAGCCCGCCGACCGCCAGGAGAAGCTATCAGGGAGCGCGTTTTCATTCGGCGGCCTCGTTGGTGGTGGACCGGGGCGTGGCTTGCAGAGACGCGTCGACAGGATTGAGCAAGGTGCGCACGAGATCGGTGATGGCGGGGATGAAGTTCGCGCCGTCGAAATTCGGGTCGACGGCGCGGCGCCAGAAAAGGCCGTCGCCGATGACGGCGATAATCTGGGCCAAGGTCGCCGTATCGAGCGCGGGCGCGATCTTTCCCTCGGCATGGGCGCGCGCGAAAAGCTGCTTGAAACTCTCAAGACAAAAGTTGTCGACGGAGCGGAACATCTCGCCGACGACGGGATTACGGGTCGCCTCGCAGCCGATCTCGATGCAGAGGACGCTCTTATATTGGGGCTCCTCGACAGTGTAGTGCTCGCCGAGGTGGGCGAGCGCCGCCATGAGGTCCGGCGCGTTCGCCAGCTCGGCAAGCTGATCCGCGAGCTTTTTCCGGTCGCGCTCGGAGATGCCGGCAATCAGCTCCTCTTTCGAGTTGAAATAGACGTAGAGCGCTCCAGGGCTGATGGCGGCCTCGGTGCAGATGTCGTGCATGGTCGAGCGGTGGAAGCCGGAGCGGGCGAAGCAGCGCTCGGCGGCATCGAGGATGTGTTCGCGCCTGGCGCGCTGGGTGTCGGGCTTGAGCTTGGGCATTTCTGGGCCGTCCTGCCGGATGGGCGCTCGTGCGAGGGTAGCGTTTACTGCGCGCGCGGATGTTTCACAAGAAACAAAACGAATGATCGTTTTGTTTGTAAACATAAATGCGGCGCCCTCAAGACCGACCAGCGGACCCGCTGAAACTTACGGACTTTTCGGTGGATTGGATCGTGAGGGGGCGGGCACAAGGCCGGCCGCGGGGCCTTCTGCCGCCTCATCGCGGCGGCAGGAATGGGGCGGAGCATCGGCCCTAGGGCCGGCAGGGCGTCCCGGTGAAGATGCAGACCGTGCCTTCGGGGCCCGCCAGGCAGCGCTCCTCGGTGTCCTTGGCGAGCTTCCAGACAGCCCAATCGGTGCCGAGGCCGGTCGTCGCGCGCACCTTGGCGCGCCAGTTGGCGCGCGCCTTGAGCTTGGCCATCCATTCGTAGCGGGCGGGTTCGCCGCGCGCCGTAACGGGCGACGGCGCGCACGTCTCGCCCAGCGCCCGCTCCCCGGCCGCAAGGATCAGGAGGGAGGCCGCAAGGCACGCAGCGCCTGCCCGTCTCGTGGCCGCCAGCTTTCGACGTCGTCGTCTGGTGTCGCGCATGCCCGCGAGACTACGGTTCGGCGAACGGCGGGATCAAGACGCGGCTCCGTCGAAGGCGTCAGAACTGGGCCAGCACGTTGACGGTCACGTAGGGCGAGACGTCGGTCGATGCGTCGTGCTTGAAAGAGCCGCCCAACGCACCGCCCGAAAGCGATACCTCACCGCCGGCCCATTCGTAACGCACGAAAGTGCCGACGCGGGCGTAGTCGAGGAGCGACACGTCCTCGGCCTCGCTCGCATCCTGCTTGCTCAACTGCAGCTTGCACGCCGCCGTCTCCTTGAGACCGAGATCGCAGTCGCCCTGGGCATCGAGGTTGAGGCCACCCTCGAGACCAATCGAGAGCGTCGGCAGCACGCGATAGCCGATACGGGTGCGGGCCGCGCGCGTCTCGTGAGCGCTCGACCAGGAAACATCGAGCGAGCCCCAGGCATCGGTGCCGATGTTGAGCCACAGCTCGACGACGCTCTTCACGCCGTAGTCGTCGCCGATGACGAGGTTGTCGTCGTCGAAGGGTTGTATGTCGTGACCGACGATGGAGGCGCCAACGAAGGATTTCGCGGTGAGCGGGCCGAAGCGCATGAGGTAGCCGACCAAGAGATCCGCAAATCCCGTCTCGGCGTGAAATGACAAGCGTTGCGCCGCCTGCTGGCCCGGCGCGGGGCTGCGGTCGCCCTCATAGCGATAGCGGCCGTAGCCGCCGACGGCGCGAAACCGCCATCCCTCGCCATGGATGTGGCTCCAGGGTGCGATCGTGACGCCGGAATAGAGGAGCCAGACATCCGCAGAAACGTCGGCGCCGGTCCACACCTCGCGCCAGCGGTGGACTGGAAACTCATCGGCCGCTGCGGGAAGGTTGGCGCATGAGAAGAGAAGAAGCGAAAGAGTGCCCAGGACCGGTCCTCGGCGGACCGGCGGCGCGGCAATAACGCGCTCTCGGCAAAATGACATGGCGGACTCGATACAAACGCCACAAAGCAATCATGCGAAGTATTCTGAGAACTGAGTAAATCTGTTAACCATATGCATGTCAACAGAATGAGTATATGCACTTGATCGGATTTCAATTTTTGCCGACGAGCGAGGTGGCGGTTGCGGCATTGGGCTTGCGCCCCGCAACTGTCAAAAGCTTGTGGTGACGTACCCGGATCGGATTCGGTCGCAGCCTTGGACCAACTCAGAATGAGCGGCGACAAAAAGCATTCAGAGACGACGCGCACGGCGAAGCCGCGCGCAGCGTCTTGCGGAGGAGCTCAGGGCCAATCTCGGCAAGCGCCGGGCGCAAGCAAAGGCACGCAAGACGACCGCGGCTACGCGAACCAAGCTCGCCATCAGCGCAACCTGCAATCGGAGGGGCGGACGCGTCCGAGCCGAGAGAGGATTGAGCGCATCAGATGCTGCTGCCAATCAGCCGCGCGCATCCCTCCCCATTGCGGGATCGGCCAATTAGCGCCTAATCATCGAGGATAGGCGAGAATCACTATCGCGTTGCGGGCCGGCCACCTATCTTCCGGCGCCAATCTTCCTCATCCCTGATTCAAGCGGACCCCTTCATGGATCGCATCAAGATCACCGGCGGCAACAGACTGGAAGGCACGATCCCGATCTCGGGGGCAAAAAACGCCGCGCTGCCGCTCATGATCGCGAGCCTGCTCACCGCGGACAGGCTCACTCTCAAGAACGTGCCGAACCTCGCCGACGTCAACCTCCTGGCCCGCATATTGCGCAACCACGGCGTCGACCTCGCAGTCGACGGCAAGCGGCCCGGCGCGAGCCCGCACCTGGGCGAGACGTTCCATCTTACGGCGCGCGACATCGTCGACACGACGGCGCCCTACGAGATGGTCTCGCGCATGCGCGCGAGCTTCTGGGTGCTGGGCCCGCTCGTCGCCCGCATGCACGGGGCGATCGTGTCGCTGCCCGGCGGCTGCGCCATCGGCACGCGGCCGGTCGATCTGCATCTCATGGGCCTCAAGGCACTCGGCGCGGAGATCGAGATCGACGGCGGCAACGTCATCGCACGCGCGCCGAAGGGCTTGCACGGGGCTCACATCATCTTCCCGAAGGTGTCGGTCGGTGCGACGCACAACGTGCTTCTCGCGGCTGCGCTCGCCAAGGGCGAGACGTTGATCGAGAATGCGGCGCGCGAGCCGGAAGTCGGCGACGTCGCCTCATGTCTCGTGAAAATGGGCGCCACGATCGAAGGCATCGGCACCTCGACGCTGCGGATCCAGGGGCGTGACCGACTCGAGGGTGCCGTGCATGCCGTGCTGCCGGACCGTATCGAGACAGGGACGTTTGCATTCGCAGTCGCGGCGACGGGCGGCGACGTGGTGCTCGAGGGTACGCGCAAGGATCTTCTGCAGAACGCGCTCGAGGTGCTCGCCCAGACCGGTGCGTCCGTCACGGAGACGAACGGCGGCGTCAGGATCACGCGCAACGGCAACCATCTCGAACCCGTCACAGTGGAAACGCAACCGTTTCCGGGATTTCCGACCGACCTTCAGGCGCAGCTCATGGCGCTCATGGCGCGGGCGCACGGCACGAGCGTCATCCGCGAGACGATCTTCGAAAACCGCTTCATGCACGTGCAGGAGCTGGCTCGCCTCGGTGCCGACATCCAGCTCCATGGCGACACCGCGACCATCAAGGGCGTCAAGTCGCTGCGCGGCGCACCCGTGATGGCGACCGACCTGCGCGCCTCGGTCTCACTCGTGATCGGCGGTCTGGTGGCCGAGGGCGAGACCGTGATCAACCGCGTCTACCACCTCGACCGCGGCTTCGAGCGGCTCGAGGAAAAGCTATCCCGCTGCGGCGCGAAGATCGAGCGCATCAGCGCGGGATAATGAGGGTGCAGGCCCGCGTAACGTGCGAAGTCGCGTCCCGTGTCCGACCTGTCTGACAGGGAGAAGTCCATGGACCTCCGTCGCGTCGCCGCGCTCGCGCTCGTCATGCTCACCGCAAACCTGGTCGCGGGCGCCAGCGACGACCTCGATCCCATCACGTTCGCTGGCGAGGATTACAAGGTCGCACACAAGGACGCCCGCGACGGCGGCAATTCGCTCGTCGAGCTCCTGCGCGACGGCGACAAGCTCGAGGCCTGGCACAAGCTCGTCGCCTTTCACCGCTTTCCGAATTCGGGGGACAGCCCCAAGGATGCCGCGCTGGCGCTGGCGGCGCTGCTCAAGCAGCGCGATCCTAAAACCAAGTTCGCCATCATCGAGAACCCGAAGACGCGCGAGGTCATCATCGATTTCCTGGCATCGGAAAAGGGCACCGACCAGGTCGAGCTTAACGTTTTCAAATATTCCCGCCACCACTCAAAGAAGGGGCTCGTCGCCATCCAATTCGCGGAGCGCTTCCGGCTCGGCGAGGCGAACGGAGAGGGCGTGAAAAAGTCGCGCCAGACGGCGATCGATGAGGCCGCGAGCTTCGACATCGAGTACGCCGACCCGTACCTCCGGACCGGCGGGGGCGGAGATGACGAGTCTGATCTCAGCAAGACGGACTAAGTCCTTCCTCCTTTGAGCCAGATCATGGCCCCTCCTCCCGGGTTGCCTTGTCATGCTCCGAGCCAATTCCTGCGCGAATAGGGTGCGCAGGAACAGGGATGTGGAGGATATTTGGCCCATGAAGACGCTTATTTCTGCAGCCGGCGCGCTTGCTGCGCTGCTTCTTGCGACGGGAGCCTCCGCCCAGGCCAAGATCGAGGCCGGGACGCTGACCTGCAGCGGCGGCGAGGGCATGGGGCTCATCATCGGGTCCAAGAAATCCTACAATTGCACGTTCAACCCCACCTCGGGGCCCAGGGAAAGCTATCACGCGACCGTCACCAAGATCGGCCTCGACATCGGCATGACGGGCAAATCGGTGATGGTGTGGACGGTGCTCACGACTTCGAGCCCGCTCAAGAAGCGCGCGCTCACAGGCAACTATGCCGGGGCGTCGGCGGACGTGGCGGTCGGTGTCGGCGGAGGAGCCAAGGTGCTGGTCGGCGGCTCGCAGAACTCGGTCACGCTGCAGCCGGTGAGCGTGCAGGGACAGACGGGGGTAAACCTTGCCCTCGGCGTCGCGGAGCTGAGCCTGCGCTGAGATCGAACAAGAGGCTACCCGCGAATTCTTGAATCACATGGTTACCGTGCAGTGATACGGCGGCCACGTCTGTTGCGCCGGGCGGCCCTGCCCGCTATCACTCGCCTGCCCGCTCATGGACACGCGAGACCTCCCGCCGATGCAAGACCTCAAGCTCATCGCCCTCGACGAAGAGGACCTAGCGGTGATTTCGGCTCATCTGCAGGACGCCGTGCTGCGGGTCGGAGACATCGCCTATCTCAAGAGCCAAAAGCGCCTTGCGGCGATCGCCAATCGCTTCGACTGGAGGCAGGCTTCCGACAAGGGCGCCCAGAAGAAAGCATTCACGCGGCGGCGCGCGGGGCTCAGGTTCGAGCGCGTCCTCGACGCCAAGGTCACGCAGATCGATCTCAGGGCCAAGGACGCCGTGCTCTCGCTGCTCAGCATCGACTACAAGCCGGCGAACGGGCCGGAAGGGCCAGAGGGGCATATCACCTTGAACTTTTCCGGTGGCGGCGCGATCCGTCTCGAGGTCGAGTGCATCGAGGCGGAGCTCTCGGACCTCGGCGCCGCCTGGACGACGCGCCGCAAGCCGCAACACGCGGGCGGAGAGCCCGACGATAGCCGCTAGCACGACCCGCCGAGATCCCTCCCAGATGGGCGCGCGGCGCCCGGAGCCATCGATGCCGAAAAGGCTGACAACAACCGATCCCGATTTCGAGGCCGCGTTCGCGGCCTTCCTCGCCGACAAGCGCGAGGCCTCGGCCGACGTCGACGCGGCAGTGCGCCAGATCATCGCGGAAGTGCGCGCGCGCGGCGACGCCGCGCTGATCGAGCTGTCGCGCAAGTTCGACGGCGTCGATCTCGCGAAGCTCGGCCTCAGAATTACGCGCGCGGAGATCGATGCCGCTGTTGCTGCCTGTGCAAGAGAGACGCTCGACGCGCTCGCCGTCGCGCGCGATCGGATCGCCGACCACCACGAACGCCAGCGCCCAAGCGATGAGCGTTATCGTGACCCACTGGGCGTCGAGCTCGGCCATCGCTGGACGGCCGTCGAGTCGGTCGGGCTCTACGTGCCGGGCGGGCTTGCATCCTATCCGAGCTCGGTGCTCATGAACGCGATCCCGGCCAAGGTCGCCGGCGTGCCGCGCATCGTCATGGTGGTGCCGGCGCCGCGCGGGCGAGCTCAACCCGCTCGTGCTGGCGGCGGCGCGTCTTGCCGGCGTCGAGGAGATCTACCGTGTCGGCGGCGCGCAGGCCGTGGCTGCGCTCGCCTATGGCACCGAGACGATCAAGCCCGTGGCCAAGATCGTCGGGCCCGGTAACGCCTACGTCGCGGCGGCCAAGCGCCAGGTGTTCGGGACGGTCGGCATCGACAGCATCGCCGGCCCGTCCGAGGTGCTGGTCATTGCCGACAAAGACAACGATCCCGAATGGATCGCTTCCGACCTTCTGGCGCAGGCCGAGCACGACACCGCGGCCCAGTCGATCCTGATGACGGACAGCGACGCCCTCGCCCGCGCCGTCGAGGCGGCCGTCACGCGTCAGCTCGCGGTCTTGCCCAGGGGTAACATCGCCGGCGAGAGCTGGAGCGTTTTCGGGGCGGTCGTGCTGCTCGGCTCGCTCGAGGAGGCCCCAGCGCTTGCCGACCGCATCGCGGCCGAGCACCTCGAGATCGCGACGCGCGACGCGGAAGAGCTGGCGGGGCGCATCCGCAATGCGGGCGCCATCTTCCTCGGCTCGCACACGCCGGAGGTGATCGGCGACTACGTCGCGGGATCCAATCACGTGCTGCCCACGGCGCGCAGCGCGCGCTTCTCGTCGGGCCTCGGCGTGCTCGACTTCATGAAGCGGACCTCAATTCTGAAGCTCGATGCAGGCTCGCTCGCGCAGCTCGCGCCGGCGGCGATGACGCTCGCTTCCGCCGAAGGGCTCGAGGCGCATCGCCGCTCGGTCGAGATCAGGCTCGGCGGCAAGGGCTGATCAGCGATGTCCACGGAAAGCGCGCCCGCGGCCGCCACGAAAGACAGGCTCAGCGAGGTCACGCTCGACGAGGGCTCGATCGCGCGCGGCAACGCCAACATCGAGCACGAGCGCGAAGTGGCGATCTTCGATCTTCTCGACGAGAACTCGTTTGCAGTCGAGGGGCGCGACGAAGGACCGTACAAGCTCACAATCGGCATCGTCGACGATCGTTTGGCGCTCGCCGTGACGAACGCGAATTCCGCCCCGGTCGTCACGCACCATCTGTCGCTCACGCCCTTCAAGCGGCTCATGAAGGACTACTTCATGGTTCTCGACAGCTACTACCAGGCGATCCGAACCTCGCAGCCGTCGCGCATCCAGGCGATCGACATGGGACGGCGCGGGCTGCACGACGAAGGAAGCCGCATCCTAATCGAGCGGCTCGACGGCAAGATCAAGCTCGACTTCGACACGGCGCGGCGCCTGTTCACGCTCATCTCCGCGCTCCATTGGAAGGGTTAGAGACGTGTCGCGCGAGGCGCCGGGAGCGGTGCTGTTCGCCTGCACGATGAATGCCGTGAGGTCGCCCATGGCCGCGGCGATACTCAGCCATCTGCTCGGCCGGCGCGTGCGCGTCGCCTCAGCGGGTGTCAAAACCGGGCACCCCGATCCCTATGCGGTCGCCGTCATGGACGAAATCGGCATCGACATCTCGGAGCACGAGCCGTGCGTGCTCGCGGATCTCGGCGACGACACGTTCGACCTCATCGTGACGCTGTCACCCGAGGCCCACCATCATGCCATCGAGCTCACACGCACGATGGCGGCCGACGTCGAGCATTGGCCGACGCTCGACGCGACGGCTTCGCCGGGCACGGGCGGGCGCGAAGAGGCGCTCCAGCGCTACAGAAAGGTGCGCGATCAGCTCTTTGCGCGGATAAAGGCCCGCTTCATGCCGGAGAGCGGTCCCTCGGTGTGAGACCGGCCGTGGTCACTCGGCGGCGACTTCCGTCCCCGGTTCCGCCATAAGGTCGCGGGGCCCGATCAGAAACCAGGTCTCCTGCTGGCCGACGCCCTTGATGTCGACAAGACCGCGGCTCTCGAACACGAACTCCCGGTCGAGCTCGGCGCGGCAGCGCGGGCAGACGTGGATGCGCCCCGGCACCGACAGGTTCTCGAGGCGCGCGGCGAGGTTCACCGCGTCTCCCCAGATGTCGTAGCTGAACTTCTGCCGGCCGATGACGCCGGCCATGATCGGCCCTGACGCCATGCCGATGCGCATGTTGAGGTCCAGCTCGCGCTCCTCGCGCAGCCTGCGAAGAACTGTCTGCATGTCGAGGGCGAGGCGCGCGAGGCGGGCGACGTGATCGGGGACACGCTCGGGAACGCCGGCGGCGACCATGTACGCGTCGCCGATGGTCTTGATCTTCTCGACGCCGTGACGCTCGCTCAAAGCATCGAACTCAGAGACGATGCTGTTCAGGAGCGCGACCGTCTGACCGGCGCCGAGGCGCCTCGCCAAGGCGACAAATCCCGAGATGTCGGCAAACAGGATCGAGGCCTCCGGGAAGCTGTCGGCGATCGGGTCGGCGGGCTTGAGCTTCAAGCGCTCGACGATGCTGTCGGGCAGGATGTTGCGCAGGAGCGCATCGGTCTCAGCCTTGGCGGCCTCGGCCAAGCGGAAGGCGTAAAAGACAGAGGCGGCGATCAGGCCGAACGTCGTAATCGCGGCCTGAACGTAGAGCGCACTTAGGAACTCCTTGTCGGCCGCGATCAGGGCCTTCTCGGGCGGAAACCAGAACCAGGCGGCGAGATGCAGCGCCAGGCCCACGCCGATGGTCGGTATGATGAGCCACAGTCGCTGCAGGCCGAATACCACGAACGCCGCCGCCGCGATGACGATGAGCTGGAGGTGAAGGCCCGAGGTATTGCCGAGGAATGCCGTGAAGGCGATCTGGGCAGCGTACTCGGAGACGATGATCAGCATCGCGCCCGCGATGTCGCCGAAGCGGTGCATGAAGGGGACGGCGAGCATGATGAAGACGAGCGCGAGATTGATGATGACGACGGGCCGGTATTTCGGGTCGTTGACCACAATCTGCTGCAGCGCATAGACGAGAGTCGTGATCGCGATCAGGTAGGCGATCATGTTGAGGATCATGAGCCGGCGCTTGATCTCCGGCGGATAGCCTTGGGTGCCGGCCTCGGCAAGGCGAGCAAGCAGGGGCGCGGCAGCGCGGAACAGACGGAGATCTGCAAGCGAGCCGAGGACCGCCCGTGCGGTCACCGCAAGCCTCTTTCCGAGCTCGCTCAGCCGATCGATCATCCGTAGACTCACAAGCCGATTGCGCGGCATCTTGCGGGATGGGTCCGAGTTGCACAAGCTCGGCCCCGCCAGGTTCCACTTCCACCGCCCACCAAGCGGGCGGGCAAACGGGCCTTACGGCCCGGCGATCGTCTCAAGCTCCTCGATGTCGCAGGTGAAACCGCGATCGCTGCGCTCGATGGCGCCGCCGTCCTCGAGCAGCGCCAGAGCGGCATTCACCTTGGGCCGGCTGGCGCCGATCAAGAGCGCCAGCTCGCTCTGCGAGATCGGCAGATCGAGCTCCACCTTGGCGCCGGGCTTCGGCGCCACCCTTCTGGCGCGCGGTGGCGAGAAAGAAGCGGGCAAGCCGGACCTCGATCGGGTAGAGCGCGATGCCCTCGAGCTGATGGTCGGCCTCGCGGACGCGGTTGCAGAGGAACTTGATCACGGCTTCGCGGACAACGGGGCGCGTCTCGATCAGGCGGACGACGGACGCCTTGGACAGGGTCAGCGCCACGACCTTCGACACCGCGGTCGCATCGGCCGTTCTCACGCCGCCATCGAGCACGGCGATCTCGCCGAAGATCTGGCCCTGCTCGGCATGCGCAAACGACAGCTCGCGGCCCTCCGCCGTCAGCACGGACAGGCGGACGCGGCCGGAGACGACAAGATAGAGATCGCGTCCCGGGTCGCCGCGGGCAAAGACGACCTGGCTCGCGTCGAATGACACCTCGCGCATCTCCTGCGCGACTGCGCGGCGGTCGGCGTCCTCAAGCGGTCCGAAGAGCGCCGTCTTCGCCAGCATCTCCAGGACTGCATCCTTCGAGATCATTTGCCCGTCCTTTTCCACAGCTCGCGGCAGGGGGTCGGCGCCCCGCGGCCCAACAGCCACATAAAGTTGATTCTAGACGCGAATTTCGCCGGAACAATAGCCACCGGGAACGAGGTTGACGCCTCTTGCTTTTCCGGGGGGCTCTCTGCATTCTCCGTCCGGCTTCCTAACGCGTATCCCTTAACCTGCCGCCAAGGCAAAGCCCAGACATGCCGTGTTGCGGCGGGATCGGGGGCAATTCAAGGTCCGCAGGCTGCCTATTGGCCCTTGTCGCGTCATACTCCTCAACATGATCACCAGCCATGACCTCTGTGAAGACAGCCTTTCTCACAGCATTAACGCGGACGGACAGCCCCAGGCGGGAGACGCTGCGGCGCGAGTTCGCCCGGGAGCGGGCACGCGACGCGGGACCACGCCATAAGCCGAAACTCGTGCTTGCCAGCGCCAGCCCGCGCCGCCTGATGCTGCTCGCCCAGGTCGGGATCGAGCCCGATGCACTAAGGCCCTCCTCGATCGACGAGCGGGCGCGCATGGGCGAGATGCCGAGGGCCTTGGCCTCGAGACTGGCCCGCGCCAAGGCCGAAGCCGCCCGCGACCAGATCGCCAACGACCGCGACATCGCGGACGCCTACGTGCTGGCGGCGGACACCATCGTCGCCGTCGGCCGGCGCATTCTCATGAAGCCCAAGCATCTCGAGGAGGCCGTGGCGTCGCTGCAGCGGCTGTCGGGGCGCTCGCACCGGGTGCTGACGGGGGTATGCCTCATCACGCCCGACGATCGCGTGCGCATGAAGATCGTCGACACGCGGGTGCGCTTCAAACACCTCTCGAAGGCCGAGATCGAGGCCTACATCGCCTCGCGCGAATGGCGCGGCAAGGCCGGCGGCTATGCGATCCAGGGGCTCGCCGGCTGCTTCGTGCGCAAGCTCACGGGCTCCTATACCAATGTCGTCGGGTTGCCGATGACCGAGGTCGTGGGCCTCCTACTCGGCGAGGGCTTCCCGGTGCATTTCAACTGGCTCAGGGCCGCGGCGGAAGCGAGCGTCGACTAGGACGCGGTCGCATCCGTTCCTACGTATGATGCTGGCGGGGCTCGGTAAGAGCGCGGAAGGGTCGGCGATGTCGTCCGAGCAGAACCAGGAAGCCCATGCAGCGGCACTCGGTCGCTGCCCGATCTGCGGCAAACCGGCCGAGCATGCGAGCCGTCCGTTCTGCTCGCGCCGCTGCGCCGATATCGATCTCGCGCGCTGGCTCGGCGGCAGCTATGTGATCGCGGGCGGATCGCAAGACGCGGACGAGGACGGCGACGACGCGGCCGCAGGAGCCACTCCGCCGCCGGCTCGTGAGCACGATCCGGAGCGCGAAGAGTAGGCGCGCTCTTCGTCCAATGGTCGCGCATGAGGCCGAGATGGTGCACGGGCATCGAGGCTGGACAGGCCAGGGCCGACCCCCTATAAGACCCGAGCTTTGACGGCAGGCGCTTGGCGCTTGGCAAGCAAAAAGCCCAGGTAGCTCAGTTGGTAGAGCACGTGACTGAAAATCACGGTGTCGGGTGTTCAATTCACCCCCTGGGCACC
>CAVQUQ010000020.1:0-273008 GCA_963716835.1 uncultured Alphaproteobacteria bacterium | reverse complement strand
GCGCGAAGATGTTCTTTACACGCCAGCGTTGTTACTTTGAAGTTTGGCCTTCAACCGATCCGTGTTCGGGAGTGTTTTCTTGTTCTTCATCGTCCCTTTCATAAAATGTAGAGCCTTGAGATTTCCATGCCGGCCAACTGGCCACTGCGGAAGTCGCAGAATTTATGTGGGCTTCTAACCACTTATAATCTTTTTGCCTCTGTTATTCATGTGTTCAGACCTCCCGAATCACCCATTGGATATTATTCCCAGTGAGTGTAGAAATGTCCTCACGAAGTGTAACAGATTGCAACAGAGGCGCTGATTTATGCTACCGATTGGTACCATCGCGGGTCCTGAAATTGTAATTGGATTGGTAGGACGGATCGGCTAAGTGTCCGTACTGAAACTTGTTGAATCGGTTGTGATACAAGAAAGGCGGGTCCTGATTCGAGGGGAGGCCGCCGATGTGGACGGATGAGAACCGAGCGAAATACAATTGTGATCATCTGCGCTATCCGAGCGACCTGACGGATGAGGAGTGGGCGCTTGTCGAGCCGTTCATTCCGCCAGCGAGGCGCGGCGGCGGCAAGCGGCGAACAGATCTGCGCGCGGTGATGAACGGGGTCATGTATATCCTGAGCACCGGCTGCCAGTGGCGCTACCTTCCGAAAGATTTTCCACCCCGCAGCACGGTCCACAACTACTTCGTCTGGTGGCACTGCGATGGCACGCTGGATCGCATTCATCACGCGCTCTACGCCGAATGCCGCGAGAAGGCGGACCGAGAAGCCAGTCCCACCCACCGCCTGCATCATCGATAGCCAAAGCGTCAAGAGCGCCGAAAAAGGGGGGCCTGCATCGATCCGCACGGGTTCGATGCGGGCAAACTGATCAAGGGCAAGAAGCGGCATATTCTCGTCGACACGCTGGGTCTGTTGCTGCACGCCATCGTTCATTCCGCCGGCATTCAGGATCGCGATGGCGGCATCATGTTGCTGGCGACGCTGTTCGGTCAGTTTCCATTCATCGCGAAGCTGTTTGCCGACAGCGCCTATCAAGGCCCGATTTTTGGCAACGCGCTCGCGAAGATCCTGCCCTCGTCTCGAAACCGAAATCGTCAAACGATCCGATCAAGCGAAAGGGTTCGTTCGGTTACCCAAGCGCTGGATCGTAGAACGCACGATTGCGTGGCTCAACCGTTGTCGCCGCCTTGCAAAGGAATCCCCTCGCGTGAGGACGTCGCCACGCTGGGCCATGCGAGTTCCTCGCCGAACGTCCTCGCCGATCTCAACTCGTTGACCGAGACCGAGGTCGAACAGGACGGCAAACGCTTTCTGCTGCGCACACCGCCACGCCCCGCTGCAAGCCTCGCCCTGCGCGCCGCCGGCGTCGCCCTGCCGCCAACCGTCCGGCAACTCGCCGACGCCTGATCCCGCCCAACCCAACCAATCGACCAAAATGTAGTGCCAAGCCGTTTTTCCGGCGCTATTTTTGCTGCCCGGTCAATGCCTTGCAAATTCGAACTGTAGAAGATCAGTCAGACAACGGCTCCTCCTACATCTCGGACGACCTGGCGAAATGGCTGGAGCGCCATGCCATGGACCATGTCCGCGGTGCGCCATACCACCCGATGACCCGAGCGCTGGCGCCAGACGCTGAAAAACCGCATCCTGCTGGAGAATTATTACCTGCCGGGCGATCTGGAAGCACAGATCGAGGCCTTTGTGGACGACTATAACAACCGCCGCTACCACGAAAGCATCGGTAATCTAACCCCGGCTGACGTCTACTTCGGACGCGGCCAAACAATCATGCTGCAGAGAGAAAGGATCAAACGCCAGACCATCGCCTTGCGTCGCTGCAGCATCAACAGCAAGCTGCGTAATATCATCAATGAGACGAGCCAGAGCCTCCCTTAATTTGTACCGCTCGCTGTCTCAAAAACTCTGACGACGGACACACGCCCTATTCTGTAAATTCGTACGATGCATAATGCTTGTTGCGGTAATACCTCCCCCGGGGTCCTTCGTAGCGGGACAGCCATTTGAAGTCGACCTTGTTTAACACGACGCCGTGCAGTTTTTCTTCAACTACTCGCGCTCCCGCTAACGCGTGTTCCACCACATCAATATTTGTCCTCCCCCATTCGATGACCAAGGTATAAAGGTCTACAAACTGGGCAGTCGCTCTAACGTCGACGATTGGTGCCAGGGGAGGGAGGTCAACTAGTACATAGTCGTAATCCCGCCGTAACCGATTGAACAATTCCTGCATGGCCTCAGATGCAAGAACCTCGGATGAGCATGCAAGTCGGGACTTGATGCTGCCCGGAAGGAACGCCAAGTTCGTGGAAGACTCTCTCCAAATTACGTCCTCAAGCGAGCACTTTCCGCTAGTTACGTCGACAATGCCCCCCGCAGAGCTTGCAGCGAGCATAGGCGATAACGAAGGGTTCCGAAGATCACAATCTACGAGGATAACGCGCGCTCCTGCCTGTGCGGTCAGCAGTGCAAGGCTCGCCGCTATTGTGGATTTCCCCTCACCTGGAAGCGACGAGGTGAAGCCGACGACCTTGGTCAATCCGACTCCTTCGTTCAAAGACAATTTTACCGATCGAATCGACTCGGTATACCGAGAGAATGGAGAGTTGATCACAGTCCATATTACGTTCGCATCCGGAACGATAGTCTGCGGAGGCAAGATCGTAGCAAACTCCTGTTTGAATATCAACTCCTTCGGCTGACTAGGTTCGACATTTGGAGTCACGGCGATACAGTTAGTCTGCACCACCTCTTCGACCTTTCCGCTGGTTCGAAATGCCCGGTCCCTCCATTCTCGCAGCATCCCGAACCCGACGCCAGAAAATAGGCCTCCAGCAGCCGCAAGTCCAAGCATAAGGGATCTCTTGGGGCCGCTCGGCATCACCGGCTTGGAGGCTCTCGAGATAAATCGCGCCTCGGCAACGGGGAACGACTGCTGATGGACAGCGTCCATATAACGCTGGAGAAATGTATCCTCAAGTGCTCGGTAACGCTGGGCGGAACCCTCAAGTTCACGCAAAACCACCTGCGCTTGGTTGGCGGTCTTAAATTGCGCCACTGATTCGTTAAAGGATCTCTCCAGCGCGAGCTGTCGTTGTTTTGCAATTTCGTATTCACTTTTATACGACTCGGCAATTCGACGCAACTCGTCGAGAATAGATCCGCGAACCTCTGCAATCTGACGCCGCAGATTTGCAGCGGCTAGGTGATCCCGCCCGTAACGCGCCGAAAAATCGGCCTCTCGATTTACGTACTCGAGGTACTTCGAGCGCAATTGAGTTATGATTGGGTTGCTCAAAGTGTCGGTGACGGTGGCAGCATTGGCCGGCCCTGTCTTATTGGCGTGAATGACCGCCTCGATCTGGTCAAGACGTGCACGGGCCTCCGACGTGCGCCCCTGAGCGGCGACGAGGTCACTATTTAGTGCGGCGACCTGTTGCTCATTCATCAGCTGACCTGCAGCGGCAACTATGTTGTTCTTTGCTTTAAAGTCGACAATCGCATGTTCTGCCGTCGAACTTTGATCACGCAGCTCCGGTAGGCGATCTTGTAACCAGGCGCCCGCGAGCTTGGTTGCTTGACGCCTGAGATCAAGTTGATCTGCAACATATGCTTCGCCGACCGCATTGGCGATCTGGGCCGCGCGCTCGGGATCGGTCGATTTAAACTTGATCTCAATTACGGAGCTTCCACCAATCCGGGTAATGTCTAAGCGTTTCTGGAATGCGCTCAAGACCACTTCCGTTAGCTCATCTGACGGCGGACGCGGGGACAGCGTATCCTTCACACCGCCGCCTGAATTCAAATGGACGTCTGATCCCGCGAATTCCGGATCCTCCGTCAGCCGAAGTCTTCGGATAACTGCGAGGGCGATGTTGTCAGATTTGAGCAGCTGGATCTGGCTCTCCATGGTCATGAAATCAACATTCATATCACCGAGTATCGGCGATTGTTGCAAGACCTGAAACTTGCGCGCGTCAATTATGAGCTTCGCTTGCGCGGTGAAGCTTCGTGGAGCTGTAAACACGTAAACCGCCCCTAGCATTACGATCAGCAGCGCAACGGAAAGGATGACTGCATACTGGCGGCGCAGAAACCCTAAGATGACGTCGACCAGTTCGGCAGGCGTGGAAGCTGCTGGCGCCCGGGCCTCATGGTCTGCGGCGGGGCGGATCTGGTCGGTTCGGAGCATCGCTTCACCGAGTATTAGAGGTTACGAATACTGTTTGAGCCTGAGTGAACACGTGTGCGAGCAGGAGTGGCTGCATCTCGGTCCAGATGTGGATATTGTGTGATTATGAAACAACAAAACCAATTGACGCTGAAGGACTAGGCGACTTGGCCTAGAACGACTGGCTGGCTATCTAACCAAAAGTTATTTTTTTAGTCGTCCGTTAACAAGCCGGTTTGAGCAGGTGGTCGCATGGCGAGGGAGCTATGCGGAATCTCGGTGACGACGGCCGATTGAAGGCGGCGTATCGAGGCGGGTGTCGAGCCTGCCAGAACCTCCCGAAAGGAGCGATACGCCATGTCGAGAGATAGCACTGTGATCCCGTTTCGTCAGCCGGACGCGATCGACGATCCGCTGACCGAGCTTGCTCGTGAAGGCGCCCGCCGCATGCTGGCGCAGGCGCTGATCGCGGAAGCTGACGCCTTCGTTTCCATTTGGAAGGAAATGAAGTTGCCGGATGGGCTGAAAATCGCCGGTCGACACCCCGCGCAGGTAAAGAACCGGTAACAGCGCGTCGAGGCTCTTGGTCCGCCGCGCCCACTTCGGCAGGATCGACGAGCCTGAAGCGGATTTTCGCCGCCGCGCCCACCTCGCCCGGTCGCGCACCTTGGCGCGACGGACCTCGACAGGCCCGACCCCGGTCTGGATCGCGCGTTGCGGCCCATGGCCGTGACGTACGACGCGGTTCAGCGCGATCACGGCGGATTGCGGCGGCTCGAATGGCGCGCGTGCGCGGCTCTGGAAGATCGAGTTGCAGAAGCTGGCCGACGAGACGGGGCTCGTGATCCACGTCTGCCACTATCCACCGGGCACGTCGAAGTGGAACAAAGTCGAGCATCGGCTGTTCTGCCACATCACGCAAAACTGGCGCGGCCGGCGCGCGGCCGGCCGCTCGACGGATCGCCTTGCCGTGGTCGAGTTGATCGGCGCGACGACGACCAAAACCGGTCTGACCGTCGAGAGCGCACTTGACACGCGCAGCTATCAGAAGGGCATCAAGGTCAGCAAACCGAGATGAAATGCCTCGACATCACCGCCGATCAGTTCCATCCTGAATGGAGCTACACGATCAAGCCGCGCAGGCCGCGGAAATCGTCAAAATCGTAGCAGTTATCGTTCGGGGTGTCCTTAACTCGGTGTCCGTGGACCCGCAGCAGCTCAGTAGGCGAAGTCGAACTTGTAGTTCAGGCCGACACGAACTTCATCCGTAGCGAGGGTCGTGATCCAGGGAGTGGCGAAAATCGCAGCGACCCGGTTTCGATCGCCGTAATCCATGTGAAGATACTCGACCTTTGCGGACCAGTTTGGGGCAAACGCTTGTTCTATGCCGCCGCCGACGACCCAACCGTTATCGTGATTGGAAAATGTGATTCCTGGGCCCGCCGGGAGGATCGAGCTGGAGTAGTTATAGTTCAGCAAAGCCCAACCGCCGGTGACGAAGAACAGCCAGCGGTCCACTGTATAGCCGAAGCGTCCGCGCGCCGTGCTACCCCAGCCCCGGCGGCCGTCAAATCTGTCGAGCTCTCCGAACGTACCCCCATCGTTCCCGTTGAACTGCTTAGCGCTCACGTCGACCTCGACGCCGAGAACGATTTGGTTCCATTGCCAATTATAGCCGACTTGGCCCCCCGCGATGAGGCCCGTTACATCAACTCCATATGTCGGAGTTCCAGAATGCTTGATTTCGAAAGTGCCCCAACCCCAGCCGACATGGCCCCCAACGTAGAAACCAGACCAACTGAAAAGGCCGGGCGGACGTGCGGCAACCCCGTACACTGGCGGCCCAGCAGGCTCATACATTGGCGGCTGCACCCAGACGTCAGCAGCGTGGGCGGCCCCAGCCGCCAGACATCCTAAAGCGATTTTTGCTAGCAGCCATCCGCGCATGGTCGTTCCCCCGCCTCCGAACATAGAAATAGTAGCACACACGGATCGCCATGACTGTTGCCTTTCAGTCACATAGGCTAGAATCAGATTCGTTAGAGGTGATCGTCATCGAGGTTGGGAGTTGAGGCAGGTCCCCGGATATGCGGCGTCTACGGAGAACACGTTTCGTAATCGCTGGGGTGGAAGAGTGTGTCCCCGCCTTTAAAGAAGGGCTTAAGGACGTGCCTTTTTTGGTTGCGGTCTTTATTCTCCTGAGCGCGAGCTTTGTCGTCCACCCTTAGCGCAAGCGCAGCCACTCAGCCGGGGGCTAGATTTGCCGCCGTCTGGAGCCGTTTCGGCGCCCACAATACGGCAGATGGTGACAGAAGAACCGGCTGCGGCTGAACAAGGACGAGTGAATGGCCCTGGGGCGTCCAAGCAGGCTGCCGGGTTCATCAGCTCAGTCTGCCCAGAAATCGGTTCGGCCGCGGCCGCACATAATTTGCCGGCGGGATTCCTGATGCGGTTGATTTGGCAGGAGAGCCGCTTTAACCCCGTCGCAGTGAGCCGGGCCGGCGCTCAGGGCATCGCCCAATTCATGCCAGCAACGGCGCGATGGCGGGGCTTGACCAATCCTTTCGATCCGCATTGGTCGGTTCGCGAGTCCGCCCGGTGGCTCGGAGAACTACGTCGCCAATTCGGTAATCTCGGCCTTGCGGCGGCCGCCTATAATGCTGGGCCTAAGAGTGTTCAGGACTGGCTGACGGGCAAGCAAGGCTTACCACGGGAAACGAAGGCCTATGTGCGGATCGTTACCGGGCGAGCCGCGGAGGAGTGGTCCCGGCCGGGGATTCGGGACGATAATCGATTCCTGCCCGCGCCGACCGATTGCCAAAGCGTGGTGGCGCTCAGGCCAGTCGGTCCAACGCTACCGATGCCCGAGATCAGGAGGCCGGGCGCGCGACGGGAACCGGTAAGCCCGGCGCCTAAATGGTCGCTGCAGCTCATCGGCGACGGGTCGGAATTGAGGGCTCTGGCAGAATACGGGAAGCTTCAGAGGAGGTTCCCCGCCATTCTCGGTTCGCGGCCGCCTTTGGTGATGAAGAGGCAGCTCGGCGGACGCAGCCGGGCGTTCTGGTACCAGATCCGCGTCGCTGAGAACTCCCGAGAAGGCGCGAATGCGCTTTGCTCGAAGCTGAGGTCAGCAGGCGGTCAATGCCTAGTTTTAAGGTAACTGGCCAGGTTGGGCGACAGCGATAGTCAGCGATAGATTTCCTCGACTGCGTAGGCGGTTTCCGATTCAAGAATCTGGATGATTCGCGAAACGCCGAGCGTGCCGTCCACGGAAGACCCGATCGCGCTGATAGCGGCGCTGAGGGCCGAGAATGAATCCCTGAAGGCGCGGATCGCCGAACTTGAGCGCCAGCTCGGATTGAACAGTTCGAACAGCGGCAAGCCTCCGTCGAGCGATGGACTGAAGAAGCCGGCGCGGGTGACGAGCCTGCGGGAACGTTCTGCCAAGCCCCGGGCGGGCAGAAAGGTCACAAAGGCGAGACCCTGCGGCAGGTCGCTGATCCCGATGACGTCGTCGATCATTACCCGTCGGCCTGCTCCGGGTGCGGCGCGGGCCTCGATCCGGACACGAGTGTCGGCCACAGCGCCCGTCAGGTGTTCGATCTGCCCGAGCCGCAGCCGCTCATCGTCACCGAACATCGTGCGCACGATTGCCGATGCGCCGCCTGCGGCGCGAGGACGCGAGCGCCGTTTCCCGACGGCGTCAACGCGCCCGTGCAATATGGCGTCGGATCGCCGCCTTCGTGGTCTATCTCCTGCACTACCAGTTGCTGCCGGAGAAGCGTCTGGTCGAGCTGATGGCCGATCTCCTCGGGGTGAAGCTGGTCGCCGCGACGATCGCGCGAATGAGCCGGACTGCGCCCGGCGTCTTCGGGGCTTCGCCGATGTCGTGCGAGACCTGTCGTAGCGCCGCCGGTCAAGCACATGGATGAAACCGGCTTTCGGATCGGCAGACAACGCATGGGCTGGATGTCGCCTCCACCGCCTGCTGGACCTTCTATCGCGTCTGCGCCAAGCGCGGCAGGCTCTCGCTAACGAGCTCGGCATCGCCATCACGGTCTGTCACCTGCCGCCCGGAACCAGCAAGTGGAACAGGATCGAGCATCGCCTGTTCTCGTTCATCACCCAGAATTGGCGCGGCAAGCCGCTCGTCAGCCTCCAGACCATCGTCCAACTGATCGCCGCCACCACCACGGACACAGGCCTGAAGGTGCGGTGCGCGATCGATCCAAAAACCTATCCGGCAGGCGTCAAAGTTACCGACCGCGAGATGGACGCCATCGACATTCTGCGCCACTCGTTCCACGGCGACTGGAATTACACCATCAGCCCAAAAGCCTCGGTCCCGAAGCGATAATTCCTGAACGGGCCCTTAGTTTGACTGAGTCAGAAAGCCGCGGGCGATGGGCTTAAGAATCAAATAGTGGAGGCGATTCACGAACCTGCGCGGAGACTGAGATGGGCCTTGCTGATGACGACGGATCGCGGTTTGCGGCTTATGTCGAGGGTCTTGCGAGCGTGATCGGCCACAAGGATCGCGAGGGTCCATTGCGGGACTATTGCACGGGCCTGATGATGCCGTGCGAGCGCAAGAGTGTGGAGCCGCTGGCGGCGATCACGGCGCCGGCGCGGGTTGCGGCGCAGCATCAATCGCTGCTGCATTTTGTCGGTTCGGGCGGCTGGTCGGACGAGCGCGTGTTGGCGAAGGTGCGCGAGATGGTTTTGCCGGAGATCGAGCGGCACGGCGCGATCTCGGCCTGGATCATCGACGACACGAGCTTTCCCAAGCAGGGACGGCATTCGGTCGGGGTGGCGCGGCAGTATTGCGGCCAGTTGGGCAAGCAGGACAACTGCCAGGTCGCGGTGTCGCTGTCGCTGGCCAATCGGCATGCGAGCCTGCCGGTCGCCTATCGGCTGTATCTGCCGCAGGACTGGGCGAGCGACCGTGCGCGGCGGCGCAAGGCGGGCGTTCCCGAGGAGATCGTCTTCAAGACCAAGCCGGAGATCGCGCTTGATCAGTTGCGCTGGGCCTGTGCGGCCGGCCTGCCGCGCGGCGTGGTTCTGCTGGACGCCGGCTATGGCAATAACAGCGAGCTGCGGGCGGAGATCACGGAGCTGGGCCTGACCTACGCGGCCGGCATTCTGTCGACCACGACGGTATGGGCGCAAGGCGTGCGGCCTTTGCCGGCGAAACCGTGGTCGGGTCGTGGACGCCCGCCGAAACTGATGCGGCGCGACGACAAGCATCGGCCGGTCTCGGTCAAGGCGCTGGCGCTCGGCCTGTCGAAGCGGGCGTGGCGAACGATCGAATGGCGTGAGGGCGCGGCCGAACCGCTGCGCTCGCGCTTTGCGCGCCTGCGTGTTCGCGCGGCGCATCGCGACGAATGGCGCGTCGAGCCGCGAGCGGAAGAATGGCTGCTGATCGAGTGGCCGAAGGGCGAGAGCGAGCCGACCAAATACTGGCTTTCGACGCTTCCCCAAAACGTCGCCTTTCGTGATCTGGTCGACGCAGCGAAGCTGCGCTGGCGCATCGAGCGCGACTATCAAGAGCTCAAGCAGGAGGTCGGGCTCGGACACTTCGAAGGTCGCGGTTGGCGGGGCTTCCATCACCACGCCACGCTGTGCATCGCAGCCTACGGATTCCTGATCTCCGAGCGGGCGACGATTCCCCCCTCAGCATCTCGTTCCGCCGGGATGTTCCCGCGACCTGTCGTACCCGACGGTTACCGACCCCGAGGCTCCGCCGCTGCGCCCCGAACGCCACGTCCCGAACTCAATCGCCACCATGCGCCGGCGCCTGATCGCCGCCCTCGTCAAGACCCTGTCCGCGATGCCCGTGCTGCGCAGCGCCAATCAAGAAGCGATCACGATCGAAGAACTTGTGACGCAGTAAGATTAGGTCGCGGGGGACATGAGTTTCCTCACGCCCACCTGTTGGGTAGGATCGAGGCGCGGATCGGGCTTCGAATAATGCCGACGTTTCCTCGATCCCCCTATCATTCCGTACGGCGGGTTTTCCCCGATACGGCTGCAAGGCGTGCCTTCCCGAACCTCACCAGTTTAAGCCAGCACATACACCGGCTGTTTGGTTTGCGTCCGCCCTTGGTGGAGCTTTCGCCCGGCTTTCCGCCCGCTCGCTCAAACTACTCGTGCAGTTTTACCGCAAGCCGCTTTCCTGTGCGGACGCTATTGCGGCGTCGACGACGGATTGATGCCGGGCACGAGGTAGATCAGCCGCACTTCCACGATGACGATCCCGAAGGTTGGGGGTAACGCCTCACCGGCTAGAGAAGATGGAAGGTATGGAGAGGCTAATGAGGCACGACGGCGAAAGCCGGGAAACGGATAGGCCGACCTGGAGCCACCATCGACGATTCTTCGGAGGGCAGGGCGTCTACCGTGAGGTGGAGTCCGAAAGGCTTGAGGAGAACCACCGGGTTCCCGTCCAAGGAGCGTCGGCACATGTCAGGGTTTCCGACCACGCCGGGCCGGCCAGGCGCTCGCGCTCACGCGCCCGTCCTTGCCGTCCGCGATCTGAAACGCGTCGGCGCCCGGAACAAAACTTCTTTCGCGGCTCAATGGCTGGCCTGTGCTGTCCCCTGCCGATGCTTCGCTCGCACCCTCACGAATGCCGGCGCACGGCTCGGGGCCGATGTGGATCGCTACTCCTTCATCGTGTCGGACTCGCACCGACTACTCCTTGCCGGTCTCCCGGCGCACTCCGATTAAGTAAATACTTCTGGTAACTGCCCAGGTTGTCTTGATGGGTCAGGAGAGACGTAGGGATATAGCCAAGTTCGAGGGGTCGCGGGCGAGGGCGTCGATGATGTTCCAGCCCTGTTTCTTGGCGGTCGAGAAAAAGGAGCGGATGAGCGCGAAGTCCATCGCGCCTTGCGGCGAGCGAAAGCCGGTCGGATCGAAAGGGGTCTCGAACCGACGGTTCGAGCAAGATCAAGACGATCGTTTTTCCGCATTCGGATGTCGGTGAAAGAATCGCGAGGCGCGGCGTGACGGAGAACTGATCGAAGATGTACGTGTGGAAAATCCACAATGCGACCGCCATACGCTCGGCGGAAGTGATCGCGACGTATTCCTCGATCAGCCGCATCACGAGGTCGAGCACAGCACCAACATGGTGCGACCGAACGGCCGCAGTCCGCGCGGAGAGCGCTTAATCGGATATGTCCCGCTGGGACATTGGGAAACCGTGACTCTTGTCGCGGGCCTCCGTCATACCGGGATCGTAGCGCCGATGCTGATCAACGGAGCCATGAATGGAGAAATCTTTCTGGCCTACCTTGAGCAATGCTTGGCCCCGACGCTCAAGCGCAGAGACATCGTCGTGGTTGACAACCTTCCGGCCCATAGGGTTTTCGGCGTCGAGGAGGCCATCGAGGCCGTCGGTGCAAGCCTGCGCTACTTGCCGCAGTATTCCCCCGACCTCAACCCGATCGAGATGGTCTTTCATCCGCTCAAGGCGCTCCTACGCAAAGTCACGGAGCGGCGGGCCTCTCTCGACGCATCAGGTCGTTCATTCCAACCCTCCATCCAGTTCAATGCATGGAATATTTCAGGCACGCCGGCTATGCTCCACTTTGACCGGAAAATACTTTAGGCGTATCTGGTCAAAGACAAGCCGCCGCGCTCCATGTCGCGACGCAGCTCAGCCAACGTGTTGGGCGGGATTGGCGCGCTCTCGGACGTGCGCAAGCCTTCGAGGCGGTCGGTGGCCTTCTTCAGCTTCGGATTGAATCCACGGATGCCGAACCGTGCCAAAGCGCCTTCATCCAGTTGACGATGCGAGTTTGCTCGTCAACGAGGCTCTCGCGCTTGCGGTTAGCGCATTTTCGTCGGCGATGGTCGGGATTGCGACCATCCTGCAGTGATCACGCTCGCGGGGCTGGCTGCGCAGCACGAACAATCGTGCCGCACTTGCGTTGCTTTTTGCATCGGGGCTCCCTCGTGAAGGGGCCGACTAACCTGGCGAGTTGCGTGTCGACGGAAATGTTGTTCGGCGACTTGCAATCGCGCTGCCGGCCTCTTAAATGGCAAGTGAGCAGGAGCTGAGTGCTCCTGGGGACTGAGCCGGCGTCGCTCTGCGACGCAGTACTTGATGGTTTCGCGTCCGAGCCCCTCGCTATAGGCCGCGATTAATTCAGCCCTGATCCGCACTTTTCGCGTGATCCATCGTAGCGCAATTGAACGGCCGGTTACCGCCGGCCGCGCTCGAAGGATCACGTGAATGCTTCGCCTCGAACGCCCCGAACTATTGCGGAAGCTCGAGCTTACGCGCCTGCTCCACGTCTCGTCGCGGGCGATCGTCCGCTGGCGACGTGTTAACCCGACTTCACCAACTGAGGGGGTTGGATGACGCCAAGGTGCTGAAATCCCTGGGACGCAGCTCCAAAGGTCGGCACTACAGGGGATGATCGCTCACGCGACTTCGCGGTTGTTCCGGTCAGTGATTTTTGGTGGTGGTTGAGCCGGAAGTTCGAGCTTCAACTGTCGAAGCAGGGCAACTGATTCCGTTCGTCTGGCTCCGTATAACGGGACATGACGACCACCCGATCGTCCGTCGTGGGCAGTTCGACATCGATCATCTGCATGGCGGCGAGCTTTTCGAGCACGGCCCTCGCCGTCAGGCCCGGCGCCAGTGTCTTCACCCGCTGCTTCAGCGTGACCAGCAGACAATAAGCCAGAAACGCAATGAAAATATGTGCCTCCCATTACAGAAGATTGTTTCCGAACTTTCACGACGCCGCCGAGCGGCGACTATGCACTTGTAATGAGCATTGATCCGGGCATGACCGCGGGGCCAAGAAACAGCTTTAGCGTTATCCAAATCTGGTGCCGCGTCGGCGACAATCACTATCTTCTCGACCAGTGGCGGAAGCAGTGCGACTTTAAGGAATTGCAGCACCAAGTTCTGCGATTTTTCAGGCGTTGCCGGCCCAGTGCAATTCTCGTTGAAGGAGCGGCCAACGGTCATGCCCTGATCTCGGTGATGAAACGCAAGCACCACCGCCTGGTTCATGAAATCAGCCCTAAGGGGTCCAAGACCGCGCGCCTTCGACGGCATGTCGAATCGATTCTCGCGCAAAGGATTACGTTGCCGAAAGGGGCTCCCTGGCGGGCCGACTTCGTTTCCGAATTCGTCCAGTTCCCGTATGACGATACGGATCAAGTCGACGCAACGACCCAGTATTTGGACTGGATCTCAGCGCAGCCAAGACTGGAACCGCTGCCGCAGCCAGCACTGGCTGCGTGCGTCAACAGCGCGGGACAACGCGTGATCGGGATGCAGGCTGATCCGTGCTTCTTATACACGAGCTTCAGAGGTGGTGTGGCCGTGAGAGCTCGTCGCTGACCCCAGTTCGGCGGAGACGTCGTCGGCTTGCGCTGCCGATCGAGACGAGCGCGGGTCGCTTCGGTGATCGGCGCCGGAAGCAGCGAAAGCTCGATGGCGGGCAGCCGCAGTCCAGGCGTGGCGCGGGCCCGTCGTGCGCGCCGCGCGTCGCTGCCTCCGCCCAGGTGCCGACCTCCGCTTTGTCGTCGCTGTTTCACGAGCGATCACCGAAGCTGCGGGCGGGCCCAGCGTTCCAGGTCCGCAGGCGCGCGCTGAGACGTGAACGATTGGCGCCGCGCTGTCTCGGCAAGCAGCGCGGTCGCCTGCTTGGAACATAGGCTTCGGCGCCTAAAGCCGGCCCTCGTCCGCGGAACAAGCCTACCCGGATACAGCGTCAGTCCGCATCCTGCGAAACGGCGTTTCAAGTAGTGTCAGTCCACGAGCCGGTTAAGAACTACGGGCGACCTGCGCGCATTTTCACGTAGCTTTCGGGAGAAGCACGCTCCGTACTGGTTGTCGATGAGCTCGGCTACCTTCCGATCGACAAGCACGGCGCAGATTTGCTGTTCCAGATCATCAGCCAGCGCTACGAGCGCGCACCGATGGTGATCACCACCAACCGCGCCTACAAACACTGGTCGCAGATCTTCAACAACGACAGCACGTTGACATCCGCCATCCTCGACCGCGTCCTGCACCACGCCGACACGGTCATCATCGAAGGCAAGAGCTTCCGCATGAAGGACGAGATTGAAGAGTAAAGCCCGGAGCGACCACGATGACGCGCAAGCGCCACGCCAAATCGCCCGAATACGCCGTCTCCGATGAGGCCGCTGCTTACATTGCGGACGCGCTGATGGAGCTCGCCTTGCAATTCGAGGCGACCCACTTCGCCCAAATACGCCGTCACTACCAATCCATCACGCCCACACGTGACGACGACCCTTCGCAACTCGACATGTTCGGCGCACATCCGCCCTTCTGAACGCTGGGTCCATTCTTTGGTTTGACCCGCGCCGCGAGCATTCTTCCGCCCCGACCGCCAAATCTCGCAGCCGCCGCGCGCAGGGCCTGTGCAGAGGCTGGCCGCGTCTTTCGCGGCCACCCGCAGGGCTTCGCCTTTATTGGCCCGAGCACCGCGGCAGGTCTTGATCGGATCGGGGCTAGCAGGCGATCGCCACGCTATAGGGAAATTCAAACCGCTGGCTTTAGGTCAAATTCACACCGCTGGTAACAATTGGGCGCTTGGTTCAGGTACCGCCGTGGCGATCGCGCCCAGATTCAAAGGGAGCCCCAATGCCTAACCACCGGGACACGATCATCGACATCAAAAATCTCGAACGTCTGTCGCGTGCCGAACTGCGAATACTGTGGACCAAAGAGCTTGCCGAGAAGCCGCCGTCGTCGCTGGGCCGGGACATCCTTGCGCTCGGCATTGCCTATGCGCGGCAGGAAAGGCTGTATGGCGGGCTCTCCAGGCCGGTTGCCAAGGAACTCGACCGGCTGCTTGCCCGTGCGCTCGGCAACGGCACGCCCGAGATTTCGAACCAACCGCTACCGCGAGCCGGCACCATCCTGGTGCGCGAATGGCAGGGAACTACCCACCACGTCACAGTGACGGATGACGGCTTTGTCTGGAATGGCAACCCCCACCGGAGCCTTTCAAGCATCGCCCGTGCGATCACCGGAACGACATGGAACGGGCCACGCTTTTTCGGCTTGCGCGATGTGAAAATCAAAACGCCAGGGGTCCGAGGTGGCAGCCAACGAGCGTAAAATTCTCCGCTGCGCCGTCTACACGCGCAAGTCCTCCGAGCATGGCCTCGAACAGGACTTCAACTCGCTCGATGCCCAGCGTGAGTCCGCAGAAGCCTACATCAAGAGCCAGGCCCACGAAGGGTGGCGACTGGTCAAGACCCGCTATGACGATGGCGGCCTCTCCGGCGGCACCCTCGAACGCCCTGCCCTTCAATCGCTGCTCGCCGACATTCAGTCGCGCAAGGTCGATGTCGTGGTTGTTTACAAAGTCGACCGCCTGACCCGATCGCTTGCCGATTTCGCCAAGCTGGTTGAACTGTTTGAGGCTCACGGCGTGTCGTTCGTGGGCGTCACCCAGCAATTCAATACCACGACATCGATGGGACGACTGACCCTCAATGTTCTGCTCTCTTTCGCCCAGTTCGAGCGCGAGGTAGCGGGCGAGCGCATCCGCGACAAGTTCGCGGTGTCACGGCGCAAGGGCATGTGGATGGGCGGCACTATCCCGCTCGGCTATGACGTCAAGGACCGCAAGCTCGTCGTCAACGCGGAAGAGGCCGACCGCGTGCGCCTGATCTTCCGGCAGTACCTCACCGTCGGCTGCATTTCCAAATTGCGCACAGAGCTCGACCGGCGGGGCGTGCGGAGCCTTAAACCGCTGAAAACGCCGGGATTGGCAGAGATGCGTGCAATTCACGATCGCCTGATCGCGTTCACGCTAGTCCTCGGGATGGTCATTGTCGGCGCGGCGGCCGTGCGTGCCCGCCCTTACGAAGACGCGCTGGCAGGATTTACTGCCGACTCGTTCAGCGATACCGCCGACGCGATCGACACTGCGGCCGCGACTGGCAGTCCGTCCGTCGCGCCGCTGCTCGAGGCGCTCCAGGACGGCCGCCTGATGTTCAGCGCAAAGGAGAAGAAAGTCTTTATCAAGACCAGGGACGGCGCATTGTTGGATGCCGCGACCAACGAGCCGATCTCCGGCACGCCGCCTGACGACATCGATAGCGTCAGGATCAATAACCGGCTGCGCAATCTCATCGACGCCGCGCTGGGCAGCCTCACGCTGATGGCGCCCGATCCCGGCCGACGATACGAGGCGGCACAAGCCGTGTTCAAATCGCGCGACGCGAGCGCGCTGCCGACGTTGGACAAAGCGATTGCCGCCGAATCTGACGCCCGCGTGAAAAAGGCGATGGAAGAGGCGCGCGCCGCCATCATTCTCTATTCGGACGACGCCAGCGCCGCGGACAAGATCGCCGCCATCGCCGTCACGCGCGACCGCGGCGAACAGGACGCGCTCGGCCTTCTTGTTAGCCTACCGGGAAATTTGCCCTCCGAGGTACACAAGGCGGCCCTCGCGGCGAGCGCGAAGATCCGGAACAACCTCGCGATTTGGAACGCCGTGCAGAATGCCTGGTACGGACTTTCGCTCGGGTCCGTCCTGCTGCTCGCCGCCATCGGCCTTGCCATCACCTTCGGCGTCATGGGCGTCATCAATATGGCCCATGGCGAGATGGTGATGCTCGGCGCCTACACCACCTTCGTGGTGCAAGAGATCGTCAGGCTGAGATATCCGTTCCTGTTCGACTATTCGCTCGCCGCCGCGATTCCGCTCGCCTTTGTCGTCTCCGGCGCGGTCGGCATCCTGATCGAGCGTACGGTGATCCGCTTCCTCTACGGCCGGCCGCTGGAGACGTTGCTCGCAACCTGGGGCCTGTCGCTGATCCTGCAGCAGGCGGTGCGCTCTACGTTCGGGCCGACCAACAAGCAGGTCGGCAATACTTCCTGGATGAGCGGCGCATTCGAACTCGGCGGCATCACCATCACCTATAATCGGCTGTGGATCATCTGCTTCACGCTGATCGTATTCGTGGCGCTGCTCGCCATGCTGCGCTTCACGCGGCTGGGGCTCGAAATGCGCGCCGTGACGCAGAACCGTGCCATGGCGGCGGCGATGGGCATCTGCACCGCGCGCATCGATGCGCTCACTTTCGGTCTTGGCTCGGGCATTGCCGGCATCGCCGGCGTGGCGCTGTCGCAGATCGATAACGTCAGTCCCAATCTCGGCCAGGGGTACATCATCGACAGCTTCATGGTGGTGGTGTTCGGCGGGGTGGGAAATCTGTGGGGGACGCTGGTCGGCGCGTTCACCCTCGGCATCGCCAACAAGTTCCTCGAGCCTTACGCTGGCGCCGTGCTCGCCAAGATCGCCATTCTGGTGATGATCATCCTTTTCATCCAGAAGCGCCCGCGCGGCATGTTCGCGCTTAAGGGCCGAGCGGTAGAGGCATGAGCGCCTTTCCGCTAACGCGGCTGCTGGACCGTGGCGCGCTGGTGTTCCTGTTGCTGCTTGGCGCCTTCGCAATCGCTATTCCAATACTCAATCTGCTCGTGCCACCGGAGTCGCCTCTGCACGTGTCGACTTATTTGGTCGCGTTGCTCGGCAAATATACGTGTTACGCAATGCTGGCCCTCTCGATCAACCTGATTTGGGGCTATGCCGGCATTCTTTCCCTCGGCCATGGCGCCTTCTTCGCGCTCGGCGGCTATGCCATGGGCATGTATTTGATGCGGCAGATCGGCACCCGCGGCGTCTATGCCGATCCGATCCTCCCCGACTTCATGGTGTTTCTGAACTGGAAGGAACTGCCGATCTACTGGTACGGCTTCAACTGGTTCCCTTATGCGGTGCTGATGGTGCTGCTGGTGCCGAGCCTGCTTGCTTTCCTCTTCGGGTGGTTTGCCTTCCGTAGCCGGGTTACCGGCGTCTATCTCTCGATCATCACCCAGGCGATGACCTTCGCGCTTATGCTTGCGTTCTTCCGCAACGACTTCGGCTTCGGCGGCAATAACGGCCTTACCGACTTCAAGGACATTCTCGGGTTCAACGTCCAGGCAGAGACAACGCGCAATGCGTTGCTTGTCATTTCATGTCTTGCGCTTGCAATCATGTTCCTGATCTGCCGCGCGATCGTCACCTCCAAGTTCGGCAAGGTGCTGGTGGCGATCCGCGACGCCGAGGCGCGCACGCGCTTTCTCGGCTACCGCGTGGAATCCTACAAGCTGTTCGTGTTCACGCTGTCCGCCTGTATGGCTGGCATCGCCGGCGCGCTCTACGTGCCGCAGGTCGGCATCATCAATCCAAGCGAATTCGCGCCCGCCAATTCCATCGAGGCGGTAATCTGGGTTGCGGTCGGTGGCCGTGGCACACTGATCGGCGCGGTGCTCGGCGCCTTCCTCGTCAACTACACCAAGACCACGTTCACCTCCGGCCCTCTAGCGCCGTATTGGCTATTCGTGCTCGGTGGATTGTTCGTCGGCGTGACGCTGCTGCTCCCACGGGGCATCATCGGTGCCTACGAGCATTGGCGCGACAGCCGTCGCGATGCGAAAGCTGGTGCCGTGCCGGAGGCGACGTCGGAGCCGATACCGCACGCGACGCCCCACGCAACGGAGTGACCATATGCTCGAGCCGCACACGACCTCCGCGCTGCTCTATCTCGACGGCATCACGGTGTCCTTCGACGGTTTCAAAGCGCTCAGCAACCTCTCGCTCGTGATTGAGGCCGGCGAGATGCGGGCCGTCATCGGGCCGAACGGCGCCGGCAAGACTACCATGATGGACGTGGTCACTGGAAAAACCCGGCCGGACTCTGGCGAGGTGTTTTTCGAGCAGGGTAACTACGATCTTTCGAAGCTCGACGAGACCCAAATCGCTGAACTCGGCATCGGCCGCAAGTTCCAGAAGCCGACCGTCTTCGACATGCACACGGTCGAGGATAATCTGCTGCTGGCGCTTAAGGACGACCGGCGCGTGCGCGCCACGCTGCTGTGGCAATCGTCGGCTGCGCAGGAAAAGCGCCTCGACGAAATCCTCGACATCATCCGCATGAAGAGCTTGCACGCGCGCGTGGCCGGAAGTCTTTCTCACGGGCAGAAACAGTGGCTGGAAATCGGCATGCTGCTCGCGCAGGAGCCCAAGCTCCTGCTGGTCGACGAGCCGGTCGCCGGCATGACCGACGCCGAGACCCGGCAGACGGCCGAGCTGCTCAAGGAGATTAATCGCGAACGCACCGTAATCGTGGTCGAGCACGACATGACCTTCGTGCGCGATCTCGGCGTGCGCGTCACCTGTCTGCACGAAGGTACGGTGTTGGCGGAGGGTTCGATCGATCAGGTGTCGCAGAATGAGCGAGTGGTCGAGGTGTATCTGGGGCGGTGACTAATTTGACTGAGTCAGAAAGCCGCGGGCGATGAGCTGAAGAATCAAATAGTGGAGGCGATTCACGAACCGGCGCGGAGACTGAGATGGGCCTTGCTGATGACGGCGGATCGCGGTTTGCGGCTTATGTCGAGGGTCTTGCGAGCGTGATCGGCCACAAGGATCGCGAGGGTCCATTGCGGGATTATTGCACGGGCCTGATGATGCCGTGCGAGCGCAAGAGTGTGGAGCCGCTGGCGGCGGTCACGGCGCCGGCGCGGGTTGCGGCGCAGCATCAATCGCTGCTGCATTTCATCGGTTCGGGCGGCTGGTCGGACGAGCGCGTGTTGGCGAAGGTGCGGGAGATGGTTTTGCCGGAGATCGAGCGGCACGGCGCGATCTCGGCCTGGATCATCGACGACACGAGCTTTCCCAAGCAGGGACGGCATTCGGTCGGGGTGGCGCGGCAGTATTGCGGCCAGTTGGGCAAGCAGGACAACTGCCAGGTCGCGGTGTCGCTGTCGCTGACCAATCGGCATGCGAGCCTGCCGGTCGCCTACCGGCTGTATCTGCCGCAGGACTGGGCGAGCGACCGTGCGCGGCGGCGCAAGGCGGGCGTTCCCGAGGAGATCGTCTTCAAGACCAAGCCGGAGATCGCGCTTGATCAGCTGCGCTGGGCCTGTGCGGCCGGCCTGCCGCGCGGCGTGGTTCTGCTGGACGCCGGCTATGGCAATAACAGCGAGCTGCGGGCGGAGATCACGGAGCTGGGCCTGACCTACGCGGCCGGCATTCTGTCGACCACGACGGTATGGGCGCAAGGCGTGCGGCCTTTGCCGGCGAAACCGTGGTCGGGTCGTGGACGCCCGCCGAAACTGATGCGGCGCGACGACAAGCATCGGCCGGTCTCGGTCAAGGCGCTGGCGCTCGGCCTGTCGAAGCGGGCGTGGCGAACGATCGATCGAGCCGGCAATCAACGTCAACATCGTCCCCGCCCGGAAAGCAAAGCCCGGCTCGTCAACAAAGGTCGCCACGTCCTCGAGCCCGAGCGCAATCCCCAGGCCCTGGAGCGCCGCCAGGCCGAGCGCCGCGAAGCGCGCAAAGCGGTTGAGACGCGCCCCGTTCGCATCGGCCCACGTCCTGAAGCTTGGAAAGATGAGCTTCCCGAACTCCGCCAGCAGAAGCGCGCTGAGCAGGGGCATGACACCGAGCGAGAAGATCGAGATGCGCTCGATCGCCGTCTTGGCGTCGACGTCGCGGAAGAGGGACGCAACGGCCGCGCCATTGAGGCCCGGGATCGGCACGTGACAGCCCGCGCGATAGACGACGAGGGCCACGAGGGTGACGGAGATCCGCAACCAGAGCTCGGCCGCCTGGGCACCTGGATCTAAGGCAGCGTCGCCTCGGGTGTTTGGCATCTTCCAGTCCCCCTCGGGCCTTGCGCTATCCGAACACCCGCTTGAAGATCGTATCGACGTGCTTCAGATGGTAGGCGAGATCGAACATCTCTTCGAGCTTTTTGGCCGGGACTTCCGCCGTGACCTCGGGATCCGCCTTGAGCTCGGTGAGAAAGTCGCGGCCGTCCTCCCATGTCTTCATCGCGTGGCGCTGCACCAATTCGTAGGCGTCCTCGCGCGACACGCCGGCCTGCGTCAGCGCCAGCAGCACACGCTGCGAGTTGTGAAGGCCGCGTAGCTTCTCGAGATTGCGCATCATCGTCTCCGGGTAGACGACGAGCTTCTCGATCACGCCCGCGAGCCGATTGAGTGCGAAGTCGAGCGTCACCGTTGCGTCCGGCCCGATCATCCGCTCGACCGATGAGTGCGAGATGTCCCGCTCATGCCACAGCGCGACGTCCTCCATCGCCGGCATCGCGTAGGCACGCACCATCCGCGCGAGGCCCGTCAGGTTCTCGGCCAGAACCGGATTGCGCTTGTGCGGCATCGCCGACGAGCCCTTCTGGCCGGGTCCGAAGTATTCCTCCGCCTCGAGCACCTCGGTCCGCTGCAGATGGCGGATCTCCGTCGCCAGCCGCTCCACCGACGACGCGATGATGGCGAGCACCGAAAAGTACATGGCGTGCCGGTCGCGCGGGATGACCTGCGTGGAGATGGGCTCGGGACTGAGCCCCATCTTCTTGGCGACGTACTCCTCGACACGAGGGTCGACGTTGGCGAACGTGCCGATGGCGCCCGAGATGGCGCAGCTCGCAACCTCCTTGCGCACGGCGTAGAGCCGCTCCTTCGCACGCAGGAACTCGGCGTAGGCGTAGGCGAGCTTCAAGCCGAACGTCGTCGGCTCCGCGTGGATGCCGTGGCTACGGCCGATGGTGGGCGTCATCTTATGCTCATAGGCGCGCGTCTTGAGCGCCTCGAGCAGCCGTTCGAGGTCGGCAATGAGGATATCGGCCGCACGCACGAGCTGCACGCTGAGGCAGGTATCGAGAACGTCCGACGATGTCATGCCCTGGTGCACGAAGCGCGCTTCGGGGCCGACGATTTCGGCGAGATGCGTGAGGAAGGCGATGACGTCGTGCTTCGTCACCTGCTCGATGGCATCGATCCGCGCCACGTCGAACTTTGCCCTTCCGCCTCTTTCCCAAATGGCGCTGGCGGCCTCGCGCGGTATGACGCCGATGTCGGCCATGGCGGAGGCCGCATGCGCTTCGATCTCGAACCAGATTCGGTAGCGTGCCTCAGGCTCCCAGATGCGAGCCATCTCGGGACGGGAGTAGCGCGGGATCATGTCGGTCTCTTTCGGTCGTGGCGCCTTGGAGTGCTTCCGGAAAATTGGGAACCGGATTTCCGATAAGAAGCACGACAAAACGGAATGCAGGGGGCCGGCTAAGGCGTGGCCTAGCAGACGCAAGGGCAGGCTTCAATTGACCGCGGTCGTTTTGTCCTAAAGACCACTAGCCTGCCCAAATCGCGTGCGCCAAGCAGGCGGGCCGCGCCAGTTCGGCGGCGCGGCCGCCGCCTCATAGACGCCGCGCGCGACGGCCCGTGCGAGCACATTGGCGGCGACGCTCCCTATTTGCGTTATGTCGATGATCGGATCGGAAAGCTCGACCTCTCCGGTCGAGACAGCGAAGATCGTATCGCCGTCGAGAGGCGTATGGATCGGGTAGAGGGCCCGCGCCAGCCCCGTATGCGCCATGACGGCCACGCGGTACGCCTGCGGCCTCGTAAGGCGCGCATTCGTCGCCACGACGGCAATCGTCGTCGCTTCCGACGGCCCCCCCTTGAAGCGCAATCGAGAGCGCATCGTCCGGCATTTTTGGCGGCAAGCCGAGCCCTCCGAATTCGCCGTTCCGCTCGAATGCAGCCGCCCAGAAGTGCGCGCGTATTGCCGATCGTCGCACTGCCGACCGCGTTGACCGCGACGAGCGCGCCGACAACAAAGCCCTTGCGCGAGCGCGTCCGAGGCGCTTCCCAATCCCCCGCGCAGCGTCACGGTCGTCGCGCCGAAGCCGGCACCGGCGCTGCCGAGCCCAAACACATCGCTGGCCTCATTGCAGGCCCGGCGCGCGAGCGATTCGTAAGGAGGACTTGCCCCCCAGGTCTTATTGCCACCGTTCAGGAGATCGAACAGCACGGCCTGCGGCACGATCGGCACCCGAACGCCGCCGACATCGAAGCCCAGGCCGCGCTCGGCAAGCCAGCCCTGTACCCCCGTCGCGGCGGAGAGCCCGAACGCCGAGCCCCCCGAAAGCACGATCGCGTGCGCCTCTTCGCACCGTGCCGCTCATCGACAATGCGTCGATCTCCCGTGTCCCCGATCCCCCGCCGCGCACGTCTGCCGCCGCCAGCATGCGGACGCTCCGACAGCAGCACGGTTACGCCGGAGCAGAGCCCGTCATCGTGCGCGTTGCCGACGCGAAGTCCTGGCACGTCGCTGATGAGGTTGCGGCATTGTGTCATCAGAACCTCATAATTCGTGCAGGCTGCATTCAGAATCAGGCTGATAAGCGTGGATACAAGTCTGGAGGCCGGTCAATGCAGTGCCGCTGCAACGCAGCAGATTTGACGACGCATTGGCGGAGCAAGGACGAAAAACGGCGAGGTCAGAGGCAGTTGCGCTGATGCTGCAATGCAAAGTGATATTCCTGCAACGCAACAACAACGGCAACCCACCTGTCAAGATCGAGCCATATTTGGATGATTGATCACGGCCCCGCACGCGGAAAGGAAAATAAGTAAAACTGAACAACTGTGGATTTTGGGTCAGTGCCAAATCTCCTGAACGCGACTAAACTTGCGGACAACTGCTTCGGCTGCCGGCTCTACTTGGAATGTGACCGTCGGACGACGCAAGGGTAACGGGCCGCAATACCAGAACCGCATGTCTGGGATCGATAAGCCAACAAGCGGCCTGCGGACACTAGGAAAGGAACAGAGGGTCGAGATATGACGGAACAGATGCAAAGCGAGATTGCCGAACTCAGCCTTCGGATGGAGGAGATCGACGATCCGCGCCGGTGCTACGCGATGATCCAAGAGCGCATTCGCCAGTATCGGCAGCGCGGCTACGACATTCCCGAGGAGCTCGTGCGGATGGAGCGCCGTCTCGCCGCCGACTGCCTGATCGAATTGCAGGGCCGCTGATCGGCCTGCTCGGCCGGTGCAGTCTCGCACGACGAAACACCGGCGCTGGTGGCCCCGCGGGGAGGGGCCAGCCCAGCACTCTCAGCCAAACTAATCGCGCGGTTCCCAGCTCGTACCGTTCCAAGCGGCTGGAGCAAAAGAAGGAATTCGCGCGTCCCCGTTCTCTTCAAAGCTGATCGGTCCGAGCACGGACGTTTTCGCCGTAATCCGGCAAAGCGCCGCGCTCACCTCCTTTGCATCGAACATCTTTGCCTCTCGCACGCCGTCCGCCCAGGCTTCCACGGCGGCCTGAGCAAGGGCGTCAATATTCGGACTTTGCGCTAACAGCACGTGCAGCCGTTCCTGATCGGCGCCCGCCCTCTCGGCGAACTCCGGCGTCGCGAGCGAATCCGAGCCGAGAAAGCGCGTGCCCGATCCTTCGCGCCCGAGACCATCCACGATCACCCGTGCCTCGGTGGGATAGCCGGCGAAGAGCACCGCTTCCGCGCGGGCATCCTTGAGACGGCGTACAATCACGTCGTACTCCTTTCGCCCCGCCGCGATCGCGATCGTGGGCGGCGGCGACACGCCGGCAGCCTTGAGGTTGCGCGCCGTATCTTCGACGATGGCACGCGCATAGAGCGTGCGATCGTGAATGAGGCCGATGCGCCCTTCAGGAGCCACGCGGCGAAGCCATTGCGCCGCCGCCTCCCCCTGCCGGTCGTCGCGTCCGGCGAGACGGAAGACCATCGGGCCCGCGCGCTTTTCCGTCAGCGCAGGGTGACGCGCGCCGGGCGCGATGAAGATAATGCCCGCTGCCGCATAGAGAGGCGCGGCTGCAACCGCCGCCCCGGAGCACGGATGACCGACGACGACCGCCGGCCGCCTCTCCACGATCGTCTTCGCAATCTCCGCGGCCTTGACGCCATCGCAGCCGTCGTCTTCGAAAACAAGATCGACGTGCTCGCCCAAGAGCCCGCCCGCGTCATTGAGCGCGCGGACTGCGCGCTCCGCCCCCTGCCGCACGGCCTCGCCGGTCGCTTGATGATGCCCCGAAAGCGGTGCCGCTACCGCGACGACCACATTCGCCGCGGCTGCACCAGGCTTGGCGGCCAACAAGATTGCGAGAGCGATCTCTGCTAGCCGTCGCGCCATCTTAGCCGTGTCAGTCCTGGACGTAGGTGATCGTCCCGTCGGGCTGCTTCTTCCAGGTGTACATCACGTAGTCGATGCGCGTGACGTCGCCCTTCTTGTCGAACGAGAGATCGCCGATGACGGTCTTCCACGCCTTGCCGGATTTGAGCTCCTCGGCCACCTTTTGCGGCTCGAGCGACTTGATCGACTCGGCCGCCTGCTTGATCGCCTGCACGGCGGCATAGCTGTAGAGCGTGTAGGCCTCGGGCTTGAAGCTGCGCGCCTCGAACTTCTTGAGCACCTCCTGCGCTTCGGGCCTCTTTTGCGGATCGGGGCCGAACGTCATGAGGGTCCCCTCGGTTCCAGGACCGCCGAGCGCTGCAAATTCATTGGACGCGATGCCGTCGCCGCTCATCATGACGGCGTTGACGCCGGCGGCGCGCATCTGGCGCAGAATGCTGCCGCCCTCGGTGTGCACGCCGCCCCAGTAGACGAGATCGGCGCCCGACGCCTTGATCTTGGAGACGAGGGCCGAGAAGTCGCGCTCGCCCGAGTTGATGCCCTCGTAGAGCACTTCCGTGACGCCCAACGCGTTCATGGCCTTCTTCGTCTCGTCCGCGAGACCCTTGCCGTAGGTCGTCTTGTCGTGCGCCATCGCGACCTTCTTGTCCTTGAAGTGCTTCGCGATGTACTCGCCCGCAACCTTGCCCTGCTGGTCGTCGCGCCCGCAGGTGCGGAACACGTTCCATAAGCCCCGGTCGGTGATTTTGGGATTGGTCGAGCCCGGCGTGATCATGAGGATGCCGTTCTCGGCGTAGACGTCGGAAGCCGGCTCCGAGACGCCCGAGTTGAAGTGGCCGACGACGAACTTGACGCCTTCGCCGACGAAAGTGTTGGCGACCGAGCGTCCCTGCTTCGGGTCGGCGGCGTCGTCGCCGAAAACGAGCTCGACCTTCTGGCCGTCGATGCCGCCCGCGGCGTTGATGTCCTCGACCGCCTGCTCGGCGCCGTTCTTGAGCTGAGCGCCGAAGACCGCGTCCTTGCCCGTGAGCGGGCCCGCCAGGCCGATCTTGAGCTTCTGCTCGCCGCCACACGACGCCACCAGCGCCGCAATGAACACGGCTGCCACGAGCCTACCGATCCGCATCAGTTCATCTCCTCGATCACACCTTATACACCGCTCGGCGCAAGCCGAGGTCCCGGCATCACTCATCACGAACGACGTTTAGGTCATTATTGGGGACAAAGTACAATTGCAACCGATCGGAATGATCATCCGCGTCGCAACCGCCAGCCAAGCGGACCGGCCCGCTCGAAGAGCCAGGGATACTGCTCGCTCATGTGCCGGGCACGGCGCACGCGATGACCGAGCAGAGCAAAAACCCAGAGAATGAGAAAGTCGGTCGTAAAGCTTGCCGCCGACAGGAGCGGGCCCGCGAAGAGGGCGTAGTCGAGGAAGCGGACGGCGGCGGCAATGAGAAGCGTATAGGCAATCACCGGCCACAGCGCGCCCCAGCCTTCGGCGACGGCTTGTCCCGTCCGCCACGCTGCCCCGCCGCCGAGGACGATGGTGAGCAGCGCGAACACGAAGGGTCCGCTGGGCATGGCGGCCGCGAGCAGCGCCTCGAGCATGTGCTATTCCTCCCTAGTGCCGTCCGCCCTCGAGATAGGCCTGGCGTATCTCGGGGCGCGCGAGCAGCTCCTGTCCGGTTCCCGTCATCGTCACGACGCCGTTGACCATCACATAGGCGCGATGTGCGAGCCGAAGCGCGTGGAACGCATTCTGCTCGACGAGGAAGATCGTCATGCCCTGACGGTTGAGGTCGGCGAGCGTCGCGAAGATCTGCTTGACGATGAGCGGCGCCAGCCCCAGCGACGGCTCGTCGAGCATGAGCAGCTTCGGCCGGCTCATGAGAGCCCGCCCGATGGCGAGCATCTGCTGCTCCCCGCCCGAGAGCGTTCCGCCGCGCTGGGTGAGGCGCTCCTTGAGACGCGGAAAGAGCGTCGTGACACGCGCCAGATCCTCGTCGAAGTGCGCCTGGCCATCGATGGCCGCGCCCATCATGAGGTTCTCGATCACCGTCATGCGCTGGAAGATGCGCCGCCCCTCCGGGACCTGCGCGATCCTGAGGCGCGCGATCTCGTGCGTCGCGAGGCGTGTGATGTCCTGCCCCTCGAATCGGATGCGGCCCTCGCGCGGCGCCGGCGACCCGAACACGGTCATCATCAGCGTCGACTTGCCTGCGCCGTTGGCGCCGATGAGGGTCGCGATCTCGCCGCGCTTTACCTCGAGCGACACGCCCTTCAAGGCGATAATGTTGCCGTAGTAGGCCGAGACGCCTTCGACAGAGAGGAGGGGGCCGCTCATCGCTGCCCTCGCCCGGTAGCAATGCCGACGTCCTGATCCTCGACACCGAGATAGGCGGCAATGACCCTGGGATCGTTCTTGACCGCCTGCGCCGTGCCGTCCGCGATCTTGATCCCGTACTCGATGACGACGATGTGGTCCGAGATGTCCATGACCACGCTCATGTCGTGCTCGATGAGCAGGATCGACGCCCCGGTCTCGGTGCGGATGCCGCGCAAGAGCCGCGTCAGCTCCGCGCTCTCACGCGCATTGAGCCCCGCGGCCGGCTCGTCGAGACAGAGCAGCACGGGGTCCGTGCACATGGCGCGCGCGATCTCGAGCCGGCGCTGAGCGCCGTAGGGAAGCTCGCCGGCGAGATCGTTGGCGCGATCGATGAGGCCCACCACCTCGAGCCAGGCACGCGCCCTCTCGACCGCATCGCGCACGGCCGTCTTGTAGCCAACCGTGCCGAAGAGCCCCTTGAGGCTGAAGCCGGACGCCCGCATCAGCTCCTTGTGCTGCGCGACCATCAGGTTCTCGAGCACCGTCATGCCCGAGAAGAGGCGGATATTCTGGAACGTCCGCGCCACGCGCGCCTTGGCCGCGATCTCGTGATCGGGCATGCGCTCGAGAAGATAGATCCCCGATTTCTGCCCGCGCCCGTACCGCTTGTCGGACGTGGTCAAGGCGTCGACCTCGGCTGCGGCTGCGGCAACCCCGTGGGAAAGGGCGATGCGCCCGGCGGTCGGCTTGTAAAAGCCTGTGATGCAATTGAAGACCGTCGTCTTGCCGGCGCCGTTCGGGCCGATGAGCGCCGTGATGTCGCCGCGTCCCGCGGTGAACGAAAGATCGTTGACCGCGATCAGGCCGCCGAAGCGCATAGAGAGGTGGTCGACGGTCAACACTGGATCGGAGAGCCACCGCATTTGACCTTACCCCTGCGGCACGGCGGGTGCGGCGCGGCCCCGTGCGAGAAGGCGTATCGACGGCACGCGCAGGGAAACGAGACCGCGCGGTCGCCAGATCATCAGCAGGACCATCGCCAGGCCGAACAGTAGCATGCGGTACTTCGAGGGATCGAAGTCGGGACCAAAGACCGCTCTAAGAAACCCGAGCTCGCGCAGGAGCTCCGTGCCGCCGATCATGACCACGGCCGCGATGGCGACACCCGTCTGGCTGCCCAGGCCGCCGAGCACCACGATGGCGAGGATGACCGCGCTCTCCATGAACACGAACGACTCGGGGCTGATGAATCCCTGCCGTGCCGCGAAGAACGCCCCGGCGATGCCGCCGAAGAAGGCGCCCGTCGAGAAGGCGGTAAGCTTGGTCGTCACCGTGTTGATGCCGAGCGATCGGCACGCGATCTCGTCCTCGCGCATCGCTTCCCAGGCGCGCCCGATCGGCAGCGCGCGCAACCTCGTCGTCACCCAATTCGCTAAGAACACCAGCGCCAGCACGAGATAGTACATGAAGAAGAGGCGGTAGAGCGGGGACGGCGGCAGCCCAAGTGTAGCGGGGAGGCCGCCGGGCTCAGACCCGAGCGAGAACCCGAACAGCGACGGCTTCGGAATCCCGGAGATGCCGGCGTAGCCTCCCGTGACCGGAACCCAGTTGATCAGCACGAGGCGCACGATCTCGGCGAATGCGAGCGTGACAATGGCAAGGTAGTCGCCGCGGAGACGCAGGACCGGAAGCCCGATCAAGAGGCCCCAGAAGGCCGCGAGGATGCCGGCCAACGGAAGCACCAGCCAGAATGAAAGTCCGAAGGTCTTGGCGAGCAATGCCGAGGAATAGGCGCCGACCGCATAGAAGGCGACGAAGCCGAGATCCAAGAGCCCCGCGAGGCCGACGACGATATTCAAGCCGAGACCGAGGAGCACGTAGATCAGGATCTGAATGCCGTAGTTGTCGATCAGCTTGAGCGGACCGGGTCCGCCGGCGACGGCGATCGCAATGGCGAGGAAAGGAAAGGCGACGATCGCAACCAGCCCGATGCGCGGAAGGAGGCGCCGCAGCTCCGCGGCCGCCGGTGTGCCCCGCAGCGAAGAAAACCGCGGCAGCTTGACGTAGGCACCGGACAAAAGCCACGCCAGCCGCAAGGCAAAGGCTGTCGCGCAGAGCGCAGCCACGAGCCCCCAGCGCTCGACGAGCATCAGCCGGTTCTGAAGGTCCTGCTCTGTCTTGAGCGCAACGATCGGGAACGACAACCCCAGAGTGACGAGGGCGACGAGAGCGGCGTCCTTGAGGGCGCGAATGAAGGTCACCCCAGTCCCCGCCCTGACGTCACCCGGTCCGCCCATCGGCGTCACACCTTCTCCACGTCGGGCCGGCCCATGAGGCCGGAGGGGAGGAAGATGAGCACCACGGCGAGAATGGAGAAGGCCGCAACGTCCTTGTAGTCGATCGAGAAGTAGGCCGACCAGAAGGTCTCGATGAGCCCGATCAGAAGTCCGCCGAGCACGGCGCCCGGCAGCGATCCGATGCCGCCGAGCACGGCGGCCGTGAACGCTTTGACCCCTGGCACGAAGCCGTCGGAGAAGCTGACGACGCCGTAGTACATCATCCACAAGAGCCCGGCGACGGAAGCGAGCGCCGCGCCCATGACGAAGGTGAGCGAGATCGTGCGATCGACGTCGACGCCGAGCAGCGACGCCATCTTGCGGTCTTGCTCGCACGCACGCTGCGCGCGCCCGAGCGGCGTCTTCTGCACCACGTACCAGAGTACGAACAGCAGCACGGCAGTGGTCGCCATGATGACGAGCTGCTTCTCCGCAAGCGTCACCGATCCCAGCCCGATCGGAAGCACGATGACGTTAGTCAGCATCGGCTCGATCGCCTTGTTATTGGGGCCCTGCACGACCTGCACCAAGTTGGAGAGGAAGATCGACATGCCGATCGCCGAGATGAGCGGCGCCAGGCGGAACGAGCCGCGAAGCGGCCGGTAGGCGATGCGCTCGATCATCCAGTTCCAGAGGCTGGTCAGCGCCATGCCGAGGACAAGCACGATCAGCAGCGCGATGCCGAGCGAGAGCACACCGAAGATTTGCGTCAGCAGCAGAAACAGGATGAGAGCGATGAAGGCCGAGAGCATGAACACGTCGCCGTGGGCGAAGTTGATCATGCCGATGATGCCGTAGACCATCGTATAGCCGATGGCGATGAGACCGTAGATCGACCCGAGAGTCAGCCCGTTGATGAGCTGCTGGACGAAGTAATCCATTGCTGAGGTTCCCCGCGCCGGCTGGCACCTTATGTTGTTTAAAGCGCCTACCTACGGATTGGGAACAGCTTTTTCGCGCTTCTCCGCACTCGATCCCGCTACGCTGCGCGAGAGCAACGGCCGTTCAATCAGCGCGCCTTGAGCGATTTTTGCGCAACCGATCGCCGGCCAATCTTCAGATTATGGACAATCTTCAGATTATGTTGTGCGTGCCGTCGCAGTACGGCTGATCGTCGGTCGCCTTGCAGCCGCAGAGATTGAAGGTCCCCGTCGAGGGTGCGACAAAGCGCAACGGCTCGAGCCCGGTGTCCTTGTGAGCGCCATCGCAAAACGGCTGCTTCTGCGATCGCCCGCAGCGGCACCAGAAGTAGGCTTTGCCCTCCGCGAGTTCCACCTGATAGGGCCCCGCTTGGGCGACGACGGGTTCTAAGGCGACGGGTTCTTCGGCCATGGACGTCTGCTCTTGGTTTTTCACGTATTGGCTCGCTTCGCGACCCTGACTGGCATCCACCGGTAACGGCTTCAGGGTGGTCGGACAAGAGGCAGCATGCCTCAGCCAGGCGGCGGACCGGGCACGATGTTGAGGACCGCCTTCTCAACCGTCTTGTTGCCCTGGTCGTCGGTCCAGGTGAGCTCGAACTCGCCCGGTCCGGGAACCTTCATCGAGAAGGCGATGAACGGATTGGCCGCGATCCCCGAGCCGAACTCCGCCGAAAAGACCGGATTGCCGGCAAACGTTGCAGTAAACGAGTTGATGATATCGCGCGGGATCGGCTTGCCGTCGGCAGTCTTGCGGTTGCCGGTCTCCATGACATGCGTGATCAGCGCCTTGATCTCGATGATCTCGCCGATGCTGGCGCCCTCGGGGAGCTTGATGCGTGGTCGCGAGGCCGTTGCCATGGGTGTCACTCGGTTCCGCAGCCGCCGATGGTCACTTTGACATTCCGCCGCCCGATCAGCAGCTTGCCCGTGCTCGTCTCGGCGACGGCCACGACGTCCTGCGTCTTGGCGAGGCGCATGCGCCCCGTGACGTTCGCCGTCCCCGAGAGCGGCGTGAAATGAAAGGTCGCGACGGCGGCCTGAGGGTTGGCCGTCGAAAGAAGGTGCAGACGTTCGACGTGATCTTCATCGCTCATCGGGCTTACGACCACGAGCTTGTAGGGCACGATGTTGCCGTTCTCGGCGATCTCCGGGAGATCGAGCGTTACGCCCTCTTCGAGGGGCACGGCCTGCCCGATAATTTTCTTGAGCGCGATATCGAACTGGGCCGAGCCGAGAGGGGCTTCCTCCTCGAGCGCCAGCGACAGCCCGCCACCCGCCAGAAGCGCGGCCCCCGAGACAGCCACGGCGCCGCCGCCGATCAAGACGTCACGGCGCCCCACCAATCGCTTTGTCGCCCACCAGTCCACGAAACGCCCCAAGCCGCTGCGTCTTGGCTGAAAACAGAATACCTACAGCAACTTCAGGGGGATAGTTAATCCCCGAGCCGTTGCCGGTGTGCAGCCTTCCTGCTTCTCGCCCGGTACGGCCACTGCTAACATGCGAGCAAAAGCCCGCGCAAATTACGAGTTCGACAGTCTTCCCGATCTGCCTTCCTGAACGCGAAACCCTCCCGAGCATGTGTCCCACCCGCTACAGCTCCCGCATGATGGCAGCGTTTGCTTTTGTCAGTCTGACATGGATCGGCATTGCGCTGGCGGCGAACGCTCCTCTGCGCCTGATCATGGTCGAGGAGACGGGATGCCGCTTTTGCATGAAATGGGACGCCGACGTCGGCGCTTCCTACGCACATTCGAGGCAAGGCGCCGTTGCACCTCTACTGAGAGTGAAGCGCGACGCACCCGAGCTGGCTGCCTTTGCCCCGATCGTCTACACACCGACCTTCATCGTGACGGAGGGCGGCAAAGAAATCGGCCGCATCACCGGCTACCCCGGTGAGGACTTCTTCTGGGAGGAGCTGGCCGTGCTTCTCGAGAAGGCCGGGATCCCGAGCGATCCGCCGGCGCTCTTGGAACCGGCATCACTTGGAGCGGCAGGGCAATAAGAACCGCAATCGCTGGCACGCTGAGCCGGCCTCGGGAGTGACGGGATCGGAGCGCGTGTATGAGTAAGGTCGATCGGCGGCAATTCGGAGCCGGGCTCGCGGCACTGGGAACGGCGGCGCTTGCCGCCCCGGCATTGGCCGGCAAGCCAGCAAAAATCGTCGTCATCGGCGGCGGCCCTGGCGGCGCAACCGTCGCCGTCCACCTGAAGCGGGAAGATCCCAACCTCGACGTGACGCTGATCGAGCGTCAGCAGCAATACACGAGCTGCTTCTTCTCGAACCACTACATCGGCGGCTTTCGCTCCTTCTCGAGCATCACCCACAATTACGCGGGACTCGAGAAGCTCGGCATCCATGTCGTCCATCAGACCGCCGAGGAGATCGATACCCTAAAGCGGATCGTGCGCCTCGACGGCGGCCGGCGCTTCGCCTACGACCGCCTCGTCGTCGCGCCCGGCATCGACTTCAAACCCGAGGGCATCGAGGGCTACGACGCCCATGCGTCGGAGGTGATGCCGCACGCGTGGAAGGGCGGCTGGCAGTCGCGTCTCCTGCGGCGCAAGCTCAAGGCGATGCCGGACGGCGGCACAGTCGTCATCGCTCCGCCCCGCAATCCCTATCGCTGCCCGCCTGGTCCTTATGAGCGCGCCTGCGTCATCGCCCACTACCTGAAGACCGAGAAGCCCAAGTCGAAGCTGATCATCCTCGACCCCAAGATGGCGTTCTCCAAGCAGCCGGTGTTCGAGGAGGCGTTCGCCAAATATTACAAGGACATCGTCGAGCTCAATCTGACCAACGACATCGACGACATGAGCCTTGTGCGCGTCAACGCCAAGACCGGCGAGGTGACGACGAAGTCAGGCACCACCGTCAAGGCGGCCGTCGCCAATGTCATTCCCGATCAGCGCGCCGGAAATATCGCCAAGCTGGCCGGCCTCGTCGACGGCGACTGGTGTCCGGTTCATCTCGAGAACTTCAAGTCGAAGAAGGCCGACAACGTCTACGTCGTGGGCGACGCGGCGATCGCCGCCGAGATGCCGAAATCGGCGTTCTCGTCCAACAATCAGGCCAAAGCCGTCGCGGCCGACATCCTGGCCGACCTCGCCGGCAACAAGGATCGCCCGCCCGCGCGCTACCGCAACACGTGCTGGTCGATGCTCGCCCCCGACGACAGCGTCAAGATCGGCGCCAACTACGCGCCTGGCGAGCTGAACGGCAAGCATGTGCTCGTTCCGAGCGATAGTTTCGTCTCGAAGCCGGGCGAGCCCGCATCCGTGCGCAAGGAAAACTACGACCAAAGCATTGCGTGGTACGCGACGCTCGTCTCAGAGATTTTCGCCAAGTGATTGCATCTTGGCTCGAGCAACACTTGCAGAATGCAAAATAGTTTCTTCAGGTTTTCATGGCATTGCGTCTTGTGCACGGCGTTCGCCCGACGACAATCCCTGCACGACGGGTGCAATCCGCTCGCCTCTTGGCGAAAGCCCCTATAGTCTTAACTACAAGTACCCGGCGTCGGGCGCGTGCCCACGAACGGCCTGGCGATCGAAGGGTCTGCGAGGCACCCCGATAGTGCGGTGATCTTTGTTCGCGTAGGCGTTTGCTTAAACTCTTGGCGGCGACAATCCCGTACCGGTCCAACCGGGAAATCGTGGGGCCGTGCAGCGGAGGCTCTGACCCATGGCATTGCTACTTCTAATCCTGGTGCTGCTCTGCGGCGCGATCGCGCTCGGCATGTACCGCGCGTCCGGCTGGCAATGGGCCGTCGCGTTGGCCGCGATCACCTTTGCCTGGCAGACCGGCATCTTCCACGGCACGCTGCACTTTCCGCACCCCGGCTTCCTCGGATTCCTCGCCTGGCTACCGTCGATCGTTCTCGGCGCGCTCTCCTGGGAGCAGGTCCGCCGCCCGCTCTTGATCCAGCCCGCCTTCAAGATGGTGAAGGGGATCCTGCCCAAGGTCTCGGACACCGAGCAGCAGGCCCTCGACGCCGGCACCGTCGGCTTTGACGCCGAGATCTTCTCCGGCACGCCCGATTGGACGAAGCTGCGCGCCATTCCGCCGATCGTGCTCACGCCCGAGGAGCAGGCATTCCTCGACGGGCCGACCGAAGAGCTGTGCCGCATGATCGACCATTGGCAGATCCGCCACAGCCAGCGCGAGATCCCCGAGGAAGTCTGGGACTTCGTCAAGGCCAAGGGCTTCCTCGGCATGTTGATCTCGAAGGAGCACGGTGGCCTGGGCTTCTCGCCGCAAGCTCAGTCGCTGATCCTGGGCAAGATCGCGTCCCGCTCGCCCGATGCCGTGACCATCGTCATGGTGCCGAACTCGCTCGGGCCCGGCGAGCTGATCGAGAAATACGGCACCGATCAGCAGAAGCACCATTACCTGCCGCGCCTCGCGCAGGGCCTCGAGGTGCCGTGCTTCTCGCTCACCGGGCCGACCTCCGGCTCCGACGCCGCCACCATGCGCGACATCGGCTACGTGACGAAAGGCCATCACGAGGGCCGCGAGGTCACCGGCATCCGCCTCACCTGGGACAAGCGCTACATCACACTCGGGCCGAATGCGACGCTGGTCGGGCTCGCCTTCCGCCTCTTTGATCCCGAGAACATCCTCGGCAAGGGCGAGGACATCGGCATCACGGTGGCCATGATTCCGGCCAGGCATCCCGGCGTGAACATCGGCCGCCGCCATCTCCCGTCCGGCGCCGCATTCCCGAACGGCCCCAACTGGGGCAAGGACGTTTTCATCCCGCTCGACTGGGTGATCGGCGGCGAGAAGATGGTCGGCCAGGGCTGGCGCATGCTCATGGAGTGCCTCGCTGCCGGCCGCGCCATCTCCCTTCCGTCGTCCGCGACCGCGGGCGCCAAGGCGATGCTGCGGTTCTCGACTGCCTATGCGCGCATCCGCCGCCAGTTCGGCCTGCCGATCTCGCGCATGGAAGGCATCGAGGAGCCGCTCGCCCGTCTCGTCGAGACGGCCTACGTCAACGAGGCGGCCCGCGCCGTGACCGCCGCCATGGTCTCGCGCGGCGAGAAGCCGTCCGTGATCTCGGCCTTGATGAAGTATCAGACGACCGAGCGCATGCGCCGCGCCGTCAACGACGCCTTCGACATCCACGGCGGCCGTGCCATCTGCGACGGTCCCTCGAACTATCTCCAGTCGGCCTACCAGCTCGTCCCCGTCGGCATCACCGTGGAAGGCGCCAACATCCTGACGCGCACGCTGATCACCTTTGCCCAGGGCGCGCTTCGCTCGCATCCATACCTCTACAAGGAGGTCCAGGCCCTTCAGGACCCCGACACCGAGCAGGGGCTCGACGCCTTCGAGGACGCATTCCTCGGCCACGTCACGTTCTCCGTGGCCAACGCCAGCGGTGCCTTCTTCCACAACCTGACGCTCGGCTACTTCGGCAACGTGCCCGAGCGCGCGGCGGGCCTCGGGCCGATCTACCGCCAGATCTGGCGCGCGAGCCGCAACTTCGCCCTCGTCGCCGACCTGACGGTCGCCATGCTCGGCGGCGGCCTCAAGGTGAAACAGAAGCTCACCGGCCGCCTCGCCGACGCGCTTTCCGAGCTCTATTTCCTGTGCTGCCTCGTGAAGCGCTTCGAGGATGATGGCCGGCCCGCTGCCGACCGGCCGATCGTAGCGCTCGCTGCCGCGAACGGCCTCGCGCGCTTCGAGGAGGCGCTGCGCGGCACGGTCGAGAACTTCCCCAACGCGCCGGCGCGCGCCTTTCTGCGCGCTCGCCATCTTCCCGTTCGGACGCCACTACTATCCGGCGACCGATGCCCTGGCGTCCAAGGTCGTCCGCGCCGCGACCGAGCCCGGCGAGTTGCGCGATCGCCTGACGCGCCACATCTATGTGTCGCAGGACCCAAATGATCCGACAGGGCTCCTCGAGGTCACCCTGAAAAAGGTCGTCGCCGCCGAGGAGGCGGAAAAGAAGCTCGAGCGTGCCGTCCGCCTCGGCACCGTTCGCCGCTACCACGGCATCGACTGGATCGCCGACGCGGCCGAGAAGGGCGTCGTCACCGAGAGCGAGGCCCAGCTCTTGAAAGAGGTCGAGGCGCTCACCGCACGCGCGATCGCCGTCGACCATTTTGATCCTCTGGAGTTGAAGCCCAACTATGGGACGGAGAGTCCCGGCAGCCTGGGTCACAACTCACGCGCGCTTGGAAGCGCCGCGGCAGAGTAAATATTGGAGAGCAAGCACATGGCTCACGATCTCAAAGATGCGAGAGGCTCCGGCGCGCGGGCCATGAACCTGCACGATTGGCGCTTCTCGGTCGACCAGGAAGGGATCGCCTGGGCGATCTTCGATCGCGAAGGCGCAAGCGCGAACGCCCTCGGCGCGCGCCCGCTCGAGGAGCTGGCGGCCATCATCACGCAGGTCGAGGAAGGGCGCGCGCGCGCGCACCATCCGCGGCTTAGTCCTGCTGTCCGGCAAGGAGCGCAACTTCATCGTCGGCGCCGACGTCAACGAGTTCGACGGCCTCAAGACTGAATCCGAGGTGATCGAGCGCCTGCGCCTCGTGCTCGCGCTCTTCGATCGCATCGAGCGCTTGAGCGTCCCCGTCGTCGCCGGCGTGCACGGCATCTGCGTCGGCGGCGGCCTCGAACTGATCCTGGCCTGCCACTACCGCATCGCCACCCGCGACGAGACCACGAAAGTCGGCTTCCCCGAGGTCAAGCTCGGCATCTTCCCCGGTTGGAACGGCACCGTGCGCTCGATCCGCCAGTCGGGACCGCTCGCCGCCATGCAGGCGATGCTGACCGGCTCCATGATCAGCGCCAGCCGCGCCCGCGCCATGGGCCTCGTCGACGAGCTGGTCGCGACCCGCGACAGGCTGCGCTGGGCGGCGCGCAAGGCCGTGCTCCAGCGGCGCAAGTCGAAGCCGGCAGGCTTCACCAAATCCGTCCTGACGCAAATGGCCCGTGCGCGGGCTCCTCGCCAAGAAGATGCGCGATGAGACGAGGAAGAAGGCACGCGAGGCGCACTATCCGGCGCCGTTCCGCCTGATCGACCTCTTCGAGCTTCACGGCGGCGACCCGGCCGCGCTCAAGACGGCAGAAACGCGCTACTTCGCGCCGCTCCTCGTCTCCGAGCAATCGCGCAACCTGCGGCGCGTTTTCAAGCTTTCCGAGCTCTTGAAGGCTCAGGCGCCCAAGGACCTCAAGTGGAAGCCGCTGCGCGCCCACGTGATCGGCGCCGGCACCATGGGTGCCGACATCGCCGGCTGGTGTGTGGCCTCCGGCATGGAGGTCACGCTCCAGGACGTTTCCACCGAGCAGATCGAGAAGGGCATCAAGGCCCAGGGCAAGCTCTTCTCCAGGAAGTTCAGGACCAAGGCCACTGCGCGACGCCGCCAAGGCCCGCCTGATCGCCGATCCGAACGGCTACGGCGCAGCGCGCGCCGACGTCATCATCGAGGCGATCGTCGAGAGGCTCGACGTGAAGCAGAAGGTCTTCAAGGAGCTCGAGGGCAAGATCAAGCCGGGAGCCGTGCTCGCCACCAACACGTCCTCGCTCGAGATCGAGGAGATCGCCAAGCCTCTGGCTGATCCGGGGCGCCTGATCGGCATCCACTTCTTCAACCCCGTGGCGCAGATGCCCCTCGTCGAGGTGGTCCGCGGCGCAACGAGCCACGACGAGGACGTGAAAAAGGGCTGCGCCTTCGTCACCGCCATCGGCAAGTTCCCGATCGTCGCCAAGAGCGTGCCGGGCTTCCTCGTCAACCGCGTGCTCGCTCCCTACATGATGGCGGCCATGGCGCGTCTCGAGAAGGGCGAGGAGAAGGAGAAGATCGACGAGGCCGCGCGCACCTTTGGCATGCCGATGGGACCGATCGAGCTCGCCGACACCGTCGGCCTCGATGTCTGCGCTCACGTCGGCAAGATCCTGAAGCTCTCCGCCGAGGGCTCGCACCTCGCCCGCCTCGTCGAGAGCGGCCGCCTCGGCAAGAAGACGGGCCAGGGCTTCTATGCCTGGAAGAACGGCAAGCCCGAGCGCGGCGACAAGACCTACAAGGCGGCCGATCTCGAACGCCTCGGACGCGAGCTGGTCGAGCCCCTGATCACCGAGGCACAGCGCGCGCTCGACGAGAAGGTCGTCGACACGGCGGATCTCGTCGACGCCGGCGTGATCTTCGGCACCGGCTTCGCACCGTTCCGTGGCGGCCCGCTGCACTTCAGGGCCAGCGAAGTCACAGAGCAGCCGAAGCTCGCGGCAGCCGAATAGTTAGCTCCCTCTCCCCATGGCGAACTTTCGGTGCCATGGGGAGAGGGGCAGCTGCAATCCGCAACGCCAGCTTCTGCCCCTTACCCTGACCTCCCCGCAAGAACGGCGAGAGGGAAATAGATGGAGACACTCATGACCAAATCCGTGCGGCGCGTTGGCATCATTGGCGGAGTGAGAACACCCTTCTGCCGCTCGAATACGCTCTACGCCGATCTGTCGAACCTCGACATGATGACGGCCGCGCTTTCCGGGCTCGTCGACAAGTACAACCTCAAGGGCGTGCACATCGACGAGGTCGTGGGCGGCGCGGTCGTCACCCACTCGAAGGATTTCAATCTCGCGCGCGAAGCGGTCCTCGGCACCAAGCTCGCGCCGACGACGCCCGGCATCACCATGATGCAGGCCTGCGGCACGAGCCTTCAGGCGGCCGCCGCCATCGGCGCCAAGATTGCAGCCGGCGAGATCGACTGCGGCATCGCGCTGGGCTCCGACACGACGTCCGACGCCCCGATCGTCTTCTCGAAGAAGTTCGCGAGCCGCCTTGTGCAGGTGCCGCAGCAGAAGACGGCCATGGACAAGCTGCGCGTGTTCAAGGGCTTCTCGCCGGCCGAGCTCACGCCTCAGCCGCCCAATGTCGCCGAGCCGCGCACGGGCCTTACCATGGGCCAGCACTGCGAGCTGATGGCGCAGGAATGGAAGATAACGCGCCAGGAGCAGGATCGCTTTGCCTACGACAGCCACATGAAGGCCGCCGAGGCCTATCGCTCGGGCTACATGGACGACCTGATCGTGCCCTGCGCCGGCGTCTTCCGCGACAACAACCTGCGCGAGGACATGAGCCTCGACAAGCTCGCCACCCTGAAGACCGCCTTCGACAAGTCCGAGCGCGGCACGCTGACCGCCGCCAACTCGACGCCGCTCACCGACGGCGCCGCCTGCGTGCTGCTGGCGAGCGAGGAGTGGGCCGCCAAGCGCGGGCTGACGATCCAGGCCTTCCTCACCTACTCCCAGAACGCGGCCAACGATTTCGTGGCCGGCGACGGGCTGCTGATGGCACCCACCATCGCCGTCTCGCGCATGCTCGATCGCGCCGGACTGAAGCTGCAGGATTTCGACCTCTACGAGATCCACGAGGCCTTCGCCGCCCAGGTGCTCTGCACGTTGAAGGCCTGGGAGGATCCGGCCTACTGCAAGACGCAGCTCGGCAAGGACGCCCCCTTGGGCTCGATCGATCGCGCCAAGATGAACATCAAAGGCTCCTCGCTCGCGGTCGGCCATCCGTTCGCGGCGACGGGAGCCCGCATCCTCGCCAACCTGGCCAAGCTGCTCGCCGAGCCAGGGCGGCCGCGGCCTCATTTCCGTATGCACCGCTGGCGGCATGGGCGTCGCCGCGATCCTCGAGAGTGCCAAGTCGGCCGAGATGCGCCAGGCGGCATAAGACCCGCTTCTGGCCCAACAGCATGCCTCCTGGTGACCCTCACCCCGAGCTTGTCAAGGGGCGAACCATGAGGCGGCTGCGCTCCTATGCGGTGCTTCGCCGCTTGGCCTCCTCGGCCTTGAGCTCCTTCTTCGAGAGCTTGCCGATCATGGTCTTCGGCAGCGCGTCGCGGAACTCGATCTCGGCCGGCAGCTCGATCTTCGACAGCTTGGGCTCGAGGTGGCGCATGATGTCCTGCGCTGTCGCCGTCATGCCGGCCTTGAGCTTGATGAACGCCTTGGGAGCCTCGCCGCGATACTTGTCGGCAACCCCGATGACGGTCACCTCCTCGACGGCCGGATGCTCGTAGATCGCCTCCTCCACCCGGCGCGGGTAGACGTTGTAGCCGGAGCAGATGATGAGCTCCTTGATGCGATCGACGATGAAGAAGAAGCCGTCTTCGTCCATCACGCCGACGTCGCCCGTCCTGAGGTAGGTGCCGGCGAATTGGGCCGCCGTCTCCGCGGGCTTCTTCCAATAGCCGCGCATCACCTGCGGTCCCGCGATGCAGATCTCGCCCCGCTCACCCCTCGCAACCTCTCTGCTTGGGTCGCCGAGATCGCGCAGCGAGACGATCGTTCCAGGCAAAGGCAACCCGATCGACCCGGTCTTCACTGTTCCCTCGAGCGGATTGACGGTGACGACGGGCGAGGCCTCCGACAGTCCGTACCCCTCGACGAGGCGGCGGCCGGTCACGGCCTCGAATTTCTGCTTCACCTCGAGAGGCAGCGGCGCCCCTCCCGAGAGGCAGAACTCGAGGCTGGTAAGATCGTGGGACTTGATTTTCGGGTGGTTCAGGATCGCGTTGAAGAGGGTCGGCACGCCCGGCATGATCGAGGGCCGGGCCTTATCGATGAGCTTCAGCGCTTCATCGAGCACGAAGCGCGGCATGATGACGATCTCGGCCGCCATGGCGATCCCGAAGTTCATGACGACGGTCATGGCAAAGACGTGGAAAAACGGCAGCACGCCGAGAACCTTCTCGGTGCCGCGCTCGAGGTCCGGACACCAGGCCGCGACCTGGCGCACGTTGAGGTAGACGTTGGCGTGCGTCAGCATGGCGCCCTTGGGCGTCCCCGTCGTACCGCCGGTGTACTGGAGGACCGCGACCTCCGACGACGGGTCGATTGACGTCGGCACGTAGCGCCCATCGTTGGCCATGAGCGCGGACTCGAGCACGAGCTTGTCGGCGACCGGCGAAGCCGTCGGCCGCGCCAGGTCCTTCGCCTTGAACAAGCTTGAAGAGGACGGATTTCGTTGTCGGCAGCAGGCCGGCGAACGACGCGACGACCGCCTGCGACAGAGCGCCCGATTTGACGAGGCCCTCGACCTTGTCGAACAGCAGCTTGAGATCGAGCGTCACCATGAGCTCGGTCTCGCTGTCCTTGACCTGGAAGGAGAGCTCCTCGAGCGTGTAGAGCGGGTTGTAGTTGACGACCACGCCGCCGGCTTTGAGCACTGCGAAGTAATAGACGATGAAGGTCGGGCTATTGGGCAAGAACAGCCCGACCTTGGTTCCCCTCTTGACCCCGATCTTCTGCAGACCCGCGGCCGCCTTGTCGACGAGCTCGCTGATTTCCCCATAAGTTAACGTCTTGCCGAGAAAATTCGTGCACGTCCGGGACGGGAAAGCAGCCGCAGCATCGTCGAGCAGCTTGTAGAGAGGGGCGGGCGTCAGCGGCATGTGCCAGGTCGACGCCCCGCGGGTAGCTCTTGATCCAGAGATGGGTTGCCGCCGCTGCGCCTGGCGGGCCAGTCGTCGTCATATTGTGCCCTCCCTTGGCCGCGTCCGCTTGTCGCGCGGAGCGCAGTCTTGGCGGGTACGAAGGGCGACTTGGCCCCTGTTGATAGGGGTCAAAGCCCGCATGCCCGCTTTGGCATTGAACACTTTTTTGCCCGTTGCGACTAGGGCCCGGGCCTTATAACCCCAGACGTGTTATGTGCCCGCGGGAACATCCGGGCTTAACCGTTTGTGCCAATGTTTGCCGACACCGTGAAGGCATAGCCTTTACAAGGCCGCTGGCTGGACTTGTCGGGCGTTTAAGGATATGTGACGCCCTAGCTTGTGACAATTGCGGCCCTGAACTACGTAGTCAGTAGTAACGAGGGTCCCTGCAAAAGCGGTGAGCAGGGTTTGGAGAGCGAGATGGACGAAGTCGCAACCAAAATCATCGACATTCTAAAGAAGCACATGAAGGAACCGAGAGACGATATCTCACTCTCGACCGCTTTGACGGATCTCAAGATCGAGTCGTTAGACCTCGCGATGATTGTCTTCGACATCGAGGATACCTTCGGTATCGAGATTCCTTACAACGCCAACGAAGACGTGCAGGACTTCAAGACCGTCGGCTCTGTCGTCGACAAGGTTAAGGCTCTCATGGCGGCAGGCCCCGCAGCGGCAGCAGGCGCCAAGGCCTAAGGCTTAACCTCGAGCGGGTTTCCACTCGTGTGCGGGATCCCTATGGGGTCCCGCAAATAACATGGGCTGCGTGTGACGCCGCCCAACAGGAATGATTAGCGCAATGGCACAAGCAAGCGGCACACGTCGTGTGGTCGTAACCGGTCTCGGCGTGACCACCGCCGATCGGCCAGAACGTAGATGAAATGTGGGCGAGCCTGCACGCCGGCAAATCCGGCGTCAGCGCGCTCGGCGGCTTTCCCTTGGAGGATCTCAAGATCCTGATCGCGGCCCAGATCAAGGACTTCGAGCCCAAGGTCCGCCTCAAGGGCTACAAGCGCGACAAGATCATCACGCATGGCCGACCGCTATTCGTGGTTCGCCGCCGCCGCCGCCGAAGAGGCGGTCAAGCAATCGGGACTGCACGACTCCCTTCGAAAACCCCTATCGGGCGGCCTGCATCATCGGCTCCGGCGCCGGCGGCCTCACGACCTTCGAGAACGCCTACCGCGACCTCTTCATCAACAACAAGCGCGCCACGAACCCGCTGACGCTGCTGCGCATCATCGGCTCGTCTGCGTCCGCGCACGTCGGCATCGAGTACGGCGTCAAGGGTCCGACCTTCGCCACCTGCAGCGCCTGCTCGACGGCAACCCACGCCATCGGCATCGCGCGCGACTACATCCAGCACAACATGGTCGACGTCGCCATCGCCGGCGCCTCCGAAGCCGTCATCAACTACGGCACCATGAAGGCCTGGCAGGCGCTCCACGTGCTCTCGCCGCAGGGCTGCTTCCCGTTCTCGAAGAAGCGCAACGGAACCGTTCTCGCCGAAGGCGCCGGCATCCTCGTGCTCGAGGAGCTCGAGCACGCCAAGCGCCGCGGCGCCAAGATCCTGGCCGAGATCTGCGGCTACGGCATGACGTCGGACGCCAAGGACATGGTGAACCCCGACATCGAGGGGCCGCGCGAGGCCATGCGTCTCGCGCTGCAGGATGCCAAGCTGCCGCCGATGAAGATCGACTATCTGAACGCCCACGGCACGGCGACGATGATCAACGACAAGAACGAGACCAACGCCATCAAGGATCTGTTCGGCAAGCACGCCTACAACCTCGCGATCTCGTCGACGAAGTCGATGCACGGCCACCCGCTCGGCGCCGGCGGCGGCATCGAGGCCGCGATCTGCATCAGGGCCATGCAGGAAGGCTGGGTGCCGCCCACGATCGGCCTCGACGACCCCGACCCCGAATGCGATCTCGACTACGTCCCCAACGTTGGCCGCAACCTGAAGGTCAACTACGCGATGTCGAACTCGTTCGCCTTCGGCGGCTTGAACGCGGTGCTCGTCTTCGGACCGCCGCCCGCCTGATCGCCAGCCATTCGCCGCCCATAGCTTGATCGCGCGAGGGAGATGAGGCTCTACTCTCCCCCATGCCGACCAACATTCTTCGCAGTCGCGGCACCAGCATCAGCCTCGCCCGGCGAACCGCGCCGCGGAGACGGGCGAAAAAACGCCGTGTCCTGATCAAGGCCGGGCGCGTCGCGATCCGCGCCGAGCTTCTCGACACCGAGACGGCCGACCGCATCTGGACCGCCCTTCCGCTCTTTTCGACTGCCGAGACGTGGGGCAATTCCATCCATTTCGAGACACCCGTCGAGACCGGCCGCGAGCGCGGCGCGCGTGCCAATTCGGAGGCCGGCGAAATCTGTTTCTGGACCGAGGATGACCGCATCATCATCGGTTTCGGGCCCACCCCCATTTCGACAGGCGCCGAGATAAGGTTACCAAGACCCTGTAACGTCTGGGCAAAAGCAATCGATGATGTCACCCTCTTGAAGACAGTCGTTCCAGGTGAGAAGGTGTCTGTAACGGCAGTGTAAATGCCGCCAGAGGGCTCGGGAGGCAGATTGTGCGGGAGATCGTCATCAGGGCGGGGAAAGTTGCGATCCGTGCGCGTCTGTTGGATACGCCGACAGCGGAGCGGATTTGGCGTGCGCTGCCGATCTATGCATCGGCAAAAACGTGGGGCCGCGAGGTCTATTTTCAGGCTCCCCTCGGCCAGCATCTCGAGGCCGATGCGCGCGATGTCGTCGACAAGGGCGAGATCGCCTTTTGGCCGGACGGCGACGCGATCTCGATCGGTTTCGGGCCGACGCCGCTCTCCAAGCGCGGCGAGATCCGCCTCGCCAGCGCCTGCAACATCTGGGCGGTCGCCCTCGACGATGTCGACCAGTTGAAGGCGGTCTACGCCGGCGAGAGCATCGAGGTCCTCGAGGCCGAGAGCCAGGAGCGCCGGCCAGCAGCCGTTCCGCCGCCGCGCACCACGACCGGCCGCACATCCCGCGCCCGCCAGGCGGCGCGCTTCTCCTCACTAGAGGACGGCAAGCTCTAGGCCGTCCTTGGCGTAGGTCTTCCTCGCAAAGGCGTCCGGCTCGACCGAGCCGTCGCTTGCCAATCTATTGCGAACGGGCCGCGAAAAGCCCCGGCAACTTTTCGCTGAGCGTTGCCGCCAAGAGATCGAGCGGATTGGCCTCGAGCGGCTTGATCTCCTGAAGCGCCTTGAGCAGGCGCTCGACCTTAAGATCGGCAATGGCAATCGAGCGCGCCCAGCCGCTCGCTTCGAGATAATCCCTGTACTCCTGCTCCTGGTCTGGTAGCCGCGATGAAGCCGGCGCCACCGCGATCACGGGCCGGCGCGCCCACACCGCTTCCGATACCATCGAGCTGCTGTCGACAGTCGCGAGCACCGCATCCGAGCGCGCGAAGAGGCTGGCCAATGGCTCCGATCCCGGGCTCCGCACATCGATGAAGCACTCGACCGGACCGCCGGGCTCCGCCGCGAGAGCGGTCAGCCGGTCGGAGGCCTCTTGCGGCGTGCGCCGTGAGTTCGAGACGATCCAACGCGTGCCCGAGCGCGCATGAAGCTCTTTCATGAAAGCGATCAGCCGGTCCCAATCCTCGCCGCGATAGCGGATGGTCGCCGTGTTGCCGCCGACGAGAAGGCCAGCCACGGCAGGTGCCGAGCCGCGGCCTGGTCCTCCGACAGCAGCAGGACGCTGCCAGCGTATCGGCATCGACCGCGCTCGGCTTCAGCGTCACCACGTGCCGGGGGCGTTTGCCATTGCGCGCATGCGACGTGAGAACGAGGGCGAAATCCTCGGGCCGGAAGCGCCGGAGCGACCCGTAGAAGATGTTGGGCACGCCAAGGACGCGGGCTGCGGCGGCATTGGCGGCGAGCGTGTCGCCGCCGGCCGAGACCACGAGATCGGCTGACGGAAGGCTGGCAGCGCCGGCTCCGTATCCGAGCTTGAGCACGGTAGCGGCCTTTGCGCCCCGGTTGACGAGTGCCGCCAGAAATCGCCCCGGCATCCATGGGTAGCGGCGCACCTCGAGGCGGACCGTCTCGACCGGGCGGCGGCGCCCGATCGCGGCGAGGATGCCCTCGGCGAGATGATAATGGCCGGGGCGTCCGTCGGAGATGAGGAGGGCGCGGAGGGGCGGCATGGAGAGGCTGCAGCTCGAGGAACGAGCCTCTCCAAGCGGCTTCGGCAAAGGCTCGGCGAACCGATCAGAGCGCTGAGAATCCGGCCTGCCCTCGAAGAGGCAATAGGTCACGTCCCAGGCGCATACTTGACGTGTGCGACTTACCGCGTTGTGTCCCAACCAGTGTCGAGTCGCGTGAGCCGACATAGCGCGTCGGAAACGGTTCACTGTGCACGTAGACATGTGCATTCGAAGGCTCCCGCCGAAGCTTCGGAGCGCAGCCGCTTCGCATCAGCGTCGGGCAGCCTTCGACGCTATCGCGAGCGAAGATGGTGGGCCCGCCAGGATTCGAACCTGGAACCAGACGGTTATGAGCCGCCAGCTCTAACCATTGAGCTACGGGCCCTGCGGACAGCAAGGGCCGCCCTCTATATCAGAGTTCCACGCCGCCAAGAACGCCGGACGCGCGTCGTTTTCCAGCTAAAAATCGCCGCTAGGGTGGCGGCAACCCTCGAAGGAGCAAGCCATGTCCCCGCTACGCACCGGCCTCGCCATCCTCCCCGTCGCCATAGCCTTCGTATTTGGATCGGGCGGTGCGGCGGAGGCCCAAGAGAAACGGCTCGAGCGCACCGTGACCGTCTCGGCCGCGGGCCAGGTCACCGCCGAGCCCGATATGGCGCGCATCTCGACCGGCGTCGTCACCGAGGCGGCGACCGCCCGCGAAGCGCTGACCCGCAACTCGGACGTCATGGCAAAGCTGATCGCCGGCCTCAAGGACAACGGCATCGACGCGAAGGACATCCAGACGTCCTCGTTCAGCATCGATCCGCGCTACAACAATCCCCTCGAGGGCCAGACGGCCGTCATCACCGGCTATCGCGTGGCGAACCAGGTCGAGGTGACCGCGCGCGACCTCGAGCGCCTGGGCGAGGTCATGGACAGCCTCGTTGTCCTCGGCGCCAATCAGATGAACGGCCTCACGTTCGACGTCAGCAAGGCCGAGACGCTGAAGGACGACGCGCGCAAGGAGGCCATCGCCAACGCGCTGCGCCGCGCCAAGCTCTATGCCGAGGCCGCCGGCGTCGAGGTGGGCGAGGTGATCGCCATTGCCGAGGAGGCGGCCCAGTTCCAGCCCGTTGCCGTACCCATGCAGCGCGCGATGAAATCCGAGGCAGTGCCCATCGAGCGCGGCAGCCAGACGCTGGAGGCTCGCGTCACCGTGACCTGGGCGCTGAAGTAGTCGCGCCGCCGTCAGACGAGAGAGTGGATCTCGACGTTGCGGGCGAGCGGCTCGGCGCCGGGCTGCGACGGCCAGTCGGCGAAGTTGCGCATCTCGCCGGACGTGCGCAGGCGGCGCAAGGCGCCGAGATTGACCGTGGCCGACACCCACTCCGCCGCATTGAGCGTTCCCGAGGCCAGAGTGCCGTCGTCGGCGACGCCTTGCTCCGAGGGCACGAAAATCCCGGCGGCCCCGACATTGCGATCGACGGCGGGCGACCACAGCGCATCACCCACGGTCGGGCTCATCACCGTCGCGATCGTGTTCTCGAGCGCCCGCGCGACAGCACCCGTCCGCACCCGGTGATAGCCGGAGACGCGCTCCGTGCATGAGGGAACGAGCAACACCTCCGTGCCCGCTTCGGCGAGCGCGCGCGCGAGCAGCGGAAACTCGCTGTCGTAGCAGATCGTGACGCCGATCTTGCCGAGCGCCGTCTCGAACACGCGCAAGGGGCCGCCCGCCGCGACGCCCCAGTCGCGCTCGAACGGCGTCATGATGAGCTTTTCCTGCTCGCCGACATGGCCGCCGGGCGTGACGAGCTGCGCCGCATTGACGAAGCGGCCGTCGCTTTTCTTCACCGGCCCCGAGCCGACGAGAATATGCACGCCGTGCTTCTTCGCCAGCTCCGCATGCAGCGCCACGCGGTCGCCGGCGAGCTCGGCGACCTTTTCCAGCGTCGTCGCCAGGTCGCTGTAGACCGCCGGCCCGAAGCAGGCCGCCTGCTCGATCGCGGCATACTCGGGAAAGACGAGCAGCTCGGCGCCCGTCGCCGCGCCGTCCGCGACCCAGCGCACGATCTTGTCCTGCCACGCTCGAAGCGTGGCCGGTTCATCGATCGGATACTGCGCGGCGGCAATCTTGAGCGTATCGCGCTTCGCCATCAGAGCGCCTTCATCCAGAACTGCATGGGGTGGATCGTCTCGTCGTCCTGGTCGACATCCTTCCACGAGTAGGTGGCGACGAGACCCTCCACGGGCGCGTAGCCGCGCTTCTTCCAGAACGCATCCAGCGGCACGTAGTCCCTGGGCTTCAGCGGATGATTGTCGGGCCGCACCACGCGGCAGAAGGTCGAGTGCGTGAAGCCGCCGAGCTTCCTGGCCTGCGCCTCCCGATGGTCGAAGAAGGCATGGCCCAGCCCATGGCCGCGGTGGCTTTTGAGCAGCACCGATTCTCCGCAGTAGAAGATCTTGGTGAGGTCGTAGCCCGCCTTTTTGAACGGCTCGCCGAACTCATCCGCGTGCTCGACCATCGGCGCGGCCGTCGAGGCGCCGACGATCTGGTCGCCATCGCGCGCGACGACGCAAACGGCGCCCTTCGCCTTGGCGAACTTGGCGAGGTACTCTTCCTCGTACTCGAGCGTGCCGTCGTAGAGATAGGGGTAGTCGCGGAACACGACGATGCGCAGCCGCGCGAGATCGGGCAGCACGCCCTTGATCTCGTCACCGGTGAGCGAACGGACGTCGAGGGCCATTGCGGGCAATTCCTTTCACGCAAAGGTAGGGTGGAGCATTCGCCGGCAGGCTCGGAATGCGAGCCTCAGGAGACCTGGGCGATCCAGTCGGTCAGATTGTAATACGTCGTCACGCGCGCAATCTTGCCGCCGCGGATCGCAAAGAACGTACCGGCCGGGAGTACATAGGTCTGGCCCTTGGCCGGGGGAAGACCCGAGTCCGTGTTGAGGTATTGGCCATGCACGTTGAACTCGGCGGCGGCGCGCGTGCCGTCCTTCGACACCATGACGGCGATGTCGCGGAGCTCTTCCTTGTAGTGATGCGTCATGCGCGCGTTGAAGGCCCGGAACTTCTCCTTGCCCTCGCGCCGCTCGCCCTGGTTGACGTCGTGGATCACGTCGTCGGTGAGGAACGCGAGCATGCCGTCGCTGTCACCCTTGTTGAAGGCGACGTAGTAGTCGCGGATCAGCTTGGCGGTATCGGCGCGCGCTTGGCTCTCGGCTTCGCTCATGATTGGTCTCCGGCGAATGGATTGGAAGGCGCCTCATTAGCAGGTTGGGGCCCCCCGATCCACGCGCAAGACACAGCTTTTGACGCGACAAACGCGCCCCCGGTTAATCCGGTTAACGAGGGCTTGAGGAGCGTTAACCGGAGCGCGGCTATCTCCTTGCGGCGGTCTTGCGCGCCGCCTTCCTGGCTGCCGGCTTGGCCGCCTTCTTGGCCGCCGCCTTTCGCGGTTTCCGCACGCCCTTGAACGGTTTCGGATCCGCCTTCACGTCCAGGAACTTGCCGCTCTTCTCGTCGCGCTTGGTCCAGGTCCCGGTGATCTTGTTCTTGATCTGCGACCGCGTCTTGACCGCGCCGACCCGGCGATTGTCACCGGGTGTCTTGTTCTTTGCCATGGGGTCGTCTCCTCGTTGCATCGTCTGCGATTGCTTGGACGCGATTCGCAGCGCCGTTGATACCGGCGGTTTCAGCATACGCGCAATTGCCGCGCCCCGAAAAGCCGAAGGCTCAGGGAGAGTGTTTTTCGATCGCCCACCGCCAGATGCGGCCGTCCTCCGGATCGAGGATCTCGCCCACGTTGCGAAATCCCGCGCGCTCGAGGACGCGTGTCGAGGCATTGGGCTCGGCCAGCGTATGGGCGAGGATCGTGCGCACTGCTGCGCTCGCTTGCGCACGGCCGCAAAGCTCGCGCGCCATGGCGCTCGCATAGCCGCGGCCTTCGAAGGCAGGAAACGTGTAGTAGGCGATCTCCACCGCTCCGTCTCCGTCGGGCGGGCTCTTGAAAGCGCACGTGCCCACCACCTGCCGCGAGGCACGGTCGAAGACGAAGAACCCGCCCCATTCACCATGTTCGAGCATGCGGGCCGGCGTCATGCCGATCACTCCCGCCATCAGATCGCGAACACCCTCGGTGACGAGCGCATGCGCGGTGACAAACGCAGCGTCGCTATCGGCTGCCTCGCGCGCGACCGCGCGGTCGATAGCGACAAGGCCGATCTCGGGTGAGCCGGGCATCAGCTGGGATCACATGCCTGCGACATGCAACACGACGCGGCGATCATGCGGATTGTTGCGGTGCTCGAAGAGGTAGATGCCCTGCCAGGGCCCCAGCATGAGCTTGCCGTTCGCGACGGGAATGCCGATTGAGGTCTGCGTGAGCGCCGCCTTGACGTGCGCCGGCATGTCGTCGGGACCCTCGACGGTGTGCACGTAGAGCGGATCGCCGTCCGGCACCAGGCGGCGGAAAAACGCGAGCAAATCGCGCTGCACGTCGCGATCGGCGTTCTCCTGAATGAGAAGCGAGGCCGACGTGTGGCAGCAGAAAACGGTCAGCAGCCCCGTCCCGACGCCGCTCTCGCGCACGAAGGCGCGCGCTTGATCCGTGAGCTCAATGAGCCCTTTGCCCCGCGTAGAAATGGCGATCTCATGCTGGCTTTGGCGCACCGGGAGCCCTCGTTCCCTATGATTCCATGCCCGACTTCATATATAACGTGGCATGAGCAGAGCATTTGTAAAAGAAGGGGACGGCAACGAGGTCGAGGATTTTCCAGACCGTTTGATCTCGGAGCATCCCAATTTCGTGACCAAGGAAGGCCTGGCGCAGATCGAGGCCGAGGTGGCGCGCTTCGACGCCGCGCACGCGGAGGCCGTCCGCGCGCATGACCGCGCGGCCATCGCCATTGCCGCCCGCGATCTGCGCTACTGGCAGGCGCGGCGCGCCTCCGCCGAGGTCATCACGCCGCCCGCGGACTTAAGCGAGGTCCACTTCGGCTCCCACATAACATTCGAACGTGAGCACGGCGCGCCGCCAGACCTATCGCATCGTCGGCGAGGACGAGGCCGATCCCGCGAAGGGCACGCTGTCCTATGTCTCGCCCCTCGCCCGCGCGCTGATGGGAAAGGCCGTGGGCGACGTCGTCCGCATGCCGAACGGCGACGAGGTCGAGATCGTCGCCATCAAGTAACTCGAAGAGAAGAGGGGGCATACATGCGCTTCGCACACGCCTGCACGCTGGCCTTCTTGGCGTCGATGCCTCTTCTCGCCTCCGCAGCGCACGCCGACGGCACGCGCGCGTCCGCCGGCCGGGAGCCCGCTTTTCGCCAGACCGCCCCCAAGGAGTGCACGCGCTTGAACGGGCGGGTCGGCTACTACGGCAATCCCTGGTGCACGCCCGCCGAGCAGCGCGCCTGGGACGTCTGGGACGCCCGCCGGCTCAGGCTTTCCGCCGGGAAATAGGCCGCACCTGCAACGAGAATTGGTGCAAGCCAGCCCTGAGCCTCGCCCCGATCTTGCGAAACCGCCGCCTCACGGCTTAATTTTCGCCTCAATGGTTCGCGATCGGGGATAGCGAATGCTCTCGAAACTACATGTGCACCACCTTGCCGCCGTCGCAGCGCTGATCGCGGTGCTCGGCCTGGCCCACGCTACGGCGGGCGAGCGCGCCGGCCTGATCGAGGTCAAGCTGGGCCTCGGCTCCATGAGCAATACCGACCGGGCGACACTGTGGAAGCGGCTCGACGAGTACGCCACCGTCGACGCGCTCCAAGAGTTCTGCGGCAAGAAGCTCAACCTTCAGAGGCGCACCTGGGCCGCCGTGAGCCCATGCGTCGAGGTCTCGTCATTGCGCAAGGTGGCGGCCGTCTTCCGCGCCAAGAAGAGCGAGTACATGAAGGCCTGGGAGACCGCGCACGGCGAGCCCGAGAAGAAGAAGCTGCTCTGCGAGAGCTGGCAGGCGAAGCTCACCGAGTACGCGAAGATCATCGACAGCCACATCGCCGAGGCGCGCACCATGTGCAGCGTCTGCGTGTTTTGTTGATCTGATATACCGGCCACCGTCGACCAAATAGGTGGGACATAGGTGGGACAGCACATTCACTCCCGCGACTCCCGCCCATGGAAGACACGTAGCATGACGAGCCGCTCACCATCATAGCGGTACTGAAAGACGTAGGCCGCCCGCAGGATCTGCAACACGATCTGTCGATACTCCTCGCGCCCGCCGATCGGGCGTCCAGCCTTCGGATGACGCGCGATCAGCTCAGCCCTCTCAACGATCTCCTGCGCAATAATCGGCGCGAGAGAGGGGTAATGCTGATGGAGAAAGGCGGCGAAGCGATCGAGGTCAGCAAGGGCGTCCTCCGACCACTCGAGCTTCACGTGCTGCGCCAGGGCCGGAACGCCTGTGTGCCCCAGGTGTCGAGCCAGCGTACAACCTTCTCGTTCGGCACGGCCCCACCGCTCTGTTGAGCTTTTTCCCAGCGCCGCTCGAGCTCCGTGAGCTGTTCGTCGAACGTCGACTCCGACACGCCCTTCCCAGAGACCAGCTCCGACAGGAGCTCAGACACGGTGATCCCCAGGTCAGCCGCGCGTGCCTCCAGCGCCGCGGCGGTCGCTTCATCGACCTCGATTGTGTGGGTCTTGGTGGTCATGGCGCCAGCATACCGCGGCCAGCCAGCTTGTCGAGCAATGGCCCTTCCTTTTCGTACGAGCTAAGCGGCTTCACTTACTCCCGCGCGGCGTTGTACCCGAGCCACGCGAGTGTGCCGGCGACGACGGCCGCGACCCAGCTCGGCCAGAGCGGCATCACGGTGGTCCCGACCGTGACCTCCCAGCCGGCAACGGCGCGGCTGAGCTGCAGCAGGGCAACGATCGTGAAGATCACGGCTGCCAAAAGAGAGAAGTTCCTAGCTGTCATGACGGCCTCCAGAGGCGTCGCCGCTCTGCGCCCAACCGCGCACCGCTCAGCCTGACTTGATGTACGTGCCCATCAGCGTCGCCTCCGCCAGGATGTGGCCCTTCATGGCCGCTTCGACTTGGGCCTTCGTCGGGTTCCTCAAGCCCGTAAGCTCCGTATCGAGCGCATAGAGCTTGTGGAAATAGCGATGCCGTCCGATCGGCGGGCAGGGGCCGCCGTAGCCGGTGCGCTTCCAGTCGTTCAAGCCTTCGCCCGTCCCCGGCGGCAGCGCGCCCGGCGCGACGGCCTCGGGCAGCCCCGTGGAATTGGGCGGCAAATTGTAAAGCACCCAATGCACCCAGGTCATCTTCGGCGCCTTGGGATCGGGCGCATCCGGGTCGTCGACGATGAGCACGAAGCTCTTGGTTCCGGCCGGCGCTCCGGACCAGGCGAGTGGCGGCGAGAGGTCGTCGCCCTCGCAGGTGTGCTTCTTGGGGATCGCGCCCTCGTGAGCGAATGCGGTGGAGGCGAGCTTGAGCGTCATGGCGGCCTCTGAGATGGCGGCCGGCGAGGCGGCGTAGGGCGATACCTGCAAGCCTAGCGCCGCGGCGGCTCCATGCGCAACAAGCGCCGCGACGGCAAGGATGCTCGAGAGCTGCCGGACGTGCTGTCGCAAGGGACGCCCTCCGTTTCAGCCGTTACGCCAGCGTAGCCTCACCCCGAGCTTGTCGAGGGGCGAACCATGAGGCCGCAAGCCGCCGACCTCAATCGTCCTTCGCCTCCTTCGCTGTCTCCACATGAAAGCGGTGCAGCACGCGGTGGAAGAGGGGCGCCAGCACGAAACCCGTGGCGATGACGATGATGAGGCCCGAGAGGATGGCGTAGAAGCCGGCGAAGACCTTGCCCGCCGTCGAGTGTAGCTCGGAGACGGGTCCCATGCCGGAGAGGATCATGGCCGCGTTGACGAAGGCATCGGCCCACCCCATGCCCTCGGTCGAGGCGTAGCCGGCCATGCCGATCACGAGCCCGCACGAGCGTGAGCAGCGAGCCAAAGTCCGATCGCCCGCGCCATGCGCTGCACGAAGACGTAACGCGGCACCACTTTCTGGCTGCGATGCTCGAACTGGGTCAGGCCGGGCATGACAGTCTCAATTCGAAATAGAACGGACGAACCCCGGAGCTCGGCGCGTACCGTCATCGCCATCCGAGGGAACGCATCCACATATCGCTCCAGATAAGCCCACGCGCAAATCTACGAACTTCCCGTCTGACTCGGCATGTAAGCTGACAGCCGCCTGCGGCCCTTTTCAGACCAGGTTGGCAAAATTGCGAAGGCCTTCCGGCTTTAGACTCTGCGAAGAGCTTCCGACATCGCATCACCAGCATGTCCCCACTGCCTGCTAATTATGCCGTCTATCAGATCCTTCCAACTCCGATGCTCCCAAGGTCCTCGCACTGACCACGATCACGAGCCAAGCAATGGTTTTGACGAGCTCAGCTGCAAAAATACCTGCTAGCGATAATCAAGCAGCATAGCACGCTTTACGCCCATCAACCTGACAATTCAACCTCGCCTTCATGGGAACTGGCTGCAACCCTGCCGAGCGATCGCGCACATAGGAAGCATTCCAACGCGTGGAGAAATTTTGGAATGACACCTGAACGTTCGCGCGATGCGGCGAGCCATTGCCTCCGTGAGCGGTCACTTACTGGTGCGGGCAATTTGCGGCAGCCCTTGCGATGAGTTTCGCGGCCCAGCGCGGCGCACCAACTTCGAGGAACACGCGGGCGAAGTAGGCACTCGCCCGCGAAGCCGCTCAAGCACGCTGAACCAGGCTCCTCCAACATCCGCGGAAGTCGTGGTCGCCTTCGCTGCCGTCGCTGAAGCGGACGCGCAACCGGAACGCCGTCCGAGGTCTCTTGGCCAATGCGTGATCTTCAGTTAGCATCAGGCCTGTCATCCGCCCGCAGTTGCTCGCCTGCACGAGCACGCCGCCAGTTATCGCGTGCCGCACTTGCCGCGCTAGCGATCCAGCCCTTAGACCATCTCGCGGCTGCCACCCTTGTAGCTTCCCTTCGATCGATTTCAGCCCGTCTCATTAGACACGTTGGCTTCATCGCTCACCGTAGACCGAATGAAAGTGAGGCGGTCAATGGTCCTTCGACCGGACATGCGGATTGCGATGCCAGCAGCAGCGACCGCGGATCGTCGCATCGCGACCGGAAATCCTTAGTTGTCCAAGAAGCTCCTGCAGCTTCCTGCTCCGGCTCGGATGCTTGAGCTTGCGCAGCGCCTTGGCCTCGATCTGGCGGATGCGCTCGCGCGTCACCGAGAACTGCTGGCCCACTTCTTCGAGCGTGTGGTCCGTGTTCATGCCGATGCCGAAGCGCATGCGCAGCACGCGCTCCTCGCGCGGCGTGAGCGAAGCCAGCACCCGCGTCGTCGTCTCGCGCAGGTTGGCCGCGATCGCCGCCTGATCGGGGAGCACGGCGTTCCGGTCCTCGATGAAGTCGCCGAGGTGTGAATCCTCCTCGTCGCCGATCGGCGTCTCGAGGCTGATCGGCTCCTTGGCGATCTTCAGAACCTTGCGCACCTTCTCGAGCGGCATCGCGAGCTTTTCGGCCAGCTCCTCCGGCGTCGGCTCGCGGCCGATCTCGTGCAGCATCTGGCGGCTCGTGCGCACGATCTTGTTGATGGTCTCGATCATGTGCACGGGGATGCGGATGGTGCGCGCCTGGTCGGCGATCGAGCGCGTGATCGCCTGCCTGATCCACCACGTGGCGTAGGTCGAGAACTTGTAGCCGCGGCGGTACTCGAACTTGTCGACCGCCTTCATGAGGCCGATGTTGCCTTCCTGGATGAGGTCCAGGAACTGCAGGCCGCGGTTGGTGTACTTCTTGGCGATCGAGATGACGAGGCGGAGGTTGGCTTCCACCATCTCCTTCTTCGCCTGGCGCGCCTCGCGCTCGCCCTTCTGCACCGCCTTGACGATGCGGCGGTACTCGGTGATCTCGAGGCCGGTTTCCGTCGCCAGCTCGTGGATCTCCTTGCGGATCTGCTCGATGGTCTTGCGCTCGTGCTTGACGAGCTGGCCCCACTTCTTGCCGCTCTCCTGCATGCGGTCGAGCCAGGTCTGGTCGAGCTCGTTGCCGAAGTATTCGTCGATGAACACCTGCCGCGAGCACGCCGTAGCTGTCGGCGAGACGCATGAGGCGGCCTTCGAGGCCGACGAGGCGCCGGTTGATCGAGTAGAGCTGCTCGACGAGGCTTTCGATGCGGGCGTTGTTGAGCGACAGGCTCTTCACGTCCGAGATGATCTCCTCGCGCAGCTTGTCGTAGGCCTTCTGCTGCTGGCGCGAGCCCTGCTCGCCCGCGACCTGCTGCTCGAGCTTCTTGTCCTGCTGCTTGCGCAGCTTCTTGTAGGTGGCGGCGATGTTGTCGAAGGTCTCGAGCACCTTGGGCTTGAGCTCGGCCTCCATGGCCGCGAGCGACAGCGCGTTCTCGAAATCGTCCTCGTCGTCCATCTCGCCTTCGGGGCGCGGCTCGCCTTCGGCCGCTTCGCCCTCGCCTGCCGGCGCGGCGACCGCCACAGGGGCGGCGGCCTCGGCGGCCTGCGGCAGCGGCGGCGGCGCCTTGGCCTCGGGACCCTCGTAGGTGGCCTCGAGATCGATGATGTCGCGGAGCAGAATCTTGCCGTCGTTGAGCTCGTCGCGCCAGATGATGATGGCCTGGAAGGTCAGCGGGCTTTCGCACAGGCCGGCGATCATGGCCTCGCGGCCGGCCTCGATGCGCTTGGCGATGGCGATCTCGCCCTCGCGCGACAGCAGCTCGACCGAGCCCATCTCGCGCAGATACATGCGCACGGGATCGTCCGTGCGCTCGGCGGGCTCGGAGCGCGTCTCCGAGCGCGCGGGAAGCGAGGGCGCGGCGACGGCCCGGCTCTCTTCCTCTTCGGGCGCATCGGCGGCGACTTCCTGCTGCTCCTCGCCTTCCTCGGTCTCGACGACGTTGATCCCCATGTCGGAGAGCATCGCCATCGTGTCCTCGATCTGGTCGGGAGAGACCTCCTCCGACGGCAGAACGGAATTCAGCTCGTCCAAGGTCACGTAGCCGCGCGCCTTGGCCGTCTTCAGCAGACGCTTAACGGCCTGGTCGGACAGGTCGAGGAGCGGGCTATCGCGCTCGGCGGGCTCCGCCGTTGCGGTATCCGTTTCCTCGTTCTTCGCTGCATTTGCCATGTGTTTTGAACCGTCGCCGAATTAAGGATGATGATTGAAGAGGCGCATTGCGCGCGATGCTAGCGGGCCCTAGCGCCCGCGGCTTGAGGGCAGGGCAATCGAAACAAAAGCGTTGCCTGAAGCGCTGCAAATCCGGTGCTGGTGCGAGCTGCGGATGCTGCGGCGCGTGACCTCAAGTGTAGGCTCTGCGTCATGGCCAAAGGCCTCCCGTGTGTCGCCAAGGCGCGCAATTCGCGCTGGCGACCCTGACAGGCGGGTATCGAAGAGACCGCGGACGTGGTGCCCCCCGTTTGCTCGTCAAGGCCCCGGATCAATCCCGGCCGCGTTATCGAAAGTCTCCGCCCCAACCAGGCGCTCGAGATCGTGCTGAAGCTCGCAGATACGGGCATAGGCCTCCTCACTGCGATCTTCATGCCAAGCCTGCTCGGCCGCCTCGAGCGATAGTTTCAAGCCCACCTGCCGTTCGTGCAACGCGAGGGCGTGGCGCCAGCCATCCTCCACCTCGGTGCGCCCGGTCTGGGGCTCTGCGAACTTGTCACACTTATGCGTGATCGTGCGCTCGACAAGGGTCAAGACCTTGCCAACGCCCGATTTGCTCAAGTGGGAGTGAAGAGCATCCCTGTCAAGAGAATTGTCAAGAGCTTGTGCCGAAAGAATGGCATCGCGTAACCGGGAAAGCGCACTCGAAGTGAACATCAGTCCGGCAATGGTCTCCGCGTATTCCTCGATGAGCCACGGGTGGTTAAGGAGAGCACGGATGAGGAGCGCTTCGCGCCCGGTTGGCCCGGCGCTGTCGCTGGCAACCATCGCACTTTTCCTGAGGCTCGAGCTGGCGTTGCCCCTCATGGGCTGTCCTGGGCGATAGCCGTTGGCCGCCCCGCCCCGGTAGGCGTTGCCTCGCCCGCCGCGGGCATTGGCCGGCTGCCCGCGCCAAGGCTGCCCAGGCGACGCGGCGCGGACAGAATTGCTGTTGCGGCCTTGATATCGCGGCGTTTCCGCGCCCCAGGCCGCCTCGAGCCGCCTGGCCAGGTCGCGCCGATAGTGGGCCCTGACGCCTTCATCGCCGATCCGAGCCACCAGAGCTCTAAGCTGCTGCTCGAGCCCCGCCCGCCGCTCGGGCGTCGACCAGTCCCCGGATGCAAACTCGCGTTCAAAAAGAACATCGATCAGAGGCCGCGCCCGGCCGAGCACGCCCTCCATCGCCTCCGCGCCCTGTGCGCGGACGAGATCGTCGGGGTCGAGGCCGTCGGGGAGGAAGGCGAAGCTCATGCTGCGGCCGGGCTCGATCAGGGGCAGCAGCGTATCGACGGCCCGGAAGGCCGCCTTGCGTCCGGCGCTGTCGCCGTCGAAGCAAAGGATCGGCTCCGGCGCCATGCGCCAGAGCAGCTTGACCTGATCCTCGGTGAGCGCCGTTCCGAGCGGAGCCACGGCCTCGGTGAACCCCGCCTCGGCGAGCGCCACGACGTCCATATAGCCTTCGACCGCGATCACCCGCTCCTTGTCGTGAGCCGCTGTCCGCGCCCGATGCGCGTTGAACAGCATATGCCCTTTGTGAAAGAGCGGCGTCTCGGGCGAGTTCAGGTATTTGGCGGGCTGATCCGGGTCGAGCGCGCGGCCGCCGAAGGCGACGACGCGGCCCTTCATGTCGGCGATCGGAAACATGACGCGATGCCGGAAGCGGTCGTAGGGGACGGGAATGTCGTCACCCGCGATCAGCATGCCCGACGTGATCATCTCCGCCGTCGTGAAGCCGGCCTTTCCCAGGTGCTCCTTGAGCGCCGAGCGCGAATTAGGTGCGTACCCCAGGCGAAATGACAGCTCTGCCTCGCGCGCCAGCCCGCGCTTCTCGAGATAGCGCCGCGCCTCCGCGCCTGCCGATCCCCGCAGGCTCTCCTCGAAGAACTTGGCGGATGCTTCGAGCAGCGCATAGAGACGCTGACGCTCGTCCTCCTGCGGCCCCTCGCGCACGTCGGGCTTGGGTAGCGTCACACCCGCGACCGCTGCCAGCCGCTCGACCGCCTCCGGGAAGGAAAGGCCCTCGGTCTTCATGAGAAAAGTGAAGATGTCGCCGTGCTCGCCGGAGGCGAAGCAGTGATAGAAGCCCTTCTGGTCGTTGACGAAGAACGAGGGCGTCCTCTCGTCCTTGAACGGCGACAGGCCGGAGAACTCGCGCCCCTTCTTCTTCAGCGCGACCTTGCGCCCGACGACCTGGCTCACCGGAAGCCGGGCGCGGATCTCGTCCAGGATATGAGGCGAAAAGCGCATGAGAGCCCGAGGCCGTTACCGCTTCCCATGGCTTAAGTGATTCGCTTGTCATCCGGGGTGGCGTCCGTGCCTGCACCCGCAATCCACAGGGACGCAGCAGTGTGGCAGTGGGCAGTGAATAGTGCCATCCGACTGCCGACTGCCCACTGCCTGCAATAGGAAAGTGCTTTGGTCACGCGCACCTATTGCCGATTGCCTGCTGCCGATTGCCTACTTCAGCAGCTCCTTCACCACCCCGCTCGCCTTGCCGAAGTCCATCGTGCCGGCGAAGCGCTCCTTGAGAGCCCCCATGACGCGGCCCATGTCCTTGGGGCCCGCCGCGCCGAGCTCCTTGATGAGGGCGGCGACGGCGGCCTTCGTCTCGGCCTCGCCCATCTGCTTCGGCAGGTACTCCTCGATGACGGCGATCTCGGCCTTTTCCTGGTCGGCCAGGTCCTGGCGTCCCGCCTTCTCGTAGGTCGCGATGCTCTCGCGGCGCTGCTTCACCATCTTCTGCAGAATGACGACGACCTCGGCATCGCCGACCTCGGTCGGCGCCGCGCCGCCGATGCCCAGCTCCCGGTCCTTGATCGCGGCCGTGATGAGGCGCAGCGTCGAGAGCCGCGCCTTCTCGCCCGACTTCATGGCTGTCTTGACGGCATCGTTGATGCGCTGGCGCATGGGGTCCTCCGCTGGTCGCGGCTTGATTTAGGCGCTACGGAAGGTCGCGGCAAGCGACGCGCCGCAAGGCCCTGAAAACCGGCAAAGGCATTTGACCCCGGGGCTCGGTTCCCGTAGCTTCCGCGCGGCATAAGATCCCGAGCCGCTTCCCATAAATCCGGCGCCCCCCAAGTGCGCGGCGGAGAGGCTGCGCGGAAAGGCATGCAAGGTCGAATGAGGCAATGAGCGAGACGACGCCCGCGCCCTGGACTGAGACGCCGCTGACGGCACGCCTCGTGCTCGATGATGGAACCGTCATTTCCGGCGTGGGGCTCGGCGCGACGGGCTCAGCCGTCGGCGAGGTCTGCTTCAACACGGCCATGACCGGCTACCAGGAGATCCTGACCGACCCCTCCTATGCCGGGCAGATCATCACCTTCACGTTTCCCCACATCGGCAACATCGGCACCAACACCGAGGACACCGAGACGTCGAACCTCGCCGCGCGCTCCGGCGTGCGCGGCGCGGTCCTGCGGGCCGCCATCACCGATCCCTCGAACTACAGATCCGGCCAGCATTTCGACCAATGGCTCAAGGCGCGCGGCATCATCGCCATCTCGCGGCATCGACACGCGCGCGCTGACGGCGCGCATCCGCGAGAAGGGCATGCCGAACGGCGTCATCGCGCATGAGCCGTCGGGACAATTCGACATCGACAAGCTCAAGGCCGAGGCGAAGGCCTGGTCGGGGCTTCTGGGCCTCGATCTCGTGCCCGAGGTGACGAGCGGGCAGAGCTACTCCTGGGACGAGACGCGCTGGGTCTGGGGCAAGGGCTATGGGCGCCAGGAGAGCCCGGAGTTCCACGTCGTCGCCATCGACTACGGATTGAAGCGCAACATTCTGCGCTGCCTCGCTTCCGCCGGCTGCAAGGTGACGGTCGTGCCGGCCAAGACGAGCGCCGAGGACATTCTCGAGCGCAAGCCCGACGGCGTGTTTCTCTCGAACGGTCCCGGCGACCCGGCCGCGACCGGCGAGTACGCCGTCCCCGAGATCAAGAAGCTGATCTCATCGGGCTTGCCGCTGTTCGGCATCTGCCTCGGCCATCAGATGCTGGGGCTCGCCGTCGGCGCCAAGACGCGCAAGATGCACCAGGGCCATCATGGCGCGAACCATCCCGTGAAGGACTTCACGACCGAGAAGGTCGAGATCACGTCCATGAACCATGGCTTTACCGTCGACCGCGAGACGCTCCCGGCCGACGTGGTGGAGACGCACGTCTCGCTGTTCGACGGCTCGAACTGCGGCCTCGAGCTCAAGGGCCGCCCGGTCTTTTCCGTTCAGTACCACCCCGAGGCCTCGCCCGGCCCGCAGGACAGCCATTACCTTTTTACGCGCTTCGTCAATAAGATGCGCGAGAGCAAGGCCAAGCCGCCGAAGCCCGAGCGCTAGGGCCACGGGCTCCCCGGCAAGCGGCAAATTACATTTACGAAAGAGTGAGGCTCAGTCATCGCCTTTCCCGGCATGCGCGTATAGGATGCGCCGCCTTTGGAAAACGGACTGCACAGACATGCGTAACATCCTAGCTGCCGCTGCCATTCTTCTGCTCGCCTTTGGAGGGCACGGCGCCCTTGCCTGCGACGGCAAGAGCGAGGTCGAGGCGGCGTTTGCCAAGCAGCAGAAGGCACCGGCCTGGCGCACGGTCGCAGCCTCGCAGAACGAGGCCGGCAACAAGCAGCAGCAGACCTTCGAATACATTCCCCCCGATCGCATGTACCGCAAGATCCTCATCATCGGGCAGGAGCCTGCCGTCGAGACGATCGGCATTGCCAAATGGGCCTACGGCAACCAGGGCAACGGCTGGAGCGAGCTGCAGCCGCCGATGGCGAAGATGATCGCCGAGCATATCAAGCAGGTGGTCACGGCGCCGCCCAAGGCAGGGGCCGACTTCTCGTGCCTGGGCAAGGTCGCCTACGAGGGGAAAGACTATCTCGCCTACCGCACCGCGCCGGAGAAGACCGAGAAGGGGACCGAGCTTGCGCGCACGATCTACGTCGACCCGGCGACGGGTCTGCCCGCGTTCAATGTCATCGCCGAGGTGAAGGAGGGTGCCGAGCCGCTCGTCAAGGAGAGCTACACCTACCCGACCGACATCGTCATCGAGAAACCCTTCTGAGGAGAGTAACTGAAATGCGTCCGAGGCTTGCGGCCGTTGCCGTCCTCCTGAGCGCCGCCATGGCCGCGCCCGCCCTTGCCGATTGCTCGACCGAGGTCGCGCTTGCCGTGCAAGCCATGGGCAAGCAGAAGTTCCTGCGCAAAGAGACCGACGCGGTCGGCGAGAGCGGCCCCTTCAAGATGACGGTCGAGTATGCGCTGCCCGATCGCATGCGCCAGGTGCTGACCCCGCTCACCGAGAACAAGCCGGTCGAGGCGATCGTGGTGGGAGACAAGGCCTGGACCAACAACGGCGAGGGCTGGGTCGAGTTCGGCGAGGCCGAGACGTCGCAGCTCGTCACCTACATGATCAAGTCGAGCTCGCAGATCTATCAGGAGGTCGGCAAGTTCGAGTGCATCGGCACCGAGACGGTCGACGGCCGCCAGCTGCGCGGCTATCGCGGCCTTGATCCCGACCCCGACCCGAAGGCCAAGGGCAACGAAACCAAGACCAAGAACGAAGCGGTGCGGATCATGTATCTCGATCCGGAGTCCGGATTGCCTGCGCGCAGCATCTTCGCCCGCGCCGGAATGCTGGATAAGCCGATCTTCAAGGAGGTCTATACCTATCCCGCCGACATCAAGATCGAGGCCCCGGCGAACGCAAAGAAGGCGCCCCCTGCCAAGTAAGGGACCGGGCCCAAGCGCGCTTCACTTTGATTGCTGACACACTTTGCCGCGCATCGGAGACGTGCGTGTGCCTATCCATGGGCCCCTAAACGTCTAGCCAAACGTCCGGCCGTCGAATAGAACGCCCACGACATGCCGAAACGCACAGATATCAATTCCATCCTGATCATTGGCGCGGGACCCATCGTTATCGGTCAGGCGTGCGAGTTCGACTATTCGGGCACCCAGGCCTGCAAGGCGCTCAAGGCCGAGGGCTACCGGATCATCCTGGTCAACTCCAATCCGGCGACGATCATGACCGATCCGGAGCTGGCGGACGCGACCTATATCGAGCCCATCACCCCGGACATCGTCGCCAAGATCATCGCCGCCGAGCGCACGGCGCGCCCCAACGACAAGCTCGTGCTGCTGCCGACCATGGGCGGGCAGACGGCGCTCAACACCGCGCTCGCCCTCGAGCGCCAGGGCGTGCTCGCCGAGTATGACGTCGAGCTCATCGGCGCGCGCGCCGAGGCGATCGACAAGGCCGAGGACCGGCTCCTGTTCCGCGAGGCGATGAAGATCAGATCGGCCTCGCGACGCCGCGCTCCATGATGGCCCACAACCGAGAGGAAGGCGGCCGCGGCGCTCGAGTTCCATCGGCCTGCCGGCGATCATCCGCCCCTCGTTCACGCTTGGCGGCACCGGCGGCGGCGTCGCCTTCAACCGCGACGAGTTCTTCGACATCATCGAGCGCGGCCTCGACGCCTCGCCGTCGACCAGGTGCTCGTCGACGAGAGCGTGCTCGGCTGGAAGGAGTTCGAGATGGAGGTCGTCCGCGATCATGCGGACAACTGCATCATCGTCTGCTCGATCGAGAACATCGATCCCATGGGCGTGCATACCGGCGACAGCATCACCGTCGCGCCCGCGCTGACGCTGACCGACAAAGAATACCAGATCATGCGCGACGCCTCGATCGCCGTGCTGCGCGAGATCGGCGTCGAGACCGGCGGCTCGAACGTGCAGTTCGCGGTCAATCCCGCCGACGGGCGCCTGGTCGTCATCGAGATGAACCCGCGCGTCTCGCGCTCCTCCGCGCTGGCTTCGAAGGCGACGGGTTTTCCGATCGCCAAGGTCGCGGCCCGCCTCGCCGTCGGCTATACGCTGGACGAGCTCGAGAACGACATCACGGGCGGCGCGACGCCGGCCTCCTTCGAGCCGACGATCGACTACGTCGTCACCAAGATCCCGCGCTTCGCCTTCGAGAAGTTTCCCGGCGCCGATCCGACGCTGACCACGGCCATGAAGTCGGTGGGCGAGGTAATGGCGATCGGCCGCACCTTTGCGGAGAGCCTGCAGAAGGCTCTGCGCTCCATGGAAACGGGTCTCACGGGCCTCGACGATGTCGCCTTCGAAGGGCTCGGCATCGGCGACGACAAGAACGTCCTGCGCGCCGCGATCTCGCGCCCGACGCCGGATCGCATTCTCCGCGTCGCCCAGGCGCTGAGATTGGGGCTCGACCACGAGCAGGTCTACGCATCCTGCAAGTTCGATCCGTGGTTCATTGCCCGCCTGCAGGAAATCGTCGATCTGGAAGCTCGCGTGAAAGCGCACGGACTGCCGGCGACGCCCGCGCAGCTGCGTGCGCTCAAGGCCGCGGGCTTCTCCGACGCGCGGCTCGCAAAGCTCGCCGGCAAGACCGAAGGCGAGGTGCGCGAGCTGCGCCGGCGCCTTGACGTGGCGCCCGTATATCAAGCGCATCGACACCTGCGCCGCCGAGTTCGCCTCGCCGACCGCCTACATGTACTCGACCTACGAAAGCGGCCTCGACAGTGCGCCGGTGAACGAGGCCGAGCCGTCCGACCGCGAGAAGATCATCATCCTCGGCGGCGGCCCCAATCGTATCGGGCAGGGCATCGAGTTCGACTACTGCTGCTGCCACGCCTGCTTCGCGCTGACGAAGGCAGGCTTCGAGACGATCATGATCAACTGCAATCCCGAGACCGTCTCGACGGACTACGACACGTCCGACCGCCTCTATTTCGAGCCGCTCACCGCCGAGGACGTGATCGAGATCATTCGCACCGAGCAGACGAGCGGCAAGCTCAAGGGCGTCATCGTCCAGTTCGGCGGCCAGACGCCGCTGAAGCTTGCCGAGCCGCTCGAGGAGGCCGGTGTGCCGATCCTCGGTACGTCGCCCGATGCCATCGACCTCGCCGAGGACCGCGACCGGTTCAAGGCCCTGATCGAGAAGCTTGGCCTGCGTCAGCCCGATAGCGGCATTGCCCGCACCATCGACGAGGCGGCCGCGGTCGCCGATCGCATCGGCTATCCGGTCGTCATCCGACCCTCTTATGTGCTGGGCGGGCGCGCCATGGAGATCGTCCACGACGGCGCCGAGATCGACCGCTACATTGCCAAGCTCTCGGCGACGCTCGACAGACCGTCCGAGCTCGTCGTCTCCCCCAAGCGCCCGCTTCTGATCGACCGCTATCTGGCAGACGCCACCGAGGTGGACGTCGATTGCCTCGCCGACGGCCGCGACACGTTCATCGCCGGCATCATGGAGCACATCGAGGAGGCGGGAATCCATTCCGGCGACTCGGCGTGCTCGCTGCCGCCGCATTCGCTGTCGCCCGCGATCATCGCCGAGCTCGAGCGCCAGACGCGCGAGCTCGCGCTTGCCCTCAAGGTCGTGGGCCTCATGAATGTGCAGTATGCCATCAAGGGCGACGACGTCTACGTGCTCGAGGTCAATCCGCGCGCTTCCCGCACGGTGCCGTTCGTCGCCAAGGTCATCGGCATGCCGGTGGCCGCGATCGCCTCCGAGGTCATGGCCGGCAAACCGCTCGCGAGCTTCGGCTTGAAGCCCGCGAAGCTCGACCACATCGCCGTCAAGGAAGCCGTTTTCCCCTTCGCGCGCTTCCCCGGCGTCGATCCGATCCTGGGCCCCGAGATGCGCTCGACGGGCGAGGTGATGGGTCTCGATCGCGACTTCGCGGTCGCGTTCGGCAAGAGCCAGCTCGGCGCCGGCCAGACGCTGCCGACGTCGGGCACCGTATTCGTTTCTGTGAAGGAGACGGACAAGGATAGAATTGTCCAGCCGGTCAAAGAGTTACAGGCCATGGGATTCAAGGTGATCGCAACCCGCGGCACCAAGCGCCATCTCGAGGCCAACGGCGTCCATTGCGAAACCGTGAACAAGGTGCTGGAGGGCCGTCCACACATTGTCGATGCGATCAAGAACGGCGATGTGGCCCTTGTTTTCAACACCACAGAGGGCGCCAAGGCGGTCGCCGACAGCAAGGACATCCGGCGCACGGCCTTGCTTCACCACATTCCATATTATACTACTCTTTCTGGTGCCGTCGCGGTGACACGAGCCATCAAGGCCCTGAAGGCCGATATACTCAAGGTGGCTCCGCTGCAGGCGTACGTGGGCCGCGCATCATCCTGATCCACCGGGCCGTCCGGGGCACCACGCCGGAACGGCCAGTCCCTTGCGAGTGACGGGATATTTTCTCTTGCTGGTTCTGGCGTCGAGCCGGGCCGATTGGGAGACGTTAGCGATGTCGATGGAACGAGTTCCGATGACAATCGAGGGCTACAAGAAGCTCGAGGCGGAGCTGTATCGTCTGAAAAGCGAGGAGCGGCCGCGCATCATCCAGGCCATCTCCGAAGCGCGCTCGCACGGTGACCTCTCGGAAAATGCCGAGTATCACGCCGCCAAGGAGGCCCAAGGTCTCAACGAAGCACGTGTCGCCGAGATCGAGGACAAGATCTCGCGCGCCGAGGTCGTCGACACCGCCAAGCTTTCCGGCGCGACCGTCAAGTTCGGCGCCACCGTCACGCTCGTCGACGAGGACACGGAGGATAAGGTCAAATACAAGATCGTCGGCGACACCGAAGCGAGCGTCAAAGACGGCAAGGTTTCGATCTCGAGCCCCATTGCGCGCGCGCTCATCGGCAAGTCGAAGGGCGACACCGCGGAAGTGACCACGCCCAAAGGCCCGAGGTCCTACGAGATCCTCAAGGTCGAGTGGAAGTAGCCCCGGCGCGCTGCACCGGATGTCTGCGGCCGATCGAACGTCGGCGGAGCGCGTGAGGAGGCACCGCGCGCTCTGCGGTGGCTGACAGTGCGGGGCCCCTCGGCCCCTATCGCGGCAGAGCCGCCAGGTGATTGATTTGGACGTGAACGCAGATGCCGCCGGCGAGAGCCTCTCGAGCTCCGCCTTCCACTATCGCGGCTTCGTCCTCTATTGGTCGGCGCGCTTCCTCAACGCCTTCTCGATCCAGATCACCTCCGTCGCCGTCGGCTGGCAGATCTACGATCAAACGCGCGATCCCTTCCTGCTCGGCCTCGTCGGCCTCGTGCAATTTGCGCCCGCCCTCGCGCTCGTGCTGGTGACCGGCGCGGCAGCGGACCGCTTCAACCGGCGGCGCATCATGGGGCTCTGCATCGGCATCGAATCGCTCTGCGTGATGGCGCTCCTGGTCATGACGCTCCACACGCCGGACGCCATCTGGCCCATATTTGCCATCCTCACCGTATTCGGGGTCGCGCGCGCGTTCTTTGCGCCCGCCATGCAGTCGCTTGCCGTCAATCTCGTGCCGGCCGTGGCCTTTCCCAACGCAGTGGCCTGGAACTCGTCGAGCTTCCAGACGGCGATGGTCGTCGGCCCCGTCATCGGCGGCCTGCTCTACGGCGTGTCGCCGCTCGCGGCCTTCGGGGCGTCCGCGCTGTGTCTCCTTGCCGCCGCCGCGCTGACGTTCCTCATCCCGAAGCCCATGCAGAAGACGACCGAGGGGCCCGCCTCGACGGACAAGCTGCTCGCAGGCTTCCGCTACATCTGGAGCGAGCCCGTCGTTCTCGGCGCCATCTCGCTCGATCTTTTCGCCGTGCTGCTCGGCGGTGCCACCGCCATGATGCCGGCCTTCGCCCGCGATGTGCTCGAAACGGGCCCCATGGGGTTGGGCCTTTTGCGCTCGGCGCCGGGCATCGGCGCTGTCGTCATGGGGATCTGGCTCGTGCGCAACCCGATCCGCGACCACGCGGGGCGCATCATGTTCGCCGCCGTCGCCGTCTTCGGCGTCTGCGTCGTCGTATTCGGGCTTTCCAAGGCCGTCTGGCTCTCGGTGGTTGCGCTCACCATCATGGGCGCCGCCGATATGGTGAGCGTCTACGTTCGCGCGTCTCTCGTCCAGCTTTCGACGCCGGACGAGGTGAGGGGGCGCGTCTCCGCTGTGAATACGGTATTCATCGGCGCCTCGAACGAGCTCGGCGAGTTCCGCGCCGGCTCCATGGCGGCCTTGATCGGCGTCGTGCCGTCCGTCGTCGTGGGCGGCGTCGGCACGCTGCTTATCGCCGCGATCGGCGCGCGCGTCTTCCCCGAGCTCCTGAACACGCGACGCCTTGCCGGGCGCTGATGTGCGCTGGTCTAATCGGCAATGTCGTGCGGAACGGGGACGCCGGGCGCGAGCTTGGCCCGCCGGATGGAAAGGCTCGTCTTGACGCTCGCCACATTGGGTGCGGCCGTCAGCTCGTTCAGAATGAAATCCTGGAACGAGGGGAAATCGGGCGCCACGCATTTGAGGATGTAGTCGCTCTCGCCCGCGAGCATGTAGGCTTCGCGCACGAGCGGCCAGGAGAGCACACGGTTTTCGAAGACGCGCAGATCGGCTTCCGCCTGGCTATGCAACCCGACCATCGCGAACGCCGTGAGCTCGAAGCCCAGCGCCTTTTCGTCGACGAGCGCCGTATAGCCGGTGACAAGCCCGGCTTCCTCGAGGGCCCGAACGCGCCTGAGGCACGGCGGCGCCGAGAGCCCGACGCGGCGCGCCAGCGCCACGTTGGTGATCGACCCGTCGGCCATGAGCTCTTTGAGGATGCGCCAGTCGGTGGCATCGAGGCGAACGGACATCGGACGGCTCCCGTCGGCTGCAGCGGAGTCGCATACCGCAGGTCCGGCGTCTGAGCAATAATCGAAAAGTCCTTAAGGGATTGACATCGCATCTGTTGCGCGTTGGCAGACTCGACAAACGCGGCCGGAGCAGGAAGAACTCAGGGAATGCAGGAAACGCGAGGCAAGTTGACCAATACTGCCGACGTGAGTTCACGGCCGCTCCAGGGCGCACGCGGCTGGATCATCACCGACGGCAAGGCCGGGATGGATGTCCAGGTGCGCGGCGTCGCCGACGCGCTGGGCCTTGCCTACGAGCACAAGCGCGTCGAGCCGAAGGGGCTCTACAAAATCACGGCTCCCTGGGGCCCGGTCGCCCGCAGCGAGCAGTTCGGCGAGCCGGGCGGACGCTTCGCCCAACCCTGGCCAGCGATCGCCATCGCCACGGGACGCGCCAGCATTCCCTACATCCGCGCCTTGAAGCGCAGGGCTGGAGCCGCGACGTACACGGTCGTGCTTCAGGACCCCAAGACCGGGCCCGGCACGGCCGATCTCATCTGGGTCCCTGCCCATGATCGGCGGCGTGGATCGAACGTCATCACGACACCCACCTCACCGCACAGCTTTTCTGCCGCGCGCCTTGCTGAGCTTCGTCGCGATATCGCGGCCCCGATCGCCGGGCTGCCGGCCCCGCGCATAGCCGTCATCCTCGGCGGCAAGAACAGCGTCTACAAATATACCGACGCCGACGACCAGCGATTTGCGGCCGCGCTGGGCTCGCTCGCGGCGCTCGGCGCGAGCTTCCTCATCACGCCGTCGCGGCGCACGCATCAGCGGCTCATCTCCGCGGTCGAGGCCGCGACCCGCAATTCGCCCCGCCTCCTTTGGGATGGGAGCGGCGACAACCCTTACCCGCAGTTCCTGGCTCATGCCGACGCTCTGATCGTCACTGCCGACAGTGTGAATATGACAGGCGAGGCCTGCGCCACGGGAAAACCGGTCTATGTTTTCGAGCCGTCGGCCGGTTCGGCCAAATTTCGCCGCTTTCACGAGACTTTGAGGAGCCTGGGTGCGACGCGACCGTTGCCCGAGCGGGTCGATGCGCTACCCTCCTGGGGCTACACTCCCCTCGATTCCGCCCGTATCATCGCCGACGAGATCGAGCGGCGATGGACCCGCCGCTTACATATGCTATCGGGACTGATGACTGACGGCACAGGCGATCGGCACGCCGGGCCCAAATCCTGACGAGGAACGATCCCAGCCATGGCGCATCTCAACATCGACAAGCTCCGGGCCGCAAAGCTCGAGACCGAGCCCTATCTCTTCACGATCGTTCCGGGCTTTCTTTCGCCCGATAGCGTCAAGCGCATCAACGCCACCTATCCCAAGATCGAGAAGGGCGGCTCGTTCCCCATCGAGATGCTCGAGGAGAACATGACCATCAAGGAGGTCATCGACGAGCTCGATGGCCCCGCGTTCGAGAAGGCGATTGCCGACAAGTTCAACGTCGATCTGGCGGACCGGCCGAAGATGTATTCGCTGCGCGGCTACACGCGCGCCAAGGACGGCCAGATCCATACCGACAGCAAGGACAAGATCATCACCGTCCTCCTCTATCTCAACGACAACTGGCAGCAGCCGGGCGGGCGCCTCCGCGTCCTGAAGAACGGCCACGACGTCGACGACTTCGTGGCCGAGGTTCCCCCTGACAACGGCACGCTCCTCGTCTTCAAGCGCTCCGACAACTCCTGGCACGGCCATCATCCCTTCGAAGGCCCGCGCCGCTCGCTGCAGATGAACTGGATGACGAGCGAGGGCTCGAAGGGCTGGCACAAGGTCCGCCATACGATCTCGGCGGCGGTGAAAAAGCTCACGGCCGCGGAGTAATGGCCGCCATCGAGCGTCTCGAGGCCGACCCGTCTCTGCTTGCGGCGGGAGGCACGGTGTCGAACGCGCGCGCCTCGCCGGCCCGCCGTATCCGTCTCGCTGTCGAACTGGCGCTCCTGTTCGTTGCCGCGCCGCTCGCGATGGATCGGCTCGTGCACGGCGAGAAGATTCCGATCTTCGTCGCACTGCTTCCCGTGCTCGTCGTGGCGCTGGTGCTGCTCGCCGCCGACCCGACGTTTCACATTCGCCGCGAGCTCGCGCGCGGCTTCGGCTGGACGACGCTGCTCTCGATCGCGGCCGTGTTTGCCGTGGGCGGCGGCGCGGCGACATACTGGATCGTCAACAATCACCCGAGCTGGTTCCTCGAGTTCCCGACCAACCGCCCCGAGACCTACAAGCGGATCATGATCCTCTATCCGCTGTTCTCGGTCGCGGCCCAGGAGCTGCTCTACAGGAGCTTCTACTTTCACCGCTTCGGTCCGCTGTTCGGCGACCAGCGGTGGCTGGGCGTGATCTTGAACGGGCTGTTGTTCGGCTTCGCCCACATCGTCATGGAGTCGTCGTTCGCGATTGCGGCGACGGCCGCCGGCGGCCTCCTGCTTGCCATTCGCTACGCCATGACGCGCTCCTATTGGGCGGTCTTCCTCGAGCACACGATCTGGGGCTGGCTCGTCTTCACCATCGGCCTCGGCCGGTTCTTCTTTACCGGCGTCAGCAATACCATTTAGCTTCAAGGAAGCAGGCGCATCGGGCGCCGCACGAGGAAATGAGAAGGCCCATGCACGGCGGACATTCCCACGCCCATGGTCACGGAGCCCACGCCGGCCACGGTCTGCCGGCGGGCTTCGATCGCACGTTCGCGATCGCGACGATTCTCAATGCCGCGATCGTCGTCCTCGAGCTCGTCTACGGCTACCTCGCCAACTCGATGGCGCTCGTGGCCGACGCCGCACACAACGCCTCCGACATCCTGGCCCTCCTGCTTGCCTGGGGCGCCTTCCGCCTCGGCACGCGCCGCCCGACCAGCAATCGCACCTACGGTTTCGGCAGCGCCTCCGTGCTCGCGGCGCTGATCAACGCCGCAATCCTGCTTGTGGCCCTTGGCGGCATCGGCATCGAGGCCATCCGCCGCCTCTTTGAGGGCGCTCCTGTCGAAAGCGGCACCGTGGCCTGGGTCGCCCTTGCGGCGATCGTGATCAACACGGCGACCGCGATGCTCTTCTGGCGTGGCCGCGAGCGCGATCTCAACATCCAAGGCGCGTTCCTGCACATGGCGACGGATGCCGCAGTTTCCGCCGGCGTCGTCGTCGCCGCCGTGCTCATCGGCTGGACCGGGTGGAACTGGCTCGACCCCGCCATGAGCTTAGCGATCGTCGCCATCATCTTCGTGGGCACGTGGCGGCTGCTGACCGAGTTGGTCAACCTCGCGCTCCACGCCGTGCCCTCGAACGTCGATCGAACAGCCGTCGAGCGCTATCTCGCGGGCCTGCCCGGCGTCGTCGAGGTGCACGATCTTCACATCTGGGCCTTGAGCACGACGCAGAACGCGCTCACCGCCCACCTGGTCAGGCCCGGATGCGGCCTTGACGACGGCCTGATTGCCGAAGCCGCCGACGAGCTCAAAGCCCACCACAACATCGCCCACACGACGCTGCAGATCGAGTGCGGCGAGAAGCCCTGCGACTGCGCGCTCGCTTCGCACGTGCACGGCGCGCCCTAGTGCCCGCATGCACGAGCGACGCTGGATAGGCGCGTCACGCTTATTGCCGGGTGCCGCTGGGCTGGATCCTGATCAGCACATACCAGGCGAGCAGGACCCAGATGGCGCCGAGCGCCCAGCCGGCGATGACGTCGGTCGGCCAGTGGACGCCGAGGTAGATGCGGCTCAAGCCGACCAGCACGGTCAAGAGCACGCAGACCATGAATATGAACACCTTGGTCGTGTAGCTGGCCTCGACGCGCGCCAGCATCATCCCGAGCATCAGATAGATGATGGCCGAGTTGGTCGTGTGGCCGGAGGGAAAGCTCTCGCCGGTAGCGTGCGTCACATGGGGCACGATGTCGGGCCGTTCGCGTCCGAATGCGAGTTTCAGGAGCCAGTTCATCAGGGCTCCGGCGGCGCAGGCCAGGACGAGGAAGGCCGCCTTCTGCGGGGCCTTGACGATCCAGAGGTAGGCCGCGACGACGGCCACCGCGAACGTCAGGACGAACGTGCTCCCGAGCGCGCTCACGTCGCGCACCATCTCCTCGAACCATGCCGGCCCGATCGGATTTTGCGGATCTCCGCCCTCGCGCAGCCATAGGAGCAGCCATTCGTCGAAGGCCCGCGTGTGGCCGCCCATGACGAGGCCGGCGAATAGAGCGAGGCAGGCGGCGCCGGCCGCGATCAGGGCGACGGCCGCCAGCGGCTTCAGCTCGAAGCGCCGCGCACCCGACGAGATGCCCCGCTGATCGGAACGGGCATCATTTCCGTCTGAGCGTGGCATCGCGCTGTGCCTCCCTCAATCCTTCGTTGCGAGCCGAGCGCACGCGCAAAGCCCTGTCGCATGCAACTAATCCTGCATTCGTCCATTATGGCAAGACGCCATTCCCCCGGCCCACGGCGAGTAGCCGTTGCTGGGGTGCGTCCCGGTGGCGCTAGTCCGTTTGCACCAGCTTGGGAAGCGTCATTGCTATGCTTTGCTCCACGAGCGATCGCGTGGCAGCCTTTATCCGCTCGTTCTGAGCCACTTGGCCCGAACCTGGCCACCAGGATTCATCGACCTCCCGATGAGGCCCTTTGATGGTGGCCATAAATGTCGATTGACCAACGGAAGTCCGTTGTTCTCGCAATACCGCGAAAGTTCGGCCGTCGTAGATTGTCATGTACGAGAGCGCGTAAAGATAGACGCTAGTGCCGAATCCCGAAAGCTCAACGATCCCAAGACCGGATAACATCTGGTTGGTATCGCCATACGGGCTGTCGGCTTTTCCGACGACGAGATAGAGATCACATTTTTGCGTGGAGGCGATCTTGCGGACCGTGGTGCTAAATTTCTCCTCCATGTTGCTGAAGGGGTTGGGGTCGGGACGGTCGAACGCGGTGAATGCACCTTTCGGATAGCTGAGCTTCTTGACATCGTAGCGCTTGCTCAAGAGCGCACTGACTTTTTGGGTCACGAGATCATCGATCGCCCATGCGTCGATTGCAGCGTTCTTCAATTCGTTGCCGAAGACCATCAGTCCGATTTTTTGCACAGCGAACCTGTCGCCGAGCGCAGAGATGACGCCGAGGCTCTTGCGGCCATCCGGCTTTTGGGGTGCTGCCGACTGGGCAATTCCCGCCCCCGAGCCGACGAATAGCAAAATCAGCGAAACCATTATTCGATACATGAATGCTCCTCGGACCGGTATTGCCCGCTGAGCTAGGTTTGTCATACGCCGTGGGCAGACCACAACCGGCGGCGTCCGCGCTCTGAAAATTTTGGCCCGCGCTGCTGCATGCCAGTCACGCGATGCCGGACAGCGAGCCTCCGCCGGCCGATTGAAGCGATTGAGATTGCGCTGGGGATCGGCTAGAACGCGCACCAACTCCCGAAACCTCGCTCGTATCCCGATTCCGAAGTTCGCCGATTTTTGCGGCTCGGCTTGGGAGCGAGCTTCGGAGCCGAAGGGACACGAGAGCCATCGACCAGCTGGTGTGATTCAGATCGAGAAATTCGCTCTGGAGCCCGCAGCAGGAGATGGCGAAATTCTCGACCATCACACCAGAAGAGAGGCGCCTCAATGGCCGCGGCCCACCAGTACGTCTACCACATGCACAAGCTCTCCAAGACCTACCCCGGGGGCAAGCAGGTCTTAAAGGACATCTCGCTGTCGTTCCTGCCCGGCGCCAAGATCGGCGTCGTCGGCTTGAACGGCGCCGGCAAGTCGACGCTGCTCAAGATCATGGCCGGCACCGTCGACGATTTTCTCGGCGAGGCGAAGCCGGCCGACGGAGTGAAGGTCGGCTACCTGCCGCAGGAGCCCGAGCTCGATCCCTCGAAGGACGTGCTCGGCAATGCCATGGAGGGCGTCGCCGAGAAGAAGGCCATCCTCGACCGCTACAACGAGATCGCCGCCAACTACTCCGAGGAGACCGCCGACGAGATGACGGCGCTCCAGGACCAGATCGACGCCGGCAACCTGTGGGACTTGGACACGCAAGTCGAGCAGGCCCTCGACGCGCTCCGCTGTCCGCCGGGCGACGCCGACGTGACCAAGCTCTCGGGCGGCGAGAAGCGCCGCGTGGCGCTCACGCGCCTGCTTCTCTCGAAACCCGACATCCTGCTCCTCGACGAGCCGACCAACCACCTCGACGCCGAGAGCGTCGCCTGGCTCGAGCACTTCCTCAAGGAGTACGCCGGCTGCGTCATCCTCGTCACCCACGACCGCTACTTCCTCGACAACCTGACCGACTGGACGCTTGAGTTCGATCGCGGCCAGGGCGTGCCCTACAAGGGCAACTACTCGAGCTGGCTCGAGCAGAAGGCCAAGCGCGCCGAGGTCGAGAAATCCGCCGAGGAAGGCCGCCAGAAGCAGATGGCCCGCGAGCTCGAATGGATCAGGGCCTCGCCGAAAGCGCGCCAGGCCAAGTCCAAGGCGCGCATCGCCGCCTACGACAAGCTCGTCGAGCAGGCCGGACGCGAGGATGTCGGCAAGGCCTCGTTCTCGATCGCGCCCGGCCCGCGTCTCGGCGACATGGTCGTCGAGGTCGAAGGACTGTCGAAGGCCTTCGGCGACCGGCTCCTGATCGACGATCTCTCGTTCAAGCTGCCGCCCGGCGGCATCGTCGGCGTCATCGGCCCCAACGGCGCCGGCAAGACGACGCTGTTCAAGATGATCACCGGCAAGGAGAAGCCGGACGGGGGCGACATCAAGCTCGGCCCGACCGTGAAGCTCGCCTACGTCGACCAGAGCCGCGACCACTTGGACGACAAGAAGACCGTCTGGGAGGAGATCTCCGGCGGCCTCGACATCATGAAGTTCGGCGACAAGAAGGAGATGTCGAGCCGCGCCTACTGCGGCTGGTTCAACTTCAAGGGCGCCGATCAGCAGAAGAAGGTGGGCCTGCTGTCGGGCGGCGAGCGCAACCGCGTCCACCTTGCCAAGATGCTGAAGGAGGGCGGCAACCTGCTGCTCCTCGACGAGCCGACCAACGACCTTGATACCGAGACGCTGGGCGCGCTCGAGGCCGCGCTCGAGGATTTCCCCGGCTGCGCCGTAGTGATCTCACATGATCGCTTCTTCCTCGATCGGCTCGCGACGCACATTCTCGCCTTCGAGGGCGAAAGCCACGTCGAGTGGTTCGAAGGCAACTTCGAGGCCTACGAGGAGGACAAGAAGCGCCGCCTGGGCGACGCCGCCGTCGAGCCGCACCGCATCAAGTTCAAGCGGTTCGAGAGGAAGTAGCGCCGCCACCGCTATCTGCCGGCAGCTTGGGCGAGCCCGGATCCGATCGCCGCAATCAGCAGAAAGAGCAGGGAGGCAGCGAGGCTCGAATACATCGGGCCAGCCTCCTTGAATCCCTTGGCCGCGCCCGCGGCTTTGTCGAGAGTATCGCCAGGATCGCCTTGACCGGCGACTTTGCCTGGGCTTGGGGGCACCCTGGGATGCTTGATGCGATCGTAAATGTCCTTTGCCCATTCGACCGCGTAGATGATGAAAGCTGCGATGGAGAGAACGAGAGCCACCGTTGTGACGTTGGAGAGCATGGCATCCTCCCTATATCGTAAGACTGCCGAAACCGAGAACGCTGCAGATCACGCGAAGCTGCGCAGAGATGTCTTGGATAAGCGTACCACACTGGCCAATCGCTCCGACGACATGACCTATCAGATCGCCGCTCGCCGGATCGCACGCGAGGCTGCCAGAATCACCGTTCTGCGTGACCTGTTGCGTCGTAAAGAAAAGATCGGCACATGTTCCGGCTTTGGGGGTTGGAAAATAAAGCCAGCTGAACATCCCATGCACCTGCGCCTGCGCGGGTCCCCCGCGTCGGGAGCCGCGATGAATGACGATTGACTGGTGAGGCGGAACAGTCTTCTGGAATTGGGCTTGAGCTGCCGCAGGTGAGTAGGTCGCGCCTGGAGAAAGCTCGACGACTGCGACGTCCATGCCGCTCGCACTCGTTGATGGATCGAGCGAAAGAACGCAGGTTCCCACCTGCCCGTGAGAATCGAAAACTGCTTGATTGAGCTGGGCCACATGGCCGGCCGTCAAGAAGCCACGCTTGTTTCCGCCCCAACTGACGCGCGCGCCGCAGCTGCCGGTCATCGCCGCTTGGACGTCGTCGCCTCGAGTGAGCTGCAGCGTGGGCTTGGGTATGCCCATTACGAGCGTGTCACGCCACGCTTCCACATTGCCATCAGTAACAAGTTCAATGGCTCTCGCCGCAATCACTGTATCTCCGATTGACCGTAGTTGTCCCGCCTCCAATCTGTCCAGGCCGTTGGCTGCAACAGCCAGCAAGGGCACCGTCATTTCCTCGCGCGCGACAAGTCCGACACCAACGATCTGGTAGTCGAGCGCGAAAGGGCGTGCCCCCCGTTCACGTGCTTGAGGCCCTAAATAGAGAGCATCGGCGAGACGTTCGGCGCGGTCTGCATCGCCCACTGAAGTCGCAAATCGACCGAGCCACATATCGATGCCTGCCCATAAAACGACTAATCAAAAATCGAGTAGCAGAGGAAATATTCCTAACATCGACATAAGAAATCATATCGCGTCCGAACAGACAATCGCCATTTGGCAGCTGGCGCGTTCCCTGGGCGCGGCGCCGAGACCAATTTAGATTGGGAGCAATCCGGTCCGTCGATGGCCGTGAGATTGGGCTTCGCAAGCGCGCGCACTTGAGCGAAGGTAGCCACCCAGGCTGGCCGCCGCCGGTTCTGGCACCCGCTGTATGTCCAGCCTCGACGGGAGTGCCCCATGGACGCCTCGACGATCCGCACCACCTGCCCGCGCGATTGCTACGACGCCTGCGGCATCCTGGTCAAGAGATCGGACGGCGGGCCGGCGCGCGTGGTTGGCGATCCCGAGCATGGTCTGAGCAGCGGCGCGCTCTGCGGCAAATGCTCGATCGCCTACAACGGCGTGTGGCGTGATCCGAGCGTGCGCCTCACCCGCCCGCTGAAGCGCGTCGGACCGAAGGGCGCGGGCCAGTTCGAGGCTGTGAGCTGGGACGATGCGCTCGGTGCCATTGCCGACCGCCTCAACGCCATCCGCGCGGAGAAGGGCGGCGCATCCATTCTCCAGACCCACTATACCGGCACCTGCTCGCTGATCGCCGGCGTCTTTCCGCTGCGCCTCTTCAATCGCATCGGCGCGACCGAGGTCGACCCGGATACGGTCTGCAACAAGGCCGGCCACGCTGCGCTGCAGCTCATGTACGGCAGAATCGACGCGCGGCTTCGACCCGCGCACGATCGACGGCGCAAAGTGCCTGATGATCTGGGGCGCCAATCCTTCGGCCTCGGCGCCGCATGTGCACGAGCACTGGTTCATGAAGGCGCAGGTACCGCGCATCGTGGTCGATCCCATTCGCCACGAGACGGCGGCCGCGGCCGACATCCACCTGCAGCTCTATCCCGGCACGGACGGCGCGCTCGCGTTCGCGATGCTCAGCGCGATCCGCAGGGCGGGTCTCATCGACCGCGACTTCCTCGCCGAGCGGACGCTCGGCTGGGAGGAGATCGAGGGCACGATCGATGCCTGCACGCCGCAATGGGGAGAGGCGACGACCGGTGTCCCGGCGCAGCTCATCGAGGAGGCGGCGCTCCTCTACGCCAAGGGGCCGTCACTCCTTTGGATGGGACAAGGCTTTCAACGCCAGTCCTTCGGCGGCAACGCCATGCGCGCGGTGGGGCTGCTCCCGGCGGCAACCGGCAACATCGGCAAGTACGGCGCGGGCTTTCTCTATCTCAACGGCTGGGACACGCGCGGCGTCGATGCCGGCTATCTCGCGGCCTCGCACCTCAATCAGGCGCCCGCGCCTTCGATCAGCCACATGGATCTCGCGAGCCGGCTCGAGCAGCCCGAAACCCAGGCGCTCATCACCTGGAACAACAACATCGCCGTCTCGAGCCCCGAGCAGCGCCGCCTGCGGCGCGCGCTCGAGCGCGAGGACCTTTTCCAGGTCACGCTCGACCTGTTCCAGACCAACACGGCCGACTACGCCGACTACGTGCTTCCGGCGTCGGGCTTCCTCGAGTTCGACGACGTCGTGATGTCGTACTTCAATTATTCGATCTCGGCCCAGGTGCAGGCTGAGCGCTCCGCTCGGCGAGCTCGCTCCCGAACCAGGAAATCTTCCGGCGCCTCGCGCGCGCCATGGGGCTCAATGAGCCCGAGCTCTACGAGACGGATGCGAGCCTCATCGCGACGCTGCTCGAGCAGGCCAAGCCCGGCCTCACGTTCGAAGCACTCGCCAAGCTCGGCACGGTCTCTCATCCACCGCAGCCCGTCGTGCAGTTCGAGCGCCACGACTATCGGACGGCCTCGGGCAAGATCGAGCTTGCGGGGGCCGCGTTCGTCGATGCGGGTCTGCCGTGCGCGCCCTTCGCTTCCGCCGAGGACCGTCCCGAGCGCGGCAAGCTTCGTCTCCTGTCGCCGGCCTCCGAATGGCTGATGAACAGCAGCTATGGCAACGACCCGAAGATCCTGAAGCAGCTCGGCGAGGATCAGGCCTACCTGCACCCCGATGAAGCGTCCGCCCGTGGCTTCAAGAGCGGCACGCGCGTCCGTCTCGCGAGCACCGCGGGCGAGATCGTCGTGCGCGTGGGCGTGTCGCCCGACGTGCCCAAGGGCGTGATCCTCGCACACAAGGGGCGCTGGACTGCGAACGGCGCCGACGTCAACGTCAATGCGCTCAACCCGGGCCAGAAATCCGATCTCGCCGAGAGCTGCGCCGTGCACAGCATCAACGTCTCGGTAGTCGCCGCCTGACACTCGCGGGCCGAGCGCGACGACCTCGAGCTTTCCGATGACAGATCACGCGTCCGGCCGTTGCCGGAAGTGGCTCGGAGAGCAGCCGTATCGCTTCTTGAACACGCGTATGAAGGTCGACATGTCGTTGAAGCCCCAGCGGTACGCGAGTGCGAGTATCGGCTGATGCTGGCACGCCGACGAATTGAGGTCGATGCGAACGTGGTCGAGACGCTTGGCGGTCACGTAACAGCTGAAGGTGGTGCCCAGACTGGCAAAGATCTTGTGAACGTACCGTGGGCATATGTCGAAATGCGTCGCCACCTGCTGCGGGGAAAGACCTTCATTCGAGAGATTGCGGTTGACGAAAGCCAAGATCTCACGCCGCAGGTACCGGGTTCGCGCTTCCTCGACGCCATCGATTGTCCCCTTGGAAAAGCCACGCGCCGCAAGTGGCAGCAACGCCACGAAGGCGTCGAACAGCGCGTTGGCTTCCTCACGGGTTGCGGAGAGAATATTGTCCGACAGCAGCGCCAGGCAGCTCGCGAGGGGACTTATGATGCTGTCGCGCACGAGAAGGCGGTTCCCGAACAGCTTGCCGGCATCTGCAACTTCCGAAAAGCTGCTCTTGTTGATCAGGAACGACAAGTCTTCGTACTGGGAATCGGGCCGGCCGGTCGCCGTCACCGGCAGCGACGTATCGTAAATGACGAGATCACCGGGCTTCGCGATATTGCAGCGGCCGGATTGCTCGACCTTGAGCTCGCCCGACAGAACGAAATTGGCGTAGTACCCGTCGACGCTCGAGCTCGCGATGTTGGTTTTGGTGCGCGTCGTCACGAGCGGAGACATGCGCACGCGGCCGATTGATCCTTCGTCGAATGCGATGCCCTCGATACGCGCGCCGAAATCGTGATCGGAGTTGAACTCGGGCGACCACGGCATAAACGTGCTGCAGATGCCGTCACGAAAAATATTGAAGGCCTTGCTCGCGGGATAATATTGGGTATCCCAAACGTGGACGTCGCAATTCACATGCGCGCGAGAATTTTCGAGGCCAGCTGCGGCTTCTTGCAAGGGCATTGAACCGTCCCCAGGCTGCAACCCTATGTGCTCCGCGTCTGATGCATCGGAGCGCGCCTCTGATTTAATCATAGTGCATCACTCGTAGGCATGTGAGGAAATTTTGCTGAGTTGTCCTCTAGTCGATGTTATTCGCGCTGCAGAAAACAAACGGATGGAGTGGCGCCGAGAAAGCGCCACTCCATTGGATTTTCATCCGCTGCCAGATCGTCTCAGTAGACGAGAATGGTGTCCCAGAACCCACACTGATGGTAGGCCGCATATTCCGCTGCCGACTTGACGGACAATGACGGAACGTTCTGCGAGAGCAGCCTCTGGGAAGTCGTCGTAAACTTCGGCCACGGCGAATCGCCCGATCCGTTCGGGTTGCCGGTCTTGGCGAAGTTTGTCCAAGCCGCCGCCAGCTTGTCGGACAGCGCAGTCTCCGGACCATTGAGCTCGCGGGGCATGCCGCTCGCCTGGTCCAGATTCACGCCCAACTGTCCGCCATGCCAATTCGGGAACAGGAACGGGATGTCGATCGTGTGGGCTGCGAGTGCAGCGAAGCCGGTCATCTTGGGGAAGTAGTACGGCGCCCCGCGGTAGTTGAACTGATACATGTACGCCGGCACTTTCTGGGCCCACAGTCTGACGACATGCAGCGAACGGCACGCGCCGGGATCCGTGGTGATTCTGTTGTAGACCGCCTGCGGATCGTCTCCCAACGGATAGTGAGCCAGAACGGCGTCGACGGTCCCTGCTGGATACGCCGGGGGCGTTCCGCCGGGGCCGGCATTTCCGGAATAGGCATTTGTCACGTTGGTCGTGACCTGTGCTGCCGTCAGAGGAACCTGCGGCGGACCGGAGAAGTACTGCGTGATGCTGATGCCGAAATTGCCTTCGTCCTGAACGTTGCCGCCCATAACCGGCATCTTATTGTACTGCCCGCTCGACCACGCTTGCTCGGCTCCGATCGGAATGATCGCTCCGTCCACATGCGGACCGGTTATGTACGGACCGTTGGCATTGGGCGTTCCCTGGAGCTGGAGGATACGTTCAGCCGTCAGCTTGCGTAGGCATGTGGCCGCCGCGGCATCAGAGCCGGGGCAGCCGGCACCGATCGTCGCGAAGTTGGTGCCCCGCGTCAGCGCGACGGAGCCCGGTGTCAGAGTGGCCGTGGGCGAGCTCTGCAATAGCGCCCGGTGGAACAAATTCTTGGCACCAGGCGAGAACATGTTCGCGGCCGTGTCTTGTGCACCAGCCGATTGACCGCCGAGCAGCACTGTATTGGGGTCGCCGCCGAACGCCTCGATATTGCGCTGCACCCACTTGAGCACGGCCTGGATGTCGAGGATGCCGTAGTTGCCATACGGGTGGCCCTCGGTATTGAGTGCCGGATGCGACAGGAATCCGAAGAGACCCATGCGGTAGTTCATGACGACGACGACGGTGTCGGTCCCGTAAGGGCCGCCTGTGGCGAGCTTGCTGCCGTCGTAGTCGTTTGACTCGCCGTCGACGTTGCCGCCGCCGTGAATCCAGACGAAGACCGGCTTCTTGCCCTTATGACTGCCGCCGGTCGTGAAGACGTTGAGATAGAGGCAGTCCTCGGTGACGCTCGTCGGTCCTGCAAAGGCTCCAAGCTCGGTCACCTGCGGACACGTATTCGCGTACTTCGTTGCGTCGAGCGTGTCCCGCCATTTCTGGACGGGCTGCGGAGGCCTCCAGCGCAGATTGCCGACAGGCGGCGCGGCATAGGGGATGCCGAGGAAAGTGTTCACGCCGTTCTTCGTGAACCCGCGGACGGCGCCTTCGGCAGTTCGGACAACCGGACCGTCGTCGTCACCGTCGCCATGCGCAAGCGCTGGCCCCGAAGCGAGTCCCATCGCAAGCAATGAGCAAAGCAATAGAGTTCGGCGGAGCGCCTTTGGACGTCCGCCCAATTCAGAAAAGTTACGTAATTTCCGAACCATTATTTCTCTCCCTAGTTAGGTTTCTCGCCGTGTAGAACCGATGGCGTTGCCGCGCCCATGCGTCCGCGGTCCGCAAACGCGAACGGCGCACGTCTGCTGCCGCGCAAAGACGCGCTTGCTTCGATGTTTATGTTTCTGTGAGCTTCTCTCGCGTTGCGCCGCCTTGTGCGGTCAGCGCCTCAACGCATGTGCTCTCGCCCCTGATCAGGCAGCACTTCTTCGCCTCCCCAACATTATTTCTCTAATTTGTTGGGACGCAGTTTCCGCCATTTCCAATTTTTTCGGATGGCAGGGAGGGAACTTTTCTGGGCAAAAAAAGCTTCCCGTTATCAGGAAGCCTCACGCACTACTGCGACAGCAGTGCGATGCTCAGGGAGCTGACCAACAGTCCGCAGCCATGCGGCGTGTCCCACGGAGGTCGCCGAAGCATCGCCACGAGAGCCGCAGCGACGCTGATTTTTCCTTGCGTGGCCGATGCGCCTGGCCGTCAGCTTTCGGCGTCGTCGCCGCTACTTCACGTCGAGCAGCTCGACGTCGAAGATGAGCGTCGCATTCGGAGGAATGACGCCGCCGGCCCCGCGCGCGCCGTAGCCGAGCTCGGGCGGAATGATGAGCGTGCGCTTGCCGCCGACCTTCATCGAGGCGACGCCTTCGTCCCAACCCTGGATCACCTGGCCGGTGCCGATGGCGAACGTGAACGGCTGCCCGCGATCGACGGAGCTGTCGAACTTCTCGCCCTTGACGCCGTCGTTAAAGAGCCAGCCCGTGTAATGCATGACGCAGTTCTGGCCGGTCTTGGGTGCCGCTCCGTCGCCGACCTTGGTGTCGATGATCTTGAGACCCGACGCCGTCGTGACCTCCTGGCCGGCGGCTTCGACGCGGGCCGCCATTCCGCCGGCGAGAAGCGCGGCGAGGGCGATGACGGCGAGGGCAGGGGCACGAGAGAGAACGGACATCCGGCTTTTCCTTTGCTGCGAACGCGATGCGGGAGCTATCTAGCCCATCCGCGGCGCGCGCGCACCCACTCTCTCCCTGACCGTTCTAAGAACGACGGTCAAAGTGCTGACGCGGGAAGATTCCCTAGGCGTCTTCGGCCGCGTGGCTCAAGCGCCGGTCGCGTCCTTGACGCACTTGGTCGTGAAGCTCGTCGCCGCGGCGCCATGCAGGCCCTTGGCCTTGGCGTCGCTGCCGCACTTGGCCTTGGCGTCCTTCTCGCACTTGGTCATGAAGCTGGTCTGAGCCGCGCCGTGCAGGTTCTTTGCGTCCGACTGGCCCTTGCAGGACTCGTCGGCGAGCGCCGTGCCGGTCATGAGGCAGAGCGCCGCGAGTGCGTAAGCAACTTTGGTCATGGAATCCTCCCGGATTGCCTTGACGAAGACGTCGGAGCCGCCGCACACCGGAACAAGTGACGCCGCCTATACAAATCCGTAAGCAGGGCTCCTGAGCGGCCGCCTCGAGCCGCGGGGATCGGATCGCGATGACCCACGAGATCGACTACCGGCGCAATGTTTCGCTCGAGACGGGCGACATCATTCGCGTGCTCGAATCTTCGGGGATCCGCCGCCCGACGGACGACCCCGACCGCATCGAGCGCATGTTCGCCAACGCCAGCCTCACCATCTCTGCTTGGGCCGGTGGCCGCCTTGTCGGCCTCGCCCGATCGATCACCGACTGGAGCTACTGCTGCTATCTCTCCGACCTTGCGGTCGAGCCCGAGTTCCAGCGCCGCGGCATCGGCCGCGAGCTGATCCGGCACACGCAGGCCGCCATCGGCGACGAGGTCTCGCTCATGCTGCTCGCCGCGCCCGAGGCCATGAGCTACTACCCGCCGCTTGGCTTCGAGGTGATCGACAATGGCTTCAAGATCGCCCGCAAACGGTGAGCGGCGAGGCCGCGTCGCAGCGCTCAGGAAGGGCTAGTCGCCACTTCGCGCCGCGGCGCGCTGTCGGACACGATACCGCCGTCCATGAGCTGGATCTGCCGGTCCATGCGCGCAGCGAGGCCGAGATCGTGCGTCACGGCAACCACGGTCTTGCCGTGGCGGTCGACGAGATCGCGCAGGATCAGGAACACCTGCTCGCTCGACTTGGAATCGAGCGACCCCGTCGGCTCGTCGGCGAGAATGAGCGGCGGGTCGTTGGCGAGCGCCCGCGCCACCGCCACCCGTTGGCGCTGTCCGCCCGAGAGCTGGTCGGGCCGCTTGTGCGCATGCTCGCCCATGCCGAGCGAGGCCAGGAGAAATAGCGCGCGCTCCCGCATCTCCTCGCGCGACAGTCGTCCGAGCGCCCGCATCGGCATCGTGATGTTGTCGAGCGCCGAGAACTCGGGCAGCAGGAAGTGGAACTGGAACACGAACCCGAGCTCCGTGAGGCGCACCAGCGCGCGCTCCTCCTCGCTCATGTGCGCTGTCGCCTTGCCGCGGATCAGCACCTCGCCCTCGGTCGGCATGTCGAGGAGGCCGAGGAGATAGAGGAGCGACGACTTGCCCGAGCCCGAAGGCCCCGTCACCGCGACGAACTCGTTGAGCCCGATCGCAAGGTCGATGTCATGGACGAGCGTCGTCGGCACGATGCCGGGCAGGATGCGCGTCACGCCGCGCGCTTCGATGAGGGGAGGTCCGCCAGCGCTCATGTCGCCCCCCGGATGATCTCGACGGGGTGCATCCGCGCCGCCTTGCGTGCCGGCATGAACCCGGCCGCGAACGACGAGCCGAGCGCGACGGCCATGGCTATTGCGTAGTGCCATGCCGAATAGGCGAGCGGTATGCGGGTCGCGTCCATGAAGGGGCTTTTGAACTCGACGGAGCCGAGCGCCAGGCACAGAAGGTAGCCGAAGAGGAAACCGATCGCGCCGCCGGCAAAGCCGATCAGGAGCGCCTCGATGACGAAGATCCCGCGCACCGTGCGCTCCGAGAGCCCAAGCGACTTCATGATGGCGATGTCGCGCGCCTTCTCGTGCGTGATCGTCGAGATGATATTGTAGGTGCCGAAGCTCGCCACCAGCAGGATCGCGCCCACGATCGTGTACATGATGACGTTGCGGATGACGAAGCTCGAGAGCAGGTCCTCATTCGCCTCCTGCCAGGAGACCGATTTGTAGCCGGTCTCGCTCTCGATCCGCGTCGAGATGTCTCGCGCTGCCATCGGATCGGCGACACGCACGCGCAGCTCGTTTACGAGACCCGTCTGCCGGGCGAGAATCTGCGCGGTGCGCACCAGCACGTAAGCCGTTCCCTCATCCACTGAGCGCACGCCGGCATGGAACATGCCGACAACCTGCGCGTTGATGCGCGCTCCTTCGCTCGTCTGAACCGTGATGTTGGCGCCGATCCTCGCCCCGATCTTCTCCGCCAGCCGGTCGCCGAGAATGATGGCGTTGGTCGCCGTGAAAAGCGATCGCAGCGTGCCCGCCCGCATCTGCTTGGCGAGATCCGAGACCTTGGGCTCACGGAAGGGATCGATGCCGAAGATGGTGGTCCCGACATCGCGCGACGCATAGCGAATGATCCCTTGCACGTTGACCGACGGTCCCACGGCTCCCGGAAGCCACGCCTCGAGGGATGCCATGGTGGCGAGCGGGTTCTTGATGCCGCGCCTTCGCGCCTCCGGCGTGAGGCCATAGATCTGCGCCGCCTCGTATGCCGCCTCTGCCGGCTGCAGCGGGGGCACGCGTCGCTCGTCGGAGACCGTGATGTGCGGAAGCGCGTTGACGAGCTGCCTGATGAAATCGTTCTGCGAGCCCTGCATCAGCGCGGCCATCATGATCGAGAAGCCGACGCCCGTCGCGACGCCGGCCATCGCCACGAACGTCTGCCGGGCCCGGCTCCTGACATGCGTCCACGCCACGTCGAGAACGAGGTTCATGGGCTCGGCTCGGGCCTCTTGACGGCATGCGCGCGCTGTCCGTCGGCAAGGCCCGTGATGGCAGGCGAGACGATGCGATCGTTCTCCGTGACGCCCGCCAGGATCTCGACCGCGCGCGTGCCGCGAATGCCGATCTCGACGGGACGCTTCGTGAGCCGGCTTCCCTCGACCACAAAGACCGTCGTGCCCTGCACGGCATCGGCCGGGACGAGCAGCGCCCCGGGCTTCTCGCGCGTGATGACATTGGCCTCGAGGCTCATGCCGGGCTTCAACGGCGTATCGTCGGGAAGCGCCACCTTGATGCGATAGGTCTTGGCGACCGGATCGCCCATGGGCGTGATCTCGCGCACCGTGCCCTCGAGCCGCTGGCCCGAGAATGCGTCTGTGCGCAGAAGCACCGTCTGTCCGACGGCGACCCGGAGAATGTCCTCCTCGTTGACCTCAGCCACCACCTGCAGGGGCCTCAGCACGCCGATGCGGAACAGGATCTGCCCCGCTTCCGCGATCTCGCCTACTTCTCCATCGCGGCGCAGGACCACGCCGTCGATGGGCGCGCTGATGGTGCGGTCGTCGAGCTTCTCCATCTGAGCCAAAATCAGCGCCTGGACCGTGCGCAGCTCCATCGACACCTTTTCGTGTGCCTGCGGCGTCGCGACCCCGCGGCCCACGAGGTCGGCCTGCCGCTCCAGCTCCTTCTTGGCGAATTCCTCGCGTGCCCGGAGCTCCTCGAGCAGCGCCCGCTGCTCCTTGTCGTCGAGGCGGGCGAGCACCTCGTTCTTGGTGACGGCCTTGCCTTCGCAGTCGCAGATCTCGACGATCCGGTCGCGAATGACGCTTGCCACCTTGGCCCAGCGCACAGGCTCGACGGCGCCCGTCGCGTAGACGATCTCGACCGCGGTTCCGCGAGCCGGCGCAACGAACGTCACCTCCGGGCCGCGAAATGCGCGCCAGGACCAGATCGCTGCTGCGATCGCGATCACGGCGGCTGCCAGATGAAGCGGGCGCACCGATCGCGCGCTGTCGAGCGTCTGACGCCAGAGACGGGCACCCGCGATCTCGTGACGCTCGAGCGGCTTCTGCATACGCTGGCCCTCAAATATTCATGCGCTGCAAGCTACCATGCGATGCCTGGATGACGGCCTTGATGCATCGCAAGGGGTACGCGTCCACTTTCTCATTATGCCACGCCTGGTTGCCGGCTGACGAGCCGGTCGCGGCTCCGACCGCCTTGGCCATGCCCAAATCCGCGGCGCTGATGCAGCCCAGTCTTGTATTGCGTCAGGGGAATGAAAATGGGCTGGCTTGGCGGACGCGGCAGCATCAACAATCCTGCGGAGATTGCGACGCAGGGGTTGGTAGGCCTCGAAGGCGGACGTTTTGCGGCGATTTTATCCGCGGTAGCCCTTGCCTTCTCGGGCTATAGCCTTTGGGAGACATCGCTCAGAGAGGCCGACGTGCGCATCTTCGTGCCGCCCGTCATCCAATACACGTCGCCCTATCAGAACTCGAATTTCGAGGCCATCGCCGTCCCTGTCACGCTGACCAACGAGGGCGCGCGCACGGCGACCGTGCTCTCCATGGAGCTTGCGGTCACCGACCCGAAAACCAACGCGACCAAGCGCTTCTATGCCGCCGATTTCGGTCGCTGGACCATGGAGAAGACGCGCTCGGGCGCCTATGACCCGTTCGCACCCATTTCGCTCGCCGGCCGCACGAGCCGCACCGAGCAGGTATTGTTCTACACGCGCGGCGAGGAGGAGAAGCCGGAGCAGCTCATTCGCGAGACCGGGCCCTACAACTTCAAGCTGACCCTCGAGCAGGCGGAGGAGGGGGGCGGCCTCAAGCTGCTGGGCCATGGCGCCCCGCCGAGCGTTACGTTCGACAGGGAGCTTCGCTTCTTCGACGCCCGCGCTTTCCAGAACGGCACGCTGCCGCTCTATGCCAAGGACTGGCGTAGCGCATCGAACGGCAGCTCGCCAGAACTAGCGGAGCTGCCGCCGCGCACAGGCCAGACGTGCCATTGCCCTAGCGATTGAGCGCGATGACGAGGACGCGCGGATTGCCGCCGTTGTCGGAGATGTAGTTCTGGAACAGCGTGTTGAGGAACGACGTCATCTCGAATCCGATGATTTCCGCTTCCCGCACCTTGAAGGCGGATCCGCGCCTCACGAGGCGCCAGCGCACATCGTAGACGTCGCCGGTCTTAAGTGTCACACGGCTGTCGACGTAGGCGCCGCCTGCCGTCTCCGTGGACTGCCCGACCATCACCGCCTTCGCGACCGGGTGGTTCGGCGCTTCCTTCGACGCGTAGCGCGCGATGAAATTGATCATCCCGTTGTAGTAGGCCGGACGATCCGTCTTGGGCAGGCTCTGCGCATAGGATCCGAGCGCCGAGAGACCGATCGACGGCACGTCGGCATGACTGCGGATGACGGTCGCGAAGGCAGCCTCGCCCCCGGATTTCGAAGCAGCGATGAGCTCGTTCGCGACGCGCTGCATGTAGGCGGAAGGTGACTCCGCACGCACAGCGCTTGTACTCAAGGCGAGCGTAAGAACCATGCCCACGAGTGCGCCGAGTCCGCCGATGGGACCACGCATCGATGAGCGCACAGGGAAATTCGTCAACATCTGAGAGTTGCTCCCGGCTTCTTGCGTCTCCCGCGCGGCCGTTCTGGGAAAAGCAGAAGCCGGTTCGCGCGCCGTAAATTCAGCACGTGCGCGCGCCCCAGTCAAAGGGCTACCCCAAGCGAATTCGGGGCTACGTCCGTGCCGCACCCAGCCGCGGCTGGGGCTCCGCGGGACCAAAGATCCCACGCATCAGCGACAGCCTATAGGCCTCACGCGACGGAATTTCGGCAAGATCAAGAAGATGAGCGACGCGGTCGACTTCTCCCTGATGGATCCGATTCGCGACCGCCAGAAGCACCGAGCGGGCCGGATCGCGATGAACGAGCATAAGCTCATGCCGCAGCCCCGACAGCGAGGTCCGGACCTGATGCGCGATGCCGGCGTAATTGGCGACCGGCTCGCTCCAGCGCTCGACGCCGAAGAGGCCGCGCTCGACGACAACAACCATGCCCCGTTCAACGGTGATCGAGCGTCCCTGCGTGAGCGACCGCGCGAAGTGCACGAGCGGCCACCAGAGAAGCGAGCCCAGGACGGCAAGCGCAAAAAGAAGCTGGATCCCGGCCTCCGGCCGATCGGCCAAGACGGCTCGAGTCGCTGGATCGAGCGCAAGATGCTGCAGGACAAGCCCAAACGGCAACAGGATCGCGAGGCCGAGAGGCAACAGGACCGCAATCATCAACACTGGCGACGACCGCGAGGCCGTCTGCTCCAGTGAAAGCAAAAATGAATCCGTTTGATGCGTCGTCGGACCAGTCTCGACTCTGACCAAATGCATGCGCCCCCCGGCAAGTAGCAGCGAGAATGGGGACGCAAGCTACGCCGATCCGCTTACTGACCAGTTAACCACGATGGCCAACTCGAAGAGATGGTTAACATCTCGTTGGCCACTCAATATTTGCCTTGACACATAAACATATCTTTATATGTTTTCCTGCAAAGGATTGCAGATGACCTTCGCCCTCGACACGCCACAGCTCGTCACCGCCCTCAAGGCTGCGGCCGAGCCCACACGGCTCCGAATCCTGCTGCTGCTGGCCTCGGGCGAGCTCAACGTCAAGGACCTGACGCAGATCCTGGGACAAAGCCAGCCGCGCATCAGCCGTCACCTGAAGCTTCTCGCAGAAGCGGGACTGATCGAGCGCTTCCGCGAGGGGAGCTGGGTCTATTTCCATGTCTCCGACCGCTCCGACGGCGGCAGGCTCGCGCGACGCTTGCTTGAAGCCGTCGATACGACCGACGCCGTCGTCTGCCGCGACGCGGAGCGGGCCGAAGCATTGAAACGCGAGCGCGAGGCCGCGGCCCAGGCCTACTTCCGCAAGCATGCCGCCGACTGGGACCGCATTCGCGCTCTCTACGTTGCCGAGGAGGAGGTCGAGGCCGCCATGCGCGAGGCGCTGGGACCCGGGCCCTTCCCAATGCTCGTCGATCTCGGCACCGGAACAGGGCGCATGCTCGAGCTCTTTGCGCCGCGCTACGAGCGGGGGCTTGGGCTCGACGTGAACCAGCCCATGCTCGCCTATGCGCGAAGCAAGCTCGACAAGGCGGGCCTCGCCAATGCCGACGTACGCCATGGCGACATCTATGACCTGGCGCTCGCCGACGGCGTCGCCGATGCCGTGGTCATGCACCAGGTCCTGCACTATCTTACCGAGCCCGCCCTCGCCATTCGCGAGGCGGCGCGCATTCTCGCTCCGGGCGGCCGGCTCTTGATCGCCGACTTCGCGCCGCATGATCTCGAGGAGCTGCGCCAGAACCACGCTCACAAGCGCCTCGGCTTTGCCGGCGCCCAGGTCAGCGAGTGGCTTCGCGACGCCGGACTTGGCTCGATCGAGGACCGCAACCTCGCTCCGCGCGCCGGCGAGGAGGGCCAGAAGCTCACCGTTTCCCTCTGGCTGGCCGAACGTCCGCGGGCGAGCAACGAAGAAATGAACAAGGGAACTGCAACAGAGCAATCCCGCCAACTGGAGAGGATGCGCTGATGGCCCCCGAAGGCGAAAGAAAAAGCAGGCTCCTGGGCGCGGGCGAGATCGCCGTCTCGTTCGAGTTCTTCCCCCCGAAGAGTGACAAGATGGAGGAGGCGCTCTGGGCGTCGATCAAGCGGCTTGCGCCGCTCTGCCCCGAGTTCGTGTCCGTCACCTACGGCGCGGGCGGCTCGACGCGTGAGCGCACCCACAACACGGTCGCACGCCTCATCAACGAGACGGCGCTGCGACCGGCGGCCCATCTGACCTGTGTCGACGCTACCTCGAGCGATGTGGACGAGGTCGCGCGTGACTACTGGGAATCTGGCGTCCGCCACATCGTCGCGCTCCGCGGCGATCCGCCCGGCGGCGTCGGGGCGAAGTATGCACCCACTCCCGGCGGCTACGTCAATGCGGCCCACCTCGTCCAGGGGCTGAAGAAGATCGCCAACTTCGAGATCTCGGTCGCCGGCTATCCCGAGAAGCATCCCGAGAGCGCGTCGCTGCAGGCCGACATGGACAACCTCAAGGCCAAGGTGGACGCCGGCGCCGACCGCATCATCACCCAGTTCGGTTTCGACAACGCGCACTACTTGCGCTTTCTCGAGCGGGCGCGCGCGGCCGGCATCTGGGTGCCGATCACGCCGGGCATCGTCCCCATTCATAACTTCCGCCAAGTCGCAGGCTTCGCCGTCAAGGCCGGTGCCAGCGTGCCGGCCTGGCTCGCCCGCCGCTTCGAAGGGCTTGACGACGATCCGGCGACGACCCACCTCGTCGCCGCGGCAGCGGCCACCGAACAGGTGATGGGTCTCGTCGACGAGGGCGTGAAGACGTTCCACTTCTACACCCTGAACCGCGCCGATCTCGTCTACGCGATCTGCCACTTGCTGGGCTTGCGGCCCCTCAAGGCGGCACCTCTTGAGCAGCGTCGCGCAACCGTGAGCGAAAGAACATGAAGAAAATCGCCAGTTGGGACGGCTTTGGAGAAGGCTGCTGCCGAGCGCATCCTCATCATCGACGGCGCCATGGGCACCATGATCCAGCGCCACAAGCTCGACGAGGCAGGCTACCGCGGCGCGCGCTTCAAGGATTGGAAGCGCGACGTCAAGGGCAACAACGATCTCCTGGTGCTGACGCAGCCCGACGATCATCCAGGACATCCACGAGGCCGTATCTCGACGCCGGCGCCGACATCATCGAGACCAACACCTTCAACGCCCAGCGCATCTCCATGGCCGACTACGGCATGGAGGAGCTGTCGCATCGAGATCAACGTCGCGGCGGCGAAGCTCGCCCGCGCGGCAGCCGACAAGTACAACAAAGCGAACCCGGCGAAGCCGCGCTTCGTCGCCGGCGCGGTCGGCCCGACGAACCGCACCGCCTCGATCTCGCCTAAGGTCAGCGACCCTGGTTTCCGCAACGTGACCTTCGACGAGCTGCGCGAGGCCTACAAGGAGCAGGTGCGCGGACTGATTGAGGGCGGCTCGGACATCATCCTGATCGAGACCATCTTTGATACGCTCAATGCCAAAGCGGCAGGCGTCGCGACGCTGGAGGTGTTCGAGGAGAAAGACGTCGAGCTGCCGATCATGGTCTCAGGCACCATCACCGACCGCTCGGGGCGCACCCTCTCCGGCCAGACGGCGGAAGCCTTCTGGTATTCCATGCGCCACCTGAAGCCGTTCTCGATCGGCTTGAACTGCGCACTCGGCGCCGAGCTGATGCGCCCCTATCTGGCCGAGCTTTCGCACGTCGCCGAGACGCGCATCTCGGCCTATCCGAATGCGGGTCTGCCGAATGCCATGGGCGAGTACGACGAGACGCCGGACGACATGGCCTGCGCGATCGAGCCCTGGGCCCATGACGGCATCGTCAACATCGTCGGCGGCTGCTGCGGCTCGACACCCGATCACATCCGCCACATCGCCGAGCATGTGGCGAAGGAGAAACCGCGCCCGATCCCGAAGCTCGAGCCGAAGATGCGCCTCTCCGGCCTCGAGCCCTTCGTGCATGGGTGACCCATGACAGCGATGAAGTTTGAGGACCTGAACCTTCCCGATCTCGATGACTACGCGACGCTGGCCGAACAATTCATTCCCGGCCGGCGGGCAATCTTCGCCATAGTCGAAGCGTCGCTTCTCGAACTCCTCCCGGAAGGCACGGTCAGAATTTTGGTCGTCGGAGCTGGCGGGGGTGAGGAAATCTTGCGCCTTGGCCTGAATAACCCGAAATGGTCGTTCGTCGGCGTAGATACTTATCAGCCCATGGTCGAATTGGCTCGCCGGCGCCTTGCTGAAACGCCAGTCGGTGCCCGTAGCCAAGTGCATACGATGAGTATCGAGGACCTCGATGAAAACGATTTCGACGCTGCCACGTGTATCCTCACCGCGCATTTTGTTCCGGACGATGGGGCGAAGCTGGCGTTCTTCAATGCTATCCGCAGGCGGTTGAAGCCCGGCGCGCCTCTCGCGATCGTTGACGGTGTCGGAGTTGCCGGCGAAGCCCAGACCGAGCTCCTGCGGCGCATCTGGAAGCGGCATGCCGTCCGCAATGGCGTCGCAGAAGAGGTTGCCGAGAGCAATGCACAGAACTTCAAAAAGGTCGCGGTGGTTTCGGCGGAGCGTCAAGAGGAACTGTTGACGAGCGCAGGATTTGAACGCCTTACGCCCATTTTCCGCGGACTTGCTATCAAGGGCTGGCTCGCCTTCGCATGAAGCCAGCTCACACGTCTGTCCCCCGCCAATTCAAAACGGAATCCGACTTGATGACATCTTCCGCAGCGCAGTCCTTCATCAACGTCGGCGAGCTGGCACATTCCCTCTCCCCGTCCATGCGAAGCATGGCTTCGCCATGACGGGAGAGGGCTAGGGTGAGGGGGCTTGCCGCAAGCGCAATGGTGGGCCGGCTTACACAAAACGCGCGCCTTTTGCGCCGCGATCAGACCGAGGACGAACGCCGCCTCTGGTCGCGGTTGCAGCGACCGCCGCCTCAATGGACTGAAATTTCGGAGACAAGCGCCCTGTGGTCCGTACGTCGCTGACTTTCTTTGCGAAGCCGCGGAGCTCATCGTGGAGCTCGACGGCTCTCAACATGCGGACCCAGCTACGGTCGAATTGGATCGCTTGCGAACGCAGCATCTCATTGCGCTCGGTTATAAGGTCCTTCGCGTCTGGAACGTCGACCTCAAAACCAATATGGACGGTGTGCTCGATCAAATCATGGCGATTGCCACGAGTCGCATAAGCCCCTCATCCGCCCCGTCTCGCCGCAGGCGAGCCTTCGGCTCGACGGGGCACCTTCTCCCCGAGGGAGAAGGAAATGCCGCACTTTCCTCTCCCGGGACGGGAGAGGATGCCCAAGGGGCGGGTGAGGGACTCGATGACGAACTGGAACACAACAGGATTGCAGACAACAAATGACCACCACCAGCGCAGCGCAATCCTTCATCAACGTCGGCGAGCGGACCAACGTCACCGGCTCGGCGAAGTTTAGGAAGCTCATCGAGGCCAACGACTACCCGGCCGCGCTCGCGGTGGCGCGCCAGCAGGTCGAAGCCGGCGCCATGATCCTCGACGTCAACATGGACGAGGGGCTGCTCGACAGCGAGAAGGCGATGGCGACGTTCCTGAACCTCATCGCCTCCGAGCCTGACATCTCGCGCGTGCCCCTCATGATCGACAGCTCGAAGTGGAGCGTCATCGAGGCGGGCCTCAAGTGCGTGCAGGGCAAGGCGATCGTCAACTCGATCTCCATGAAGGAAGGCGAGGGCCCGTTCCTCGAGCACGCCAAGAAGGTGCTGCGCTACGGCGCCGCCGTCGTCGTCATGGCCTTCGACGAGCAGGGCCAGGCCGACACCGTCGAGCGCAAGGTCTCGATCTGCGAGCGCGCCTACAAGCTCTTGACCGAGAAGGTCGGCTTTCCGCCCGAGGACATCATCTTCGATCCCAACATCTTCGCCGTCGCCACCGGCATCGAGGAGCACAACGGTTACGGCATCGCCTTCATCGAGGCCGCGCGCCAGATCAAGGAGAAGATGCCGCTCGTTCATATCTCGGGCGGCGTATCGAACCTCTCCTTCGCCTTCCGCGGCAACGAGCCGGTGCGCGAGGCCATGCACTCCGTGTTCCTCTATCATGCCATCCAGGCCGGCATGGACATGGGCATCGTCAACGCGGGCCAGCTGACCCTCTACGACGACATCCCCGCCGAGCTGCGCGAGCTTGCCGAGGACGTGATCCTGAACCGCCGCCCCGACGCCACCGACCGGCTGCTCGAGGCCGCGCCGCGCTTCAAAGGCGACGGCAGCGGCGCCAAGGCCAAGGAGAAGGACCTCTCCTGGCGCGAAGGCACGGTGGAGGAGCGGCTCACGCATTCGCTCGTCCACGGCATCACCGATTTCATCGAGGCCGACACCGAAGAGGCGCGCCAGAAGCTGCCGAAGCCGCTGCATGTCATCGAGGGCCCGCTGATGGCCGGCATGAACGTCGTCGGCGACCTGTTCGGGGCGGGCAAGATGTTCCTGCCGCAGGTCGTGAAGAGCGCGCGCGTCATGAAGCAGGCGGTTGCCTACCTGCAACCTTTCCTGGAAGCGGAGAAGCGCGCGTCCGGGTTGGTCGAGATGCCCCCCAAGGGCAAGATCGTCATGGCGACCGTCAAGGGCGACGTGCACGACATCGGCAAGAACATCGTCGGCGTCGTTCTCCAGTGCAACAACTACGAGGTCATCGATCTCGGCGTCATGGTGCCGGCCGCCAAGATCCTGGAGACCGCCAAGCGCGAGAAGGCCGACCTCATCGGTCTCTCCGGCCTCATCACGCCGTCGCTCGACGAGATGTGCTTCGTCGCCGCCGAGATGGAGCGCGAGGGCTTCGCTGTGCCGCTGCTCATCGGTGGCGCCACGACGAGCCGCGTGCACACGGCCGTCAAGATCAGCCCCAACTACCAGCGCAACCAGGCGATCTACGTCCTGGACGCGAGCCGCGCCGTGGGCGTCGTCTCGAACCTTCTCTCCGAGACCGAAAGCGCTCCCTACATCCAGGGCATCCGCAGCGAGTACGTGAAGGTGCGCGAGGCCCATCTTGCCAACGAGGCCAAGAAGCAGCGCATCACGCTCGCGGCCGCGCGCGCCAACAAGTACGCGATCGATTGGAAAGGCTACACGCCGCCGAAGCCGTCGTTCCTCGGCGCTCGCGCCTTCGAGAGCTACAATCTCGCCGAGCTCGTGCCCTATATCGATTGGACGCCTTTCTTCCAGACCTGGGAGCTCTCGGGGCGCTATCCGGCGATCCTCTCCGACAACAAGGTCGGCGCCGAGGCCAAGAAGCTCTTCGCCGATGCGCAGGACATGCTGAAGCGGCTCGTCGCCGAGAAGTGGCTGACGGCCAATGCCGTCGTCGGCTTCTGGCCGGCCAACGCCGTGGGCGACGACATCGAGCTGTTCAAGGACGACGGACGGCGCACGCGCCTCGCGACGCTCCACACGCTGCGCCAGCAGATCGCCCGCGATCCTTCCCGCGATCGCGCCCACACGGCGCTCGCCGATTTCGTCGCGCCGAAGGAGTCCGCTGCTCGCCGACTACGTTGGCACCTTCGCCGTGACGACCGGCATCGGCGAGGAGGCCGCCCTCAAGGCGCACGTCAAAGCACACGACGACTACAGCCGCATCATCCTGAAGGCACTCGCCGATCGCCTCGCCGAAGCCTTTGCCGAGGCCATGCACGCCAGAGTGCGGCGCGAGCTGTGGGGCTATGCCAAGGCCGAGAAGCTCACCACCGACGATCTGATCCTCGAGAAATACCAGGGCATCCGCCCGGCGCCTGGCTACCCGGCCCAGCCCGACCACACCGAGAAGGCCACCCTCTGGCGGCTCATGGATGTGGAGAGGACTGCGGGCATTGCCTTGACGGAGAGCTACGCCATGTGGCCGGGCTCCTCCGTCTCCGGCCTCTATTTCTCGCACCCTCAAAGCCACTACTTCGGCGTCGGCAAGGTCGAGCGCGATCAGGTCGAGGACTACGCGCGCCGCAAAGGCTGGACGGTCGCCGAGGCCGAGCGCTGGCTCGCCCCCGTCCTCAACTACGATCCTGTTTCCGCGGTCAAGAACGTGGCATGATCCCCGCCGTTCACGGGGCCGGGGACGCGCCCATGAACCGCACGCAAGGATATCCACGGGGGAGATCGCATGCCGTACGTGAACCTGATCGTGGCCCAGGGGGCGTCCGCCTGGATCGCCTCGCCCTATCTCGTGGCCCTCGGGCTGTCGCCGAACGACGCGACGCTCGGTCCCTATTTCTGGCCCATCATCGCCGCAACGAGCGGCCTCATCGTCTGGATCGGCGGCCTCATCGGCTCGCGCATCGCGAAGACGATCCGCAGGCCGACCCTCATGACGCTCGCGATGACGATCGCATTCGCACTGGTGGGATACTTCATCGCCGCGACGTTCTTTGCTCCTCACATCGAGGAGCAGCGCGGTTGGGGCGAGCTATTCACCGTCACGCCCGTTGCCGCAGCGCTACTCGGCTACATGCTGCATCGCGGCACAGAAAGTGTGTGAATATCGGAGAAAAACCCTCCGTTCCCGCTCGTGTGATGATCGAGAAATTCGCCCTTGCTCGCAGCACATGCCCGAGCGAATTTCTCGATCTGAATCACACGAGCAAGCAACGATTCTAGTGTCCCTTTGATTCCGAAGTTCGCTCCGAGCCCAGTGGCTTGCTCAGGCGAACTTCGGAATCGGACACTAGCGATCTTCATGTTAGCTTGCCGCGTCGCCGGGAATGATGGGAAGCCCGCGCGCTCTATCGGGGGAGGCTCACCACATGCTCGGACGTCTCGTTCTTCTGCTTCTGCAGATCGCCATCGGCTGGTACGGCTCTACAGCGCTCATGGGGAAGATCAGCGTCCCCGGCACATTCCATCTCTACGTCTTCGCGATCGTCGCCGCGATCGTCGTCTTCCTGATCGGGGTTATCGCCGCGCAGGTGCTGAAGGAGGTCGGCACACCGGGCGGGCACACGCTCTCCTGGGCGCTCGCCGTCGCGCTCATCGCCGCGCTCTTGTGGAGCTTCGGCCCGACGCTGCCCATTCTTTCTGAAATCCCGTGGGGCAAGGTTCCGGCCGAGTACGCCGTGCTCGCCGGCGCAATCCTCGGCTACACCATCAAGAAAGTAGCGCGCGCCAATTTCACCGCGCGCACACTGGAAAAAATCGAAAGGCGCGGGAGCTATCCCGCGCCTTTTTCTTTTTATGAGCTTCCCGAGCGTGTGACAGAGATACCGTCGGGCTGGGGGGCTGAACCGTTGTCCCACACAGGGATGGTGAACTCGTACGTCAGACCATCCCGAACACGATTGCAGCGATGAAGCCGAATGACAGAAGTGCTGCGAGCACATTCAGTCGCATCGAAAGTTCCATCGTTGCCTCCTAAGCCGGCAAGCCGGCGATGGCGGATCGTGCGTCGATCGGCGGGGCAGGGACCCGCGCCGAAGGGTTAAAGATTAGTTAGCTAAATCGTTCCTCGCCAAGCGAAAAAGTTTTTGCATCGCAATAATTCGCATGTGGCTCAGGATTCTACATTCAAGTCAGCCAAGCAAAAGGCATGAGAGCAACAGTAGTGTGTCTCGAATACATGATTGCTTTTGACTTGGCTCAATACTGACGCGCAAAACATCATGTGTCAGCTCGGGATAACGGTTGCGAACGAGAGCTTATTCCGACCCCGACGATCGTCTTCACGGCGCCTGCTTCGAAAGCAAATCCAAGCAGTGTTGAAGAGATCTTGCGTGAGCGATCGGAGGCAAACCTTCGCTCGGCTTAAGAAGGCCGCCTATAGGCGCTTGCGCAGCAGGATTTCGTCGCGCCCCTCGGCAACCAGCGCCTCGAGCGCCGCCACACGCGTGAAGCCGGAGCGCTCGTAGAACCGCAGCGCTCCGCTGTTGAAGTCGGAAGCCACGACCCAGAGGTTTTGCTGCGAGACAGCGCGCGCCTCGCGCTCGATCCAGGCAAGCACGGCCGCCCCGAATCCGCGTCCCTGATAGCCGGGCAGCAAGCCCAAGAGCTGGAGATAGGGTCCCCTCAGCCAATCGAGGCGCAGCCCCACCGCGCCCGCGAGCGCGTCGCCCGCACGCAGCGAGAACCGCGGCGCGCCGGGCTCGTCCTTGCCGAGATAGGCCGAGAGTGCCGATACCGGATAAGCATACGTCGCCCACGGGGCGATCCCTGCCAGGGCAGGCGCGAGCGCCTCTGCCTCGCCCGGAAGCATGCGCGCCATGACGAGCTTCTCTCCGGGCCGGCCGCGGGCTTCGAGCTCGTAGCGCTCGGCGAGAAACGGCGGGACCGTCATGTCACGGGCTCGGCTTCAGATGGCGGCTCGCGAGCAGGTGATCGTATCTGTCGGTGTCGCCAGGGTGGCTGTCGAAGCACGCTTGCACGATCTCCGGCGTGCCGGCCGCCAGCAGCTCGCTGACCGTCACGAATTCGAAGCCCTTGGCCTTGAGCTTCGGGATCGCGAGCGGGAGCGCTTCGCTGGTGTGGAAGCCGCGTCCGTTGGCATGGGCGATGATGATCGAGCCGGGCCTGGCTCTCCTCACCATCGTCTCGGCAATGGCGCGCGCCGACTGCAGGGGTGAGGGATCGCCCGTCGAGACGTTCCATTGGATGGCGAGGAAGCCGCGATCGTTGACCGCATCGAGCGCGGTGGCGTTGCAGGCGCCGAACGGGAAGCGGAAAAGGCTAAGCCGCATCGCCGGCGACCACTCACTCTCCGCGCCTTCGCGGACGCATTGCGACGCCGCGAGGTCGCCACGAAGCGCCTCGTAGGCGCGCTGCGGTGCTTCGACTTCATCGTCGAGCCGCGTTCCGGTCAAGAGACGCAAATTGCGGTGCGCTTCGCTGTGGTTGCCGACCTCGAACAGCGGATCGGCCATGATCTGCTGCGCGCGCAGGGCGTGAGAGCGCATCCATTTCCCGCCGGCAAAGAACGTCGCCTTGATGCCGTTCGCCCTGAGATAGTCGAAGATGGCTCCGTCGTAGCCCGCGACCTCTCCGACCTGCTCGCAGAGATCGAACGTGAGCGCGATGAGCTTCCTGCCCGGCGGCAGCTTGACGCTGCGGATAGCGCCGCGAAGCGCGGCGGGAATTGGCTCGCTCGCAAGGTGTTGGGGAAGCAGCAGCGGCGGATCGAAGCGGTGGTCGCCTTTGACCACGAGCTTTTCCTCGGGCTTGCCCTTGAGGGCGTCGGCCGTCCAGCACACATTTGCTGTGGGGCGAGTTATCGTGTCATCGCCCGCCGCGGCATGGTCCGCGCCGAGAGCAGCAAGCGCCGCCGTGCAAAGCAGCGCATACGCTGCGCCGGCCAACGTCGAAGACAATCTATCGGCAACGCACATCACACAACGTCCACTTGCTCGCGTCAGCGTCCCTTGAACTCGGGCTTCCTCTTCTCGAGAAACGCACGCCGGCCCTCGGCGTAGTCCTCACTGTCGAAACAAGCGCCGACTGCCGCATCGAGCGATGCAGTGTCGGGAGCCTCGGGATGGCGCCAGAGCTCGTCGATCGCAAGCTTCGCCGCATGGACTGTAAGCGGCGCATTGCCTGCGATCTCGAGCGCCAAGGCGCGCGTCACCGCCTCGAGCTCATCCTCCGCAACGGCCCGGTTGACGAGACCCATGCCGTGCGCCTCGCCGATCGGGATCCGTCGCCCGGTAAACAGCAGCTCCTTGACACGCGGCGGCGGCAGAATTGCGAGCAGCGGGCGCACCCAGCGCGCGTTGTAGCCGATGCCGAGCTTCGCCGCGGGGATGGCAAACTCGGCCTTGGTGTCGGCGATCCTCAGGTCGCAGCACGCGGCGATCCCAAGCCCGCCGCCGAGACAGAAGCCATGGATCATGGCGATCGTCGGCTTGCGCGCGCCGACGAGCGCACGAAAGGCGAGATCGCTGAGCGCGTCGTAGGCCTTGGCCTTATCCCCGGTGCGCACGGCCTCGAACTCGGAGATGTCGGCCCCGGCGGAGAAGGCGCGCGTGCCGGCGCCTCTGAGGATGATGACGCGCACACGTTCGTCGGCCTCTGCAGTCGCTACAAGGCCTGGTAGTGCTTCCCACATGGCCGCCGTGAACGCGTTCATGCGCGCCGCGTTGTCGGCGACGATCCAGGCGAGGGGACCCTCGATGTCGAGCCTGAGCGCCGGCGCGCCCGGCGTGATTTGTGCCATGAATGGTCCCATCGCAAAGCCTGATGACGGCCTTGTAGACCCTCGATCCGCCGCGGCGCAACGCGGCCTGCTGCCCGAGGGCTTGAGATGCAACTCTGCCCCGTGGCAGGCTCATGGCGGCCATATTCAGAAGGCCGGGGCTGGTTTAGATTGACGCAGGCGCCTCCCGCCGATAGGCCGTCTAGCGAAATCGACCGGGCGAGCGACACCCTGGCTCCGCGGGAAGCAAGGATTGCGTATCATGGCAGCGACACGACATACGGCCGTTCCCGACCGCTCCGCGCAGAAGGTGCACCCCAGCATCGAGTCCGACCCGATCTGGTCGACGCTGCGCAACGAAGCCGAAGCCGCCATGGCGGCGGAGCCGGCGCTCACCGGGTTCGTCTTCGCGACAGTCATGAGCCACGATCGTCTCGAGGATGCGATCTGCCACCGCATCGCCCAGCGCCTCGGCCACGCCGACGTGGATGCCGGTCTGATCGTGCAGACGTTCGTCGACGTGCTCGCCTCGCAGCCGCAGCTCGGCACCGCCTTCCGCGCCGATCTCTCGGCCGTTCTCGATCGCGATCCGGCGTGCAACCGCTATCTCGAGCCGCTGCTCTACTTCAAGGGCTTCCACGCTCTTGTGACGTACCGCTTCGCGCACGAGCTCTGGCGCCAGGGTCGCCACGACTTCGCGCTCTATCTGCAGAGCCAGTCGTCGCGCATCTTTGCCGTCGATATCCATCCTGCGGCGCGGCTCGGTAAGGGATTGATGCTCGACCACGCGACGGGATTCGTTTGCGGCGAGACGGCGGTTGTCGGCGACAACTGCTCATTCCTGCATGCGGTGACGCTCGGCGGCAGCGGCAAGCAATCAGGCGACCGGCACCCGAAGATCGGGGCCGGCGTTCTCATCGGCGCCGGCGCCAAGGTCTTGGGTAATATCCATGTCGGCAACTGCTCGCGCATTGCCGCCGGCAGTGTCGTGCTCATAGACGTGCCGCCGCACATGACCGTTGCCGGCGTGCCGGCGCGTGTCGTTGGCCCGGCGGGCTGCGCAGAGCCCGCGCGAAGCATGGATCAGTCGATCGGCCCCGACGACTACGCGATGCTCTAGGCGCATTCGCGCGGACCGTTTGAATATCCGATCAGCAAAAGGGGAAGTCACGTGACGAAGGACGAACTTGCAAAGCTGCAATCCTACTTGCGCAAGACCTTCGGGACCAAGAACCTCACCGTTCGCGCCCGTCCGAAGAAGGAAGACTCGGCAGAGGTCTATGTCGGCGACGACTTCATCGCCGTGCTCTTCCGCGAGGATGAGGATGGTGAGGTCTCCTATCAGTTCCAGATGGCGATCCTCGAGCTCGATCTCGAGGAGGCGTGAGGGCGCTGAAAGGGTCTGGCCATGGCGCTCTATGAGCTTGACGGCGTGCGCGTCAGCACGCCGGGCGAAGGCACCTACTGGGTCGCGCCCAACGCAGTCGTCCTCGGCAAGGTCGAAATCCACCGCGATGCAAGCGTCTGGTTTGGCGCCGTTCTGCGCGGTGACAACGAGCTGATCCGGATCGGCCCGCGCTCGAACGTGCAGGAAGGCTCCGTCCTGCACACCGACCCCGGATTTCCTCTCGACATCGGCGCCGACTGCACCATTGGTCATATGGTGATGCTGCACGGGTGCACGATTGGGCGCGGCAGCCTGATCGGCATCGGATCGATCATTCTCAACGGCGCCAATATCGGCGAGGAATGCCTCATCGGCGCCAACACCCTCATCGCCGAGGGCAAGGAAATCCCGCCACGGTCGATGGTGCTGGGCTCGCCCGGCAAGATCGTGCGCCAGCTTACCGACGACGACGTGAAGCGCTTTTCCGGTGCCGCAGACCGCTACGTCGCGAACTGGAAGCGCTATGCGGCCGGCTTCAAGCTCGAGCGCTGAAGCCCCTTCCGCGGGTAACAAAAAAAGAGCCGGACACGGGGGGCGTGTCCGGCTCTAGAGCGAGCCCGGTGGGGGAGGGGGCAGGGTGGGAAGCCGGGCTCAGTATTCGCGTGATCGGGGAAAGGAGCGGGCTTACTGCCCGCTGCGGTTGCCGGCGATGGCAGCCGGTACGGTCCCTTCCGACGGGTCGAGTGAAACCCAGACCCGGGGATCGAGATACGACTGGCGCATCACGAACTGATACCCGGACTTGTTCCAGATCCTCACCTCGTCGACCTTGTTGTCGAGGATGAAGTCGCCCTGTGCGGTCCTGACCGTCAGCACGGCGTGACCTTCGCCTTTTTCATCGCGCACGACCGTGAGCAGCAGAGCGCTCATCGGCCAGCCGCGCTGCTCGAGCAGCTTCTGCTTCAGGAGCGCGTAGTCCTCGCAGTCGCCCTTATCGACCGGGATGGTCCAGTATTCGCTGACGCCATAGATTTCGAGGTCGGTCGCCGGCTGGACGGCACGATTGACGCCGCGGTTGACCTCGTCGAGCTCGCTCAACCGCTCGGGCGTCGGATCGAGGCGCCGCTCGCCGAGTTTTTGCGGTGCACAATCGTCCGCCCGCGTCTCGCAGAAGCGCACGAAGCCATACGGAGGCTGCGACGGTCCGAACACCCTCATAAACGGCGAAGATTTGACGCCGGGCTGGCTGGATTCCGCCGCCGAGACACCACTTGCCACCACAATAAAGGAGAGCACGCCCAGAAGACGTATCGTGACACGCATCATACTTGTACCCAGCACTATCCCTCTCATAGCGGCCACGTTACCCGAGAAATCTCGTGGCCCTCTGAAGTGCGGCACCAGCAATTGATCCAAATTTTAGCGAATTTAAGTTGGTTAAAGTCCAACCCACGGTTTCCGCCTGAACGTCTGGCAATTTTGCTTCGGACGCACATCTTGATCACCCGTTTTCAGCCGAAATAGCGCCGCAAGGCCTCAGGATCCGGTATGTCGAGGAACTGCACGCCGATGCCGCGCTCGTGGTAGCGCATGACCCGGCAACGGAGTTTTCCGAGCGTGACCTCGCTGCCGATGGCGGGGCGCGCCTCGGTGCCGATCGAGGCCCCCGAAAGCGAGACGTCGAGCACCCGGCAGTCGACCGCGATCCCGCCCGGGAACTTCAGCGTTGAGGATTTGTTAGGCATGCCAACGCGTTCGTGGCGCCGGCCGGCAAGCGAGCCCATGGCGTCTTTATTGATCAGCCAGGTGATCTGGGCTGCGAGCTTGTCCCGCTTATGCTGGGTGGCCTTGAGGGCCATTGCAAAGCCGCCCTCGGAGACCTGTACAACTGAGCCCTCGATGCCGCCGATCTCGTCGAAATAGGCGACGATGCGCTCACCGAGCTCGACCTCGACGGGCGCGTTGACCGAGGCCTCGCCGACCGAGATAACATTGAGCTTGCAGGGATATTCCTGCTTGTTGGCGCGCATGAAACGGCCGAGCAGCGCCAACTCGAACCGCTTGTAGCGATCCTGGTCCGCAACAGGCGTCGCGCCCGCGTTGGGCGCGCTACGCTTGGTTGTCGCTGAGGGCACGGACATGGGCAATTCCCGAGCGAATGGCGGTCGCTAGACCGCTTCACGAACGCTCCGTCCTGAAAAAGGAACGGGTGCGTCGTGACAGACCAGGCCACTATGCCGGGGGGTACTTAATGAACGCCTAATTGCCGCGTCGTTTTCGGACGCTTTGTCCTGATTTGGCACGATGGCCACACGCGGGCGCCTGCGGGCGAGATGCAACTCGCCCGCACAATGATGATCGTCACACCGCGAACACGAGTGATCTACAGCTTTTCCTGCCCGCCCCCGCTGAGGCCGCCGTCGTAGACCCGGAACTGGCGGCGATCTTGGCGGACGATGCGTGCATTGCGCACGTGGGCAAGCAGCGGCGCCTGGCTGCCGGACATCACGTCCTGCCTCTGCGCCTGTGGGCCCCGCGGCCATACGGCTTCTGCCGCCACCAGCCTGATCCTGCTGATAGGCTCGGCGGCGAGCAGCTCCGGCTCCTCGAAAAGACTGATCGCGCAGAGGAAGCGATCGATCGCGCTCCCAGTGTGAACGAGGGGCAGAATGACGATCTCGAAGGTTGCGGCCGACTTACGGCCGGCGAGCGCCTCGCCCGTGAAGACGCCGACGCGCCCGGTCTCGGTGATGGCCGCGAGATGCTCCTCGAGCATCGCACGGTCGCCGAGGCTCCAGCGATCGAGGAAGTTGAGGCTGCGCAGCTCCATGCCGAAGCGCGCGCAGACGCGCGTTCCGGCCAGGCGATAGCGAAACGTTCTGCTGTCGCTGCGTTCGAGAATGAAGGTGTCAGGCAGGATCGCACCGATGCGGGCCGGCTGAATCTCGAGCCGTTGCGGCGCGATACGCTCACCGCGGATCTCGTTCCAGTAGGCATAAAGGGCCTGCGACGTCGGGTGTCTCATATCGGTGCCGGATGCCTCATGCCGATCGATGCTGGTTAAGTGTCGCAAAAGGGAACACCTGCTGCTGCGGCCACGCCATTTGGGCCGGACACCTCTAGGCCAGAGCAGCTTCCGTGCCATCCGGCCCTTTGCGCGCATCGAGGCGTTAACGGGAATGATGGTTGCTGGGCGCCGCCGCAGTCGTTAAGCGGTCATGGCAACTGGCGAAAGGAGAGAGAGCGTGCGCGCCAGCGAACCCATATTCAACGTGCCGGCTGCCGTCGTTGGCGTGATCGCCTTGCTCGCGGCCGTGCATGTCGCGCGCTCGTTGCTCGCGCCCTACGACGATGCCTGGCTCGTTTACGCGCTCGCGATCGTTCCGGCACGTTACAGCGGCGGGGCGGCCGAATGGCCCGGCGGCACGACCGCAGAGTTCACGTCTTTCCTGACCCACATGCTGGTGCACGGCGACTGGTTCCACCTCGCCATCAACAGCGCCTGGCTTCTGGCCTTCGGCGGTGCCATAGCGGAACGCGTCGGCGCCCTGAGATTTTTGGCCTTCTCAGTGTTCACAGGCGTCGCCGGAGCGATCACCTTCATCCTGCTCAATCCCGGCCTCGAGGCGCCGGTCATCGGTGCGTCCGGCGCGGTTGCCGGGCTCATGGGCGGGACCATGCGCTTCATGTTCTCGGCAATCGACGACGGCGGCTTCCGCCAGCTTCGCGAGGCCCCGCGCAGCGTGCGTCTCATGCCGCTCAGCGAGGCGCTGGCCGACCGGCGCATCCTGGCGACGAGCGCGCTCTTCATTTTGCTTAATCTGCTCGCGATCTTCGGCTTCGGCGGTGCACAAAGTCCGGGAGGAATTGCCTGGGAAGCCCACGTCGGAGGCTACATCGCTGGCCTCCTTGCATTCGGTCTCTTCGACGCCCCCGCGCCGAGCCCGCAACCAAAAGAGTACTGAACCCTTGCGCGGGCCTAGCGATTGCATCACGATATCTGTGTCGCGCCCCATTAGGGTTCGACCAACAGCGAGCTAAAAAGGGCTCGTCGACGGCAACGAGGTACCACGCGCACACAAGGCGCGTGGAGATCTCGAGCCGCAAGGGGACGCTGGAGGATCACGTTCATGAACGTCAATTCTATTCTCAAACTCAAGGGGAGGGCCGTTTCGACCGCGCGGCCCGACGCCTCGGTTCTCGACATCGTGCAGAAGCTCGGCGCCAAAAAGATCGGTGCGATCGTCGTCGTCGGCGACAACGGCCAAGTTGCCGGTATCGTCTCCGAGCGCGATGTCATCCGCGCCGTCGCCGAGCACGGGCCGGCCGCACTAAACCTGAGCGTTTCCGATGTCATGACGCGAAGCGTCGTGTCGTGCAAAGAGACGAGCGCGATCGACGAGCTCATGGAGATGATGACCAAGGGCCGCTTCCGTCACCTGCCGGTGATCGAGGACGGTGCGCTTGTCGGCATCATCTCGATCGGCGACGTCGTGAAGCATCATCTTGCCGAGGTGCAGATGGAAGTCTCCGCCATGCGCAACTATCTCGCGACCGGCTGAGGCCTTGTCAGAGGCGCGGCTCGCACGAGCCGCACTTCCCGCTAGACGCGTAGCATCACGATGCTCGGGCGGATGACGGCTCGCTGAGCCTGCGCAGCGTCAGTTCCCGCCCGAGCTCTTCCAGCTCACGACTGGCGGCGGCCTCGCCGCGCTCGATCAGCTCATCGGCCCTGTGGAAGTCGAACAGTCCGATGCCGTGCAGGCGCGGGCTGATCATGGAATCCGGAGGATCGCCGGCAAGACGCGAGCGCGCGATGCGGTCCTGCACGATATTGAAGGCATCGACCATGACCGTCGAGATGCCGGGAGCTTCCTCGCCCTTGCCGAACAGCTGACGCTGAAGAAGACGGCGAACCGCGACGCCGTTCTTGCCGGTGACCGGCTCCGGTTCGGCCTCATCGCTGCCGGTATCGGGCATGACCCCGATGTTCGTCGAGATGGTCCCGCGGCTCGAGATATCGATGTTGAGGTTGACCGCGATGACGTAGCGAGCACCCAGCGCCCGGCACACCGAGATCGGAATGGGATTGACGAGCGCACCGTCGAAGAGCCAGCGGCCATCGATCTTGACGGGGCGGAAGACGCCGGGAAGCGCGTAGGACGCGCGCACGGCTTCGACGAGATTTCCCCGCGACAGCCACACTTCGTGGCCCGTACCGATCTCGGTCGCGACCGCCGTGAAGCGCCGGTTGAGATCCTCGATTTTGCAGTCGCCGAGGTGCTTCTCGAGTCGCTGGCAGAGACGCTGCCCGGTGATGAGGCCCGTGCCGGTCAGGTTGAAATCGAGATAGCCGAGGACACGCCGGCGCGTGAGTTCGCGCGCGAAATCCTCGAGCTCGTCGAGATGCCCGGCGACATAGCAGCCGCCGACGACGGCGCCGATGGACGTCCCGGCGATGATGTCAGGTCTTATGCCGGCTTTGAGCAAAGCCTTCAGGACGCCGATATGCGCCCAGCCGCGGGCGGCACCGCCCCCCAATGCCAAGCCGATCTTGCCCGGACCCATGACAGTCTCCACTCCTCCGGCCTCCCTCTTTCCGAGGTATCGACCGGTGCGACGCCCGTACTGCAAATCTGGGGCCTAAACCCCGATTGCGGCGACCCTGCCACTTCTTAATGTAGGCTATCGGAAACGAATTAAAGCCCCGCTACCAACTAAGTGATTAATGACGAGAAAGCTTTGTTGCGCTGCATATCCTTAAAGGAATGCGCGAGCTTAATTTTCGTTCACGAACCTTACGCGGACCTTAGCGCTTCTTTACATTTTCGGCACGCGGGTGAGACCAGCCGGTTGACAATTGGCCCGGCCAACCTCGACACGCCGGTAGAAGCACGAACGCGCCCCGGTATGGCAGGCCGCGCCTGCCCCGCCGACTGTGACACGCAACCAGACTGCATCCTGGTCACAATCGACACGCATTTCGACGACCTTGAGCACGTTGCCGCTTTCCTCGCCCTTCTTCCAAAGGCGATTTCGCGAGCGGCTCCAGAAATGAGCGGTCCCGGTATCGATCGTGAGCCTCAGAGCCTCGGCGTTCATCCAGGCGAACATCAGGACCTCGCCCGAGCCCGCGTCCGTGGCGATCGCGGCGATGAGGCCGTCGGCATCGAATTTTGGCTGCAGGACGAGGCCCTGCTCGACCTCGGCAGGCGTTCCGGGTGCCGCAAACGATGAAGAGCTGGATTCTGGCATGTGAGGCACCCGGAACGCCGTGCGGCCGCCGCCCACCGGGGCGCGCGGTCATCTGGCAGCTATCCAAAGCCGCCCCGAAGCGGCCTATATATAGAAGCCGCGCTCGCCCCAAAAGGGCTCGCGGCCTGAAGTAGCGGCAAAGGTTGCGTAAGCGAGAGCCAATGGTCGATCTGGACGACATCTACAACCTGCGCATCCTCGAGCTCGCCGCGAACATTCCGCGATCCCAGCGTCTCGAGCGTCCGGACGCGACCGCGAGCGCCCATTCAAAGCTCTGCGGATCGACGATCTCGATCGACCTCAATGTCAGGGACGGGCGGATCGTCGATTTCGCCCAGACCGTGAAGGCCTGTCTGCTCGGCCAGGCCTCGGCAGCCATCGTCGGGCGCGAGATCGTCGGCACGACGGCCGAGGAGTTCCGCTCAGTCGCCGCGGCCATGCGCAAGATGCTGAAGTCGAACGGGCCGCTGCCGAACGGACGCTGGGCGGACCTGGGCCTCCTCGAGCCGGTCAAGGACTACACGCATCGCCAGCCGTCGACACTGCTCGTTTTCGACGCCGTCGAAAAGGCCCTCGACGAGATCGCCGCCCGCACGCTGGCACCCGCATCCGCCAAGATCTGAGCAGGGGAGCTTCATGCCCATCATCGACGATCCGAGCGCGCTTCCAGGCCGCCGCGGCACGATTTATCCGGCGCCCTTCGCCAAGGGATTCGAGGGGCGCATCAAGCGCCCGCTGACGGATGCTCTCCGCCTCACCCAATTCGGCGTCAACCTGACGACGCTCGAGCCCGGCGCCATGTCCTCACACCGCCACTGGCATGTGAAGGAAGACGAGTTCGTGTACGTGCTCGAGGGCGAGCTCGTGCTCGTCACCGACGATGGTGAGCGCGTGCTTCGCCCCGGCATGGCCGCTGGCTTCCCCGCGGGCGAGGCCAACGGCCATCATCTCGTCAATCGAAGCGCGGCGCCTGCGACCTATCTCGAGATCGGCACGCGCTCCAAGGATGAGGACGCGACCTATCCCGATATCGACCTGCGCGGCGAGAAGCGTGACGGCAAGTTCCGCTTCTTCACGAAATCCGGCGAGCCCTACGCATGAGGATTTCAAGCGCAATCCTCAAGGCCCCGATCCACGTCTATCGCTGGACGCTGAAGCCGCTGATGGGGATGGAGTGCCGGCATCTGCCGACGTGCTCTGAATACGCGCTCGAAGCCATCGACAGGAACGGCGCCTGGCGCGGATTCTGGCTCACGATCTCGCGGCTTTCGCGCTGCCACCCCTGGGGAACGCATGGGTTTGATCCCGTCCCCGACATCCGCGCCGAGCATCATCCGCTCGCCCCCTGGCGTTACGGCCGTTGGAGTTGGCGCAATCTTGGCCGTGCCGGCAACCACTTGGGCACCTGACTCCTGCAAGGCTTGACGAACGCCCGCCGACGCGTGCAAAAGCTCGTTCCCTGCGGCGCCGCGCGCCCGCAGCCATACGCAACCCCGCTTACCTGCTTGGTATGCAGAGAGTGAGAGGAGGGATCACGTGTCTCAAATCACCCTGACATTTCCGGACGGCGCCAAGCGCCAAGTCGAGAGCGGCACCACCGGTCTCGACGTCGCCAAATCGATTTCGCCGTCGCTGGCCAAGCGCACGGTGGTCATGAGCCTCGACGGCCGCCTCGCCGATCTCGCCGACCCCATCACGGCCGACGCCGCCATCAAGTTCGTCTCCCGCACCGACCCCGAAGCGCTCGAGCTGATCCGCCACGATGCCGCGCACGTCATGGCCGAGGCCGTGCAATCGCTTTGGCCAGGCACGCAGGTCACGATCGGACCCGTGATCGAGAACGGCTTCTTCTACGACTTCGCCAAGCAGCAGCCCTTCGAGCCCGACGATCTGCCGAAGATCGAGAAGAGGATGCACGAGATCATTGCCAAGAACGCGCCCTTCACCAAGGAGTTCTGGAGTCGCGACAAGGCGAAGGCGTTCTTCAAGGACAAAGGCGAGTACTTCAAGATCGAGCTCGTCGACGCGATCCCCGAGGGCGAGGATCTCAAGATCTATAAGCAAGGCACTTGGCTCGATCTCTGCCGCGGCCCGCACATGACCTCGGTCGGCGCCGTCGGCAAGGCCTTCAAGCTTATGAAATTCGCCGGCGCCTACTGGCGCGGCGACGCCAAGGGCGCGCAGCTCCAGCGCATCTACGGCACCGCCTGGCACACGGAGGACGAGCTCAAGGCCTATCTCACGCAGCTCGAGGAAGCCGAGAAGCGCGACCACCGGAAGCTCGGGCGCGAGATGGACCTCTTTCATTTCCAGGAGGAGGCGCCGGGCTCGGTATTCTGGCACCCGAAGGGATGGACGCTATTTCAGACGCTGATCGCCTACATGCGCCGCCGCCTCGCCAAGGCCGGATACACCGAGGTCAATTCTCCCGACATGATGGAGAAGCACTTCTGGGAGCTCTCCGGTCACTGGGAGAACTACCGCGAGATGATGTTCGTTACCGAGCTTCCCGACGAGCGCGTCTTCTGCTGCAAGCCGATGAACTGCCCGGGCCACATCCAGATCTACAAGCACGGGCTCAAGAGCTACCGCGATCTGCCGATCAAGATCGGCGAGTTCGGGAAGGTCCACCGCTACGAGCCGTCGGGCGCCATGCACGGGCTGCTCCGCGTGCGCCACTTCACGCAGGACGACGCGCACATCTTCATCACCGAGGACCAGCTCGAGGCGCAGTGCCTCGAGGTGAACGATCTCCTGCTCTCGATCTACGAGGACTTCGGCTTCAAGGATATCGTCGTCAAGCTCTCGACGCGCCCCGAGAAGCGCGTCGGCTCCGACGAGCAGTGGGATCACGCCGAGGCCGTGATGGCCAAGGTGCTTAAAAAGATCGAGGAGCGGGGCAAGGGGCATATCAAGACGTCGATCAATCCGGGCGAGGGCGCGTTCTACGGTCCCAAGTTCGAATACGTGCTGAAGGATGCGATCGGCCGCGACTGGCAGTGCGGCACGACTCAGGTCGACTTTAATCTCCCGGGCCGCCTCGGCGCCTTCTACATCGACGAGCACTCCGAGAAGAAGACGCCGGTGATGATCCACCGCGCCATCTTCGGCTCGCTCGAGCGCTTCACGGGCGTCTTGATCGAGAACTTCGCCGGGCATTTCCCGCTCTGGCTCGCACCGCTCCAGGTCGTCGTAGCGCCGATCGTCTCGGACGCCGACGCTTATGCGGAGGAGGTAGTCGAGGCGTGCAAGGCGGCGGGCCTGCGCGTCGAAAGCGACTTGAGGAACGAGAAGATCAACTACAAGGTGCGCGAGCACTCGCTCGCCAAGGTCCCGGTCATTCTCGTCGTCGGCAAGCGCGAGGCCGAGGAGCGCAAGGTCTCGATCCGGCGTCTCGGCTCGCAGGACCAGACAGTGATGGGTCTCGACGAGGCGCTTGCGGCGCTCAAAACGGAGGCCACGCCGCCAGACCTCAAGCCCAGCTGAGATGTCTTCCTCGCCGGCCCTGACTCTACGCGACGCGTTGATCGCCCTTGCCGTCATGGCGGTGTGGGGGACAAACTTTGTCGTCATCCGCCTCGGGCTCGATCACCTGCCGCCGCTTCTGTTCGCCGCGTTGCGCTTTACGTGCGCGCTTCTGCCGGCTGTCTTCTTTCTCGAGCGCCCGGCGGTCCCTTGGCGCAATCTGGCGGCCTACGGCCTCCTGATCGGCGCCGGGCAGTTCGGTCTCTTGTTCATCGCCATGCGCGGCCACATCACGCCGGGCCTGGCGTCGCTCGTCATCCAGATCCAGATCTTCTTCACCATCGGCCTCGCCGTCTACCTGACGGGCGACCGCGTGCGGCTCTTTCAAGTGGCGGCCCTGCTGCTTGCAGTCTCCGGCATCGTCGTCATCCTGGCGCACACCGACACGACCACGACGCCGCTCGGGCTCATCCTTGTGCTCCTCGCGGCGCTGAGCTGGGCGGGCGGCAACATCGTCGCCCGCTCGACGCCGAACGTGAACATGCTGTCCTACGTCGTATGGGCGAGCCTGTTCTCGGCCCCGCCGCTCTACGTTCTGTCGTTATTGTTTGAGGGCTGGCCCGCCATGCGCGACGGCCTCGTGAACGCCGACGCGGCCACATGGGCCGCCGTGGCCTATCAGGCCATCGGCAATACGCTCTTCGGCTACGCCGCGTGGGGCTGGCTGCTGTCGCGCTATCCCGCCGCCACCGTCGCCCCGATGGCGCTTCTCGTGCCCGTATTCGGCATGGGCGCCTCGGCCGCGTGGCTCGGCGAGCCGCTGCAAGGCTGGAAGCTGATCGCGGCCGTCCTCGTCATGGCCGGGCTGTGCGTGAACCTACTCTGGCCGAGGTTCGCCGCGCTGCGCGGCGTCCGCCATCCGCCGGCGGCGTGAGCGAAGGAACGCAGGGTAGCCCTGAGACACGCGCCCGCCGCTCACTCCACGATCAGCCTAAGATCATTCCGCGACCGGCCCTCGCCGTCCTCGGTCATCACCATGAAGCGCACGGGGTAGCGCCCCGGCCCGCGCGTCTGCACAGAAAACCCGATCGCATAAGTGTTCCCCCGCGTGTGCTCGACACGGGCTTTGATGTGATAGCAGTCGTCGTAATCGATGTAGTGGTTGGCGTTGGTCTTCGGGTCCTGGCTCCGCGCCGAGCCTTCCTTGATGAAGGTGTTGACGACCGACTTCGGCAGCGGCTTCTGATCCGGGTCGCCGTCGAACACGAGGATCAGCTCGTGCTGCACGTGATGCATGCGCGGCGTCATGCGGAAGTCGAGCTGCACCGTGCTGTGCGCCGGCACCTTGAGCTCGGTCGCGGTCGGCCCGTCGCCGCGCAAGCCCTGCTTGAAATGGATGTCGAAGGGCCGGCGCATCCGCCGGCTGCGCCGCCACGGACGCCCGAAATTGATCCACGCGATCATGAGAAAGACCGCGATCGAGAGACCGATCGAGAAGTAGGTCACCCATTCCGGAACGCCTGCCATATGCTCCCCCCGAATGCCCGGCACGGCAGCTAACATTGCGGATGACGCGAGAGCAAGAGAGGGCTGAAGGGACGACCTAAACGCCGTTACGCGGTCGCTACTCGCAAGGCACCATGAGAGTGAGCTCGACCGCCGGGAAGAATTTCTTGCAGCCGGCTTTATCGTCGGACTTGGCCTCTTCGGCCTTCGGCTCCTCGGTCTTTGCTTCCTCGACCTTGGTCTGCGCCTTTGCCTCTTCGACCTTGGTCTCTTGCACCTTTGGCTCCTGGACCTTGGGCGCTGCGGGCGGTGCCTCTGGAACCGCCACGATCGCCGTCGTGGTGGTCGCAGTCTCGCTGTGCGTCTGCGTCTCGATCGGAGCCGTGGTCGGCGCCGTCGAGTTGCTCGAACTATCCTTCTTCGTCTGCGCCTTGATCAGGGCCGACGTCGCCGTCGAGCTCGCCGGTGTCCCGCTCTCGGTTTTTGTCTCGACGTCGGCGGACTTTGCGGTCTCGACGTCCTTGTCGGCAGGCGCGCGCTTTACGACGCTCTTTTCTGCGGGGTGACGCACCTTGCGGCTCGTGTAAGAGCGCTCTCTCGCGGGAGGCGCTGCCTTCACGTGGGGTTTCACCGCTTGAGGCTTCGCGGGGCTGCCGACGACCTCCGGCGTGTACTCGCACGAAACGCAAGCTCCCGCGTCCGAGCCAAAAAGCGTCGCTGCGGCGAGAACGCTAGCAGCAAAGGCCGGAATGGTGCGGGTCACTCTTGCCTCCTCGAGTTTCACGCCAGCATTTATCCCGAGATCATCATGCTTGGGAAGACGCAAGAGTGTCATGCCTTATGGAAAAGGCGGCTCTCCTTGGAGACCCCACGGAGAGTTAACGCGGACATGCTGATGCCCCTCATATGTCCGCTTTCTGCTTGAGGCGGACGTCTGGCGCCTTACCACCCGTACGCGGCATGCTCCGGACATCCCCCCATGTAAAAAGTCCCACCCCGGCAATGACAAGGCTCGAGCCTATTGCATCAGCAAGCGTAAACGGCTCGCCCAGGATCGCGACCGCGAGCGCGATGGTGACGATCGGCGAGACGGTCGAGATCATCGACACCGCCTGCGGCGAGGCGCGCGAGAGGCCGGCGTTGATCAGGAACGACGGCAGCACGGTAGCGACGATTGCGCATCCCAGTGACAGCCACAGAAATCTGGGCGAGGCGGAAAAATCGCCGCCGCTGACGACGGCCTGATGCAGAATGCAGAGCACGCCCGCGGTCGAGAGCGAGATGGCGGTAAAGAGGGCGCTGCCGAGCAGCGCCATGAACTGCTTGGCCATGATCTGGTGCAAGGCGAATGTCACCGCGGCACAGAGCACGAGCGCCGTTCCGATGACCGTGCTCCGTCCGCCATCCGGCAGGTCGGTGGCAAAGACGAGCGCGAGGCCGGTGTAGGTGACGGCGGCGGCGGCCACGCCCGAGGCCGTGATGCGGTCACCATAGAGCACCGCGCCGAGGAACATGACGAACAGCGGATAGGTGAAGAGCACGAGCCGCTCGAGCTGCGCGGTGATGTACTCGAGCCCGGCGAAGTCGAATTGCGAAGCGAGGTAGTAGCCGACGAAGCCGGTCAGCATCGCGAGCCCCACGGCCCTCTTCGTCGGTCGCAGGCTCTCCACGCCGCCGCTTCCGCGCATAGGCCAAGGCGCCGATGACGGCAAAGAACGGCAGCGCGAAGATCATGCGGTAGGCCAGCATCAGGGCGGCGTCGACCTGGTCCTGATAGGCGAGCTTGATGAAAATGGCCTTGGTCGAGAACAGCGCCGCGCCGGAGAAGGCCAAGGCGTAGCCGGCATATCGGGGAGGGGGGACCATTTGCGATCGGATACACGGGCCGGGGCTGGCTGTCCTGTTCCACGTCGCCACATGCCGTATGCGTGCCATGCAAATAGTGTTGCCAGACGTCGGATCGTACTCTTTGAGAAGTCAACCAATTGGCCGCCAAGGAACCATTGCCATGAACGAAGCCCGCCCGCCCCTGCCGCCTTTCACACGCGAGACCGCAATCCAGAAGGTCCGCATGGCCGAGGACGCCTGGAACACGCGCGATCCTGTCCGCGTCTCGCTCGCCTACACCGAGGGCAGCCGCTGGCGAAATCGCGCCGAGTTCCCGGTGGGCCGCGAGCAGATCGTCGCGTTCCTGACCCGCAAGTGGGCGCGCGAGCTCGACTACCGTCTTATCAAGGAGCTTTGGACGTTCGCGGACAATCGCATCGCCGTCCGCTTCGCCTATGAGTGGCGCGACGACAGCGGCCACTGGTTCCGCTCTTACGGCAACGAGAACTGGGAGTTCGACGAGGCGGGCCTGATGCGGCTTCGCTTTGCCAGCATCAATGATCTTCCGATCGCGGCCGGCGACCGCAAGTATCACTGGCCGCAGGGCCCCCGACCTCAGGACCATCCGGGGCTTTCGGACCTGGGTCTCTAGGCACGGGCAATTCGCATAGCTGCATGTAGAAACAACTCGGGCCGCATCGCGAGATGCGGCCCGAACTGTCCACGCGTCGAAAAACCTTAGTGGCGATCGCGTCACCTCCACCAAGCGCGCCGCGCCGGATGCCACCATCCGCACACATTGCCCTCGCAATGCCAGATCCACGGACCGCCCGGACTGGCAACGCACGCCACGCGAATGCACGCAGGGCCCGCATGATAGTGCCAGCCTGCCGGTCCGAGCCGGCACACGCGATGGCAGCCATGGACTTTCTCGACGAGGCTTGTCGCACCCGCCGGCTGCCCGCCTAGCCCGCCTGGAGAAATTGCGAGCGCTGCGCTCGCAGAAAGGCTGAGCGCCAGCGCTGCTGCCACCAATAAGCCCGAGAACTTCATAACCACATCTCCGTTCGCTCACCGACACGCCTTTCGCCTGACGACTGAGGCAGCAAAGATCCTTGCCGTTCGAGCCATTGGTCCCCGAACAGGTGAAGCTTGCCGCCATCGGTAACGGTCAGACGCCATGAGGCTATCGAACGCCCCGCGAATTTATCAGGGGGCTGCGCGTATCAATTTGTAACGGGCCCACGGCAAAAAAGCGCCGGACGAAAGCAACGTCGACGAGCCGGCCGGCATCGACGGCGGCGCCCGTCCGCTGCAATGAGCCTCACGATCGGGATGGATTCCCGAGAGGGGTTCCCCGTATGCTCTGGTCTCCCGCCGCCTGCGAGATGCTTGCTCCCAATGGCCGATCGATCCTCCACCGCAGATCCGCTGCGCCCGTTCGATGCCCGTATGCTCGACGTCGGCGACGGACATTGGATCTATGTCGAAGAGATCGGCCGCAGCGATGGGGTTCCGGCGCTCTTTCTTCACGGCGGACCGGGCAGTGGCTCCCAGCACCTGCATCGCAAACTCTTCGATCCCGCGCTCTTCCACGCCATCCTTTTCGATCAGCGCGGCTCGGGGCGCAGCCATCCCTATCTGTCTGTTGCCGCCAACACGACCGACCATCTCGTGGCCGACATCGAGCGCATCCGCGCCCACTTCGGGATCGAGAAGTGGCTGCTCGTCGGCGGCTCGTGGGGGTCGACGCTGGCGCTCGCCTATGCCGAGCGCTTCCCGCAACACGTCACCGGGCTCGTCCTGCGCGCGATCTTTCTCGGCACGGACGCGGAGGTCGAATGGGCCTTTGTCGATGGGCCGAAGCTCTTCCGCCCCGATCTTTATGCCGACTTCGTCGCCTTCCTGCCCGAGGCCGAGCGCGCCGATCCGCTCGCGGCCTATCTCGCCCGGCTCACTGATCCGGACCGCGCAATCCACGGGCCCGCGGCGCGCGTCTGGCACGACTACGAGCGCGCGCTTTCCGAGCTCGCGCCACGTCAAACGCGGCTCTCTCTGCCCCCTGGCAGCGAGGGACGGCTCCCGCCGACGCCGCTCATCGAGGCGCACTACATCAGGCACAAGTTCTTCCTTGAGCCCGATGAGCTTCTCCGCGGTGCGAAGCGGCTCGCGGGCATTCCGGGCGCGATCGTGCAGGGCCGCTATGATTTGCTCTGTCCGCCGAAAAACGCATGCGCGCTTGCCGAGGCATGGCCGGGCTGCCGCCTGTCGCTCATTGAGAATGCCGGCCACGCCATGACTGAGGCGGGCGTCACGGAGGCCATGTACGAGGCCGCGCGCACGCTCGCGCTGGCCCAGCGCTAGATCGCACCGTCCCTCAGTGAAAATCGCGGCTCTTCGATTTCCACGAGCCTTCGCGCACGTCGCGCGCGGTTGCCGGAACATCGACGGCCCCGTCGGAGAGCTCGCGCAGCCGGTGCGTGAGATCGACGAGCTCTTCGGCGACGACGTGGATGACGAGCCCCTCGCGCTCGATGCGTCCCTTAACGAGCAGAAACTGCGCCGTCATCAGCACGCGCCGGTTGGCGTCGAACACTTTCGGCCAGACGACGACATTGACGATGCCCGTCTCGTCCTCGAGCGTGAGAAAGATGACGCCCTTGGCCGTTCCGGGCCGCTGCCGCACCAGCACCAGCCCGGCGATGGAGACGCGCCGGCCCTTGCGACGCTCGTCCCAGTGCTCCGCGCTCGTGATGACGCCGCGGCCCTTGAGATCGTTGCGAAAGAAGGCAACGGGATGCGCCTTGAGCGAAAGCCCGGTCGCGGCGTAGTCCTCGGCAACATGTTCGCTCAATGCCATTGCCGGCAGATCGACCTTGGGCTCGGCAAAGAGATCTCGGTTCTCCGAGGGAATGAGCATCGCCGCGGAGGCTGCCGTGCGCCGCGGTCTGGCTTCTGAGGCGCCGCCCGCAAGCCCCCGGACTTCCCACAGCGCACGCCGCCGGTCGCGCCCGATCGAGCGGAACGCGTCGGCGTTGGCCAAGAGCTCGAGCGAGACAAACCGCATCCCGCTCCGCCCCCACAGCGCGCTGACGCTCGTGTAGCCCGCCCCGCGCTTTTCCATGAGCACCTGCGCTTCCGCTTCCGGCAGGCCCGCGATCAGCCGCAGCCCGAGCCGCACCGCCGCACGTTCTCTCCCTCTCCCCGTACTAACGGGGAGAGGGTCATGGCGGAGCCATGCCTCCGCCATGGGATGAGGGGCAGCAACAGACCGCAGCGCAAGCATCTGCCCCTCACCCTGGCCCTCTCCCCGCTCGCGGGGAGAGGGAAGCTCCAGCGTGCAGTCCCAGTCGCTCGCGTTGACGTCGGCTTCATGCACCAGGACGCCATGCTCGCGCGCATCCCGCACGAGCTGCGCCGGCTGGTAGAAGCCCATCGGCTGGCTGTTGAGGAGCGCGGCGCAGAACGCCTCGGGATAAGTGGCGTTTGATCCAGGCGGACACATACACGAGCAGGGCAAAGCTCGCCGCGTGGCTCTCGGGAAAGCCGTACTCGCCGAAGCCCTCGATCTGGTTGAAGCAGCGCTCGGCGAACTCGCGTTTGTAGCCGCGCGCCGCCATGCCGCCGATGAACTTGTCGCGGAAGGTGTGGATCGTCCCCGTATGGCGGAACGTCGCCATGGCCCGGCGCAGCTTGTCGGCCTCTCCCGGCGAGAATCCCGCGGCGACGATGGCGATCTTCATCGCCTGCTCCTGGAACAGCGGGCACGCCGTAGGTCTTGCCGAGCACGTCCTTGAGCTCGGGCGAGGGGAACTCCACCGGCTCGAGCCCGGCGCGCCGGCGCAGATAGGGATGAACCATGTCGCCCTGGATGGGGCCCGGGCGCACGATCGCCACCTCGATGACGAGATCGTAGAAGCAGGCCGGCTTGAGCCGCGGCAGCATCGACATCTGTGCCCGGCTCTCGACCTGGAACACGCCGACGGAATCCGCCCTCGACAGCATGTCATAGACTTCCGGATCGTCCTGCGGCACGTCCGCGAGCGCATACTTCCTTCCGTAATGCGAGCTCGATCAGATCGAAGGCCTTGCGGATCGCCGTCAGCATGCCGAGCGCCAGCACGTCGACCTTGAGGATGCCGAGCGCGTCGATGTCGTCCTTGTCCCACTCGATGAAGGTGCGGTCGGGCATGGCGCCGTTGAGGATCGGCACCGTCTCGTCGAGACGCTCGCGGGTCAGCACGAAGCCGCCCACGTGCTGCGACAGATGGCGCGGAAAGCCGAGCAGCTCCGAGGCGAGGTCCATGGCCTGGCGGATCGCGGGATTGTCGGGATCGAGGCCGGCTTCGCGGATGTGCTTGTCGGGGAGCGCCTCGCTGCCGCCCCATCCCCACACCATGCCGGCCATCGCCGCCGTCACGTCCTCCTTGAGGCCCATCGCTTTGCCGACCTCGCGGATCGCCATGCGCGAGCGGTAGTGGATGACGGTCGAGCAGATCGCGGCGCGTGCGCGCCCATAGCGCTCGTAGAGATACTGGATCACCTCCTCGCGCCGCTCGTGCTCGAAATCGACGTCGATGTCGGGCGGCTCGCGCCGCTCGAGCGAGACGAAGCGCTCGAACAGGAGATCGATCTTGGTGGGATCGACGGCGGTGATGCCGAGCGCATAGCACACGGCGCTGTTGGCCGCCGAGCCGCGGCCCTGGCAGAGGATGCCCTTGCTTCTGGCGAAGCGCACGATGTCGTAGACGGTGAGGAAGTAGCGCGCGTAGTCGAGCGTCTCGATCAGCTCGAGCTCTTTGCGGATGAGGGCTTGCAATCTTCTCCGGAACGCCATCCGGATAGCGCTCCCCCGCATGGGCCCAAGTGAGCTCCTCGAGATGGCCCTGCGGCGTCTTCCCGGCCGGCACCGGCTCGTCCGGATATTCGTAGCTGAGCTCCTCGAGATTGAACCGGATGCGATCCGCGATCTCGAGCGAGCGGGCGATGGCGTCAGGATAGCCCGCGAAGAGCCGCGCCATCTCGGCCCCGCTCTTCACGTGCCGCTCGCCGTTCGCCTCGAGCCGGTAGCCCGCTTCCGAAATTGTGCACTTCTCGCGGATGCAGGCGAGCACGTCGGCGAGCGGTCGGCGCGCGGGATCGTGATAGAGCACGTCGTTGGTGGCGACGAGCGGCGCGCGAAGCTCGCGCGCAAGATGTGCCAGCTCGGCGAGGCGGCTTTGCTCGTCGCCGCGGTAGTGAAAGCTCGCACCGATATGAACTCGGCCACGCGCGGCACAGACGAGCGCGGCAACGCGCTCGCGGAAGGGAGCGTCCACCGGCCGCGGCGGCAGGGCGATGAACATCTGCCCCTCGGCCGCGGCGAGAATTTCCTCGAACGAGATATGACACTCGCCCTTTGATCGCGCGCCGGTTGCCCGCGGTGAGCAGGCGCGCGAGGCGCCCGTACGCGGCGCGGTCCGTGGGATACGTGACCACCTCGAAGCCGCAGGTAGTAACGAGGCGCGCGCCTACGACGAGCCGGATCTTGGCCTCCTTGGCCGCCGTATGTGCCCGCACGACGCCCGCAAGCGTGTTGCGATCTGCAATCCCGATCGCCGAGAGGCCGAGCTCCGCGGCACGCGCGACGATCTCGGGCCCGTGCGACGCCCCGCGCAGAAACGAGAAGTTGGTGGCAGCCACCAGCTCGGCGAAGCGGGTCATGCGAAGACCCCGTGCACGAACCATTGCGGCGTAACGTCGTCCGCGCCGTAGCGCCCGGCCCGGTAGAGCCAGAAGCGCCGGCCGCTCTCGTCCTCGACCGCGTAGTAGTCGCGCTCGGGCCCGCCGCTGTCCCGGCGCCACCATTCGGGCCCGATGCGCTCCGGACCTTGGGCCTGAGCAACCTGATGCAGAACGCCGCGCCAGCGGAATTGCCGCGGCGGCCCTTCCGGGATGAGCGCCAGCACTTCCGCCGTCTCGGGACGCGGCAAGCAGGAGGAGAGGGCGGACGTTGCCTGGACTGCTCGCCGCCCAATCGGAAGCGGGACCGTCCGCCGCCGGGCGCGAAGTCATGGCACGCTCCGGGATGTGGCTCTGGCGCGGAGCAAGCCAGCGCACCGATCCCGCCCCGAGACGCTGCTCGAGCGTATCGACGAGCCGGGCGAGGCTGCCCGCGTCCGCGCGCTCGTCCTCGGCCGTGAGCAAGGCCTGCGCGTCCGGCATGCTCTCCGCGGCCAGCACATGAACTGCCATAGCCTCGAAGCCGAAATCCGCCTCGAGCCCGGCCGGCAGGCGATCGAGGCGCAACGCTAAGAGCCGCGCCATATGCGCCGCGTCCCGGCTCGGCGCCGCAAGTCCGATGTCGAGCCACGAGACGGCGCCATCTATTCGGAACAGCAGCAGCCGCACGCTGCGCGCTCCGACCGCGTCGTGCGCGAGATCGCGGGCCACCTCGCCGAGAAGATGGGCCGCCGCCTCGACGACATGCTCTTGCGATGAGATCGGCTCCACGAAGGAAGCACGCGCCTGATAGGCAGGTGGCGGGACGAGGGCGACCAGCGGCTCCGGAACGCGCCCCAGCGCTTCGTCGAGCCGGCGCAGGAAGTCGGCGCCGAAGCGGGCGGCGAGCGGCGCCCTGGGCTGGCTCATGAGCTGCCCGATGCGCCGGAACCCGAGCCGGCGCAAGAGAAGCCGTGTCGCCTCCGACAAGCGCAGCGCGGCGAGCGGCAGATGATGCAGCGCGCGCTCCTCCTCGCCCGACGGCACGATCGCCGCGTCGGCACCGCCATGATGCGCGACAGCCCAGGCCGCCCCCGCCGTGTCGGCGATGGCGAGCCGAGGACTGAGGCCGAACCGGCTGAGGCGGCGATCGAGATCGGCAAGGAGCCCCGCTTCGCCGCCGAAGAGATGCGCCGAGCCTTCGACCTCGAGAAACAGGCCGTCGGCGCCATTCGTCTCATCCCAGACCATGACGAGCGGCGTATAGCGGAGGCACCACAAGCCAAGCCGCTCGAGCGCCGCCGCATCGGCCGCGGGGTCGGCGTCACGTATCTGCAAGTCGAGGACTTTCGAGCGCGCATTCGACAAAAGCTCGCCCTCGACGAGGCCGCTTCTTACGGCCGCTTCATTGAGCGCGGCGAGGCGCGCCCCGCCCTGACCCGGAGCGACGAGGGCGATGGGCCGGCGGGCGTCGAGCGCTTCAGCCGGCGAGCTGCGAGGCGGCCCGGCGGCTCTCCTCGCCTCGTCCCGCAAGAGGCGCGTGATCGGCCAGGCCTTGAGCCAGATGGAAACGATGCGCGACATGATCCCACTCGATGAGCCATTGACCTGTACGGCCGTTGCGGCACCGCTCGAGCGCGACGCTCCATCGCGAGCGCGCGAACGGCTGTTGCTCTTCCGAGCCGCGACGCCCCTTCACCGCCGCTCTCGTGCCGATGCGCCAGCGCGTCACCGCTGCGGAGGCTTGCGTCGCCGCCGAAGACGAGATGAGGACGAGCGGCGTCCCGCTCGCGGCCGCGGCCAGGCTGAGCCGCCGGCTCTCGGTCAGATGCCGGGTGCGATCGCGGTCGCTGCCGAGTGCGGCGACGACCATCGCCAGCGCCGCCTTCGACTTCACCGTCTCCTCGATGGCCCACAGCGCATCCTTGTCGCTGCGGGCCTCGACGACGATGAGCCGGCGAGGATCGAGACCAAGCTTCTGCAACCCGTGGCCGTAGGGCGCTCCGAAATCTTTCAAGGAGCGGCGCGAGAGGATGAGCAGAGCCGGACCGCGTCTCGCACCCTGCGCCAAGGCCGCGAGCGCAAGGGCGAAGCCGAAGGCCGCGGGCTTCGCGCCATGCTGAGCCGCTGCGACCTCATGCACCGCACCCATGGCGAGACCGCCGCCGGGAAGAAAGCAGTCGATCTCGGCGACGCCGAGCGGCAGCCTTGCCGCCGCCGCACCGTGCTCGCCGCGCTCGATCTTCTCGACGGCCTGGCGCAGCGCAGCCAGCCGGCCCGCACGTTTGCCGGAATGCGCCGCCGGCCCTCCGGCCTCACTTCGCACCACAGGGAACGCGGCGCGCAAGGGCGGCGCGCGCGGGTCACGGGCTTCACGAAAGGAGGAGCCGAGATTGGAGCGGATAAGCGCCATAGAACCACGAGAAGAGGTTGGGTTTGCTCGGAAAATCGTCCGCGGCCAATGTAAGAACAAAAAGAGAACATGTCAACTGGGGTGTCTATTGGAATAAGGGGGTCTGCACAAACGCAGAGAACCGCGGAGGCCATGCCGCTGAGCCAGCACACCGGAAGAAGGGGAGGAGGGAGCGCTACGCCTTGCGCGCGAAGAGGAAGAGCGTCGTCTGCTGCCAGGCCGGCGGCACGTAGCGGTGCCCGACCAGAACCTTGGCCTGAAGCTGATAGCCCTTGAGATCGACGCGGGCCACATCAGCAGGATCGATGAGAAGCAGCGCCAGCATCTTGGCCCGCCCTTCGGCCGCGAGGATGCCGTTCAAGGCGGCGATGTCCTCCTCGCGCGTATCCGGATACGTGGCGCCGACGATGAGCGTCGGCTCGAAACCGGCAATCGCTTGGGCGACGCCCGGCTCGAGAAGGCGCAGCACCACGTCGCTCCGGCCCCAGAAGTCGAGGACCGCGCGGGCAAGGCACGCGTCGTTGGCGGAGCGCGTGAGCGCAACGCTGCGTGAGATGAGCGCGGCGGGAAGCGTCGTCGGCAGATAGCCCTCGCGAACATTCACGTAGAGCGCCGACTGCGGACCAGAGGCGATCAGCGTCGCAGTCAGGAGGTCGGCGAGCTTCCCGTAGACATGCGACGCCGCGATCTTGTGCGACTTCACCGCATTGTTGGGCGAGACGTTGGGCTCGCACCAGATGCGCGTCTTCTCGCCGACGCCAATGTCGCACTCGAAGACGTGCGACCACTCGTAGTTGACGGCCGCCGGCACCCTCGCGCTGAGAACCCCGATCTCCTGCAGCCGCTTGACGAAGAGGCCCGTCGTCTCGAGCGTGAAGTGGATGTCGCCGGGATAGGCTTTCGCCGAATACTTGTCGGCGAGCCGGTCGGTAACTGGATCGGCGAGATCCTCCCACCAATCGAGGAACTCGACGCCCGTCTCGCGGCACACCGTTGCGAGATGCTGATTGAGATGATGCGAGAGCACGTTCATGCGGTGCTCTTGCGTCGGCGTAGAGCACAGGAGAAGCAGCCGCCCCTTGACCATTCTTTTTGCCGCAGCGAGCAGGGGCCGGTGGCGCTCGGCCACCCACTCCATAAGCGCGAAGTCCTCCTCGCTCACGGGCGCGGATGCATCCTTGCGCGTCTTGAGAAGGTTCTCGATGTGGTAGTAGGCATCGCCCCCGACTATGAGAACTGTCGGCCGCGAGAGGTCGACGCGCTTCAGGTTCTCGAGCATCTTCGAGCGCGTCGTGGCAGCCGTGTCCTCGGTGAGCAGCAGCATGCCAGGCCCCATGCCGACGAAGACCGGCATGAAGCATGTATTGCCGCCGAAGCTCCTGACGAAGCTCGTGCCGACGATATTGATGAACTCATGATCCGCCGTTCGGCGCGCGGGCGCCGGGATCGGTCCGACCGCCGAGAGGCGCGAGCGCAGAAGCCCGCCAAGCTTCATGGCGTCCTCAAGCGGGAAGCTCAGCCGGCTGCGCGCCATGAGCTCCACTCTGAGGCGCTCGAGCAGCCACTCCCCGGACCGCAGCTCCGCCGCGGCTCTGAGATCGGGGATCGCGTCCTTCATGGCGCCGCGCGCGAGACGGATCATCGCTCGCGTCAGAAGCGCGTCCGCCGAGCAGGGGTCATCGGCAAGAACGCCGTCGGCGATCGCCAGCGCCTCGGCAGCGTTTCCGGCACGAAACACTGCGAGGGCTTGGTGCGGCAATGGCCAGGCTGCCGTCATGCTTGTCTTTCCGCTTCATGCGACTGACGACAGCGGCGCCGGATTGAGTGCAATCCACGATGGGACGGCTACCGCCCCCGACTTGAGATTGAGCGTCCAGAGCTGCCCGCCCTTGTCGTTCTTGTCGCCCGCCGTGAAACCCGCAGCTTTGTAGATTTCGGCGGCCGGAGCGTTCTTCGCCGTCGGCAGGAACCAGCCCGTCAGCTTGCTCGCCCCGCGCGCCCGCGCCCGTTCGCTGAGATAGGCGAGAAACGCCGTCTCGACGCCGCGCCCGATGACCCGGCAGCTCAGAAGGAAAGTGTCGATGTCGCACGTCTTGCCCTTCTTGCGCGTGATCGCGACGCCAACGAGGCCGTTGTCGCCGAAGCGGTCGGCGGCCGTCAGCACGTGAACCTCGACTCCGGGCTCGGCCGTGAGCGCCCCCATCTCCGTTTCGGTGTAGCGCCGTGTCGTCATGTTGAGCTGGTTCGTCTTCTGCGTGAGCTGCGCCGCACGCGCCAGAGTGGCCCCCGTCATGGGCGCGATCTCGACCGTCACCTTGAGCGCGGCGAGATAGTCCTCGAGCGTGCCGGCCCCCGACATCAGCTCGCGCCGCTCGCGCTCCTCGCGATAGTAGCGGCCGCGATCCTTGTCCTCGGCGAGTATGCCGTGGCGCTCGAAGCTCGAGACGCGGCGCAGGCAGTCGGCATAGAGCGCCGGGTCCTTCGGCAGCTCGACCACCGTCACATCGGGACACAGCCGCCGCACCGCCTCGCGCTCGGCCGGGTTGTCGTCGACGAACACGAAGCTGTCGAGGCCGAGGCTCAGCTCCTTGGCCATGTCCATGAGATTTTCGGGCTTTGGCTTCCAGTTGATGCGATGCGTCGCGATATGCTCGGGCCGGATGAGCATGCCTGGATGCTTGGTGATCACTTCCATCGCATCCGCTTCGTTGTTCTTGCTGGCGATGGCGATCAGCACGCCGCGCCGCGCGAGGTCGAGCGCGACGCGCTGCAGATTGCGGAAGAAGGCACCCGGATGGTCGGACCCGAGCTTGAGCCCCGCATAGCCGTCCTCGCCGACCGTGCCGCCCCACAGCGTGTTGTCGAGGTCGAGCACCAGCACTTTCGCCTGCGGACGTGCCACGCGGCGCGATGTGCTGCCACCAGGCGGCAGCGAGATGCGGCATGGCATCGACGGAAACGGGCAGGCGCGCCATCAGCCACTTGCGATCGTCGGCCCAGGCCTTGCGCCCGAAGCGCGATTGGATGTCGTCGTAGTCGAGCCACGTGATCGCGCGCTCGCCGGCGGCATAGCTGCGGATACGCGCGTTGAGCGCGCGAATGGCGTCAGCCTGACCGACCGTGCGGCGTCCGTCGAGGATGCCCAGCGCGGAGGCGATCGGCTGCTCGAAGCCTTGCACGAGAATATGCGCGGCCGTGCGCGACCGCAGCACCGTGAGGAGATCGATCACGCTTTGCGCCGCGCGCTCGATCTCGCGGCTCAACGTCGCCTTCCGCGAGATCGGCGAACCCGTCGCTGAGCGCAGGCGAGATATCGCGTAGCAGAACGGCCAGGACGACCGTGTCCGGCTTCGACGCATAGAGACCGCTGGCCGGATTGAGAATGTCCTGCCCGTAGGCGTTGAAGTCGCCGACCCACGGCTCGATGCGGCACCCGTCGAGCGCCGCCTCCGCCTGCAGCATCGGCACCATGGGCTCGACCGTGAACGAGCGCAAAAACGCGACCCGATGCACCGAGGTCCGCCCTTGCGGCCACATCTTCTCGGCAAGGCTCGTGATGTAGCGCGCAACCGACGCGCTGGGCTCGGCCTGCCAATAGGTGCGCGCCGCTGCAAGTGCTCCGCCGCGATGCCCCTCGGCGAGAAACGCCTCGATCTGCTCGCGCGGTTTCGCTGCAGGCGCCTTCGGTGCGGCTTGCGTCGTCTCCGCCTGCTGCCTCTTCTCCGGCGCGCGATCGATATTCTCGCGGCAGAACTTCAGCACCAGCTCCCGGCATTGGTCACCGGGCGGCGACATGATGAGGTGGCCCGAGCCGCGGATGGTCTCGCTCATGATGTGTCGGTTGCCGAACGACGCGATGACGTGGCGATCGACATCGTCGAGGAGGCACGGCACCCCGGTCCGTCCGGTCGTCGGCCACAGAGGCAAGTCGCCGGTGAGCAGGAGCGTCGGCACGGCCACCTTCGCGAAGACGTCGTAATAGATGCGCTCCGTGAGCGCGCCGTCTTTCCCGATCCCGAAAACCTCGAAGCCGAAATCCTTGATGAACTGATCGTTCGGCGACCTGGCGAATGCGCGCGTGAAGCTATGCTGAACTGGCCATTGCTTGGCCGTCGTCAGCGGCGGATCCGACGCGACGACGCCGCGCACGGCCTCAATCGTCCCGTCGCCGAGTGCCGCGGCCACGATGCCCCCCGTCGACTCGCCGATGACGACGATGGCGCGGTTGCGGAAGTGGGCGTGGATGATTTCCCTGAGGCGCGTGGCGATCGAAGGAATGCTCGCGGGCCCCTCGCCCGGCGACCGGCCATGACCCGGCATGTCGACGAGAAAAACGTCGTAGTGGGGCGATAGGATGGAGTACCACGCCGCGAGGACATCGCTTCGGCGCAGCGCCCCATGGATCAGAAGCACCATCGGCCGCGTCGAGGTCAGCGCCTCGCGCTCGCAGATGAGCGCAAGCCGCCCGAGAGACGTGCGCACCATCGCCTGTACGAGGTTGTGTGCCGTAGCGGTCATTGGTCGAATCCAGCTGAAGGGATGGGCGCTCTCTCCCGCTCGATTGTTTGCCTTGGGCAGGATGGGACGCAGAGCCAAACGCTACGCTGACGTGACGGCCTTACGCGAGACAGTCGGGGAGCTGCCTTGTCCGAGCCTGGAGTCTTCTACGGCCTGTCGATCTCCCCCACGCTGCCTGCGCAGCGAACCTCAGCAGCTTGAGTCCCCTCGCGAATCAAACTCTTCTCATGCTAGCACGCATCGCGATTCCCCTCATTTTCCGGCAGGGACCAGCGCGGCATGGGACGAGAGATCATCGCATCGAGACGTTTCACATCCGCCGATCAGCTCGCCTTCGCGCGCCTATCTGACGACCATAACCCCATGCACCTCGACGCGGTCGCCGCACGACGAACCCAGGCCGGCGCGCCTGTCGTGCATGGCGTGCATGCGATCCTCTGGGCGCTCGACGCGCTAGCCGCGCGACAAGTGCCGATCGAAAGGATCGCCGGGCTGAATGTGCGCTTCGTCAGGTTCATGTATCTCGACACCGAGATCGAGATCGCGAACCTGCAGGAGACTGAAAGCGGCCTCACCTTCGAGCTCGCCAGCGAGGGTCAGACAACAACGACCGTTACGCTGCGACTTGCAAACGAGCGGCCCGCCGCGCGCATCAACATCCCCGCTACGGCGCCCGTAGTTTCGACGGCGGGCTCGAAACCGAACGCGATGACCTTCGCGGAGCTCGCCGATTTGACCGGCTGGCTCGATCCGGTCGCATCCGCCGAGGACTGGAGCGCATGTTTTCCCGCCGCCGGCGCGGCAATCTCTGGCGGGCGTCTTGCGGCGCTCGGTCAGCTGTCGCGGCTCGTCGGAATGATTTCGCCAGGACTCCATTCGATCTTCAGCGGTTTCGCCGTCGATCTGACTGGAGACGCTTCCGCCCGGCGAGGCATGGGATTCAGGGTCATCACGTCCGATTCGCGCTACCGCATCGTGAAGATGGAGATCCAAGGGGGCGGCCTCTCCGGCAAGGTGACGACATTCATGCGCCAGCCGCCCATCGAGACGCCGGCAGTCGCCGCGTTGAGCGCGCGACTCGATGCCTCCGCTTGCGCTGGAAGCACGTCTCTCCTCGTCGGAGCATCACGCGGGCTCGGCGCCGTCACCGCGAAGCTTCTCGCTGCCGGCGGCGGCCGGGTCATCGTCACCTACATGCGGGGCAGAGACGACGCCGCGAAACTCGCCGACGAGATAAACGCCGCTTGCGGCGTCCGCGCTTGCACAACGCGAGCGCTCGACGTTCGCGACAGCGTCGCGCCTCAGCTCGCATCGCTGTCCGAGCCCGTCAGCCACCTCTACTATTTTGCGACACCGCAGATCTTCCGGCAGAGGAACGCGGACGTCTTCTCGCCCGCACTCTTCGCCGAGTTCTGCCGCTTCTACGTCGATGCCTTCTGGGAAACGATTGCCGCGTTATCGGCTGAGCCGCGCCGCGCGCCCCTCTCGGTGTTCTACCCGTCGTCTGTCGCCGTGGCCGAGAGGCCGCCTGGCATGACGGAATACGCCATGGCGAAAATCGCGGGCGAGAGCCTCTGCGCCGATCTCACGCGGTCTAATCTGCAATTGAGTATGCTGGTGAGCCGCCTGCCGCGCACGCTGACGGATCAGACGGCGAGCTTGGCTGAGGTGAAGTCGGCCGACCCAGTATCCATCATGCTGCCGCTGATCCGCGAGATCCACGGCCAACAGCGCGCGGCGTGAGCCAGGTAAAGCGGCTTCGGCTAAGCCGCGGCCTCGGCGCCGTTGACGACCGCCAGAATTGCTCCGACGCTCATCAGCTCGGGCAGACGGTCCGGCGACACGAACACACCGTATTGCTTCTCGATCGACAGCAAGAGCTCGAGCAGGCGGCCCGAATCCCAGGCGGCGATATCGTCCGGCGTTGAGTTGGGCTTGATCTCCGACGGCGCGACCTCGAAGACGTCGGCCATCAGCGACTGAAGATCGGCAAATTGCATGAGCGTCCCCGAAAGCTATCTCTGGAAGCGACGCGCAGTCCCCCGCTGCTCCTGCGGCACCATCTGAAATCCGCGCGTTGGACTCGCAACTTTTGCCAGTTAAGGCGTCGAAGCTTGCGCAAGGCTGATCGCGAACGGCTACGGCGCGACACGCGGGCCAGCAGAGAAAATCGGCAACACAAAAAAATTCTGGCGTGGACAGTGGTGCGCGAGCACCCGGCTCCTGTGGTATGCTTCGCGCATATCGAGGGAGGTCCCATGCCATTCATCACGTGCGACATCGTTCCGAGCAACGATCCCGAGTTTCCGTTCCAGGTCGTCTTCAAGAAAGGCGACACCGTCGTCTCGCAATGGCTTGTGATGTCGAAAGCCGACGGCGAGGAACAGGTCATTGAATGTCTTCAGGAACTCGCGGTCGAGGACGAAGATGAGGAAGAGGACGCGGCGTGACGGCGCGCAAGCGCGCAGCCGGGAACCGCACCTCGTTCTTCCGCTGGTGGTAGGCTGACGGCAGGCATTCTTGCCGTCGGAGCCCCGCTTGGACGAAGTCTGGCAACTTTATGATGCCCATGCTGCCGCGTTCGATCGCGGCCGCGGCCGCACGCTTATGGAGGAGCCCTATCTCCGCCGCGTCGTGGAGGGGCTGCAACACGGCTGCCGCCGCGTCCTTGATCGTCGGCTGTGGCGCGGGAGAGCCGATAGCGCGCTTTTTTCTCGATGCCGGATGCGACGTCACCGGGATCGACGCCGCCCCGGCGATGATCGCGCTGTGCAGGGCGCGCTTTCCCGGCGCGACGTGGATCGAGTGCGACATGCGCCGCCTCGCGCTCGGGAGAGACTTCGATGCGCTGATTGCCTGGGACAGCTTCTTCCACCTGCCGAGAGACGCCCAGCGCCGGATGTTCCCGATCTTTCGCAGCCACGTCGCCCCGCGCGGCTTGCTGCTGTTTACGTCCGGCCCTGCGGACGGCGAAGCGATCGGCGAGCTCGGCGGCGAAGCCCTTTATCACGCGAGCCTCGACGGCACCGAATACCGCCGGCTCTTGCAGGACAACGGCTTCGACGTTTTGCTTCATCGCACCGAGGATCCAGATTGTGGCGGCCACACGATCTGGCTCGCGCAAGCCACGTCCTGACTGCTCAACGGTTAGGCAGCGTTTCAATCCACACAGACACGTCCGGATGCGCCGGGACTCCACAGAGTGCTGACGATGCGATAGTGTTCGGAATTATTGCTCTCGGGGAGAGAGATGCGAGCGGCTCGCATATTTTTGCATTTAGGGCTGGTTGCGATCGCCGTTTTTGCTGCAGTGGGGCCCGGCGAGGCTGTTGCAGCAGAGAAGCGCGTTGCCCTCGTCATTGGCAACTCGGCCTACCAGAATACCGCCGCCCTCAAGAACCCGAAGAACGACGCCGAGGACATCGCGCGCGAGCTCAAGGCCCTGGGATTTGACGTCATCCTCGGCGTCGACCTCGACAAATCCGGCATGGATCGCACGCTCGGCGAATTCCTGGGAGCGCTCAACGGCGCCACGGTCGGCGTTCTCTTCTACGGCGGTCACGGGCTCCAGGTCGGCGGCCAGAACTATCTCGTGCCCGTCGACGCCAAGCTCCTGACCCAGCGGTCGCTCGACTTCGAGATGATCCGCCTCGATCTCATCCAGCGCGCCATGGAGCGCAATACGAAGACCAACATCATTTTTCTCGACGCCTGCCGCGACAACCCGCTGGCACGCAATCTCGCACGCGTCCTCGGCACGCGGAGCTCCGAGCTTCCGCGCGGCTTGGCCGCCGTCGAGTCGGCCATCGGCACCCTGATCAGCTTCTCGACCCAGCCCGGCAGCGTCGCCCTCGACGGAGACGGGCGCAACTCCCCGTTTGCGGCCGCGCTGACGAAGTACATCGGGGCCGATGAATCGATCACCGATATTCTCATCAACGTCAGGAATGACGTCGTCGCGACGACAAATCAGCAGCAGGTGCCTTGGGAGCACTCGGCACTGCGCGCCAACTTCTATTTCAAGGGCGCCAAGCCCGCTGCACCTTCGTCCCAGCCCGCAACGACGGCGGCAAAGCCCATCCTACGATCAGGAGGCCGAGCTCGAGCTTTGGACGACCATATCCGAAAGCAAGAGCCCGGACCTTTTCCAGTCGTTTATCGACCAGTTTCCGAATGGACGATTTGCAGCAACCGCCCGCTTGATGGCGGAAAGCCTGAGGAAGGAGCAGGAGCAGGCCAAAGCAGAGAGCGAAGCCGAAGCCGGCATACAGAGCGCCGAGTTGGCGGAGGAAGCCCGCAAGGCGCGCGAGGCCCTGGAAGCCGAGCGCCGCCGCGCCGAAGTCCGCCGCTGCACTCAATACCCCCCACCGCCGCCCGCCGTCGTGGCCGCGCTCCCCGAGCGGGCGAAAGGTGACGCCGCCGCTCCCGGTGATAAGGCGGCATTGGCGCTCGACGTGCAGAAAGAATTGAAGCGCGTCGGATGCTACTCGGGAGAGGTCGACGGCAAGTGGGGAGACGGCACGCGCACGGCGCTCAACGATTTTGCGACCCGCGCCAAGGTCTCACTCTCCGCCGACGAGCCGACGCAGAGCGCCCTCGACACGCTCACCGCCAGCAAGGAGGGCGTCTGCCCGCAATCGAGCGGGAAGCGCAAGAGCGCGTCGGACGATGACCAATCATCGAGCAAGGCTCGCCAGCAGAAGCGGGCGTCGAGTTCGGGAAGCAAGAAGGGGCGTGACTGCAGCCCGATCGTCGGCCCCTACGGCCGTTACGACAATCCATGGTGCAAGTGACAAATCTCACATCCGGGGAAACGGAGCAGACGTAGTGTGCAAAGCGATCTGGACTGAGCGTTACAAACGGATGACGGCAGACCGAGGTATGCAACTGTTTCGCGTTACCGTAACGCGTTTTACAAGCCTCGACCCCTACGTTAGTGTTCTGAGCGATTATTTGTGATGCGGGAGTCTCATGCGGATAGTCGTCTTATATCTGCTCATTCTCACCATTACCTCGACGATTGTCAGCTTGGCGGGACAGCAGGCGGCTATTGCAGCCGACAAGCGCGTTGCCCTCGTCGTCGGCAATTCCGCCTATCAAAATACGCCGACGCTTGTGAACCCCAAGAATGACGCCGAGGATATTGCCGCCAAGCTGACCGGCATGGGCTTTAAGGTCATTCTTGGTCTGGACCTCGATAAGTCCGGCATGGACCGCAAGATCGGCGAATTCGCCGAGGCCTTGAACGGCGCCAGCGTCGGCGTCTTCTTCTACGGCGGCCACGGTCTCCAGGTCGGCGGGCAGAACTACCTCGTGCCGGTCGACGCCAAGCTCTTGACCCAGAACTCGCTCGACTTCGAGATGGTCCGCCTCGATCTCGTGCAGCGCGCCATGGAGCGCGACGTCAAAACGAACATCATCTTTCTCGATGCCTGCCGCGACAATCCCCTGGCGCGCAATCTCGCACGCGCGCTCGGAACCAGGAGCGCCGAACTCGCCCGCGGTTTGGCCCCGGTCGAGTCCGGCATCGGCACTCTGATCAGCTTCTCGACTCAGCCCGGCAGCGTTGCGCTCGACGGCGAGGGGAGGAATTCGCCGTTCGCGGCCGCGCTGACGAAGCACATCGTCGAGGATGACACGATCACCGACATGCTCATCAACGTGCGCAACGACGTCGTGTCCGCCACCAATCAGCAGCAGGTGCCTTGGGAGCACTCGGCATTGCGTGCCAAGTTCTATTTCAACGGCGCCAAGCCCGGCGCACAACCGGCGACCGCTGCAACGAGCCCCAGCAGCAGCGCCAATCCCTCCTATGAGCAGCAGGCCGAGCTCGCGCTCTGGAGGACCGTCAGTCCGAGCAGAAATCCGGCTCTGTTCGAGTCCTTCCTGGATCAGTTCCCGAACGGCCGCTTTGCCGAGACGGCGCGTCTCATGGCCGACCTCCTGAAGAAGGAGCAGCAACAGGCCGCCGAGGCCGAGCGCCGCCAGAGCGACGCGGCGCAAGCCAGCGTCGACAAGAATGCCGCCATGGCGCAGGAGCTCGAGGCCAATCGCAAGGCCGAGGCCGCAAAGCGCGATGCCGACTACAAGCTCGCATTGGAGGAGGCACGAAAGGCGCGCGAGGCGATGGCGGACGCGGAGCGCCGGCGCGCCGAGGCCGAGACCGCCGCCGAGGTAGCCCGCAAGGCGGCCCAGGCGACCGTCGCCGAGCGCGAGGAGAAATTGACGAAAACCCCCGAGCCTCCGGTCACCGTGGCCGCGCTTCCCGACGGAAAGAAGTCGGCCGAAAGAAGTGTGAGCCCCAACGAGCCCAACCCGATGACCGAAAGCATGCAGAAGGAGCTGAAGCGCGTCGGCTGCTACTCGGGCACGATTGACGGCAAGTGGGGAGAAGGCACACGCGACGCGGTTCAGGAGTTCGCCGACGAATCGAAGATGGTGCTCTCGACATCCGAGCCGACGGAAGTCGCCCTCAACGTCCTCACGGCGAGCAAGACGGGCGTGTGCTCGTCGAAGAGCGATTCAGACGAGAAATCCGCGCAAAAGTCCACGCGATCGCGCAAGCAGGCGAGGTCCTCATCGTCCGGCCGATCGTCGTCCAAGTCTTCGGGCTCGGGCACGATCCTATTCGGCATCGGCAAGGGCGTCGGCGTCGGCATCGGCTTCTGACGCCGCAATCGTCCTCACCCGCGTCCGCGATAGGGCGCGACGCCCTGGTCCGGGAGCCAGACGTCCTTCGGCAATTGCCCCGTCTGCCAGAACACGTCGATCGGGATGCCGCCGCGCGGATACCAGTAGCCCCCGATCCGGAAATAATGCGGGTCGAGCAGCGCCGAGAGACGCTTTCCGATCGCAACCGTGCAGTCCTCGTGAAAGGCACCGTGGTTGCGGAACGAGGCGAGATAGAGCTTGAGCGACTTGCTCTCGATCAGCCATTCCTTCGGCACATAGTCGATGACGAGATGCGCAAAGTCGGGCTGGCCGGTGACGGGGCAAAGCGACGTGAACTCGGGCGCAGCAAAGCGCGCAACATAGTGAGTATCGGGATGCGGATTGGGTACGCGCTCGAGCACCGCCTCCTCGGGGCTCGCGGGAATCTTCACCGGCGATCCCAAGAGAGTGACCTCTGGTGCCTTGCGTCCCATGCCTACTCCGCTGCCATGCGCGAATGACGCGGCGGGCCCGTATAGATGCAGCCTTCCTGGCAGCTGTCGCGCGCGACGTGGACCTCGGCGAGGCCAGTTATGCGGTTCGAGAGCCGGTTCCAAATCCACATAGCGATGCGCTCGAGCGTCGGCGCGGCGAGACCCTCGACCTCGTTCAGGAGACGATGGTCGAGCTCTTCGCGCGCGCTCCCGAGTGCCGCCGATAGCTCATCGAAATGGACGATATAGCCGGTCGCCGCATCAGGCTCGCCGTCGACGACGACGCGCACCCGGAACGAGTGCCCGTGAATGCGCGCATTCGCGCTGCCCGGCGCGGCGCTGGGCAGGAAGTGTGCGGCCTCGAAATGGAACTCTTTGTAGATACGCATGGCGGTGGAATAGGGATGAACGGGCCAGTAGGCAAGGGGCAGTCGGCAGTAGAACGGGAATTGCGGGATTAACCTACTGCCGACTGCCCACTGCCTACTGTCCTACCTGATCCCAATCAGCTTGTGGGTCTGCAGCGACAGGCGCCAGGCGGGATGGGCCTTGCAGTAGGCGATGGCAGCGGCGGTATTTTCCTCGCGCTGGGCCCCGTCCATCGGCTGCAGGAAGCGATGCGGAAAGTTGAGCCCCGCCACGTCGTCGGGCGCAAGGCCCGCCTGCGGGAACACGAGCTTCAATTCGTCGCCGCTTACTTGCCTGCAGCTCCGTTCCGGCTTTCGGGCTGACGCAGATCCAGTCTACGCCGGCGGCAACCGGCAGTGTACCGTTCGTCTCGATGGCGATGCGAAATCCGTGACCATGCAGGGCATCGATGAGCGCAGCATCGACCTGAAGCATCGGCTCGCCGCCCGTCAGCACGACGAGCAATCCGGGCGTAACTTTACCCGCCGCTTCCGCGCAGGCGCGAGCAAGCTCGTCGGCGCTCGCGAACCTGCCGCCGCCGTCTCCGTCCGTGCCGACGAAATCCGTATCGCAGAAGCGGCACTCGGCCGTGGCCCGGTCGGCCTCGCGCCCCGACCACAGATTGCACCCCGCGAAGCGGCAGAACACCGCAGGCGAGCCGGCATTCGCGCCCTCGCCCTGGAGCGTGTAGAAGATTTCTTTGACGGCATACATGGCAAGACGTGTAGGGCGGGGGGGCCCGGCGTTCAAGCCGCAGTAAGCGAGCATATCGCTATTACGGCCTTAACACCGGCTTCAATCCGTTCGCGATCAAGACCTGACGCCACGGCGTCTTCTTGTCGAGCAGCTCGATTGCCGTCCTGAGGCCGGCGGGCGGGCGCTGCTTCGTCATTGGCCCCAAGAGAACCGCCCAGAAGACCACCATGAGGAGCGCACTGCCGGCGAGCAGCATAAGCATCTCTGTGTGCGTGTCTCGGCTTGCTGAGGTCATGGCACGTCGCCTGGGCGGTTTCTGCGGCTCTTTCGATGTCGAGAGTGGGTCACTCTCTGCCGCTAAGATTCGCCCAAGCGTGCGCAAATCTGAAATACCGATCGCCTATGCGTTCGATGCGCGGAGCCTATGGCCCCGGCGTGAGGGAGGCACGGATGGCGGCGAGCTCGGCCTTGGGGTCTGCGAAGTCCTCAAAATGGCGACCCGCGCGCCGGTACCAGTAGCGGCTGTTCCAGCCGTCACCCTCGATCTTGTGCAGTACCGCATGGATCCAGCAGGCCGTGGCATCCTGCTCGTCGGCCTGCGCGATCGCGTGCGCACCCTTCCAGTCGCCGGCGAGTGCGAAGTCGACGGCGCGAATGAGCGTCCCTCGCGCCGCCGCGCTTTCCACGCCTCTAGTGCCCCGTCACCGGATCGGCGTTGCGGCTCGATTCGAACAGGAACCAATGGCGCCGCTCGGTCTCGTCGATCCAGACCTCGAGGAGGCTCGTGGTCGCGACGTCGTTGTGCTCCTCGGCGACGTCATGGACCGAACGCATACGCACGACGAGATCCTTGTTGTCGTCGCGGAGCTCGGCCAGCATGTCGAGCGGATCGACGAACTCGGCGTCGTTGTCCTTGATGCGCTGCAGTTTGGCGATTTGTCCGATAGAGCGCAGCGTCGTGCCGCCGATCTTGCGCACGCGCTCGGCGATGGGATCGGTCATGGCGAAGATCTGATCCGACTGCTCGTCGAGCATCAGGTGGTAGTCGCGGAAATGCGGTCCGCTCATGTGCCAGTGGAAGTTCTTGGTCTTGAGATAGAGCCCGAACACGTCGGCGAGCAGCTCGTTCATCGCACCCGCAATGTCGCGAACGGCGTTGCTGCCGAGATCGGTCGGCGTGTCGAGCGGAGCCTTGCGGCGCTCCGCAACCTTCTTCATGTCGGCCATGGGATACCTCTTTGGGAAAGGACAGGAAGACTTACATGGTAGCAAATACGCACCATGACAATTACGCGCTTTGAAAAGCACTGATTGAGATCAAGACGTAGACAGCGCGCCATTAACTATTCGGCCCGAACGACGGCCGAGTCGCGGCGCCATTGGTGCCAGCCCTTGGCTCTCAGCACGCATGCCGGGCAAATGCCGCAGCCATAGCCCCACTCGTGACGCATCGACCTCTCTCCGAGATAGCAGGTATGCGTATGCTCGACGATGATCTCGACGAGCTTCTCGCCGCCGAGCTCATGGGCCATTGCCCAGGTGTCGGCCTTGTCGACCCACATCAGCGGCGTGAGCAGCGTATAGCCACGGTCCATTCCGAGCGAGATCGACTTCTCGAGCGCCCGGATGGTCTCGTCGCGGCAATCGGGATATCCCGAGTAGTCCGTCTCGCACATGCCGCCGACGACCGCCTGGATCCCGCGCCGGTAGCCGAGGGCAGCCGCGTACGTAAAGAAAAGGAGATTGCGTCCCGGCACGAACGTCGATGGCAGCCCGGCGGCCGTCATCTCGATCTCGGCGTCGCGCGTAAGCGCAGTCTCGCTGAGCGTGCCGAGCTCCGTCATCTCGATGATGTGATCGTCGCCGAGGCGCTCCGCCCAGCGCGAAAATCGCTCCTTAAGAGCCTTGAGGATCACATGCCTCTGCTCGAGCTCGATCGCGTGGCGCTGACCGTAGTCGAAGCCCACCGTCTCGACCCTCTCGAAACGCTCGAGCGCCCAGGCGAGGCAGACCGTGCTGTCCTGCCCGCCGGAGAAGAGAACGAGAGCTGCGGCCTCACTCATCTGAACCGCCATCACAGCACGACGACGACCCGCCCGAGCACGAGCTCGATCGGCACGAAGCCAACGCCCGTCTTGTCCGCCGGCACGCGCGAGTCGCTCGAGTTGTCGCGATTGTCGCCCATCATGAAGAGGTGTCCCGCTGGCACCTCGAACACTTGCGTGTTGTCGAGAAAGCCCTGATCGCCCTCGCTCTCGATGATGCGATAGGCGATGCCCTCGGGCAGGCGCTCGACGAAGCTCGCCACCTTGTCCTTCTCGCCGAGCGGGTCCGGCAAAGGATCGGCCTGCTCCCTCGGCACGATCTTGCCGTTGATCACGAGCTGCCCCTCCTGCATCTGCACCTTATCGCCCGGAAGGCCGATGACACGCTTGATGTAGAAGGTCGCGGGATCGCGCGGCAGGCGGAACACAACGATATCGCCGCGCTGAGGCATGATCGCTGGCAAGCGCCCGTCAATCGGCAATTCGAACTTGTCGAACGAAGTGCGGCTATAGCCGTAGGAGGCGCGCGAGACGACGACCAGGCCGCCAACGCGCAGTGTCGGGCGCCATCGACGCCGCAGGAATGCTGAAGAGCCGGAAGACGGGTCCGACCCCTGGCAGCAGGCACCAGACGACGATGAAGAGAGGGATGCCCAATAGCAAGACGCGCCTGAGCGTGCGCCGTTCACCCTGGCGTGGTGAGCGTGCGCATACGCGGCACTATTCGGCTCCGTGCTCATGCTCAATTCCTCACCTGACTTCGCCTGGCGCCTCCGGGGCGGGGGTGAGCTACCCAATCGGGTCTTTGCCAGGCCCCCCGGACCCGCTAAAACCCGCGCCAAGCCGTCCCCGGGACCCTAACGTCGGCAAACGACCAAACCAATAGGAAACGCCTATGACAGCCATCGTCGACATCATCGGCCGCGAGATCTTGGATAGCCGCGGCAACCCGACCGTCGAGGTGGACGTGGTCCTCGACGACGGCTCGCAGGGCAGGGCGGCCGTTCCGTCGGGCGCCTCGACCGGCGCCCACGAAGCCATCGAGCTGCGCGACGGCGACAAGGCCCGCTACCAGGGCAAAGGCGTTTTGAAGGCGGTCGCGGCGGTCAACGGCGAGATCTTCGACGCGCTCGCCGGCATGGACGCGGAGGACCAGCGCGGCATCGACCGCACACTGATCGATCTCGACGGCACCAAGAACAAGAGCCGTCTCGGCGCCAACGCCATACTCGGCGTCTCGCTCGCCGTCGCCAAGGCCGCGGCCGAGGCAAGCGGCCTGCCGCTCTATCGCTATGTCGGCGGCACGACGGCTCACGTGCTCCCGGTGCCGATGATGAACATCATCAACGGCGGCGCCCACGCCGACAACCCGATCGATATCCAGGAGTTCATGATCATGCCGGTCTCGGCCCCGACTTGCGCCGACGCCGTGCGCATGGGCGCCGAGATCTTTCACACGCTGAAGAAGAGCCTGAAGGACGCCGGCCACAACACCGGCATCGGCGACGAGGGCGGCTTTGCGCCCAACCTGAAGAGCGCCGACGAGGCCCTGACGTTCATTATGAAGTCGATCGAGAAGGCGGGCTACAAGGCGGGCGACGACGTCATGCTCGCTCTCGACTGCGCCTCGACCGAATTCTTCAAGGACGGCAAGTATCATCTCGAAGGCGAGGGCAAGAGCCTCGATAGCGCCGGCATGGCCAAATATCTCGAAGGCCTCGTTTCGCGCTTTCCGATCATCTCCATCGAAGATGGTATGGCGGAGGACGATTGGAGCGGCTGGAAGGCGCTCACCGACCTCATCGGCAAGCGCTGTCAGCTCGTCGGCGACGATCTCTTTGTCACCAACACCGAGCGCCTAGCACGGGGCATCTCGACTGCGACCGGCAACTCGATCCTCGTCAAGGTCAACCAGATCGGCTCGCTCACCGAGACGCTCGACGCCGTCACCATGGCCCAGCGCGCCGGCTACACCGCGGTGATGTCGCATCGCTCCGGTGAGACCGAGGATGCGACCATTGCCGATCTCGCGGTCGCGACCAACTGCGGGCAGATCAAGACCGGCTCGCTCTGCCGCTCCGACCGCCTCGCCAAGTACAACCAACTGATCCGCATCGAGGAGGAGCTCGGCGCGACCGCCCGCTACGCCGGCAAATCGATCCTGAAGAGCGCCTGAGCCGCTGGCGGCCGACCGAAAAAAGAACGTCGTTTTACCTGCTCTTAAGGAGAGCGGGAGCTATAACTCGCGGGTTCCCGGTTCTCATAACGCGTAACGACGAACAATCGTGCTGCGTCAGCCAACACATGATCAGCGTCGAAAGCCGTGGCAGTCGGCGGTCTTGCTTCTCTGCCTGGGATTGACGGCTTATTTCGCTTATCACGCAATCAATGGCCGGCACGGCCTCGAGGCAAGAAAAATCCTGATCGAGCGCTCCAGCTTGCTGGAGTTCGAGGTCAAAAGCCTTGAGGCCGTGCGCGCCAAGCTCGAGCGCGATGTCGCCCTTCTCGCCCCCGACCTTCCCAACCCGGATATGGTCGAGGAGGTGGCGCGCGACGTCCTCGGCTTCGTCCACCCCTCCGACCGCATCCTGACGCGCCCGCACGACGGGGCCCGTTAACCGATCCGCCGAGCGCCGCGCCGTACCCATCACCAAGGCACGCGTGGGATCACGGATTATTCCGCACTAGCGAAATGGCCTAGTTGTGGGCCGCTCCGTCATCTTGTCGTGTAAGTCGCCGAAGTTGATGGCAGACTGCCGCTCCCGACGAGCGTGCCGGAGCCAAGAGAGAGCGCATGCCCCCGCCAAGGAGCGCGCCCGCGACCAAGGGCGATACGCATTTCACATCCGAGGAGGAGCTTGCGTCCTACCGCGCGATGCTGCTCATCCGCCGCTTCGAGGAGAAGACGGGCCAGCTCTATGCTCTAGGCGAAATCCACGGGATTTGCCCGCTCTCGATCGGCCAGGAAGCCTCGATCGTCGGAACGCTCATGGCCTCCGCACCCACCGACCGAGTGATTGCCGGGTCGCGCTGCCACGGCCACATGCTGGCATTGGGAATAGCGCCTGAGCGGATCATGGGCGAGCTCATGGGCCGGACGAGCGGGCTCTCGAAGGGCAAAGGCGGCACATTCCACATGTTTGCGCGCCGAGCAGCGTTTCTTCGGCGGCCACGCCACGCCGGGCCAGTGCGTCCCGCTGGGCGCAGGGCTGGCGTTCGCAAGCAGATATCGCGACGACGGCGCGGTCTGCCTCTGCTTCTACGGCGACGACGCCGCGAGCAGGGGGACTGTTGTCGAAACCTACAAGATTGCCGCCGAGTGGAAGCTGCCGATCGTTTTCATCATCGACAACAACGCGGGCGCGCCCGGCGCCAGCGTGGCGCTCGGCACGATACCGTCGGCGATGTCGCAAGCAGGCATGCCTTTCGCGATCCACGGTGAGCAGATTGACGGCATCGACGTGCGCAAGGTTCGCGCCGCGGCTCGCCCGGCCATCGACCGTGCGCGGCGAGGCGAGGGGCCGACCATCCTCGAAATGCTGACCTACCGCTATCGCGGCCACGATGTCGCGGCATCTGCAAGTGCTCGAAATGCAGAGAAGCGCCGCGACGAGGCCGATCCGGTAGCGAAATCGAGAGCCCGGATCATCGCCGAGCGGATTGCAAGCGAGACAGCGATCAAGGCCATCGAAAAAGAGGTGCGCGACAAGGTCAACGCTGCCGCGACGCACGCACGATCGGCGCCCCGACCGGAGCCGTCCGAGCTTCATACATCGCCTCTGGCGTGAGACAGTACGAATGGACTCTGGGGCACCAACGTACGGGTCTCCGGTGAGACGAGTGATGCAACGACAAGTCCTGATGCCCGCGCTGTCGCCGTCGATGACCGACGGAAGAATTGCGCGCTGGCACGTGTCCGAGGGGCAGAGCATCGCGGCGGGAGATATCCTGGCGGAGATCGTCACGCCCACGGCAACTCTGGAACTCGAGGCCAAGAACGAAGGCCGCGTCGAGAAGATCCTGGTCCCGGCGGGCGCGACCGCAGTCAAGATCAATACGCCGATTGCGCGTCATATGGGCCGAGGGTGCCGCGCCAGCCCCTCCACCGGCCGCGAGTGAAGAGCCGCCGGCGACGCGCAAGTCCCGCCCCGCTCGCCATGCCGGTGCAGCCCCGACGCCGAAGCCCGAGAGTGCGGCTATGCCGGCGGAAGGCGCGCAGCACCTCACGTATCGCGAGGCGCTTCGCGATGCTCTGGCCGAGGAGATGCGCCGCGATCCTCAAGTGTTTCTGATCGGCGTCGACGTGGCGCAAAATCGTGGTGCCCAGAAAGTGACGCAGGGGCTCCTCGACGAGTTCGGCCCGGCTCGCGTTGTCGCCACGCCCGCTCTCGTAGAAAGCGTCACCGGCCTTGCGATCGGAGCGGCGCTGTCGGGGCTGAAGCCGGTTGTCGAGCTTACATCCTGGTCAAGCGCACTCGAAGCGCTCCAGTCGATCGTCACGGCGGCAGCCCAGACACACTATTTGTCGGGCGGCACAGTCACGGTTCCAATCGTGTTTCGTGGACCGAACGGCTGGGTTCCTGGTGCCTCCGGCGAACAGAGCCTTTGCTGCGCGGCTCTCTTGGCGCACGTGCCCGGCCTCAAGGTCGTGGCGCCCGCAACGCCCGCCGACGCCAAGGGCCTGTTGAAAGCGGCTATCCGCGATCCGGGTCCCGTGCTCGTGCTCGAGCACGAGCGGCTCTACGACAGCGCCGGACCGGTGTCCGTATCCGCGGACGCCATTACCCCAATCGGCTCAGCTCACATCGCCCGTCCGGGACGCAATGTTTCGATCGTGACCTTCGGGCGGGCGCTCCTCACCGCGCTCGACGCCGCCGAGCTGCTTGAAGCGCACGATGTCAGCGCGGAAGTGCTCGACCTGAGAACTTTGCGTCCGCTGGATGTGGAAGCCGTGGTCGCATCCGTCTCGAAGACGCGGCGCCTGGTGACGGTGGAGGAAGGCTGGCCCCAAGGCGGCATCGGCGCCGAGATTGCGGCTTTGGTCGGCGCCAGGGCCTTCGCCCAACTCGCGGCCCCGCCGACGCGCGTGACGGGCGCCGACCTACCCATGCCCTACGCTTTTGGTCTCGAGCAGCTTGCCGTGCCTGGCGCGAAGCGAATCGCCGAGGCCGCGCTCACGGTGTTCAGATGGCCACCGCAAGGTTGAACGCCTGCAAGAAAAGTGCTCATTCAGCCACATGGCAAGAATTTCCACAGATTCGGCCCTGGTCAACCCGACGGTATGCAGAGGAAAATCGGCTGGGTCCTTGTGACGGGCCGATTGAGGGCATTACAGATTGTGCAGGCGAAGAACAACACGCACCTTTTCAGGTTCGGGGGAAAACACAGATGCTTAGACCCTTGGCAACACTACTGACCGCCCTCGCTGTGACCGGCGGCCTTTGCGCTTGTTCGAGCGACGGCAGCGGCCTCTTGGGCTCGAGTCTCACGACCTCTTCCGTCGCTTCAAATCCGGTAACGGCCCAAGCGCCGGCAGCGGCGAGGATCGATCCCGCCTGTGCCAGCCTCCAGGCCCGGATCGATGCGCTGCGCAAGGAGGGAGTGACGGAGCGGGTTGAGAAGGCATCCGTCGGCAAGACGGCGAACGTCTCGATTAAGCGCGCCTCGCTTGCGCAGATGGCGGAGCTCGACAACGCGAACGCGGAATTCCAGGCCAAGTGCTCGACGCTGGGGCCGCGTCCTATGCCGATACAAGCCCAGGTTGCTCCCGTTGCAACGACTTCACCGGTGGTAACGGCGCGTGCGGCGACGCCTGCCGTGCCGCCGGTCGTCTCCACGGTTCCCAAGCAGTAGGGCCTGAAGCCGATCGCGGCGCTCTGATCGCGATCGGCCAGCCGGCCGGCGGCCGTCGTCGGCGCATTCCAACTTGCACGCGTATCAAGAGGAAATCTGCTGCAGGGAGGCCACACTTTGGCCCCGAAAGCTCTGCGATTAGTCTCGGCGGGTATTCAACGCCGCGCGAAATCCTTAGCCTAATTGCTTCTTCCCCTAAGTTTGCTTGAGGGCATCGTGTTCATCATCACGCGGACGACGACTGTGCGGAGCCTTGTAGTCTTGGGTGCGGCCGCAGGCGCCATGCTCCTCGCAGGCTGTGCAACGGATAGCGGTAACGGTGGACCCACAGGCAGCGCCGAAAGCTGCCGGGCAACGAAAGAGCAGTTGAACAAGCTCGACGCCAGGGGCGTCCAGGCACTTGTGGAAGCCCAGACCCGCGGCAAGAAGCTTTCGGCCAGCCAGAAAGCCGACGCCGACAACTACAACCGCCTCCTCAACGAGTATCTCGGCGCCCGCTGCCACGTCGCGTAGATTAGTCGCCGGGCGATAGTATTCGCGGAATTGACACGATAATATGCCAACTGCCTGTCACGAGGCAGTGCACGCCTGTGCGCTATCTCGTGTCGCGGAGGGGAATCTCGGAAGCAAAAGTCGCTCAATCAACGGGATCGTCATCGCCACGACCGAAGCCGTCGCCCTGCGCGCACGGCCGGAGCCAAAAGACAACAATCACGGCAGCGCAGGAACAACACCCTAGGGGAGCATACAATGGAACCTTACATGACCTGGATCAACGAGAACTGGGCATTGGTGATCATGATCATCAACGGCCTGGTCGCCGGCTGGATCGCGGGCCTCCTGCTCGGCGGCGGCGGCTTGCTCCGCAACTTGGTTGTGGGGCTGATCGGTGGCGTCGTCGGCGGCTGGCTGGTCAACAATGGCTATCTGCCCATCAAAAACTACTACGACTTTGATGCGCTCCTGCCCACCTACGGCAACCAAATCGCAGCGTCGACGATCGGTGCCATCCTCGTGGTCATCGTCGCCCGCTTCCTCGGCGGCCGGTGACGCGGACGCCCTGTCCGCGTGTCCATGGCTGCCGGCGCTTCGGCTGCTCTCAAGTTTGGGCTTGAATCGGCTACGCTTGCTGGTCACTTAGGTTCTACAACCTGAGGACTGGGCGGAGTAGCCATGGTCAATCTCATCGATACCCGCGCGCAACGCCGCGGCCCTGTGCCGGAGGACGCCCGGCCGCGTCATCCGGAGAAGGCGGCACGGCCCGACAACCCGGCGCTGGCGAAGCCGTCCTGGATCCGCGTGCGCGCTCCCGTTTCGCCGGGCTATCGCGAGACGCAAGCCATCGTCCGCGCGCTCGGCCTGCGCACCGTCTGCGAGGAGGCGCAGTGCCCGAACATCGGCGAATGCTGGCAGAAGAAGCACGCCACGCTGATGATCATGGGCGACGTTTGTACGCGCGCGTGCGCCTTCTGCAACGTCCGCACCGGCATTCCCGCGCCGCTTGACCTGAGCGAGCCCGAGCGCGTGGCTGACGCGGTCGCTAGTCTCGATCTCGAGCACGTCGTCATCACGTCCGTCGACCGCGACGATCTCGACGACGGCGGCGCGGCACATTTCGCCGCCGTGGTCGCCGCCATAAGAGAGCGCGCGCCGCAGACGACGATCGAGCTTCTCATTCCCGATTTCCTGCGCAAGGACGGGGCGCTCGAAACCGTGCTCGCGGCACGCCCCGATGTCATCAACCACAACCTCGAGACGGTACCCTCTCTCTATTTGCGCATCCGGCCGGGTGCGCGCTACTTCCATTCGCTTCGGCTCCTGCAGCGGGTGAAGGAATTCGATGCGTCGATGTTCACGAAGTCGGGGATCATGGTCGGACTAGGCGAGAGCCGTGACGAGGTGCAGCAGGTCATGGACGACCTGAGATCTGCAGGCGTCGATTTCCTGACGATCGGCCAATACCTCGCCCCGACGCGCAAGCACGCCGAGGTCAAACGCTACGTACCGCCCGATGAGTTCGTGGCCTTGGAGCGGCTTGCGCTGGGCAAGGGCTTCCTCATCGTTGCGGCGAGCGCGCTCACGCGATCGTCCTATCATGCGGGCGCCGATTTCCGCCGCCTCCAGGCGGCCCGGCGCTGCGTTGCGAACCACCTGAACCGGAAGGCGACGTGCCGAGCTTCACAACCCAGCGCCGCGTTCCGTATTCGCCCAAGCAGATGTTCGACGTCGTCGCCGACGTCGAGCGCTATCCGGAATTCCTGCCGCTCTGCGAGAGCCTCGTCGTCGAGAGCCGCAACGCCACTCCAGACGGCTGCGTCCTCGTCGCTAGGATGGCGGTCGGATATCGCGCCATCCGCGAGGCCTTCACCACGCGTGTGACTTTGAAGCCTGCCGAGCCGGCGATCCTGGTCGAATACCTCGATGGACCGTTCAGCCATCTTGAGAACCAGTGGCGATTTCTCCCCGCCGCGGGCGGCTGCGATGTCGACTTCCATATCGACTATCAGTTCCGATCGACGATGCTGGCGCTCGTCATGGGAGCGGTTTTCGACAAGGCCGTGCGCCACTACACCGAAGCCTTCGAGGCGCGCGCCCGCACGCTCTACGGTGCGCCGCTCGTCTCACGGCCCGCTTAAGCCGCGATCATTGGATCGGCTGTGCGCGGCCCCGCGCCGTGTCGAGACCCGCGACCGTGTCGAGACCTTTGACGTCCGTCAGTATGGCGCTGTCGAGGTCGGCCTCCGAGAAATCGGCCTTGGTCAGATCCGCACCGGTGAGATCGGCGTGCGAAAGATCGGCTTTCTTCAACTTGGCGCCTCTGAGGTTCGCGCCCTTGAGATTGGCGAAGCGCAGCGACACATGCGTGAGGTCCGAATTCGAGAGGTCGGCGCCGGTGAGATCCGCACTGACGAGCTCCGTTCTCCACAGATGCTCGATGAAGCCCGTGTCGCTGAACGGTGCGAGCGAGGCCCCTCTGAGATTGGCCCCGGCGAAGTTCGCCCCGTTGAGGCGGGCGAACAGCTTGGCTCCGGAAAGGTCGCATCCGGCGAAGCTCGGCGCTTCGGCCGCAACCGCCTCGAGCGTCGAGAATGTCGTCGGCCGCAGCATGCTTGCGCCGGCGAGATTGGCCCCGTCGAACTTGGTGCCGATGATGATCACGCGATCGAGCCGAGCGGCCCGGAAGTCCACGCCCGAGAGATTGGCCCGCGTGAGATCCGCCCCGAAGAGGTCGGCACGCTCGAGGCGCGCGCGCTTGAAGTCGAGCCCCGAAAGATCGAGATCGCCCAGATTCTTGCCGCTGAAATCCAAGGGCGCGCCCGCCTCGGCGCGGTAAAGCTGTTCCGTCACTTGCCGGGCCGTGAGGTCTGCCGCATCCGCAGCGACCGCACCAACTTGCGCCACCGCAATGACAAAGGCCGCGGCGGTGATCCTAAGTCCCATCGAAATCATCTTCTAAGGTTGCGCTGCCGGCGAGTCGAAGACTACCCGCCATGATGACGCGGGGCCAGCGCTAGCTGGAAAGCGCCTCCCGCATGAGCGCGAACGCCTCCCGCACCGTTGCCAGGCGTATCTCGGTCCTGCCGATGTCGCCGAAACGGCAGACGCGCAGCCCGCTCCCGGCGGGCCCAGGGGCGACAGCCAGGTGCACCAGACCCACCGGTTTATCGGCCGTTCCCCCGCCGGGCCCTGCTATTCCCGTTACGGCCACGGCAACGTCCGCCGCCGAGCACCGGAGCGCGCCCTCGGCCATGGCGCGCGCGACCTCCGCGCTCACCGCGCCGTGCCGCATGATGAGATCGAAGTCCACGCCAAGCATGCCGACCTTGGCGGCATTCGAGTACGTCACAAAGCCCCGGTCGAAAACGTCCGAGGAGCCCGGCACCTCCGTGAGCACGGCCGCGATGAGACCGCCGGTGCAGCTCTCCGCCGTCGCGAGCTTGACCGTGCGCGATCTCATCATGGCGATGAGCCGGCCGGCCTGTTCGATGAGATCTGGTGGAAACATGAGCCCGACCCTGGAGCATGCAAAAAGAGCGCGCCGATACGGCGCGCCCTAGAAGCTAGCGAGAGACTTGGCCAGGATCAAACACACACGCCTCGCGATCGAGCGCACACTCAATCCGCGATCAGTCGCTCCGCGTGCCGCAGCAGCCCGTCGAGCGTCGCGCGTGCCTCGGACCCCATGACGGAGATGGCGCGGTTCTGCGCGCTCTGCCAGACGGGATAGGCATCCTGCAGCACCGCCTGTCCCTTGGACGTCAGATGCAGCCCGCGACCGCGCCGGCCAGCCGGCGGGTCCATGATGATGAGACCCAGCGCCAGCAGGCGCTTGAGGTTGCGCGAGAGCGTCGACTTCTCGATATCGAGCTCGTGCCCGATCTCGACCGCCGTGATGCCGTCGCGCGAAGCGAGCTGAGCCAAGAGCGTGTATTGGCTCGCCGTGATCCCGAGCGGACGCATGGCGTCGTCATAGAGGCGCGTGATGATGCGCGACAGCTGCCGCACGCGGGTTGCGAGGCAGGCCGCAGACGTGGACTCGGCGATGTTGACGATACCCGCAAGTGAGGCAACGCTAACCGGCTCCTTAGCCGCACGCTCGAGCGTTTGTGTCATCAAATTCATGGGCTTGGCCCTCGCATCGATTTTGGTCATACAACCACTGGGAGTGTTGATGGCGCGATTCTGGCGAGAGGGTCAATCAGACTCCGCAATCGGCCGGTGCGGGGTGGCAAACCTCCCACAGCGTGCTGATTGTCGTGGCGCCGGAAACATGTGTCAGTGGCGGAGCGGTGCGCAACTCAAGCGCCGGCCACGGGCAGCAGCACCGTCGCCGAGGCCATGGCGGCCAGGCCTTCGCCGCGGCCCGTGAATCCGAGCCCTTCCGTCGTCGTCGCCTTGAGCGCCCACGCGGGACATGTCGATTGCCAGCATGCGCGAGATCGATTCGCGCATGGCGTCGCGGTGAGGGCCGATGCGCGGGGCTTCGCAGAGAAGCGTGATGTCGACGTTCGAGATGCGCCCGCCCCGCGCGGCAACTCTGGCCGCGGCATCCTCGACGAAGAGGCGCGAGGCGGCGCCCTTCCACTTCGGATCGCTCGGGGGAAAATGCGCGCCGATATCGCCGTCGCCGATCGCGCCGAGAAGCGCGTCGGTCAGCGCATGGAGCGCCACGTCCGCATCCGAATGCCCGACGAGGCCGTGGGTGTGCGCGATCCTGACGCCGCCGAGCCATACGTGATCGCCGGGACCGAAGCGGTGGACATCAAAACCCGTGCCGATCCGGGGCTCGAACGAGCTCAGATCAGGCGTCAGTAGCTTCTCGGCCATCGCCAGATCCTCGGCATTCGTGATTTTCATGTTGCGCCCGGAGCCCTGGACGAGGGCCACCTCCATGCCGGCCCACTCGGCCAGGCTCGCGTCATCGGTGAAATCCTCGCGTCCTTCGCCGGCCGCGCGTCGATGCGCTGCGAGGATCGGGGCGAAGCGAAATCCCTGGGGCGTCTGCGCACGCCACAATCCTGCGCGATCGACGGTACCGGCGATGGTGCCCGTGGCGCCCGCTCTCTTGAGCGTGTCCGTCACCGGCTCGGCGGCGATCGCGCCGACATGCATGCCCAAGGCATCAATCACGCGGCTGATGACGTCTCGGCCGACGAACGGTCGGGCCGCGTCGTGAATGAGAACGTGGTCGGGCGCCGAGCCTGCGAGCGCCTCGAGCCCGAGACGCACCGAAGTCCTGGCGCGTTCTCCCGCCTTCGATGGGGCTCGTGACCCGATGCTCGAGACCCTCGGTGGCCGCTTGATAGTGCACTGCATCATCGGGATGAATGACGACGGAGATGAAATCGACACCCGGATGCGAGACGAAGCTGCCGAGGGTGTGCGCCAGCATGGGCTTCCCGCCGAGACGCGCGTATTGCTTCGGCAGGCCGCCATGATTACCCGCCCGCGAGCCGCGGCCGGCCGCAACGATGAGCGCAGCGGTTGTCATGTTTCTCCCAGGGCCTGCGATGAATTCTAGTGCTTAGACGTGGTGCGGCGTTCCGGCAATTGTGGATGGCGTTGTTCGCGCTTGCGAAATGCTAGAAGGACGCTTATGGTGCCTAAACGAGAGGCAGTTCAAAGTATTGCCTAAACTATAGGCATCGATGGGGGACGTTGCGGTGAGCCCGCTCCGGATCGGCCACCACACCTTGGCAAACGGGGTACTTCTCGCGCCGATGACCGGCGTGAGCGACCTGCCGTTTCGCCGCCTTGCGCACCGTCTCGGCGCCGGTCTCGTGGTCTCCGAGATGGTTGCCAGCGCCGAGCTCGTCGCCGAGCGCCCGGACGTGCTGCGCCGCGCCGAGGGCCGCGACCTCTCCCCCTTTGTCATACAACTTGTCGGCTGCGAAGCCCACTGGATGGCCGAGGGGGCGCGCATCGCCGAGGCGAAGGGCGCCGACATCATCGACATCAACATGGGCTGCCCGGCGCGCGAGGTAACCGGCAAGCTTTCCGGCTCCGCGCTCATGCGCAATCTCGATCACGCGCTGCGCCTGATCGAAGCCGTGATCGGCGCCGTCCGCGTCCCCGTCACGCTCAAGATGCGCCTTGGCTGGGACGACAAGACACGCAACGCGCCCGAGCTCGCGCGCCGCGCCGAGGCTGCCGGCGTCAAGCTCATCACCGTGCACGGGCGCACGCGCAATCAGTTCTTCAAGGGCAGCAGCCGACTGGGCCTTCGTTCGCCGTGTCAAAGAGGCCGTCAGCGTTCCGGTCGTCGTCAACGGCGACATCTTGAGCCCGATGGACGCCAAGACCGCTCTTGAAGCCTCGGGCGCCGACGGCGTCATGGTCGGTCGCGGAGCCTATGGCGCGCCCTGGCTGCCGGCCCGCATCGCCCGGTTCCTCGCCACCGGAAATGACCCCGGTGCGCCCGCGCTCGCCGAGCAGGGGCGCATCGCTCGCGGCCATGTCGAGGCGATGCTCGGCCACTACGGCGCGGCCCTCGGCGTGCGCAACGCGAGGAAGCACGTCGGCTGGTATCTCGAGACGAGCGGTCATCGCCGCCACGAGGTCAAGGCGTGGCGGCGCCGGCTGTGCACCGAGGACGAGCCACACCGCCTGCTGGCCGGGCTTGGCGCATTTTACGACGAACAACCCCTCGAGGCAGCAGCATGACCAAACGTGCGCTGGAACGTCAGACCATCTCTCGGCGCCCCGTCGAGCACGACATGCTCTTGTCCGCCCTGCCGCACCCGATCCTCGTCTTGGCGGACGAGAACCGCATCGTCTACGCCAATGCTGCGGCAGAGGGATTCCTATCGACCAGCATTGCCGTCCTGAAGCGCCTGACGCTCGACGATGTCATCGCCTTTGGCTGTCCGCTGCTCGCCCTCGTCGAGCAGGTGCGCAGCACGGGCACGACCGTGAACGAGTACGGCGTCGACATGGCGAGCCCGAGGTTCACCGCACCCAAGCTCGTCGACGTGTACGGCGGGCCGATGCCCGACCAGTCGCATCTCATCATCGTCATGCTGCAGCAGCGCACCATGGCGCAGATGATCGAGCGCCAGCTCACCCACCGCGCGGCAGCGCGCTCGGTCTCCGGCATGGCGGGCGTGCTCGCTCACGAGATCAAGAACCCCCTGTCGGGCATCCGCGGCGCCGCCCAGCTCCTCGAGCAGAATCTGTCCGACGAGGACCGCGCGCTGACGCAGCTCATCTGCTCCGAGACCGAGCGCATCCGCAATCTCGTCGACCGCATGGAGGTCTTCGGCGACGAGCGCCCGCTCGCCAAGGAGGCGGTCAACATCCACGACGTCTTGAACCACGTGCGCCGTCTCGCCGAGAGCGGGTTCGCGCGCGGCGTTCGCTTCGTCGAGGACTACGATCCCTCGCTCCCCCCCGTGCCCGGCAATCGCGACAAGCTCGTCCAGGCGTTCCTGAACCTCGTCAAGAACGCCGCCGAGGCGCTCGAAAGAGAGGACCAGGGCCGCATTCTCATGCAGACCTCGTTCCGGCCCGGCGTGCGCCTTTCCGTGCCGGGATCGGAGGCGCGCATCAGCCTGCCTCTCATGATTCAGATCGAGGACAACGGCCACGGCGTCCCCGATCACCTGAAGCCGCATCTCTTCGATCCCTTCGTCACCACCAAGCGCAATGGCACGGGCCTCGGCCTTGCACTCGTCGCCAAGATCATCGGCGATCACGGCGGCATCATCGAGTGCGACAGCGAGGCCAAGCGCACCGTCTTCCGCGTGCTCCTGCCGATGCAGGATCGCGTGCGTACTGAAATCCCGGCCGCCAAGACGCCGGCGCTAGCAAACAGGAGCCGCTAAGCTGATGGCCAGAGGCACGATCCTGATCGCCGACGACGACACAGCGATACGAACCGTCCTGAACCAGGCGCTCGCGCGCGCAGGCTATGCCCCGCGTGCAACCGGAAACGCCGCCACGCTTTGGCGCTGGGTGAGCCAGGGCGAGGGCGACGTCGTCATCACCGACGTCGTGATGCCCGACGAGAACGCCTTCGATCTCATCCCGCGCATCAAGAAGGCGCGCCCCGATCTGCCGATCATCGTCATGAGTGCGCAGAACACGCTGATGACCGCGCTCACCGCGGCCGAGAAGGGCGCCTACGAGTACTTGCCGAAACCGTTCGACCTCTCCGAGGTCGTCTCCGTCGTCGGACGCGCGCTCGCCGGACAGAGCCGCCGCCCGCGCCCGCCCAACCAGGAGATCGAGGGCGAGGAGCTGCCGCTGATCGGCCGCTCCACCGCCATGCAGGAGATCTACCGCGCGCTCGCGCGCCTCACGCAGACCGATCTCACCGTCATGATCCAGGGCGAGAGCGGCACCGGCAAAGAGCTCGTCGCGCGCGTGCTGCACGACTATGGCAAACGCCGCCAGGGACCGTTTGTCGCCATCAACATGGCGGCGATTCCCCGCGAGCTGATCGAGAGCGAGCTGTTCGGCCACGAGAAGGGCGCCTTCACCGGCGCCCAGGTCCGCACCCAGGGTCGCTTCGAGCAGGCCGAAGGCGGCACGCTGTTCCTCGACGAGATCGGCGACATGCCGCTCGAGGCCCAGACGCGACTGCTGCGCGTGCTCCAGCAGGGCGAGTACACGACCGTCGGCGGCCGCACGCCGATCAAGACCAACGTGCGCATCATCGCCGCAACGCACCGCGATCTGAAATCCCAAATCCAGCAGGGTCTGTTCCGCGAGGACCTGTTCTACCGGCTCAACGTCGTGCCGCTCCGCATCCCGCCGCTGCGCGAACGCGCCGAGGACATCGGCGATCTTGTGCGCCACTTCCTGCGCCAGGCCGCGCGCGAAGGGCTCGGACAGAAATCGATCGAGACCGCCGCCATCGAGCGCTTGAAGACGCATCCATGGCCCGGCAACGTCCGCGAGCTCGAGAACTTCGTCCGCCGCGTCGCCGCGCTCTATGCGCAGGACACGCTCACCCAGCAGATCATCGATCAGGAGCTTGCCGAGGTGCTGCCCAAGCGCAATGGGCCGGCGACGGAGGCCAAGGAGCTGTCCGAGCTGGTCGAGCGCTACCTCGCCCAGTACTTCGCCGGATTCGGCAAGGAGCTGCCGCCGCCCGGCCTCTACGACCGCGTCATACGCCAGGTCGAGCACCCCCTGCTGTCGGCAGCGCTGGCGGCGACACGCGGCAATCAGATCCGGGCAGCCGAGCTCCTCGGGCTAAACCGCAACACGCTGCGCAGCCGCATCAAGGCGCTCGATATCCGGGTGTTCAGAACCCCCATGCCCTGATCGGCGGCGAACCGGGATAGGAGCGCCGACGGCTAGTTTGCCGTTTTGCCCGCGACTTCCATTTCAGCGGCTGCTGTCGCCTCGACGTAACGGAATGCTGTGATTCCTGTGGCGAAAAAAATATTCGCCTGGCATCTCAGTCGCGAAAATGTCACAGTTTGACGTCACTTGTGCTCGCGCCGCTTCACTCTCGGCGCAAAGGCGAGTGGCATTCTCGCAGCGCTGAGGATTGGCGGCCGCACAGGCGACCAGCGCTGGCGAGCTGGCCATGTCGGGCAGCCCATTCTGGCGCCCGCCGCTGAGGCAGCAACCGGAGGCACGTGTTCATGGCGGGCGAGGCGACCAATCCCGCTTCCGATGAGCACCTCGAAGGTGTGGCCTCGCCGCTGCTCGACCTGACGGACCGCGAGTTCTGGACCGGGCTCGTGGTCGTCGTCCTCTCCCTGATCTCGGCCCTTGCCACGTACCTCATTCTGACCGGCCTGACGCCGATCGCGCCGAGCGACGAGGTCGTTGTCTCCGCCCTGTTCATCAACGTGGTCCTGATCGCGGCCATGATCGCGGTCATCGCCTGGCAGGGCTACGGCATGTGGCGCGCCTGGCGCGCCAAGCTCGCCGGTGCCCGCCTCCACGTCCGCATCGTGCTCTTGTTTTCGATTATCGCCGCGCTGCCCGCGATCCTCCTCGCAGTCGCCGCCACGACCACCTTCTCGCGCTCGCTCGACAGCTGGTTCTCCACCCGCAGCCGCGCCATCATCTCGAACTCGCTCGAAGTGGCGCAGGCCTATGTCGACGAGCATGGCCAGCTTATCCGCACCGACATCGTCAACATGGTCCGCGACGTCGACGCGGCCGCCGATCAGATCAAACCGGACTCCGAGGAGCTGAAGCAGCACGTTCTGGCACAGGCCGGCTTGCGCGAGCTGCCTGTGGCCTACGTCATCGATGCTCAAGGCCGCGCCGTCATCGCCGCCCTCGAGGACACGAAGATGCCGTTCATTGAGGCACCGCCGAGTGTCATCAGACAGGCCGAGGCGGGTCAGGTGCCGCTCTTCACGCCTCCCGGGACCTCACGCGTTGCCGCCGTCGCCATGCTTCACCGCTATCCGGGACGCTACCTCTATGTCAGCCGCGAGCTGAGCCCGAAGGTGATGGGCCATCTCCAGCGAACGGCACAGAACGTCGACGAGTTCAACCGGCTGCGCAAAGCCCGCGGCGGCCTGAAGCTCGCCCACGGGCTCATCTACTTCATGATCTCGATGACGGCGCTGCTCGCCGCGATCTGGGTCGGACTCTGGTTTGCGAGCCGCTTCGTGGCGCCGATACGCCGTCTGATCGGAGCTGCACAGCAGGTCTCGAAGGGCAATCTTCTGGTCGAGCTGCCCGAGCGGCGCGGCGAGGGCGATCTTCGGCGCCTGTCGACGACCTTCAACACCATGACGCGCGAGATCAAGCACCAGCGCGACGCTCTCGTCACCGCCAATGAGCAGCTTCTCGACCGCCGCCGCTTCATGGAGGCGGTGCTCTCCGGTGTATCGGCCGGCGTCGTCGGCCTCGATAGCCAGGACCGCATCACTCTGTTGTCGCGCTCGGCGGAGCAACTTCTGGGCACGACGGAAGCCGAGGTCGTGGGCAAAAAGCTGAGCGATGCGCTCCCCATGCTCGCCCCCGCCCTCGAGAAACGCGATGAGCAGGGGATGAAGCCGCGCGGCGCCCAGCAGCTCACCATGACGGTCGGCGGCGAGGAGCGAGCCTTCGCCGTGCGCGTGACGCGTGAAAAGGCTGGGCCCGGCGACGTCGGCTCGGTCGTGACCTTCGACGACATCACGGAGCTCGTCTCCGCCCAGCGCACCTCCGCCTGGGCCGATGTAGCGCGCCGCATCGCCCACGAGATCAAGAACCCGCTGACACCGATCATTCTCTCGGCCGAGCGCATCCGCCGCAAATACGGAAAGACCATCACCGAGGATCGCGAGACCTTCGACAAGCTCACGGCCACCATCGAGCGCCAGGCCGGCGACATCAAAAGCATGGTCGACGAGTTCGCATCCTTCGCGCGCGTGCCCAAGCCCGTGATCGAGCTCGCCGATCTGCGCGACGCCGTGCAGGACTTCGTCATCCTCTTCCGCGAGAGCCACCCGGCGGTGATCTATGCGCTCCATTTGCCCGAGCAGCCCGTGATGGCGTCGTTCGATCGCCGCCTCGTCACCCAGGCCGTCACGAACCTGGTCAAGAACGCCACCGAGGCGCTCGACGGCGTCGGTCAGAACGCTGAGAGTGGCTGGCAGGGGCGCGTCGACATCAACGTGATCAACAATGCCATCACAGCGGCCATAGAGGTCATCGACAACGGACCCGGCCTGCCGAAGCTCAATCGCGCGCGCCTTTTGGAGCCCTACGTCACGACCAAGGGCCACAAGGGCACGGGGCTTGGTCTGGCGATCGTGCAGAAGATAACGGAGCAGCACGGCGGCGAGCTTCTGCTCGACGACGCGCCGCCGGCGCCGGGGCGTCCGCACGGCGCACGCGTGACGATCACATTACCTCTAACGCAGACCGATACCGCCCGTACCGCTGGTGAACCCGGCCCAGTGCGGGCGGCGTCATCGGCGGCACCAATCTAATTTCACACGATACGCGAGGAGCGAGAGATGGCAGCAGACATCCTGATCGTCGACGACGAGGCCGATATCCGCGAGCTCGTGGCAGGCATCCTCGAGGATGAAGGTCACCGCACACGATTGGCGCGCGACAGCGACGAGGCGCTCCGCATCATCGAGGAGCGACGGCCGCAACTCGTCATTCTCGACATTTGGCTGCAGGGGAGCCGGCTCGATGGCTTCGAGGTGCTCTCCGTCATCAAGCGCACTTACCCCGACCTCCCCGTGGTGATCATCTCCGGTCACGGCAACATCGAGACCGCGGTGACCGCGATCAAGCGCGGCGCCTATGACTACATCGAGAAGCCGTTCAAGGCCGATCGCCTCGTGCTCGTGACCCTGCGCGCGCTCGAGGCATCGCAATTGAAGCGCGAGGTGCGCGAGCTCAAGGAGCGTTCGACCGTCTCCGCCGAGATGATCGGAAAATCTGGCGCCATCAATCAGCTGAAAAGCGCCATCGACCGCCTCGCGCCGACCAACAGCCGCATCCTGATCCGCGGCTCGTCCGGCGCCGGCAAGGAGCTCGCAGCGCGGCTTCTGCATCAGAAGTCGCACCGCGCGGACGGCCCCTTCGTCGTCCTCAATGCCGCGTCCATGGCGCCCGACAGGGTCGAGGAGGAGCTTTTTGGCACTGAGGACCGCTCCGGCGGACCACGCAAGGTGGGCGCGCTCGAGGAGGGGCATGGCGGAACGCTCTATATCGACGAGGTCGCCGATATGCCCCTCGAGACGCAGGGCAAGGTCCTCCGCGTGCTCGTCGAGCAGAAATTCCTGCGCCTCGGCGGCGCCCAGAAGGTGGCCGTCGACGTCAGGATCGTCTCCTCGACGAGCCGCGATCTCGAGCGCGAGATGAGCGAGGGACGCTTCCGCGAGGATCTCTATCACCGCTTGAATGTCGTGCCGCTGCGTGTACCGGGCCTTGCCGAGCGGCGCGAGGACATCCCCGACCTCATCCAGTATTTCGTGGGCCAGCTTGCGCACGCCTCGGGCCTCGCGCCGCGCCGCATAGGCGAGGACGCGATCGCCGTCCTCCAGGCGCACGACTGGCCTGGCAACGTGCGTGAGCTCAGAAACAACATCGAGCGCCTGATGATCCTCGCCGGCGGCGATCCCGGCGCCGTCATCACCGCCGACATGCTCCCCGACGAGATCGGCTCCAATGTTCCGCTGCCGGTCAACGGCGGCGCCGAGCACCTGATGTCGCTGCCTTTGCGGGAGGCACGCGAGATCTTCGAGCGCGAGTATCTGCTGGCTCAGATCAACCGTTTCGGCGGCAACATCTCGCGCACGGCCGAGTTCGTCGGCATGGAGCGTTCCGCCCTGCACAGGAAGCTGAGGGCGCTTGGCGTGTCGTCCGATCAACGCGCGGGCGAGGTCCGGCAAGCGTGACGAGCGCCTTGGCTCTCCGCCGGTACAACTCATGACCCGCGTCATCTACGTCAACGGCCGCTACCTTCCCTACGGCCAGGCCGCGGTTCATGCCGAGGACCGCGGCTTCCAGTTCGCCGACGCCATCTACGAGGTCTGCGAGATAAACGGTGGCGCACTCGTCGACGAGACGCGCCATCTCGCGCGGCTCGAGCGTTCGCTTGGGCGAGCTCAAGATCAGGCCACCGATGACGCGTCGCGCGCTGGGTCTGGTGATGCGCGAGACGGTGCGGCGCAATCGCGTGAAGGATGGCCTTCTCTATCTCCAGGTCACGCGCGGGCGCGGCGCCGCGCGACTTTGCCTTTCCTCCGGCCAACGTAGAGCCAACACTCGTCTGTCTCGCCCGCTCGGTGAACGTGGCGAAACGCGACGCCCGCGCAGATGCCGGCATCGCCGTCATCACCCAGCCCGACATTCGCTGGGGCCGCTCCGACATCAAGACCGTGATGCTGCTGCCGGCATGCCTCGCCAAGGAAGCAGCCCGCTCAGCCGGCGCCGACGAAGCCTGGCTCGTCGATCGCGATGGCTTCGTCACCGAGGGCGCGTCCAGCAACGCCTGGATCGTTGACGCCGAAGGAAACCTCGTGACGCGTCAGACGAGTACGGCGATCCTCGCGGGCGTGACGCGCGCCACCGTCAAAGATGTTCTGAGTACTGAAGGCATCGCCCTCGTCGAGCGTCCTTTTCGCGTCGCCGAGGCGCTGAAAGCGCGCGAAGCTTTTATTACGTCCGCTTCCGGAACCGTAATGCCCGTCGTTAAAATAGACGGCATCTCCATTGGCGATGGAAGACCTGGAAAGCTCGCCCGCTTGTTGCGCTCAAGATTTCATCATATTGCCGAGATTTCCCGCTTCTGAACACAAGATCAATTATCTGTGTTCGCGGGGCGCCGCACATGCCCTATATCCTTCTCAAGGCCGGAAAACCGGATATGTTGGCAGCGCCTGAGTTTGTCACACGAACGGCCGTCGACGCATGGTACCGGGTCCCCGGACTCGGCCCAAAGCAAGTCCGAAAAGAGACCCAAAAAAAGAGGCGGAAAGAACAATGGCCGCAGAACGAGCACAAAACCTTCAGGACACCTTCCTGAACTACGTGCGAAAGAACAAGACCCCGCTCACGATCTTTCTCGTAAATGGCGTGAAGCTGCAGGGCATCGTCACTTGGTTTGATAATTTTTGTGTGCTCCTCCGTCGAGACGGCCACTCGCAGCTCGTCTATAAGCATGCGATCTCGACCATCATGCCCGGAGCGCCCGTCCACCTCATGGACGTCGACGGGCCCGAAGGACAGCAAGGGTAGCAGGCCCACATCGACGACCGCGTAAAACAGAAGGCGGCACTGCGCGCCGAGCGTCCCGCAAAGAGCTCGAGATCGCGCGAGCAGAGGCGCGCGTCCGCGCTCGTGCTGGTGCCGCTGCTCACCCGATCGCGCTCGCGGTCTAGCGAAGCAGGCGAGGGGACGCAGCGGCGCGAAACGCCGGCCCGCGTCTCAGCACACTCTCCCGAGGACCGTCTCGCCGAGGCCAAGGGTCTCGCCGAGGCGATCGATCTCGACGTCAAGGAAGCGCTCCTCGTTCCTGTACCCGCCCCGAGACCGGCAACGCTCTTCGGCTCCGGCAAGGTCGAGGAGATCAAGGCGCTCGTCGAGGAAACGGCCGCCGAGCTCGTCATCGTCGATCATGCGGTGACACCGGTGCAGCAGCGCAATCTCGAGCGCGCCTGGAACGCCAAGGTGCTCGACCGAACGGGTCTCATCCTCGAGATCTTCGGCCGCCGCGCGAGAACGCGGGAAGGGCGCCTCCAAGTCGAGCTGGCGCATCTCTCCTACCAGAAGGGGCGCCTCGTGCGCGCCTGGACCCACCTCGAGCGCCAGCGCGGCGGACGCGGCTTCCTCGGCGGCCCGGGCGAAGCTCAGATCGAGCTCGATAGGCGCATGATCCAGGAGCGCATCGACGCCATCAAGGTCGAGCTCGAAGGGGTCGTGAGAACGCGCGAGCTGCACCGGCAAGGCCGCCGCAAGGTGCCCTATCCCGTCGTCGCCATCGTCGGCTACACCAACGCCGGCAAGTCGACGCTCTTCAATCGCGTCACCAGCGCCGAGGTGCTCGCCGTCGATCAGGTCTTCGCCACGCTCGATCCGACCATGCGCGAGGTGAGGCTCCCGAGCGGCCGGCGCATCATCCTCTCCGACACCGTGGGCTTCATCTCCGATCTGCCGACGCTCCTCGTCGCCGCCTTCCGCGCCACGCTCGAGGAGGTGATCGAGGCCGACCTCATTCTGCATGTGCGCGACATCGCCCACCCCGAGACGGAAGCACAGGCCCAGGACGTCGAAGGCGTGCTCACGGATCTCGGGATCGACACCGTACCGGCCGACAGCCACATCCTCGAGGTCTGGAACAAGATCGATCTCCTGTCGCCGGTCACGCGCAAGGAGGCGCAGGCCGCCGCGCGCTTTCGCGAGCCGCGCCCTGTTCTCATCTCGGCCACAGCCGGACAGGGGATCGACACGCTTCTGAAGGCGATCGACGCCCGCCTCGGTGCCCACGACGAGATCCTGACCGTGAAGCTCCCCGCGCACGAAGGCCGATTGATCCACTGGCTCTACGAGCATGCCGATGTGCTCGACAGGAGCGAGGACGACGAGGGTGCGGTCACAGCTCGCGTGCGCGTCGCATCGGAAAAGAAGCCGCGCCTCCTCAATCAGCTCCGCCGCGCCGGTATCCATCTTCCTTGAAGTGACCGGTTGCGGTAATCCTTGCCCCCTTCGAACGTGCGCAAGGAGATGCAACCATGGCCATTCCATCGCGCGTGCAATGCTGCATCGCCGGCGGGGGTCCCGCGGGGCTGATGCTCGGCTACCTGCTGGGGCGCGCCGGCGTCTGCGTCCTCGTCCTCGAGAAGCACGCCGACTTCCTGCGCGATTTCCGCGGCGACACGGTTCACCCCTCGACGCTCGAGATCATGTACGAGCTGGGCTTCCTCGACCGCTTCCTGAAGCTTCCGCACCAGAAGGTCGACCGGCTTGGCGGCCTCGTCGGCATCACCCCGGTGATGATCGCCGACTTCAGGCACCTGCCGGTGCACGAGCGCTACATCGCCATGATGCCGCAATGGGACTTCCTGAATTTCCTGGCCGACGAGGGGAAGCGCTTCCCCGGCTTCAATCTGGCGCTCAACACCGAGGCAACAGACCTCATCGAGGAGAACGATAAGGTCGTCGGCGTCAAAGTGAAGACAGCCGAGGGCCCGAAGGAGATCCGCGCCGATCTCGTCGTTGCCGCCGACGGCAGGAACTCGGTGCTGCGTGAGCGCGCAGGCTTCGAGATCGACGACCTCGGCGCACCGATGGACGCGCTCTGGTTCAGACTTCCGTACCTGGAGGGTGACACCGGCCAGACCATGGGCCGCTTCGGCGCCGGCTCCATTCTCGCGCTGCTCTTCCGCGGCGACTACTGGCAGTGTGCCTATGTCATCCCGAAGGGCTCGCTCGAGAAGCTCAAGGCCGGCGGCATCGAAGCCTTCCGCGATGCCGTCGCCGCTGCCGCGCCGTTCGGGCGCGAGCGCATGAACGCGATCGCATCCTGGGACGACGTCAAGCTGCTGACCGTGCGCGTCGACCGGCTGCGCCAATGGTACAAGCCGGGCTTCATCTGCATCGGCGACGCGGCGCACGCCATGTCGCCGGTCGGCGGCGTCGGCGTGAACCTCGCCGTGCAGGACGCCGTCGCGGCAGCGAACATCCTCGCCGAGCCGCTGCTGACGAAGTCGCTCGAGGTTGCGGATCTCAAGGCGGTGCAGCGCCGCCGCAGCTTCCCGACGCGCATTACGCAGGCGATACAAGTCGCCGCCCAGAACAACATCATCGGACCGACGCTGAATTTGCGCGAGCAACCCAAGCCGCCGCTCGTGCTGCGGCTCATGCAGCGGTACCCGATCCTGCAGCGCATCCCCGCGCGCGTCGTCGGCCTCGGCGTCCGCCGCGAGCACGTCGCCGACTTCATCCGCAACGCCAAGGGCGGCAGGTGAGGTTCCTCTGGAGCGAGAGGTTCAGGTGATCGCCAGCGCCATGTCGATGCGGTCGAGGCCGGGGCCGTAGTAGAACGGGAAGCGCTCCCGCTCCACGAACCCGAAGCGTGCATAGAACCCTGCTGATTTCTGGCTCGTCGACACCAAGCGCGGCGCGAATGCCGGCAGTCGCCCGCGCGATGTCGAGACGGTGCTCGAGAAGCTTCGTGCCCATGCCGTGGCCGTGCTCGGCACGATGCACGAGGCCCCAGATCAGAGACAGAGTGTCGCCCGCAATCGCATAGCCGCCGCACGCCATCGCGACGCCTGCCTTGTCGGCGACGAAGAACGTTCCGTTGCTGCCGTCGAGGTCTGCAAGTAGCTCCGCGCGCTCACCTGGGCCGAAAAACTCCGGCACGTTCGAGTCGAACGCCGCGAGCAGGGCGGCGCGGTCGCTCGCGCGATAGGATCGGATCGTCGTCTCGCTCACGGCGACCGCTCCTTCGCCTTCGCTTCGTCCCAGAGCGCATCCATCTCGGCGAGATTGGATTGCTCGGGGCTCGAGCCCTGACTCGCGAGCCGTTCCTCGATATGGCGGAAGCGGCGGATGAATTTCTGGTTGGCCCCGCGCAGCGCGGCCTCCGGATCGAGTTTCAGGTGCCGCGCGACGTTGGCGACGACGAACAGGAGATCGCCGAGCTCCTCCTCGATCTTTGCCCGCATGTCTTTGCTCGGCTCATGAGACGGCCCGCGCGGATCGGCAGGGAGCGCGATCTCCTCGAGCTCGGCGATCTCCTCGCGGAGCTTGGCGAACACGGGCGCAAGCGACGGCCAGTCGAAGCCGACCTTGGCGGCTTTGTTCTGCAACTTGACGGCGCGCGTGAGCCCCGGCAGCGCGGCCGGCACGTCGTCGAGCAGCGACGCACCCAGGCCATTTGCTTCCGTCTTCTCCGCCTTCTCCTCGGCCTTGATCCGCTCCCAGAAGCCCTTCACCGCGCCCGCGTCGCGCGCGGTGTCGTGCCGGGCGCGCATCGGAAGTGTCCCGAATACGTGCGGATGCCGACGGATCATCTTCGCCGTGATCGCCTCCACGACGTCGCCGAAGGCGAACGCCTGAGCCTCCTCGCCCATGCGCGCGTGATAGACGACCTGCAGCAGAAGATCTCCGAGCTCGTCCTTGAGGTCCGCGAGATCGCCGCGCTCGATCGCATCCGCCACCTCGTAGGCTTCCTCGATGGTGTAGGGAGCGATCGAGCGGAAATTCTGCTCGAGATCCCACGGGCACCCCGTTCCCGGCGTGCGCAGCGCGGCCATGATCTCGATCAGGCGGGTGATGTCTTTTGACGGTGTCATGCGCCGCAACCTAAACGAAGCGGCGTCCGCGGGCGAGAGGAGGGAGCGTTAGCTCCGCGCCACGGCGAACCGGGGCGGATAGAGCAACACCAGCGCCAACGGCACGAGCCAGCCCGCCCAGGCAACGCAGCCGTAGATCGGATCGAACGGCAGCTGCCAGCTCGTCGCCACCGCCGTCGTCAGCCGAACCCATATGGCGCCCGACGCCACGGCCGCCATGGCGAGCATCAGGCGCGCGTGGTCCTGAATGCGCCGCTGCCGGATGGCGAGATAGCCCGCGGCAATGAGCGCGAGCCACACGATGCCCTGGGCAAAAAAGCCGGCACGCGCCATCGCGACCGACTCGCTCGCGAGCGCAACCGGGAGCGACGTGAGCGCCCCGATGAGCACGGAGACCGCCGCGATCCGCCCCAGCGGTCGATGCCAAGTCCGATCGCGCCGAAGTGAGACGACGAGCGGAATGAGAACGAGCGCCAGGCCGGAGGCCAGCATGTGCAACCTGAACACGCCCGGCAGACGCTGGTCGACGAGAAAGAGATTGAAGGGAAGCGCGAGATGCCCGGCGCCTTCGCCGACCGCGACCAGGCCCGTCGGCAGAGCGAGACCGATAACGAGCAGCAAAAGCAGATAACGCGGCGTACGCGACACAAATCCGCCAGCGGATGTTGCTCTGGTCGTTGCCGCGATCGAATGTGCGGAGGTTCGAAGAGACGTCATGACGAAGCATATCTTGGGCGCCCTTTGTGTCGCAGCCGCGGCGGCTACCGCCGCGAGCGCCGCGCAACCGGCGGGCGGGATCGCTGCGACAACTATTGCAGGGCGTTGGCAGGGGCCCAACTACATGACGGCCGCCCGCGCACCTGATTGCGATGGCGGCAAGTGCACGCTGACCCTCGACATCGTCCCCTGCGGCACCGGCTGGTGCGGGATCGAGGTCGCGAGCGACAACAAGTGCGGCGGCACGGCGCTGAGGCTCGACGCGGGCGAAGCGGGCGGCGGATCGACCCTCTTCAAAGGCCGCCTCGAGCTCGCGCGCGGCACCGAGCCCTACGTCGTCCAGGCCTATCTCGTACCGGCATCCGGCGACGACAAGGAATGGCTCGAGATCCAGGGCGACACCGGCGGCGAGTTCCGCGTCTTCCGCCGCTCGTTCCCGTTCAATGCTCATCTCGTTCGCGCCGGCGAGGCGATCTGCCGGACGGAAAAACCAGTGTCGTGACCTGAGCCCTGCCGCATCCGACGCAAACCGGGAGAGAAAGCGTGGCCAGGTTGTTTGTCATCGCCCTCTGCATTCTGGGCGTTTCCGTCGACGCCCTGGCCGCCCCCTTGAGACCCGCAGACATCGCCGGGCGCTGGCGTGGGCACCACTTCAGTCCCGGCAAGTGCGCCGAGGAAGGATGCGATCTGGCCTTCGATATCGTCGCCTGTGGCGCATCGTGGTGCGGGATTCTTCTGGCCGCAGGAGACAGATGCGGCGGCCACGCGCTGACGCTCGACGGCGGCGAGGTGCTTGGCGAGGCCCTGATCCGCTATCAGGGCCGCATCGAGCTGGCCAAGGGCAGTGCGCCCTATCGCGTCAGGGCCGACCTGGACCCGAGCACGGAACGCAACGAGCTTCTCCTCAATTTCGTCGGCGCATCGGAGTCGGTCTTCGCCTTCTTGGATCGCGATTTTCCGTTCAACGCCACGCTTGTGCGCGCGGGTGACACCGTCTGCAAGATCGAGAAGCCGGTATCGTGAGCATTCTGGCGACCGGGTCGAATCCATTGTCGTCATGCCGGGCTTCAGGCTAGGTTTGCCGCGTCTCGCCCACGGACAGCGCACCGCCACATGATCGTCCTCCGCATTCTCTTCAACGGTCTCATCATGGCGGCGGAGATCGCGGCGGTCGTCGCGATCGCGATTGCCGGCTATCAGCAGCCCTTCGCCTTCGCCGCGGTAACGGCCTTTCTCACCTTCATGCTGGGCCTACGCCTCGAGGCGGCGCGGCTGCGCAACGAGCTGCCGTTCTATTTCGGCGGCGCTGTCGCGCGCACGTTCTTCTTCGTGCCCTTCGTCGGCTCTCGTCGAGGCGACGCTCAAAGGCGTGCTCGCCGGCCTTGCGGCCCTCTTCACGTTCTCGGGCACGAATGCGGACCGGCTCTACTGGGTGGCGGTGGTATTCGGACTAGCCGTCTACCTCGGTGCCGCCACGCTGCGCTATCTCTCGATCAAGCTCGATGCCGTCCCGGCGCGCTGGGGCTATTTCCGCCTCGCGCCGCCGCTCGGACTGTTCTTCTCGGCGGGGCTGGCCTCGCTCGCCGCCTACGGCGTCATCGAGCAGGCGAGCGTGAGCGACATCGGCTGGAGGCTCGTCTGGGAGCTGCCGGCCAAGCCGTCCGTGAGCCAGGTGAGCGAGCTCTTCTTCCAGCTGAAGCAGGCCTTCGACGACTTCATCGTCATGCTGCTCACGAGCGTCATGGACAAGGAGTGGGCGCGCGTCGTCGGCGTCGTTATCAGCGTCAACGTCCTGACAGGGTTCGTCGCGTCGCTCTACGCCGCGATCATCGCGTCGGTTGTGCGTGGCGCCGAGGACACGCTGCTCTGACGAGGCTTCATATGAGCTTCCTGGTTCGCAGGATTGCGACCGTCAGTCCTAAGGCAGCCCCCGGTCTCCGCCCTCATCATTCGCATAATATATATTATGGAAAATGAAAGAGATTTAACCATAGGTTACTGATAGTTCTGTTTTGAATTACCGAGACGCCCCGGCGTCAGCGAGCGACGGCTTTCTCCTACTTCTCGCCCTTCTCGAAATTATCGGCGACGAAGCGGTCGAGCAGCTGCACGCCCCAGCCCGAGCCCCAGCTCGTGTTGATCTCGCTCTTGGGTGCATCCATCGCCGTACCGGCGATATCGAGATGCGCCCAGGGCATATCCTTTTTGATGAAGCGCTGGATGAAGGCCGCCGCCGTGCAGGCACCGCCCCAGCGTCCGCCGATGTTCTTCACGTCGGCGTTCTTGCTGTCGAGCATCTTGTCGTAGGCCTTGTCGAGCGGCATGCGCCAGACCTTCTCGCCGGTCGTCTTCGCTGCGGCCTGGATCTGCTCGGCGAGCTTCTCGTCGTTGGCAAAGAGACCGGCGAACTCCTTGCCCAGCGCCACCATGATGGCGCCCGTCAGCGTCGCGAGATCGATGACGAAGCGCGGTTTGAAACGCTCCTGCGCGTACCAGAGCACGTCGGCCAGCACGAGCCGGCCCTCGGCGTCGGTGTTCAGGTTTTCGACCGTCTGGCCCGACATCGAGGTGACGATGTCTCCCGGCCGTATTGCCGATCCCGACGGCATGTTCTCGACGATGCCGATGATGCCCACGGCATTGACGGGCGCCTTGCGCTCCGCCAGCGTGTACATGAGGCCCGTGACGCAGGCGGCGCCGCCCATGTCGCCCTTCATGTCCTCCATGCCGGCAGCCGGCTTCATCGACAGGCCGCCCGTATCGAACACCACACCCTTGCCGATGAAGGCGAGCGGCTTGGCGCGCTTCGACTTGGCGCCATGCCACTGCATGACGGCGACGCGAGCCGGACGCACACTCCCCTGCGCCACGGACAAAAGCGTGTTCATCTTGAGCGCGGTCAGCGCCTCGACGTCCAGAATTTCGACCTCGAGCCCGATACCTTCGAGCTCCTTGACGCGATCCGCGAACTCGACCGGACCCAGCGCGTTCGCGGGCTCGTTCACAAGATCGCGCGCGAGATAGATGCCGTTGGCCAGTGCGCGCTTGGCTTCGAATTTGGCGCGCGCCTCATCGGGATCGGCACAATGGATGACGAGGCGCTCGAGCCCGTCCTTCGCCGGCGCGCTATTGCCGTTGGCCTCTTTGCCCTCTTCCGGCGTCTTCTTGGTCAGGTATTTCTTGAACGAGTAGTGGCGCAAGAGCGCGCCGTACGCCATGCTGACGGCGATCGTGTCGGCCTTTGTCTCGTTCACCCCGGCGATCTCGGCGATGAAGCTCGCCTGCGCTGTCTTGCGGGCAGCGATCTGGCCGAGCGCATAGCCGCCGAGGCCAGCCCAGTCGTTTTCCGAGAGTTCGCTGGCCTTGCCGACGCCGACGAGAATGAGCCGTGGCACGTCGATCTTCGGCAGCGCCAGAAGCTCGATCGCGGTCTTGCTCTTGCCTTTGAATTCAGCGGCCTCCGCGGCCTTGAGGATGGCCCCGCCCGAGCGGCTGTTGAGCGCCTGGACGGTCGGACCCAGCGCGACGTCGTTGGCGGCGAAGGCGGCACACGTCCCTTGAGGAGCGGCCGACAGTGGTGCAAAGGCGATCTCGAGAGTGTCGGTCATCGGACAGCATGGCTCCTTGTGAGCTTGACCTGACCGTTCGGGGCCCTAGGGCACACGAGCCGCCGTCGATACGGACGCGGCCCGCAAGCTCTTGTGACGCGACGCCGATCGGACGCCACTGGCCGTGTACGGAGGCAGGGGGGATGAATTCGGTATCACGCTGAAATTAGACGCTCAGGGGGCCCGAGCGCAAGCTGAGCGCGGCGAGACGGCAAGAGCCAAACGACGGGCCTGAGGCAACAAGCCCACATGAGCCTGCTCCGGCCAGGCGCCGGGCTGGACCTGTGCAAAAGCAGCAAAACTGCCGCTACCCCATTGGCAAAAGCCGAAATTCCGCCACCGTGGAGTGTGAAGTTCAGGTGTTGGGGGAAACGGCTGGGCACCTGTCCTGAGGGTGTCCCCACCCATATTTGCCCGAGCCGGGAATGGGTCTGCCGAAAGCGTAAATGTCGATATTTTCGCGATATGTATTCCGGCAGGCAGGTGGAGCGGTCCTCCTGATCCTGCTGTCGCTCTCGGGGATCGTCTGGATCTCGCTTGCCTTGCGCGAGCTCAACGTCGTGACGTCCATGGGGCAGAGCGCGTTGACGCTGTTCGAGATGACGACGCTGGGTCTGCCGAACTTCATGGCGATCATCGCCCCCTTCGCCCTCCTCATCGCCGTCATGCACACGCTCAATCGCCTCAACAGCGATAGCGAGATCATCGTGCTCACGGCGTCCGGCGCGACGAATTGGACCATCGCCCGTCCGGTCGTGATTCTCGCCCTCCTCGTTTCGGCATTTGTGGCCTATGTCAACCACATCGGCATGCCGTGGAGCCTGCGCAACCTACGCACGATCGTGCTCGATGTCCGCACCGACCTCCTTACTCAGGTCATCCAGCCGGGCCGCTTCACGAGCCCTGAGCCCGGGCTCACGTTCCACATTCGCGAGCGCGCTCTGAACGGGACCCTTGAGGGCCTCATCATGGATGACGCCCGCGACCCGAAGCAGCTTCAATCCTATCTGGCCGAGCACGGCATCATCGTCGAGCAGAACGACACGGCCTACCTCGTCATGTCCGCCGGACATATCATTCGCCGGACCGCCGCCGACGAACCCGCGCAGATCATTGCCTTCGACAAATATGCCGTCGATCTCGACCAGTTCGAAGCCAAAGCCACGACCGAGATTGCCGACCTGAAGCCGCGCGAGCGCTATTTCAGCGAGCTCGTGAACCCGGAGCCGACGAGCAGGAGCTACCGCGCTCAGCCGAGCCGCTTCACCGCCGAGCTGCATGAGCGCTTTGCCAGCCCGCTGTATCCGCTTGCATTCGCATTGATGGGACTTGCGGTTGTAGGGCAGGCCAGGAGCACGCGCCAAGGCCGCGGCGAGCGCATGGCCGTTGGCTTCGCCACTGCCGTCGGCACCCGCCTTGCCGGCCTGGCTGCGAACAACCTCGTCGTCATCGACACCGCCGCTGCGCCCCTCCTCTACCTGATCCCCTTAGGGGCCATGGTGCTTTCCCTCATGTTCTTCGTGCGCGGTGCACGACCCCGCACGGGCACGCCGTGGATCGAGCGCTTGAGCGACGCCATCGCATCGCTCCTCGCTCTCTTGCGTCGTCTTCTCCCGATGCGATTCCGGCCGGCGTGAGGAGCTGAGCGATGCCAGGTGCCTCCACATTGGCGCGTTACATCAGCAGCCGGTTCCTGACCGCGATACTCGGCATGTTCGCGCTATGTTCGGTCCTGATTTTCATGATCGACTTCGTCGAGCTCCTGCGCCAGGCCGGCAAAGGCGGCAACGTGCCGGCATGGCTTCTGGCGTGGATGACCATCCTGCGCCTGCCCGCCTACACCGAGATCCTGTTGCCGTTTGCGGTGCTTGTCGGCTCCATTGCCGCCCTGCTCATGCTCGCGCGCAAGAGCGAGCTCGCCGTGATGCGCGCCGGCGGCATGTCCGTGTGGCAGTTCCTGCGGCCCGGCATCGTCGTGGCCTTCACGCTCGGCGTGCTGAGCGTCGTCGCCTACAACCCGCTTGCAGCTGCGGCGCGCGACCATGCAGAGCGCCTTTATGCCGATGCATTTGGCCGCGAATCCAACCTGTTACGGGCCGGCGCCTCCGGCACCTGGCTACGTCAGGACGGGGCCGATGGCCAGTCCGTGATCAACGCCGGCTACGCCACCAAGAAGGGCACGCAACTACGCAAGGTTACGGCCTTCGTCTACGACGTCGATGGGCACTTCGCCGAGCGGGTCGATGCCAAGGAGGCCGCCCTCCAGGAGGGCTATTGGCGGCTCACGGATGCCATCGTTTCACGCATGGGGAGAGAGCCTGAATTATTCCAGACCTATCTGCTCTCAACCTACCTAACTCCGGCGCGTGTCGCCGACGCCTTGGGTAGCGTCATCTCAGTGTCTTTTTGGGAGCTCCCGCGGATCATAGAAGTGGCTGAGAAAGCTAAATTATCTGCAGAGCGGTTGCGAATCCAATATGAGCTCTTGCTGTCTCGCCCGCTGCTGTGCGTTGCCATGGTTCTTTTGGCGGCCACTGTGTCGTTGCGGTCATTCCGCTCGGGGGGCATCCAGACTATGGTTGTAACTGGAATGGTTGGGGGCTTTGGGTTCTTCCTTTTCGCGGAGATTTCAAGGCAATTCGGTTCAGCGGGCCTCGCCCCAGCGTGGGCAGCTGTCTGGATTCCGGTGATCCTAGCCATTCTTGTTGCGCTTACGGTGCTCTTGCACCAGGAGGACGGCTGAGTGATGCGTGTTGCGCGGAATTCCCAAGCGACATGCAATGAGCTTCGCGACCCGCACCAGCGCCGACGCGCTGCTGGTAGCGGGCGTACGCGTTTGTGCGCAGTCCTTGTCGCTGTGGCGATCTTCACCGGCGGCACATCGGCCTCGGCCCAGGATCCGAGCAAGTACGCCGGGGGCGGCGGTGCGGCTTCAGCGTTCCCGCAGACTCCGGGCGGGATGTTCGGGCCGACACCCAAGCTCGACAAGACGCAGCCGCTTTACCTGCAGGGCGACCAGCTCATCTACGACACCAAGGGCAACCGCACGATCGCGCGCGGCAACGTCGAAATCTTTTACAACAACAACGTTCTGACCGCGGACGAGGTCATCTACGACCAGGGCGCGAACACGCTGACGGCCGCCGGCAACGTCGAGCTCAAGGAAGCCAACGGCAACGTCATTCGTGCCGATCGCTACACTCTGACGGACGATTTCCGCGATGGCTTCGTCCAGTCGCTCTCCGTCGTCGCCCGCGATGACTCGCGCATCACCGCCGAGCGCGGCGAACGTCGCGAAGGCAACGTCACCGAGTTTTCAAAAGCGACGTTCACGGCCTGTAAGAGCGAGGGCAACATCCCGCCGCTCTGGTGCATCGGCGCCAATAAAATCATTCATGACCAGGCGGCGGCGACCATCAGCTACCAGGACGCGACGTTCAATCTTTTCGGCCAGCCGGTCTTCTACCTGCCCTACTTCCAGCACCCCGATCCTTCGGTGAAGCGCAAGAGCGGCTTCCTGGCCCCCTACTACGGAACGTCCGAGCAGCTCGGATTCATGACCGAGCTGCCCTACTATTTCGCCCTCGACCCGAGTTTCGACTTCACGTTCCACCCGCGCTATCTTTCGGAGCAGGGCGTGCTGTGGCAGGGCGATTGGCGCCAGAAGCTCGCCAACGGCTCCTACGACGTTAAGCTTGCGGGTATCGATCAGAATTGCAACGACCTGCCTGGCGGCTGCGCTGAAAACGAGGGGCTCGACGGCTCTCGCGGCAGCCTCGAGACGCACGGCAACTTCTCGCTGTCGAGCTGGTGGAGCTACGGCTGGGATGTCGTGCTTGAGAGCGACGACACGTTCCGCCGCTTCTACAAGCTGGATAGCGTGCTGCTGACCGATCGCGTCAACGACGTGTATTTCACGGGGATCTCAGACCGCAACTACTTCGGCGCCAAGCTCTATCACTTCGGCGGCCTCCTCTTTAACGATGACCCGCAGGCGGAGTCCTACGTCCACCCGATCATCGACCACAACTACGTCTTCAGCGATCCGGTGCTCGGCGGAGAATTGAGCTGGGATACGAACATCCTGAGCTTCTCGCGAGCTGATGTCGGCACAGGCATCAACGACCAGCAGGACATCAATCGCGCTGTCACCGAGATCAAATGGCGCCGCAGGCTCACCGACGCCGATCGGCATCACCTATACGCCGTTTGCAGAGCTGAGAGGCGACATCTATCAGTTCCACAACTACATCAACCCGGAGAACGGAGAACTGATTGGTGATGAGACCGTGGGACGCGGTCTGGCCACAGGCGGCGCGACCGTGGCCTACCCGTGGGTCGCGAGCGGCGCAAGCGGCTCGCACGTCATCGAGCCGATCGGTCAGATCATCGTTCGCCAGGCGAGCGTCAGGCAGAACGACCTTCCCGACGAGGACGCACAAAGCCTTGTCTTCGACGATACCAATCTCTTCGACACGACCAAGTTCTCGGGCTACGACCGCCTCGAGACAGGCACGCGCGCCAACGTCGGCGTCCAATACACGTTCCAGGCCTGGTCAGGCGGCCACATTCGCGTCCTTGCCGGCCAAAGCTTCCACTTGGCGGGCGACAACGCCTACGCAGATGCGACGTTCGTAAATCCCAACGATAAAGCCTCGGGCTTTGTCTTCTCACCCCAGAGCGGCCTCGAAACCGATCGCTCGGATTATGTCCTCGGGTTGCACATCGCCCCAACCGATGTCTTCCGGTTCATTTCACAGACGCGGTTCGACGAGAAAGATCTTTCTCTTGAGCGTGAGGATTTGACTGCCCTGCTTTCTTACGGCCCGTTCTCCACCCAAATCACATATGCCTACACGGCCACGGTGCCCGAGTTCGACATCGAAGACGCCCAACAGGACATCATCGGCACGCTCGGGCTCAGGCTATCGGACCGTTGGACCCTCAGCGGATCGATACGCTATGACATCGACGCCGATCAGCGGCTGACGGACTCGATCGGCCTCACCTACCTCGACGAATGCTTCATGTTGAGCGCGACGTACGCCGAGACCTTCATCGACGATCCGTTGCGCGACATCGAACCCGACCGCGTGGTCATGCTCCGCTTCGAGCTGAAGCACCTCGGCGGCTTCAACTACCAGACCAACGTCGTCGACTTCGCCGGCGGCGAGGACGGCACAGCCGCCGCCAGCGCTTTGACCCCCTAAGATAACCCGATTGGGCCTTGGCCCCGCGTCAGGGGTCGCGGTACCCTATAATTCGATGCTCCCCACGCCTTGTCCGCGCCACGGTTCCTGTGGATAAAGACCCAAAGCGAGCACCGCACGATAGCGTTAACGGATGGGCGAGGCGCAGGCGAACGCGCTTCACCAACTCACTAATCCGAGATGGCGCATCGCCGGTGCTGGAAATCGGCTCCGAATACCGGCTGGTTGACCGAAGCACTGCCAGGATCGACTTTGGGCCATGCTCCCGGATCGTGAGTCGCGGTAGCTGGAAGGCTCGTCGCCAACCCGCATCCGGTTAGGGCCTTGAGCGAGACGTAAGGAAATGCCTGCTCCTGAGCGCGCGATGACATACTGGGCGGCCGCCCTGCTGCTGCTCGTGGACGCCTTCGTCCCCACGTCCTTGCATGCCCAGAGCATGCCCGGCGTATTCATCGAGACACCGCCGGAGCAGGCTCAACCCGCGACACCGGCTCCACCGCAAGTGTCCGCCCCGCAGACTGCAGAGAAACCCGCAAGCAAGCAGAAAGCCGAGAAGCCTGCCGCAAAGGCGAAGAAACCCAATTCAGCGGTCTCCGCTCTCCCCAACGAGGAGAAGGCCGCACCCGGAAAATCCACCGACACAGCGAAGGGCTCCGGCCAGTCCATCGTCGTGCTCGTCAACGACGAGCCGATAACGGCCTATGAAATCCAGCAGCGCGCCAGTTTTCTTGCACTGAGCTCCGGCGGCGGAGGCGCGGAGTTCAAAGCCAAGGCCGAGGCGCGCTGGAAGCAGATCGTCAAGGACCCGAAGACGAACGAGCGCTTCAAGGAAATGATGCAGCGGAACAACGTAACGACGCAAGGAACAGGCACAGGCGCTTCAGGCCAAGTTCGTCAAGGAGCTGCAGCAGAACATGGTAGAGCAGCTCCGGCGCGAAGCGCGCTCGGGCGCAGTCGCCAACAGCCGCGACAAGGCGATCGAGGAGCTGGTCGAAGAAAAGCTCAAGCTCCAGGAAGCCAAGCGCTTGAATTCGGTGACCGACGAGGCCGAGATCGACAAGATCATTGGCGGCATCGCCGAGAAGAATAAGATGACGCAGGCGCAGTTCGGCGAGCACATGAAAGGCATGGGTGTCGACATCAAGACCATGCGCGCTCGTTTCCGAGCGGAGCTTTCCTGGCGCGAGGTCGTGCGCAGACGCTTCGGGCATCTGATCAACATCACCGATCGCGACGTCGACCGGCTTGTCGCCACCGCGGGCGCCGGAGAGGACGATGTCGAGTTGCAGCTCCAGCGCATTACATTGGCGATGCCGGCCAAGGTCGACCAGAAGCTGATCGCCCAGCGCATCGCCGACGCCGACGGCGTTGCAGCGAAATACTCCGGCTGCGCCAACACCGCTTCTCTCGCCGCCACCGTTCAGGGCGCTAAGTTCGAGGATCTCGGAACGCGCAAGCCCGCAACCATCCCGGAGCCGACCCGCACCCTCCTCCTCAATGCGCGCGACGGCGACATGCTCCCTCCGAGTGTCGGCCAGGCAGGTATCGAGATCTGGGCGGTGTGCGGCCGCAAGGTCCTCAAGGCCGACGACCAGAAGCGCGAGGTGGCCCAAGGCGAGCTCCGTCAGAAGGAGTTCGAGATCCTGGCCAAGAAGCATCTGAAAGATCTGCGCCAGGATGCGGCCATCGAGTACCGGTAATGGCGGCCGACACCGATAGGCGCCGCCCGCCTCTGGCACTCACGATGGGCGATCCCGCCGGCATCGGCATCGAGATCGCGCTCATGGCCTGGCGCGACCGCAACGCCGCCGCCATTCCTCCGTTCGTGCTCTTCGCGGATCCCGACGCGATTGCCGCGCGCGCGCGCGCCTTAAGTCTCGAAATCCCGATCGAAATGGTCGATCGCCTCGCGGACGCCACTCATCATTTTGCTGCGGGCCTTCCTGTGCGCCCGGTCCCTCTCCCCTCGCCGGCGACGCCGGGGCAACCTGACAGCGCCAACGCCGGCGCCGTCATCCGCTCGATCGAGGAGGCCGTGAAGGCCGTCGTCGACGGAGAGGCCGGCGCGATTGTCACCAACCCGATTTCCAAGAGCGTGCTCTACGGTGCGGGCTTCAAGCACGCGGGCCACACAGAGTTCCTGGCGTCTCTGGCCGAAGCCCGGGAGCCCGGGCGCCGCTACCAGCCCGTCATGATGCTCGCATCCGACGAGCTCAAAGTCGTGCCCTTGACGGTCCACATTCCCCTGGCGGAAGTCGCGCGCTCCATCACCCGATCGGCGATCCAGGACACGGTGCGCATTCTGTGGCATGCACTCCGTCACGACTTCGGCTTCGATGCGCCGCGCATTGCCGTCGCCGGTCTCAATCCGCATGCCGGGGAAGATGGCACCATCGGACGCGAGGAGACGGAGATCATCGCGCCTGCAATCCACGACCTTCGTGCCGAAGGGCTCGCCGTCAGCGGCCCGCACTCCGCGGACACGCTCTTTCACGCCGAGGCGCGCACCCGCTATGACGCGGTCCTCGCCATGTATCACGACCAGGCCTTGATCCCGCTCAAGACGCTGGCCTTCGATCGCGGAGTCAATATCACGCTCGGCTTGCCCTTCGTGCGCACTTCCCCCGATCATGGCACGGCTTTCGATATCGCCGGCACCGGCACCGCAAGGCCCGACAGCCTCATTGCAAGCCTGAAGCTGGCCGACGCGCTCGCTCTACGCAGGGCCAAATCGCTCGGAAGTCGTGGCCGATGAGCGGGGACGCGCCCCGCGATGATGAGCGGCCTGGAGCGAGCCCCGATGGCCTTCCCCCGCTGCGTGACGTCATACGCGAGCACGGCCTCGCAGCAAAAAAGAGCCTCGGCCAGAACTTCATACTCGATCTCAACCTCACGCGTCGCATCGCCCGCGCCGCGGGACCACTTGAAGGCCGCACCGTCCTCGAGGTCGGCCCAGGACCGGGCGGGCTGACGCGCGCGCTCCTTCTCGAGGGCGCCAAACGCGTCGTCGCCGTCGAGCGCGACCATCGTTGCCTCCCCGCGCTGGGCGAAATCTCGGCGCGCTACCCGGGGCGCCTCGACGTCATCGAAGGCGATGCGCTCGAGACCGACTGGCCGACGCTATTCGCGCACGAGAAACAGAAGGCGATCATCGCCGCCAACCTCCCCTACTCCGCGGCGACACTTCTCCTGATCGGCTGGCTCGAAACCGAGCCGTGGCCGCCATGGTGGGAGCGCATGGTTCTGATGTTTCAAAAGGAGGTCGCCGAGCGCATCGTGTCGGGACCCGGCACCAAGGCCTACGGCCGCCTGGCCGTCATATCGCAATGGCGCACGAGCGCCCGCATCGTCATGACGCTCCCCGCCGCGGCCTTCACGCCTCCGCCCAAGGTTGCTTCCGCCGTGGTCGAGTTCGTCGCTCGCCCCGCGCCCATGCCGGCCTGCTCGGTGAAGACGCTCGGAAAAGTCACAGCTGCAGCCTTCGGTCAGCGGCGCAAGATGCTGCGCGCTTCTTTGAAATCGCTCGTCCCCAATCCCGAGCAATTGCTGGACGCTGCAGGCATTGCACCCCACCTGCGCGCCGAGCAGCTCGCCGTGCGCGACTTCGCGAATCTCGCGCTCCTCTACGAGCGATCGATTGCAGGCCGCTGAACAGATCCGGTTAAACCCAACGTCAATACCACGCATTAAAAGCGCACATTCCGACTAGCAAAGTAGTCATCCATCGGGTGCGGAGTGAGCCCGTTTGATTTGCGCTGTGCCTCTCTTTGCGAGCGCACAAGCGGACAGGATTACGACGTGTCCCAGAGCCATCAACGCGACGCTATTTGCGATAGAGATCGTGGATGCGATTGACTGTGACATCGCACGTCACGAAAACATGTGTCCGAGGTGGACGTACACGCTCATGCCGCGAATGGAGGGACGGGCCATGCAGCATTGCAGCGGCGTGATCGCACCTGTCCTTATGAGCTTGACACTCGATGCATGCGCAAGCGTCGGAAATGAAGACGTCACAGGTCGAGGTGCGAAGGGCGGGATCATCACGCGCTGACGTGCGGGCGCGATCGGCCTCGACATGACATTCAGCGGTAAGCGTGAATTCCAAGACAGGTTCTGCATCGCGCCCATAATGGGCTAAATTTTTTGCCTGGAAAAACCAAACGCTTCCGGGGGAGCGATGATGGCGCGAGAGGTGAGACCATGAGCGTCTGGCTGAGATACCTTGCGATCGCGGTGCTCATCGGCAACGGCTTCGCCGCGCTATGGAACTTGATCGCGCTTGGACGAACGATCCGGCTAGGCTCGTTCGGCGACGGGATCGGCCTCGTGGCGTTCAACCTCGCCGTCTCCTTCGCGGCGATCGCGCTGGCGGCCCTGATCGCGGCACCCGCGCGGCGGGGCGTCAGCCTGAGAACCAAGGTCATCGCCGTCCCCAGTGCCTTAGGCGGCGGGTTTGGCATCCTGTCGGCGGCGGTGAGGCTCTACGCGCTGATGGATCAACCGCAAAACGGACTGTCGATGGACGCACGCGACGTCTTCGTGGAGGGGTTCACCATGGAGCGCGTCGTGCAGAATGCTTTTTTTTCCGCGTGCACGCTTGCGCTCGCGATCTTGGTCCTCGCCTCGCGCAGGACTGGCGCCGAATGGAAGCCGTCGCCATAGACCTTCATCTTCCGCTGGGCGAGCTTCGTGCTCGCGGCGTCTTTGGAACGCCGACGTCACGTCCGGGTCAATTGCGGACGAATCGAAGGACGACCCCGGCGCTGACAGCGGCAATCCCGCCTTATACCGCTCTTGTGGCGCTCCATCGCCGCTGAGGCGGCCTAGCGAACCCCGAGCTTCTTCTGCAGGCTCGATGACGACGTCGTGTACTGGAAGAGAAGCTTTCTTTCAGGATGAACGTATTTGTAGGCCTGCTGCGCCATCAGCGCCGCCTCGTGAAATCCGGATAGGATGAGCTTGAGCTTGCCGGGATACGTGTTGATATCGCCGACGGCAAAGATGCCCTTCTCGCTCGTCTCGAACTTTTCCGTATCGACGGAGATCAGGTTCTCCGTGAGGTTGATCCCCCACTCCGCGACGGGCCCGAGCTTCATGGTGAGCCCGAAGAAGGGCAGCATTGCACCGACGGCGATGCGCTCCTCGCCGTCCTTCGTCTTGACGGTGACCGCCTCGAGACGCCCTCCGCTCCCGTGCAACGCCGAGACCTGGCCGATCATGAGCCTGACCTTGCCCTCAGCGACCAGCGATCGCATTTTCTCGACCGAATGCGGCGCGCCGCGAAACTCGTCGCGACGGTGCAGAAGCGTGACGCTCTTTGCCAGTGGAGCGAGATTGATCGTCCAGTCGAGCGCCGAATCGCCGCCGCCGACGATGAGCACATCGTTGCCGCGAAAATCCTCCATACGCCGCACCGCGTAGTGAACCGATGTTCCCTCGAAGGCCTCGATGCCCTCGAGCGGCGGCCGCTTTGGTGTAAATGACCCGCCACCCGCCGCAATCACGACGACTTTAGAGAGGAACGAGCGACCGGCATCGGTGCGCAGCACGAAGCCCCCGTCCGCGCCGCGCTTGAGCTCGTCGATCCGCTCGCCCAGATGAAACCGGGCGCCGAACGGCTTGATCTGCTCCATCAGGCGATCGGTAAGCTCCTGCCCCGTGACGACCGGAAGACCCGGAATGTCGTAGATCGGCTTCTCGGGATAGAGCTCGGCGCACTGGCCGCCGACCTTGCCGAGAATGTCCACGACGTCGCATTTGATATCGACGAGGCCGAGCTCGAAAACGGAGAAGAGCCCGACCGGCCCGGCGCCGATGACGACGGCATCCGTCTCGATCGGCACCCCGCTCGCCCCACTGTCATCGGCAGCCATCGCTTTGATCCTTTCGGCCCGTCGGCGATCAGAATTGCTTGCCCGGCACCCGGACAACTAGCCCATCGAGCTCGGGCGTCACCTTGATTTGACAGCTGAGCCGGCTCTCGGGGCGCACGTCGAAGGCGAAGTCGAGCATATCCTCCTCCATCTCCGCGGGCTTGCCCGTCTTCTCTATCCAGGCGGCGTCGACGTAGACATGGCAAGTCGCACACGCACACGCCCCGCCGCATTCGGCCTCGATGCCCGGCACGTCGTTGAGCTTCGCCGCTTCCATGACGGTCACCCCCGGCTCCGAGTTCGACCGCCTGGCTCGCACCGTCAGGCTGAATGAACGTAATCTTGACCGACATTCGGGATTGGGCTCCTCACGCATGGCGCCGGCATGCCGCACGGGCTTCGGCCAAGGGCCGAACAGCGACGACGCGCGAGCGGCAGAAGTAGAGGGCGGCGCCCGCGAATTCAAGCAGGATAGAGGGCTAGAGAGCGGCCGCTTTGCCGCGCCCATCAGGTCTTTTGATGATCTCAATCAGGAAAGGCGGCGGCGAAATAGCTCTCGACCTCGGCCGCCGCCGCTTCGATGCGGGAGATGATGGTCGTGCAGGCCTCCCGATCGGCGATTCCGCCGAGCTTTTCTGCCTCAAGACCGAGGTGAGCGATGCCCCAGGCGCCAATCGCGCGAGCCGAGCCTTTGAGCGTATGCGCCGCGATCTGCCAGTCGCGGTCGCTCGTGGCGAATTGCAGTGATTCGATCGTCAGCGGTATCTGGGCCAGGAAAAGGCCCAGCACCTCGCGCTCGAGCCCCGAATCGCCGAGCGTGTAGCGTGCCAGATGCGCCCGATCGACGGGCACCCGGCACGCGTCGAGGTTGCAGCTTGCTCAAATTGCAGCGCCATTCCGTGCAATCCCTAGTCCGCCCGCCGCTTGGCCGATGTTGGCGGCTGCGAAAGCGGAGCAACGGTCCACAAACGCGAATTTTATACTGACAATCCAACCAATAATTACTTATGAATAAACTGCATCGCACTGTATCCAACCTGTCAATCACAGGTTTAGAATTGTATATAGGCTTCGTCAGCCCAAGTCCTTTTTTGGCCTCAAACGCTGCTTACTCGGAACTTGTCGTCGGCGCGACGACCGGCCGCCCCCTCCCCACCCAAAAAAGAACGTTGATGCGCAGTACAAATTTGCCAAAAGCCGTTTGAGGGGCAGCGGTCAAGTGCAGTAATAAGCGAGTGGGGCCGCCGGAACGATTCCGGCTCGGGTGGGTGGATGGCTCAGGACAAGAAATCAGCTGCCGCAACGCCTTCTCAGGCGTCGACGGAGCGCGAGTTCGCGGTGATCCCGCTGACGCCTCCGCCGGCCGCCCAATCCTGCGAACGGCGCCAAACCCCCTCCGCCGCCTCCCGCCAATTCAGCATCAGCTCCTCAAGCCAAGCCCGCTCCGACGCTACCGATGCCGGCTCTGCCGCCGCCGGCAGCCAAGCAGCCTGCGCCGGCGCCTCCGGTGGCCAACGGCGCCAAGCCCGCCGCGCAGGCGCCCGCGAAAGCAGGCGACGCGCCGTCGACGCCCGCAAGGCGCCAGACAAACTCCAGCCGTTCAATCTCTCGGTCGGCGCCCCGATGCTGCCGCCCAACCTCGGTTCGCCCCAGTCGGCAGCCCAGCACAAGCTGCCGCCGCCGATCCCAAATGCTGGCGGCGAGAAGAAGTCCGCCGAGCCGTTCTTCGAGCCGCAGCCCGAGGCCCCGCCGCGACGCACGGCGCGCCGCCGGCCCGCGGGCCCCGTCCGCAGCAAGATCGCCGCCAACGACGACGCCCCGTCGATCGGCGGCCTGATCTACGCCCTCGACCAGAAGCCGTCGGGAAAGCCGTTCAGATATGCCGCCATCGCCAGCATCGTCTGGGGCCTCATCGGTGCCGGCCTCGGCTGGGCAATCCTCGGCGCCGAGATCGATCAGGGCGGCAGTATCTCGACGTTTATCGCCAAGCCGACGACGCTGCTCTCCGTCACCGCGATCGTGATGCCGATCGCCATCCTCTGGTTCCTCGCGCTCCTTGCCTGGCGCTCCGAGGAGCTGCGTCTGCGCTCATCGACCATGACCGAGGTCGCCATTCGCCTGGCCGAGCCCGATCGCATGGCCGAGCAATCGGTCGCCTCCCTCGGACAAGCGGTGCGCCGCCAGGTCGCGTTCATGAACGACGCGATCTCGCGCGCGCTGGGCCGCGCAGGCGAGCTCGAAGCGCTCGTCCACAACGAGGTCTCCGCGCTCGAACGCTCCTACGAGGAGAACGAGCAGAAGATCCGCGGCCTGATCCAGGAGCTCTCCGGCGAGCGCCACGCGCTCCTCAACACCAGCGAGCGCGTCACCGATACCTTGAAGACGCTCGGCACCGACATTCCCACGCTGATCGACAAGCTTTCCAACCAGCAGATCAAGCTCGCCCATATCATCAAGGGCGCGGGCGACAACCTCACAGCGCTCGAGTCCGCCGTCGGCCAGAGCACCCAGAAGCTCGAAAGCACGCTCGGCGCCCGCACCGACCAGCTGCAGACGATGCTCGAGGGCTATACGGAAGGCCTCGCCACCGCGCTGGGCGCCCGCACCGAGCAATTGCAGGACGCAATCTCAGGCTACGTGCGCACGCTCGACACCTCGCTCACCAACCGCACCGAAAGCCTGCAGGCCGTATTCGAGGAGTACGCCCACGCGCTCGACACCTCGCTCACGAACCGCGCCCAGGCGCTCGACATCCAGCTCGTCGAGCGGACCAAGGCGCTCGATGCCGCCTTCGGCCAGCGCCTCAGAGCCTTCGATGAATCGATCATGCGATCGACGATGGCCATCGACAGCGCCGTCGGCGAGAAGGCGCGCGCGCTGACCAGCGCGCTCGACACGCATGCCCGCACCTTCAGCGACACCATCTCGCGCCAGGCCGTCGATCTCGATGAATCGTCTGATGAGCGGCATCAGCTCCGTGCGCCGCACGAGCGAGAACATCACGCGCCAGTCGTTGAAGGCCATCGAAGGCCTCGCCGGCCAGTCCGAGGTGCTGCGCAACGTCTCGGAAAACCTCCTGTCGCAGATCCACAACGTGACCAACCGCTTCGAGGGTCAGGGCCAGGCCATCATGTCGGCGGCCAGCAGCCTCGAGACACGCCAACCACAAGATCGACACCACGCTCCAGGGCCGCCACGCCGAGCTCGCGCAGACGCTGGATCGCCTATCGGGCAAGGCCGACGAGTTCGGCCGCTTCATCGAGGACTACTCGACGACGATCGAAGGCTCGCTCACGGAAGCCGAGAAGCGCGCGCGTGCTACGGCCGAGCAGCTGCGGCAAAGCGCCGAGATTGCCAAGCAGTCGGCGCTCGCCGATCTCGAGCGCTTCCGCGTCGACGCCGGCACCGAGGGCGACCGCGCGCTCGAGGATCTGAGGCGCCGCTTCTCGTCGATCTCCAACGTCGTCAACGAGCAGCTTTCCACGCTGACGAGCCGCATCGACCAGACGTCCGAAGAGGTCCGCGCGCGCGCTACCCGCGCCGCCGCCGACATTGCCGCGGAGCAGAGCCGGCTCAGGGATCAGATGGAGCGCCTGCCGGTCGCGACGCGCGAGAGCGCCGAGGCCATGCGTCACGCGCTGCAGGACCAGCTGCGCGCGCTCGAGCAGCTCTCGAACCTGACCAACCGCTCCTTCCAGAACCGCGGCGTAAGCCCGCCCGTCGGTCCGTCGCCTTCCGCATCGCCCTACGGCGGCGGCTATGCGCAAGACGCGGGCGGGCGCCGCGCACTGAGCTCGCTGTCGGCGTCGGTCGCCTCCGAGCTCGCGCACCGCGGCGGCCCCAGAGCCCCCGAGCCCCAGCGCCAGCAGGCAGCGCTTCCCCGGCCCGGCGCGCCCGCCGGCGCCGACCAGCGCCATACATGGACGCTCGGCGACCTGCTCGCGCGCGCCTCGCGCGACGACGAAGGCCAACAGCACTCGCCGAGTGCTGCCGCAGGCGTTCCGTCAAAACATCGAGGTCATCGCCCGCGCGCTCGATCCGGCAACGACGTCGGCGATCTGGGCCTGCATCAATGCCGGCCAGCGCGGCGTCATGGTGCGCAGCATCTATTCGCCGGAAGGCCGCGCCGTATTCGACGAGATCGCGCGCCGCTACAAGTCGGATCCCGACTTGCAGCGGACCATCAACCGCTACCTCGCCGACTTCGAGCACATCCGCCGCGACGCCGAGCAGCGTGATCCATCGGGCCGGCTCGTCAACGACCATCTCCTGTCGGACATGGGGCGCGTCTACCTCTTCCTCGCCCATGCGAGCGGCCGTGTCGCCTGAGAGCGCCCGCCCCGGCTATCGATGCCTGCCCTGACACGTCGACGTTAGCGCCGAAACCTGGCCTCTGAAGAGCGCCTTCGTCATCGCGCGCGGCGCCAAGACCGAGGCGCACGTCGTCCGCGTCCGCCTGAGCGACGGCGCCGCGATCGGGCCGGGCGAGTGCGTTCCCTATGCCCGCTACGGCGAGACCGTCGAAGGCGTTGCCCGCGCCATCGAGAGCGCTGGCCCGATTTCCGACAGAGCCGCCCTGCAGAAAGCGATGCCGCCGGGCGCCGCGCGCAACGCACTCGATTGCGCGCTGTGGGATCTCGAGGCCAAGCAGAGCCGGACGAAGCGCGGCTGCGCTCGCCGGCATCGGCCCCCTGCGTCCGCTCGAGACCTGCTACACGCTGAGCCTCGCGACCGCCGACGAAATGGCCGCCGCGGCGCGCGCCGTGCCGCAATTGAAGCTCCTGAAGCTCAAGCTCGGCGGCGCCGGCGACCCCGAGCGCATGCGCGCCGTGCGCCACGCCCGTCCCGACGCGCGCCTCGTCGCCGACGCCAACGAAGCTTGGAACGCCGACGCAGCTCGTCCCGTTCCTCGCCGCAGCGGCGGCGGCCGGAATCGAGCTGATCGAGCAACCGCTGCCGGCCGGCGCCGACGAAGCGCTCGCCGCCATCCCACATCCCGTCCCCGTGTGCGCCGACGAGAGCGCTCACACCAGCGCCGACATCGGCGCGCTCGAAGGCGCGCTACGACGCCGTCAACATCAAGCTGGACAAGGCCGGCGGTCTGACGGAAGCCCTCGTCATGGCAAGCGCGGCCCGCGCGGCGGGCTTCAAAATCATGGTCGGATGCATGGTCGCGACCTCGCTCTCCATGGCGCCCGCATTCCTCCTCGCACAGCAGGCCGACTGGGTGGACCTCGACGGCCCGCTTCTCCTCGCCAAGGACCGAGCGCATGGCCTCGTCATCGAGGCGGGGTTAGCTCAGCCTCCTGAACCGGCTCTATGGGGCTGACCTCCGCATCCCACAGCGCGCCGCCGTCCCAGCGCTTGCAGGACGAAGAGGCTCGCAGCCAAGCCGACGGCTGCGAACACGGCCATCGGCGAGATACGCGGCTACCGCCGAACGCGGCATAGAGCGAGCCCGAAAGCAGCGTCGCGCCGCCCATGAGCAGTCCGGCGGCGACCGTCGCGTAGAGGGCCTGCGCGGTGCCGCTCGCCTCCTCCGGCACGGCGCGCGAGATGAAGTGGATCGCGCCGAGGTGGGTCGCGCCGTAGGTCAGGGCATGGAGGAGCTGAATGGGAAAGAGCAGCCACAGCGGCGGATCGAAGCTCATGGCGCCCCAGCGCACGATCGCCGCCGCCGATCCGGCGGCGATGAGCTGCGCCGCTCCGACATGCGCGACGACGGCCCGCGAGTACGCGAACAGCAGCACCTCGGCCAGCACGCCGACCGCCCACAGCGCGCCGACCCACGCCGTCGAGATTCCCTGCGAGCGCCAGTGCAGGGCACCGAACGTGTAGAACATGCCGTGCGCGCCCTGCACCGCGCCCGCCGCGACGAGGAAGATGAGGAACAGCCGCGATCTGACGAGCTTCTTGACCTCGGCGCCAATGAGCCCATGCTCGACGCTGCCGGCGGCGCTTGCGGTTCGCGAATTGCGTGGCGTATGCGGAAGAAAGTGCGCCGCGACGACGGTCGCGACGGCGCCCGCCGATGATCAGCCAGATGCCGGTGCCGGCGCCGAACCGGTCGACGAGCACGCCGCCGACAAGTCCGATGCCGATGAAGCTGAGCGACCCCCACAGCCGCATGCGGCCATAGTCGAGGCCGCCGGATTTCACGCCGAAGACGCAGATCGTCTCGGTCAGCGGCAAGATGGTCGAGATCGCCAGCGCGAACGGCACAGCAGTGAGAAACAGCGGCCAGAACCCCGGCATCTGGCTCGTGACGAGGCCGAGCACGAGGCTCGCCCACGAGAGCGCGATCACGATCGCGCGGTGTGATCCGCTCCTGTCGGCATACATGGCCGCGAGCGGCGTGACGATGAAGCGGATGAAGAACGGCGCCCCGGTCACCGCGGCGATTTCCTGCGGCGAGAGGCCCCGCCAGTCGAGCCACACCGGAAAGTAGGGAACGTGCATCCCGTAGATGAGGAACAGGGCGGCGTAGAAGACGCCGAGACGCACGGCGAAACCCAAGCGGCTCCATGCCGGGGAGCCGCGCGCGAGCCATGCCGATCCTGGAGAGCTGTTCATCCCGGTGCCGACCCCGCCGCGGACCTGCTGGCTTCCGGGAGACGACCGCCGCAAAACGAAAAAACCGGTCCGGAGTGACCGGACCGGTTCTTCAGATGAGCCAAGTGGCGTCCCTGATCGCCGTCTCGACTCTCCCCCCAAAGCCCCTGTGCGATCGAGCCCCCCGACCGCTGCTTCGGAGGGCAGAGTTGCAGAAGCCTGCCCGCCTCGCAAGATATGCTCGGGTGTTTGACACGCCCCCGATGCATCTCTGCAACAGTCGATCAGCGTGGTCATTTTCTCGGCGAGAGACGTGCAGATGATCGACCGGTCCCGACCCCTGCCCGATCTCGAGATCGCGGCCCGCCGAGATCGCCTCCCACACGAAGCTTTTTCCTCTGCGAACAGCATCTTGCAGCGGAGCGCCGCCGGCCAGGAATGCCGCGATGGCGGCCGACAACGTGCAGCCGGTGCCATGCGTGTTCTTGGTGTCGATGCGCGGCTTCGCGAGCCGCTCCGCGCCCTCAGCCGTGACCAGAATGTCGACGGCTTCGGCCGCTCTCTCCATGACCGCCCTTGATCAGGACCGCGCGCGCGCCCAAGCGCCAAGAGGCGGCGCCCCTGCTCCTCCATCTGCGCTCTCCGTTTGCGCGACCGGCTCGTCGAGCAGCCGCGCGGCCTCCGGCAGATTGGGCGTCAGGAGATCGGCAAGCGGGATCAGGCGGCGGCGGACGGCATCGATCGCATCGGGCGCGAGCAGCACGTCGCCGCTCGTCGCCACCATCACCGGATCGACGACGAGCGGCCGGCAGCTTGGCGCGGCCGAGCGCGGCGGCGACGGCCTCGACCGTCGCGCGGTCGGCGAGCATGCCGGTCTTGGCCGCCCCGACCTTGAGATCGGAAAGCAACGCTGTCGAACTGCTGCGTGATGAACTCGGGCGGCACGCCGTGGACCGCCTGCACGCCGCGCGTGTTCTGCGCCGTGAGCGCCGTGATGACGGAGGCGCCATAGACGCCGAGCACCGTGAAGGTCTTGAGATCGGCCTGGATGCCCGCGCCGCCCGAGCTGTCCGAGCCCGCGATCGTGAGCGCGATCGGCCGTCTCATGATGCGCTCGCATGGCCTCAACTGCCCGGAGCATGCTTGCGAAGCTCCTCCTGCAGACCTGCGGGCGTCACCCAGTCCTCGACCCGTCCGAGCCCGGGAAACGTCTCGATCAGCCATTGCCCGAACCAGTTGATCGAGCCGGTGAGGAACAGGAGCCCGGTGATGATGAGCAGCACGCCCATCACCTTCTCGACCGTGCCGAGGTGGCGCCGGAAGCGCTGCATGAACGAAAGGAACGGCCGGATGGCGACCGCCGCGAGCACGAACGGAATGCCGAGCCCGAGCGAGTAGACCGCGAGCAGGCGCACGCCCGTCCCGAGGCTCGCCTCGTTGGCGGCCAGCGCCAGCACGGTCGCCAGGATCGGGCCGATGCACGGCGTCCAGCCGAAGGCGAAGGCGAGCCCGATGACGTAGGCACCGACGTAGCTCACGCCGCTCGATGATCCGCATGATGATAGCGCGTCTCCGTGTAGAGCAGCGGCGATGCGCAGCACGCCGAGGAAGTGCAGACCGAACAGGATGATGACGAGCGCCGGCCACGATCGCCAGCTCGCGCCTTGTAGGTCTGGATCAGCTGGCCGAAGACGGAGGCGCTGGCGCCGAGCCCGACGAACACGGTCGTGAAGCCGAGCACGAAGAACAGCGACGCGATGACGACGCGCCGCCAGACATGGTCCTCGAGACGCCGTCCTCGGAGGTCATCTCGTCGATGGTCGTGCCGCCGAGATAGCCGAGATAGGGCGGCACGAGCGGCAGCACGCACGGGCGACAGGAAGCTCACGAGCCCCGCGAGCGCCACGCCGAAGTAAAGATGCGCTTCAGCAAACATCGCGGTCCGATCCTTTCCTCGCGTCGTGCCTGCGCAAGCTACGTATCACGACTGGGACCGGATTTGCTGGCGCGGCATGTTAAGGATGCCTCAGCGCGCCAGCGCCGCCACACCCGGCAGCTCGCGGCCCTCGAGCCATTCGAGGAACGCGCCGCCCGCCGTCGAGACGTAGGTGAAGTCTTCCGTCACGCCGGCGGCGTTGAGCGCCGCGACCGTATCGCCGCCGCCGGCGACCGACACCAGCTTGCCGGCCTTGGTGAGCTCGGCCGCCGCGCGCGCGAGCGCGAACGTGCCCTCGCCGAACGGCGCGATCTCGAAGGCGCCGAGCGGGCCGTTCCACAGCAACGTGTTGCACTACCCAGCACCTCGATCATAGTGCGCGATCGTCTTCGGGCCGACGTCGAGGATCATGGCGTCGCGCGGCGTCTCGAGTCGCCGGCACGGCGCGCGAGCGGCGCACCGGCCTCGAACTTCGCGCGCGATCACGACATCGATCGGGCAGCACGACCTCGCAGCCGCGCTCCTTCGCCGCCGTCATGATCTCGCGCGCCGTCTTCGACGAGGTCCGGCTCGGCCAGCGACTTGCCGATCTCGACGCCCTGCGACAGCAGGAACGTGTTGGCCATGCCGCCGCCGATGATCAGCTTGTCGACCTTGGCGACGAGGTTCGTGAGGACCGGGATCTTGGTCGAGACCTTGGCGCCGCCGACCACGGCCGCCGTCGGCCGCTTCGGCTCCTCGAGCGCGGCGCGCAGCGCCGTGATCTCCTCCATCATCAGCGGACCGGCGTAGGACGGCAGCAGGTGCGTGAGGCCGTCGGTCGAGGCATGCGCGCGGTGCGCGGCCGAGAACGCGTCGTTGACGTAAAGATCGCCGGAGCGCGCCAGCGCCTCGGCGAACGCCGGGTCGTTCTTCTCCTCGCCCTTGTGGAAGCGCAGGTTTTCGAACACGGCGATCGACGCCCGGCGCGAGGCTCGCCGCCGCGACCTCGGCCGCGGGACCGATGCAGTCGGGCGACGAAGGTCACGGGCTTGCCGAGGAGCTCGCCGAGCTTGGCGACGACGGGCGCGAGCGTGAACTCGGGATCGGGCCCGCCCTTGGGACGGCCGAAATGCGAGAGCACGATCACGCGCGCGCCGCGGCTCATGAGGTCCTGGAGACCCGGCACGATGCGCTCGAGCCGCGTCGCGTCCGTCACCGGCCGTCCTTGGCCGGCACGTTGAGATCGGCGCGCACGAGCACGCGCTTGCCGGCGACATCGACCCCCGACGTCGTCTTGAGCTTGTTGAGATTCATGCCGGCTCAGCCCTTGGATTTGACGAGGACGCGCGCGGCCTCGGCCACCTTTGCCGCCGTGAGCCCGAAGTGCTCGAAGCACCTTCGGCGCCGGCGCCGAGGCGCCGAAATCCGAAAGCCCGATGAAGCGTGTCCGTTGCGCCGCAGCCACTCGTCCCAGCCCTGCTGCGACGGCGGCTTCGATGCCGACACGCGGCGCAGCGCCCAGAACGGCGTGGCGGTAGTCCTCGCTTTGCTTGCGGAACAGCTCGAACGACGGCAGCGACACGACGGCAGCCTTGATGCCCTCCTTGGCCGAGCGCCGCAGCGGCCTCGACGGCGAGGCCCACCTCCGAGCCAGTCGCGATCAGCGTCACGTCGCGCCCGCCCTCGGGCTCGGCCACGACATAGCCGCCCTTGAGCGAGAGGTTTTCGTCGCCGAGCGACTTGCGCAGCATCGTCGGCACCGCCTGGCGCGTCAGCGCGAGGATCGTCGGCGTCTCGCGGGCCGCGAGCGCCACCTTCCAGCACTCCGCCGTCTCGATGGCATCGGCCGGGCGCAGCACCTGCAGATTGGGAATGGCGCGCAGCGCCGCGAGGTGCTCGATCGGCTGGTGCGTCGGGCCATCCTCGCCGAGGCCGATGCTGTCGTGCGTCATGACGTAGATGACGCGCTGGCGCATCAGCGCCGAAAGCCGGATCGACGGGCGGCAATAGTCGGTGAAGACGAGGAACGTGCCGCCGTAGGGAATGATCCCGCCGTGCAGCGCCATGCCGTTCATGGCCGCAGCCATGCCGTGCTCGCGCACGCCGTAGTGGATGTAGTTGCCGCCGAAGTTGCCCGGGCCGACGGCCGTGTGGTGCTTCGTCTTGGTGCCGTTCGAGCCCGTGAGATCGGCCGAGCCGCCGATCAGCTCGGGCAGCGCCGGGACCAGATGCTCGAGCGTCATCTGCGACCACACGCGCGTCGCGCGCTTCGCCGTGTCGGCGGCGAACTGCTTGCGCGCCGAGTCGATCGCCGCCGAGACGTCAGGAGCCCGCGCGTGGGCGAGCGGCAATCCGAGCGCGGCTTTCGCCGCATCATCCGCCTTCTCGAACTTCGCCTGCCATTGTGCGCGCGTCTTGCCGTGGCGGCGCCCCACGTCGCGCCACGCTTCGAGCACCTCTTTCGGGATCTCGAACGGCGGATAGTCCCAGCCGAGCTTCTCGCGTGCGCCCTTGATCTCCTCGGCGCCCAGAGGCTCGCCGTGCGTCGACGCCTTGCCGGCTTTCGTCGGCGCGCCGTAGCCGATCATGGTCTTGCAGGCGATGAACCACGGCTTCGAGCTGTCGGACTTGGCTTTCGCGAGCGCGGCCGAAACCGCCTTCGTGTCGTGCCCGTCGACGCGGGCCGTGTTCCATCCCGAAGCGGCGAAGCGCGCGACCTGGTCGTCGGAGACCGAGAGGCTCGTCGCGCCGTCGATCGAGATCGAGTTGTCGTCGAAGAGCACGATCAGCTTGCCGAGCTTCAAATGACCGGCGAGCGAGATCGCCTCGTGGCTGATGCCTTCCATCAGGCAACCGTCGCCGGCGATGCAGAAGGTATAGTGGTCGACGAGATCCGGCCCGAGCCGCGCATTCAGCAGGCGCTCGGCGAGCGCCATGCCGACGGCATTCGCGATCCCCTGCCCGAAGGGACCCGTCGTCGTCTCGATGCCGGGGGCGTGCCCGTATTCCGGATGGCCGGCGGTCTTGGAGCCGAGCTGACGGAAGTTCTTGAGCTGCTCCATGTCCATGCCCGGGTACCCGGTGAGGTACAGCAGCGCATAGAGAAGCATGGAGCCGTGGCCGGCCGACAGCACGAAGCGGTCGCGATTTGGCCAGGCGGGGTCGGCGGGATCGAAAGTGAGCGCCTCGGCGAAAAGCACGGTCGCCACATCGGCCATACCCATCGGCATGCCCGGATGGCCCGATTTCGCCTTCTCGACGGCATCCATGGCCAGCGCCCGGATGGCGTTCGCCATGTCCAGGTAACCCACTGCCGTAGCTTTATTTTTTGGTTGCGCCTCGGCCATGATCAGTCCTTGTCCCCGATCGAAGGCGCACATGTAGCGGTCCCCCGCCGCGCCGTCTACGGGGGTGATGCGGCGAGGAAGCTCTCCAACTCGTCCCGCGAGGGCAGCGCCCCCCTCGCCCCGAGCTTGCGGCAGCTCAGCGCCGCGACCGCCGAGGCGATGCGGGCGCAGGCCCGATCGTCATGCCCCTGAACCAGGGCCCAGGCAAAAGCGCCGTGGAAGGCATCGCCCGCCCCCGTGGTGTCGACCACTTCGGAGGCGAAGGCCGGATGATGGCCAGACTGTCCCGCCCGATTTCGCCAGAAATAGCCCTTGGCGCCTTGGGTGACGCCGGCGTGACGGGGCCCCACATCCAGTACGTTCCCAAGCTTCTCCTCGAGGCTGCCGTCCGGGAATGCGGCCTCGAGAGCCTGAGCCGGAAAGATGGCATAGTCGCTGAGCGAGAGGAGTACGAGCAAGCAGATCGTGACCGGCGATGTCGACGTCCGAGACGGTCGGCACGCCTTCACCGCGCGCCCGCTCGAATGCGAGCAGCGTCGCCTCGACCCATTTCAAGTCGGAGAGCACCGCGCCGGCGCCAGCAATTCTTTCGAACGGCAACCACGAAGGATCGAGCGACATGGCATGGTCGCGCTCGCCGACGATCAGCCGCTCGCCCTTGGCATCGACAATGACGGCCGAGGTCGATGTGCGCCCCGCATGGAGCGTTCTCACATATCGCGTGTCGACGCCGTCCGCCTCGAGAAAGGCGCGCACCTTTGCGCCCGCCTCGTCGTCGCCGATGCGCGCCCACAACTCCGCCACGCCGCCGAGCGCGTCCGATCGTGGCAGCGGCGTTGGCCGCCGAGCCGCCGCCGCTCTCGATCATCTCGAGCGCACGCACCTTCGTCGGCTCCGGTGGAAATGCGTCGATCCGGTAAACGCGATCGAGCACCGCATGCCCGATGACGACGATCGGCTTCACCGCACGCGCTCCAGCTTCTCCTCGGCGGCCTGCGCGATCTTTGCTTCCTCGGCCTCGTCCTCCGCAAAGAGGCTTTCCAGTGTCGCCGCATCGCTGCGCGCTTTGGCCTGCATCTTCTCCATGTCGGAATAGACCTTGTAGTCCTCCGACAGGCGCCGCTCGTCGTGCGTCCGGAACGTTTTGATCACCCGATCCGTCTCGCGCTCGGTAAATCCGAGCCCGCGCAGCACCTGCCGCGTCGTCGCGAGCGCAGACAGAAACGTCTCGCGTTGTATCGCCGTCACCCCGAGATCGTTGAGGCGATGGACGTGATTGCGGTTGCGGGCTCGCGCGAAGATCGCGACGTGCGGATACTGGCTCGTCACGAGCTCCGCCGTCCTGAGCGATGCCTCCACATCGTCGATGGCCAGCACGAAGGCGCGCGCCTTGCCCGTCTGTGCCGCCTCGAGGATCTCGCTGCGGCTCGCGTCCCCGTAGAAGGCCTCGGCGCCGAATTTCTTCACCAGCGCAACCTGCTCGGGCGAGATGTCGAGCGCCGTGAACGGGATCTTCTTGCCGCGCAGCACGCGCGCCACGATCTGTCCGTAGCGGCCGAAGCCGGCGATGACCACGTGACCGTCGTTGGCAGGCGGCGTCTCGTACTTGGGCTCGGGCCGCTTCCACGCGCGCGACAGGAGCCGCTCGAGCGCGAGCAGAAGCGGTGTCGCGGCCATCGAGATCGTCACCACGGCGACCAAGAAGTCGCTCTGGCGCCGCGTGATGACGCTCGCGGCCAGTCCGACCGCAAACAGCACGAAGGCAAACTCGCCGCCCTGGCTCAGCGCAAGTCCGAGCCGGCTCGCTGGTCGCGGCTCGAGACCCTGCCGTCGTCCGAGCCAGGCGAGCACCAGCGTCTTGATGGCGACCAGCCCCAGCGCGATTCCGAACACGGCCGCTGGCTCTTGCGGCGATGAGCCTCACGTTGAGCGACATGCCGACCGCCGTGAAGAAGAGCCCGAGCAGAATGCCCTGGAACGGCTGGATGTCCGCTTCGAGTTGGTGCCGGTACGAGCTCTCGGCCAGAAGCGCGCCGGCGATGAAGGCGCCGAGCGAGGCAGACAAGCCGGCCTTCTGCATCGCGAGCGCCACAGCGACGACCGTAAGCAACGCTGCCGCGGTCATCGCCTCGCGGACGCGCGTCATGGCAACGAGCCGGATCAGATGATCGAGGACGAAATAGCCGATGAGCGCAACCGCAGCGATGATGCCGAGCGCCTTGACTGCGGTGAAGAAATCCATCGACGTCGCCGCGCCTGCAGCCGTCACGGCAAAGAGTGGCGTCAGCGCGATGAGCGGGATTGCTGCGAGATCCTGAAACAGCAGCACGGCGAACGCGAGCCGCCCGTGCCGCGTGTTGAGATCTCCCGACTCCTCCAAGACTTGTAGCGCGAACGCCGTCGACGAGAGAGCAAGCGCCAGGCCGATGAAGAGCGCAGTCTGCCAGTTGAGACCGAAGAGGACGGCAATGACCGCCGAGAATGGCGGCCGTGATCGCCACTTGCGAGCCGCCGAGCGAAAAGATCGCCGAGCGCATCGACCAGAGACGCCGCGGCCTGAGCTCGAGGCCGATGAGGAACAAGAGAAGAACGATGCCGAATTCGGCGATCTCGAGGATTTCGCGCGCCTCAGTTGTCGAGAAAACGCGGGGAATGCCGTTGGGACCCAGCGCCACGCCGGCCGCCAGATAGCCAAGCACGGTGCCGATGCCGAGCCAGCGGGCAAGCGGCGCCGCAATCGCCATGGCGGCAAGCAGAACCGCGATATCGCTCAAACCCACATGCGGCATTCCCGTCTCACTCCTTCATAAGTTGGCCGGCCGAGCGCCAAGCCGCAAGAACAGTGACCCGCATCAACCATCTCAGGAGATCCGGAAGACGGGCAGCCGCGTATATCTGGGCGGGATAATAAGGTTCGACTATGGTCGAGGTTCTTGCAAGCCCGAGCGCCTTTGACCGCGCGCCCACCAACGCGCTAACGAGAACCATGGCTGACCTTCTACAGCGGCTGGCCGCCACCGGCGACGTCGACGCCTTCCGCAAATTGTTTCAAGCCTACGCGCCGCGCGTCAAGTCATACATGATGCGCCAGGGCACGGATTCGAACACCGCCGAGGAGCTGGCGCAGGAAACGCTGCTCACCGTCTGGCGCAAGGCCGGGCTCTATTCGGGCGACAAGGGAAGCGCGACGACCTGGATATTCACGATCGCGCGCAATCTGCGCATCGATCGCCTGCGTAAGGAGGTGGCTTGGCAGCCTCTCCCCGAAAATGCCGATGAGGAAGCTTCGACCGACCCCACACCCGACGAGGAGGTCGCCGAGCGCCAGCGCCGCGAGCGCGTGCAGCGTGCGCTCGCAGAGTTACCTGCGGATCAGTCCGAAGTGGTGATGCTTTCGTATATCGAGGGCCTGTCGCACAGCGAGATCGCGGCAAGGCTCGGCCTCCCGCTCGGTACCGTGAAATCTAGGATGCGTCTTGCCTACCAGAAAATCCGCGAGACGCTCGAGGACTTGAAATAGATGGCGATTAAGCACCATCCCGACATCGCGACCTTGATGAGCTGCGCCGCCGGCAGCCAGCCGGAGGCCCTCGCCGCCGTGATCGCGAGCCACCTGGCGCGCTGTCCGAGCTGCGCCGCCGAGGTCAAGAAGATGGCCGAGATCGGCGTCGCGCTCTTCGACAAGCTCGAGCCGGCGAAGATGTCGCACGACGCGCCCGTGATCGCGGCCCGCGCTGGAGAGGCCATGTCTGAAGCCGAAACCCGCCACGCTTCCCGGGGCGACGTGCCGTTTCCTATTGCCGATAAGGTCGGGGACGATTTGGACCGGATCCCCTGGAAGAGAATTGGCCCGGGCCTTTGGCACTACCCGATCCCCTTGTCGGCAGGCGCCGCCGGCGATTTGCGCCTGATCAAGGTTGCGCCCGGCAAGGAGCTCCCCGAGCACGGACATCGCGGCGAGGAGCTGACGCTCCTCCTGCGCGGCAGCTACCACGACGAGTTTGGAACGTTTGAGACCGGCGACATCGCCGATCTCGACGACGAGGCCGAGCATCGCCCGGTTGCCGACGCGGCGACGGGCTGCATTTGCCTGATAGCGAGCGAGAAGAAGGCGCGCTTCAAGGGCATTATCGCTCGCCTGATGCAGCCGTTCATCGGCGTCTGACTCGCCGCGCCGGATATCCCCGCTGAGCGCAGTCAGCCTTGCGCAAGAGACGCGTGCATACTCGAGTTGAGAAAAATGCGCTTCACGCTTCAGTAACCGTAACGTCCCCTTAACCGAGGTTTCCATATCCTCAAGGCGAGGTCGGCCTCAGTTTTGCGTACGCCAAACCTGGTGTCCCGGTCGGCTCAAGCACGAGTGACATGAGGTCCCTAAATGTCCACTGATCTCGTAATGCGCACGCTCGGCACGCTCGCCTGCATCTACATGGTCGGAATGTTCGTCAGCGCGATGAGCCTCTCCGCGTTGAATGCAGTGAGCAACGCCGCCGGCTCCCCCTGCATGGGCACGGGCTGCCACATCGCCTATCAACAGAGCCCGGTCCAAGCCGCCGCCATGGACGGCCCGCAAATCATCCACGCCGCCGCGATCTTCGTCGCCGAGAGCCTTTAGCCGCGGCGCAGCGCACGTGACGTGAAGAAGCAAGGATGAATGCGCGAAAGAGCGCGCAGCCTAGGCTGGCTGTGCGCTCTTTCCTGTTTTGACGAGCCGGTCGATCGCCATGAGATCGGTCATCAACGCCTTGAAATCGCCGAGCGGCAGCATGTTCGGCCCGTCGGACGGCGCGTTGTCCGGATCATCGTGCGTCTCGATGAAAAGGCCCGCGACACCGACCGCGACTGCCGCCCGCGCAAGCACCGACACGAACCGCCGGTCGCCGCCCGAGCTCTCGCCGCGCCCGCCGGGCTGCTGAACGGCATGCGTCGCATCGAAGATGACCGGCGCACCGGTCTCGGCGAGGATCGGCAGCGCGCGCATGTCGGCAACGAGCGTGTTGTAGCCGAAGGAGACGCCCCGCTCCGTCACGAGCACGTTCGGATTACCGTTGCCGACGACCTTGGCGACCACATTTCGCATGTCCCAAGGGGCGAGGAACTGGCCCTTCTTGATCTTGACCACCTTGCCCGTGCGCGCTGCCGCAATGAGCAGGTCCGTCTGCCGGCACAGAAACGCCGGGATCTGCAGCACATCGACCACGGGCGCCACGCGCGCGCATTGCTCCACCTCGTGCACGTCGGTCACGATCGGCAGCCCATACCGCTCGCGGATTTCGGCGAAGACCGGCAGCGCCCCCTCGAGCCCGATACCGCGGCGGCCCGATAGCGACGTACGATTCGCCTTGTCGAACGACGACTTGTAGACGAGGCCGATGCCGAGCTCGGCGGCCATCTCCTTCAAGGCTGCCGCCATCTCGAGCGCATGCGCCCGGCTCTCCATCTGGCACGGGCCCGCGAGCACCGCGATCGGCGCATCGTTGGCGAACGTCACGGAGCCCGCGGAAACGCGCGCATTCGGCTTGAGAGATTCGTGCTGTGTCATGGCCGGACTATAGACCGCCCTTCCCGCCGCGACGAGGCCCGCAACCGGCCGAGAAATCGGGGAACCCGCCCGCGGACCCCGCGTTTCCTTTAGCAAATACAAGCCGAAGGGAACGAGTCTCATGAAACAATTGGCCGGCACACGGGTTCTGCTCGTGGAAGACGAGCCCATCATCGCCCTCGACCATGCCGACCGCCTGGCTGCCGAAGGCGCCGAGATCGTCGGACCGTTCGCGGCAAGCACGGAAGCCATCCGCGAGCTGAGCAAGAGAGATGTCGACGTAGCCGTCATCGACTTCGTGCTGAGGGACAGCAACAGCGTCGAGCTCCAGGAGGAATTGGAGCGCCGGCACGTTCCCTTCGTTGTCGTGACCGCCTATCCCAAGGTCCTCGTGCGCACCAACAGCGAGCAATGCGTTCTCGGCAAGCCCGTCAGCAGCGAGGAGCTGTGCGCGACCGTGAGGATGGCGTCGGCGTCCAAATAGAGCGACGTCAAATGGCAAGTTCGCGCAACCGATCAGGGGCGCTTCGGTCCGTGACGCGCCGGTTTCTGCTGCTCGCTAAGGTCGGTATACCTCGGCAGGTCGTCCGCGATCTCAAACCACGGCAACTGCTCGCTCGACTGAAAATGCCCCGTCGGCACGAACTTCTCGGGATGCTCGAGCGTACCCAGATAGAGATGCACCTCGCCCGGCCATTTATCGTCGTTCGTATACGCCATGGGCGACCCGCAGGTCGGACAGAAATAGCGCCACACGCCCGGCGACGATTGGTAGGCCGCTGGCGTTCCTTCCAGATACCGAAATTGCTTGACGTTGACGCCGACAAAAGTTGCGACAGGTGACGACGTCTGCCGGCGGCAGCTCTCGCAGTGGCAATAGGATATCCACTCAGGCTTGCCCTCGAACTCGTACTTGAGGGCGCCGCACAGGCAATGGCCCTTGGTGAGCTTCATGGGATCATAACCCTATCCACACAACCTGCACTTTAGCCGCCATTTTACCGCTTGTAACGCACTCTTGGCCGCTAAAATGAGAGGCACCGGCGCCGAAGCGGCCCGCGGTACTTAAGGCAGAGAACGCATGGCCGATCCCTACAAGACACTGGGCGTCAGCAAGGACGCTCCGCAAGACGAGATCCGCAAGGCGTACCGCAAGCTCGCCAAGGAAAATCATCCCGATCTCAACCCCGGCAACGCCGAGGCCGAAAAGCGCTTCAAGGAGATCTCCGCCGCCTACGACATCGTCGGCGACGAGGCCAAGCGAAAGCGCTTCGACGCGGGCGAGATCGACGACCAGGGCGCCGAGCGCCCGGAGCGCAAATATTACCGCGAGTACGCCGAGGCCGACCCCAGCTTCCGCTACAGCCGCCCGTCGGGCGGCGAGCAGGACTTCGGCGACATGGACGACATCTTCGCCGATCTGTTCCGCGGGCGCCGGGCCGGCGGCGGCGAAGGCCTGCGCATACCGGGAGCCGACGTCCGCTACACGCTGCCCGTCGAATTCCTCGAGGCGGTGAACGGCGCCAGCAAGACCGTCCACATGCCGGACGGCAAGACGCTCGACATCAAGATCCCCGCCGGCATGCGCCAGGGCCAGACCCTTCGTCTCAAGGGCCAAGGTCAGCCGGGCATCGGCGGCGGGCCGCCCGGGGATGCGCTCGTCGAGATCGATATCCAACCCAGCGCGCAGTTCACGCGCGACGGCACCACCATCCGCTCGGTGCTGCCGATCACCATCGGCGAAGCCTTGAACGGCGGCACCGTCCGCGCCGAGACCATCGACGGGGCGGTCGACGTCAAGATCCCGAAGGGGTCGAACAGCGGCACGACGATGCGGCTCCGCGGCAAGGGCGTTCCCGACCAGAAATCCGGAACGCGCGGCGACCATATGCTCGAGCTGCGCGTCACGCTTCCGGATAAGGCCGATCCCGAGCTTGCGGCCTACGTCGCCGACTGGGAGCAGAAGCACCCCTATGATCCTCGCGCCCATGATCAGCGCACGAAGGGAGGACGCACATGATCAGCGAAAGCGAGCTCATCGCCGCGATTGGCCGCCTCGAGGCACGCGTGCTGCACGATTGGATCGAGATGGGGCTCCTCTCGCCGCATCGCGACGCCGGCGGCTATCTCTTCGACGACGTCGACATTGCCCGCGTCCACCTCGTCTGCGATCTTCGCTACGACATGGGCGTCGGCGAGGAGAGCCTGCCGGTGATCCTGAACCTCATCGATCAGCTGCACGGGACGCGCCACACCTTGAAGGCGCTGGCCGCCGCCATCGCCGAGCAGCCGGACGAGATTAGGGTTACGATCACGACCCGCGCCCGCCACGTCCTCAAGGGGCCTCGGGGGGAATAGACCCGCCGAAGATGGTCGAGAGCGCTCATGCTTGCTTGACGCGCGGGCACCGGCTTCTTACACCCTAGCCCATGCTCATCCTGATCGATAACTACGACAGCTTCACCTATAACCTCGTCCACTTCCTGGGCGAGCTCGGCGCGTCGTGCGAGGTGATCCGCAACGACAAGATCACGGCCGACAACGTCTTGAAGAAGAAGCCCAAGGCGATCGTGCTTTCGCCGGGCCCCTGCACGCCGAACGAGGCCGGCATCTGCCTCGACCTCATCGCCAAGGCGGGTCCCAAGATTCCTCTCCTGGGTGTTTGCCTCGGACATCAGGCGATCGGCCAGGTCTACGGCGGCAACGTCATCCGCGCCCCCGAGCCGATGCACGGCAAGCTGTCGACCATCCACCACACCGGCAAGGGCGTCTTCAAGGGCCTGCCGGAGCGCTTCCAGGTCACCCGCTATCATTCGCTGATCGTTGAGCGCAAAAGCCTCCCCGACTGCCTCGAGATCACGGCCGAGACGTCCGATGGCCTCATCATGGGGCTGCAGCACAAGGCCCATCCCGTGCATGGCGTGCAGTTCCACCCTGAGAGCATTGCCTCCGAGCAAGGCCACGCCCTTCTTGCCAACTTCCTCGAGCTGGCCGGCATGTCGCCACGCCGGCGCAATGCGGCGCGTCCCCGCGACGCGGCTTGACCGCGGCCCCAGAGCACGAGGGCCCATGTCTACCACCAACATGTCCGCGACCCAGTTGAAGCCGATCATCCAGAAGGTCGCAGCCGGCCAGAGCCTCGACGAGACCGAGATCGAGCTCGCGCTCTCCGTGATGACGGCCGGCGAAGCGTCGCCCGCCCAGATGGCGTGCGTTCCTGATGGGCCTGCGCGTGCGCGGCGAGACGGTGGCCGAGATCACCGGCGCCGCACGCCTCATGCGCTCGAGGATGCTCACCGTCTCCGGCGCCGGCAGACGCCATCGACATCGTCGGCACCGGCGGCGATGGCCATTCGACATTCAACGTCTCGACCTGCGCATCTTTCGTGGCTGCAGGCGCAGGGCTCCATGTCGCCAAGCACGGCAACAGATCGGTCTCTTCCCTCTCCGGCGCCTCCGATGTCCTGGCTGCGCTGGGCGTCAAGCTCGATCCGGGATCAGAGACCATCGCCCGCGCCATCAACGAAGCCGGCGTCGGTTTCCTCTGGGCGCCTGTGCATCACCCTGCGATGAAGGCCTGGGCTCCCATTCGCGCCGAGCTCGGGGTGAGAACGATCTTCAATCTCCTGGGGCCGCTCTGCAACCCGGCGAACGTCAAGCGCCAGGTTGTCGGCGTCTTCGCGCGCTCCTGGGTCGAGCCCATCGCCGAGGTGCTGCAGAATCTCGGCTCCGTGCACGCCTGGGTGGTCCACGGCGCCGACGGGCTGGACGAGCTGACGACGACGACGACGACAACCGTCGCCGAGCTCAAGGATGGCGACATAACGATATTCGACGTCGTCCCAGAGGACGCTGGGCTCGCCCGCGCCAAGCTCTCCGACCTCAAGGGCGGCGATGCGACCGTCAATGCCGCAGCGCTGCGCGCCGTGCTCGCCGGCGAGCCGGGCCCCTATCGCGACATCGTGCTGCTCAACACCGCTGCGGCCCTGATCGTCGGCGGCCGCGCAGCGAGCCTCGCCGAAGGCGTGACGCGCGCCGCACACGCGATCGAGACAGGGGCTGCACGGCGCGCTCTGGAAAAGCTCATCGAGATCGCAAACAAGAGCGCTTGATCCCTCCGAAACGGCCCCACTCGTTAAGCCTCGCGCAAGGAATCGGCAGCTAGCGTCGCCTCCTAGCGATCGAAGCGCCAGCGGGGGAAACCCGTGTCCCGAGAGAAGACCCCGCTCGCCGAAGGCATCAAATTTCAGCTCGCCGGCCAGCTTGACGACGCAGAGCGCGTTTTCAGCGAGACCGCTCGCGCGCCAGAGACGGTCGAGAGCCTGCACCGCCTTGCCCTTGTTCACGTTCAGCGCGGCGAGCCGCAGCGCGCACTCCCGCTTCTCGAGGCGGCGCGAACTCTCGGCTCCGACCCGCGCATCCACTTCAACTGTGCGATCGTCTATGGCGCCTTGAAACGCCCCCTCGACGCAATTGCCGCCCTCCGCGATGCCATTTCCGCAGAGCCGCGCTACCTGCAGAGCTACGTCGCCCTCGCCGACCACTTGTTGGCGCTCGGCGACAGAACGGGTCTCTCGAGCGTTCTTTCCGCCCTGATCATGCGCTCCCTGGAGCTCGGCGCGGAGGACTATATCGCGCTCGCCATCGACAAGATGGTCGCGCACGGCGTCGAGCCGGTCGATCCCGTGTTTCTGGCCAATCGCGTGCGCATATCGGGACGCGAGGACGCCGCCCGCAAGCTCCTCGCGCGACGATTGGCGGCGGCCGACCGCGACATCGGTGCCTTGCTCACCAACGCCATCGCCCACCTCCCGATCGTCTACGCCTCCGAAGCCGAGATCAACGAGCGGCGCGAAAAGTATGCCGTGGAGCTGAACCGCATTTCCGGCCTCGTTGCCAGCAGCACGGATGAGGAGTGCCAGGCCGCGCGCGGCGTCGTCGGCATGGCGAAGCCGTTCCTCCTCGCCTACCAGGGCCAGAATGATCGTGCCTTGCAGGCCGTCTACGGCAGCATCGTCTCGCGCATCATGACATCGGGCAGCCAGGCCAAAATGCCAGCCCCGCGCCGCGACGGGCGCCTGCGCGTCGGCTTCGTCACGCGCTATTTCTTCACCCACTCCATCTCGAAGCTCTTTGCCGGCTGGATCAAGCACCTTGACCGCGCGCGCTTCGAGGTCATCGGCTACCACCTGGGCGCTGACCAGGACGCAACCAGCCGGCGCATCGCCGCGACCGCCGACATCTGGCGCTCCGGCGAGCTCGCCGACGAGGTCTGGGCCGAGACGATTGCCCTCGATGCGCCGCATGTCCTGATCTACCCCGAGCTCGGCATGGACACGTCTGCGATCAGGCTCGCCTGCCGCCGCTTGGCGCCCGTGCAGTGCGTCTCCTGGGGCCATCCCGTCACCACCGGGCTGCCGCACATCGACTACTTCCTGTCGAGCGATCTCATGGAGCCCGCCGACGGCCAGGACCACTACAACGAGACGCTTGTGCGCCTCCCCAATTTGTCCATCGCCTACGAGCCGGTGCTCCCGCTCGGCCAGCAGCTCTCGCGCAGCGAACTGGGTGCGTCCGACGACGACGTGCTCTTCATCTGCTGCCAGTCGCTATTCAAGTATCTGCCGCGCTACGATGAGATCTTCGTGCGCATCGCCGAGCCGCGTCCCGAACGCGCGCTTCCTCTTCATCGGCGACGAGCGCGCCCCGCCGACAAAGGTCTTCCGCCGGCGCCTTGAGCAGGCATTCCGCGCGGGCGGCCGCGATCCTGCCCGTCATGTGCTGATCGTGCCGCACATTCCCTTCGACAAGTTCGCCGCTTTCCTCGCCCTTGGCGACGTCTATCTCGACAGCATCGGCTGGTCGGGCGGCAACACCTCCCTCGAGGCCCTGAGTCAGAACCTCCCGATTGTCACCCTTCCCACGCGCTTGATGCGCGGCCGGCATACAAAAGCCATCCTCGAGATGATGGGCTGTGGCGACATGATTGCCGATAGCATCGACGACTACATCGACAAGGCCGCAGCACTTGCCGACCCCGCCGCCGCCCGCGCGGCGCGCCAGCGCATCGCGGCGAGCCACCATGCTCTGATCGGCGATTTGACGCCGGTGCGCGCGCTTGAGGACTTTCTCGAGGGCGCCGTCGCCAAGGTGCTAGTGGGCGAGCCTGCGCCGGCCCGCGCTGCGCACTATGCCGCCTAGCCGGTCTCAAGGTGCCTCGGCCCCTGTAAGCCGACGTTGACCCTCTCCGCGTCCCTCGGTAGCAAGGGGCTCCCGTCCGTCGTATTCTCGAAAAATGGCCGATATCCTCGACAAGATCACTGCCTACAAGCGTGATGAAGTGCGCGCAGCGAAATCCAAGCTGCCGCTCCAGGTCATGGCGGAGTATGCGCGCAGCGCGCCGCCCGTGCGCTCGTTCGCCGGCGCCATTGAAGCCAAGCACGCGGCCGGCCGGCCGGCTCTTATCGCCGAGATCAAGAAGGCCTCGCCCTCGAAGGGCCTCATCCGCGCCGACTTCGATCCCGTGGCGCTCGCCAAGGCCTACGAGGCGGGCGGCGCCGCCTGCCTCTCCGTCCTCACCGACACGCCCTCGTTCCAGGGTGCCCCTGCCTACCTCACGGAGGCCCGCGCCGCCGTCAAGCTTCCAGCTCTCCGCAAGGACTTCATGATCGACACCTATCAGGTTGTAGAGGCGCGCGCCTGGGGCGCCGACTGCATTCTGATCATCATGGCCGAGGTCGACGATGCCCTCGCCGCCGACCTCGCCTCAGCCGCGCACGACTGGCACATGGATGCGCTCGTCGAGGTTCACGACGAAGCCGAGCTCGAGCGCGCGCTGCGCCTCGACTCCCGCCTCATCGGCATCAACAATCGCAACCTGAAAACCTTCGAGACGACGCTCGCGACGACCGAGCGCCTGGCGCCCGCGCGTTCCCAAGGACCGCATCGTCATCGGCGAGAGCGGCATCTTCACCCCCGCCGACATCGCGCGTCTCTCGAAAGTGGGCGTCAATACGTTCCTCGTCGGCGAGAGCCTGATGCGCCAGGCCGACGTGACGGCAGCGACACGCGCCCTTCTCGCGGCGGAGCCGGCAGCATGACCAAGCTCACGCATCTCGACGACAAGGGCCGCGCGCGCATGGTCGACGTCGCCGACAAGGAGGCGACACAGCGCACCGCGATCGCCGAAGGCTTCGTCGCCATGACCAGCGACACGCTGGCGCTCGTCATGGGCGGCGGCGCCCCCAAGGGCGACGTGCTCGCGGCCGCGCGCATCGCCGGCATCATGGCCGCCAAGAAGACGCACGAGCTGATCCCGCTCTGCCATCCGCTCGCGCTCAGCAAAGCCGCCGTCGAATTTGCCCCGTCCGACAAGCCACCCGGCATTCACATCCGCGCCGAGGTGAAGGTCACCGGGCCGACGGGCGTCGAGATGGAGGCCCTCACCGCGGTCACGATTGCCGGCCTCACCATCTACGACATGCTGAAGTCCGCCGACCGTGCCATGCGCCTCGAAGGCGTTCGCCTCCTCGAGAAGTCGGGCGGACGCTCGGGCCACTACACGGCGGATCCCGCGCCCAAACAGGTGAAATAGGTCATGGGTCTCCTCCCCGTCGACGAGGCCCTCGCGCGGATCCTCGACGGCGTCACGCCGACCGAGCCTGAGAGCGTTTCGATCCTCGATGCCGCGGGCCGCGTGCTGGCCGAGGATGTCGCGGCCAAGCTCACCCAGCCGCCGTTCGCCGCATCCGCCATGGACGGCTACGCCGTGATCGCGGCCGATCTCGCGGCGATCCCGGCGCGCCTCAAGGTCGTCGGCACATCGGCGGCGGGGCGTGGCCACCGCGGCCGGTTGGCGGCTGGCGAGGCGGTCCGCATCTTTACCGGCGCGCCTCTCCCCGAGGGCGCGGACACCGTCGTCATCCAGGAGAACACCGAGCGCGACGGCGACGACGTGATCGTCCGCGAGCCGGCTAAGCCCGCGGCGAACGTGCGTGCCCGAGGCGCCGACTTCACGCAAGGCCAGGTGCTTCTCCGCCGGGGCCGCGCACTCGATGCGCATGCCCTGACACTCGCCGCCGCCATGGGCCACGAGACGCTCACCGTGCGCCGCAGGCCCGTCATCGCCATTCTCGCGACAGGCGACGAGCTCGTGCCGCCGGGCACGACGCCCGGTCCCGACCAGATCGTGTCATCGAACCCCATCGGTCTCGCCGCGATTGCAGCCGGGGCCGGCGGCACGCCGCACCTGCTCGGCATCGCCAAGGACACCAAGGCTGCGATCGAAGCCAAGATCGCCGAGGCCGAGGGCGCCGATGTGCTCGTGACCATCGGCGGCGCCTCGGTGGGAGACCACGACCTCGTCGCTCCCGCGCTCAGCCGCACGCGGAATGGAGCTCGATTTCTGGAAGGTCGCGCTCCGGCCCGGCAAGCCGCTTCTCTACGGCCGCCTGGAAAATACGCGCGTGCTCGGCCTGCCCGGAAATCCCGTCTCGGCGCTGATTTGCGCGCGCGTGTTTCTCGTGCCCGCTCATTCGAGCGCTGCTCGGCGCCACCCGCCAAGGCGTCGGGCGCGAGACAGCCCGCCTCGCTCACGATATCGAAGCCAATGGTCCGCGCCTGCACCTGATGCGCGCCAAGCTCGGACGCACGGCCGACGGCGACACTCAGCGTCTCGCCCATGCCGTCGCAGGACAGCTCGCTCCTCTCTGCTCTTGCCGCGGCCGACTGCCTGATCGTGCGCGCGCCAGACGCTCCTGCCGCATCGCGCAGGATCCGAGGTCGAGATCGAGCGGCTGTGATATCTGACGCCAAAAAATCAACAAATGAGCCAATACTCCGCGCCCTGGCGGGCAGCGGAGTAACGTGATGCGGACACGTCAAGACTGCACCGTGCGCGTATTGGGCGAGCCGCCCTGGCAGGAGCTTGACTGCTCGGACGAGCCCCTCACCGACGACATGCGCGTCCTGCTCTGGGTGATCGACGGCGCCGAGCGGCGTCAGAAGATCGCGGCCGAGTGGTCGGGACAGCGCCGGCGTTCGCAAACGTCGCCGCGCGCACGGCCGCGGCGCTGACAAAATCCGGACCCTTGCATCGCAGCTAGTCGAACAGCCAAGTGCTGAGCCCGGCGGGGTCTCCTATGAGCACATAGGCCACAAGCCCCGCGCCGAGCGCGTAGCGCGCAAGCCTCGCCCACTGTGCCGGCCATGCCGGGTAGAGAATGGCGCGCAGCGCGACGTGGGCGCTGACGACAATCGGCGAAAGAAGCACTAGCCCGAGCAGGATCACGACGGCCATGTAATGCCACTCGAGGCTCTGGACGTGCTTCGGGTCCGGATTGCCGTAGCTCGGAAAATGTCCCGTCTCGCGCGCGACGGCAGCCGTAAAGGCACCGAAGCAAACGAGCCACGCCCACGGTGCCGCATAGAAGATTGCCGCGGTAACCCGTCCAATGCGCTCCCAAACCCTCATGCGCGCCCCCGCGGCAATGCCAGCGACGGATACTCGCCAAGCGTGGCGCCAAGATCAAGTGCGTTGGCTGATCATTCGCCTCTGATGAGACAAGGAGCTCACGATTGCTTCGGGCTCGCGCGCATGTCAGCGCGCGCTCACGCCGCATTTTAGTCAGCGCTCTAGGCGGCGTTGTCGGCCCGGTCCACTTTGACCGTGAAGCCCCACAGCTCGGTTTGCGGATGGGCCGTGCGGACCCGATCCAAAAGATCGCTGATCGCCTTGCCAATCGAGTAGCACTCAGAGACATCCGTGATGTCCTCCTCGAGCACCGACTGGTCTCTATCTCGGACGATCTTGATGAGCGTACGCATGTAAACACCATGAATGGCCACAGGCTCGGAGGCCTGCTCGGGATACAAAACGCGCGAGCGCAAATTTCGTTGCACTGCAGCAAACAGCGTCCAATTCAAACGGGCTTCACTTCTCCGCTCGCCAGCCCGAGCCGCTCGATCTCGTCCGCCGACAGCCGCCGGATCGCTTGCACGCGCATGCACGGCGAGCTGTCGGGCCGCTTGCGCGTCTCTTCCACGGCCTTGTCGACGTTGGCGATCGCGGCGTTGAAGTATTTGAACGACGGCGCGCCGCTGCCGGCCGTGGCGCTCATCACCATGACCACCCAACCTGCTGGCGATCCATTATCAATCATGAGTTGGAGCGTTGCACCGTTCAGCCGTCGGATCAACCGGCCCAAATATGACCCACGATCAAAATCCGCGCCGACCTCGCTGGCTGCTCACGCACTGAGCCTCTGTTTCGAGCGCCGCAAAAGGCCTTTCACATCAATGGCTGCGACAGCTTGGCTGCGCGCCTATACGAAGAGATAGTTGCACATCCTTCGGAGACTCATTACGCACACCGAAAATTATATTCCCAAGAAGAAACGCACGCTCGCCATTCACCCATTGCCGGGGAATTCGCAGCATTTTCGCGTAACGGAGTTCGAAATGCCTAAGAATGCCACGTTCGGGATCCGGGCCCAGTCATCAATTTCCGCCGCCGCCGAATGGCGCGATTTTGGCGCCGCCTTCCCCGTTGAGCCCGGCACGAGAGATCTTCCCGAGGATGCGCTCGATCATGAGTTCGCTCTGCGCCGCGACCGCTTCGTGGCAGCCGGACGCGGCAAGCCGGTTATTCGCCTCGCGGCTTTCCTGATCGCGCTCTCCCACCGCAACCGCGCTGAGGGCCGCGATCCGGCTTTGATCGACGATAAATTGGAGTGCACCGTAATTGCCGACTATCTCGGGCTGAGCGTCGATCTTCTCGCTCTGTCCTTGATGCAGTTGAAATTGAGAGGATTGGTCGAGGCAGCACCCGACCGAGCGATACGCCTCACCGATTTGCAGGCCCTGGAAGGCGTGGCCGACGGCGTCTCCGAGGCTCCACATGCGGCCGATGCGCTGGCCGATCACGACGGCGCCGTCGAGAACCTCGATATCGGCGCGCGCGAGGCGCCGCTTTGCTACGCGCGCCAGAAGACTTCGGACGCGATGCCTCCCATGCACGCCAATGCGCTGCTCGGCTTTCTCGGCATCACACCAGGAGAGCGTTCCTGATCGCCGTGAGTGCGAAGGGAATTTGAGGGATCGGGTCGACCGTCCCTGGCCCTTCGCGAGCCTCTCGCTTTGCCCACGACATCCGAATTCGGACAGCACCACCACCCACTTGCAGAACACGGCGGGAACGGGTAGCGTACGTTCATGCTTTGTGCATGCGATTCCCCCCGCACTTCTGGCGGCGTGGAAAAGGACCAGTGCGGCGTATTTCCCGAGGCGGAGGCCTGATGCTGACCCAAAAGCAGAAAGAACTCTTGCTCTTCATCAACGAGCGCATGCGTGCCGACGGGGTGCCGCCCTCGTTCGACGAGATGAAGGATGCGCTCGATCTCAAGTCGAAATCCGGCATCCATCGGCTCATCACCGCGCTGGTCGAGCGCGGCTTCATCCGCCGCCTTCCCCACCGTGCCCGCGCCATCGAGGTCCTGAAACTGCCCGAGAACGCCAGCAACGGCGCAAGCGTGGGTGAGACGCAGCGGCGCGGCGGCTTCCAGCCGAGCGTCATCGAAGGTGCGAGAGCGAAGAGTCGCGACCTCGGCCTGCCGCCGTCGCATGTCATCGACGCCCGCACCGTCTCGGTGCCCGTCATGGGTCGCATTGCCGCCGGCGTGCCGATCAGCGCCATCCAGAACCATTCGCACGACATCGCCTGCCCGCCCGACCTGCTGACCAACGGCGAGCACTTCGCGCTCGAGGTGAAGGGCGACTCGATGATCGAGGCCGGCATCCACGACGGCGATACCGTGATCGTGCGCCGCTGCGACACGGCCGAGAACGGCGACATTGTCGTGGCCCTCGTCGAGGGCGAGGAGGCGACCTTGAAGCGCCTGCGCAAGAAGGGTTCGACGATCGCGCTCGAGGCCGCGAACCCCGATTACAAGACGCGCATTTTCGGGCCTGATCAGATCGACATCCAAGGTCGCCTCGTGGGCCTCATCCGTCGTTATTGAGTGTGAGACCGGCGGCCTTCGTCTTTGTCTCTTCGCCGAGGAACGAGGTTTCGCTGACCACGGCCGATCGCCGCGGCGCGCGGCAACGGTGTCAATCCTGATGGCACCGCTGTCGTCGAAATAGAGCGCATGCGTCCCCTCGCGCCGCAGCGCCGGAAAATCGACGACGGCCGCCGGCCCCTTGCATCCCTCGGGCGCCGGATATGGCGCCACCACGACGCGCGCTTTCACGCAGTCGTCGGTAAATGCCGATGGATGGCGCGCAACCGCCACAAGCGCGCCTTTGACGGTCGCCGTGCATCCCGACCCGTCGCAGCGGAACACATGGCCCCCCGCCGCGTCGCTCGCCTCGCGCGCGTCCCCGTCATGCTCGAGCCAGCGCTTGAGCTCGAAGTTGCCTCCGCGTGCGCTCATCGCCTCGAGCTTGCCGTCAGGGCCGCGCACGGCGACCAGAGATCCGCCGAGGCCGGCGATCACATCCGGGTGCTTAAGCGTCGGCGCAAGCGCCAATCCTGCAGCGACTGCCCCCGCGCCAAGCATGCGCCACCGCGTCTGCCACAGCGCCAGCCAGAGGCCGCCGGCAATCATCAGTCCGAACGCGAGGTCTGCCATCGCCGGGATGTGCACTACGGCACCCGGCAGGCTTGCAACCCAGGTTGCCGCCCACACCATCACGTCGATGCCCCACGCCATCACTGTGAGTGGGAGCGCTTCGAGCCCGAGCGGCATCAGGAGGAGCGTCAGCAGCCCCGCCGGCATCACCAACAGGTTGCAGATCGGAATCGCGATCAGGTTGGCAATCAGAGCGAACTGCTGGCTGCGGTGGAAATGATAGGCCGCAAACGGCGCGACCGCGACGCTGGCGATGACCGTCGAAAACACGATGCCGCCGAGAAAGAATGCGACGCGGCTCAACGCCCCGGCACGCTCGCGCTCTCGCACACGCTCGCGCACCACCTCGTAGACGGCGACCAGCGACACGACCGCCGCAAACGACATCTGGAATCCGACGTCGAGCACGGCTTCCGGCGTCACAGCCAGAATGAGCATCGCCGCAAGGGCCACGTTGCGCATGGCGATGGCCGGGCGATCGACCATCACCGCGAGAAACATGATAGCGATCATGATGAACGAGCGCACGGTCGCGACCGACGACCCCGAGATGAGGAGATAGCCGAAGGCCGCGAGCAGAGCCGCTCCGGCCGCCCATTTCTTCGTCGGATAGCGAAGCGCAAGCGAGGGAAATGCGGCGGCGAGCATGCGTAGCGCAACGAACACGGCTCCCGCCATGATCACCATATGCAGGCCGGAGATCGACAGAATGTGGAGGAGGCCGGAATCGCGGAAGGCGTCGGTCGTTTCCTCTGAGATGCCGCCGCGCTCGCCGGTGATCAGCGAGTTGGCGATTGCCCCCGTCTCGCCGGGCAGGACCGCGATGATGCGCGCGCCGATCCCTTGCCGCAGACGCTCGATCGACGCACTGAGCCCGAGCCCCGAAGCTGGCGGGTCCGCGGAACTGTCGATCTCCGGCGCCTTGAGCGCGAAGCCGATGGCGCCGAGGCCCGAGTACCATGCGGCACGCGCGAAGTCGTAGTCGCCAGGCAGCGACGGCTCGGCGGGAGGAGAAAGCCTCGCGCGAATGCGCATGGCATCACCGGGTGCCAGACCCGGCAGCGCCCGCATCGTGCGGATGCGCACGGCTCTCGGCAGCTCGCCCGCCGCAAGCCCGCTGATGCTCGTCACACGCAGCGTGATCCGCTGCCCGCGCGGCGTCCTGGGCTCGACGAGCGTGACGTAGCCGCGCACGTCCGCCGAAGAGATCGTCCGCGCCAGCACAGGCGCCCGCACCCACTCGGTGCGCGCCTTGGCAAACGCAAATCCGAGGCACGCGGAGAGCACGGCCCCCGTCACCACGGTGGACGCAAGCCCCCGCCTCCACGCCGCCTTGAATGCCGCCGCCATCACCGGGCCGGCGAGGGCCGCCATCAGCCCGGGCTCGGAAGAAAGGTGAAAGTAGGCGACGACACCGCCGCCGAAGAGAACCGGCAGCCAGGCGAACCATCGCGCGCGCTCGGCCTCGAGGCTCGACGCGATCGACCCGAGCGAGAGCCGAGATACGAGCCGCCGGACGGTCGCGACGGGCTCGGGCCACCCCCTCGCGACGTGCCGATCATCCAGGCCGGCAACCACGCTTGACCCCCACAAACACGCACGAAGTGACGCCCTTCCATGGGGGCCTTACCGCCGCGGGAGGCCTGTGCTACACCGCACGCCAACTCACCCAGCGCAGACCACAGCAAACCGCCCCATGACCAAGTCTGAACGGAGCGGCGGCGCCGCTCCCGTCGTTCGTTTTGCCCCCTCGCCCACCGGTTTTCTCCATATCGGCGGCGCGCGCACGGCTCTCTTCAACTGGCTCTACGCCAAGGCGAAGGGCGGCAAGTTCCTGTTGCGCATCGAGGATACCGATCGCGAGCGCAACAATCCGGAAGCGGTCGCCGCCATTCTCGATGGACTCAAATGGCTCGAGCTCGGCTGGGACGGCGAGCCTATCTCCCAGTTTTCGCGCGCCGCCCGCCACCGGGAAGTTGCCAACGCACTCCTGGCCAAGGGCGCTGCCTACCGCTGCTACCTGACGCCCGCCGAGCTCGACGAGATGAGGAAGGCCGCCGAGGCCGAGAAGCGCCCGCTCACCATCCGCTCCCCGTGGCGCGACCGCGATCCTGCGGACGCGCCCGCCGGTGCCCCGTTCGCGATCCGCCTCAAGGCTCCCCGCGAGGGCGAGACCGTGGTCGACGACCGCGTCCAGGGCCGCGTGGTGTTCCAGAACAAGGAGCTCGACGATCTGATCATCCTCCGCAGCGACGGCAACCCGACCTACAATCTCGCCGTCGTCGTCGACGACCACGACATGGAGGTGACGCACGTCATCCGCGGCGTCGACCACCTGACGAACGCGGCGCGCCAGACGCAGATCTATCTTGCTTTTGACTGGCCCGTGCCCATCTGGGCCCACGTGCCGCTCATCCACGGCCCCGACGGCGCCAAGCTCTCGAAGCGCCACGGCGCGCTCGGCGTCGAGGCCTACCGCGCCATGGGTTATCTGCCGGCCGCGCTCCGCAACTATCTCGTGCGCTTGGGCTGGAGCCACGGCGACGACGAGATCATGTCGACGGATCAGCTTGTTGCCTGGTTCGACTTCGATGGCATGGGCAAGAGCCCCGCGCGCTTCGACTTTGCCAAGCTCGAGGACCTGAACGCACATTATATTCGCTCGACATCCGACACCGAGCTCGTCGCCCGCATCCGCGATGTGCTCCCCGTGCTAGAGGGCGGCGAGGCGGTTGCGGAAAAACTCGAGGCGGGAAACGGCTGGGCCAAGCTGCGAGCTCGCCATGCCGGGCCTCAAAGAGAGCGCACGAACGCTGCGCGAGCTCATCGATGGGGCAGCCTATATCTACGCCGATCGCCCCCTCGGTCTCGACGACAAGGCTCAGAAGCTCCTCGATGCGGATGCTCGCGCCGCGGTGGCTAAGCTCCTCCCGCGTCTCGAGGCGCTGACCGCTTGGGACGCTGCCGCACTCGAGGAGCAAGTGCGCAAGTTTGCCGAGGAAACGGGCGCCAAGCTTGGAAAGGTCGCTCAGCCCTTGCGCGCGGCGCTCACTGGGCGCACCGTTTCCCCGCCTGTGTTCGATGTCATGGCGGTGCTGGGCCGCGACGAAGCGCTGTCGAGATTACGCGAGCAGGCGCGCTGACTGCTCAGCCTTTGCACAACGTGCCGTGTGGTTGCCCATTCTCCGGTAACCAAAATGGTGTATATTGCATCGCAGCAAGAAGTGGGCGGGGACGCTAATCCGTGAGGAAGGGAAGTCCATGAGCATCAAACCGAATATCGACACTTCCTCCTCGACGCCGAGCGAAAGCCGTACGGCGAAGTTGGCTATCGGCGGCAAGAGCGTCGAATTGGACGTCCGCAGCGGCTCCGTCGGCCCCGACGTGATCGACATCGCCAAAGTCTATCGCGACACGGGCTGCTTCACATACGACCCCGGTTTCACCTCGACCGCCAACTGCTCGTCGCGCATCACCTACATCGACGGCGACAAGGGCGAGCTGCTCTACCGCGGCTACTCGATCGACGAGCTGGCGCAGAACTCGAACTTCCTCGCCATCTGCTATTTGCTGCTGCACGGCGAGCTGCCGACGAACGACGAGTTCAAGACCTTCCGCAGCACGATCACGCGCCACACGATGGTGCACGAGCAGATGACCCGGTTCTTCACCGGCTTCCGCCGCGACGCGCATCCCATGGCGGTCATGGTCGGCGTCGTCGGCGCGCTCTCGGCCTTCTATCACGATAGCACCGACATCAACGATCCCGACCAGCGGCAGACGGCAACGCATCGCATGATCGCCAAGATGCCGACCATCGCGGCCATGGCCTACAAGTACTCGGTCGGCCAGCCCTTCATCTATCCGCGCAACGATCTCGACTACACGTCGAACTTCCTGCAGATGTGTTTCGCGGTTCCCTGCGAGCCCTACATCGTCAATCCGATCGTGGCGCGCGCCCTCGACCGCATCTTCATTCTTCACGCCGACCACGAGCAGAACGCCTCGACCTCGACGGTGCGCCTCGCCGGCTCTTCGGGCGCCAACCCGTTCGCCTGCATTGCCGCGGGCATCGCCTGCCTTTGGGGCCCCGCGCACGGCGGCGCCAACGAAGCCGCCCTCAACATGCTCGAGGAGATCGGCACCGTCGACCGCATTCCCGAGTTCGTGAAGAAGGCCAAGGACAAGACGTCGGGCTTCCGCCTCATGGGCTTCGGGCACCGCGTCTACAAGAACTATGATCCTCGCGCCAAGGTTATGCAGAAGACCTGCCACCAGGTGCTCGACGCGCTCGACAAGCGCGACGAGCCGCTCCTCAAGGTGGCGATCGAGCTCGAGCGCATCGCGCTCCAGGACGAGTACTTCATCGAGAAGAAGCTCTACCCGAACATCGACTTCTATTCCGGCATCACGCTGCGCGCGATCGGCTTCCCGGTCGACATGTTCACCGTGCTGTTCGCCGTCGCCCGCACGGTCGGCTGGATCGCGCAGTGGAAGGAGATGATCGAGGATCCCGAGCAGCGCATCGGCCGCCCGCGCCAGCTCTACATCGGCCAGCCGCACCGCCCGTTCCCGCAGGCGCAGTGAGCTAGCGCGAGAACGGCTGTCTGCCGCGCTCGGCGTATCTGAGCACGATGTCGGCCGCCGCCTCGCTCGGATTGGGGCCGTCGATCATGAGGCGCTCGGGAATGCGTGCCAGCGCCGCGAGCTGCGCTCGTCGGGCCGGCGTATCGGCCAAGAGCGGCGCCACGGCGCTCGCAAGATTTTCTGGCGTGCTCGCTTCCTGATGGAATTCAGGGAACGCATTCTCCCCGAGCACCAGATTGGCAAGAACCGTCGTCGGCGCCTTGATCAGGCGTCGCAATATCGGGCTCGCCACCGGATCGACTCGATAGGCGACGACCATCGGCGTCCCTGCGAGCGCAAGCTCGAGCGTCACGGTGCCCGAAGCCGCGAGCGCCGCCTGCGCGAGCTTGAACGCGCGATACTTGTCCTCCTCGCCCTCGATGAGATGCGGCTGCAGCGGCCAGCCGTTGAGATGCGACTTGATGTGCGTGCGCATGGACGGAACGGTTGGAATGAGCACCTGAGGCACGATCCCCCGCTCGAGCAGAACTCTCAAGGTATCGCCGAACGGCTCCATGAGCCGCCCCACCTCGGATGACCGGCTGCCCGGCAAGACCACCAGCACCGGGCGTCCCGGATCGATCTGCAGTCGCTCACGGAGCGGCGTGGGGTCGAGAGCGCGCAGCCAGTCCAAGCGTTCGATCAGCGGATGCCCGACGTAGCTGCACCGCGGACCGCCGAGCCTCTCGTGCGCTTCCGGCTCGAACGGCAGCAGCGCCAGCACATGATCCACGTAGCGGCTCATCTTGCGTGCCCGGCCAGGCCGCCAGGCCCACACGGTCGGGCTCACGTAATCGATGATCGGAATCTCCGGGCGCCGCTTCCGGATACGCTTGGCGATCGGGTGCGTGAACTCGGGGCTGTCGATGATGACGACCGCATTCGGTTCGGCCGCGATCACGGCATCCACGGTCCCGTAGACGCGTCGCACGATGCGGGGCAACCGCCTCAGGATCGAGAGCGGCCCCATCACGGCGACCTCCTCGAGCGGGAACTGTGAGACGAGCCCCTCACGCTCCATCGCCTCGCCGCCGACGCCGAGATAGCGCACACGGGCTTTGAAGCGCCCGTTGATCGCCGCCATGAGCTTGCCGCCGAGCGCGTCACCCGAATGCTCTCCCGCAATGAGAAAGAGCCGCAAGTCAGACGCCGGCTTTCCCCCGTCGGCCGTCACAGAACCTCTCCTTCGCTTGTTGCCAAAATGAAAAGCCCCGCTTCATCGGCAGCCGCAATCGCCGCCTCGAGATTTGGCCCCTTGCTGGCGGACGAGAGCGCTGCCGCGCCGCCGTAGCGCGCCTCCCCCAGCGCGCGCATGACATCGGCCGAAAGGTCTGCCGCATCCCGAACGACGAGCACACCCCGGCGCCGTCGCGGAAGACTGCCCCATTGCCTGAGCCGCAAGGCACGCTCGACGGTTGCCGCAACGCCTTCGCCCGCCTCGACCGCAAGCACATGGCCGCGCACGACGATCACGGCGCGACCCGCGCCGAACGGCGCCAGAGCTAGCCAGAACCGCCGCGCCCGTCTCCACATCGGGCTGATGGCGCGAGCCCGCCACGACCCGTCCGAGGGCCGCGAACGAACGCGCTGAAACCGTGCCGAATGCGGTCTCGGCTCCGGCCTCGTTTCGGCCGCTGTCCTCGCAACCCGCCACAAAGACGCCACCCGCGTCAGCACGCGCGATCGTCTCGCTGCGCCGCGCGACCAGCACGCGACCGGCCTCCACGGCAGCACCCTTGAGGCCCGTTTCCATGATGCGCGCCACCGTCTCCGGTCCTATGGCCGGCATGTCGACGCGCAGGTCCTGTCCCGGCTTCGTTCGCTTGACGAGAATTCCGCGACGCGTCCCATCCTGACCGCGCCGGGCCCGGCCCACACGCACAAGCATCGCGTCTGTCCCCTCCGCGCCCTCGATGGCCTCGATTGATCCTCCCGAGACGATCACGCTCTGTCCGATATCGTAGCGGCCAAGCGCGCGCACGAGCGCAAAGCCGCGTGCGATATCGGCCGCATCTTCGGACGACGGCACAGCCGCAGCGAGCGGACCTGCTCCCACGACGAGCTCCGGGGCGGCGTCGGCAGGGCTTACGACCCTTAGCCCCTGCTCCTCGAAAAAACGCACCACTTTTCGCAGCACGCTGTCATCGCCGCCGGAGGCGACGATACGGGCGATCGCCGGAAGGTTCAGAAAGAAGCCGAGATCGGTCTTGAGCCGCAGCGGATCGGGCCGGCGCACGCGCCCCACGATGACGAGATCCTCGGCCCTCGCCCCCTTAAGAGCCTTGAGCAGGCCGCCGAGTTGCCCCCAGTTGACGCGGCTCACGGCAAACGACCCGAAGTCGGCGTCGGCCTCTCCATCGATGGCGACGATATGGACCGCGTTGCCGCGCGCCACCGCGCTCTCGGCGATCTCGCGCGGCAGGCTCCCGCCTCCCGCGAGAATTCCGATGCGCCGTGCGCCCGCCTGCATCGCCCCTATCCTTGGCCCATGATCAAACCGCCGGGCACCCTATAAGCCGACCGTTGCCTGAGGTACAGCCGTTACAACGCCGCCCGCACGTTGACGCGAGTCAAGGCGCGGGCCCCCCAGCCAACCAATGCTCTCATCGACCGAAAACGAATCCTGAGGGCACGATGCACACACCGATCCGCAGCTTGAGCTTCATGACGCTGGTGCTCGCGGTGGCGGCGGCCGCCCCGGCAAACCTCGCGGCGCAAGATCCTGCCCCGGATCAGCCCAAGGAGACCATGCCCTGGCGCATGCTCCTCCAGCAGCAGCTCAAGTCCGGCAAGAGCTGCGATCTCAACGAGGTCCTGACGTACAATGAGCTCGACCTCGGCGATCACCGTGCGCTCGAGGGCCGGGTCTCCTGCATCGACGGGCGAGAATTCACCTTCTCGCGCCCGCGCCCGCACCAGGCGTTCGAGTTCCGCATCTGCGAGCCGACCGTCTGCTGACGTCGCGCCGAACTCGCGACATGAGCGCCATCCCCTCAGTGCGACAGCAGCACCGGCACCGGGCTCGCCGCGAGCACGTGCTGCGTCACGCCGCCGAGCACCAGCTCCGAGAGGCGGTGCCGGCCATAGGCACCCATGACCAGAAGACCGGCTTTGGCCTGATTTACCCGAGCCAGGAGCGACGCCCCATCACTCTCCCCACCGCGCGTCAATGCCGCGACCTCGCACTTGACGCCATGGCGCGAGAGAGCCGCCGCTATCTCTTCTCCGGCGAGCGGCAGCGCCTGCGCATCTTCGTCACGTCCGGCTGTCACGACCTCCACCCGCGACGCAGTCCTGAGCAAGGGCAGCGCGTCGAATGCAGCGCGCGCCGCCTCCCGCGAGCCGTTCCAGGCGACGACTGCCGTGCTCGACATCGATCGGCCCGGACCAGCTCCGCGGTATCAGCAGGAGAGGGCGCCCGCATTCGAGGGCGAGGCGCGCCGGGAGAGACCTGAGCGAATGATGATCGTCCGGGCCTGTGAGGCTCGCAATGACGAGATCAGCCGCACGTGCCATGCCGATGACGGCCCGCGCAACGCCTGGGTCGTCCGCAGCGTCGACGTGACGCCACTCGGTGACGACCGGGAGCGCCGCGGTGCGTTCGGCAAGAATGCTCTTGATGCGCAGGGCCTCTTCGCTGCGACGGCGTTCCTCACCGTGCCACGCCCTCGAGATCGGCCGTAAAGACCTGGCCAAGTCTCAGCATGAGGGGCGGCGAGACATGGAGACCGATCACGTGCCCTTCGCTCGCCTGCACGAGCGGCAGCGCCGCATCGAGCAACCGCGTCGCACGATTGGCATCCGCGAAGTGTAGCAAATACGTGCGCAATGTCATGACGGGCTCCGAAAGACCGGACAACAAGTCACGATACGTCACACAACATGCCCAGGTTATGATGCGCATCAACCCGCAGAGGCCGCTTCAGCATGACCATTCGCAACCTCGACCACATGTTCGATCCCGCCTCCGTGGCGCTGATCGGAGCCAGCGCCCAGGCGGGCTCCGTCGGCCGAACGACGGCGAGCAATCTCATCGAGGGCGGCTTCCGCGGCCCGGTCTATTTCGTCAATCCCAAGGGCGAGACGGTTCTCGGCACCCGCTGCTACGAGACCGTGGACGCTTTGCCCGCAGCACCTGATCTCGCTGTCGTCGCGACACCGCCGCCAACCATTCCGGGCATCGTCGCCGCGCTCGGCCGCAGAGGAACGCGCGCCGCCGTGATCATTACCGCGGGCCTCGGGCCGCTCGTCGCCGAGACGCTCGAGGCAGCGCGCCCCCATTGTCTCAGGATTCTCGGCCCGAACTGTCTCGGCATCATGGTGCCGGGCATAGGGCTCAATGCAAGCTTTGCGCAACGGGCGGCCTCGGCCGGCGGTCTCGCCTTCATCTCTCAATCGGGCGCCCTCCTGACCTCCATCGTCGACTGGGCGGCGGGTCGCCAAATCGGCTTCTCGCACATCGTATCGATCGGCGAGATGAGCGATGTCGATTTTGGCGATCTCCTCGACTATCTGGCGGGCGATACCAAGAGCCGCGCCATCCTCCTCTACATTGAGGCGGTCACGAACGCCGCGAAGTTCCTCTCCGCTGCGCGGCGCGCCGCACGTGTCAAACCCGTGATCGTCGTCAAGAGCGGCCGCCACGAAGGCGGGGCCCGCGCGGCGCTTTCCCACACCGGCGCGCTCGCCGGCTCGGATGCCGCCTACGACGCTGCGTTCCGCCGCACCGGACTTCTGCGCGTCAAGACGCTGCCCGAGCTTTTTGCCGCCGCAGAGATGCTGGCCCGCGGACACAAGCTCGCGGGCGAGCGCCTTGCCATTCTTACCAACGGCGGCGGCGCCGGCGTGCTCGCCGCCGACGAGCTGCAGGATGCAGCAGGTGTCCTCGCAACCCTATCGCCCGCAACCGTTGCAACGCTCGACGGAGTGCTGCCGCGCACCTGGTCGCACGGCAATCCGGTGGACATCATCGGCGACGCCGGTCCCGAGCGCTACAAAGCCGCGCTCTCGGCCCTGCTCGAGGACCCGGCATCCGACGCCATCCTCGTCCTCCAGTGCCCGACCGCCATCGCTTCGTCGACGGAGGCCGCGCGCGCCGTCGTCGGCGCCGTGAAGGAGACCGCTCCGCGTCAGCACCGGCAAGCTCGTGCTCACGAACTGGCTCGGCGAGGAGGCGCCGCGCGAAGCCCGCGCCATCTTCTCTGCCGAGAAGATCCCCACGTTCGAAACCCCGAGCGAGGCCATCACCGGCTTCATGCAGCTCGTCCGTCACGCGCGCGCCCAGCGCGAGCTGACGCGCACGCCGCCCGCGCGCGGTCCCGGGAATGCGAGCGACACGGCCTCGGCCACGGCTGAAATCGAGCGCTCGCTGGCGTCCGGCACAAAGGTTCTCTCGGCTGTGGCCGCGAAATCCATTCTGCGCGCCTACGGCATTCCGGTTGCAGAAACGCTGATCGCTGCCGACCCCCACCAGGTCGCCGAGCATGCCAAGACCCTCCTCGCCAGCAACCGCGCCTGCGTCGTCAAGATCCTCTCCCGCGACATCTCCCACAAGTCAGACGTCGGCGGCGTGCGCTTGGGCCTTGAATCACCCGCGGCGGCCGAGCAGGCGGCGCGCGAGATGATCGCCCGCGTTGCGGTCGCCAAGCCCGGCGCCGTGATTGACGGCTTCATGGTCGAGCCCATGATCCGCCGCCCGCATGCCCAGGAGGTGATCATCGGCATGAGCGTCGACGCGACGTTCGGGCCGATGCTGCTCTTCGGCGCCGGCGGCACCGCCGTCGAAGTCATTCAGGATCGAGCCCTGGGCCTGCCTCCCCTCGACATGCTCTTGGCCCGCCAGATGATCGCCGAAACGCGCGTCTCGCGCTTGCTTGCCGGCTACCGCGACCACCCGCCCGCCGATCTCGACGCGCTCGCCGCGGCGCTGGTCCAGACGAGCGAGCTCGTCATCCAGCACCCGGAGATCCGCGAGCTCGACATAAACCCCCTCCTCGTCGACGAGTCCGGCGTCATCGCGCTCGATGCACGCATGAAGATCGAGGACGAGGCACTCTCGCCGCGCAAGCCGCTCGCCATTCGGCCCTACCCGTCTCAATGGGAGAAGCGCCTCGATGTGGCCGGTCTCGGAGCGATCGACGTGCGCCCCGTGCGCCCCGACGACGAGGAACGCTACCGGCAATTCTTCGCCAGGGTCTCGGCCGACGACATTCGGCTGCGCTTCTTCACGGCCCGCGCCGGCTTCTCGCACGAGCTGCTCGCGCGCTTCACCCAGATCGACTACGCCCGCGAGATGGCCTTCGTCGCGCTCTCGCCAGTGGAGCAGGAGCTTCTCGGCGTCGTGCGCGTCGCGCTCGATCCCGATCTTGTGCGGGGCGAGTACGGCATTCTGATCCGCTCCGATCTCAAGGGCCGCGGCCTCGGCTGGCACCTCATGAGCCTCCTCATCAGCTACGCGCGCGAGGAAGGCATCGCCGAACTGTCGGGGCTCGTGCTCGCCGAGAACACGACAATGCTGGGCATGGCGCGCGAGTTCGGCTTCGAGACGCGCTCCGTACCTGGCGACGCCACCGCGCGCGAGGTCGTGCTCGACCTCAAGCGGGCGGCAGCATCGCCGCCGACGCGCGCCGCCGAGTAATCCTGATCAGTCGAGATCGGTGACCGAGATGACGCGAAACGTCCGCTGCACGCCATCGTGCTCGCGGAACGAGACGTACTCGCCAGGAATGAGCCGGTGCTTGTCGAGCTTGTAGCCCGCCTCGTCGTCGTCGTGGCGCTTGGGATCGTAGTCGAAGGCCCAGCTTCCACCCGGCTTGTGCACGAGGTGTCCGATCTCGTTCTTCTCGCCGCTCCAGAAGCGCTTGACGACGCACCGCTCGCGGTGAGCCCGCCACTCGTCGGCCTGGAGATGCCCGTCGTCGTCGAGCGGGGCTGCGAACTCGTAGCCCCGGTCGCGGCTGCCTTCGGGGAAGTCGTGATCCCGCGCCAGCTCGAGACGAATGCGCTTCAAGGTCATCCAGATGGTCTCCGCGATCGCGCCATCAAAGCATGATGTCGGCTTCGAGGTGACGCATGACCTCGTGGTTGGGAATCTTCGTCAGATCCTTGGCGATCTCGGCGACCACCCGCTGGCGGAGTGGATCGCCCAGAGATTTCCTGAGATCGCCGAGCATCGCCGGCGGTGCGACGATCACAAGGCGGTCGAACGCGCCCTCGTTGAGACGCTTGCCGAGGATATCCATCAACTGATGGGCAAAGAGCGTCTCGAGGCCCCTGTGCAAATCATGGCGCGGCTCGATCGCGTGGCGCGTCGCCCCGTGCAATTCCATCACGCGGCCGGGGTTGTCGGAGCCAAGCTCCCGGCTCGGCGGAGTTGGATTGCTGAAGTCGCACGACTGCACGGCATGGACATCATGCCCCTTGCCGGTGCTCTCGAGAATGCGCGCTCGCCCGCCGTCGGCAATCAGTATCCACGTTCGTGTGGCCTTCATGGGCATCCCCGTGCTTAGAAAGAGGCCTGAACCTCATGAAGAAAAAGCTTCCCAGGCCGTAACGGTTCCGTCGTTGACCTGCATCAAGCCACGCTGCTCTGAATGCGGACAAAATTCCCACAGGACGCGCGATGACCGGTGAGCCTCGATCGGCAACGCCCGGCGCCATGGGCGAGGATGCAATTGTTGCGTTCCTCAAGACCCCGTCGTCCTATGACGAGCCCGTGCGCGACGTCGAGGTCATCGAGACCCATTGCGCCCGCGTCTTTCTTGCCGGCAGCAAGGCCTTCAAGGTCAAGAAGCCCGTCCGCCTGCCGTTCCTCGATTTCTCGACGCTCGAGTTGCGCCACCAAGCGCTGGCGCGCGAGATGGAGCTCAACGCCCCGCACGCCCCCGAGATCTATCTTCGCCTCGTCGCCATAACGCGAGGGGAGGACGGCAGCCTCGCCATCGGCGGCAGCGGCCCGGCCGTCGAGTGGGCGCTCGAGATGCGCCGTTTCGAGCAGGAAAGCCTCCTCTCCGAAATCGCCGGCAAGGGTCCGCTTCCGCGAACCACATGCAAGCGCCTCGCCGAGATGGTCGCTCGCTATCACGAGCAGGCCTCCGCCGCCCAGACCGCCGACGGCGCTAAGATCGTCGAGGGGACGTTGCTTCAGCTCCTCTCCGAGCTCGACTGCGGACGGGGACGTTCTCGGACCCGGCGTGACGCCAGCCCTGCGCAGCACCGCCGAAGAACGCCTCGCCCGCATCTCCGGACTGCTGCAGAGCCGTGCCCTCGCCGGTGCCGTCCGCCGCTGCCACGGCGACCTCCATCTCGGCAACATCGTCATGATCGGCGACCGGCCCGTGCCCTTCGATGCGCTCGAGTTCGACGAGGCCTTGGCGACGATCGACGTGCTGTACGATCTCGCCTTCCTGCTGATGGACCTCGATGTGCGCGCCGATCGGACGGCCGCCAATCTCGTCTTCAATGCCTATGTCGGCGCAGCGCCGCTCCGCAACGAGATCGAGGGTCTCTCCTGCCTGCCGCTGTTCTTGGCCATGCGCGCGCTCGTCCGCGCCGTCGTTGCCCTCGCCCGTGCCCGCCAGCAGAAACATGACCTGCGCGAGCCCGCTGAAATGGAGGCCCGCCGGCTCGCCACGGCCGCTCTGGAGTTTCTCAACCCGCCGCCGCCGGGCCTCGTTGCCGTGGGTGGCTTCTCGGGCACCGGCAAGTCGACGCTCGCCGCGGCGCTCGCGCCGCGCATCGGACCCGCGCCTGGCGCGCTGCACCTGAGGAGCGACGTCGAGCGCAAGCGCCTCTTCAACGTGGCCGAAGAGGAGCGCCTCACGCCCGACCACTACAAGCCGGAAGTGTCCGTTGAAATCTATCATCTCCTCCTCAACAAGGCGGAGCGCGCGCTCGCCGCCGGCCACTCCGTCATCGTCGACGCCGTCTTCCTGAAGCCCGGGGAACGCCATGACCTTGAGGCCGTCGCAAAGCGCACCGGAGTTGTATTTGCCGGCCTGTGGCTCGAGGCTCCCGCGGACACGCTGATCGAGCGCGTCGCAGCCCGCCGCGGCGACGCCTCCGACGCCGATGCTGCCGTCGTGCAATCCCAGCTCGCCCGCCCGACCGGCACGATGTCCTGGGTCCGCGTCGACGCCCGCGGCGATCGCGACGCAACCCTGGCCGCCGCCGCAGCGAGGCTGCCGTCGGCGATCGTGCGCAATTAATGGCTTCTGCCCGTATTGATCGAGGTCATGGCCGGGCCCCCGGCGCGGCCGATAGTTGGCCGCTACTAGAACTCTATTTGGGCATCGGCTCCACCAAACGGCCCTGGGCGCGCTATATGGGGTTCAAAATTGACCCCCACCCCGCGAGCACCAGGCAAAGATGTCGCCCTCCGATGTCCAGCGAAACAAGAGCATGCTTGAGGCCATCCTCGAGTCGGCGGCCGGCGCCATTATCGCCATCGACACCGGTGGCATCATCCAAAGCGTCAATCCGGCCACCCAGACGCTCTTCGGCTACGCGCCTCCCGAGCTGCTCGGCCAGAACATCAAAATTCTCATGCCCGAGCCGCACGCCAGCCGGCACGACGGCTATATCTCCCATCACCTGACAACCGGCGAAAAGCGGATCATCGGCATCGGCCGCGATGTCGAGGGCCGCCGCAAGGATGGTACGATCTTCCCGATCCACCTCTCGGTGAGCGCCTTCGAGGTCGACGGGCGCAAGTTCTTCGCCGGCATCATCCATGATCTCAGCGCAACCACACGCCTCGAGGCCGAGATCGACCGTCAGGCGCTGCTGTTTCAGACGGTCTTCGACCACGTGCCGGAGGTACTCCTGATCACGGACCCGGCGTTGCGGATCCTGCTCACGAACCCGGCAGCGAAACGCGAGCTCGGCTACACCGTCGACGAACTCTCCGGAGAAGAGCTTTCCATCATCTATGATGACCCGAAGGATTTTGTGCGCTTACGGCAATATCTCGACGCGCTCGACCGAGGTGGCGAGCCGTCGACCGCGCCCGCGGCGGCGCGACTGCGCTGCGCCGATGGGCGCAGCATCCCCGGGGAGGTCGTGGGCTCGGTCATCCGCAGCGCGAGCGGCTTTCGAACCGGCGTCGTGGTGCTGGTACGAGATCTGACTGAAGACGTGAAGCGCGAGCAAACGCTCCTCAAGTCGCAGCGCCTCGAGGCCATCGGCCAGCTGACCGGCGGCGTCGCCCACGATTTCAATAATCTCCTGACCATCGTCACCGGAAATCTGGAGCTGCTCGAGCTCTTCGTCGACGACGACCGCGCACGCGACCACATCCGCCGCGCCGCCAAGGCTGCCGACGCAGGCGCACGTCTCACAGGACGGCTGCTGACCTTTGCGCGACGGCGACATCTCGAGCCCGAGGTCGTCAATCTCAATGACCAGGTCCGCGTGATGACGGAGCTCCTGCAAAGAACGCTCGGTGAGGCGATCCACCTCACGACCAACCTCGCCCCCGACTTGTGGACCACGCGCGTCGATCCGAGTGAGATCGAGAACGCCGTATTGAACCTCGCCATCAACGCACGCGATGCCATGCCCGATGGAGGTCGGCTCATCATCGAAACGAGCAACGCCGTCATTCGACGACGCCAGTGAAGCCCCGGAAGCGGGTCTCACCCCTGGGCGACTACGTACGCCTCTCGGTTTCCGACAGCGGCACGGGCATGATCGAAGGACGTGTTGAGCCGGGCCTTCGAACCCTTCTTCACGACCAAGCCGCATGGCCGCGGAACCGGTCTCGGCCTGAGCACGATCTACGGCTTCGTCAAGCAGTCGAACGGCAACGTGACCATCTACAGCGAGCCCGGCAAGGGCACGACAATCAACCTCTATCTTCCGCGCCATGGTGGGGAGCTGTCGCGCGACGAAGGGCCCAAGCAAACGCCAGACGCCGCGACTGCAACCGGCGAAACCATACTTGTCGTCGAGGACAATCCCGAGGTGCGTGCAGTCGGCGTAAGCCATCTCAAAGCGCCTCGGCTACCAGGTCGTCGAGACCGCCACCGCACCCGCCGCCATCGAGCGCCTCAAAGGCGGCCTCGCCATTGATGCCGTGTTCAGCGATGTCGTCATGCCGGGTGGCCTGTCGGGGTACGATCTCGCGCGATGGATCAACGACAACCGCCCTGATCTGCCGATCCTTCTCACCTCCGGCTTTGCCGAGGACATTGCCCGCGGCAACGACGCGGACATCCCCGTGTATGGGCTCCTGCGCAAGCCTTACACACAAGCAGAGCTGGCGCGATCGCTTCGCGAAACGATTGCCGCCGCGCGCCGCAAGCGCTGAGCGCATCTCACGCCTTCGTCACGTCGGACGCAAACATGTAGCCGACGCCGCGTACCGTCTTGATGTGGCACGGGCTCGAATGCTCGGGCTCGATCTTCTTGCGCAAGCGCCCCACGAGCGCATCGATCGAGCGGTCGAGCGGCGACCAGTCGTGCCCCTTGAGCAGGTCCATGATCTCGTCGCGCGACAGCACGCGATGCGGGCGGCGCACGAAGAGCTCGAGAAGATTGAACTCCCCCGTCGTCAGCTCGCGTGCAGAGCCGCCGGTGCTCTTGAGCTCACGGCTCGTCACGTCGAGAACCCAGTCGTCGAACCGCAGCCGCTCATGCTGGTCCGAGCTGACGCTGGCGACCGCGGTTGCTTTCGCGGGCTCGTGACGCCTCAGAACGGCGCGCACCCGAGCCAGCACCTCCCGCAAAACGAACGGCTTGGCGATGTAGTCGTCGGCGCCAAGCTCGAGACCCACGACCCGGTCGATCGGATCACCCTTGCCGGACACCATGATCACGGGCACGTCGTCGTGCACACGCAATTGACGCAGCAAGGCGAGCCCGTCATCGGCGCCGAGCGTCAGGTCGAGCGTCACGAGATTGACCCCGCCGCGCGCGAGCCGTGCGAGCGCGCTGGCGCCATCCGCAGCCTCGGACACGGCATAGCCCTCGCGCTCGAAAAAGCGTGCGCAGCACATGGCGGACTTCAGGATCGTCGTCGACGATGAGGATTTCAGTCGGCAAGGTGTCTCGATCTTCTCGCGTTATTCTTTATTACTCTTGTTCAGTTTCAATGGCCGCCGCCGGGGCTCATGATACTGAGCCTGTTACAAACTATTACGAAACGTATCTGAACATCCATAGCTGCAGTTCCTGACGGTTGTTCTACTCCCCGTGCCGCCCCGCACCGAATCTTGGCACCGATTTCTTAGGGAGATGAACACATGCTGGCTTACGACATCGCCCCCAACCTGCAGCATCCGACGTCCGCACGCCCACTCCCCCCATTCGAAAGGTCACCTCGCCCCGCGACTCCATCGCGCTTGTCGCGGTTCGACGCCGGCACCCTGCGCCGCTTGGATGCCCGAGAGCACGTCTTCTGCGAAGGCGATCCGCGCACACACGTTTTCCAGGTCGAGGAAGGCACCATCGTCATCTACAAGGTGCTCCCCGACGGGCGCCGCCAGGTGATCGGCTTCGCTTACCCCGGCGACCTCTTAGGGCTCGGAACATCGAACGATCACATGTTTAACGCCCAGGCCACGTCCACCGCCAAGGTCCGCTGCCTCGGCGCGCACGCCCTCGAGGAAGCCGCCGCCCACGACGCCCCGCTCGCCCTTAAGCTCTATCAAGCCATTTCTCTCGAGCTCTCGGCAGCCCGCAACCTGCTGATCTCGATCGGCCAGCAAAGCGCCCTGGAGCGCGTGGCCGCATTTCTCGTCGCGCTCGACCGGAAAACCGGAGTAGCGGACGGCAGCGGCAGCGTCATCCGCCTTCCGATGCGCCGCTCCGACATCGCCGACTTCCTGGGTCTCACCATCGAAACGGTCAGCCGTACGCTGACAAAGCTCCGCGTAATGCAGGTAATCGAGATCGTCAACGGGACGGAAGTGCACATTCGTGCTCGTGCCCGCCTCGAACAGCTCGCAGGCTGCTGACAGCGCGACACAACGCGTACCGTTGCCCTCAGACACCGACGGCGTGGCGCGCTGGCGCCGCGTCGAGGTACGCGTCGAAGCAGGCGCAGATGCTGCGCACGAACGGGCGGCCGCGCTCCGTGATGCGGAAGCCGTCACCGGTGCTCTCGATAAGACCGTCCGCGTCGGAAGCGATCAGATCCTCCGCGTCTGCGATGACCGATCCCAGATCGGCGCCGAAGCGCTCGCGGAGCGCGCTCCGCGAGAAGGAGAGATCGCACATCAAACGCTCGATCACGAACGCGCGGACCCGGTCGTCGTGCGATAGGGCAACGCCCTTGACGGTGGCGAGGCCGCACGCGGCTCTCTGCTGGTACTCGCCGATGCCCGTCGCGTTCTGCGTGTAGCCGCCCTCGAAGCGGCTGATCGCCGAGGCGCCAAGTCCGATCAGCGCATCCGCGCCGTCGGTCGTATAGCCCTGGAAATTGCGATGCACGGCGCCCTGCGCGAGGGCGTCGGCCGGCTTGGCGAAGTGATCGAGACCGACCCTGACGTAGCCCTCGCCGGAGAGAATGCGCGCCAGCCGGTTCGCCTGCCCCAGCCGGTCGACCAGACCGGGCAGGGCCGCGGCATCGATCAGCCCCTGATGGCGGATGCGCTCGGGAAGGTGCGCATAGCCGAAGATCGCAATACGGTCCGGCTCGAGACGCAGCACTTGCTCCATCGTCCGCGCCACGCTCGCGCGCGTCTGATGCGGCAATCCATACACGAGATCGATGTTGATCGAGACGATGCCGGCGTCGCGCAGCATGAGCACGGCGCGCCGCGTCGTCTCGTAGGATTGCTCGCGGTTGATCGCCGCCTGCACGGCAGGTTCGAAATCCTGTACGCCGATGGAGACGCGATTGACGCCCGCCGCCTTCATCGCCGCTACGCGCGCCTCGTCGAGCCCGCGCGGATCGATCTCGATCGCGAACTCGGCGGTCTTCTCGACCTCAAAGCGGTCGCGTATCGCAGCGCTGAGCGCGACCAGATGCTCCGCCTTCAGAATGTTGGGCGAGCCGCCGCCGAAATGAATGTGCGAAACGCCGTGCTCTCGGGGAACGAGCGCCGCCACCGTGGCCAATTCCCGGTCGAGAGACCCGAGATAACGCTCGATCGGCTCGTACCTGTTGACGACTTTCGTGTTGCATCCGCAGTACCAGCACAACGACTGGCAGAACGGAATGTGCACGTAGAGCGAGAGCTTGCAGCGCGCCTCAAGCCCGCTGAGCCACGCTCTCGCTTCCGCTGCACCGACGCGGCTCGTGAAATGCGGCGCCGTGGGATAGCTCGTATAGCGCGGCACGGGAGCGCCGTACCGCTGCGCAAGCTCCGCTGACATTGGTTTCGAATTTTCTCCAGCCTCGCGACAGACCCCTCGCCTAAGGCTCGGCAATTGGTCGCACCTTGATCTGCGTCAAGGATTGTTTGCGACCTAACGCGCAAACACGATAAACGAGACGGCAATTGCTGCAGCGGCAGTGGGGAGGAGGGACCAATGAAACCGGCGAGCGACGAGCTTGTTGCCCTGGGTCACGCGACGACGGTCCTGGTGGCCGTCGTTTTTGCAATTCTGGGGCTCTTCCTCACCTTCGCCGCCGACGACCGCGTGATGAGCTTTCACGGCCTGCTTCTCGCCGCAGCCGCTATCCTCTCCGCCATCTATGTTCTCGGCCATCCCCGACGCGCCGGCCCCGACGAGCAGAAGAGCTACATGGATGGGCCCATCAAGGTCGCAACCGTTGCCGCCGTCTTCTGGGGTGTCGTCGGATTTCTGGCCGGCGACCTGATCGCCTGGCAGCTCGCGTTCCCCGTGCTCAATTTGGATCTTCCGTGGACGAACTTCGGCCGCCTCCGCCCGCTCCACACCTCGGCCGTGATCTTCGCCTTCGGCGGCAACGTGCTGCTCGCGACGTCGCTCTATGTCGTCCAGCGCACCTGCCGCGCCCGCGTCGCCGGATACTGGTCGCCGTGGTTCGTCATCTGGGGCTATCAGCTGTTCATCGTGCTCGCGGCATCGGGCTACGTGCTCGGCGTCACGCAAGGCAAGGAGTACGCCGAGCCCGAATGGTACGTCGATCTCTGGCTGACGATCGTCTGGGTCGTCTATCTGCTGGTCTTCCTCGGCACGCTCTGGAAGCGCCGCGAGCCGCACATCTACGTCGCCAACTGGTTCTATCTCGCCTTCATCGTGACGATTGCCATGCTGCACATCGTCAACAACCTCGCGGTGCCGGTCTCGCTCACGGGCGCCAAGAGCTACTCGCTGTTTTCCGGCGTGCAGGATGCCATGACGCAATGGTGGTACGGCCACAACGCGGTCGGCTTCTTCCTGACCGCGGGCTTCCTCGGCATCATGTACTACTTCATTCCGAAGCGCGTCGAGCGTCCCATCTACTCCTACCGCCTCTCGATCGTGCACTTCTGGAGCCTGATCTTCCTCTACATCTGGGCCGGCCCGCATCATCTCCACTACACGGCGCTGCCCGACTGGGCGCAGACGCTCGGCATGACGTTCTCGATCATGCTCTGGATGCCGTCGTGGGGCGGCATGATCAACGGCCTGATGACGCTGTCGGGCGCCTGGGACCGCCTGCGCACCGACCCCGTCGTGCGCCTCCTCGTCGTCTCGGTGGCCTTCTACGGCATGTCGACCTTCGAGGGCCCGCTCATGTCCATCAAGGCCGTGAACTCGCTCTCCCACTACACCGATTGGACGATCGGCCACGTGCACTCGGGCGCGCTCGGCTGGGTCGGCATGGTGTCGTTCGGCGCCATCTACTGCCTGGTGCCGTGGCTGTGGAAGCGCGAAGGGCTCTACTCGATCCGCCTGGTCGAGTGGCACTTCTGGATCTCGACCATCGGCATCGTCCTCTACATCTCCTCGATGTGGGTGTCGGGCATCATGCAGGGCCTGATGTGGCGCGCCTACGACGAGCTGGGCTTCCTCAAGTACTCCTTCGTCGAGACCGTCGAAGCCATGCACTGGCCCTACGTCATCCGCGCCACGGGCGGCCTCTTGTTCGTCATCGGCGGTCTCCTGATGGCCTACAACGTCTGGCGCACCATACGCGGCGACGCTCTGCGCGACCTCGACCACCAGCCGCGCGCGGCAGCAGCCCCCGAGCTGCGCACGGGCGCCGTCGCGATGCCGGCAGAGTGAGGGGGATCGGCACATGAACCACGGCATCTTCGAGAAGAACTCGATCATCCTCCTCATCGGCATCCTGATCGTCGTCTCCATCGGCGGCCTGGTCGAGATCGCGCCGCTCTTCCTTCTCAACTCGACGATCGAGAAGGTCAAAGGCATGCGGCCCTATTCCCCGCTCGAGCTGGCGGGCCGCAACATCTACCTTCGCGAGGGCTGCTACAATTGCCATAGCCAGATGATCCGCTCGATCCGCGACGAGGTCGAGCGCTATGGCCACTACAGCCTCGCCGCCGAAAGCATGTACGACCATCCCTTCCAGTGGGGCTCGAAGCGCACGGGGCCTGATCTGGCGCGTGTCGGCGGCAAATACTCCGACGCCTGGCACGTCGATCACATGCGCAAGCCTCCCGCTGTCGTCCCCGGCACCGTCATGCCCGGCTATCCCTTCCTCGAGAAGACGGCGCTCTCCTACGAGAGCATCGGCCAGAATATGACCGCGCTCAGGATGACGGGTGTCCCCTATACCGACGAGATGATCGCCAAGGCGAAGGCCGATCTCGAGGTCCAGGTGAACCCTGATTCCAAAGGCGTGAAGGAGCTGCTCGCCCGCTATCCCAAGGCGCAGGTGCGCAACTTCGACGGCCAGCCCGATACCGCGGTCACCGAGCTCGACGCGCTGATCGCCTACCTGCAGGTGCTCGGCACGCTCGTCGACTTCACGAGCTTCGACGCCAGCGGCCCCAATCTGCGTTGAGAGGCAGCGTCATGACCTATCAGACAGCAGCTTTTGTGTCGCAGATGGTGGCAATGGCCCTCTTCGGGACGGTCTTCGCCGGCGTGCTCGCCTATGTGTTCTGGCCCGGCAACAAGCAACGCTTGGATAGGGCATCGCGAATTCCGCTCGATGCCGACAGCAGCGACGCACCGACGGGGGCCGACCGATGAGCGCACACAAAGAGATCGATCACGTCACTGGCGTCGAGACGACGGGCCACGTTTGGGACGGCGACTTGAAGGAGCTGAACAAGCCGCTCCCGCGCTGGTGGCTCTATGTGCTCTACGCGACCATAGTCTGGGCGATCGGCTATTGGATCGTCTATCCCGCCTGGCCGACGATGACGGGCTACACGGCGGGCATCTGGGGCTACAGCCAGCGCGGCCAGGTGGCGAGCGACGTCGCCGCGGCCAAGGCCACGCAAGCCAAGTTCACCCAGGCCATTGCCGCCACCCCGCTGGCCGACATCGAGAAGAACCAGGAGCTCATGCAGTTCGTCCAGGCCGGCGGTGTTGCCGCATTCGGCGAGAACTGCGCCGCCTGCCACGGACGCGGCGCTCAGGGCGCGACCGGCTATCCCAACCTCAACGACGACGATTGGCTCTGGGGCGGCTCGCTCGACGAGATCGCAAAGACCATCACCTTCGGCATCCGCTCGGGCCAGAAAGACGCCCACGACAGCGCCATGCCCCGCTTCGGCCTCGACGGCATTCTCGAGCCGGCACAGATCAACGACGCAGCCGAGTATGTCCTGTCGCTTTCCGGCAAGTCGACCGACCAGGCCGCGGCTGGTCGCGGCGCGACGATCTTCCAGGAGCAGTGCGTCGCCTGTCACGGACCCGAGGGCAAGGGCACCAAGGAGCTCGGCGCACCGAACCTTACCGACGGCATCTGGCTTTACGGCGGCCGCCGTGAGGATATCGTTCAGTCGATCCGCACCGGCCGCGGAGGAATTATGCCGAACTGGAACGCGCGATTGAACCCGGAGACTGTTAAGCTGCTCGCTGTTTACGTACATTCTCTGGGCGGCGGCAAATAAGATTCGAGCGGCGATGACAGGGCCCCGACTGTCCGCCATTCGGCGCGGATGAGGCGGAGGTCCGGGATACTCCGTATGACCAAGATGGAACCGGCGCATAAGTTCGCATACGGCTCAGGCGAAGCCGCCCCCGGTGTCGAGCGTATCGACGTCGAGGCCGTCGGCTCGAAGAAGTCCCGCGAATCCTACGCCCGCCGCCAGACGATCTATCCGAAGCTCGCCAAGGGAACCTTCCGCCGCGCCAAGTGGGCCGTCATGGTGGTGACGCTCGGCATCTACTATTTGCTGCCGTGGATCAGGTGGGATCGCGGACCGAACCTTCCTGATCAAGCGTTTCTCTTGGACTTCGACCATCAGAGGCTCTTCTTTGGGCCGCTCGAGATCTGGGCCCAGGAGCTCTACTTCATCACCGGCCTTCTCGTCGTCTCGGCCCTCGGCCTCTTTCTCGTCACGTCGATCGCGGGCCGCGTGTGGTGCGGCTATACGTGTCCGCAGACGGTGTGGACGGACCTCATGATCGCCGTCGAGCGCTTCTGGCAGGGCGACCGCAACGCGCGAATGCGCCTCGATCAGGCGCCGTTGTCGCTCGATAAGATCTGGAAGAAGACGGCAACGCACTTATCGTGGCTGGCGATCGGCCTGGCGACGGGGGGCGCGCTCGTATTCTACTTCCGCGACGCGCCGACGCTGGCGCACGAGCTCATGACGGGCACCGCTCCCACCGTCGCCTACGCCTTCCTCGGCATCTTCACGGTCTCGACCTACCTGCTCGGTGGCATCGCCCGCGAGCAAGTCTGCATCTACATGTGCCCGTGGCCGCGCATCCAGGGCGCGATGCTCGACACAGATTCGCTCTTGATCTCCTATCGCGAGACCCGCGGCGAGCCGCGCGGGGCGCACAAGAAGGGCCAGTCCTGGGAGAACCGCGGCGACTGCGTCGACTGCCAGGCCTGTGTCGCCGTATGTCCCATGGGCATCGACATCCGCGACGGGCCGCAGCTCGAATGCATCCAGTGCGCGCTCTGCATCGATGCCTGCGACGACATCATGACCAAGGTCGAGCGCCCGACCGGCCTCATCGCCTACGCGACGTTCCGCAATGTCGATGACCCGAAGGCCGGCCCGCGCGACGGCTGGCACATCATTCGCACGCGCACGATGCTCTATGCCGGCCTGATGACGGTCGTCGCGGCGATCATGCTGTGGGCGATCACCAACCGCAGCATCCTCGAAGTCTCGGTGCTGCCCGATCGCAACCCGCTGTTCGTCGTGCTCTCCGACGGCAGCCTGCGCAACAACTACACCGTGAAGATCTTGAACAAGCTGCACGATGTGCGCAGCTTCCGCTTGACCGCCGGCGGTCTTCCCGGCGCCAAGCTCGCGATTGCGGGCTTCGATCACGATGACCCCGCGATCGACGTCGTTCCCGACAACCTCCGCGCCCTGAAGCTCCACGTCACGGTCCCGGTAGCGGCCCTGCCTAATCTCGGACCTGATCCCACGCCCTTCCGCCTGACGGTGACCGACATCACGGACGGCACCGAGACGCATCGCGACACGACCTTCCGGAGTCCGGCCCGATGAACCGCAGCCAAACTCTGCCCTCTTCCCCACCCGGCGAGCGCGCTGCGCCTGCAATCACCGGACGCCATGTTCTCTTTGCCGTTGTCGGCTTCTTCCTCCTCGTCACGAGCGTCAACGGCCTGATGATCTACAAGGCGCTCACCACCTTCGGCGGCGTCGAGACGCCGGACGCCTACCGCAAGGGCCTCGCCTACAATGAGCGCATCGCGGCCGAAGAGGCCCAGGCCGGGCTCGGCTGGCACGATGAGCTCACCTATGCCGCCGCTGACCGGGCATTGACCTTGGCTCTCAAGGATCGCGATGGGCGGCCCGTGTCGGGTGCGAGCGTCACGGCGACGGTCGGCCGGTCCGCGACCGACACCTTCGACCAGACGGTCACAATGACGGAAAGCTCGGCAGGTCTTTATCGGGCGCCCGTCAGCCTCGCCCCGGGCACATGGATCGTCGACGCCACGGCTTCGCGCAAAGCGAGCTGCAGGCAAGGATGCCGAGTTCGCCATCCGGAGACGGCTATGGCTCAAGCCCTGACCGCCGGCACAGTTCCCGGTGCAACGACACCGCAAGTGTCCGCGGCCGCGCGCGATCACGTCACCACCACGATCGATTTCGCCGTCGAGGGCATGCACTGCGGCGCCTGCATGACGACGATCGAGGGCGCACTTTCCGCGATACCGGGTGTCGAGGCCGCCCGCGCCAACCTGACCGCCCGGCGCGTCTCGGCCCAGCTCAATCCCGACCGTGTCGCCGCGCAGGACCTCATCGGCGCGCTCGACCGCGCCGGCTACCGCGCGGCCGAGATTGTCGACGCGAGAACGGCGCGCGACGCCGCCCGCGCCGACGACCTCCTGCGCCGCCTCGGCGTCGCCGGCTTCGCCGCCGCCAACATCATGCTTCTCTCCGTCTCCGTCTGGGCAGGCCTCGCGAGCGACATGGAGCGCTCGGCGCAAAGCCTCTTTCATTGGCTCTCCGCGCTCATCGCGCTGCCCGCGATCGCCTATGCCGCCGAGCCCTTCTATCGCTCGGCCGCATCCGCCTTGAGGGCGCGCCGCCTCAACATGGACGTGCCGATCTCGCTCGGCATCACGCTCGCGACCGCCATGAGCCTCTATCAGACCGGGCGCGGCGGCGACCAGGTCTACTTCGACGCCGCCATCACGCTGACGTTCTTCCTCCTGATCGGCCGCTATCTCGACGAGGAGGTGCGCGTCAAAGCCCAGGGCGCCGCCGAGAACCTGCTCGGCCTCAAGGCTCTCAACGCCACCGTCATCGAGGCGGACGGCACGGCGCGCACGCTTCCCGCGCGCCAGATCAATCCGGGCATGCGCGTGCTTGTCGCCGCGGGCGAGCGCATTCCCGTCGACGGGACGGTCCTTGCCGGCCGGAGCGAGATCGAGGAGAGCCTGATCACGGGCGAGACGATTCCGAAGCTCAAGGCGCCCGGCGCGATGGTCTATGCCGGGACGGTCAACACGACAGGCGTCTTGACCGTCGAGGCCACCGCCGCCGACGAGCGCACGCTCGTTGCCGAGATCGCGCGGCTCATGCAAGCGGCCGAGCAGAGCCGCGGGCGCTATGTGCGCTTGGCCGACCGCGCGGCGCGCCTCTACGCACCCGCCGTGCATCTTCTCGGGCTGACGACGTTTGTCGGCTGGATGCTCGCTGGCGCGGGCTGGGAAACGGCGCTCACTTACGCCATCGCCGTGCTGATCATCACCTGCCCGTGCGCGCTGGCGCTCGCCGTGCCGGTGGTGCAGGTCGCGGCCACGACCCGCCTCTTTGGCAAGGGCATCATCGTCAAGGCGCCCGACGCGTTGGAACGGCTCGCCGAGACCGACACCGTCGTCTTCGACAAGACCGGCACTCTCACGCTGGGCGAGCCCCGCCTTGTGCGACGGCGCGAGCTACGACGGCGCAACGCTGGCGCGCGCCGCCTCGCTCGCCGCCGCGAGCCGCCATCCCTACTCGCGCGCAATCGTCGCGGCTGCACGCGAGCGCGGCCTGACGATTGCACCATTGACCGGCGTCCGCGAGATCGCCGGCTCGGGCCTCGCCATCGACACCGAGGCGGGTGAGGAGCGGCTCGGCTCCGCCGCTTTTGCGAAAGTACTTGGCACAAGCTGCCCGGGATCGGCGTCCATCTGGTTGAGCCGCCCGGGCCAGCCGCCGCAGGGCTTCAAATTCGAGGACCAATTGCGCCCCGACGCCCAAGACGTCGTCGCCCGGCTCGGCGCCGCCGGATACGCCCTCGAGCTTCTTTCGGGCGACCGCAAGACCATCGTCTCGGCGGCGGGTGCCGCGGCAGGCTTCGACGAGTGGCATGGAGAGGTACGCCCCGACGGCAAGATCGCGCGCCTCGACGCGCTCAAGGCTCAAGGCCGTCGCGTTCTGATGATCGGTGACGGGCTGAACGACGCGCCGGCCCTGGCCGCAGGTCACGCGTCGCTCTCGCCGTCGACGGCAGCCGACATCAGCCAGACTGCGGCCGATGCCGTTTTCCAGGGCGAGCGGCTTGCTCCCGTGATCGAGACGCTGTCCGTGGCGCGCGCCGCGCGCCGCATGGCGCTCCAGAATTTCGCCATCGCGCTCGCCTATAATGTGGTTTCGGTGCCGCTCGCCATGGCCGGCTACGTGACCCCGCTCATCGCGGCGCTCGCCATGTCGGCGTCCTCGATTGCGGTCACCGTCAACGCGCTGCGGCTCAGGTCCATGCGCCTCGATCTCAAAGTTGCCGGAGGTGCGAAATGACGGCACTCGCCTGGCTCATACCCGCTGCTCTCGCGCTCGGCCTTCTCGGGCTGATTGCATTTCTTTGGGCGCTGAACTCGGGGCAGTTCGAGGATCTCGAAGGCGCGGGCTGGCGCGCCATTCAGGACGACGACTCGCCGCTGCCGGCCCCCCGCCCCGACACACGCCAAACGCGCGAGGATCGTCCGTGATGGAAGGGACGCTCGCCATATTATCGGGCGGCGCCGTGCTTGGGCTCGCGAGCGCGCTCCACTGCGCGACCATGTGCGGCGCGATCTCGGCGGGCATGCTGACGTTCTTCGCGCCCGGCGATCGCGGATCGCTGATCCGCGTGCTCGCTAGCCTGCAGGCGGGCCGCATTGCGACCTACATCATCCTTGGCGCCGCCGTCGGTCTCGCCGGCTCGGCGGTGTTCACCGTCATGGTCGAGCCCGCGCTCGCAAGCCGCATTCTGCAATGGGCGGCCGCGGCTTCCCTCATGTGGATCGGGCTTTCGATCGCCGGCCTCATGCCGGCTCTCCCCGCCGTCGGCTCGCCGCTGACCGGTCTCGCCGGCGTCACGGACGCTCTCGTGGCGCCCGCACGGCGCCATCGTCTGCTTGGACCGTTGTCCGCTGGCCTGAGCTGGGGGATTTGCCCGTGTCCCATGGTCTACGGTGCCCTCTTCGCCGCTGCGCTCACCGGCTCCCTCACCGGCGGGGCGACTCTCATGGCCGGCTTCGGGGCCGGAACGCTGCCCGCTGTCGTGGCCTCCGCCCTTGGCATCTCGAGCCTTGCACGCTTGCGAACCCGGCCGTGGGCCCACGTTGCACTCGGCCTTTCGATTGCCGCGCTCGGCTTTACGACGGTCTACTTCAGGTGGCCGGTGAGCGCGCCGCTCTGCCTCTCCCCCTGACGACGGGCACACGCCGCTAAGAGGGCGCGTGTTCACGATCCCCCGGGACTTCCTTCAAGTGCGCGCCGTCGCACCCCACATCTTGCGCGATGGGCAGTCCTCGGCGAAAAACTGGCACTCGCGCGATCGGTGCAGCAGTGCATGCCGTAGGCATGAATCATGCTTTAGTGCCAAGCGCCGACGCCCCGATGTAATCTTGGAAACGGCTCAACCCATGGCAAAAAAAACGACAAAAGCCGATGCGCCGCGCCCGACCCGGCTCAAGGACTACCGGCCGCCGGCCTATCTGATCGACCACGTCGATCTCGACGTCTCGCTCGATCCGTCCCGCACCCGCGTTCACGCGCGCCTGAGCGTCCGTCCAAACCCCGCCGGGGGCAAAGCGGCAGGCCCCCTCAAGCTCGACGGCGTACAGCTCGAGCTTGCAGGCGTGAGCCTCGACGGCAAGCCGCTCGATCCCCAGGACTACAAGCTGTCCGACAGCCACCTCGTCATTCTGAAGCCGCCGGCCAAGCCCTTCACGCTCGCCATCACGACGTTCGTCGATCCCGAATCCAACAAGGCCCTGCAGGGCCTCTACCGCTCGCGCGGCGTCTACTGCACCCAATGCGAGGCCGAAGGCTTCCGCCGCATCACCTATTTTCTCGACCGCCCCGACGTGCTCGCCACCTACACCTGCCGCATCGAGGCGGACGCCGCCGAGGCGCCGGTGCTCCTCGCCAACGGTAACCCGACTGAGCGCGGCACGCTCGACCGTGGCAAGCGCCACTACGCCGTCTGGAAGGACCCGCACCCGAAGCCCTGCTACCTGTTCGCGCTCGTCGGCGGCGATCTCTCCCCCGTCGCGTCGACCTTCAAGACGATGTCGGGCCGCAACGTCGATCTCGCGATCTACGTCGAGCACGGCAAGGAGGCGCGTGCCGCCTGGGCCATGGATAGCCTGAAGCGCGCCATGCGCTGGGACGAGCGCCGCTTCGGCCGCGAGTACGATCTCGACGTCTTCAACATCGTCGCCGTCTCCGATTTCAATATGGGCGCGATGGAGAACAAGGGTCTCAACATCTTCAACGACCGTCTCATCCTGGCCTCGCCCGATACCGCGACCGACGGCAACTTCGAGTCGATCGAGAGCGTCGTCGCCCACGAGTACTTCCACAACTGGACCGGCAACCGCATCACCTGCCGCGACTGGTTCCAGCTCTGCCTCAAGGAAGGCCTGACCGTCTTCCGCGACCAGGAGTTCTCGGCGGATGAGCGCTCGGCCACCGTGCAGCGCATCATCGATGTCCGCACCTTGAAGGCCGCCCAGTTCCCGGAGGACGCGGGGCCCCTTGCCCATCCCGTGCGGCCCGAGACCTACATCGAGATCAACAACTTCTACACCGCGACCGTCTACGAGAAGGGCGCCGAGCTCGTGCGCATGATCCAGACGATCCTTGGGCCCCAGGGCTTCCGCCGCGGCATGGACCTCTACTTCGAGCGCCACGACGGCCAGGCCGCGACGATCGAGGATTTCATCCGCTGCTTCGAGGACGCGAGCGGCCGCGATCTCAGCCACTTCAAGCTCTGGTACTCCCAGGCCGGCACGCCCGAGCTCGTCTGCTCGTTGCGCTACGACGCGACCCGCAAGACGGCCGAGCTCAAGATCGAGCAGGCGCTGCCGCCGACACCAGGCGAGGCCAAGAAGAAGCCGCTGCATATTCCCGTGAAGCTCGGCCTCATCGGCGCCAACGGCGCCGAGCTCGATTTGAAGCGTGACACCGGCGAGCCGATCGAGGACGGCATCATCCACGTCACGAAGCGCGCACAGACCTTCCGCTTCGCCGATGTCCCCTCGCCTCCGGTGCCGTCGCTGCTGCGCGGCTTCTCGGCGCCCGTGAACCTGACCATCGCGCTTAAGGACCGCGACCTCGAGTTCCTGATGGCGCACGACTCCGATCTCTTCAATCGCTGGCAGGCCGCCAACAGCTATGCCGTGCGCACGCTCATTGACGGCGTGAAGATGCTGCGCCAGGGCAAGCGCTCGACGAGCGTTCCGTCCTACGCCAAAGCGCTCGGCATCACCGCCACCGATGCCACGCTCGATCCGGCCTATCGCGCGGAGCTGCTCAAGTTGCCGAGCCAATCGGATGTCGCGCGCGAGATCGGCCGCAACGTCGATCCCGCCCTCATCTACCGCGCTCACCGCGCACTGATGAAGGCCGTGGGCACCGTGCTCGGCGACACGCTCGAGGAGATCTACCGCGAGATGAGCCCGAGCGGCCCGTTCTCTCCCGATCCGGCGAGCGCGGGCCGTCGTGCCCTGCGCAATGCCGCCCTCACGCTTCTCTCCGCGCGCGGCAAGCCGCAGGACCACGCCCGCGTCGCCGATCACTATTTCAAAGCCAGCAACATGACGGACGCGGCGCATGGGCTGATGCTGCTGGCCGCTCAGCCGTCGCCTGAGCGCGACCGCGCGCTTGCACATTTCTATGACCGCTGGAACAGCGACCACCTCGTCATCGACACCTGGTTCGCGGTGCAGGCGCAGGCCCCGGCGGCCGCCACCCTCGCGCAGGTCAAAGCCCTCATCCGCCATCCCCTGTTCAGCCTCACCGCCCCCAACAAGGTGCGTGCGCTGATCGGCGTCTTTGCCATGCAGAACCAGGTCCAGTTCAACCGCCCCGACGGCGCCGGCTACGCGTTCGTCGCCAAGCAGGTCCTCGCCATCGACCGCTTCAATCCCTCGATCGCGGCCCGTCTCCTGGCGGCTTTCCGCAACTGGCACGGGCTTGAGCCGGGCCGCCGGGCGCAGGCGCGCCGCACCCTCCATGAGGTTGCCAAGGCACCCGAGATCTCCCGGGATGTCTATGAAATCGTGACTAAGATGTTGGATCAGTAACGATCGCCAAGACTTTGCTTGACGCCATTTAATCTCCCTCGACAGCCACCGCGCGAATCAGTGAACTAAAGGGGTGATTCGGCCGTTGTTCACGGCGCGGCACACTGGGCAGCAAGACTTTTCTACCGGGCGAGGAGAGCAGGATGGCGAGGACTATGTCCTCCTGTCCGCAGGCGGCGTCTGCTTATTCGCAGACCCCCGCGGCGGGCTTGAGCGGCCTTTTCGGCCTCGGACGCGGGCTGGCACACGGCTACTGCAACCGGCCCCTTGAACTCGCTGCGACTACATATATCGCAGCTCTGGCTTTCGCGGAGCTGACCTCGGTGGAGTCTCTCCCTCTCCCGGTGGTCGCCGCGAGCCTGGCGCTGATCATGCTCGGCGCGTGGAGGCCCCGGTCGTCCGCCGGCGCGGCCCCAGGCGCCGAGCATGATCAGTGCCGCCTCTGGCGAGCCTGGGTGTGAACGCCGATGTCGGCCTGGAGGCACGGCACCACTTCGCCGCACCGCCAGCAGTGCGAGTACCGCCGAGATCTCGCACCAAGAACGAGGCCTGGATCGAGCTGATGGCGCGGGTCTCGCATGAGCTCAGGACACCGCTCAATGCCGTCATCGGCTTTTCCGATGTGATGGATTCGGAGCTTCTCGGCCCCGTCGGCCACCCCCGCTACCGCGAGTACGCCCGCCACATTCGCGACTCTGGCCGCGAGCTTCTGAAATCCGCCGAGGATACGCTGGCCATCACGGCCCTCCTCGCCAACCCTGCCTCTCTCGACCGGACCACATCGCTCGACTTCGCGAGCCTCGCCACCGAGGCCTGGAGCAATGTGTCAGCCGCAGCGCAAAACCGCGCCGTGAGGTTCGAGCTCGCCGCCCCGGACGGCATCTGCATATTGGGCGACCGCCGTCCTCTGCGCCAGATCCTGACCAATCTCTTGACCGAGGCGATCGATAGAGCGGCCGACGGCGCGACAGTCGTGCTCAAGGCAACGAGCGATGGTGACGTGGCTCAACTCGAGTTCATCGCCAACGGCCCGGCACCGGGTCCGCGCCCCGCCGAAGCCTCGCTCGCCGTGTGTCTCGCCCGCGCACTTCTTGATCTCCACGGGGCGAAGCTGATCGAGATGAAGGACAAATCCTGCGCCTGGCGCGCGGTGACCGTTCTCGGTTGCGCCGCCCAGCAGGATTTTTTCGCGGCCCCGATGGGTCGCGAGCTCGAGACGGCTCGCGTCTGCTGAGGCTCAGGCTCTAGTCGACGTCCTTCTTGTCCGGCGGCGCCTCGTCCTTGGGCGGCCGGTCGTCGCGGCCGCGCGACCAGCGGGCGTGCCTTTTCTCCCACCAGTCCTTGAGCGCACGCCGCTCGTCCGGCGTCAGGGTCTCCGCCGTGCTGAGGAGCATGGCTTGCCCAGCGGACTTGAGCTTCACGTCCGCGTCGTTGATCTTGTCGAAGGCCTCTTTGAGCTTATCCGTGCTGAACGGCTCTTGGACCAGCACCTCGGCGGCTTGGCTCCGGGCCTCGTCCACCGCTTCGCGTAGCGGCTTGAAGGTTTCGCGCTGCTCCCGGATCGCCTTGCGGATCGGACCCTTGCGGTCGGCGGAAAGCGCCCGCGTGAAGCCCATGAGACCGTACTCATCGCCGCCCGGCGGGCTGCGATGCCGCGGCCCATGCGGGCCGAGGATCATTGCTCCGGCCACGGCACCGACAACAAGCAGATTGAACGCCAGCGAGGCGATGAGCATCAGCTTGAGGCGGCGCTCCTTGGGGCTCTGGGGCGCAGCGGCGCCTGCCGCATCACCGTCGGTCACAGAAGCTCCTCCTCATAGAGCCCATCGCCGTCGGCTCCCAAAGCCACCTGACTTGCATCCGCATCCGTGTCCGTATCGCCCGCGGCGACGACGGTAAAAGGCTGGATCGCCTGCCGAAACGCGCCCGACGTCCCCATGAACGCGCCGAGCACGAGCGACGCGGCGAGCAACGCGCCGCCGGCCCATTGCCCGGATCTGAAGCTGTCCCGGCCGAACGCGCGGGCCCGCGCCGCGACAGAGCCGAGAGATGATCCCGTCGCGCCGCGCTGAGGCAGACGAATGACCTGCGGTCGTGCCGCCTCCTCGGCCGCAGCGGCGACGATGCGATCGGCGAGCGCCGAACGGTTGGTGCGCGGCTCGGGCGCGAGATCGAGCAGACGATCGAGGGCCGCAGCCTCCGCAAGACGGCGGCGCGCCTGCTCGTTCGCCGACAGCAGAGGCGCAAACCTGAGCCGCTCGGGCGCCGGCCATCGTGTCCGGTCGGCCCCATGGCTCTCGAGCAGCCGCTCGAGTGCCTTGAGCTCGTCATTCTCGATTTTCTTGTTCTCGGTCATCTTCGTATTTCCAGTGTCATGATCCAGTGTCGTCAGAAAGCATGCTCTGCCATTCGCCCTCGAGCTGGGCCTTGAGGCTGCGCCGCGCCCGTGCCAGGAGCGACTCGACTGCCTCGTCCGATATCCCCATGATATCGCCCACCTCGATCTGGCTCAGCCCCTCGTGATGAAAGAGGGTCAATGCCAGCCGTTGGCGCTCCGGCAGGGTCTTGAGCGCCTCATCCACACGCTTCGCGAGCTCCTGCTGCTCGAGTGCCACCATCTGGCCGGGCGGCTCGGCTTCCTCAGGCACCTCATCCACGACCACCGTCCGCCGCGCGCCGCGCACGCGGTCAATACAGAGATTGGACGCTACGCGCCGGAGCCAGGGCCGAAGCCCATGCGGCCCGAGGTCGAGTGTCCCCCCTGCACGCCACAGGCGAAGCAGGGTCTCCTGCGCGACGTCCTCGGCTTCCGCGTCATCCCGGAGCATGCGGCGCGCGAGCGACAGCACGGTCCCGAGATGCCGGTCGACGAGAGCACGGAACGCCTTCGGATCCTGGCGCGCCATGCCCGCGAGCAGGATGCGGTCCTCCTCCGCGTCCGAGCTCTGCCCAGACCGCACGTTCGCACCCGGTTTACTCGTCCCTGGAGGCACGTTCAGGCTCCCCATGCCTTTCGTCCAACCTTCTTGCCTCTTTTGCGAGGGTGCTGCCACAGGCGTCTGGTCCGTTCCGTCGTCGAGGAGGAAAACGGCCCATATGGGCTTTTTCCGTCGCGTCCCCGACTAAACGACAAGGCGCGAGAACAGAATGGCAACCTCCGCCAGTGTCTCCTTCAGGCGGGCTTCGAGCGCCGCGAAGCTCGGCGCATCTCCGGCGCGCGCCAGGAGTTCCTTGAGATCGCTCGGCGCGGTCGCAGGATCGAAGGCCCCTTCGATGCAGAGCCTCAGGACCTGCGTCAGACCGTGGAGAAGCCGCGCCGCCTCGATCAGCTTCTCGGCCGCCGCAGCATCAAGCAGCCCGGCGCGCATGAGCTTCTGATAGGCGCCAACGGTGTTCTGATCGAGCACATCCGGGTGCTCAGCCGCATGAATGAGTTGCAGATACTGGGCGATGAACTCGAGGTCGACCAGCCCGCCCCGCACCTGCTTCAGATCCCAGATGTTCTCCGTCCCCTTCTCGGCCGCGATGCGCGCCCGCATGTCGAGCACGTCGGCCGCGACCTTGGCGCGGTCGCGCGGGCGCACGAGAACGGTGCGGATCTCGGCCTCGGCCCGGCGCCTGATCTCTGGCGAACCGGTGAGGACGCGCGCGCGCGTCAGCGCCAAATGCTCCCACGTCCAGGCCTCGTTGATCTGGTAGTCCGAGAAGCCCGAGAGCTGCGTCGCGACGGGGCCCTTCTGGCCGGAGGGCCTGAGCCGCATGTCGACCTCGTACAGCGTCCCCTCCGCCGTCGGGGCGGAGAGCGCCGAGATCAGCCGCTGCGTGAAGCGCGTGTAGTAGTGGACCGGCGACAGCGGCTTCGGCCCCTCGGATTGGATCGCGGCAGGATCGAAATCGTAGACCGCGATCAGGTCGAGGTCGGAAGCAGCCGTCATCTCGCGCCCGCCGAGCTTGCCCATGGCGACGACGGCCACGCCGCCGCCCGGAACGCGGCCATGCGCTCGCTCGATCTCACGCTCGACTTCTCTCTGGAGCGCCGCGATCAGCCGTTCGGCGAGCAAGCGCGTAGGCGCCGCCCGCCTGATTGGCGTTGATGCCGCCCGAGAGCACCTGCACGCCGATCAGGAAGATCTGCTCGCTGCCCACGATGCGGGCGCGGTCGAGCGCTTCCTGGAAATCCTGCGCCGTGCCCGATCTCGGCGGCGATCACAGTATCGAGGTCGTCGGCGGTCGGGAGCACCGTGAACGTGCCCGGGTCGAGCACCGCATCGAGAAGGCGTCTGCGCCGCGAGAGGATGCGGGCGAGTCGCGGCGCGGTGCCCATGATGTCGGCGACGAGCCGCATGAGGCTGGGATTGGCTCTGAGCAGCGAGAAGAGCTGCACGCCCGCCGGCAGCTCGGCGAGAAACGTGTCGAAGTTCGCGAACGCGCTGTCGGGATCGGACGTGTCCGCAAGCGCCGTGACGAGCAGCGGCTGCACTTCCGTCAAGAGCTCGCGTGCGCGCGGCGAGCGCACGGCCGGATAGCGCCCGTGGTGCCAGCCTCTGATGGCCGCCAGCACCTGCGAGGGCTGCGAGTAGCCCATCTTTGTCAGCAATTCGACGGTCGCCGGATCGTCCTCCTTGCCGGCGAAGACCATATTTGTCCCAGGCGCCGTCAGTTCCGGCATGTCGGCGAACAGCCGCGCGTAGTGGCTTTGCACGCGCTCGAGCGTGGAGACCAAATCGCCTGCAAGCTCGCCTGTTCCCGCAAAGCCTGCAAATCGCGCCAGCACCTCGAGTTGGGCTGGATCTTCCGGCAGCTCGTGCGTCTGCTCGTCGGCGATCATCTGTAGGCGGTGTTCGAGGCTGCGCAGAAAGAGGTAGGCGGCTTCGAGGTCGCGCCGCACCTCCTCCTTGATCCAGCCGCGTTCCGCGAGCTTGGCAAGACCCTGCAGCGTCTGGCGCACGCGCAGGTCAGACTGGCGGCCACCGGCGATAAGCTGCTGCGTCTGGACGAAAAACTCGATCTCACGGATGCCGCCGGGGCCGAGCTTGATGTTGTGGCCTGCAACCCCGATGCCGCCGAAGCCGCGAAAGGCATGGATCTGTCGCTTCATGGCGTGGATGTCGGCGATGGCGGCAAAATCCAGAGAGCGGCGCCAGATGAAAGGCGCGAGCTCGGCGAGGAATGCCTCGCCGGCCTCGATGTCTCCGGCGACGGCGCGCGCCTTGATCAGCGCCGCACGTTCCCAGTTCTGGCCATAGCTCTCGTAGTAGATGGCCGCTGCGTCGGTCGACAACGCGATCTGCGTCGCGCCAGCATCGGGCCGGAGCCGCAAGTCGACGCGGAACACGTAGCCGTCACGCGTCCGCTCGTCGAGGAGACGCACCAGCTCCCGCGTGAGACGCACGAAGAAGGGCTGCGTCTCGATGCCCGCGCGTAGCGTCGCCCGCTCGGGATCGAAGAAGACGATGAGATCGACGTCGCTCGAATAGTTGAGCTCGAAGGCGCCGTACTTGCCGAGCCCCAGCACGATATAGCCGGAGCCCTTCTCGGGCGCGGACAGCATCCTTGGGCAGCCACTCGCCGCGCGCGGCCGCGGCGCGAAAGAGAAACCGCACGGCGCCGGAAAGCGCCGCATCGCCCGCTTCCGAGAGTACGCGCGTCACGGTCATGACCGGCCAGACCCCAGCGAGATCGGCAAGCGCCGTCAGCAGCGCGACTTCATTCTTGAAGGCCCTGAGCGCCGCCATTGCCTCATTCACGCCCGGCGCCGCGGCAAGCTCGGCGGCGAGTTGCGCCTTGAGCGCTTCGAAGCGCACCTCGGGCGCTGTCGTGAGAAGCCGCTCGAGGCGCGCGAGATCGCGCACGATGAGGACCCTGAGATAAGGAGACCCGGCCATCGTGGCGGCGAGGAGCCAACGAACCGACACACGATCAAGTAGTGCAACCAGTCCCAGTCGCGCCCGATCGCGCTGCGCCTCCTCGCGCAAAGCCTCGATCTCGAGCCCCGCAGCCGGACCCGGCGGCGAAACCGGCGCCTCACGAATGCGGAGGGCGAGCGCCCCTTCCGTCGCCGCTCGGTCGTGCATCTGCCCTCGCTTTTTTAGGAGGTCTGCGCAGCCATCCGTCCGTTTCCGCCGCCACGCCACCTGGGCAGCGTCAGCACGGCGCGCAGGCCCGGCTTGTTATCTTCGAGCCGGATGGCACCTCCATGCAAGCGCGCCACGGCCGCGACGAGGCTCAGCCCCAGCCCCGTACCGGGCTGCGTCCGGCATTCCTCGAGGCGCACGAACCGCTTCAACGCCCGGTCGCGGTCTTCCTCTGCGATCCCGGGCCCGTGGTCGGCGACCCGGATCTCGGCCGAGTTGCCGCTCGACGCGACGCTGACCTCGATGCGCCGCAGGTCCTTTTCCGCCGATCCGCGGCACGCATATTTGATTGCATTGTCGGCGAGATTGGCGACCGCCTGGCCGACGAGCTGCCGGTTGGCGCTGATCTCGATCCCGCCCTCGACCGCGATATCGAGGCCAAGACCGGCTTCCTCTGCCACCGGCTCGTAAAGCTCGGCGACGTCGCGCACGAGATCGCCGAGATCGAAGCGCGCCGCCGTCTCTTCGACTGCGCCGGCTTCGAGGCGCGCAATGAGAAGCAGCGCATTGAAGGTCTTGATGAGCTCATCCGATTCCTCGATCGTCCGCTCGAGCCCTTCGCGATAGGCCTCCGCACCGCGCCCATCGCGCAGCGCCGCCTCGGCCCGGTTCCTGAGCCGGTTGAGCGGCGTCTTGAGATCGTGGGCGATGTTGTCGGAGACCTCGCGCAAGCCCCCCATGAGCTGCTCGATGCGGTCGAGCATGGCGTTGAGGCTCGCCGCGAGATCGTCGAGCTCGTCGCGAGAGCCGGCAAGCGGGATGCGCCGTGCCAGATCACCCGCCATGATCGATCGGCTCGTCGCCGTGACCGCCTCGATGCGTTTCAACACCGACCGACCGACGGCGAGACCCGCAAGGAGCGCCGCAAGCGACAGGATACCGTAGCCCCAGAGGAAGATGTGCTTGATGCGCGCTGCATATTGCAGCTGCGCTTCGATGTCCCGGCCTATGATCAGCGTGGCGTCCGGTCCGACTTCGACCGGCATCGCCACGCCGAGGCGCGAGACCGTCCCGCCGCCAAGCACGTTCTCGTAGCGGAAGACGCCACCCTGCGGGCTGTCGCTGATCTCGGGCGGCAGACGATTGAGATTGCCGGCGATCTTGTTTCCCGCTGCATCGGCAAGAAAATAAAGATCGACCCCTTCCGGCCGGCTTCGCGCGCGGATCGTGTCGGTGAGTGCCGCGATCCCGTCCCCGCCCGCCTGGCGCGCGAGCTCCGACGCCTCCGATCTCAGGCCCGAGATCACGTGCTCCGTCAGAATCTTGTTCGTCTGCCAGAACAGGATGCCGGCGATGATTGCCGCAACGATGAGGAACCCGGCGGCGCTCGCCGCCGCAAGGCGGAACGCCGTCGTCGCCATCGTCCGGCGCAGATGATCAAGCAGCGCCGTCACGGATCATGTATCCTGCGCCGCGCACCGTGTGCAGCAGCGGTTTGTCGAACGATTTGTCGATCTTGGCCCTGAGCCGCGACACATGCACGTCGATCACGTTCGTCTGCGGATCGAAGTGATAGTCCCACACGTTCTCGAGCAGCATCGTGCGCGTCACGACCTGCCCGGCATGCTTCATCAGATATTCGAGCAGGCGATACTCGCGCGGCTGCAGCTGGATCGCCTCGCCTCCGCGCGTCACCCGGTGCGACAGCCGGTCGAGCACGAGATCGCCGACAGCGTAGCGCGTCTCCTGCTCCTCGGGCACCGCGCGCCGCGACAGCGCCTCGATACGGGCGAGCAGCTCGGAATAGGCATAAGGCTTGGTGAGGTAGTCGTCGCCGCCGGCCCTGAGACCCTTCACGCGATCGTCGACGTCGCCCAGCGCCGAGAGGATCAGCACCGGCGTGCGCAGGCCCTCGGACCGGAGCTCCTTGACCACCGACAGGCCGTCGAGACGCGGCAGCATGCGATCGACGATGAGGATGTCGTAGCCACCTTCCTGCGCCATCGAGAGGCCCGTCTCGCCGTCGCCCGCGAGGTCCGCGGAATGCCCGCTCTCCTTCAGCGACTTCTGAAGGAACTGTGCCGTCTCTCGGTCGTCTTCGATCACCAGGACGCGCATGCGTTTCCGCCTCTCGGACTACGGGATGCGAGGACTTTGCCCGCCACCGTCTTCCCTGTCACCGAGATACATCGAGGCGGCCCACCCCCTCAAGGGCAGAGCCGCCTCGATCGATCAATCACCGTTAGCTCTTAACCCTTCTTGAGCTGGATCGGGACAATCCTCTTCTGGTCGGCCGACTTGATGTGCAGCATGACCGCCTTGCGGCCGAGCTCCTTGGCCTGCTTCACGCCGTCGACGACGTCGTTGAGCCCGGTAACGCTCTTGCCGCTGACCTCGAGGATGACGTCACCCGGCTTGATGCCCTTCTCGGCCGCGTCCGAGTCCGGGTCGACCTCGGTGACGGCGACGCCGTCCTTCTCGCCCTTCACGGGAGCCAGCGTCAGCCCGAGCTGCTCCAGCTCCGTGCCGGTCTCGTCCTCGGGCGCCTTGCCCTGCTCGAGCTTGGCGATCTCCTCGGTCGAGCCCGGGAACTTGCCGAGCTTTACCTTCACGGTCTGCTCGCCGTTCGCCCGCCAGACCTTGACGTCGACCGTCGTGTCAGGAGCGATGTCGGCGATCTTGCGCGCCAGATCGCGGCTGTCGTTGATCTTCTGCTCGTTGACCGCGATGATCGCGTCCTGAATCTTGAGGCCCGAACCGGCCGCAGGACCATTGGGCGTGACCTCGCTCACGAGAGCGCCCTTCGGCTCCGTGAGGCCGATGGCGGATGCCGTGTCGTCGTCGACGTTCTGGATCTTGACGCCGAGCCAGCCGCGGCTCACCGAGCCGCTCTTCTTCAACTGGTCGATGACGTCGAGCGCCGTGCGCGCAGGCACTGCGAACGCGATACCGACGTTGCCGCCCGACGGGCTGAAGATCGCCGTGTTGACGCCGATCACTTCACCCTGGAGGTTGAAAGTCGGGCCGCCCGAGTTGCCCTTGTTCACGGCCGCGTCGATCTGGATGAAGTCGTAGGGACCCGAGCCGATGTCGCGCCCGAGCGCGGAGACGATACCCGCCGTCACCGTGCCGCCGAGCCCGAACGGATTGCCGACCGCGAGCGCCCAGTCGCCGACGCGCGCCGGTTTGTCGGCGAATTTCACGGTCGGGAAGGTCTTGTTCGACTTGATCTTGATCAGCGCCACATCGGTGCGCGGATCGGTACCGACCAGCTCCGCGTCGAGCTTCTCCTGATCGTCGAAGCTCACCTGGATCTTCGAGGCCCCGTCGATGACGTGGTTGTTGGTCACCACATAGCCGTCAGACGAGATGACGAAGCCGGAGCCCTGCGCCTGAGTCGGGCGCTCCTGCTGCGGGAACTTCTTGAACTCCTTCGGCAGGTTCTTGAAGAACTCGTAGAACGGGCTGTCCTCCGGGATGTCCGGGAAGCCCTCCGGCATCTTGTTGCCGGGACCACCCTCCTTCGACGCCACCTTCGCGCCGCCGCCGTTGACGACCGAGATGCTGACCACCGACGGTTTCACCTTCTCGATGATGTCGGCAAAGCTGAGCGGCGCGCGACCGAACGGCGTCTCGACGCTGGGCTCGCCCGTCTTGAGCTGAGCAAATACCGGTGTGAAGCTGGCCCCGACACCGACCGCCACGAGGCCCGCGGCCGCTGCCGCAATGCCGAAACGTGCAAGCCGGCTCTGGCGCCCTATCGGCCCCGGAGTTGCTGGACCCTGAAGTTCAGGGAACGTGTTCATGGATTTAGACCTCCGCCTTCCAATGCGATGCAATTCGTCCCAGAAACCGCTATCGAGTTTGGCCTTACGGGTGCCTTTCGGTCGCCTTAAGAGTTTGTAATGATGGCGGCTCAGGCCAGCCGCCCGAGGGATTTCCACAGCCGCTCAAGGGTTTTTTTAGATGCCGTCGACATCTGGCAAGCTCAATGCGTGTGCCCTCCGCGACCCGGGCCTTGAGCTCGGTCTGAGATGGCTTCTCGTCGCCATCGCACTAGTCCCGTCTTGTACGGCGGCTGCCCTTCCTGGCGCAGGACCGCAGACGGCCTCGTCCAGGGCGCCTCTCGTTCACCACGTTGCCGTGTTCGGCACGGACGAACGCCGCCCCCTTCCGCCCTCCCATCGCGCGCTCGAGGCGTCGATTGGCCTCCTCTACGAGCAGCGCTCGCATTCGGTCTGCACGGCCTTCTGCGTCGACGACGCCATCGTCGCCACGGCCGGCCATTGCATCTACCGCACGAGCGGCGAGCGCGCGCCGACGCCGGCCGGCTTCACCTTCCGCCTGCCGGGAAAGCAAGCCAAGACCGCGACGCGCATTGCCGGCGCCGGCACGGGCGCCGCCCCGCAGAATATCACCTCGGGATCGGTGCAGCTCAGTGTCCAGCCTCCCATCGATGCCGCGCACGATTGGGCGCTCGTGCGCCTCTCCGCGCCCGTCTGCAAAGGAGCGCGCCTGCCCCTGAGCCGGCGTGCATCCAATGAGCTGGTCAAGCTCTCGGCCGCCCAGCGCATCTATCAGGTCGCCTTCCATCGCGACTTCGGCAACTGGCAGCTCGCCTTTGGCTCTCCGTGCGCCGTGCGCCGTGGCTTTGCCAACGCCGACTGGGCGGCGATCTCGCACGACTTCTCCGACCCCGCCGACGTCATCCTCCACACCTGCGACACTGGCGGCGCGTCGTCCGGCTCGCCGCTTCTGATCGACGGACCTTCGGGCCCCGAGGTGGTCGGCATCAACGTCGGCACCTACGTCCAATCCAAGGTGCTGCTGCAGAACGGCCAGGTCGTGCACCGCTATCGGTCCAACTCGGTCGCCAATACCGGCGTCGCCTCGGCAGCCTTCCTTCCTCGTCTCGAAGCCTTCACGCATGCCGAGATCGTGGGCTCCCGCGCCGAGGTGCGCGCTCTGCAGGAGCTGCTCGCCGCGCGCGGCTTCTACAAGGGAACGCGAGATGGTGCATTCGGTCCCGTTCTGCGCACCGCGATCGAGCAATTTGAGCAATCGGAGGGCCGGCCGGAAACAGGTCTCGCGACGACAGCCCTTCTGCAGCGCCTCACCGTCATGAAGGCCGAGATCAAGACCAAGACGGCATCCGACCGCGCGCCGCAGATCGAAACCGGCAAGGTCGGCTCGCATGAGCCCTCGAAGGGCAGCGCCTCGCTGCCGATGCGCTAGCTCTTGCCCGTCGCGCCGGGCTCTTCCCCATCGCCGAGAGCAGCCTTGAGTTTTGCTTCCTCGTCTCTCGTCAGCCGAGTTGAGGACGCCACTCCCGCTCCGTGCTCTCCGCGCGACGAGATCGCGTACCTCGCAGCCACCCCCGCGGCAGCAAGAATGAGCGCCACCGGCGCCAGCCACAGAATGAGCGTATTCCACGCCAGCGGCGGCTTCAGGAGCACGAACTCGCCGTAGCGCGCGACGATGAAATCGGTCACGGCCTCATCGCTGTCGCCAGCCGTCAGGCGCTCGCGGACGAGAAGCCTGAGGTCGCGCGCCAGCGGGGCGTCCGAGTCGTCGACCGATTGATTTTGGCACACGAGGCACCTGAGCCCCGCCGACAGATGTCGCGCGCGCGCCTCGAGCTTGGGATCGGACAGGATCTCGTCCGGCTGAACGGCATAGCTTGGCGAGCCGCTCACCAGAAGAAGCGCGCCCAGAAGACCGATCGATAGTCTGCGGCGGCAGACGCGCGTCATGACAATCCTTTATTCGGCTGGCACCGGGAACGCGCGCCGGCGGGCGCGCACGGGCGCGCCGATCCTGAGCCGCCGATCAGACAGCGACACCGCGCCGCCGATGAACATGATCAACGCGCCGATCCAGATGCAGCGCACCAGCGGGTTGAAATAGAGACGCACGGCAAAGCCGTTGTCGCCCTGCGCATCGCCGAGCACCACGTAGAGGTCGCCGCGCCACGAGGCGTGAATTCCCGATTCCGTCGTCGGCTGCGGCGGCGCGTCGTAGATCCGCTTCGCCGGCTCGAGCCGCACGACATCCGCGCCGCCTCGTGTGACGTCGAACTGGCCGATCTGCTCCTTGTAGTTGGGGCCCTGGCCGGGAGCGACGCCACGGAATACGAGTTCGTAGCCCCCGATCTCAACGCGGTCGCCGGGGCGCATCACGAGGATGCGCTCGCTCTGATAAGCGCTCGTCGCCACGATGCCGACGACCAGAAGCCCCACGCCGAAATGCGCGAGCAAGGTGCCGTACGCCGAGCGCGGCAGGCTCGCGAACCGCCGCCAGACCTCGCCGGGCGGCACCTGACCCAGCTTGCACCGCAAGAGAACTTCCGAGACCGCGCCCGCCATCACCCACACGCCGAGCGCAATGCCGAACGGCGCCAGCCAAGGCCCGCGATGCGAAACGGCGAACGCCACGGCCGCCGCCACGATTGCGGCCAGCGCCGCGAATGCAAGACGCTGGCTCGCGCCGAGCACATCGCCGCGTTTCCACGCCAGCAGCGGGCCGAACGGCAGCGCGAACAGCAGCGGCAGCATCAGCGAGCCGAAGGTCATGTTGAAGTACGGCGCGCCGACCGAGATTTTCTCGCCCGTCAAGGCTTCGAGCGCCAGCGGATAGAGCGTGCCGATGAGCACGGTCGCGCAGGCCGTCGTGAGCAGGATGTTGTTGAGCACGAGCGCTCCCTCGCGCGAGATCGGCGCGAAGATGCCGCCCTGGGCGAGATCGCGCGCGCGATAGGCGAAGAGCGTGAGGCCTCCGCCGGTGAACAGCGCCATGATCGACAGCACGAAGACGCCGCGGCCCGGGTCGACGGCGAACGCATGCACCGACGACAGCACGCCCGAGCGCACGAGGAACGTGCCCATGAGACTGAGCGAGAAGGTGAGGATGGCGAGCAGGATCGTCCACACGCGCAGCGCCTCGCGCTTCTCCATGACGAGCGCCGAGTGCAGGAGCGCCGTGCCCGCGAGCCACGGCATGAAGGACGCGTTCTCGACCGGATCCCAGAACCACCAGCCGCCCCAGCCGAGCTCGTAGTAGGCCCACCACGAGCCCATGGCGATGCCGATCGTGAGGCACATCCAGGCAGCCAGCGTCCACGGGCGCACCCAGCGCGCCCAAGCCGCGTCCGTCCGCCCTTCGATCAGGGCCGCGATGGCGAACGAGAACGCCATCGAGAAGCCGACGTAGCCGACATAGAGAAACGGCGGATGAAACGACAGCGCGGGGTCCTGCAGAATGGGATTGAGCCCGCGCCCGTCGAACGGCGCCGGATCGAGGCGCGCAAACGGGTTCGAGGTCAGGACGATGAAGAGGCAGAATGCGACCGCGATCGACGCCTGCACCGCAAGCACGTTGGCCCTCAGCGTCGCCGGCAGATTGCCGCCGAACACCGCCACCGCCGCGCCGAAGATGCGCGAGGATCAGCACCCAGAGCAGCATCGAGCCTTCGTGGTTCCCCCACACGCCCGAGATCCGGTAGAGCAGCGGCTTCGTCGAATGCGAGTTCTCGGCGACGTTCGCGACCGAGAAGTCGGAGACGACGTAGGCGTGCATGAGCGCGAGGAAGGCGATGAGCAGGAGGACGAGCTGGCTGATCGCCGCGGGCTCCGCATAGCCCATGAGGCGCTCGTCGCGCACGCGTGCGCCCCACGCCGGCACGACCATCTGCGTCGCCGCGACCACGAGCGCCATGATCAGTGCGAAATGTCCGAGCTCGATGATCATGGGCCGCTCCGTCCCTTCAATTGCTGGCGCCAGTGGGGTGCTCGGCACCCTGGCCGAGCTTGACGCCCTTCGCCTTGAGCGCCTTCGCCACCTCGGGTGGCATGTACGCTTCGTCGTGCTTGGCAAGCACGGTATCGGCTTCGAACTGTCCGTCGGGCTTGAGCGTTCCTTCGGTCACGACGCCCTGCCCCTCGCGGAAGAGATCCGGCAGCACGCCCTCATAGCTCACCGCTACGGTCTTTAGTGTGTCCGTCACCTTGAATTCGACCCGCGCCCCTTGCCCGCGCTTGACCGAGCCCTGCTCGACCAGCCCGCCGAGGCGGAAACGCACGCCCGGTGCGATCTTGCTCTCGGCAATATCGGAAGGCGTGTGGAAGAAGACGATCGATTGGCGGAACGCGACCATCATCAGGATCACGGCAAGCGATAGCACCGCGACGCCCAATCCGATCAGCACGCCCCTCCTTTGCTTGCGCGTCATGCTCTCCCTATCCGCTTTTCTTGCTTATGCTCACGAGCCGAGCCCGAGGCTTTTTGCAACCTGATCGATCTCGGCCAGCGACTTCTGATCGCCCTCGAACTGGGCCCGCGCGTCCTTCAGCGCCGCTGTCGCATCGCCGTCGCGGCCCAGAACCTTATAGGCACGCACGAGCTTGAGCCAGCCGGGAAGGTCGCGACCGTCGCTCTTCAAGCGCGCCGCGAGCCCGTCGACCATTTGCCCGATGAAGGCAGAGCGTTCATCGGGGCTCATCGCGGCGACCCGTGCCATGTCGTCGGCACCCGGCCCGCCGGCTGCAGGAGGCGCCGAACGCGCGCCCTCCTTGGCGACGTCCGTTCGCGCATCAGGCCCGCCCGCGAGACGTTTCGTGAGCTGCTCGATGCGCTCCGCTACCGGCTTGCGCCAGGGTGCGTCGGGCGGCGCGCCGTTGGCGACATCCTGGTAGGCGGCGATTGCACCCGAGAGATCGCCGTCCTGCTCTTTGGCGAGTGCGAGCCAAAGTCGCGCTTCCGTGCGGCCCGGCTCGAGCACGAGGATGCGCTCCGCCGCGCGCCGCACGTCCTCGGTCATCACGCCGTTGTTGGCGTACAGCGTCGCTTCGGCAAAGCCTCCGAGGCGGTTCGCGCTCTCTCCCAATAACCTGTTGGCCTGCGCGTAGGCGTGAGCCGCGTCCGCGTAGCGCTCGAGCCTCAGATAAACCGGCGCCACGACGTCCCAGCCCTTGCCGTCCTCCGGATGCTCTCTGAGACGCTCCTCGACTCGCCCGATGAGATCGTCGACCGAGGCTTGCCCGACGGGTGTCCCCTGCTGCGCCGCAAAGGGACGTTCCGGGAGATAAGGCGCACCGACGAAGAGATAGAGTGCGACGCTGAGGACCGGAACCATGCCGGCGATCACGTAGAACACCGATTGCGCGCGTCGGGGGTCTCGAGCGCCCGACGGTGTGCTCGACCCCGAAGAGCTCTCGTCGGCGCGCCTGATCAGCCGCCGCGCGATTTCCGTTCGCGCGCCCTCGAGCTCGTCCGCTGCGACGACGCCGCGCTCGCGCTCGGCCTCGATCTCGGCCAGCTGATCACGGTAGACGGCGAGATCGGCCGCCGACCCGTCGACGGGCGTCGTCTTCTCGCGCTGCAGCGGCGCCATGAGCAGAGCCACGACTGCGGCCGTCAACACTGCAAACCCAATCCACAAGAGCATTCAGGGACCTCGCGCCTCGGGCATGGAATAGGATCGGGGCAGCATGGTGACAAGCCCCGACGGCGGCCCGCGGATCACGTGTCGCGGCGCAGGGCCGTCCCAAAAAGCGAAAAAACGCTCCCGGTTTCCCGGGAGCGTCTCAAAATTCATTTATCGGAGGGAAACACGTGTTGGGTTAACTGACGCAGGTCAATGACGCGAGCCCGCGTCGCTCCCCGTGGCTGCCGCTCCCTTCAGCCAACATTGCTCCAAGTGCCGTCGGGATTGCGGCACGCCGTCCCCTTCATCGCCTGCGGATGTCCGTCGATGTAGATCTTGTGCGTGAAGTCGCGGCAATCGAGCGACCCGCGCTTGTAGGGACGGCTCGGAATAACTTCGCCGTAGCGACCGTTGTCGGGGTTGCGCCACTGACGCGACTGACCCGACTGACCGCGCTCGAGCGCGTCGAACTCGGCCTGCTGCGCCAGCATACGATCCTGCTGATCCATGGAGCGGCCGATCTCGCTGCCGACAATGCCGCCGACCACTGCGCCGATGGCCGTCGCGGCGACGTTGCCGCCACCCTTGCCGATCTGGTTACCGAGGATGCCGCCCGCGACCGCGCCGACGACCAAACCGGTGTCGGCCTTGTTCGGGCCCTCGGGCCCGCAGGCGGTCAGCAAAAGCGGAAGAAGAACAAAAGCGTAGCCACGCGTAACGCGCATGAGGGCCCCCGTCGCTAAGCGCCATCCCCACCCCGACAGGAGGAGGCGCCATCATTGACGCGTGAAATGTGACTCTTTTTCAAGCACATCGTGCCTAGGGTTTCTACCGGGATTCAGGCGAAAATTCGGCGCCCTCCCCCGGAAAAACGGCCTTTGGGCGGGTCAGACAGCCGGCAAATCGAGCCGCGCCGAGAGCCCCCCCAAGCTTGATTCGGAAAGCTCGAGCGACCCCCGGTACGACTGCACAAGGTCGCTCACGATCGAGAGCCCGAGCCCCGATCCGGGCTTCGTCTCGTCGAGCCTTAGCCCCCTTTTCCCGATCCTGGCCCGCTCCTCCGCTTCGAGACCCGGACCATCATCGTCGACGGCCACGATGATGCGCCGCCCCCCCGACCGCTTCGGATCTTGCGCCGAGGACACGGTGAGCTGAACACGCTTTCTGGCCCATTTGCAGGCGTTGTCGAGCAGATTGCCGAGCATTTCCTCGAGGTCCTGGCGTTCGCCCTGGAATCGGATCTGCTCCGGGCATTGAACGCTGATCGCGATGCCGCGGTCCTGGTGGATACGCTCCAGCGCCCGCACGATCGGCTCGACGACCGGGGCGATGATGGTCGAGCGGCCGATCACGCCCACGCGCGCCGCGACCCGCGCCCGGTCGAGGTAATGCTGCACCTGGTCGCGCATCAGCTCCGCCTGCTCGGCGACCTTGGCCCCGAGCGCGCTCTTGTCCTCGCGTGCCTCGTTTGTAATCACCGCGAGCGGCGTCTTGAGGGCATGCGCAAGATTGCCGACCTGCGTGCGCGCGCGGTCGATGATGTCCTGATTGGAGAGGATGAGCGCATTGAGCTCGACTTGGAGCGGCTCGATCTCGGCCGGCGGCTCCGCTTCGAGCTTGGTCGCCTTGCCGGAGCGGACATCCGCGAGGCCCTGCTCGATGCTGCGCAGCGGCAGCAGCCCGAACCGCACCTGGAAGGCCGTCACGGCAACGAGCCCGAGGCCGGTGAGCGTCAGCGCGATGGAGAGCCGCGTCAGGAAGTTGGCGACGCGCCCTTCGTACCAGTCGATCGGCCCCGCGACGATGATCGAATAGCGCGGTCTTCCCGGATCGTGATCCATGGTGTCGATCACCTCGACCATGCGGATCGCCTCGCCGACGGGCCCCTTGGAATTCATCCACCGTGCCCCGTTGACGTCGGGACGCGCCTTCTGCTCGAGGGGAGAGTTCGAGCGTCGCCGTCGCGAGCGACGCCGAGACGAGCCGCGGGCCCGCCGGGTCGTCGAGCGGTTTGATCTGCCAATACCAGCCCGAGTGCGTCTCCTCGAACAGCGGCTCGAAGCGGTTCTGTGGCGTTTCGGGAATGGGTCCCTGGCTGCCCATGCTATCGACCGCGATGGCGTTGACGAGCTTCTCGAGACGGTCGTCGAAATTCGCTCTCACGTCGTCGCGGTAGAGGCGATAGATGATGATGCCGGCGAGCGGCAGCACGAGCAGCGTCCACACCACCGACGTCGCAAAGAGACGAAACGCGAGCGAGTTAAGCCTCATTGGCTCCGCGGTTCATGCGGTAGCCGAGACCACGCACTGTCTCGATAATCTCGGCGGGGATCTTCTTGCGCAGGCGGCCGATGAAGACCTCGATCGTGTTGCTGTCGCGATCGAAGTCCTGCTCGTAGAGATGCTCGACCAGCTCCGTGCGCGAGACGACGCGGCCGCTGTGATGCATGAGATAGGCGAGCAGCCGGTATTCATGAGACGTGAGCTTCACCTGCTGTCCGTCGCAGGTGACGCGCGCCGTCTTGGTATCGAGCCGCACCGGCCCGCACTCGATCTCGCTCTTGGCATGGCCCGATGCGCGCCGCACTTGCGCCCGGACCCGCGCCAACAGCTCCTCCATGTGGAACGGCTTGGCGAGATAGTCGTCGGCGCCGGCATCCATGCCCGAGACCTTGTCGCTCCACCGGTCGCGGGCGGTGAGGATGATCACCGGCATGTTGCGGGCGGCGCGGCGCCACTGCTCGAGGATCGAGATGCCGTCCATCTTCGGCAGCCCGATGTCGAGAATGACGACATCGTAGGGTTCGGTATCGCCGAGGAAAAAGCCTTCCTCACCGTCTAGGGCGGTATCGACGGCATACCCGGCGCCCGTCAGCGCCGATGCCAGCTGGCGATTGAGGTCCTTATCGTCCTCGACGACGAGAATACGCACGGGACAGTCTCGGCCTTTGAGTTGTAGAGGGATCTCTTACGGGGTGGACCGAAGTATAGACGGCAGGCCCGGGCAATCCTAGACCATGATCGCGTCGGGCCTTACCCGTTCTGACCCGTGAATCATCGGCCTTCACATTGGTTCTAGCGGCTGAATGGTACCCGGGCATCGAGCTTGAGGCTCTTGAGCTCGCCCTTTGCGCCGCGAACCACGAGCCGGAAGGCATAGTCGCCCTTCTCCTGGCACAGCGTCGTCTTGACGATGGACGCGTCGAGCCGCTCCCGGATTTGCGCCGAGAGCTGCTCGACGGAAACGAGCCCTTCCTTTCTCACGATCGGGGCCGCGATCGACCAGTCGGCGATGCAGCCCTGCTCCTGGCCACCGCTGCTCTGAGACGGCAGCGCGGCGGCAAGAAGAGCCGCAATGACAATCGGATGCTTCATCTTCAGAACCCCGCTAGGCGCAGCATCGATTGCTAGACGAGCGCCGCTGAATAGCGAATGAACACGTGACAGCGCCTAGATCTTGAGGCTCACCGCACGGCGCGCCAGCGGCTGCGTCGCGCGAATGCGCCCGAAGATCGTCATCGCCGTGCCTGTGAGTCCCGTGATCGCCTGCACGAGATTGACGACGTCGTCGCCCGCCTGCTGCACGAGATCGCCCGTGATATCGACGCCGATGAGCGGACCGAACGCCGGTAGCACGGTCGCGAGGCCGGTGATGATCGTTCCCCAGATGGTCATCGATTCGCCCCACCATTTGGCCGGCGCCGGCTGCGATTGGTCGCTCGTCATGTCTTGATCTCCTTTGTTGCTCTCAGAGGGTGATGTTGCTGTCTCGGTGAGCATCGACTGCGCGCGCGCCAGCGTGCGGTCGACGCGATTGAGCCATCCGCGGCCGAAGCGCCAGAAGGTGGAAAGCGCCCGGTAGCGCTGCCGGCGGATGTCCGCGTAGCGCACGAGCGCAGCGTCGACGGACGTGCGCAGGATTGCGCTGCGCGTCTCGGGGCCGATCTCGCCGTCGGCCTCAGCGCCCACGGCCTCCTGGAGAAAGCGGATTGCCGTACCGACGCCCTGGTTGACCGCCGCGTCGAAGTGCATGAGGGCCAGCGCCGGCTCGAGCGCCCCGCAGCCCGCCGGTTCCCAGTAGCGGCCGCGGTAGATCTCGCGCACCGTTTCCGGATCGATGCGCTTCAGGTCTGCCTTGAGCTCCGCCAGATTGCCGGCCTCGAGGTGCACACCCTTGAACGAGGCGAAGACCGCGAGCGTGATGCCGAAATTCGTCGGCCCGCCGGGATCGTAGGGATCCTCGGTGTATCCGCCCTCCATCTCGAGCACATGCGCGAGCGCACCCTCGAAATGATCGCTCGGAGCATCCGGCTCCGCCGCCTTGCTCGCCGGCCATCTGAGACCAAGCAGCCGTCCCTTCGGGAATGCGGCGACGGTCACGGCATCCGACTGGTTGCCGCCAAGAAGGATGAGGCTGTCGCCGGTCTCGCCGATGAAGAAGCCCACATGCCCTTGCGATGGGTCCGAGCCGCGCTCGAGCACGGCGACGGCCCCCAGTTGCCCCGCTTCGAGGGCCTTCCCCCAATTGAGGTAGGAGCGCGCCAAGAGCGATCGCGTGCTGGCAATCCCCGCCCGCTCGAGCGAGGCGCCGATGAACGCCGCGCACCACGCGACCTCGTCGTTACGGATCTCCGCATGCCCGCAATCACGGTAGAGCGCGAGGATGCGCGCATTTTGCGCCGCAGCACCCGCCTGCTCATTTTGGCCGAGCTCACGCCAACCGTGCGTAAGCCATAATGGCTGATCCATTTCGCGCCTTTTTGGGTGTAAAGTTCCCGAAGTAATCGCGTCCCTTTCCTCGCCCTGGAGGAAGAAGGATGTCGGATGACCACCTCATCGGCCTGCAGGGCCGTGTCGTCGCGCTCGAGCTCCTGGTGCGCGCCTTGCTCACCGACTTTGCCTTGAAGAGCAGCAAACCCCTCGCGAGTGCGCGGGATCTGCAGCAGGAATTCCTGTCAACGCTGCAGCATCTCAAACGCCCCGTCGGCGAGTACGAGGACGCCGTGTGGGAGTCGGCAACCGATCACATGCGCCAGGCGCTCGACCAGGTCATCCAGCGCATCGCCTATCTTCAGGAGCGCGGGCAGCTCCCGCCCGACCAGCCCGGGCGTCGATAGCTCGCGACCTGAGCGCCACTCCCTTCATCCTTCGACAAGCTCAGGATGAAAGGTTTCGGAAAAGTCCACTGGCGGGCGTCTTGGCGCGGGTTACCCAAAAGCCTCACGGTGAACTCGTCGAACCATGAGGCTGCCGGCATGCTGAGTTACACGACGGCGGCTCTTGCGCTCCCGCGCCCATACACGGCACCCAGCTGATAGACGCTCACCGAGACCGCGCTCTGGACGGCGCCGAAATCGGCGATCTGGTCGGCAGCGGCGTAGGTCACGATAGGCGACGTCGCCGAAAGAGTTCGCTTGACCGTCGCCCCGTCGAGGACATCGACCTCGTAGCGCTCGCCGTCCTCGCCGAGCGGCACTTCCGCCGCGTCCCAATTGTCGCCGCCCAGCCGCGTTCGCCTGACCCAAGTGATGGAAACATCGTCGCCCGACCGCGAGCCGCGCACATGCACGGGCGCCAGCGGGCGCAGCCCGCACGCCGCGAACGTGTGCTGCGCCGTGCCGTACGAGGCGTCGCCGATGTCGCGGCTCGCCGGTCCGTAGCGCCAGTTGAGCGGCAGCCTGATCTCGTTGAGCGTCAGATTGACCTGCGTGACCGCGCTCGACAGCAGCACGAACGTCGCCCCGGCGGCGAGCGGCGCGCGCATGGCAAGCTCGGTTCCTGCCTGCCCGCGCAAGAGCCCGGCTAGCTCGTACGTCGACGGCGCCACGAGAGCGGCGGTCTCGAACTGAATGACCTCCCACTCGCCATCCTCATTGCTCACGGCTGCGAGGTTCTTGCCCGCCAGCATCTGCAGCCGCGTCACCGAGGCAAGCTCGCCGGCGAAAAGCTCCACACGAAGCCGCGCCGCGCGGTCGATCACCGCTCTCGGACCCATGGGTAGCGGATCGAGCGTCGTGCCGACGACGGCCGGCGCCGGGGCGACCGCGCGCAGCACGTAACCCGTCGTCTCGGGCGAGCCATAGAGAGCGACGCCGCCCGGCCATGGTGTTTGCAGCGCCGCCACGTAGCCGGCCTCAGCCGGCTCGTCGCCGCGGAGCAGCGGCAGATCGAGAAATTCGAGAAGCGGCTGGCCTGCAAGCACGGGCGGCGCTGCCGGCACGGCCCGCGGCGGCGCCGTCACGCCGCCGTACACCTCCGGATCGATGGCGCGCCCCTCGACCTCGCGCACACCGTGCTCGCCGACCTCAGTGACGCGGATGAGCCGCTGGCCGCCATCCTTCTCGATGGCAACGACATCGCCCGGCTCGATCGCAAGCGCCGACGGCGGCAATTGGAAGCTCGCCCGCTCGCGCGAGGCCCAGGCTTCGAACAGCCACGACTCTGCAATCTCGCTCGCGCGCTCGAAGTCGAGCACCATCGGCAGCTCGGCCTGCGCGAGGCGCCCGCTGGCCCCGGCGAGCCGGCGCGCCTCCGCAACCGCCTGCCGGTAGTCGCCCGAGCTTGCGATGTAGGTGATCTTCGCCGACGCCGGCAGCTCCGTCTCCTGCCCGCGCGTGAGCGTCATCAGCGGGTCGCCCGCGCGCTCCTCGACGAGCTCATCTTCCGAGAGCGTGAGCGCGGGCGGCGCGGCACCGCGATGGCGGAACGCGATGCGCCCGCCGCTCTCGACGCTGTCGAAGAAATAGGCGAGCTCGAGGGGCTGCAGCGCATCGCGCGGCGACATCACGCGGTCGATGACGAAGCCCGGCACCGTGCCGTTGAGGCGGCCTGTCTCGTAGTCGGCGAAGCCGTAGTCGTCGAGCACGGCTTCCACGGCCTCGGCCAGCGGCGCGGCACCGAAGCGGCCATTGAGCCAATGCCCGAGCCGCCAATTCTCGCCGTCGCCCCACACCCCGGTGTGCGTCGGAAATACGGGATAGGGCCGCGCGTCCCATGTGTAGACATGGATGCGGTCGAGATCGACCATGCGCTCGCCCGTGAGGCTGGAGACCGGGTTCGCCTCAGCGACATAGCCGGGGCTCGCGGGATCGAAGGCCTCGATGAAGGCGCGCAGGTACCGGCGCTGGATGAGATCGTCGCGCGTGCCGCGCGAGAAATAGGGAAACGCCGACTCGGAGCTCTTGGGATCGATGAAGACGTTCGGCTGGTTCGCCCCTTTGTCGACCGCGGGGCAACCGATCTCCATGAGCCAGAACGGCTTCGATTGCGGCACCCACGCCGTCGGGCTCGCGCTCTCGACGCCGCCCGGCCGGTCGAAGTGCTGGTTCGAGCCACCACGACTTGATGTCTTTGTAGCGGAACACCCAGGGCTTTCCGGCCCCGTCCGTGATCGGTGAGCGCACTTGGTTTTCGCGATCGAGCGCGCTCGCATAGTACCAGTCGAAGCCCTCGCCGCCGCGCACGTTGCGATCTCAAGTACGCGAGGTCATAGGTCGAGGGCACGCCGGCGACGCTATCGAGATGGCCAGGCTCGTCGCGCCAGTCGGCGAGCGGCCAGTAGACATCGATCCCGATCGCATCGATGGCCGGCGACGACCACAGCGGATCGAGATGGAAGAAGACATCGCCCGAGCCGTCTCCCGGCTGGTGCCCGAAATACTCGGACCAGTCGGCTGCATACGTCACCTTGGTCTCCGCCGCCGAGCACGCTCTTCACGTCGGCGGCGAGATCGGCGAGCGCCGCAACGAACGGATAGCTCGCCGCACCGCTGCGCACCTGCGTCAGTCCGCGCAGCTCCGTGCCGATCACGAACGCCGACACGCCGCCGGCCGCGAGCGCGAGGTGTGCGTAGTGCAGCACCATGCGCCGGAGCGACCATTCCTCCGGTCCCGAATAGACAACGCTTGTTCCGGCCACCTCGAAGTCGCTCACACTCGCCGCGCCGACGAACGCCGCGATCTGCGTCGCCGCAGCAGCCGTCTTGTCCGGCGTGCCCGGCTGTCCGGGCGCGGGATCGACCGTGATCCGCCCGCGCCACGGATAGGCGGGCTGTGAGGTGGCCGCGCTGTAGGGATCGGGCAGCGCGTTGCCGTCCGGCACGTCCATGAGGATGAACGGCGTCAGCGTCACGTCGAAGCCGCGCGCCTTGAGATCCTGGATGGCACCGATCACAGTCTGATCCGACGGCGTGCCGCCATACGCCGGCCGCCCATCCTTCAGGCTCACGAGGTGCGCGCCGCCACGCCCGAGCCCCGCCACGCTCCACGTGATCGGGCTCGTCGTCTTCGCGGCCGTATCGACGCCCGGCTTGAGCGCACATTCGCCCGCGCGCAGGTCGTCGCCGAACCAGCTCACGACCAGCGATACCGACTTGGCATTCGGCAGCGTCGCCTCGAGCTGGTCGATCGACACCGACCAGTCCACCGCGCCCTGACGCGTGTGCACGTTCTCGGGCTCGGAGCGCCCGCCGCCGAACGCCTTGGTGACGGGCGACGTCGCATAGACGAACTCGCCCGATCCTGGAATGAGAACGACGCCCTTGATCTCTTCTCCGAAGGGTTCGACCGAGCGGTAGACCTCGAACGAAAGTTGCGGCAGCCGGTTGCCGTAGTCGGCGAGCGCCATGTCCTCGAAGACGATATAGGCCGTGCCGCGATAGGCGGGCGCGAGCTCCGCGCCTTCGCGCGCCGCGATCAGGCTGTCCGGCTCCTGCGTCTCGCCCCCGAGATAGATGCGGTGCGTCACGCGCGAGAGATCGAGCTCGCGCGCATCCGCCCACACGCGCCCGATGCCGCTGATCGCCCCCTCCGCCAGCGCCACGGCGAAGCTCGCGAAGTAGCGATACTCGATGCGTGCCGCGCCTTGCCCTCTCGCGCCCGAAAGGCCCTTTCCGCCGCCGCTTTCGCCGGACGAGGTGACGACGCGCTCGGCGATCTCGTCGGCCCAGATCACTTGGCCCCCGAGCCGCGCCCGCCCGTAGAGACGGGGAATCGGCGCGCCCTCGGTCGATGCCGTGATCGTGAGATCGGAAAGGCGCGGTCCCTCGCGCGGTGTGCTCTGCCCGGACGGCGCCAGCAGCGTCTGATCGATGAACGAGCCGGCGAGCGCGCCGATCCGCGAGCCGAGCGCCGCACCCGAGATCGTCGCGCCGAGGAAGCTGACGCCCGACGGCAAGAGCGCGCTGCCGGCTGCGGCACCGGCGATGGAGAGTGCGAGCGTGGCCATCAGCGAACCGTCCCGGGAAACGCGAAGGCCGCGGCGATGCGACGGCGCCACCAGCGGCCAAGCGCGATCTCGGCTGCCGCGCAATCTTCCGTGGCATGGATCATGGTCGTCGCACTCGCCATGATCCCCGCGTGCTTGGCCATGGCGCCAGTCCGCAAGCGAAACACCAGCACATCTCCGGGCGCCGCATCGCCGATGCCGATCTCGCGCAAGTGGCGACGCGCAGCGATCAGCAGCGTCTCCCGGCCCGACGCCTCGGCCCAATCGCGCGAGTAGGCTGGCGGCGCTTCGGCGTCTTGCCCGTAAAGATCGCGCCAGACGCCGCGGATGAGGCCAAGGCAATCCGCGCCGACGCCCCTTGCGCTCGCCTGGTGATGATAGGGCGTGCCGATCCACGCCCGCGCCAGCCGCACGACCTCATCGGCCGTGTGCGCCGCGACGTCAGCTTCCGCCACGAGGACCTCGATACTTGTCAGGCCCCCCTCACCCGGTTCGCCTGCGACTTGGCTCCTAAGTCGCCAAGATCGCGGCGAACCGCCCTCTCCCTAGGGGGAGAGGGAAATAGCCGGGCGGGCATCTCAACAAAATCCCCTCTCCCCTTGGGGAGAGGGTCAGGGTGAGGGGGCTCCCATTCGGACACTTGCTTGCAGATCAGCTCGACGACGACCCGGGCCGATTGACGACGGTCAGGAAATCGTTGCCGGGCATATGCGGGAAGCCGCGGAAGGTCGCGGCATTTGCAAACTTCGCCCGGCACGTCCCGAGTTGCTTGTCGCAGCCGGCCGAGACCGTGAACGTCTGCGCCGCGACGAGCGGCAGCGCCGCCGGCTGCCAGAGCTCGAGCGTGACCACATCCCCCGCCTTCGCATGCAGCTTCACTTCAATTGCCTGCCCCGACGCCGCGCCCGACGTGAAAGTCAGAAGCCCATGCGTGAACCATCCCGAGGCAAACGCATCGAGCCCGGCGGCCGTGAACCGGCGCGCGCTCGCGACTTCGAAGCACCGCTCCCGTCCCGCGAAAGACCGGCGCCTCGAGATCGATCCCGCAGCGCGCGTCGCCGAGATCGGCGTCGCAGGCGTATTGAAAGAGCCGCCCCTTCGGCTGCTGCAGATAATGCGCGAGGCCCCGCACCTCGGCGGTGAAGGCGCCGCCAGCTCGCTTCACCTCGCCGAGGCTGCCTGCGCGCATCAGCACGCGCTGCTCGGGTGCCTGCCAGTTGACGCGGAAGATCTCGACCTTCGCATCGTCATAGAGCCCGGCCGAAAGATCGCCTTCCGCGAGCCGCTCCGACGAGAGCGCGCTCGTGACCTCGAGATTGTCGACGGAGAGGCCCACCGCATCCTTGATCTCGCTCGCCGTGAAGCCGGCCGCCGCCTCGAACGTCGTGCCGTCGAAGACCACGTCGCGATCGTGATCGGTGAACCCCTGCTCGGCCCCGTCGCGCCGCGTGAGGCGCCAGCACCAGCAGAGCGTGGTGACGCCCGTCGCGAGATGCGCCGCGAGCTCGGCCGGAAGCTGCTTCATATGCGGATCTCGACGACCGGGATGTTGGGGATGGCGCCGTGCTGGAACCCCGAGAGGCTGACCTCGAGCTTGTCGGTGTCGAAGCGCACCGGCACGTCGAACTCGAAGCCGGCCGTGACCGCCTGTCCCGTCGCAGGGATGTGGCCCGGAAGAAACGTGATCGTCCCGCTCGCCGAGATCAACGGTGAAATCCACGCCGAGCGTCTTGGTCGCCCCGGCCACCGCGATCAGCACCGTTCCCGCGACCGGCTTCTTGATCTCCCGCGCCCAGGGCGCGTGCGTGCTCCCATACGTCTTCTTGAGCGCGAACGCGGCCGTCATGCCGTCGCCCGTGCCGATGAGCTGATCGAGCGCGCTTGCCACCCCTTGCGGCGCGCACGATTTCCAGTCGGCATGGTCGCGCCAGCGGAATCCGTAGAGCCGCCCGCGCCGCTCCTCGAAGAAGGCGATCACGGCATGCAATGCATCGAGCGAGGTGATGCCGTAGCCCGCATTGTAGCTCCGCCGCGAGTTGGCCCAGCGGGCATTCCGCTCCTCGTAGCCCGAGCCGAGCACGACCACGTCCGTGCGCCGCTCGGGCCCGCCCTGCGCCCCGCGCGAGATCTCCGTCGGAAAGCGGACGTCGTGGAAGGTCATGGAATGATCCGGGAAGTTAGGCATCAGGCAGCAGGCACGAGGCAGCGGGAGCGCAACGATCTACTACTGCCTGTTGCCGTGCCTTGCCTGCTGCCTACCTCTTCACAAATTCCGCTGTCCCATCGCCACGGCCCGCGCCAGCATCGCGGCAACCTGCGTCTCCGAGCGCCGGAAGCTCTCGGCATCCGGCGTCGTCACGTTGAAGGTGACGGCAACGCCGCTGCCGCCGCGCGACGCAACGCCGAGCCGCCCGTCGGGGCCGCGGCTGAGCGGCAGGATCGCTTCCGCCCCGCGCTCGCCCGCGACCCCGAGCCGTCCGCCGGCGAGCGGAAATGCGATCGGGCTCTGGATGACGCCGCCTTGCGCGAACGGCACCGGCATGCCCTGCCCGATCACGCCGCCCTTCGCGAAGCCGGCCCCGCCCGAGAACAGCCCCGTGAGGAAATTCCCGAAGCCCTGCTCGAGCGGGCGCAGGGCGGCCTTGAGCACAATCTCCGACAGCCTCAGCGCCAGCGTGCGCAAGACGTCGCCGAGACCCTTGCCCTTGATCGCCACGCCTTCGAAGGCATTGCCGAGCGCGTTCGTGAACTGCCGCCCGAGACTTGCCGCCGCGCGCAGCTCTGCCTGCAGCGCGCTCGTGTCGGCGTTGATCGCCACCGTCCACGTCTCGATCGGATCGTTCGGTCCTGCCATTCTTATTCCTCACCCGTCCGGAAATCGCTTCATCAGTGACGACATCTCGGCTCGTGACAATGGCGCCTCGAACGCCGCTTGCCCGAACCGGCCCCGCATCGCGGCCTCGAGCTCGGCGGGCGTCATGGACCAGAAGGCCGCCGGCGCGAGTCCGAGCAGCCCGAGCCCCATCGCCATTACGTCGCGCCAGGGAAAGGGCCCGAGGCGCGCGCCTCCGCCGGCGCGCCGCCTTCGGACCCAGCGCTCGAGAATGTCGCCGCAAGCAGCGCCGCGACGATTGCGACAAAGCCTGCCGCCCCCCGCTCGGCCTGCATCGCCCCCACTTCCTCGTCGGTGATCTCGTAGCCCGCGCCGCGCAGACCCGCGCCTATGATGCGCTGACAGTCGCGCGCCGAGATGCGGCCCGTCTCGAAGCGCGTCGCCAGCGCCAGCATGTCCGCGTCGCCGAACGCACTTTCGAGCTCGGCCAGCGCGCCGAGCGTGAGGCACAAACGAAACATCTTGCCGTCGAGATGGGCGTCGATCTCGCCACGGTGATTGTTAGCCATGATCGATCCTGATAGAGATGCGCCCGCTCGGCACTCCTCCATTCCTCAATCTCAAAAAAATGTGATGGCCCAAATGACAGACCTCCGCGCCTGCTTCGCGCTCGTTCTGTTGCTCTCCACGCTCTCGCTCGCCCCGACAAGTGGTCAGGCGGCCGAGCCGACCTGTGCCAGGATCACAGAGGACGCAGCGCTCCGGCAGACGCCAAATGGAGAGCCGGAGCAAGCATTGGGGTTTCAGAAAGGCGATACCGTCGAAGTGATCCAGAGCGATACCGATTGGACGTTCGTTCGCATCGATAAGGTCTTGGGCTGGGTGGAAAGCCGTTACCTCGAACCGGCGGACTGCGCCGGCAACTAATCTGCAGCAAACGTCAGCTCGCCGCCGCTCTCGAGCGCGATCTCGAACGCGACCTCGCCGTCGTGGCGCCCCGTGAGCTCGAAGGTCGAGATCTGGAACGGGCCCTCGACGGTGCCGAAGTCCGGGATCACGACCTGCCAGTCGCGGATCGTGCCGTTGAAAACGTAGCTGCGCACGAGAGCGTCCGACGCCGCGTCCTTGAAGATGCCGGCCCCCGTCACGCGCGCCTGCTTGACGCCCGCGCCCGCAAGCAGCTCCCGCCACTGCCCGGCCGACTCCTGGTGCGTGATGTCGACTGCTTCCGCATTGAACGCGATTGCGCGCGTTCTCAGGCCCGCCACCGTTGTGAAAGTCCCCGCCCCGTCGCTGTCGACCTTGAGAAGCAGGTCCTTGCCCTTCTGTGCCGCCATTTTGGATTCCTACTGCCTCTTGCCCGCTGCCTGCCCTGCCTACGTGGGCTCCAGCACGGCACGGAAACGGATGCTGCCGCGATAGGTCTCGCCATCGGCATCGCGCGACGCCTCCGACACTTCATGGCGAATGTTGATCAGCCGGTGCCCGGCCACTGCGATCTCGGCTTCGTCGAGCGCTTCGCGCCCCGCGCTCATGATGAGGTGCGCCTCCCGCTCGCCCGCATGCCGCGACCAGACATTGAGCGTCACCATGTGCTCACTGCCCGCCTCGCTGCCCGTGCTCCAGTCGCGCGCCGTGCTGGCCCCGAACGTCGCATAGGGAAGCTCGGCGCCGCGCGGCACGTCGTCGTAGACGCGCGCGCCCCCGAGCAGCGCGATGACCTCCGCGTCGCTCGTCAGCGCGCCATGTATGGCCTTCTGCAGCTCCCAGGCCGGGCTTGCCATGACTTACCTCGCCGGCTGTGGAGGCTGCTTCCCGGCATCATCGATGACATCCCGTGCGACATTCCCGCGCCCGCCGTTTCCCCGAAGCGTCCGCGCTTGAATTTCGCGCAGCACGCGATCGCGAAGCCCCGCCAACAGCGTTGCGGCACTGTTGTTGCCGATGCCGGCAATCGCTACGCCGATCTTCATGCCACCCGCTCCTCGACCAGGCATTTGAGAAAGCGGTGCCGCCAGCCGTGCGCAATGACGGCGCGGATGTCGAAGACCCGCGGGCCGAGGACGAAGCGCATGTCGGCCTGCATGCCCTCGCGGTAGCGAATCCAGATCTCGTGCGTGAGCCGGCCGCGAACGCCATCGGCCTCGACGCTCTCGCCGCCCGCCACCGCCCGCAGCGCGCCCCACACTTCCGCGATGAGCCCCCAGGTCACGGCCGCGCCGCCCCCGCCGTCATCAGTCCTGATGGGAGCCTGCAGCGCGAAACGCAGGGACAGGGCGCCCGATCGAAATCTCGCTCATAGGTGCGCCTCCCGGTAGGGCGCGAGCAGCTCCGACACGCCCGAGGGAATGGTAATGACCGTCGAGCCGATCTCGATCGGGTCGCGATGCTCGTACCAGTGCGCGACAAGCATGAGGAGCGCCTGGCGGATCGGCGCCGGCACGTCGCTCGCCTCCGCGCCATAACCGGCCGTGAATGCGATCTCAATTCCCCCCGCGACGCGGCCAGGCGCCGGCCAGCTCACGCCCGTGCGGATGAGCCGCGGCGGCCATCCGTGCTGATCGAGGATGTATCCCGACGCAGCCATTGTCTCCGCCGCGCCGTCGGCCGCGAGCACGTTGACCGATGTGATGCTCTGAATTGGGCGCAGCGGCATCGGAACCTCGGGCCAGCTCGGCCAGCGGTCGAGGATGAGCTGCCAGCTCTGCGTGATGAGCGCCAGACCCATCGCCGCCTCGATATGCAGCCGGGACGTGAGAATGAGGCTCGCGATCAGAAGATCCTCGGCGTTGCCGTCGAGGCGCAGATGAGCCTTCGCCTCGGCGACCGTCACCGGCTCCGACGCGGGCCCGCTCGTGAGGACGAGGGCCATCCGTTACCTCTGCTCGCTTTTTGAGAAATGCGGACGGGGCCGCCGGGGGGAACGCCAGCAGCCCCGTCCTTGGCCGCGCGGGAGGGAGGGGAACCCGCGCGGTTAGCTTGCTCACGGGCGCTGTTCCACGCTGACGCGCGGGCGCCCTCCGCAGGGGCGCCGCACTAGCGGCGGGTCGCCTTGCTCCCCGGCGGCTGACGCCGCCGAAGGATGAACCTCGCGTTGACGCGGCCGCAAAGCGGCCCAGCGCGCAAGGCGCGCCGGGCCCAGTGGCCCGCCCATGCGGAGCGCCAGCGCGCCGGACGGCGCGCGACGCGGCGCGTGAGCTGCATCAAGCCGCGAACTTCAAAAGCTTGATCGCGTCGAAGTCCTGCACGCCGCCGCCGACGCGCTTCGTCGTGTAGAAGAGCACGTAGGGCTTCGAGCTGTAGGGATCGCGCAGCACGCGGATGCCGACCCGGTCGACGATCAGATAGCCGCGCCGGAAATCGCCGAACGCCACCGAGGTGCTGTCGGTCGCGATCGCCGGCATGTCCTCGGATTCGACGACCGGATACCCGAGGAGCAAGGACGGCTCGCCGGCCTTGGCCGCGGGCTGCCAGACATAGTTGCCCTCGGCATCCTTCATCTTGCGCACCACGGCCTGCGTCGCGCGGTTGAACACGAACGTGCCGTTGCCGCGGTATTGGGATTTCACCGTGTAGGCGAGGTCGATCAGCTTGTCGCACGGGTTGACGGTCGCCGACGCAGTCGGGAAGGCGCCGTTCACGCCCGTCTTGATGAAGCCGATGTTGCCCCAGCTCCACGAGGCGTTGTCGACTTTCGTGTAGTTGAGGAAGCCCTTGGGCTTGGCGGTGCCGTTGCCGGTGACGAACGCCGTGCCCTCCTGCTGGGCGAACGCGTCGCGCACCTCCTCGGCGATCCACTCGTCGATGTTGACCGCCGAGTCCTCGAGCAGCGCCGCCGTCGCCGCCGGCATGGCGTAGAGCTCCATCGTCGGGAAGCTCATTTCCGAGAGCGCCGCAAGCACCGGGCTGTCGGTCTCGGGCCGGGCCGCGGTCTCGGCCACCCAGCCGGTCTCCGCCCCGCTGACGGCGAACGGCTTGCGTAGACCGAGCCCGACACCTGGCGAATGCTGGCGAGAGCGCGGATCGGCGACACGTCCTTGACCGCACGGTTCACGGCGCGCTCGATCTCGTCCGGCACGAGGTAGCCGCCGTCTGTCCCGGTGCCGACCGAGAGCGCCTTCTGCTCGAGAGCGCGCAGACTGCCGTCCTCGCCGTTGCGGACGTAAGTCTCGAACGCGGCCTTGTGCTCGCGAACCGCCGGCGCGCTCGTCGCGCCGCCGCCGAGCCTCGGCCGCGCCGCCTTGATCGCCAGCTCGTCGGCGATGCGCTTGGCTTCATCGAGCGTCCGATCGATGCGCGCCAGCTTCTCGTCGGTCAGCGGGTCCGCCGCCGAGCGCCGCTCGAGCGAGACGAGCCGCTCGTCGTTCGTCTCGCGGAAGGCCTCGAAGGCGCGCATGAAATCTTCGAAAGCCGAGCCGACGTCGTGCGCCTGCGCTTTCGTCTCGAGTGATTGGTGCTCCATCGTCTGTCTTTCCTTCGATTGCATGCGACGGTCTTGATCCGCTCCCCTCACCCGGCTCCGGCGCAGCCGGAGCCCGGTGACCGCAGCACACGCGCTGCATCGTCTACTCTCTCGAGGTTCGTGCGCAAGAACGCGCGGCATCTCTTAATTGCAGCGTAGCCGCGCGTCGCCCCTGCCGTCTGCACTCGCATCCCGCAGAGCCTTGAGGCCGAGAAAACCCGCGCCCATGAAGGCGCGCGCTTCGCTCCGCGTCAGCCCGGCCTCGCGCGTGAGCCAGCGTTCGAAGTCCCGCGCCGCCGGCTGCGCTTCCTCGAAGGGACGCGACTTCACCGCCGCGACGCGCGCCTCCGGCAGCAGCGGAAACGTCACGATCGAGATCTCCCAGAGATCGACCTTCTCCAGCCGGCGCACACCGGTTGTGCGATCGCGCCGCCCTTTCACCGTGCGAAAGCCGATCGAGAGCCCGTCGAGCGCGCCGGCGCGCATCAGAGAATGCACCTCGCGCGCCTTCGCCACGTCGCGCATCAGCCGGCCTCGCGCGAAGAGCCCGCGGCTGTTCTCCTCGAGCGAGGTCCACACGCCGATCGGCTGATCGGCATCGTGCTGGAACAGCAGCTTGATGCCGAGCGAGCCGCGCGCGGCGAGGCTGTCGCGGAACGCGCCGGGCAGCACGATGTCGTGCCCCATGTCCTCGCGGTTGAAGATCGAGGCGTAGCCTTCGAAGGTGCCGTCCGCCTCCACCGCCTTGCAGTCGAG